>CAJUQA010000001.1 GCA_910588375.1 uncultured Odoribacter sp.
ACGACCAAGCACCCGCATCGAAATAAACAGTTACCCACGCTTGACCGGGTATATAGAGTGTATATACGGCAAACGCGAGCGTTTGTACTGCTTATCCTTCGATGCTGAAATTTGGTCGTTTTCTTGTGAAGGATAAAGCTAAACGCTTCAAATTAAATATGTCCGCTGCGACGGAATACGCTTACTCTCATCGTAGCAGGGCAAAAGTAAGAAAAAAGGTTGAAATGTTGAAGAGTTAAAAAGGTTAAAAATGGATGCTGTCACTTTTGAATAAAAAAGAGTATGTTTTTGAGTAAAAAAGGATATCTTTTTTGGGCAAAAAGATACTCTTTTTTAAACCTATTGTTTTTATACCAAAAATGATAGGTTTGTGTTTTCAATCTTTTAACCTTATGACACTTTCAACTTTTTTCGTATCTTTGCGTGCCTAAATGATTAAATACGATTTTTCTATGGATAATAATAAGATGAAAAATCCCGCATACTTGTTTGAAGTGAGTTGGGAGGTTTGTAATAAGGTTGGAGGGATACATACGGTCATTTCGACGAAAGCGTTGAATATGGTGAAGGAGTATAGCAGCAGCCATATCCTGATTGGGCCGGATGTATGGAGGTATACGGAACAAAATCCGGAATTTATCGATGATCCGCGTCTGTTTAAATCATGGCGGATGAGAGCGGCCCAGGAGGGGTTGCGCATAAAGGTGGGACGTTGGAATGTGGCGGGGAAACCGATTGTTATTTTAGTGGATTACACTACGTTTATAGCACAGAAGGATGCGATTTTTTCTTCTTTCTGGGAGAAGTATAAACTGGATTCGCTCAGCGGGCAATGGGATTATATAGAGCCTGCTTTGTTCGGGTATGCTTCCGGAAGAGTGATTGAGAGTTTTGTGCGTTTCAACGCCACGTTGCGTCAGCGTATGATTGCGCAGTTCCATGAATGGATGACGGGGACGGGGTTGTTGTATCTGAAATATGCCATGCCGCAGGTGGGATGCGTGTTTACGACGCATGCCACGGTTTTGGGACGGTGTGTGGCTGGCAATCATTTGCCGTTGTATAGTGAAATGAAAAATTATGTGCCGGAAGAGCTGGCGCGTCGTTTTAATGTGGTGGCAAAGCAGTCGTTGGAGAAAACGGCGGCTCAGAATGCGGACTGTTTTACGACGGTAAGTGAGATTACGGCTACGGAATGTGAACATTTTCTGGGTAAGAAGGTGGATATTGTTACTCCGAACGGATTTGAGAATGTGTTTACCCCACAGGAGGATCAGTTTGAAGCCAAGCGTCTTGCCGGACGGGAGAAGTTCATGCGGGTGGCTCAGGCTCTTTTAGGACGTCCTGTGGCTGAAGATGCGCTGATTATCGGCATCAGCGGCCGTTATGAATTCAAAAACAAGGGAATCGACGTGTTTATGGAGGCGCTGGGACGTCTCAACCGGGAAAACGGTATTAACAAGGAGGTTCTTGCTTTCGTATTGGTACCGGCAGGACAGACGGGAGCCAACGGCGAGTTGCTTCATAACCTGAATACTCCGAATCAGCCGGTTGTGGTTGGAAATCCCTATCTTACCCATAATTTGTCGGATGTAGCTCACGACCCTGTGATGAACAGTATTCGTGCACAGAATTTAGGCAACAGTGATAAGGACATGGTGAAAGTGTTCTTTGTGCCTTCTTATTTGAACGGAGATGACGGTATTTTCAATATGCCTTATTATGACCTTCTGATTGGTATGGACCTGACGATATTCCCCTCTTATTATGAACCGTGGGGATACACGCCTTTGGAGAGTCTGGCATTCAAGGTACCTACCATCACGACCACGTTGGCCGGATTCGGTCTGTGGGTGCAGGAGCATTATAATATGGAGCATCCCGGCATTGATGTGATCCGCCGGGAGGATGGCAACAATGATGCCGTCATCGCTTCGATTGCAGACAGAATTAAATGTGTTGCCGGGTTGAGTTTAGCCGAAGTCGTGAAAAACAAGGAGAATGCGAAAGATGTTTCCCGCATCGCTCTTTGGGATAATTTGATTATTTATTATAAAAAAGCATATGAACTGGCATTAAATCGGGTCAATGACCGTCTGAAAGATATGCCGGCTGCAATTCATGAACAAATGACATATATAGAAAAACAACTTTCAGTGAATAATCCGCATTGGATTAGCGTAATGATCCACCGTTCGATTCCGGAAAAATTAATCGCATTGGAGGAATTGTCAAAGAATCTTTGGTGGTGTTGGAATGACGAAGCGCGTGAACTTTTCCGTAGTATTGATTTGGAAGAGTGGCGGGCTTCCGGACATAACCCCATTGCCATGCTTGATAAAATTCCGTTGAGCCGGTATAAGGAATTGGAGAATGACCCGGAATTCGTCAATAAGTTGGAGACCGTGTACGGGCACTTCAAGGCTTATATGGCCGGAAAAGAACATATGAGCGGAGCCGGAGTGGCTTATTTCAGTATGGAGTACGGGTTGCACACCTCTCTGAAGATTTATTCCGGAGGTTTGGGAATCCTGGCCGGCGACTATTTGAAAGAGGCCAGTGACAAGGGTACGAAAATTACGGCCGTCGGTTTGTTATACCGCTACGGTTATTTTACCCAGAAATTGTCTTCCATGGGCGACCAGGAGGCTGAGTACGAAGCGCAGGATTTTATGAAAATCGCCGTTACTCCGGTGCGTGATGAGAAGGGAAACTGGCAGACGGTCAGCTTGGTATTTCCGGGACGGAATGTGTATGCCCGTATTTGGAGAGTAGATGTGGGACGTATCGAGTTGTATCTGTTGGATACGGATTTCGAGGACAATTTGGAAGAAGACCGTTCCATTACCCATCATCTTTACGGAGGTGACTGGGAAAACCGCCTCAAACAGGAATTGCTGTTGGGATGCGGCGGTATCCAGGCATTGAGAAAATTAGGAATCGATGCTGCGACTTATCATTGTAATGAGGGACATGCCGCTTTCATCGGATTGGAACGTCTGAAAGAATATATTCAGGATGACCATCTGACTTTTGCAGAGGCAATGGAGGTTGTGCGTGCTTCTTCTCTGTTTACGACCCATACGCCGGTACCTGCCGGACATGATGCTTTCTCTGAGAATATGTTGCGTACCTATATTTCTCATTATTCCGACCGTCTGAAAATCAGTTGGGAGCAATTGTTGGGATTGGGTAAAATCAATGTGGGCGACCCGAATGAGAAGTTCTCCATGAGCTTCCTTGCCGCTAATCTTTCACAGGAAGTGAACGGTGTGAGCTGGTTGCATGGCGAAGTGAGCCGGGATATTTTCAAAGGCTTGTGGCCCGGTTATCTGCCGGAGGAACTGCATATCAGTTATGTGACCAACGGTGTGCATTATCCGACGTGGACGGCTCCCGAATGGAAGAAGATAGAGTCTTCTATTTTCGGTGATGCTTTCCAGACGCATAATTATGACAAGAAATGTTTTGAGGAAATCTATAAAGTTTCCGATGAGGTGGTGTTTGAAGTGCGCAATAAGCTGCGCAAGCGTCTGATTGACCATATCAAGAAGATGTTGACCAGCGGAGTGGCCGCTTCTTATTTTACACCGCGTCAGGTGATTGAGATTCATGATACGTTGCGGGATGATATTCTGACCATCGGTTTTGCCCGTCGTTTTGCGACGTATAAACGGGCTCATCTGTTGTTCCGGAATTTGGACCGTCTGAATGAGATTGTCAATAATCCGAAACATCCTGTACAGTTTATCTTTGCCGGGAAGGCTCACCCTGCCGACCGTGCCGGACAGGATTTGATCAAGCGGATTGTGGAGGTGTCGAAAGACCCGCGGTTTATCGGAAAGATTCTTTTCATCCCGAATTATGATATGGACCTGGCCAAGAATTTGGTACAGGGTGTCGATGTGTGGATGAATACCCCGACCCGTCCGCAGGAGGCTTCCGGAACCAGTGGTGAGAAAGCCGCCATGAACGGAGTGATGCATTTCAGTGTATTGGACGGTTGGTGGGTTGAGGGCTATCGCCCGGATGCCGGCTGGATGTTGCCGATGGAACGTACTTATGAGAACCAGGGCTTCCAGGATGAACTGGATTCCGAGATGATTTACAATATCATTGACGATGATATTGCGCCTCTGTTCTATGATAAGAACGCTGCCGGCATGTCACCGAAATGGATCAGCTATATCAAGAATACCATCGCTAAGGTGGCTTCCAATTTTACGACCAACCGGATGTTGATGGATTATGAGAATCAGTATTACATCCCGATGGCGGAACGTTACCAGAAGATGATCGCTGATAATTTTGCAGAAGCTACCGAGATTGCAGAGTGGAAGAAGAAAGTGACCCGGGAATGGGATAATATCGAAGTGGTGGATATACAGTTGCCTAACCGCTCCAAACAGATTATCGCTTTAGGTAAGTCTTATTGGGCAGAGGTGACGCTGGAAATCGGCGATTTGACGATGGAAGATGTAGGAGTGGAATTGGTTGCGGCGGAACAGCGTAACGGTAAATTGGTTATCCGGGAGAAACATGACTTTACGGCTGTTTCCCAGCAGGAGAGCAAGGCGACTTACCGTCTGGATGTTACGGCCGATGCTCCGGGGTTGCTGAATTTGGCAATCCGTATCTATCCGAAGAATGCATTACTGCCCCATCGCCAGGATTTTGCCTTGGTGAAGTGGTTGTAATTAATAGGGATAACGCTTTATATGAAAAGGGCTACCGGAAGGTAGCCCTTTTTTTGTGGAATTATTTGTGGTGCGGTTTTAGCGTGCGCGGTAGTGGTTGTCGTGCAGAATTGCGAGCACTTTGTCTTTGAATGCCCCTTGTATGATGATTTGGCCTTCTTTTACAGAGCCGCCTACACCGCATTTGTTTTTCAGTAGTTTGGCAAGGTCTTTCAAATCTTCTTCGGTGCCTATGAAACCGTCTATCAGTGTCACTGTTTTACCTGCCCGTTGTTTGGAGTCCAGGGTTACGCGCAGGTTTTGTTTTTCGGGAGGAAGGGTGGTTTGTTCTTCTTCCTCTTCATATTGGTAGTTGAAATCGGGGTTGGTCGAGTAGACGACGTTGATTTTTCCTTTTTTGTTGCTCATGATGTTTACCTGTTGGTTTGGTGCAAATGTAAAGATTTTTAATCAAATTTCAGGGAAAGGATTGCAGGGAAGAAAATAGACAGTATTTTTGTGGGACGATTTGAAAAAAACAGCATCGGATTATGAACAGGATATTGGATAAGAAGTACTTTTCGGAGAAGGTCGTGCAGTTGGAAGTGGAGGCGCCTTTGATAGCCAAAGCCCGTAAACCGGGTAATTTTGTGATTGTGAGGGTGGGGGAAAAGGGAGAGAGGATGCCTCTGACGATTTCGGCTGCGGATGTGAAGAAAGGTTCCATTACATTGGTGGTTCAGAAGATGGGTGTGTCTTCGACCAAATTGTGTAATCTGAATGTGGGCGATTGTGTTACGGATTTGGTGGGACCTCTGGGGAAAGCGACCCATATCGAAAAGGTCGGGACGGTGTTGGCATGTGGCGGGGGAGTTGGTGTGGCACCTTTGTTGCCGATAGTACAGGGATTCAAGGAAGCGGGTAATCGGGTGGTGTCGGTGTTGGCAGCGCGGAGTAAGGAGTTGGTTATCCTGGAGAATGAAATCCGGAAGTATTCGGACGAGGTGATTGTGATGACGGATGACGGCAGTTATGGTCGGAAAGGGTTGGTGACAGAAGGGATGGAAGAGGTGATAAAACGGGAAAAGGTGGATATGGCGGTGACGATTGGGCCGGCTGTAATGATGAAATTCTGTGCGTTGTTGACGCGTAAGTATGAGATTCCGACGATTGCCAGTTTGAATGCGATTATGGTGGATGGCACGGGAATGTGCGGGGCGTGTCGGGTGACGGTGGGTGGAAGGACGAAGTTCACCTGTATTGACGGTCCGGAATTCGATGCCCATCAGATTGATTTTGACGAAATGATGCGGCGTTTGGGCGGATACAAGAGTATTGAAACGGAAAGGATGAATAATTATGGGAATAAGTGACAGAAATACGGAGTGGCGGAAACAACTTCGGGAGGCTGTTAAGGCGAAGGAAAGGACGGAGATTGAACGGGTGAAGATGCCGGAATTGGCTCCGGAAGAGAGAATCAAGAGCCAGCGTCTGGAAGTGAATACCGGTTTGACGTCGGAAATGGCGCAACGGGAAGCGCGGCGTTGTATGGATTGTGTGAATCCTACGTGTATGGAAGGGTGTCCGGTGGGGATAGATATACCGGGATTCATCAAAAATATAGAGCGGGGAGAGTTTACCGAGGCGGCGGTTGTCTTGAAGCGGACGAGCGCTTTGCCGGCGGTGTGCGGAAGGGTATGTCCGCAGGAGAAGCAGTGTGAGTCGAAGTGTTTCTATCTGCAAAAGTTGAAAAAGTCTCCGGTGGCAATAGGCTATTTGGAGCGTTTTGCTGCCGATTATGAACGGGAATCCGGTCAAATCAGTATTCCGGAAGTCGCTGCACCTAACGGCATAAAGGTGGCGGTGGTCGGTTCGGGGCCTTCTGGTTTGTCGTTTGCCGGGGATATGGCGAAACGGGGATATGATGTGACGGTTTTTGAAGCGTTGCACGAAATCGGGGGCGTATTGAAATACGGGATTCCGGAGTTCCGTTTGCCGAACCGGATTGTGGATGTGGAGATTGACAATCTCAAAAGGATGGGCGTGAAGTTTGTCACCAATTTTATTGTGGGTATGACGGAGAGTGTCGAGAGTCTGAAGGCGGAGGGATTCCGTGCTTTTTATATCGGATCGGGGGCGGGACTTCCGCGTTTTATGAATATTCCGGGCGAGAATGCCAACGGTATACTTTCGTCCAATGAGTACCTGACCCGGGTAAATCTGATGGGGGCGGACAGTGATGATGCCGATACACCGGTGTTTCATGGTAAGAATGTGGTGGTGGTTGGCGGAGGAAATACGGCGATGGATTCGGTGCGCACCGCCCGGCGTTTGGGAGCGGAGAGGGCTATGATTGTGTATCGCCGGAGTGAGGTGGAGATGCCTGCCCGCTTGGAGGAGGTGAAACATGCCAAGGAGGAGGGATGCGAGTTTATTACTTTGACAAATCCCGTGGAGTATTTGACGGATGAACAGGGAAGGGTGAAGCAGGTGAAGGTGCAGAAAATGGAGTTGGGGGAACCGGATGCCAGTGGTCGTCGTAGTCCTGTGGCGGTGGAAGGTTCCGAGTATCTGATAGATGCTGATGTGGTCGTTGTGGCTGTCGGGGTTTCCCCGAATCCGATTGTCCCGAATTCCGTTGCGGGTCTGGAGGTTTCTAAGAAGGGTACGATTGTTGTCGATGAACGGACGATGCAGTCGAATCTGCCGGAGCTATATGCAGGCGGTGATATTGTCAGAGGGGGGGCTACCGTTATTCTTGCCATGGGCGACGGTCGACGGGCTGCCGCTTATATGGATGAGCAATTTCGCAAGTAGGAAATGGACTTGAGTGTATAAGGATAAAAAAACGAGGATGGTACCATCCTCGTTTTTTGGTTTTATTTGCCGGAGAGAAGTTTGTCGGCCATAGCGTAGGCGATGTTGCGGCATTCTTCTGTGTCCGAGGGTGAGAGTGCTCCTGTCGCTTCTACGTGGGGACTGACGATTTCCCATTTTATTTTTTCTGCAAATTGAGTGAATCGGGGAACGGCTCCGCCTGCCCAGGTTTTGTTGGCAAAGAAGCTGAGGAGGTGATTTTTGACACCCATGTGTTCCAGTTCATTCAAGAGGGTTTCCATGGTCGGGAAAATTCCGCCGTTGTATGCGCAGCTTCCTAAGATAACGCCTTTGTATCTGAATATGTCGTTGATGATGTAGGACGGATGGGTCTTGGAGGTGTCGTGTATCCTGATTTTCCGGACGCCTTTTTCCGCCAGGTAGCGGGCGATGCAGTCCGCCATGTTTTCCGTGTGACCGTACATGGAGCTGAATGCGATGACGACACCGGGTTCGGTTTCGTATTTGCTCCATTTGTCGTATTTGGCGATGATGTCGCTGATGTGCGAACGCCAGATGGGGCCGTGGGTGGCGCAAATGGTTTCTATGGGCAGTGTGCCTAATTTTTTCAGTGCCGTTTGGGCGGGTGCGCCGTATTTGCCGACGATGTTGGAGTAGTAGCGGCTGATTTCTTCTTCCAGATAGTCGAGGTCTACCTGGTCGTCAAAGATGCCTCCGTCCAAGGTGCCGAAGGCTCCGAATATGTCACCGCTGAACAGGAGTTTTTCGTCGGGGACGTAGGTTACCATGGTTTCGGGCCAGTGCAGCATCGGGGCCATGTAGAATTGCAGTTCCCGTTTGCCTAAGGAAATTTTGTCGCCTTCTTTGACTTCCAGCAGGTTGTTGTGTATGCCGTAGTAGTTCTGGAGCATGGGGAAGGTTTTGGCGTTTCCTACGATGGTCATTCCGGGATAGTGGCAAAGCAGGGCTTTGATGGAGCCGGAATGGTCGGGTTCCATGTGGTTGATGATGAGGTAGTCGATGGGTTTGCCTTGCAGGAGGTTTTCCAGTTTGTCCAGGTAGTCTTCCATCCGGCTTCTTTCTACGGTGTCGATGACTGCCACTTTTTCATCGAGAATGACGTAGGAGTTGTAGGCTACTCCTTTCGGGATAGGCCAGTAGTTTTCAAACAGGTGGGTGCGACGGTCGTTGACCCCTGTCCAGAAAATATTTTTTTTGATTTCGATGGTCTGATTCATGGTGAAAAGGTTTAAAAGTTTAAGAGGTTGAAAAAGTTGAAACGTTGAAAGGGGGTAAAAAGGTTAAAGAGCTGAAAAGAAAAATTTTTTCAACTCTTTAACTTTTTAACGTTTCAACTTTTTAATCGTTTTTATTTTATTCCGAGTTTGTCTTTCAGGGCTTGCGGAAGGGCATCTTTGTGAATCATCACGGATGTCGTTTTGTAAGCGACGAAAGGATAGGAGGCGTACAGATAGCCGTGGTATTTGTTGTAGTCTCCCCAGGAGTTTTTAACGATGAAGTATTTGTTTCCGTTTTGGTCTACTGCTTTTCCTACGACGTGCATGCCGTGGTCGTCGGTGGTTTCGTAGTTGTCAAATGCTTCCTGGCGCATTTCCTGGGTAATTTGTTTCTGTACGACGGGTTTTTCAGCCAGTTTGGCCTGTTTGTCGGTTTTGTTCATTTTTACCCATTTGGCGATTTCAGCGTCTTTGGTTTCTACGTTTTCGATATCCGGAATGATGGCGATGCCGTCTCTCAGGAAGCCGGTTTCGGATACGTCAGAACCCCAGGAAAAGGTGTAGCCGTTGTCAATGGCTTTGTCCAGTACGTCCATGAGTTCGTCAAGAGGCAGGTTGTAGCTCATTTCACCAATCCAGTTGTCCGGTACTTCTACGGCAAATTGGGTGTAGAAGGGATGGTGGGTGAAGGAGGTAAGGCTGACGTAGTCGTCCATGTTGAGGCCGGTGGCTTCTTTGTAGAAGGACATCGGGGTGTATTCTTTTCCGCGGAAGGTGAATTTTTCCGGTTTTTCACCGAGGTAGGCGTCCAGGATGGCGTCGTATCCCTGTTTCCAGGCGGTGCTGATTTTGCGGTTCGGATTTTTTACGATGACATCCACGTAGGCTTTCAGTATGCCGTCAAGTTCGCCGTGGGCGTGTACTTTTTCACCGTAGTTCAGTCCTTTGTATGTTTCTAACGGAACGATACCGTAGTTTTTGATGGCCCAGGTTACATCGGCAGAGGCACCGCCTTGTCCGAAGTTCATACAGCCGTGCATGCGGACGTATTTGTTGGCTTTTTCGTCGTAGGTGTTCCATACGATGTACATGGGCGAAAGGCTTACGGAGTCTTTGCCGAGACGCATGATTTCAGATTCCAGGAATGAAATGGTTGACCATGACCAGCAGGTGCCGGCTCTGTCCTGTGATTTTACGGAAGTGGTCGGAAGGCGTTTGAGTTCGGTGAAGACGTAGCCTTCTTTGGTGTCTTCTTTTTTCTTTTTGCTGTCGCCTGCTGTGGCGATTGTGGCGCAAGCCAGCAATAAGCCCAGGGTTAAGAGTGCAGTTCTTTTCATGTTTTTATTTTATTTATGTTGGTTAATTTATGAATGTCCGTAAAGGTAGTAATTTTATTTTAACCCGTCGTGCAGGAAGTGATATTTCCGGTTGCAGACGGCGATAAATAGGATACCGGCTATTAAAAGAATCAGCGTGTCCAGGTGGGAGGCCGAGGGGTTGAGGTCTTTAAATAGGGCGTGGGTCTGGAGTGCGGAGGCGTCGGAGGTGAAGGTGACGGCTGCCAGGATGTTGTTGGCGGCGTGTAGTCCGATGGCCAGTTCCAGTCCTTCGTCTTTGAGGGCAATGAAGCCCAGTATCAGTCCCATGGTGATGTATTGCGGCAGGGCGATTTCCGCTCCGAAGTTTTTGACTTCGGGGTTGGCGCCGTGCATGAGTCCGAAGAGGATGGCGACGATGAGGAAAGCGACCCAGCGGGATTTGAAAAAGAGGGTGAATCCCTGCATGAGGTAGCCTCTGAATATGATTTCTTCGAAGGCGGTCTGGAAGGGAAGCAGTAATAAGGAAATTGCTGCCAATCCGATGAAGTTGACCGGTTCGAATTGGAAGACGATTTCGTTTTCTTCGCTGGTGCAGATGGTGATAAGTATGGTTAGCAGGCTTAACACGGCCCATATTCCTGCTCCGAAGAAGAAGCGTTGCCAGTTGAATTTCGGACGGCTGGTCACGATGTCCAGGTAGTTTTTCCGGTGGATGTATTTGACGCAGAAAAACAGGGAGAAGAATCCGGCGACAAAGGTGAGCAGGGTCAGTGCCAGTCCCAGGTTGGTGTCAGTGGTGACTTCCAGTCCTCCGTTTTGCAGGGTTTCCGGGTTGGTGACCAGGAGGTATATGACCAGAGGGAGGCTGGCTATCTGCATGACGAGGAAAACAATCAGAATGGTCAGTATGTAAAGGAACCAGTTGTTTTTTCCGGTGGAGGCTTGTTCGATGAACATGGTTTATGTCAGTTTAAAATTTGTCGCTTAAGTTGTTCAGTAACATTTCGAGGCTGTATTCGTCGGGAATGAGTACCTGACGGGCTTTGCTTCCTTCAAAGGGGCCGACGATTCCGGCGGCTTCCAGTTGGTCGATGATGCGTCCCGCCCGGTTGTAGCCGATGGAGAAGCGGCGTTGTATGGAGGAGGTGGAGCCTTGCTGTGAGTTGACCACTAAGCGGGCTGCTTCTTCGAATAAGGGGTCTTTGGCTCCCAGGTCTGCGTCGGAGACGCCGCCTCCGCCTTCACCTTCGGGGGTGTATTCCGGTAATGCGAATGCCGACGGGTAGGATTGCTGGCCGGCGATGTAATGGGTGATGGCGTCGATTTCCGGGGTGTCGACAAAAGCGCATTGGACGCGGGTCATTTCGCTGCCGACGGAAATCAGCATGTCTCCCCGTCCGATGAGCTGGTTGGCTCCGGGGGAGTCGAGGATGGTGCGGGAGTCAATCATGGAGGCCACTTTGAAGGCGATGCGCGCCGGGAAGTTGGCTTTGATGACGCCGGTGATGATGTTGGTGGAAGGCCGTTGGGTGGCAATTATCATGTGTATCCCTACGGCACGGGCCAATTGTGCGATACGGGCGATGGGGGTCTCCACGTCTTTGCCTGCCGTCATGATGAGGTCGGCAAATTCATCCACTACGACTACGATGTAGGGGAGGTATTTGTGTCCTTTCGCCGGATTGAGGTGGCGTTTGACGAATTTTTCGTTGTATTCTTTGATGTTCCGGACCTGGGCTTCTTTCAACAGGTCGTAGCGGCTGTCCATCTCAATGCAGAGGGAGTTCAGCGTGTTGATTACTTTGGTGGTCTCGGTGATGATGGCTTCGTCTTCGTCAGGGAGTTTGGCGAGGAAGTGTTTTTCAATGACGGAGTAGATGCTTAGTTCTACTTTTTTGGGGTCTACCATCACGAATTTGAGTTGTGACGGGTGTTTTTTGTAGAGCAAGGAGGTGATGATGGCATTCAGTCCTACGGATTTTCCTTGCCCGGTGGCACCGGCTACCAGCAGGTGGGGCATTTTGGCCAGGTCGAAGGTGTAGGTTTCGTTGGAGATGGTGCGTCCCAAGGCAATCGGTAGGGCGTATTTGGATTCCTGGAATTTTTTGGAGGCGATGATGCCCCGCATGGATACGATTTCCGGGTTTTGGTTCGGGACCTCAATACCGATGGTTCCGGCTCCGGGAATGGGGGCGATGATGCGGATTCCCAATGCCGCCAGGCTCAGCGCGATGTCGTCTTCCAGGTTTTTGATTTTGGATATTTTCACTCCCGGTGCCGGGATGATTTCGTAGAGGGTAACCGTCGGGCCGATGGTGGCTTTGATTTTGACGATTTCTATTTTGTAGTTCCGCAGGGTTTCGACGATTTTGTTTTTGTTTTCGTCGAGTTCTTCCTGGGTGACTTTGGGGTTGCCGCTGGAGTGTTCTTCCAGGAGGTCGAGGGACGGGTATTGGTAGTTGGACAAGTCGAGTGTGGGGTCGTAGTCGCCTTCGGGTTCGATGTTTTTGGCGACGGTTTCTTCCTGGTTTTCGGTGTTGACGGTCAGTTCGATGTCTTCGTCGTCTTCGTTTTCTTCGGGTGTCGCTTTGTAGTCAAGCAGTTCTTCCGGTTTATCGGTGTCCCATTCGTCGGCGGGCTGCATGTCTGTGATTTCCTGCTGGAATTCGAAGTCGTTGATGGATGCCGGTATGTTTTCGAATCCTTTTTCTATGTCGGTGCGGTCTGTTTCCGGATAGAGGTCGTCGGCGGGTTCGGCGTAGTCTTTCTCTTCCGTTTCCGGTATGGTTTCGTAGTTTTCTTCCGGGATGCGGAGTTCTTCTTCCGAAGTGAAAACGGGTTCGGGTTCGTCAGTAAATTCCGGTGTTTCTTGGTCTGTCGCAGTTTCCTGTAGCGGGGAGGTTTGTTGCAGTTTCTCTTTCTTTTTGGGGAAGAGGTTTTTCAGGAATGCGAGGCATTTATAGAATGTTTGTTCGAATCCGAAGAATAGGATGGTGGCGAATGTAAGCAGCAGAAGGAGGAAGGTGCCGATGCCTCCGGTGAGGGCGTTGAGCCATTGGGTGACGAAGTAGCCGTGGGCTCCTCCCGGGTAGAGGTATCCCTGGCGGATGTCGAAGAAGGAGTATATCATTTCGGCGAAGTAGCCAAGGAATAGGGAGATCCACAGGATGAGGAACAGGGTGATGAGTATTTTTTTCCGGAATCCTGTGATTTGTCTGCCGGCGGTGCGTATGCCGCACAGTATCAGCAGGTAGCAGAGGAGGAAGGAGGAGACGCCGAACCAGCGGTTGATGAATAGGTCGGATATCCAGGCTCCGAGTTTTCCGGCAGGGTTTTCCACTACGATGTCGGGGTTTGAGACTATTTTTCTCAGTCCTTTGTCGAGGAGGCTCTGGTCGATGCCTCCGGTGAGGAAGAATCCGCAGAATGCGAAGAAGAGGTAGCAGGAAAGGAGGATGAGTGTCAGTCCGATGATGACACGTGTCCGGGGTTCTTGCAGGAAGGAGAGGGCAGAGCCGGGTTCTTTTTTTTCTACCGGTTTGCGGTGTATGTTTTTTTTCATGAATAGTGCGGTTTTTAAGCGCACGAATATACGAATTTTAATTCATATTTTTTATCTGCCATGCTTGTTTTGTTTCTCCGCTTTGCGGGGTGTGCAGGGGGCGGGAGGAGGTGGTGCATTGGGAGATGACGCGTAGGCGGTAGTTGCCCGGCGGGAGGGCGGGAACGGTTGCCATGATTACGGAGCGGGTGTTTTGCAGCATGGCGTCCGGGGTGATGTGTGCGGCGGTTTTGTTTGTTTCGGCATTGATGAAGTAGAGGCCGCGTGTGGGGTCGTCGCCGTTCATGAGGAGGTGGGAGCCTTTGATGATGAGCACGTCGCGGGTGTGCCATTCCTGCCGACCGTCGTTGACGGCATAGATGTTTTCCACGTGGCTGCATGTGGGACCGGTTTCCCGTCGGGGTATGGTCTTGAAAAGGGGATCGGCGAGGTGTTCCTTGAGGCGGGGGCTCATGGCGTAGCGTATGACGGCTTTGTTTTGTTCCCTTACGGAGGGCTGGATGCGGTCGTATCCCCACAGGCCTGTGACGGTGGGGGTCAGTGTGCCTAAGTGGCCCGATACGGCAAATCCTTCGATGAGGCAGTCTTCGATGATTTTTTCCATGATGGAGAGGATGGCGTATGTGTTTTCGGCTTTGTAGATGCCTGTGCGTTTTTCCATGATGGCGGCTAATTCTTTGAGGGTGACGGTGCCGCGTAGTTGCACGCGGGGATAAGTTGCCTGTTTGTCCGAGAGGTTGTAGCGGTAGAGTCCCACTTCCCAGTTGACGCGTTTCTTTTTCATGGTTTCCGGTAGGTTTGTGTGATAGTGTGTTGTCTTTCCGCAGTAAAGATATAGTTTTTATCGGAATAAACAATTATTCCGGATGGAATATTATTCTATTCCAGGCGGAATAATTTAATATTCCGTTCGGAATATGAAGTGTTCTGCGGGCGTATGGGGATGTGGAATGTGTCCGGAGGAGGAGGTTGCGTCCTCGGGACTTTTGTGGTAGAGGGGGAAAGGAGGCTGTTTTATTGGTAAAGGAATCTTTTTATGCTCCGTTTGGGTGTTTTTTCAAATTCTTCGTTGTAGATTCTGATTTTGGCAATCTGGCTGTAGGCAGGCAGCATCTGGTTGAGGGCTTTCCTGTTTTCTTCCATGATGGCGGGGATTTCGCTTTCGGCAATCCGGGCGGCGTGGAGGCTGTCGAAGTCGGGATAGATGAGGGCCACTAATTTTCCGTCTTGTTCGATGACGATGGATTCGGTGACGTGTTGCATGTTGTTGAGGCGGTCTTCTATTTCTTCGGGGTAGATGTTTTGTCCACTGGGTCCCAGGAGCATGTTTTTGCTTCGTCCTTTGATGAAGAGGTAGCCGTCGGCGTCGATGAGTCCGAGGTCGCCGGTGTGTAGCCATCCGTTGGCGTCGAGGGCAGCGGCGGTGGCTTCGGGGTTTTTGAAGTATCCGGTCATGACGCAGTCACCTTTTGCCAGGATTTCGCCGACGGTGTTTTGCGGGTCGTCGGAGTCGATGCGCAGTTGTACGCGGTTGACGGCTTTCCCGCAGGAGCCTTGTTTGAAGGTTTGCCAGTCGTCGTAGCTGAGCAGGGGGCCGCATTCGGTCATGCCGTAGCCTACGGTGTAGGGGAAGCGGATGGTGCGCAGGAAGTTTTCGACTTCTTTGTTGAGTGCCGCGCCGCCGATGATGATTTCCTGGAATTTTCCTCCTAAGGCGTCGATGAGTTTTTGCCGGATGGTGTCTTTGATTTTGTCGTTGATGATGGGGATGTTCATCAGCAGTTTCATGTGCGGCTTTTCGATGGCGGGGAATATTTTTTTGCGGATGATTTTTTCGATGATGAGGGGTACGGTGATAATGAGGTCTGGTTTTACTTCCGCAAAGGCGTCGGCAATGATTTTTGGCGACGGGGTGCGCGACAGGAAGTGGATGTGGGTGCCGTTGACGAATTGGTAGATGAATTCGAATGCGAGTCCGTACATGTGGGCCATGGGGAGCATGCAGACGATTTGGGTGCCGGGGTTGAATCCGAGTACTTCGATGCCGAATTTCATGTTTGTCCAAAGGCTCCGGTAGGTGAGCATGACGCCTTTGGAGCTGCTGGTGGTCCCGGAGGTGTAGTTGATGAGTGCCAGCTCGTCCAGTTGGTCGTGGGTGTATTTTACGTCGTTGGCGGTGAAGCGGTCGGGGTATTTTTTCCCGAAGAGTTCGTTGAGGCGTTCCCGGGCCTGGGTGAGTTCGGGTTTGTTGCTGTGGCGTAGGGAGAAGTCTTCGATGCGGATGATGCCGTCGAGGTCGGGCATGGCCGTTTCGTCGAGGTTTTCCCAAACGACGTCTCCCACGAAGAGGAGGCGGGCTTCGGAGTGGTTGACGATGTGGTGTATGTTGTCGGGTTTGAATTCGTTGAGTATGGGTACGGCTATCGCGCCGTAGGTGAGGGTGGCCAGGAAGGCGATGCCCCAGGAGGACATGTTGCGGCTGCAGAGGGCTATTTTGTCGCCTTTCCGGATGCCGCTGTGTTCGAAGAGGATGTGTAGTTTTTCAATTTTGCGCGCCACGTCTTTGTAGGAGGAGGTGGCACCTTTGAAGTCGGTGAGGGAGGGTAGGTCCCAGTTTTTTTTGATACTTTCTTCAACGTATTTCAGAAAACATTCCTGCATGGTCATTTGCTTTAAACGAGCCAAAGATAGATTTTTCGTCCAGAATGTCAAAATAAAAGCGGTTGTTTGCCGGAGTTTTGGGGTGCGGGTTATTGGTAGAGGTAGCGTTTGATGCTTTTTTTGGGTGTTTTTTCGAATTCTTTCGCGCGTATTTTCAGACGGCTGATCTGGCTGTATGCGGGCAGGAGTTCGTTCAGCTGTTTGCGGTCTTGTTCGAGTTGCCGGGTGAGGGCTTCTTCGGATAGTCCCGCCGTTTTTGCCGCTTCGAAGTCGGGGTAGATGAGGGCTGTCAGTTTGCCGTTTTGTTCGATGATCAGGGATTCGCTGACGTAGGGCATGACGTTGAGTTTGTCTTCTATTTCTTCGGGGTAGATGTTTTGTCCGCTGGGGCCGAGTATCATGTTTTTGCTTCGTCCTTTGATGTATAGGTATCCGCTTTCGTCGAGGATGCCGAGGTCGCCGGTGTGCAGCCATCCGTCGGCGTCGATGGCAGTGTTGGTGGCCTGAGGATTTTTGTAGTATCCTTTCATGAGGTTGTCGCCTTTGACGCATATTTCGCCCACGGTGCGCCGGGGGTTGGGGGAGTCTATCCGTATTTCCATCCGGTCGATGGCTTTTCCGCAGGAACCGGGGCGGAAGGTTATCCAGTCGTCGAAGGAGATGCCGGGGCCGCATTCGGTCATGCCGTAGCCTACGGTGTAGGGGAAGCGGACGGAGGCAAGGAATGCTTCTACTTCGTGGTTGAGGGCGGCTCCTCCCACGGCGAGCAGTTTGAAGCGGCCTCCGAAGGCGTTTTGTATTTTCTGCCGGATGGTCGCTTTGATTTTTTTGTTGAGGTAGGGTGTCCTGAGCAGGAGCCGTATGTGGAAGCGTTTGAGTTTGGGCAGGACTCTTTTGCGGATGATTTTTTCGATGATAAGCGGTACGGCGACGATGAGATGGGGGCGGATTTGGGTGAATACTTCCGTGATGACTCCCGGGGACGGGGTTTTGGTGAGGAAGTATATTTGGGAGCCGCTGGCAAAGGGGTAGATGAATTCGAATGCGAGGCCGTACATGTGGGCCATGGTGAGTATGGCCACGAGTTTGTTGCCCGGTTGGTAGCCCATCTGGTCGAGGGCGAAGCGGAGGTTGGACCACATGCTCCGGTAGGGGAGTATGACGCCTTTGGAGCCGCTGGTGGTTCCGGAGGTGTAGTTGATGAGGGCTGTTTCGTCGGGTTGTTCCCGGCGGTAGCTGATGTTTTCCGGTGTGAAGCGGTCTTTGAATTTTTCTTCGAAGAGTTCGTTTATTTTTTCCCGGATGTGGTTTAGCAGGGGGAGCCGGCTGTGTCGGATGGTGTAGTCTTCCATGCGTATGATGCCGTCGAGGTGGGGCATGTGCTGGTGGTCGAGTGTGGCCCAGTTGCCGTCGCCGACGAATAGAAGCCGGGCTTCGGAGTGGTTGATGATGTGGTGTATGTTGTCGGGTTTGAATTCGTGGAGGATGGGGATGACAATGGCTCCATGGGAGAGGGCGGCGATGAAGGCGATGCCCCAGTGGGCGCTGTTGCGGCTGCATAGGGCTATTTTGTCACCTTTTTTTATTCCGGTGTGTTCGAACCAGAGGCGCAGTTTTTCGATTTTCCGGGCTACGTCGCGGTAGGCGTAGCTGATGCCTTTGTAGTCGGTGAGGGAGGGCAGGTCCCAGTGTGTTTTTATGCTGTATTCCAGTAGTCCCAGGAAGCTTTCTTCCATGATGTGTCGTTTTACAGGTTGGTGTATTGTGTTTAAGTTAGGCTTTGTTGCCTGTTTGGTCGCGTTTGTTCTGGAATTTGGTGGTGACCCAGGCGGTGAATATGGGGAAGAATATCATTCCGGCGGCGGCGAGGGTGACGGCTAAGGATTGGCCGAGTTTGGTGACGCCGAAGATGTTGGAGCCGACGGTGGTGACGTTCATGAGCGACCAGTTGAAGGCGTCCCAGTAGGTTTTGACCATGGGGTTGGGGCCGTGTTCCATGAAGTAGAATACGATGCTGCAAAAGTAGACGATGGTGAAGAGGATGGCTATGTAGGTGATGAAGAGGTTGGTGACTTTGCTGTGGGTCATCCAGGAGACGATGATGGATATGCCGTAGAGTCCCCGGACGATGGGGAAGAGCCGCAGGGCAATCCATAGTCCGTGAGGAATGACGGGGGTGAGGGCGTATACGATGTTCAGGTAGGGAATGGCCAGGAGCAGGAGGAATATGTTTTGACAGACGGATTTCCAGGTTTTGTCGCTGTAGTACCAGCGAACGAGGAAGTCGGCCAGGAATATGGCGCAGATGATGAGGTGGCTGTTGAGGATGAAGCGCTCGCTGAGTATGGGGCGTGAGGATAGAAGTTCGATGGAGATGATTACGATGATGAATATGCTGCCTGCAATGACCAGTAGGTTGAGCAGTTTTTTGAGCCATTGGCGGTTTGTTTTCATAGAGGGTGAGTTTTATGTGTTGTGTTTGTTTTTTTGTTTGGAATAGTTACGTGAAAGTGAGGGGAATGTTTGGCAGGCGGGGATGATTTAACATTCGCTGACATTTGCAATCCGGTAACTTTATTATTAATTTCGGGCGTCCAAACAGAATATGAAAGTTATGCAGTTTAAAAGTTTTTTTCAGGGAGTGTTGTTCGTGGCGGCGGCATTCCTTTGGAGTTGTAGCGGAAGTACCGGTACGACGGAAGTGGTGATTATATCAACGAATGATATACATGCCCAAATTGATAAGTTTCCCCGGTTTGCCACTTTTGTGCGGCAGCAGCGGGCAGTGCATCCTAATTTGTTACTGGTGGATGCCGGCGACCGTTTTTCGGGGAATGTGTATGTGGATAATGCCGTGGAGAGGGGGCGGCCGATGGTTGTGCTTATGAATGAGTTGGGGTATGACCTGGCGACGTTTGGGAATCATGAGTTTGATTATGGTCAGATGGAGTTAAGGAAGCGGATAGAGGAGATGAATTTTCCTGTTATTTGTGCGAATATGCAGGCGGAGGAGAGTGTGTTGGGGCAGCCCCAGGGGTATTATATGCTGGAGAAGGCCGGTATCCGTTTCGGTTTTGTGAGTATGATAGAGATTGACGGAAGGAACCGTATTCCCGCGACGAATCCTGCGCATCTGGAGAATATTTCTTTCCGGCATTTTTCGGAGGTTGTGGATGAACATCGGGATTTGAAGGGGGAGTGTGATGTATTTCTGGCTTTGACCCATTTGGGGTATACGACTGATTCGGTGTTGGCTGTCAGTATGCCGGAGCTGGATGTTATTATCGGCGGACATTCGCATACGCTGCTTCGGGAACCGAAGGTGGTTAATGATGTGTTGATTACCCAGACGGGTTCTTATCTGAATTATGCCGGTGTGACGACGTTGAAGTTTAAGGGCAAGCGTTTGGTGGATAAGTCGTTTGAAGTGGTGAAGCTGGATACGGTGGGTGCTCCCGATGCGGAGATGGCGGAGATGGTGAAGGGGTTTTGCAATCGTCCGGAGTTTATGGAGAAGGTGGGTGAGACTTCGAAGGGGTTGAAGTATAAGGAGGATGTGGCTTCAATGGTGACGGATGCCATGTGTAAGGTGGCCGGTTGTGATTTTGTTTTTTATAATAAGGGGGGAGTGCGTCTGAATTCGATACCCGCAGGGAATATTACGAAGGAGATGGTTTACCGGATTGAGCCTTTCAGCAATTATATCGTGACGCATGTGTTGACGTTGAAGGAGATGAAGGAGTTGATTCTGAACCGTTTTAACGGGATTAAGAATCCGGAGAAGCGGGGTGTCGATTTGTTTGTTTCGGAGGGACGTTATACGATTTTGAAGGATAAGGAAGGAAAGGGTGTGGATGTGGTTTTTGTAGATAGGAATGGAAAGAAGTTGAAGGATGAGAGTAAGAAGTATAAGGTGGGGTTGAGTAATTATGTGAATAGTACGTATGAGTTTGCGGGGAAGAGAGGCGGAACGAATACCGGAATTATGATTGTCGACGCTATTGTCGATTTTCTGAAGATGCAGAAGAATGTGGATTATAATAAGAAGAGGGCTTTTGTGGAGAAGCGGTGAGTCCGCTTGGAGTGAAGTGTGACAGTGGCTCAGACTTTCTCACATAGGAGTAGGAAACGTCGGGTATCGGCGAGGGTGGTGGCAAACAGATAGGTTTCCCCGCCGTCAGCGATGCCCGATGTTTTTCGTATTTGGTCGACTGTCATCGGGAAGTTCCGGGTTGCGATGTTTGCCTGCGGGGTGTTTTTACGGAGTTGTTTCAGCAGTTTTCCTGTAAAGGGGAGGCTTTCGCGGATGCGGAATTTCCGTCCCGGGAAGTTTTCACAATGGGTGTCGGAGGTGTATAGGTGGCTGTGTCGGTGGAGTTTCTGTAGGTTGTAGCGAATTGCTATGGATTTGAATGCACCGCTTTTGAGCAGGGCGGCATTGGGTTCGTAGAGGTAGGTGCCGGGTGTTTCCGCCAGGAGCAGCGGTGCTTCTTTTTCTTCCCGGAGGGTGAAGATGTATTCCTGGTTTCCTTGGTCGTGGAATGTTCGTGTGTGTATCTGTACTTCTTGTGGGGTATTTTCTAAAACAAAAAGGAGTTCCTTGCATTCATTTTTGATAGCAAGGATATGGATTTCAATAGTTTCCGGCAAGAGACGGAGTGTTTCCGTCAGGTCTGCCATGGGGGAGATTTTGATAATGAGGCGTTGTGCCTGCTGTAGCAGTGTTTTTTTCAGTTCCAAGATGTTGGGTTCGCAATCGCCGAGGGCAAAGAGGCGTTTGTTGGTGTCCGAGCGTCGGGCGGGGTCGATGTAGAAGGTGTCTGCCTGTATGGAGTCCAGTATTTCGCGGCAATCCGAGTTTATTATCTGTATGTTGGCGGTTCGGAGTGCTTTGAAGTTGTGGGCTGCTGCCTGGCAGTATTCGGGGTAGCGTTCGACGTATATGACTTCCCGGGCTTTTTGTGCCAGGTACCAGGTGTCGATGCCCAATCCGCCGGTGAGGTCGCAGACCCGTTCTCCTTTGATGAGTTGTTGTTTGTAGGAGGCGGTTGTTTCGGAGGAGCATTGTTCGGCGGCAATGCGGGAGGGGAATACCAGGTTGCGGTTTTGATACCACAGGGGAAGTTTGGCTTTGATGTGCCGCCGGGCGATGATTTGGTCTACGGCAAAGGCTATGTCGATGTCGGGATAACGCTGTGCGTGTAGGAGGAGGTCTTCGGCAGGGGCGGATTCGTGCCGGGCGATGAAATCCTGTAACGGGGCGGAGAGGGGCAGTTGCATGGTCTTGTGGTTATGCCGGCAAAGATAACACAAGAAGTCTAAAAAAGACAGGATTTATAGTTGATTTTGCAGGAAGTAGATGCCCAGACCAGCCAGGAAGCCGATGATGGCGGGAAGGCTGATGTGTTTCAGGTACCAGATGAAGTTTATTTTTTCCAGTCCCATGGCGACTACTCCGGCTGCGGAGCCTATGATGAGGATGCTGCCTCCGGTTCCGGCGCAGTAGGCTGTCAGGTCCCAGAATGCACCGTTTTGTATGAAGTTGGCCATGTATTGCGCTTCGGGCAGGGCGGCGGCCGCTTCGGGGGAAAGTACGGGGTACATGCCTATCGCCGCCGCTACTAAAGGTACGTTGTCAATGACGGAGGAGAGCAGTCCGATGATGATGTTGACGAAGTAGATGTTGTGTATTTTTACGTCGAGGAAATGGGAGAGAAGCTTAAGTATCCCGATGGCTTCGAGGGCGGCAACAGCCATTAATATGCCGAGGAAAAACAGGATGGTGGAGAGGTCGATGTTTTTTAGTACGTAGGGTATCCGGTATTGGTTTTGTGCGGGTATTTGTGGGTGGCGGTTGTATAGGATTTCGGTGTAAATCCACATGAGTCCTAACATGAGGGTGATTCCTGCAAAGGGAGGAAGCTGGGTCAGGGATTTGAATACCGGTACGGCAAGCAGGCTCAGTATGCCGAGGATGAGTATGGTGTTTTGCTGTTTGAGGCCGATAGGGTTTGTTTCGTTTGTGGCGGCAACGGAACCGGCGGCAGATAGTTGTCCTTTCAGGGAGAAGGAGATGATCCATACGGGGAGCAGGCAGGATACCAGGCTGGGAAGGAACAGGCTTTTCATGATGTGTCCGGATGTGATGTTGTTGCCTATCCACAGCATGATGGTCGTTACATCACCGATGGGAGTCCAGGCTCCGCCGGCATTGGCGGCGATGACGATGGCACTGCCGAATATCCATTTTTCTTTTGGGGAGTCCAGGAGTTTGCCAAGCAGGGTGATCATGATGATGGCTGTTGTCATGTTGTCTAAGATGGCGGATAGGATGAAGGTAAGGAGGATGACCAGCCATAGCAGCTTTTTTTTGCTGTGGGTGCGGATGAATCGGGTGATGCCGGAGAAACCGTGGTGCAAGTCGATAAGGGTGACTATGGTCATGGCTCCCAGTAGGTAGAACAGGATTTCCGCCACGTCGCCGAGGTGGTAAATCATTTCTTCATTGACGATGAAGTTTTGGACTTGTTCTGTCAGGTTTTGTTGTTTCAGTGCCGGGTTTTCGGCGATGTATTCCGTGAATTTGGTTTTGTCCGCATCGATAATCTGTGCCGGAGGGGCAAAGATGTATAGCACCCAGAGTGTAATGCAGAGTATGAGTGCGATGGCAGTTTTGTTGATACCGGTTTTGTTTTCAAGGGCAATGAGTGTGTAGCCCGCAATGAATAGGAGTATCATGATTGTAATCATGGTTTGTCTGATTTTAGATTTCCGGATATACGGTTTCGGAGGAAAATGTGTTACATGGGAATCTTGTATGTGAAATTATCGTATATTTGGGCGTCTTTTTCATCGAGAAATGAAACGTTATCTGCTGTTATTCATATGTTGGCTGGCCGTAGCGGGAGGGGCATATCTGTTTTGTCCCGCCGAAGAGGCGTGTGAAGGCGGCAGGGAGCGGATTGACCTTTTGACGGAATGTGAGTCGGAGCTTTTTAGGACGGTGGTGGGTGCCAATTGTGTCGCGGATGTTTCTCTGCAACAAAGTTCTTCGGCCAGTGTCCATTTTATAGGGCGCCGTTACCCCCAGTTCAGAATGAACGGAGACCGGTTGGTGAACTTTTCCGGTATGCTACCCCGTCGGCTTATTGCCCTTTCCCGGACGGTCTTCGGTGATTCCGGGGATTATCATGCGCTTCAGAAACAATCCGGATATTATCTTTATCAGCTTTGCCGGCTGATTATTTAGCGGTATTCTTTCCTGTAAATGAGTTGTTTCCCCTATTGTCCGGGGGGAAGATGTTTGTGTTGTATCCGGAAGTGGCGCGGGAATCGGGACAGATTTATAAATCAATTAAAAAGAGTAATTATGGAAAGATATACTGTTATGACGGAAGATATAGAAAATGTGACTAATCGTGAAGTGGTAAGACAAAACCGGGTTTCGATGGCTTCTATCGGGTTGATGTTGGCAGCGGTTTTGGCGACGTTGGGGGCGTTTTCGGTTCCGGACCCTAATTCTTCTTTGTCGACTTTTTTGTTGACAGCGGCTGTATGCCTGTTTTTGGGAGGGATTGTGAAGTTTTTTACGGGAAGGAATTGTTATTTTTTTAAACCGACGGGAAGCCGGATAAAACGGATGTCGGTTTATTTTGACAATAAGGAGCGGCAGGTGTTGAAAGATTGTCTGGAATCTAAGGAGTTCGAGAGGTTGAAGGGGTTGAAACGGCAGATAAATTCCGGTGTGAAAATGGATGTGATGCTTTCTTCCGATAATCGGTTTGTTGCCGTGCAGTTATCGGAATATGTGCCTTATACGTATGAGGCTTTTTCTCCGGTGATGTGTTATTATGCTGAAGATGCCTTTTTGCTGTCGGATTTTTTTAGGAATGACAAGCATTAAGGTGTCAGAATGAACGTGGGCCTTTTCTGGGCTGATTGGTAAAATTCCTGTTTTTACCCGATAGATATTGCTGGTATTTATAATTGGAAGAGAAATCAGGGGATTGTCAGATGCCAGTCAGTTCAGAAATCCGGCCTGCTCCAAGTCACACACACATTTACCTGGAAAGCGGTTCGCCCGATTTATTTCTGAGGTGTTACAGAGGTATTCATTTGATTAAGCAGTATGCTGATTTGTTGGTCTTTTTCACGCATGCTTTCGGTGAGACGGTCCAGGATAAGGATTAGTTTCTCGTTCATGTGTTTGCCTTCCGGGTCCTGGAAGATTTGCGTGTAGATGGTATCTGTTTCTATGATGGTGTATTTGGAGCCTTCTCCCGTTTGAAGCCATTCTTTGTTTACTCCTAAAAGTCTGCTTAGTACGGTTAATTTGGTTGAATCCGGTTTCGTTTTGCCTTTCAGATAATTAGAAACCGTACTTGCTGAAATATCGATAGCTTTAGCTATTTTGTATTTTGAAATCTGTCTCTCTTCAATAATACTTTGTAGTCTTTCCGGAAATCCCATAATTATTTTAGATTGTTATAAATAAAAAATAATAAGTATTACACTGAATACTGTTGTCTGTAAGTCAATTTTGGATTAGTTTCGTACTTTCTTTATATACAAATATAACGATAAACGCTTGTTTTGTCAATAATGGAACAGGGGTGCGGTCCGGAGGAACGGGACAAGCACTTCATTCTGAATTTATTTACCTGTAATATTTGTTTCCATTTGTTTTCAGTGAAGGTTTCTTTTCGTTGTTTTTTTATCTCTTTTCAGGGAGAAAAAAGGGGTATGGCGGCAGAGTGTGGTATTGCAATGTTGGAGTAGTGTTCCGGTTCGTTTTTTCAAAATCACCGTTTTTCTTTTTCTCTATATTTTAATAGCTTTGTGGGAAATTAAAATTGTGAAGCTTATGCAAGAAGAAAATGGAGTAGAAAAGATAAAATGCCTGATTATCGGTTCCGGCCCTGCAGGTTATACGGCGGCAATCTATGCCTCCCGGGCTAATCTTAACCCTGTGGTTTATACCGGTTTGCAAATGGGAGGACAATTGACCACAACGACGGAAGTGGAAAATTTTCCCGGTTATCCGGAAGGCGTGACTGGGCCTGTATTGATGGAGGATATGAGACGTCAGGCCGAACGTTTCGGAACGGATATCCGTTTCGGTATTATAACGAAGGTGGATTTTTCCGTTCGTCCGTTCCGGCTGACGGTGGATGAAGAGAAACAGGTGCTTGCGGATGCTGTGATTATTGCCACCGGAGCGACGGCCCGTTATTTGGGGCTTCCGTCAGAGGAGCATTTCAAGGGGCTTGGTGTGAGTGCCTGTGCGACGTGTGACGGTTTCTTTTATAAGGGTAAAGATGTTGCAGTGGTTGGAGGCGGGGATACGGCATGTGAAGAGGCTACTTATTTGGCCGGTTTGTGCCGCAAAGTGTATCTGGTTGTCCGGAAAAATTATTTGCGGGCATCAAAAGCAATGCAAGAAAGAGTGTTCCATACTCCCAATATTGAAGTGTTGTTTGAACACAATACGAAAGAGTTGTATGGTACGGATATGGGATTGGAAGGAGCCCGGTTGCTGTATAGGATGGGTACTCAGGAAGAGAAAGAAGTGGATATCCGGATTGACGGTTTTTTCCTGGCTATCGGTCATACGCCCAATACTGCCGTGTTTAAGGAGTATATTGCAACGGATGAGCAGGGATATATTCTTACGGAAGGGAAATCGACCAAGACGAATGTTGCCGGCGTATTTGCTGCAGGCGACGTGATGGATCCGGTATATCGCCAGGGGATCACTTCTGCGGGTTCCGGCTGTCGGGCAGCGATAGATGTGGAACATTATCTGGCAGAATTGTAGAAGGACGGATACAATATGCCGCGGATGATCCGGAGTAGGATATAAGAGATAGCACATGGGGTAGTCCCCGTGTGCTATTTGATTGTAACGATGGTTGCCCCGTATCCGTATTGTTTGAAGGAGGCGTCCTGGTGGTGAAAGCGTTTGTAACGCGTCTGGAGTTCCCAGAGTATGCGCTGACGGAGTACGCCGTCTCCTTTGCCGTGAATGAAGACGATTTTCTTTCCTTTGCGTAATTTGTATTCTTCCAGTGTTTTCCGGAAGACATCGAGCTGGTATTCCAATATGTCTTTGTTTTCCATGCCGGCTGTGGTTTCTAATAGTTGGTTGGCATGCAAATCGACTTCCAGTACTTGGGGAATTGGTTGTGCGGTCGGACGCCGGACTGGAGTTTCCTGTTTTTTCTCCAGAAGGAGTTTTTCCGGGGCGGAAAATTTTTCTTCCGGCTCCTGTTCCTGTTCTTTATCCAAAGGCCGGAGGAGTGCCATATTGCTGAACCAGCGTACGTGTTTGTAGGCTCCGGCTTTTTGGAATGAGGCAGGTGTGATTTTCACCCGGCTTTCGATCGGTTTCCGGGGGATGTAGGTGCCTTTCTGGTAAAACAGAGCCTGGATATATACGTTTTTAATCCGGTCCATTTCTTTCAGGGTATAGGTGCCAATCAGCAGTGTATTGTCCGGATTACAATTGCCGGCGGAGATACCGGTACATTTTTCTCCGTCGTCAAAGCCGATGGTATATAGACAGGTCTGGGACGTGTCGTTTATTAAATGGAAATCATAGCGGCAATCGGTGAGGTTTTGAAAGTTTTCCGGGACGATTGCCAGATAGAGCGTATTTGCCGCTTGTACCGAAATGGAAGAGGGGGATGTCGGAGCCTTTTGTGACGTTGTATTTTCGCTGAACTCCGATTTTATGACTACCAGGTCGCTTGTGGCGGCTGGAATTTCAAAACCGTATTCTTCACAATATACGTTGACTGTGTTCTTGTCAATCAGACTGGTGACTTTGCCCTCCAGTTTTTCAGATATGAATTTTACTATGTCTCCGATTTTTACTTCCATCTCTTTTTGTTTTAGTATTTGCAAAAATAAGGTATTTTACGGGAATAGTTGCCATGAAACCGGATGAGCCGACTATTTTTTGGTTCTTGTTTTCCAGAATCGATGGAAATGCTTAAATTAGCGTCATTGTTCGGAAAAAGTAATACAAATATATATCATGACATTACAGGAATTTCAACACGCTATTCAAGAGGGAATACCGGCTTCGCTGCCTGCCCCCAAACCTTATGATCCGGAAATAAACCATGCCCCCAAGCGGAAGGATATTTTAAGCCGGGAGGAGAAAAAATTGGCTTTGCGTAATGCCTTGCGTTATTTCAAGCCGGAACATCATGCCGTATTGGCTCCGGAGTTTGCGGCGGAACTCGAGAAGTACGGACGCATTTATATGTATCGCTTCCGTCCGGATTATGAAATGTGTGCCCGGAATATCCAGGATTATCCCCATAAGAGTTTGCAGGCTGCGGCGATTATGCTGATGATTGCCAATAATCTGGACAAGGCGGTTGCCCAACATCCCCATGAGTTGATTACCTATGGCGGGAATGGTGCCGTTTTCCAGAATTGGGCGCAGTATCGTCTGACCATGAAATATTTGTCTGAAATGACTGATGAACAGACTCTCGTGTTGTATTCCGGCCATCCGCTGGGATTATTTCCTTCCCATAAGGACGCACCCCGGGTCGTGGTGACGAATGGTATGGTCATACCTAATTACTCCAAACCGGACGATTGGGAACGGTTTAATGCGTTGGGTGTGTCTCAATATGGACAAATGACGGCAGGGTCGTTTATGTACATCGGACCGCAGGGGATTGTCCACGGGACCACTATTACGGTACTGAATGCCGGCCGCAAAATTTCCCGGCACGGAGAAGGATTGGCGGGGAAGTTGTTTGTTACTGCAGGTCTGGGCGGGATGTCGGGTGCACAGCCTAAAGCGGGAAATATTGCCGGATGTGTCAGTGTGACGGCGGAGATTAATCCCAAGGCGACCCATACCCGTTATTCCCAGAAATGGGTGGATGAAGTGATTGATGATTTGGATGCGCTGATGAAACGGGTGAGGGTGGCAAAGGAGAATAAGGAAGTGGTTTCCATTGCCTACCAGGGAAATGTGGTGGACCTTTGGGAGCGTCTTGCCAAAGAGGATATTCTGGTGGAATTGGGTTCGGATCAGACTTCTTTGCATAATCCTTGGGCCGGAGGCTATTATCCGGTGGGACAGAGTTTCGAGGAGAGTAAGCGGATGATGGCGGAGGAACCGGAGTTGTTTAAGGAAAAGGTAAAGGCTTCTTTGAGAAGGCATGTCGCCGCCATTAATACGTGTGTGGAACGGTTCGGCACTTATTTTTTCGATTACGGGAATGCTTTTCTCTTGGAATCGTCGCGTGCGGGTGCGGATATTTTGCAAGCGGACGGTAATTTTAAGTATCCGTCGTATGTACAGGATATTATGGGACCGATGTGTTTTGACTATGGTTTTGGGCCTTTCCGGTGGGTATGTACGAGCGGTAAACCGGAAGATCTGGCGAAAACCGATGAGATCGCGACACGGGTGCTGGAGGAACTGGCCCAATCATCGCCCCAGGAGATTCAGCAGCAGATGCACGACAATATACGTTGGATTAAAGCAGCGGGAGAGAACCATCTGGTGGTGGGATCACAAGCGCGGATTCTGTATGCGGATGCGTTGGGACGAATCCGTATTGCGGAGGCTTTTAATAAGGCTGTGGCTTCCGGTGAACTGACAGCTCCGGTGGTCTTGGGGCGCGACCATCACGATGTTTCGGGAACGGATTCTCCCTATCGTGAAACCTCTAATATTTATGACGGTTCCCGCTTCACTGCCGATATGGCTGTACAGAATGTGATTGGAGATTCTTTCCGGGGGGCGACGTGGGTATCGCTGCATAACGGAGGTGGTGTAGGTTGGGGAGAGGTGATGAACGGTGGCTTCGGTATGGTACTGGATGGCAGTGCGGATTCGGACCGGCGTTTGAAAAATATGCTTTTCTGGGATGTGAATAACGGAATTAGCCGTCGCAGCTGGGCACGTAACGAAGGTGCTGTTTTTGCCATTAAACGGGCTATGGAGGCAAATCCCGCTTTAAAGGTAACTTTGCCTAACCTGGCTGATGACGGATTGATTGAAAGTGTGTTTGAGTAGTATCCTTTAAAATAAATAGCAGGAATCGTTTCCTGCTATTATTGACTTGGTTTTGTGTATTTATAGGATGAGATTTATAAAATGAAGAAAGACGGATTCCCGTTGGTAGACTTGGTAAAAATAATAAAACCAGTAGAGTCCGCCTTCTTCATTTATTCTTTTACATAGCCGTCAAATTTCAGTGTATGAACTTCCTGTTTGGTATTGCAATATAGCAATACCGATTTGCTGAATTTTCCTATCGAGAAAGGTTCAAACCTGATACTTATTTTCCCGGTTTGTTCCGGCTCAATAGGGTGCCGGTTCCATTTTACTGACGTACACCCGCACGATGGTTCGACCGCTTTGATTAGCAAGGGTACACGCCCCGTATTTTTTATTTCAAATTCAGCATGCTTGCAGGAATCAAGACTGACTTCACCCAAATGAATGATTTCATCAGCAAACCTTACCTCCGTAAGGGCTTCTTTTTCTAAAGAACCGTAGGCTTTATGAATCAGCATCCATTCAACCCCGCTTATGATTATCACCGCTAAAATCAGAATGGCCGGTAATAGCTTCTTCATTTTATAAGGAGAATTTTACAATCGCAGCTTCCGGAGTATATCCGATTCCGTATAAGGTTTTTTCCTCCTGATCATAACAAATATGGCTTACCGGAATTTCCAATGAACGTGTATCAATCCGGTTGCCCATCCAGTCAAAGGTCAGCAACGTCTGACAATGTCCGAGGTTGTAACGGTCCCGTTTCTTGCTTTTCCCGGAGTATAAAACATAAATCCGGTCGTTGGAAACAGCCATGTCCAAAAAGCCGTGTACTGTGCTTTTGTCGTATGCAACCTTTAAGTTTTTAGGCGTGCTTCCGGAAATGTGCACCTGGGGAAAGTAGAAAGTAAGCAATTTTATTCTTTCAATCCGGTTTTCCCCGATACGGCAGATGTCTAAAATTCCGCTACGCATATCGGAGCAGGCAAAAGCTTCTCCGTCCGGTTTTATTCTTAACACGCTGCTGGCATATAACACGCTTTTGCTATATTCGTCCAAGTTCGGAAAATCCGGATGTTCCGGATAGGAAAGGAAATATTCGGCCTTTTGGTCTTGGAGTGAATATAACAGATAGCGTCCTTTTTCATACAATCCCGTAGCAATCACATACCGGTCGTTTTTGGCGGCAATCAGATGCCGGGCATCCGAGGGAAGTTGTATGCTATATGTTTCTGGCATTCCGTTTTCGTTAGCGGGAGTAATGAATAACTGTCCGGTGTGAAAATTTAATGTCGAAATTTCTTGACTTGTCGCATTCAATGCGCTGGTATAGAAAGCCTGTCCGTTTGTACGGCTGCGTGTGATGCAATCTGTCCGGTCGTCTCGGCCGATTTCAAAAAGACTGATATTGTTTTCTGCAGTCCGGTTGGTTACGGCAAAAATCTGTTGGCTTTTGGTGATGCCTGTCGGATGGGTAATTCCCCATTTCTCAAAAGGAGCAATCACTTCAACCTTGAGTACTTGACTGTTTTCTTCCGGACGCAAAGCATCAGGCTGCCCTTCTTCGGAAGAACATCCCCATTCAACAATGAAAAGGAACGGTAGTAAGAGATAGAATATATTTTTCATGGTTTAGTCTTTATAAGTAACGCCGGGTTGCGGAATAGCATCAATAATACAAAAACCTGGATGAGCAACACAATTATATTTTGTATTTTCTTCTCCTGCTAGCGCTTCTATCGCAAAAATATCGGAAAACGTTAAAGAATTTCTATCATTAGAAAAAATAGCAGTAAGAATGATGATGCTTATTATAGCGAGTACATATATTATTTTTCTTTTTGTTTTTTTCATGCCTTTTGAATTATTGATTACTTTTAACTCGCAACAAATATATAGGGAAAATTTTAATAATTTTTCGGCGAATCGTCATGAAAATGTCATGATTTTATTTCGAATTCTTAAAATGTATTAATCGATTGGGAGTTAATTACATATGAAAAGAAGAAAGGAATATACTTGGATTATTGCTATTGTTTGTATAACAGTTTTATTATTGTTTCAATTAATTTTAATCTGTCGCTTGTATCAATTGGATAAAGATCACTTTTATGAAAAAATTGATGGGCGAATTACGCGTAGTATTTCTCAATTGAATATGAGTTATGCAATACAGCAAAAAAATGAGAAAAATTTTATTTCTTATGATGGAATTTTAAATAAAGTAACAATAGTTGGAGATAAAGTATATTCTTTTTTACCTAAAGAAAAAACAGAAAAAGAAATTATAGAGCGAGTATACTACGATGTCACATATAAAAAATGGTCAGCTTCTCATTTGGACTCCTTAGTAAGAGATAGTATGTGTGAGAATTATCGTTCCGTTCCTTTGCAAATAGTGATTCGGGATTCTTTGGGGAATAGTATAGACGAGGCAGGAAATTTGAATATTGTTTCAATGGGGCAACCGTGTTTCGGTCCCGTACCTTTAGGATATGTGACAGGACGGACCTTGGAAGCCTATTATTATTTCCCTTTAATCAATTTTTTATATCACGAGTCCGACCGTATCATTATGACGGTAGCATTGTTTGTCTTGTTGGTATTTTTTATCTCTTTTCTAATCCGGACGATACGGGTAGAAAGAAAAATGGCGAATGCCAGAGAAGAATTTATGTATATCGTGGTTCATAACTTGCAGTCTCCGGTTGATTTTGTCCGTCGGGTGAATTATGAAATTAAAAACAGGGCACCGTATCCTTATAGTGAAGAACAAGAGAGATTATATAACGAGTTGAGAGGAAGATTGGAGATGATGGGAGAGGGAATCCGTCGTTTGTTGACCCATTCGGTCGGATTGTATGGGATGCATTTGGAAAAATCGAGGCTGAATCTTGGGGAAATGATTGAGCGGATAGTGATGCAGTACAGAATGATTAGCGGGAGACAGATAGATGTTGATTGTGATTCGGGCGACCTGTGTCTCATGGCGGATCCTGTACATCTTTCCGGAGCGGTGGCTAATTTGGTGGAAAATGCCGTAAAATACACGGCTGAAAATGATTCGATAAAGGTGACATGCAGTGTTTGTGGAAAATATGTACAAATTGCGGTTGCGGATAACGGGCCGGGAATACCGGACAAAGAGAGAAAGCGGATTTTCAGGAAATATTATCGCATTGCCAGCGGCCAAAAGGGATTCGGCTTGGGCTTGAATTATGTGTGGAAAGTCGTGCAGGCTCATCATGGGAAGGTGACTGTCAGAAGTAAAGGAGGATGTGAATTTACAATAGTTTTACCATGGAAGAAAAAATAAGGATATTGTATGCGGAAGATGACCCCGTTGTTGCGGAACTTAACAGGGATATGTTGGAGCGGGCGGGATATGCGGTGGATGTTGTTTATAACGGGGAGGATGCTTGGGAAAAATACCGGCAGACTGACTATCATCTGCTTTTGCTGGATATCATCATGCCCGGGAAAAGCGGATTTGAACTATTGCGGGCTGTCCGTGCCGAAAATATGGCAATGCCTGTTGTGATTTATAGTTCTGTCTGCGGAAGCGAGGCTGTGGCAAAAGCTTTGGATATGGGTGCCGACGAATACATCCGCAAAGAGTGCGAGCCTCCGGAAGTACTTGCCAGATTAAAAGTGATTGTCCGCCATATGAAAGGAACCTTGGTATACATACTTTCCGCGAGGACACATTTCAGTTATTCGGGATATATACTGACGGTAAACGGAAAAGAGATAATTCTTACGCCATCGGAGGCAAAATTATTGAAACACTTGTGTGAAAATCGGAATACGGTCGTATCCAAATCTTTTCTGTGTGAAAAATTATGGGGCATTGATACGCCCGGCAAGGCGAGGACAATAGACAACTACATGGTCAAATTGAGAAAATATCTGAAGTTTGATAAATCTTTGCAGATAATCACAAGTTACGGAGAAGGGTATGCACTGATGACAAGAGGGGACAAATAAAAAACGGGAGAATTATTCTCCCGTTTTTGTACTTATAATAAATAAGATTAAGCCTCTACATTGGCATTTTTAATTGCCGACCAACCCAATAAAATCATTACAAGAGCCACCAAATTGATAAGGCTTGAAATGATAGCGGGCAAAAAGAAAGCAACAATACTACCTGCCAGATACAGAATATAAGCCAAAAACAATTTATTGGCACCGGCTTTTGCCAAAGCCGGGAAAGTAGAAGAATTTTTCAATGCCATAAATCCTAAAAGATTTAAAACATAGGCAGCAATTGCAGCGATAGTGCCGATGATGCCAATTCCCGGAATTACCGTTGTAAGTACAGTGATAACACTACCAGCAAGAGCCAAAATAGCTGCCAACCAAACTTTAGAAACAGCGGCGGCATCTTCTCCTGTCAAGATGTTCTTGAAATTTCCCAGGCCCAATACATATAAAACATATCCTAAAATAGCGGCAATACCTGCAATTAAAACAATGATGCCAACCAAGGTCAGACTTTTGAGAATGACTCCGAGAATTGCGGCAATAATACCACCGGCAATACCGGACAAAGAGAAAAGTAATACACCTAAGAAAATCTTAGAAGTTGCATTTTTCCATGCTGAATTTGTAAGTTCCATAGAAATAAAATTTAAGTTAATATAAAATAAGTTATTAATATCCAACATTTCAGGGATAATTTAAAGAATATCCCCTCCTTTTTATTTCGCGTGCAAAAGTATAAAAATATTTTATAGGATATAATCAATTTATTACTTTTTTTCACGTTCCACGGATTCTTCCCAGGGCTTTTTTCAAAAACGGTGGAAAACTTTAAGACGGGATGCGTTTCAGAAAACGGTTCCATCGGTAATTCCCCTTGTCGTCAATGGATTTTAGAATCAATAATGCTTTCCCTACGATAAATTCTTCGGGTACCAATCCCCAATAGCGGGAATCTTCCGAATCTTCGACATGGTCGCCACCCATGAAATAGTAATTTTTTTGAAAATGATACCCGTCGATTTCCTGGTCACCCAGGAATATTTTATCATTAGCATAATACAACGGTTTCTTCTGTTCCCATTCAATCAACGTTTTATAAAGAAGAAAATTGAGCGGCGTCAATCGAATATAGGAATTGTGGCCTGGGACGTAAAGGGGACCGAATTCTTTTATATTCCATTTTAAGAGAATGTCATAAGGAAATGTGTAATATTCGGAAAAATCGAATGACTCCTTGGAGCGCAAAGATAGGCGATATTGGTTGCCCTGATGCCCGACGATGCCTTTCCGGCGGTTCACGACATAAAATCCGTTCCGGATTTCTACAGTATCGCCGGGAAGGCCGATACAACGCTTGACATAATAGGTATTCAGATTCATTCGGATATGTTGCCATGAACTGGTGAAAGGAAAATTGAACACGACAATTTCATTATGGCATATCTTGGGAGGATTTATTCTTTCTCTGGTTTGTGCCTCAGCTCCTTTCAAGGCCGCCAGGGGATTGGTGATTCGGGTACCTAATACGGGATGGTCAATGAGGATATTGTCACCGGTGAACAGTGTCGGTTCCATCGAGCGGCCGGAAATGTCGAAAAAGCTGATGAAAAACAGGGTGGAAATGAAGTAAACGAACCATAACAGGCATGAAATCAAAAAAATACCGATGATTTTTTTCGTGAAGGATATACGGAGACGTCCAGCTTCTTTCTTCATAGCTTTTTCTCAATCTGCTTCGTTTTTACCGTCCGAATGAACGGAAGAGCCTTCCTCATTGTTTTAGCCTTTTCATTTTTTTCTTCTTTCTTACGGAATATTATCACATATGTTTTTTTAACCTTCTTAACTTCTCATATAAAAAAGGACTTCCCATTTCTGAGAAGTCCTTCATATGTAAGCTTATTATAAATGCTTATTACTTGCCGGCGTGCATGATGGCAGCTTGTGCGGCGGCTACGCGAGCGATGGGCACGCGGAACGGCGAACAACTTACGTAGTTCATTCCTACTGAATCGCAGAAGATGACAGAAGAAGGTTCACCTCCGTGCTCACCGCAGATACCAACTTTCAAGTTCGGATTGGTCTTGCGTCCCAGTTTCACACCCATTTCAACCAAACGGCCTACACCTTCCTGGTCTAATACAGCAAACGGGTCGGTTTTCAAAATACCCTTCTTGATGTATTCCGGCAAGAACTTACCGGCATCGTCACGAGAGTAACCGAAAGTCATCTGGGTCAAGTCGTTCGTACCGAAAGAGAAGAATTCGGCAACTTCGGCAATCTGGTCTGCTGTGATAGCGGCACGCGGGATTTCAATCATTGTACCCACTTTGTATTCCACTTTCACTCCTTTTTCTTCGAATACCTGAGCAGCCACGCGGCGGATGATTTCAGCCTGTTGTTTCAATTCCTTGATGGTACCTACCAACGGAACCATGATTTCCGGACGAGGATCCAATCCTCTTTGTTTCAAATTGCAAGCAGCTTCGATGATAGCGCGTGCCTGCATTTCGGTGATTTCCGGATAAGTAACGCCCAAACGGCAACCGCGGTGACCCAACATCGGGTTGAATTCGTGCAGCGCATCCACTTTTTCTTTGATGCGTTCCACGGGCATACCTAATTTATGTGCCATATATTGCTGAGAGGCTGGTTCGTTCGGTGTAAATTCATGCAAAGGCGGGTCAAGCAGACGGATGGTTACTCCCAGTCCGTTCATTGCTTCCAAAATACCTTCAAAGTCACCTCTCTGCATCGGTAAGATTTTGTTCAATGCGTCACGGCGTCCCTCTACGGTTTCGGAAAGAATCATTTCACGCATGGCATCAATACGGTGGCCTTCGAAGAACATGTGCTCCGTGCGGCAAAGACCTACACCTTTCGCACCGAAGTCACGGGCTTTGCGGGCATCTTTCGGAGTGTCGGCGTTGGTGCGTACAAACATGCGCGTATATTTTTCAGCCAAGTTCATGATGGTCGTGAAATCTTTGTCCAAAGTAGCGTCTTCTGTTTCCACTTTGCCGAGGTAAACCTCACCGGTGGAACCGTTCAAAGAAATCCAGTCACCTTCTTTAATTACCGTGTCGTTTACGCTGAATTTGCGTTTTGCATAGTCAACCGTAATGTCGCCGGCACCGGATACACAGCATTTACCCATACCGCGGGCAACAACGGCTGCGTGGGAGGTCATACCGCCACGGGCTGTCAGAATACCTTCGGCTACATTCATACCGCGTAAGTCTTCGGGAGAGGTTTCCAAACGAACCAATACCACTTTTTCGCCCCGGTTTTTCCATTCTTCGGCTTCATCAGCGAAGAATACGACGCGACCGCAGGCAGCACCCGGAGAGGCCGGAAGACCTTTTGTAATCGTGTGGGCTTTTTTCAAAGCCTCTTTATTAAATACGGGGTGAAGCAATTCATCCAATTTTGCTGGTTCCTGACGCAACAGGGCTGTTTTTTCGTCAATCATGCCCTGTTTCAACATATCTACAGTCATTTTAACCATGGCGGCACCGGTACGTTTACCGTTACGGGTTTGCAACATCCACAGTTTACCGTCCTGAATGGTGAACTCCATATCCTGCATATCGCGGAAATGGTCTTCCAATTTTTCCTGTACGGCATTCAATGCTGCGTAAGCCTCCGGCATGGATTCTTCCAATGACGGATATTTGGAAGCGCGTTCTTCTTCGGAAACACCTTGTAATTTAGCCCAACGGCGGGAACCTTCAATGGTGATTTCCTGCGGTGTGCGGATACCTGCCACCACGTCTTCACCTTGTGCGTTGATCAGATATTCTCCGTTGAAAATGTCTTCTCCCGTTGCGGCGTCACGGCTGAATGCCACACCAGTAGCGGAGTTTTCACCCATGTTACCGTAAACCATGGACTGTACGTTGACAGCCGTACCCCATTCTTCTGGAATCTGGTTCAACTGGCGGTAGAGAACGGCGCGTTCGGTCATCCATGAATCGAATACGGCGCAGATGGCTCCCCATAACTGTTCCCACGGACAAGTCGGGAAATCCTTACCGGTCTTGGTCTTCACCACTTTCTTGAAGTTTTCAACCAACACCTGCAAATCTTCTACCGTGAACTCCGTATCCTGTTTGATATTTTTAGCTTCTTTCAGCTTGTCAATTTCTGCTTCAAACGGGTTGTGTTCGCCTTTGCCGGCAGCCACACCCATTACCACGTCGCCATACATCTGGATGAAACGACGGTAAGAGTCCCATGCGAAACGGGCGTTGCCTGACTTTTCTGCCAATAATTTTACGGCGTCGTCATTTAATCCCAAGTTCAAAACCGTGTCCATCATACCCGGCATGGAAACGCGGGCACCGGAACGTACGGATACCATCAGAGGGAAAGCTTCACCTTTGGAACCGAATTTTGCATTCATGATTTTTTCCATGTGTGCAATACCGGCTTTTACGTCGTTTTCGATTAATTTAACAACAGCGTCTTTGCCTTGTTGGTTGTAGATGGTACAAACTTCAGTGGTGATAGTAAAACCTGCCGGTACGGGCAAGCCGATTAGATTCATTTCAGCGAGGTTGGCTCCTTTACCGCCCAGCAGATTTTTCATGTCTGCCTTACCTTCCGCTTTTCCGTCTCCGAATGTGTAAACGTACTTCGTGCTCATATTGTGTTAATTTGATTTATTTCCCCTTTGCAAGGGGAGTTTGATATTAATTATTCCTATTTTCGATGTCAAGATATGCTGATCCGGCACATTTTTTAGGTGTGCAAATATAAAATTTTCTGTCGAAAATATGAAATAATAATATGGAGTTTTTGTGGGTGAATGGGTAGGGAAAAACGAAAGGAAAGAATAAAGCCTGCCGGGCTTCGCTTTTTATTTGTTAGAGTATATCTTTGCAGTGTCAGAAAATAAAGTTATGGAGAGCAAACGATACCGCGATTACCCTTCTTTTTTTAAAAAACTGTTTCAGGAACGGGTGCAGAAACTTTCAATAGATGGAGGTTTTACCTGTCCGAATCGGGATGGAAAAAAAGGAACCGGCGGTTGCACATTTTGCAATAACCGGAGTTTTAATCCCGGCTATTGTACGTCCTCTCTTTCCATTATTCGACAGATAGAGGAGGGACGTCGTTTTTTTGCCCATAAATATGCCGGACAAAAATATCTGGCTTATTTCCAGGTCTATTCCAATACTTATGCGCCTTTGGAAATCCTACGCAGGAAATACGAAGAAGCCTTGGCTTGTCCGGATATTGTCGGACTGGTGATAGGTACGCGGCCGGATACGGTAAATGAGGAAATACTGGCGTATCTGGAAGAATTGGCAAAGCATTGGCATGTGTGTGTGGAGTACGGTGTGGAATCGGCAAACGAGGACGTACTGCGGCGCATCCACAGGGGACATACCTTTGAAGAAGCGGAAGTCGCAATCCGGATGACGGCAGGCAGGGGTATCCACATTGGTGCTCACCTGATATTTGGCTTGCCGGGAGAAACGCGTGACTCTATGTTGCAAGGGGCGGTGCGGCTGTGTGAACTGCCTATAGATGTATTGAAATTGCATCAATTGCAGATTATCCGCGATACGCCGATGGCAGATGAGTATTTGCATAATCCGGCCGGTTTCCGTTTATATTCTTTGGATGAATATCTGGATTTTGTGGTGGATGTAATTGGGCATATTCGCCCGGAAGTATATCTGGAGCGTTTTGTCAATCAGGCTCCGGAAGACTACCTGATAGCCCCTAAATGGGGGGTGAAGAACTTTGAATTTGTGGCTAAATTAGACAAAAGGCTGAGAGAAAGGGATATTTGGCAGGGAAAATTTAATCTTTAATAAATGATAGGTCAACAGAAAGTGTATGATACGTTGGTAGCTTTAGGGATTCACTTCGATTACATCGAGCACCCGCCGGCTCCTACGATTGAAATTGGAAGGCAATATTGGACAGCCTTGGATGGCAAGCACTGTAAAAACTTGTTTTTCCGGAATCACAAGGGAAACAGGCATTATCTGGTGATTTTCGATTGTGACCGGAATCTCGCTATTCATGATTTGGAACAGCGGCTGAAACAAGGGAAAATGAGCTTTGCCTCTGAAAAACGGATGGTGAAATATTTGGGGCTTTATCCCGGCTCCGTCAGTCCTTTCGGTTTATTGAACGACGAAGACCACCATGTATATGTGTTCTTGGATGAGAATCTCAGGCAAACGGAAAAACTTTCTTTCCATCCCAATGATAACCGTGCCTCCTTGGTCGTGAAAACCGAAGATTTTATCCGATATATGGATGCCGTCGGAAACGGCTATGAATGGATAACATTGTATTGATTGCCGGACACAGCTACCTACGGAAGCGGATATATCGGAGAGACTTCACAATTTAAACGGACGTTTTTTGGGGCGTGCTGTAAAATATAAATCGGGATATGTTAAATTTTGCAATATATTGATAGAAAGAGGATTAAAAAGTAAAAAAAACTATATTTGTAGAATAAATTTTAATTTATTTTCAACCAAAAAAACGTCCGTTTTTTTGGTAAATAGAAACAGTTGATTATGAATAGGTTATTGGCGCTTGTCTGGGTGTATTTATTGTGCGTTGTAACTGTAAAAGGGGAAGAGTGGATATTCGGTAGCAAATATGTTGAAAATATAAATTCTACCACTTATCGGGGAGATATTCAGATTTGGGCGGTGGAAAGGGGAGAGGAAGATTATATGTTTTTTGCAACTACGGGCGGGTTGTCTGTATGGGACGGGGTACGTTGGGATTTTTATAAAATAGATTCGGATGCTTATTTAAGATGTTTGTATTATGATAAGACCTCCGGGATTTTGTATGCAGGGGGTGATAATGAATTCGGTTGCTGGAAACGGAATAAATACGGCGATTTTGAATATGAACGTTTTTTTCAGCATACGGATATAACAAATAATCGTATTTTTTGGAGATGTTATGCGTATGGCAATGCCGTGTATTTTCAGACACATGAAGCAATCTATCGTTGGGATATGACTCTTCGTCGTGCGGAGGAATTGATTCCTGACGGATATATTAATTATCTTCATTTATGCGGGAATCGTTTATTGGTTCAATTGGAAACAGACTTTTATCTGTTGGAAGGGTTGCAATTAAAAAAATGGGAAGTCAGTATCCCGAATCGGGTAGTGAATGTAGTTGAAAGACAAGGTGCCTTCTATTTTTTCTCAGAAGAAGAAGGAATATTTGTATATAAAAACGGAATTTTGAGAAAATGGAATGAAACTACCAATAAATTGTTGAAAAAAGCGAAAGTATTTGCGGCGGGAACATATGGTGCGGAACAATGGGCTGTCGGTACCGTATTGAATGGTTTTTATTTACTGGATTCTTGTGGAAATATAATTGAGAATGTTAATAATGAGAGTGGCTTGCAGAATACAACAGTCCTAAGCTACGGAGTGGATGGGAAAGAAAATATCTGGTTGGGATTGGATGGAGGAATAGCACGGATTTATCGGGATGTTCAGGAAAAATATTATCAATCGTTTACGGGGGAGATTGGGAGTGTCTATACCGTAAAGTTTTTTAATGGAAGTCTTTTTTTGGGTACCAATAAAGGGCTGTTTGAGTTAAAGAACGATAACAGTTTGCATTTTATTGCGGGAAGTCAGGGACAGGTATGGGATATTTATCCCATTGGTAAAGATTTAATTGTCAATCATGATAAAGGGATATTTCGGGTGCAAAGGGGGCGGTTCGTATCCTTGCCTTTTCCCGGAGCATGGCGTTTACGGGCTTTCCCTGATGAAAAGGAGTTGTATTTTTCAATTGATTTCAGGGGATTGACGATTTATGATTTACAGGAAGGGCGTTTGAAATTACGAAACCGTATGGAAGGTTATGAAGGTTCCTGTAATGATGCCCATGTAGACAAATACGGATATATTTGGTTGTTGAATAATGCCGGACACGCGGTTCGTTTGAAGACGGATGAGGATAGGCGGAAGATGCTTGAAATGAAGAGTTATGAAGTGCCTAAGGAAGGACGTGTATTACCGAGATTCTGCAATTTGGACAATGAAATTATTTTCTATACCGGAGTACGGGCTTATTGTTATGATATTGTTGCAGACACCTTTATATATAATCCGTACTATGCCGGTTTATTGGAAATATGCGGGGAGGGGGTTATCTCTATAACCCAATGGGGAAATTTCTTTTTTTATGTTACCCACGAACGTATTGGTGTGGTGGAACGTTATGACGGAAAGTTAATCAATAAAGGGTATATATGGGGAAAGGCTGCGGGGCGTATGATTCCTCAGGCGTTCAGAAGAGTTATCCCGCTGTCTGACGGGGTTGTTGCATTGGGTTTGCAGAACGGGGTAGCCTTTTATAATTTTAAGAGTAAAGAGGGAGCCGGGGAAGCACAACCTTTGAAATTGAGGAAAATAAGGAGTGTGACCCGCAACGAAGAAAATTGGTTGGATATTACGGATGACCGATCCTTTATTTTTCCTTTTCAGACCAAAGAAATCGGCCTCTACTTTACGGGACTGTCGCCTTTTAAAAGTGTGGAGTATCGGGTGGATGAGGGAGAATGGACAAGAGTCATTCTGGAAGACGAGTTTGTATTGCCTTATTTGAAAGCCGGGGAACATACATTGTATGTCAGGAATGCGGATTATGGGGAAGAGGCTCCGGTATTTGTCAAAAAAATGAAGTTTGAACAGCCTTGGTTTTTGGGAGAGAAAAGCATATTATTTCTGTTTGTAGGGCTTATCGGTTTGGGTTTGGCAGTTCATTACTGGAACATCAGGAGGATGAAGCGCAGACACGAACAGTTGCAATTCCTTCAGGAAGAGGATATGCGGAAACAGCAGGCGGCACATGAAGTAGAGATGATGCGTTTGGAATTGAAGGAGAAAGATAAAAAGCTGGTCAATTTTACTATGGAAGGCATTAACCGGAACAATATGCTCTCTGAAATCCGTGAAGAAGTGATAGGGTTGCAGAAAGATTTTACGAATCCGGATTTTAAAATCAAGAATATTGTCCGCAAAATTGATTCCCATTTAAATGACAAAGAAAATTGGAAAGTGTTTGAAAAGTATTTCAACAACATTTATGATGGTTTTTTCGATCGCTTGGTGTCGAGGTATCCCGATTTGACAACCAACGAATTGAAAATATGCGCTTATATCAAACTTAATTTAAGTTCCAAGGAAATCGCGGTATTACTGAATATTTCCCCAGCCAGTGTTGAAATGGCCCGCCACCGTTTACGTAAAAAACTGAATATTCATTCTGGTGTCAGTTTGATCAATTTCATGGCGGAGATATGATATTCGTGTTTTATTTTTGTAAAGGTCTTTTCGTGTGCTAATCTTTTAATAATCAGTATCAATTTTATTGGTGTAAGAGTGAAATGTAGAGGTGTTTTGAGTGTTCGAAAACGTTTGTAGAGTATTTGTAAAGGCCGTTTTTTAGGAGTTGAAATCCTTTTTAACGCATTTTTGCAAATGCAAAGCGGAAACGTTTCCGTGGTGTAAGTTTAAAAACCAATAATAAAAAATCATGAAAAATGTTTATTTTTTTCTAATCTTCCTGTTTTTGGCAAGCATGGCTACTGCACAAGAGCTGGCTGTTAAAGGAACGGTTAAGAGTTCGGAGGATAATCTGGGAATTCCGGGAGTATCGATACTGGTAAAAGGTACAGCTTCTGGAGTAAGTACAGATGTTGATGGTCATTATGAATTGAAAGTTCCCGCTGGGAGTGTCTTGGTCTTTTCTTTTATTGGAATGACCACGGAAGAGCGTACGGTAACAGAAGCGGGAGAATTGAATGTGGTGTTGAAGCCTTTGGCTCAGGAGTTGTCGGAAGTGGTGGTTATTGGATACGGTACGCAGAAAAAGAGCGTAGTAACGGCATCTATAGCGAAAGTAAACGCTCAGGATCTGGAAAACAAGGCTCCGGTACGTGTGGATAATGCATTGAAGGGACTTGCTGCCGGTGTGAATGTTACATCTTCATCCGGGCAACCCGGCGCCTCTCCGAAAGTGCGAATCCGTGGTAACGGTACAATCAATAATTCCGATCCGCTTTATATCGTAGACGGAATGCCTATCGAAGGCGGGCTTGACTTTTTGAATCCTTCGGATATTGAGAGTATCGAAGTGCTGAAAGATGCGGCTTCCGGGGCCATTTATGGTGCGCGTGCCGCTAATGGGGTTGTTCTTGTCACAACTAAAAAAGGTAGGCTTGGTAAGGCTCAGATTAACTATAACTTCTCTTACGGATGGCAGAGCAAAGCTAGGAAACGTGATGTGACAGGTGCCACCGACTATGCTATTTTGCAGAACGAGTCACGTATTAACGGTGGTTTGGCTCCTCTTTATGCTGACCCGTATAATCTGGTCGATATCAATGGAAACAACGTGGTTGGTTTCGGTACCGACTGGCAGGATCTCGTATTCAATGATAATGCACCAGTGCAGAACCATGAGTTGAGCATTAGTGGTGCTTCTGAAAAGGTAAATTACTACCTATCTTTAGGCTATTATGATCAGGAAGGTATCGTTGGTGGTAACTACGGACAGTCTAATTACAACCGTTTGTCACTTCGCTCAAATAACAGCTATAATGTTCTTGATGCAAGTAAGGAGCGTAATTTCTTAAACAAAATTGATGTGCTGGTGAACCTTGCTTACACTCGTGTTAAATCTACCGGTATTTCCGAGAATACAGAGTGGGGTTCAGTGCTTGGTAGTGCACTTTATATGTCTCCTATTCTTCCTGTAACTGCTACTGGTAAAGATGCTATATCAAAAATGGAAACGGCTCTTGCCGGATATGAACCTTATCGCGATGCCGCGGGCAATATGTATATTGTTCCAAACGTGTTTGGTGCTTATCAGGAAATAAATAACCCTCTTGCAATGTTGCAGCTTCATCCACAGCAGAACTGGTCACACAAATTTGTACCTAAGTTCTCATTTGATGTTCAACTGTGGGACAACCTGAAATATCACTTTTCTTATAGTGCAGACCTTTCTTTTTGGGGCTATGACGGTGCAACAACTTCCAAGTACTACCTCTCGGGCAACAACAAGGCTGAGCGTACATCGGCATCGGCACAAAAAGGTAATACGACTGTATGGCAGCTCGAAAATACTATCACATACGATAAGACGATAGGCAAACATACATTTGGAGTCGTACTTGGTCAGTCCGCGTTCAAGAGCAAGGGAGACTATCTCCAAGGGAGCCGTTATAATCTTGTAAATCCTTTGAAACCCTCTATCGATTATGCTACGGGCGATCTGGAATATACATACGATGATAAAGATAATATCTCAGGTGTGACAGCACTTTTCGGTGTTTCCGGTGGTCGTTATACCGAGCACACCATGTCATCGCTTTTCGGTCGTATCTCTTATAACTATGACGAGCGTTATATGTTCCAAGCTACCGTACGCCGTGACGGTTCAAGCCGTTTCGGAACAAACAATAAGTATGGTACATTCCCCTCTTTCTCTGTGGGTTGGAATGTTAGCAATGAAGAGTTCATGGCCAATACACGCGACTGGTTCTCTAACTTTAAGATTCGTGGTAGCTGGGGTAAGAATGGTAATGATAACATCGGTGATTTCCGCTATACCGTGCTTACAGCGATGGGTAATAATGCACTCTTCGGAAAGGATGCCATTAAGTTCAACGGCTCTAAGGCTAACGGACTTGCCAACCCCGACTTGAAGTGGGAGGAGAGTGAGCAGACCGACTTAGGTATCGATTTCGGATTTTTTAATAACTCTCTTACGTTTACTGTTGATTATTATAGCAAAAAGACCAACGGTATGTTGATGACAATGCCCGTACCGAGCTATGTAGGTGAGACAAAGCCTATCGGCAATGTGGGGGATATGGAAAATTCAGGATGGGAGTTTGAACTCGGTTACAAGTGGAACGTTGGCGGTGCTAAATTCGCTGTAAAGGGTAATGCGACGTATTTGAAGAATAAATTGACCAACCTTGGTAATGCCGATGGATTTATCGACCTTGACAATATTCATGGTATCAATGGTGGTGGTACACGCGGTGAAAACGGCAAACCGTTCCCCTTCTTCTACGGATATAAGAGTGCTGGTATTTTCCAGAACATGGACGAGGTGAATGCTTACACATGGACAAATCCTGAAACAGGAATAACACAGTTGATACAGCCAAATGCAACCCCCGGTGATGTGCGCTTCGTGGATGTGAACGGAGACGGACAGATTACCGATGCCGACCGTACCGATATTGGTAACGGTACTCCGAAATGGACATTCGGTCTTAATTTCAACGCAGAGTGGAAAGGCTTTGATTTCAACCTTTTCTTTCAGGGTGTGACTGGTGCCGACATCCTTGACGGTACATACCGTTCGGATATGGCTCCGGGTAACTATCCCACATGGATGTTAGGTCGCTGGACCGGTGAGGGTACAAGCAACAAGTATCCTATCCTGCGTAACGGTGACCCCAACGAGAACTGGCGTCTTTCTGATATCTATATTTGCGACGGTTCTTATCTGCGTTTGAAAAATATCTCGCTGGGCTATACTCTTCCGCAGCGCCTCACACGTAAGGCATTCTTTGAACGTGTACGCGTTTATGTAATGGCTGAGAATCTCGTTACATGGACAAAGTATTGGGGATTTGATCCTGAAATTTCTTCAAGCGCCACATCACTCGGTGTAGACCGTGGTGTTTATCCTCAGGCTCGCACGTGGACTGTTGGTGTGAATGTTTCATTCTAAAACAATAATTTTAATTGAGATTTTATGAAGACGACAAAATATATAATGGCTCTTGCGGCCGCATCGCTGATGCTCACCTCGGCATGTAGTGATGACTTTCTTGATGTGAAGAATAATACGGGTGAGCCTTTGGAAGAATATTATACTACGCAGGAACATATCGATGAGGCACTCGTGGCTGCTTACGACCCTCTCCATTGGCCCGATTGGGGATTGGACCAATATAATGCTCTCAACATAGATGCTGAGGTGCTTGGAGACAATTTCTGGGTAGGCGGTAGTGACAAGAATGATATGAAGAACTGGCACATGCTGTTCAATTTCGAAGCAGATGCCGAAAATACATATGCTTCACTATGGACTGTGGACTATTCAGGCGTGAAGCGTTGCAATGACTTGTTGAAATATCTCGGTTGGGCAGTACTGACCGACAGTGCCCGAGTGGCTTGCGAATATCAGGCACGTGCACTTCGTGTGTACTACTACAATAACTTGTGGCATTATTTTGGAAATATTCCTTTTTTTCTTGAGAACCTGACGTCACCTTACACAGCTCCGCAGTTGAAGGCCGATGAGGTTTATGAAAACCTAATAGTAGAACTCGAGCAGTTGGCTGACGACAATAAATTGCCGTTTCGCTGGGATGATAAGAATTGCGGTCGTATTTCCCAAGCTATGATATATATGATGTATGCCGAGATGGTGATGTATCAGAACGACCAAGCACGCTATCCTAAGGCTTTGGAATATATGAAGAAGATTATCAATTCTTCTGACTACGACCTCGTGTCTGATTATGCTTCTATTTGGGAAACAGCAGGCGAGTGGAGCAAGGAGGCTATTTGGGAAATTAACTACAATGATGCCAATAACGAACGTGGATGGAGTTCTCCATTGGCAATTGGTGGTACAGTGATGCCTACGCTTATTTCGCCTAATGGTTTGAAAGGTGAGGGGTTGACACAGGATGGTTGGGGATTCCTTCCCGTTCGTCTTGAAACTCTCAATAAGTTTAGTGCCGGTGACAAGCGTCTTGATGCTACCGTTTGGGATCTTCGTGATATTGTTGAATACAATAATCGCTATCAGGATACTCATTTGTGGCTGAAGAAATACAGAGCACAGGATGCCAACAATGCTGCAGCAAAAGGTGATATGAACCTGAATTACAACAATAACTTGCGCGTGTATCGTTATGCAGAGGCGCTGCTTAATGCTGCCGAGTTGATACTGCCGAGCGATCCTGCACAGGCTGCAAAGTGGGTTTCATTGGTACGCGAGCGTGCAGGATTGAAGGCTGTTTCTTCTGTAACTCTCGATGACATTATCAATGAGCGCGACCTTGAGTTTATGGGTGAGGGTAAGCGTTATTTCGACCTTGTGCGTACAGGTAAGGCTGCTTCCGTTCTTGTGCCGGATACATACGGTTATCGTACGAACACGTGGAATCCGACCAAGAAGTATATTCCAATAGCACAGGCTGAGCTTGACTCTGATCCGGCTCTTGTCCAAAATGAGTATTAAATATTAAAAGGTTATATGGCGTGAGGTATAGGGGTAATCTCCTTACCTTATGTCACAACCATAAAAAGTATAAATATGAAACAGAATATCAAATATATAGCAGGGGCTTTATTTGTAGGACTGTCTATGGTGGCCTGCTCCCCCGAAGAATTTGACGGTGCCAACGAGAATGATAAACCATCGCTGGAGAATATTACGGTTGATGTGCAGGTGGATCAGACCACGAACACCGTGACGCTTGCCTCCCAGCACCTTAGTCAGGCATATCCTTATTGGTGCATCCCCAGTGTAAGAACAGACGACGGTGAAGCTGACTTCTATTCGACTTTGGAGAAGACGTCGAAAGTGTTTGCTCTTAGTGGAGATAAAAAAATTATTTATCGCGTGGGCAACCGTAATGGTTTCAGTGATCGTGCTATTGAACAAATAGTTCACATAGACAATTCTCTGAAAAACCTCGAGGGTGTGGCCAAGGTGCTAACATCGGAGGAAGGAAAGCAGTGGCGTGTGGCCGACGAGGAAGATGCGCACTTCGGTTATGGTCCGAAGGGTGGCGATGGGTCAGGAACATGGACTACTGGTGATAGTAAGGTTGATGGATTGGCTTTCTATGATGACTTTATCAATCTTGTTACCGGTACCTCGGCAGGTAACTTTGAATATAACGGAAGTATGAGTTACAATCCCGGAGAGGACGGCGAAATGCAGTTCGGCGGTAATGGTGGGAATGATAAAAAAGCTGTATCAAAGCAGGAAAGTTCTTATAAGATTGTCGTAGAGGGTGACGATGTGTTACTTAAGCTCGCTCCGAACACCAATATGCCGTTTATCCCATCGGATGCATTCCTTGCCAATCCGGTATTCCGCATTGATGCTTACAGTGACGAACTGCTCGTGCTTGTGGCCAATGATGGTGACAGGGCATGGCGTCTGGTGCTCACAAGTCTTGATTTCGGTGGTGCCGAGCCGGGATGGAACGGATTTACATCAGGAATCAATCTGCTCGATGGTATTAACGGAACACCGCGTTTTTGGTTTGCTAATAGCGGTTGGGGAGAGATTGATGCTCCTGAACACAGCGGAAGTCTCTCTGAAGGTTTCAAATTCACCATGAACAGTACAGGTAGCGAACAATGGCAGGCGCAGCTCCATATTGAGAATACGGGTGTCATTCTATCTGCAGAAAAGACTTACGATTTCTCTATCGTTATCATTTCTACAGCTGAGGAAACACAGATGGTAACGGTTAAACCTCATCCGGCAGGTGATGACAACACATTCTTTACTGCCGATAAGTTCCCTGTTGTCAAGGGGACTAATGTCATCGCACTGAGCGACTGTATCGGATTCGATGGTGAGATTGTATTGACATTCGACTTTGCCGGTGCACCGGAAGGAACTACGTTTACTCTGCAGAACGCATATGTTGCCGAACATGATGCAGCTAATATCGTACCGTTCAACTACAATGATGCAAACAACGTATGGCGCACTGAGGTAGAGATGGTCAATGGATTTGACATGAGTTTCTGGTGGGCTGATGCCGGTTGGGGACAGATTGACGACCCTGAATTTGCATACAAAGAGAAGAAGAACGGTGCTAATCTTTATACGATTACCGCTCCTGCAGCGACGGCATTACAGTGGCAGGCACAGAACACATTTAGCACCAAGATAGGAGCAACAGCCGACGACTTGGTAGATTTCTCTTGCGTGATAATTCCTAACTGCGACCTTAATGGTGCGACGGTAAAATTAACACAGGACGACAATGATGATAACTTCTTCTTTGCTGAGCAAGTGAACCTGAAGGCTGGTGTGCCCAATGTGGTTAAGTTTACAGACAAGCAACTGTCAGCAGGTGAGGCTGCCGATGCTTTGAAACTGATATTTGACTTCGGTGGCAACCCTGAGGGTGCAGTAATAAACATTACTGATATTGTGGTTATAAAGAAGTAATTTCATTGTGAACATAGAGACACGGAACTGGAAGACGGCTTCCGTATTCTAAACACTCCGTGTCTCTATTCTCTTTCATGTTGAGCATTGGAAATGGCAATGTTGCAACGTAATGATGTTTATAAAACAATCGGACTTTAGGATGAAGAAGAATATTTTTTTGATGTTGATAATCGGCTTTGTGTCGATTATTTCTTGTAGTAGTGATAGTGACGACGATAACAATTCATCGAATCAAAATGTGTTGACATGCTCGGTAGAGGCCGTGACAATAGCCGCCGAAGGGGGAGAACAAACTGTGATTGTTGATGCTGCAAGAGAATGGGGATTGAATGTTTCCGATAATTGGATTAAGACAAATGTAGTGTCTGGCGATAAGGGAGAAACTGTTTTGAAAATTTCTGCTGATGTCAATCCGACAACGCGTAAACGTGAGGGAACCATAACATTTATGGTTGGCGTGGAACGAAAGATGATTGCAGTTAGTCAGGAGGCATCGGCTGGGGATATTTATCCAGCTCCGGATGGTTATGATTTGGTATGGCATGATGAATTTGAAGTCGGCTCAGAACTTAATGCCGATTATTGGACTCATGAGGTGCAGGGATCGGGATGGGTGAACAATGAGTTGCAGAACTATGTGAACCATAAGTCACCCGAAGGACGCAATGTGACTGAGATTCGCAATGGTAGTCTTATGATAAACTGTTTCAAAGAAAACGGAAAAATATATTCAGGGCGTGTATATGCCAATGTCAATACAGGTTGGCAGTACGGATATATTGAGGCTCGTATAAAACTGCCTAAGGGCAAAGGTACGTGGCCGGCATTCTGGATGATGCCGTGTAATAATGATTTCGGAGCAAATCCTTGGCCGAAATGTGGGGAAATTGATATAATGGAAGAGGTGGGATGTGTTCCGAATGAAGTGTCGTCGAGTTTGCATGCGGAAGGACATAACCATACCAATAACACTCAAGTGACTCATGCCATGACCATCGATAAGGCGGAAGGCGAGTTTCATGTCTATGCTATAGAGTGGACGAAAGATAATATCACAACCTATGTGGATGGGAAAGTACAGCTTAGTTATGATAATGATGGCGGTGGTGTCCGAAATTGGCCTTATGACAAGCCGTTTTATGTGATATTGAATCTGGCATGGGGAGGTTCTTGGGGTGGAATGAGCGGCGTGGACGAGAATGTATTGCCGGTGGCGATGGAAATAGATTATGTGCGGGTGTTTCAGAAAAAATAGGTCGAATTCTTAATTTAGAAACAAATGAAATATATAAATTTAGCACTTTCGGCACTGATATTGGTCTTATTGATATCTTGTACCGGATTTCATGCGAAGGAAAAGAAGAATGTTTTTGTTTCAATTAAGGGGACAGATCTTGTTGCCCCTAATGGGAAAAAACTTTTTATCATGGGAACCAATTTGGGTAATTGGTTGAATCCGGAAGGCTATATGTTCGGTTTTGGCAAAACCAATAGCGGGTGGATGATAGACAATATGTTGCGTCAATTGGTGGGACCGGAGGCTGCTAATCGCTTTTGGAAAGAATTTAAGGATAATTATATTACGAGAAAAGATATTGAATTTATTGCTTCCACTGGGGCGAATACAATCCGTCTTCCTTTTCATTATAAATTGTTTACCGATGAGGATTATATGGGAATGACTGCGGCTCAGGACGGTTTTGTCCGTGTTGATAGTGTGGTTCGTTGGTGTAGGGATAACCATTTGTATCTCATTCTCGACATGCATGATGCCCCGGGAGGACAAACTGGTGATAATATAGATGACAGTTACGGTTATCCATGGTTGTTTGATTGTGAGGAAAGCCAGCAGTTGTTTTGCGAAATATGGAAGAAAATCGCTTTACGCTACAAAAACGAATCTGTCATTTTGGGGTATGAGCTTATCAATGAGCCGATAGCTCCCTATTTTTCCAATGTGAATGAACTAAACGGGAAATTAGAACAGCTGCATAAACGTGCCGTAAAGGCTATTCGCGAAGTGGATACCAATCACATCATACTTTTGGGCGGAGCTCAATGGAATGGTAATTTTGCCATGTTCGGAGATTGGAAATATGATGATAAAATCATGTACACGTGTCACCGATATGGTGGTAATGCGACGAAAGAGGCTATCCAAAATATTATCGATTTTCGTGATATGACGGGACTTCCCATGTATATGGGCGAGATCGGGCACAACAAAGACGAGTGGCAGGCTGATTTTTGTCGGGTAATGCGTGACAATAATATCGGATATACTTTTTGGCCCTATAAAAAGATTGATAATTCTTGTTTTATGGGAATCAAACGTCCGGTGGAATGGGATAATATAATTGTGAAGTTTGCCGAATCCGATCGCTCTACGTTTAAAAACATTCGTGAGACTCGTCCCGACCAAGGGAAAGCAAAGGAATTATTGGCAGAGTTTATCGAAAACAGTCGGTGTGAAAATTGTATACAACAAACGGGGTATATACAGTCTTTGGGAATGACGGAATAATTTGCATTTATCGAAATAATCCATGTTTTATGAAAAAGGTGCTTTTTTCAATATTATTAGCGGCTTTCGTATTGACGTTAGCTGCGCAAACTTTACCGATATATCTGGATGATACTCGTCCCGTGGAGCAAAGGATTGAAGATGCTCTTTCACGGATGACATTGGAAGAAAAAATAGCTGTCATTCATGCTCAGAGTAAATTCAGTTCTGCCGGAGTGAAACGTTTGGGTTTGCCCGATTTTTGGACAGACGACGGGCCTCATGGGGTACGTCCCGATGTGTTTTGGGACGAATGGGAACAGGCCGGACAGACCAATGATTCGTGTGTGGCCTTTCCGGCATTGACTTGCCTTGCTGCGACTTGGAATCCGGAAATGTCCTATATATATGGTAAAAATCTGGGAGAGGAAGCCCGTTATCGCGGAAAGCATATGATACTTGGACCGGGAGTGAATATTTACCGTACTCCGCTCAACGGTCGGAATTTTGAGTATATGGGCGAAGATCCTTATCTGGCCTCCCGTATGGTGGTCCCCTATATTCAAGCTATGCAAAATGAAGGTGTTGCAGCCTGTGTAAAGCATTATGCCTTAAACAATGATGAGGAATATCGTCATCAGGTAAATGTGATTGTCAGTGACCGGGCGTTGCACGAAATATATTTGCCGGCTTTCAAGGCTGCTGTTGTTGAAGGTAAGGCATGGGCTATTATGGGAGGATATAACCTTTATAAGAATCAACACAATTGTCACAATAAAATCTTACTCAATAATATATTGAAAAAAGATTGGGCGTTTGACGGCGTTGTGGTGTCTGACTGGGGGGGGACTCACGATACGGAAGAAGCTATCACGAATGGTCTTGATATGGAATTCGGTACTTGGACTAACGGCTTGACTATGGGGACAAGCAACGCTTATGATAATTACTATCTTGCAATGCCGTATAAAAAATTGATTAAAGAAGGTAAATACACAACCAAGGAACTTGATGAAAAAGTGCGTCGGGTGTTGCGCTTGTATTATCGTACATCAATGGATTTTAGTCATAAAAACCACGGTTTCCTATGCTCGGAGGCTCATTATGAGGCAGCTCGGAGAATTGCGGAAGAAGGTATTGTTCTGTTGCAGAATACCGGTAACTTGTTGCCGATAGACCGCAATAAGGTGAAGCGTGTAGTTGTCGTTGGTGAAAATGCTATAAAAATGATGACTGTCGGTGGTGGTAGTTCTTCATTGAAAGTGCAACGGGAAGTTTCGCCTTTAGAGGGGATTAGAACCATTTTGGGCGAAAAGGTGCAAGTGGAATATGTACGTGGATACGTGGGGGATGTGACAGGAGAATATAATGGTGTGAGTACCGGACAGAATCTTGTGGACGAACGTAAGCCTGAAATGCTGACGGCTGAAGCTGTGGAAAAAGCCAGAACGGCTGATTATGTAATATTTTTCGGAGGACTGAACAAGAGCGATTATCAGGACTGTGAGGGGCACGACCGTAAATATTACGAATTGCCGTATGACCAAGACCGGGTGCTTGAAGCTATCGCAAAAGTCAATAAAAACGTGGTGTATGTAAATATATCGGGAAATGGAGTGGCCATGCCTTGGAAAGATAAAGTGGCTGCCATTGTGCAAGGTTGGTTTCTCGGTTCAGAAGCGGGGCATGCCCTCGCATCTGTATTGGTGGGAGATGCCAATCCTTCGGGAAAATTGCCGTTTACATGGTATGCCGGATTAAAAGATGTCGGTGCACATGCACTTGATGCTTATCCCGGAGTGTGGCGAGACAATGAAAAAATTATTGATGAAGAATACAAAGAAGGCATATATGTGGGGTATCGCTGGACAGAGAAAAATAAGATTCGTCCGCTATTTGCTTTCGGTCACGGGTTGAGCTATACCACTTTCAAGTTAGGTAAAGTTATTGCAGATAGAACGGAAATATCTGCTTCGGACAATATAACGGTGAGTGTTGATGTTACGAATGTTGGTTCACGGGCAGGTGCGGAAGTCATACAATTGTATGTCAGTGATAAAAAAGCATCGGTCGATCGTCCGTTGAAAGAATTGAAAGGTTTCAAAAAAGTGTTTTTGCAGCCGGGGGAAACTAAAACCGTAAGTATTGTTATCGATAAAGATGCACTTAGCTTTTATGATGAGGTTGCAAAAGCGTGGAAAGCAGAGGCCGGCGATTTTGAACTTTTGGTGGGAAATTCTTCGGACAACATCACTTCGCGTGTAAAAGTTACATTGAAATAATATGAAAAAGAACATTATCACTTTGGTGTTTTCATTTCTTGTGCTGAGTTTGTCTGCACAAAAGAAACCGATGGAGGAGTTTGTCAGTGACCTGATGTCCAGAATGACCCTCCAAGAAAAAATAGGACAATTGAACTTGCAGGTTGCAGGTGACATCACAACAGGTTCGGCTCAGGACACTCAAGTGGGTGGGGCTATTGCTGATGGGAAAATCGGGGGAGTCTTCAATTTGAAAGGAGCGGATAAGATACGTGCTCTGCAAGAGATTGCTGTCAAAAAAAGCCGCTTGGGAATACCGCTTATTGTGGGGATGGATGTTATCCACGGATATGAGACCATATTTCCCATACCTCTCGGCATGTCGTGTAGTTGGAATCTGGAAGGTATAGAAAATTCCGCACGGATTGCTGCCCGGGAAGCAAGTGCCGACGGTATTTGCTGGACATATAGTCCGATGGTGGATATCTGCCTTGATGCCCGTTGGGGAAGAAGTTCGGAAGGTAGCGGAGAAGATCCTTATCTGGGTTCGCTTATCGGAGCTGCGATGGTAAAAGGCTATCAGGGCGACTATAGTCGCAACGACAATATAATGGCTTGTGTCAAGCACTATGCTCTTTATGGAGCTTCGGAAGCCGGGCGCGATTATAATACGGTTGATATGAGTCGATTGAGAATGTTCAATCAATATTTTCCTCCTTATAAGGCGGCAGCTGAAGCCGGAGCCGGAAGTTTTATGACCTCTTTCAACATTGTAGACGGGGTGCCGGCAACGGCAAACAATTGGCTGATAAATGAGGTGCTCTATAAGCAATGGAAATACGATGGTTTTGTTGTTACCGATTACGGTTCAATAGGTGAAATACTCTCACACGGGGTGGGGGAAGATTTGAAAGAAGTATCGGCAATGGCTCTTAAGGCGGGTACGGACATGGATATGTGTTCCATGGGTTTTCTCACGACCTTGGAACAGTCAGTCAATGAAGGCAAGGTGAGTTTGACTGATATAGACCGGGCTTGCCGTCGTGTTCTTGAAGCAAAATACAAATTGGGGCTTTTTGCCGATCCGTATAAATATTGTGATAAAAAACGTCGGGCAAAAAATATATATACGGATGAAAACCGTACAGCAGCACGCAATTTGGCGGCAGAGTCCTTTGTGTTGTTGAAAAATGAAAATAATGTGCTTCCCTTGAAAAAACAAGGGGTGATAGCCCTTATAGGTCCTCTTGGCGATAATCGGGCCAATATGGTGGGGACGTGGACAGTGGCCTATACTCCGGAACGTTATTCTACCGTAAAGGAAGGATTGGAGCGAGCCGTAGGCGATAAGGCGACGATATTATATGCACAAGGGTGCAATGTGGTGGGCGATGCTGCGGTTCAGGAAGCGGGAGCATTTGGTAAGCCTGTGCCCCGGGGGGATGATGCAAAAATGAGAGCCGAGGCTTTGGCCGTTGCTGCAAAAGCCGATGTTATCGTTTGTGCGATGGGAGAAAGTGCGGAGATGAGTGGAGAGAGCAGTAGCCGTGCTGATATTGTCATGCCTGATGTTCAGCAGAAATTACTCAAAGAGCTTGTTAAGTTGGGCAAACCCGTGGTATTGCTTAATTTTACAGGACGGGCCACTGTGCTTACTTGGGAAAATGAGAATGTGGATGCCATAATGAATGTATGGTTCGGAGGTAGTGAGACGGCCGATGCTATTGCCGATGTGCTTTTCGGCGACAAGGTGCCTTGTGGGCATCTGACGGTATCTATGCCGCAAGCCGTAGGACAAGTGCCGTTGTATTACAATAGTTTGAATACAGGTCGTCCGGTACAATCCGGTGCGGACAAATATTACAAGTACCGCAGTAATTACCTTGATGTGCGGAATGATGCCTTGTTTCCATTTGGTTATGGATTGAGTTATACGACTTTTTCATATGGCGATATAAAGCTGAGTTCTGCCGAAATGGAAAATGATGATGTCGTTACGGCTACCATAACAGTGAAGAACACAGGTGACCGGGATGCGTATGATGTGGTTCAACTATACATCCGCGACCTTGCAGCAAGTGTCAGCCGTCCGGTGAAAGAATTGAAAGGTTTTGAACGCATTTGGCTGAAGAGCGGTCAAAGTCGTGAAATAAGTTTTAAAATAGACGCCTCGATGCTTTGTTTTTATGATGCGGAAGGGAATACGGTACTGGAGCCGGGAAAATTCGATATTATGATCGGTGCGGACAGTAGGCATGTCAAAACTACTCCGCTTATCTTGAAAGGAAGTAAAGAGAGAGTTGAAACGGGAAGAGCAGGAGAATAGAAGGCGATAGGAAATAGCAGTAAAAACGGATTCCAAGACAGAATGACAGATGGCTTGGGATCCGTTTTTCTTTTGGAATGAGGGAATTTAAAGCCTGAATTGATTTTTTGGGAAAAAATGAACGGGATAGCGGGGAATTTTGTATTTTTGTTGAAAATTAAACAAAATAGGGTATGATTAGTATTTCGCATGCCGTAGAGGGGATTGTCAAGCATCGGCCTTACTTATCGGAAGCCTTGGCGGCCGGTATTATTAATGTATCGGCCTTGGCGCGCCAGTTACAGCCGGAAGTGGAAAAAATCTTACAGAAAGAGGTTAATACGGGGGCCGTCGTGATGTCATTAAACCGTTTGGCCCCTTATTTACAGGTCAGGGAGCAGGTGCAATTGAACAAATTACTGAATAATATAGGAGATATAATCTTGCGCAGTAATTTGTGTGATTATACCTTTAAAAATTCCCCCACCTTATTGGAATGCCATATCGAGGTGCTGAAAAATCTGGTCAAAAACGAAGAGGTGTTCTATACGTTGGTACAAGGTGTTTTTGAAACCAATATTGTGATAAGCGATACCATGGAGCCGTGGATAGAGGATTATTTCAAAAATGAACAGTGTCTGTTCAAGCAGAACGCCTTGTCATCGGTCACTTTAAAATTGCCGAAAGGCAACAGCATGCAGCCCGGCTTTTATTATACGATCATGAAAGAATTATCGTGGGAAGGCATTAACCTGACCGAGGTGATTTCTTCGACCAATGAATTTACCGTTGTGGTGGATAATTCTTTGATTGATAAAACGTTTGTTGTTTTGAAAAATATCGGGAAACGTTGAGCCAGAAAATTGCCACTAAGGAAAATCAGAATAATAAATAATAAAATAATATAGCATTATGTTTGAAAATCTATCGGACAAACTGGAACGTTCGTTTAAATTACTGAAAGGGGAGGGAAAGATTACGGAACTGAATGTAGCGGAAACCTTGAAAGAGGTGAGACGCTCGCTGTTGGATGCCGACGTGAACTATAAAATTGCCAAGGACTTCACAAATCGGGTGAAAGAAAAGGCATTGGGAATGAATGTGCTGACGGCTGTGAAACCGGGACAGATGATGGTGAAGATTGTCCATGACGAACTGGCGGAATTGATGGGAGGAAAAAATGTGGATATTAATCTGAAAGGAAATCCCGCCATTATTCTCATGTCCGGTTTGCAGGGATCCGGTAAAACGACTTTTTCCGGTAAATTGGCCAATCTCCTGAAAACAAAACGAGGGAAAAAGCCTTTGTTGGTAGCGGGTGACGTTTACCGTCCGGCGGCCATTGAGCAGCTGAAAGTGGTGGGCCAGCAGATAGAGGTACCTGTATTCAGTGTGGAAGATTGCAAAGATCCCGTAAAGATTGCACAGGAAGCCATCCGGCAGGCCAAAGCCAATGGGAATGACGTGGTAATCGTCGATACGGCGGGACGTTTGGCGATTGACGAAGAGATGATGGCTGAAATAGAGGCTATCAAAAAAGCCGTTAATCCGGAAGAAACCCTTTTTGTCGTAGATTCCATGACGGGACAGGATGCGGTGAATACGGCCAAGGAATTCAATGAACGGCTCGATTTTGACGGGGTGGTTCTGACCAAATTGGATGGAGATACGCGCGGTGGTGCGGCTCTATCTATCCGTACAGTAGTGAATAAACCGATAAAATTTGTCGGAACGGGAGAAAAACTGGAAGCGGTGGATGCTTTTCATCCGGAACGTATGGCAGACCGTATCCTGGGAATGGGGGATATTGTATCTCTGGTTGAGAAAGCACAGGAACAGTTTGATGCGGAAGAGGCCAAAAAATTACAGAAAAAGTTATCCAAGAACCAGTTTAATTTCAATGATTTCCTGAAACAGATACAGCAAATCAAGAAGATGGGAAATATCAAGGACCTGGCTTCCATGATTCCGGGAGTAGGGAAAGCATTGAAAAATGTGGACATTGACGACGATGCCTTTAAAGGGGTGGAAGCCATCATTCACTCCATGACTCCGGCCGAACGGGAGGCGCCGGAAATCATTAACGGTTCTAGAAGAAAACGTATAGCCGAAGGAAGTGGAACGACAGTACAGGATGTCAACCGGCTGCTCAAACAATTTGAGGAATCGAAGAAAATGATGAAAATGCTCTCCGGAGGAGGAAAGATGTTGAGGAATATGCGGGGAATGAGAAGATAAAAAGAAGGATGACGGATATATAAAATGGAATATCTATGGAGTTAATTGACGGAAAAAAAATAGCTGCCGAAATCAAGCAGGAACTTGCCGACAAAGTGGCGGAACTGAAAAGTCTGGGAAAAAGGATACCCCATTTGGTAGCGGTATTGGTCGGAAACGATCCGGCCAGTGAAACCTATGTGGCCAGTAAGGTGAAATCCTGTAAGGAAGTCGGGTTTAAGAGTACCGAAATGAGATACTCCTCCGACATAACGGAGGAACAATTGTTGGAAGTGGTGGACAGACTGAATCGGGATGAGGATGTGGACGGGTATATCGTTCAGCTCCCGTTGCCGCGGCATATCTCGGAAGAGCGGATATTGCTGGCCATTAATCCGGATAAAGACGTGGACGGATTCCACCCTTTTAATGTCGGAAAAATGGTGACGGGACTGCCTACCTATCTGCCGGCGACTCCGGCGGGTATCGTGGAACTTTTGACCCGCTATCATATTGAAACGAGAGGAAAGCATTGTGTTGTGATTGGGCGTAGCAACATAGTCGGTACCCCGATGGCGGTATTGATGTCGCGTAAGGATGAGCATGCCGACTGTACGGTGACGATTTGTCACAGCCGTACCCAAAATATTCAGGAGATTACCCGCCAGGCGGATATTCTGATAGTGGCCTTGGGGAAACCACACTTCGTGACGGCAGAGATGGTCAAAGAAGGAGCGGTAGTGGTGGACGTCGGGATTCACCGGGTGCCTTCCGATAAAACCAAGTCGGGATTCCGGCTGATAGGTGACGTCGATTTCGAACAGGTGGCACCGAAATGTTCATATATTACTCCGGTGCCGGGAGGTGTCGGACCGATGACTATTGTATCCTTGTTGCAAAACACATTGAAAGCGGCTCAGTAACTCGTTTTTATGGTACTGAATTATATCTGGATATTCTTTTTCGGCGTGGCATTCCTGGTTGCTCTGTTCAAACTGCTGTTTGACGGGGATACGGAAATTTTCAGTGCTATGATAAAATCGACTTTCGATATGTCGAAAACAGGCTTTGAAATCTCCTTGGGCCTGACAGGAGTACTGACGCTATGGATGGGGATTATGAAAATCGGGGAACAAGGGGGAGCTGTAAAAGTCATCTCCCGTTTGATTCATCCCTTTTTCAAGCGGCTGTTTCCGGAACTGCCTTCCGACAGTCCGGCTTATGGTTCCATCATGATGAATCTTGCTGCCAACATGCTGGGGTTGGATAATGCTGCCACGCCTATGGGCTTAAAAGCGATGCAGGAAATGCAGGAATACAACCGAAAAAAGGATACAGCCACCAATGCCCAGATTATGTTTCTGGTATTGAATACTTCCGGGTTAACCTTGGTTCCCGTTTCCATCATGGTCTACCGGGCTCAGTTGGGGGCCGTGAATCCCACGGATATTTTCGTACCGATATTGTTGGCGACGTATTTTTCTACGCTCGTCGGACTGATTGCCGTATCCATATATCAGCGGATTAATCTTTTTAATAAAGTGGTGTTGGCCTATTTGGGAGGCATGACGGCTCTCATTTGCGGCGTCATCTGGTACTTTTCCACATTGGACAGGGAAACCATTGCCGTTGTGTCGGGAGCGGCAAGTAATATCATTCTTTTCTCCGTTATCATTCTTTTTATTGCTATGGCGGCACTAAAAAAAGTAAATGTATATAATGCATTCATCGACGGGGCGAAAGAAGGTTTTTCGGTAGCCGTCCGGATTATTCCTTATCTGATTGCTATTTTGGTGGCGGTGGGGGTATTTCGTGCTTCTGGAGCCATGGATGTCTTGATGTCGGGATTCGAATACGTTTTTGCTTGTATGGGGCTGAATACAGATTTCGTCAAGGCTTTGCCTACAGCCTTGATGAAACCTTTGAGCGGGAGCGGGGCAAGAGGGATGATGATTGACACAATGACTACGTATGGTGCGGACTCTTTTGTCGGTCGTCTGGCTTCCACATTTCAGGGAGCGACCGATACCACGTTTTATATCATTGCCGTGTATTTTGGTGCTGTGGGAATCAAAAATACACGCTATGCCGTTCCCTGCGGATTGATCTCTGATTTGGCGGGAATCATTGCGGCGGTGATTATTGCTTATCTGTTTTTTGCCTGATTCTATGTGCGGGACGGTTGCAGTCGGTCTGAGCGGAGGAGTGGACAGCTTGGCAGCTGCTTTAGTATTGCGCGAACAAGGCTATAAAATAGTCGGGGTTCATTTACAGTTGTGGGGAGAGGGATATCGGGAAGAAGTGGCCCGTTTATGCGATCGCCTGCAAATAGAAATGGTATGTTATGACGGACAGGCCGCTTTCAGGGAGCGGGTAGTGGATTTGTTTGTAAAAGAATACCTTGCCGGACGGACACCGAATCCTTGCACAGTTTGCAACAATTTGGTTAAATGGAATTTGCTGGCGGAAGCCGCAGACTCATTGGGCATAGAGAAACTGGCTACGGGACATTACGTGCAGATTGTCCGGGAAACGACAGGATGGTATATAAAAAAAGGAGAAGATATTCATAAAGACCAGTCTTATTTTCTGTGGGGCTTGAAACAGGATATACTTTCCCGGACGCAGACTCCATTGGGAGTGTACACCAAAGCGCAGGTAAAGGCTTATGTGGAATCCTGTGGATTCAGTGACGTGGTCCGGAAAAGGGAAAGCATGGGAATCTGTTTTTTAGAGGGGAAAGATTATCGTGATTTTATCCGCTATAATTGTGGAGACCCATTGCTGATGCAGGAAGGCGATATTGTGGACGGAGCCGGAAACAGGATAGGACGGCATACGGGATTGCTTAATTATACCATCGGACAGAGACGGGACATGCCCTTGTGTAACGGTCAACCTTTGTATGTGGCAGGTATAGATGCCAAACGTAATCGTATTATAGCGGGCAACAAACAGGAACTTTATCGGAATCATCTGGTTGTTACGGATGTGAATCTGGTTTGTCCGGAAGAAATATGTGCGGAAGACATCACCGTTAAAGTCCGGGGACTCGGTTTGAATCCGGAAGGATATGCGGTATTGGAACGTCAGCCGGATTCCTCCATTCAGGTCTCACTCTCTTCTCCGGCATGGGCTGTGGCATCCGGTCAGCCTGTCGCTTTTTACAGGAATAATCTTCTGATAGGAGGGGGGATAGCCCTTTGATTTCTTGTGTCTTTGCAATTTTCATGGTTTGATTTGACAAGAAATAAAGAAAAAATCCTACTTTTGCGGAGTGTGTGAGGTGTTGACCTTATTTTTTACATATCAGAATAGTTGATATAAAAGTTTATTTGTCTTTACAGCGAAGTCCGCAAACTTTTGCAGAAACGAAGATAATAAACTGGCAGATCACGTATACCTATGCGTGTCCTTCCGGTTTATCCTTCGTTTCGGGTTCTTTGCGGACGCCTGCTGTAAGGGGTGAATTGGCGGACACGTATTTTTGTCCGTATAAAATTCTTTTATTATGGACCTTAAAACAGAATCTTGCGTAAAATTACTCCTCTTGATTCTCGTATTAGTTATTATTATTCAATTCATCCTTATTCTGTACCTATGCAGTTGCCACTACATGGATTATCTGAATAGAGAGACGCATTATGATTCCGGATGGGAGCCGGATACCTTGAGAATAATCTCATCTCCGGCAAGTCGGAAAGATTCTGTTTTTTCGTATGACGATTTTTATTTCGGATTTTGAAATCTTTTATTTTTTCTTCAATAGCGTGTATTATTAAATTTTTTTTATACATTTGCACCCGTGAAACTCACATCGGGGCGTAGCTCAGTCCGGTAGAGTACACGTCTGGGGGGCGTGTGGTCGCTGGTTCGAATCCAGTCACCCCGACGACTGAAAATCAAGAGGTTAGATAACAGGTCTAATCTCTTTTTTATTGCAGCGATTAAGGTTTTATTATGGTTTTCGGGAAACTTAATGCGAATAAATACCAATATACTTACCTGGCTTTATGTAGTTTAGGGGTAATCAATGCTAATTTAAAGGCAGCTTCTTCTTTTCCTTGTTTTATAGCTTTTTCATACCACAGAGCAGCTTCCTCGTAGTTTTGTTCCACGCCTTGTCCGTAATGATACAGGAATCCCACATTGAACTGTGCATTGGCAATATTTTGTTGTGCTGCCAAGTAGAAATACTTAAATGCTTTTTGTAAGTCTTTTTTTATTCCGTATCCGTTATAGTAATGGATACCGATATTGAATAGGGCATATTCATCTCCTTTATCGGCAGCCAGCTTAAAATAATGGAATCCCCGGGCTTCATCTTTATCAATTCCTTGCCCTTTATTATACATGACTCCCAGCATAAATAAAGCCTCTGTATTTTGTAGTTTTGCAGCTTGAGAGAATAACGTGAATGCCTTTTTGTAGTCTTGTTGGAATATCTCCCCCTCATAATATAGCCACCCCATAAAATTTAATGCTTTGGGATTATTGTTTTCAGCTAATTCATTGATTTGTTTTAATGCTTCGTTTACTTCTTCGTCAGTTATAGCTGTCTCAAACATTCTTACAGCTGATAAAAATTGTAGTTGGTTATTATCTCCAGCTACAAAATTTCCCTGTGTGTAGGCTTCATTTTTCTGTTTCATAGCTCTAATTATTAATATTATAGAGCAAATTTACTTAATAGGGGTATATCATCCTTTTTATACTTCCCTGTGTCTTTTTCTTTCCAAAAGAAAAGCCGGAACTAAGTCCGGCTCTTCAATGTTAGGTATTCTCCTCATTATCATTAACCTGCTGCTGCCGCACCTATTAATCCTAATGCTACCACACCTATTAATCCTATCGTATTTAAAATTTTTCTTCCTGTAGTTTTCCCACCTCGTATCGCATCTCTTTGTTCCCGTTCGAGCTCTAATTTCTCGATAGCAACTTCATTGTCTATTATTAAATAATAAAAAAATGTTCTCCTCGTTGACTAAAATTTTGTTCACATGCTTTTTTTACTAAATCAGGCACATTTCGATAAAATGTAAATTTTTTACCTTTATTTTTTAAACCACCAAATCCATATTCAAATGAGTGAGTCTTAATATTGAGTTTCTTTAGAAAAAATATTTCCTCTTGATATTCATAATAATCAATCCCATCAAGTGTACAATAATATTTAGAAGCTCGTATCCAATCATTTAATATGATTTTTTCATCCTCATCCTCAATTTTTATGACATCTACACCTAAAGAATCACCACCTATCATTACATTAACCTCTCCGGTATATCCCAACTTTAATGTATCTAATTTTCCTTTGTAAGTTTTAATTTTTTCTATATATTTATTATTAAAATAGTTTGTTACTTTTGATTTAATTGCAACTTCATTGACAGAGGAGAAAATTTTTTTTACATTCTCTTCTTTTTTAATTTGTTCTTGCTGTTTTCGTTCCTGTTCTTTTATTCGTTCTGCCCTTTCTTGTTCTTCCAATATTTGCAGTTCTTTCTTTTCTCTTTCAGTTAATATCCTCGTAAATAGGAAGTCAAACATAACTGAACCATTTATATTAGAAAAAAATATAATATTCATACCATTTTCTCTATCCAACGGGAAAGAGATCATAACAGAATAAAGCTCGCTTCTGTCAATCCAAAATTCTTTAACACGAGAAGATTCAGAAATTATTTTCTCGACCGTAAAAGTCACTTGTGCGTTACCACTTGATTTTAATGTAAAGCTTACAAGTTTATTTGCCTTATAGGTAAGAGTTGCTTTTTCTACTGTAAAATTCTTGGTAACATTATATCCATTCTCATCTTTTGAAGTAAAGACAAAATGCTCTGGAAACATACACTCATATTGTTCTGTTTTTGTTTGTCCAAACATGAATAGTGTTTGTAGCAAAACGATTATAATAATCGATATTTTTTTCATTTTTTTAATTATTTATTTTGAATATTATTTGTTTTTTCACACGTTCCGGCATGTTGCCGCACATAATCTATGAAGTGGGTAGCATCTAATTTTTTTATTTATAGTCTCATGGTACTTTAGAGAGGGTCATTTGTTTATTATAGGAACAGCATAAAACTGAATACCAATTTCTGGAAAGTATAGGCTGATTCCTTCTTTCTTAAAATCTTTGATTGTATTTTTAGAAGTTACTCCATAATTTTTAGTGTACAGACTCAGCTTGTTTTTGCAAGATATAGTAACTTCCCCGTTTGAAATTCTATCTATACCCTTATAATAATATAGTCCATCATCATTGAAAGTAAACCGAACATCAGTGTTTATTATCGATTTATCAACTTTGACATATACACTATATACATTGCGTATTTTGTCATATCCGATTTCTAACTTGTCCAATGTCAAAGACATATTTTTATTAGTAGAACTATAAAGATAGCCTTCTTTGTAGTTACAGAATTGCCACATATTGTCTTCAAAACATCCTTTATTGTTTTGTGCAACGATGTTAATGCAAATTATTAATAATAAGTTTATTAGTAAAAATACATTCTTCTTCATATTAATAGATTTTAATTGTTTGATAAAAATTGTATGCTATTTCCAAGTTATTAATACTTATATTATTGGGTATTAACTCTTATAACAAATATTTCCGTACTTTATTCCAATCTGGAAATTTTTCAGACCCGAATAATATCAATTCTCCTTCGAATTGTCCAGCACCATTATTTTTTCTGTCATCAATTAAATAATCTCCTTTGTTTAAATTTTTATGGTGGCTCAAGATTAAGCGTTTATAACAAGTTTCGCCCAGATATTGTTTTATCCAGTTCAATTTGTCAGACCATGCGCTGGGATTATCCCAAGGGGCAGTAGAAAGAATATAAATATCATATTTTTCTTTTAAAGCGTTGATAGCCTCTATCGAGCCTGTTATGGGCTGCATTTTGGAGAAAATACCTGGCGCTTCATCATAGCGTTCTTGGTATTCTTTTTGCATTTCTTTGTCCAGGGCATCGATGCCGGATTGGAAATCTACTAAGACATTGTCCATGTCAATGTATACTATTTTCTTGTTCATAATATGTGGATTATTGTAATTAATGTTTTAAAGTAGATTCATATTCCTTAACCGTTGTAATTTTGCCATTGATTCCTGTGTTCTTTTTATAAAATTCTCTAATTTCTTGGCAGATAAGGGATGTTTCAACATTTCTTCAACCTCCTTCCTTCCTGCTTTGCTTTTCTTGTTTATCAAGATTGTCAATTCTTTGGGTTCCATTTATATATTTTAATTAAAGCTGTCATTTTCTTTTTATAAGATAGATTTTCCTCTTCTGATGGGGTAGATTGTCTCTCAACAAGAAAAGGATTTACCACCAATTCTTCTACCTCCTTTATGTTTAACTCGCTATTCTTCATAATTGAGTTTATTATTTCCTCTTCATAATCAAGTTCTTCCTCCTCGAGTATAGGGAAAGGATCAGGATCTACCTCTTCTATTTCCTTTATGCCTGCCTTCTTTTTCATAATTAAGTCTTTCATTTCCTTTTCATAACGTAGTTTTTCTTTCTCTGGGGTGCTAGGGAATCCATTGCAGTCACATTATATCCGTATCTGGCATCAATAAATAGCCTATCGTCATATTATATATCGGTATATCTATATTTTTAACAATTACATTATTTTTTGCATTCCATTGTAATGATTCGAGTTGGATAACGTTATCCGTTAGGTCTGCAATTTTGACTTGCTTTGCAATGGGATTTTTATCAACTCGTTTAATGAAATCTATGTACTCTTCTCCTTCGATGGGGGGCAAATATTTAAGTACTTCAATGATTTCATCGTCAATACCTTTTCGTTTTAGACATTCAAAGGTGATTGGGGAATTTGCTACCACGTCATGGAGTAATGCAATGATTTGATTTCTTTTTTGCTCACATCTATTGGCAACTCGAATTGGATGGAAAATATAAGGCTTTCCTCTTTCATCCGTTTGTCCTTTATGGGCTTCTATGGCTATTTTTAATGCTTTGTAGAACATATTTATTTTTTTATATTTGCCTACAATAATGATATTGAAGCGTTGGCTTTATTTTTGTGCAGTTGAAACTTCGACACTTTTAACATGCCACGACAAAATAAGCAACCGCTCGAGTAGAAATACGTGGGCAGTTTTGTTTTGTGGCATAGGTAGTCGAAGACCTCAACGGCAAACAAGATGTTGCTCACGTTTTTCGTTTGCAAATATTAGAGGTGTTGATGACAGATTCTGGCATTGGTAGGAAATATTTTTGTCACGTAAATGAAAAAATATGGAACATATATCCGTAAAGTTTTATCGGCAGGCCTGTATTTATAAAATCATTCGCCAAAAGAAATATATCGGTTTGTCGGAATTGGTGGAACGTGTGCAGGAAAATTTATTAATGAATGGATATGAGATAGGTATTTCTCAGCGTTCAATTCAGCGGGATATTCAAGAGATGAATGCGACATGGGTTTCAATCTGTTACGATAAGGGACACAAAGGATATTACATGTTGCAGGATGAAATGGCGGAAACTATTTGGGAACATATATTTGAGCAAATTACACTTTTCTCTGCTTTGCAGTCTGCAGGTGCTGTTTCCGACTATATCCTGCTGGAGCAGCGGAAAATTACCGGGGTGGAACTTTTACCGGTAATGTTGAAAGCCTTGAAAAGCAATTTAAAGATAGAGTTTGATTATTGTAAGTTTACAGAAAAACAATCTCGCCATTGCGTGGTGGAACCCTATTTTTTGAAAGAGTTTTCCGGAAGATGGTATTTGCTGGCAAAGGCAGCCAACGAGGAATTTATCAAAACATGGGCATTGGAACGTGTGAGTAATCTATCACTAACTTCTGTTCGTTTTAAACGACCGTTACAGCTTGCTCCTGATAAAATGTATGAGCATACTTTTGGTATTTATGCTGATGAATCGTTACCGGTAGAAGAAGTGGTTTTGTCTTTTACGCCTAAGGCGGGACGGTATGTCCTGACGCGTCCGTTGCATTGTTCGCAGGTCGTTTTGGCAGACAATGACCGAGAGATTAAGATTAAGCTGAATATCCGACTGACCAATGATTTCCTTATGGAGTTATTGTCGCAAACGGATAAAATGACTGTCGTTTCTCCTGTGCATTTACAGCAACGTCTGCAAGATATATACAAAAGAGCGATAGAACGAATGAATAAATTTTAACTTTTAAAATGATTATGAAAACATTGAAGCTTTACAGTTACAAAATGACACATGATACGCGGTTTGCTCCCAATCCATTGTTTGGTGTGTTGACTTTGGCAACCTGTAAGCCTGCAGTCAGAAGGAATACTGAAGTCGGCAATTGGATTGCAGGCTGGACTGCAAAGAATTTAAAGAATTGTCCAACTCTGGTCGGAGAAGAACGTTTGATTTATTTAGCACGTGTTACGAAGAAACTAAATTATCAAGAATATTGGGAACAATATCCACAAAAACGACCGGGGAATTGGAATGACCCGCACGTAGATTCTTATCATGGAGATAATATTTATGAACCGAGACCCGATTGTATTGCGAATCCGCTCTGTCCGGAAACTTTTATCTTACACGAAAACAGCCATCATAAAACTCCAGAGAAAAAAGCGAAAGATTTAAGAGGGCAATATGTTCTTGTATGTGAGGAGTTTTATTACTTCAGTTGCAAGCAACCTATTGAAATTCCTAAAAATATTCGTCCCAATGTACCTAAGGTACAAACAAGTTACGGAGTAATCACCGAAAATATCCAAGCTTCCGAGTTTATCAATTATGTCAAACAGCATGTTAAAGAGAGCATTTATACTCACAAAGGATGAAAATCATATTAAGCAGAAAGGGGTTTGATTCCCAATATGGTGGTATGCCGAGTCCGATATTACCGGATGCCACTTTGTTATCTCTTCCGATACCTTCCAAAACTGATTTGGAAACAAAATTTACGGAGATTCAATATAAAGGTCGGTCTTATTATGACTTAATCCGTATGTTGAATCCTAACACTCGCATCAAGGAATACTATGCTTGTCATTTAGACCCTGATATTCGCGAGACGGTGCGAGAAAGGCAATACGGTTGGATGCCTGCTTTCGGGCAGGAAGGCGCTGCATTAAGTCATTTGAAAAATCAAAACGTAGGCGTGGGAGATTTATTCTTATTTTTTGGATGGTTTAAGAAAACGCAGAATATCGATGGAAAGATTGTTTATGAGAAAGGTGCTCCAGATTTACACGTTATTTACGGATATTTTCAAGTAGGTGCCATTATCGATAATCCTGCCGATATTCCGGAGTGGTTGAAGAAACATCCTCATACGAAAGCGGAAAAGTGGGAAAAGCCTAATGTGATTTATGTTGCCGCACCGCAATTGTCTTTTTGTCCGGAACTCCCCGGAGCCGGGAATTTTGGATTTGGAGACAATTTGGTTCTGACTAAACCGGGATGTAGCCGTAGTACTTGGGCTTTACCTGATTTTTTCCGCCATATTCCTATTTCATATAATGCCAATGCGTGGCAAGAAGATAGTTTCATTGCAGCTTCCAAAGGACAGGAGTTTGTATTTGAGGCAAACGATGAAGCTATGGAATGGGTAAAAGGAATGCTATTGAATGTTTTGCCCGAAAAATAAAAGAAATGACGAAGGAAGAAGTTGTTGGAGTTTTTAGAATGGAAGAAGAGGGGGATGAAGTTGGCTATGAACACAGAGTATTGACAGAGGAAGAATATGGAGACTTTTTGTCGGGGAATCCTTTGCCGGGGCTTGAAGCGACTTTTGTCATATCGGACAAAGCATTTAAAGGTGCAGAAGAACAGGTATGGCACCAAAAGGAAGAACCTATACTTTATGTGGATAGAGTTGTAAAAAGTCCTGATGCTAGAGAAGTAGTTAATTTTGTCCTCCATGATTTTATGGTGATAAATGCCGAGGAAAGGGGAGCTAAAACGCTAAGAATCAAGATTAAAAAAGATATTGATTTTGTTCAAAACTTGTTAGAATCAGGGGAAACGTATGGATTTATTGGCAATACATATTTTTTGGAAGCTGATGCAGAGAATTTTCATTGATTTATAATTTAGATTGTAGTAGTTGTAGTTTACAACCGTGTGGTACCATGCTAACCACTTAAATGCAGGCAGGTTGTTAAAGTGAGGGTGACTCAAAAGTCTGAGACGTTTAGGGTCATCTTTTTGTTTGAACATTGATTTGTAATGGAAAGGAACTTTAATCTGCTGATAATACTTGACCTTGACAATACATTAATTTACGGTTCATTCGCATCTTCTGAAATGGCTGAATTGCTATTTCAGTATAATAATTACCTAAAGATATACGAGAGACCTTTTGCAAGAGAATTGGTTGAATTATGTGGTCAAATGGGAGATGTGATTGTTTATACAAGTGCGTTACGTGATTATGCAAAAGGCATTTGTTCTGGATTGAATATGAAGCCGAAAGAATTGTTGAGCCGGAAACACTGCCGTATTCATAAAGGCAGATATCATAAGAATATTCGAGAAGAATGGCTGAAAGCTTACGATAGGATTATGATTATTGATGATTCTCCGGATATATGGGAAAATGTTGATAATGAAAAAGTAATGATGATTGTTCCTGATGAATTCAAAGGACAATCAGGTGATATCGGGTTAAAAATGGTTATTGAGAGGTTGTTGCATTTACAATGAATTTATAGAAACGTATGATATGTTGGGGGAGTGTAAACTAAACTGTGTCAAGTTATAATTTTTTGGCTATTTTGAAATACTGAAAGTTCCTTCTCCATGTTCATCAAAAGATTCTGGGTTTTGTACTTCTGATATTTCTTTTGTAGAAAGTTCGGTAAGCATATTTAACACCAATTCCTTATTAGTCATGTTATCGCGGAGATTTTCTTTCTTCAAACCTTTGAACTGTTTGTATTCCTTAGCCGTCTTTCCTGCCCACGTTTTATAGATAATGTCCGTTAGGGTAGCAAATTGTACACCTTCTTGTAGTCCGTGCCGTTTCCATTCATCCGTTAGGTCCTTGCGGATTTCTATGCTTTTGAGCCGTTGATTAATCCAATTGTCGGAATATCCCAACCGTTTATAATCCGTCATAGTCTGCTCAATAGATAATTCGGGGTCCTGCATTTGGTCTAAGCGTTCTTTGGCTACTTGCGCCATCCATAATTTAAAGGGCTCAGCTTTAGGAGAGGGGATGGATTGTATCAACCGGAATAATTGCTTGGTATCAGCGACATCTGTCTTGTAATATTTCCCATCCGAGGAGGGCATTTTCAGTTGACTACAATTTGTAGTCAACTCACTTCCTTCTTTTTTTAAGCGAATTTTTAGCACATTCCAATATTTCCTTGGATTAGGACTATCGGTTAATACTGCTATTACATCCACAATAGAGAAATACCATTCTTCTTTATCACTATCCCATACAGTACGGACTTTCTTCTCCTCAAAGATTTTTATTGCGTTTTGTTTTGTCATGTCACACGACTTTTGATTGTTACAAATATACCTGTTAGGAATGAGTTATCCTAAATTTTACTCCTCGTTTGGCTTTCTTATAACTATTGAAACTATACCTCTGAATGAGTTATCCCTATTGCTATTTTGAATCCCTCTCCTTCTCATAAGCATCGGGGGATTCTGTAAACTTCCATGTAAGGTAATCTTCAATTTTTTTAGTAAGTTCTTGTATTAAATCGGATTCAATGATATAATCTTGGTTATGATTGGAAAAACGGCAGGAAGTCATACCGGCTCCCTCTATATGATTTTTGATATTGTTATTTTGCCTCTTCGCTATCTAAATCCACATCTTCCACGTCACCGCTTTGTAATCCCAATATGTCTTTTGCATTTAGAGGGGTAACAACAGATTTCCCGGTTTTCTTTTCTAATTCTAATCTTGCGTTGAGGGCTATTGTTCCTCCTTGTTTGGCGACCTCTATATGTTCATCAAAAGATTCCGGGTTTTGTACCTCTGATATTTCTTTTGTAGACAGTTCGGCAAGCATATTTAACACCAATTCCTTATTAGTCATGTTATCGCGGAGATTTTCTTTCTTCAAACCTTTGAACTGTTTGTATTCCTTAGCCGTCTTTCCTGCCCACGTTTTATAGATAATGTCCGTTAGGGTAGCAAATTGTACACCTTCTTGTAGTCCGTGCCGTTTCCATTCATCCGTTAGGTCCTTGCGGATTTCTATGCTTTTGAGCCGTTGATTAATCCAATTGTCGGAATATCCCAACCGTTTATAATCCGTCATAGTCTGCTCAATAGATAATTCGGGGTCCTGCATTTGGTCTAAGCGTTCTTTGGCTACTTGCGCCATCCATAATTTAAAGGGCTCAGCTTTAGGAGAGGGGATGGATTGTATCAACCGGAATAATTGCTCGGTATCAGCGACATCTGTTTTGTAATATTTTCCATCCGAGGAGGGCATTTTCAGTTGTACGATTTTAGCGTACAACTGACTTCCTTCCTTTATTAACTTACGTTTCAGGTCACTCCAATATCGGCGTGGGTTATCACTATTTGTTAATACTGCTATTACATCCACAATAGAGAAATACCATTCTTCTTTATCGCTGTCCCATACAGTACGGACTTTCTTCTCCTCAAAGACTTTTATTGCATTCTGTTTTGTCATAGCACACGTCTTTTGATTGTTATAAATATACCTGTTAGGAATGAGTTATCCCTACTGCTATTTTGAATCCCTAATCCTTGTCATAAGCATCAGGGGATTCTGTAAACTTCCGTGATCCTATTACAAATATAATAAATAAAAATCATTTATCCGGAGCTTCAGATAGATTTGTATGTGGGAAATCATCCGTGTAGTCTGGCTCACTTTCGTAATAAAGGGAATAAGACAAATAGAGAATAACGATAAGAAAGAGGATATTCAAAAGTAAAAGAAAAAAAGGAACAGGTTCCTTTAATACGGATAAATGGTCGCGTTTCTTCATGTCTATGATATCTGTGAATAGAATTCCAATCCCTGAATGCCGGAACATCCGACGGGAAAAAGACGGACACAAAAAGAACGTGACCGTCGTAATCTTTAAACAGATGGCGTCCGCGTAGAGCCAGAAGTACAAAGATAATTGGACGGCCACGTTATAAATACGTAACCTATCCGTTTATTTCCCAGTACTTCATTCAAGTTTCGCGGACTTTTCTGTTAAGGATAATAAACTATACGTTTGATTCTTAAATCAAAAAGTGTAACGCCTTACACCTGCTGTCCTGCAAAAATAGAAATTTTAATCTTTTTATAACAGGGCTGGAATAAAAATATTGCTTACTCTTGGTGAAAGGAAGTACTGAAAAATGTCCGGAGAAAAGAAAAAGTGAAAAATGAGATAACACCGTTTGTGGGAAAAGGTTATTTTTGCGAAATAAATTTCATTAGGAAAATAAACGACTAAATGTAATAGGCTATCAGCCTGTTTTTAAGCGTTATAATACATACGTATGTCACATCTTCCGACATTGATTTCGGACTTGGCTTTAATTTTGATAGCTGCGGGGGTAATCACTTTGTTATTTAAAAAATTAAAGCAGCCGTTGGTATTGGGGTACATCGTGGCCGGTTTCATTGCCGGCCCGCACATCACCTTGACCCCGACAGTCATGGATACGGCCAATATTCAGACTTGGGCGGACATCGGGGTTGTCTTCCTGTTATTTGCTTTGGGACTGGATTTCAGTTTCAAAAAACTGATGAAAGTCGGCGGACCTGCCGTTATTGCTGCGATAACGATTATTGTGGGTATGGTCATATTGGGCACGTTGGCCGGTTCCGCCATGGGATGGAAACGGATGGATTGTATTTTCTTGGGAGGTATGCTTGCCATGTCTTCCACCTCCATCATATACAAGGCATTGGACGATTTGGGATTGAGAACCCAGCGGTTTTCCGGTCTGGTATTGGGGATACTGGTTATTGAGGATTTAGTGGCTATCGTATTGATGGTATTGCTTTCCACCATGGCTGTAAAGAACAACTTCGAAGGCACCGAGATGGTATACAGTATTGCCAAATTGGCCTTTTTCCTCATGTTGTGGTTTATCGTTGGGATATATGTAATTCCCACCTTCTTTAAACGTACCAAGCTGTTGATGAACGACGAGACTATGCTGATTGTGGCCTTGGGATTGTGTCTGTTGATGGTCATACTGGCCACACATGTCGGATTCTCTTCTGCATTGGGAGCCTTTGTCATGGGGTCCATACTGGCGGAAACCATAGAGGCGGAGAAAATAATTCACGTGGTAAAACCGGTAAAAGACCTGTTTGCCGCTATCTTTTTCGTGTCGGTCGGGATGATGGTAGATCCCGTGATGATAGGGGAATACATCGGTCCCATATTGCTGATTACCCTAACCATTCTGGTGGGACAGACTTTTCTGGGCACCTTCGGAGTTGTTTTGGCCGGTCAGCCGCTGAAAGTAGCCATGCAATGCGGATTCTGTTTGCCTCAAATCGGTGAATTCGCGTTCATTATTGCCTCCTTGGGGCTTTCATTGCATGTGACGGAAGGCTATCTGTATCCGATAGTGGTGGCCGTTTCGGTCATTACCACCTTCCTTACCCCTTACATGATACGCCTGGCGGAACCCGCCTATCCCTATGTGGAAAAACATTTGCCTCCCGTGTGGAAAAGAATGTTGCAACGCAATGCTTCGGGCGTACAGTTGGTGAACCACGAAAGCAACTGGAGAAAACTCCTGTTCGCATTAGTGCGTATCGTAGTCATATATTCGGTCATTATTATTGCTGAATTGATATTGGCATTCAGTTTGTTAGTTCCATTCTTGCGTCAGTATATTCCCGGAATATGGGGTGCTGTTGTCTGTGCTGTGATTATCATTTTGGCGATTTCCCCCTTTCTTCGGGCTATTGTGGCCAAGAAAAACCATTCCGAAGAATTTCAGTCGCTCTGGAATGACGGAAGGTTCAACCGGGGCTATCTTATTTCCCTGATTGTCTTCCGTTTTGTCCTGGCTGTTTTATTTGTCATGTTTGTCATTTCGACCTTGGTAAAAATATCGGTAGGTTTATTGATAGGCATAGCGGTTATGGTGGTGGGCGGTATGATTTATTCCCGTTATCTGAAAAAGCAGTCCATACTGATAGAACGGCGTTTCCTCAGGAATTTTAATATCCGTGACATCCATGCGGGCGGACCGCGGAAAACGATACCCCGTTTTGCAAGCAATCTTTTGGCGCGCGACCTCCACATGGCGGATTTCGAAATACCCGTCGAATCCTTGTGGGTGGGGAAAACATTGGCCGAACTGGCTTTAAAGACACAATTCGATGTGCATGTCGTTGCCATATTCAGGGGAAATCTGTGTCTGAACATTCCGGGCGGGCAAGAGCGTTTATATCCGTATGACCGGATACAGGTTATCGGTAGTGACGAACAATTACTGGCCTTTGCGAACTATCTGAAACAGCAGATAACCTCCGTCGAAGATTCCGATCTCAGTCAGAGTGAAGTCAGCCTCCGGCAGTTTATGATTGACGAAAACTCGGCATTCAGGGGAAGAACCATCGGGGAATCAGGCATCAGGGAATCCTATAAATGTCTCATTGTCGGCTTGGAACGGGGTGAGCGTTCTTTGCGCAACCCCTCTGCCGACACTGTATTTGAAGCGGGGGATTTGGTGTGGATAGTCGGGGAGGAATCCCATATCTACGAATTGCTAAAAAACGAATAACTTTTTTATCGGCCTTTTCGGCCTGTTAGTCGAGAAAAAATCTATATAGGTCTATTTAAATTGTAAGCCTGGAGGGCTGTTTTTATTTTTGCTTCCGTAAAATAAAAACAGATGAAAATGAAAGGGTTTGCTATATTAATCATTTTTTGTACAGCTATTATGGGAGAAGGGTATGGGCAGGATACTCTTCGTAAATGGGATTTGAAAAATTGTATCGACTATGCTTTAGAGCATAACATACAGATAAAAAAATCGAAAATCTCTTTGGAAGAAAGCCGGGAAAATACCCTTCAGGCGAAATCGCAATTATTTCCTTCCCTCTCTTTTTCCACCGGACATGACTTGGTAAATCGTCCTTATTCCAACCAGGAAACAAACGGAGACAAAAACAGTTATTCAGGCAATTACGGACTCAACTCATCCGTAGCTTTATATAACGGAGGAAAACTTCGTTTGGGCATCCGGCAGCAGGAATTATCGGATAAGATACAGGAATTATATATCCGGGAGGCAGGGAATAACATTCAGGTATCCATAACTGAAAGTTATTTGCAGATACTGTATGCCGCAGAATCTGTAGAAATTAATCGGAACACCGTGGAAATCTCCGAGGCACAATGTGAACGGGCCAAACAATTACTGGAGGCTGGTTCTGTCTCCCGGAGCGATGTAGCTCAGTTGATTTCACAATATAGCAGTGACAAATACCAGTTGGTAGCAGCCCGTTCTGCTTTGGAAGAACAAAAATTGGTATTGAAACAATTGTTGGAATTAAATTTGAGAGACGAGATGCACGTGTTTATTCCGAAATTGTCGGAAGAGGATGTTATGCGTTCGTTGCCTTCAAAAGAGGAGGCGTATGCGGCGGCATTGGCCTATATGCCGGAAATTGAAAGTAGCCGTTTGGCTGTGGAATCGGCCGGTTACGATGTGGATATAGCCCGTTCCGGTTATTTGCCTTCATTGAACCTCAGTGCCGGAATCGGTACCAGTCACCTATCGGGCACCGGAAATTCATTCGGTAATCAGGTAAAACACAATTTCAATGAAAGCATCGGGGTGACACTCAATGTGCCGATTTATAGCAGACATCAGAATAAATCGGCGGTTAAACTTGCGCAATTGAAAGTGGAAAATGCCGGTCTTGATTATTTGGATGCGCAAAAAGAAATATTGAAGACCGTTGAAACCGTTTATCTGGATGCACTTACCTATCAGAATCGTTATCTGGCTGCGGTGGAAAGTGTCAATTCGGCAAAAATCAGTTATGATTTGATACAAGAGCAATTTAATCTGGGAATGAAAAACACCGTTGAACTGCTGACGGAGAAAAATAACTTTTTATCTGCGCAACAGGAAATGATACAGGCAAAATACATGGCTGTCCTGAGCTATCAGTTATTAAACTTTTATCAGGGCAAGGGTATGGATTTGCTGACGAAGGATACGGACGGTAGAATGGAATAAAAAGTATAATCATAATAACAATACAATGGAAAGAAGAAAAAGCATAACGGGAGCAGTGGTAGCCATCATATTGGCGGGATGTGGTGTATGTTTTCAGCAATGTTCCGATGCCCGACGGATTCAGTGGACAACAGAACAGGTGAAGAAAAATGTAATGTCGAATATGGTAACGGCCACAGGAACCGTGGAACCTGTCACCAACGTGGAAGTCGGCACCCAGGTATCGGGTATCATAGATAAAATATATGTCGACTACAACAGCGTGGTAAAAAAAGGGCAGTTGCTGGCCGAAATGGATAAAGTGACTCTTCAGGCCGAATTGCAATCACAGGAAGCTCAATTGGCAAACGCCAAAGCCGAATACGATTATCAACAAAAAAACTATGCCCGCAGTCAGGTCCTTTATGAGAAAAAATTGATTAGCGACACGGAATACGAGACAAATCTCTATAACTACGAAAAAGCCAAAAGTGCTTATGACAAATCCCAGGCCGATATAGTGAAAGTAAGGCGTAATTTGGGCTATGCTGTCATTACAAGTCCGATTGACGGAGTGGTAATCAGCCGGGAAGTAGAAGAAGGACAGACTGTAGCGGCGGGTTTTGAAACTCCGACACTGTTTAACATTGCCAAAGACTTGACCGAGATGCAGGTGATTGCCGATGTCGACGAGGCGGATATAGGACAGGTGGCTGATGGACAACGGGTCACCTTTGAGGTGGATGCGTATCCTAACGACGTTTTTGAAGGCATAGTGACACAAGTGCGTTTGGAAGCTACGGTCGAATCGAATGTTGTGACATACGAAGTGGTAATTAGTGCGCCGAATCCCGATTTGAAACTAAAACCGGGGCTGACGGCAACTGTGACCATCTACACATTAGAAAAGGAAAATGTATTGGCGGTTCCTTCCAAAGCATTGAAATTCATTCCGGATCAGGCATTAATCTCGGAAAACGGGATAGATATGCACAGCCTTTCTGCTCAAAATACGGTATTGCAAAAAACGCTTTGGGTAAAAAAAGGAGAAACCTTGGAAGAACGGGAAGTAAAAACCGGAACCTCCAGCGGTTCTTTGATAGAAATTACAGAAGGAATCAGTGAAGGCGAAGAAGTAGTGCTTGGAATGGAATTGGCAAAAGGTAGAAAACAATCCGTTGACGCACAGGAAGAAAGAGGAGGGGGCAGTCCTTTCATGCCGACACCTCCGGGAAAGAAAAAGAAAAATTGATACGATGATAAGTGAGGATAGCATGAATGCCATTATAGAACTAAAAGATATAAAAAGGGATTTTCAGGTAGGTACGGAGACCGTACATGCCCTTCGCGGAATCTCTTTTGTTATCCGGTCGGGTGAATTTGTGACGATTATGGGAACCAGTGGTTCCGGAAAATCAACCCTCTTGAATCTGTTGGGGTGTTTGGACACTCCCACATCGGGAGAATATCGGTTGGACGGAATTTCGGTAAGACAAATGGGAAAAAATGAACGTGCGGAACTGCGTAATCACAAAATCGGTTTTATATTCCAGTCTTACAACCTGTTGCCGAAGACAACATCCATCGAAAATGTGGAATTGCCCTTAATGTACAATTCCGGAATATCAGCCCGACAGCGGGAAGCTAAAGCAATCGCGGCACTGGAAGCCGTCGGATTGAAAAACAGGCTTTACCATAAATCGAACCAAATGTCCGGAGGGCAGCAGCAGCGGGTGGCGATAGCCCGCGCACTGGTCAATGATCCGGTACTGATACTTGCCGATGAGGCGACGGGAAATCTGGATACGCGGACTTCTTTTGAAATCTTGGTATTGTTACAGGAACTGCATGCAAAAGGGAGAACAATTGTATTCGTTACCCACAATCCCGAATTGGCGGATTATAGCAGCCGGACAATCGTGCTGAAAGACGGGCGGGTAGTACAAGATACAACCAATCAATGTATAGCTTCTGCGCGGGAAACCTTGGAAAAATTACCTGTTGCGGAAGATTGAGACAATAAATAAAATGGATTATGAATTTTGCAAACTTGCTCAGAATAGCCCTCAGGGCATTGAACAATAATAAGATGCGTGGATTTCTTACCATGCTGGGAATTATTATCGGTGTAGCATCCGTGATTACGATGCTGGCCATCGGACAAGGCTCTAAACGGAGCATCCGGGCGCAGATTGCGGAAATGGGTTCAAATATGATTATGATACATCCGGGTGCCGATAGGCGGGGAGGCGTGAGATTGGATGCTTCGGCCATGCAGAGTCTGAAACTGGAAGATTATAAAGCGATTGTGAATGAAACCCGCTACGTTTCTGCTTGCTCTCCATCGGTCAGCAGCAGCGGCCAAGTGATATTCGGAGCCAATAATTACCCCACTTCCGTTTACGGGGTGATCCGGGATTATCTGGATATCCGGAAATATACGGTCATGAAAGGGGATGTATTTTCGGAGCAGGACATTGTCACCTCGGCAAAAGTTTGCCTGGTAGGGAAAACCATAGTCGATAATTTATTTACAAATGGAGAAGAGCCTGTCGGGAAAATCATCCGTTTTAATAAAATACCCTTTTTAATTGTAGGGGTATTGACACCTAAAGGCTACAATACCATGGGAATGGACCAGGACGACCTTATCTTGGCTCCCTATACCACGATACAGAAACGGGTGTTGGCCATTACTCATTTACAGAGCATTTTCTGTTCTGCCCTCACGGAAGAACTGACGGAAGAAGCTCAAGAAGAAATTACGGGTATCCTGCGTCGCAACCATAAATTAAAAGAAACGGCGGAAGATGATTTCAACATCCGTTCACAACAGGAACTGAGTACGATGATGAATTCAACGACAGACATGATGACCATGTTATTGGCGTGTATTGCAGGTATATCCCTGCTGGTAGGGGGAATCGGTATCATGAATATCATGTACGTCTCCGTGACGGAACGTACAAGGGAAATCGGCTTGCGTATGTCCATTGGGGCCAAAGGGCGGGACATACTGGCGCAATTCCTCATAGAAGCCATACTAATCAGTGTGACGGGGGGAATTCTGGGCGTCATTCTGGGAATGGGAGCTGCCTGGTGTGTAAAAATAGTTGTCGGTTGGCCTGTGTACATTCAGCTTTATTCCGTTATTTTGTCATTTGTTGTATGTACCGTGACGGGAATCTTTTTCGGATGGTATCCGGCGCAGAAAGCTTCTAACCTGGATCCGATAGAGGCGATTCGTTACGAATAATCCGCTGGAAACTGAAATATATGGGAGACAATAAAAAAGCTTTGCAGATTCCGATCCACTTGATCGGTTGGGGAATTACATTCTGTTTTCCCCTTTTCTTTGCTTCCAAAGAAGGAATGAACTGGAACAGTTATCTGGGATACTTTTTTATCCCGATAGCTTTTATGCTTGTATTTTATTCCAACTATTTCCTATTGATAGACAAACTGCTTTTCCGGAAAAAAATGCTGCAATTCATCATTTTGAATATTGCATTAATACTACTGGTCGAACTTTGTCTTGATTGGTGGATGCACTACCACTCCGCTCATTTAATGCCTCCCAATATAAGGCGGCCGCATCCGCCGAAATCAATGATTGTCATTCGCGACTACATATTGATGATACTTGTAGCTGCGTTGAGTGTGGCTATAAAAATGACCGGCAACTGGTATCGTTTGGAATCTGAACGGAAAGAACTGGAAAAGGGAAGGGCGGAGGCCGAACTGAAAAATCTGAAAAACCAGTTAAATCCGCATTTCTTATTTAATACCTTGAACAACATTTATTCCCTCATATCCTTCAGTCCCGAAGAGGCCCAGTATGCCGTGCATGATTTAAGCCGTTTGCTGCGTTATGTGCTGTACGACAACAATCAGAACATAGTGCCTTTGATGAAAGAAGTGGAATTCATCAATAACTACATCGCTCTAATGAAAATCCGCCTCCCGAAAAATGTTTCTCTGGAAACGGATATTTCGGTGGAAAATAATATATTCGTAGCTCCGCTTCTGTTTATCACTTTAATAGAGAATGCATTTAAACACGGGGTGAGCCAAAGAGCCTCCTCCTTTATTAAAGTTGAATTGAAGACACTGGACCGGGGGGAAATATACTGTCGTATTGAAAACAGTTTCTTTCCTAAAGACCGGCAGGATAAAAGCGGATCGGGCATCGGTTTGGAAAATCTGAAAAAAAGGCTGGCCCTGCTTTATCCTCACCGGCATCGGTTAAACACGGAAGTGCGGGAAGGCCGTTATATTACGGAACTGAGAATAAAGGTTGATAAATGAATCTGACTTGTTGTATAATCGATGATGAACCGCTGGCACTCGATATGTTGGAGAGCTATGTGGAAAAAACGCCTTTTCTAACCCTTTGCGGTAAATTTTCCGGGGCCTTGCAGGCGATGGAAACACTCTCTTTCGATACGGTCGACCTATTATTTCTGGATATTCAGATGCCGGACTTGAACGGACTGGAATTTTCGCGGATTATCGGAGACAAAATCCGTATCGTCTTTACGACTGCATTCGAACAATATGCCGTCGATAGCTACAAAGTGAACGCCTTGGATTATTTGTTGAAACCGATCAGTTATCCCGACTTCCTGCAAGCTGCCAATAAAGCATTGCGATGGTACGAAATGCTGCGCTCCGGTTCTGGAAACAGTGACGTAACCAGTATATTTGTAAAAACGGATTATAAACTTCTGCAAATTGATCTGAAAGATATTTTGTATGTAGAAGGATTGAAAGACTATGTGAAAATATACATTGAAAAAGAAAATCAGCCGATAATCTCGTTGATGAGCATGAAATCCCTGGAAGATTTATTGCCCGCCCAGCGTTTTATCCGGGTACATCGTTCATACATTGTACAGACCTCAAAAATCAAAGTTGTGGAACGAAACCGCATCGTCTTTGGAAAACAGCATATTCCCGTATCCGATTCATACAAAGAAAAATTTATGGCTTTTCTCAATGAAAGAAGATAGCGGTTTCCATACCATCGGGTTGTGCGTATGCCAATCAGTCTTTCGCAGTCGTTTCTTTAAGGCCGGAGCGTTCCAGTAAAGCATCTACCGAAGGCTTGCGTCCCCGGAAACGCACATAGAGCTTCATCGGATGTTCCGAACCGCCTTTTTCCAAAATGTTCTTACGGAACGATTCTGCTGTTTTCCGGTCGAAAATACCTCGTTCCTTAAAGAGGGAAAACGCGTCGGCATCCAGCACTTCCGCCCATTTATAACTGTAATAGCCGGCGGCATATCCTCCGTCAAAAATATGGCCGAACGTCGTCGAAAAACAACTTCCGTCGACTGCCGGGAAAATCTCCGTCGGCCGCATGGCTTGTTCTTCAAACCGGCATATCGGTTCTGTCACCGGAGCGGTTATACTGTGCCAGGCCATATCCACCATACCGAAACTCAATTGGCGGTCACATTGGTATCCGCTCTGGAAATTGGCGGCCTCCCGGAGTTTGTCGATATATTCCCGGGGAATCTTTTCCCCCGTTTCATAATGGACAGCCCATTCGTCCAGCCACGCTTTTTCTATCGCCCAATTCTCCATCAGCTGGGAGGGAAGTTCCACAAAATCGCGGTACACATTGGTACCTGCCGTTGAATTGTAAGTATTTCGGGACAACATCCCGTGCAGGGCATGTCCGAACTCGTGCAAAAAAGTGGTCACCTCGTCAAACGTCAACAGCGACGGCTTATCCGGAGTAGGTTTGGTAAAATTCATTACCAGAGAAACCAAAGGACGTACATCCTTTCCCTCTTCTTGGTGCTGAGTACGGAATTCCGTCATCCAGGCTCCGCCGTTTTTATTATCCCGAGGGAAAAAATCTGTATAGAGGACGGCCAAAAAACGATTGTCAGCATCATACACCTCAAACGTTTTTACATCGGGATGATATTTGGGAATATTCCGGACCTCTTTGAAATTCAAGCCATACAACCGGTGTGCCAGTCCGAATATCCCCTCCTGGACATTCTCCAGACGGAAATACGGTTTAAGCATCTCATCGTCCAGTGTATACCTGGCCTGTTTCAGTTTATTGGAATAATAAGCCCAGTCCCAACGTTGTAAAACATCCGTGAATCCTTGCTCCCTGGCCCACTCCCCGACTTCCTCTTTTTCCTTTAACGCTGCGGGATGGGAAGCAGAAAAAAGATGTTGCAGAAAATGATTCACCTCTGCCGGTGATTCGGCCATGCGGTCGGATAACACATAGTCGGCATATGTCTCATAACCGAGCAGACGGGCTTTCTCCAACCGGAGGGCGGTAATTTTCCGGATAATTTCAGTATTATTACGGGAATTGTCGCGATTGCAACGGGAACTGTAAGCTTTGAACATCTTCTCCCGCAACTCCCTGTTATCCGCATACTTCATAAAAGGAACATAACTGGGGGCATGCAGCGTAAAAATCCAGCCCTCTTTCCCTTTTTCCTTGGCCGTCAGGGCTGCGGCTTCACGTATGCTCTCCGGTAATCCGGCAAGCTCATCCGGGACTGTCAGGTGCAACTCGAAAGCATTGGTCTCCGCCAACAGATTTTCTTCAAATTGCAAGCTTAAACGCGACAACTCGGAGGTAATCTCCCTGAATCTCTTCTGGGCGTTTCCGGTCAGATTGGCACCTCCCCGGATAAAAGATTTCCACGTATCCTCCAACAAGGTGCGTTGTTCGGGTGTCAGCGACTCGCGCGGTGTATTTTCGTACACACTTTTTACCCGTTGGAAAAGCCGGGGATTCATATAGATACTATTGCCGAAATCGGTCAGTTGCGGGGAAACTTTCTGTGCCGTTTCTTGCATCAGGGCATCCGTACAGGCCGAATTCAGATTGAAAAAAATAGCCGAAACCGTATTCAGCGCTTCCCCCGCATAGTCCAGTGCCGCAATGGTATTTTGGAAATCCGGTTCCTGCGGGGAATTGGCAATCTCCTCGATTGCGTGCAACGCCTCCGGAATGGCATGCCGGAAAGCAGGCTCGTAATCTTCCGTTTTTATACTATCGAAAGGAGGTGTTTGCCACGGAGTGGTAAAAGATTCTAACAAAGGATTCACTCTATTTTTCATATTCTTCTTTCTTATTCCCGACCTTCAAAATTACAACTTTTCCGGCAAATATCATGTATTGCATTCCTTGTGTTGCCGTATCGAACGATTGCATTGAAAAATTGACAGGAATAGAAATTCTCCTTTTAAAGGATTAATTAAAATTATTGTATCTTTGCAGGGATTATGGAAAAAGAACGTAAATCATTGATTATCGCCGTGGATGGTCACTCCTCTACGGGAAAAAGTACGGTGGCGAAACAACTGGCGGTCCGTTTGGGATACGTCTATATCGACACCGGGGCCATGTATCGTGCCGTGACCTTGCAGGCCATGCGGAACGGGTGGATAGAGAACGGGAAAATTGATGAAAAAAGCCTGGCCGAAGGATTGTCCCGGACCTGTATCGATTTTAAATACGATGCGGAAACAGGCCGTTACGTCACCTATCTGAACGGAGAGTGTGTGGAGCAGCAAATCCGGGGCATGGAAGTCTCCGGAAATGTGAGCGCTGTGTCCGGCCTGGGATTCGTTAGGAAAATGCTGGTGGAAAAACAGCGGGAAATGGGGAAAAACGGCGGCGTAGTCATGGACGGCAGGGACATCGGAAGTGTCGTCTTCCCGGATGCCGAAGTGAAATTCTTTATGACGGCTTCCCCCGAAGTCAGGGCGAAAAGACGCTATGACGAACTGATACAGAAAGGGGAAAACGTTGACTACAAAGAAGTGGAAGACAATGTGCGCCAACGGGACTATCTGGACGAACATCGGCAGGAAAGCCCTTTGAGGAAAACGGAGGATGCTGTTTTAATCGACAACAGCCACATGACCATAGAGGAAGAGATTGAATACATGCTGGAAACCATCCGGCAGAAACAGTAAAAAAGACGGAGGCGGAACAATGATGCGGGTTGAGATTGATGAAAATTCCGGATTTTGCACAGGGGTGGTAAATGCCATCTGTAAAGCGGAAGAGGAATTGAAAAAAGGGCCTCTTTACTGCATCGGGGACATCGTGCACAATAGCCGGGAAGTGGAACGTTTGCAGCAGAAAGGCTTGCAGACCATCGGGCACGAGGAATTTGAGGCATTGAAAAACTGCCGTGTCCTGTTTCGGGCTCACGGCGAACCGCCGGCTTCCTACATGAAAGCAAAAGAAAACGGCATCGAAATCATAGACGCATCCTGTCCCGTCGTATTAAACCTGCAGAAACGCATCCGCAAAGCTCATGAAGAAATAAGCCGGGCGGGTGGAAAGGTGGTTATATACGGAAAAAGAGGCCATGCGGAAGTGGTCGGATTGGTGGGACAGACAAACGGAGAAGCCATCGTTGTGGAAAACGAAACAGACCTCGGTCAGATAGACTTCAGCCGTCCGGTGGTATTATTTTCCCAGACGACGAAAAGCCTGGAGGGCTTTCAAACCATTTCGGCGCTGATCCGTAAAAAGGGGGGTGATAAAGTCACCGTATATGATACCATTTGCCGGAAAGTGGCCAACCGCATTCCCCAGTTGAGAAATTTTGCAAAAATGCACGATGTTATTATTTTTGCGAGCGGAGAAAAAAGCTCTAACGGACGGCAATTGTACAGCGTGTGCCGGGACGTCAACAAGCGTACGTATTGGGTGCGGGGCGTGGAAGATATAAAGACTGAAATGTATGCGGGAGCGGAAAGCATCGGCATAAGCGGTGCCACTTCGACGCCGGGGTGGGTCATGGAAGAGATAAAAAAAGAACTATTGGGAAGAGAGGGATAGGCAGAGAAGGGAATAGGACAAACAAGACATAAAAGAACAATAAATTTATACTACTTATTATGGCAAAAATTAAAAGAATCGGAGTGCTTACCTCCGGTGGGGATGCACCGGGAATGAACGCTGCCATTCGTGCAGTGGTCAGAGCTGCTATACACAACGGATGCGAAGCCTATGGCGTGTATGGCGGTTACCAGGGATTGATTAACGGAGACATAAAAAGATTGAAATCCCATGATGTAAGCAACATTATACAGCGGGGAGGAACCATCTTGAAATCGGCTCGTAGTACGGAATTCCGGACACCGGAAGGAAGAACGAAAGCGGCTGGAGTCTTGCGTGAAAACAAAATCGACGCATTGGTTGTTATCGGTGGAGACGGTTCGTTCACCGGAGCCCGTTTGCTGATACAGGAACACGATATTCCTGTTGTTGGTATCCCGGGTACGATTGATAACGACCTCTACGGAACGGATTCGACCATCGGTTACGACACGGCAGTCAATACGGCCGTGGAAGCTGTGGATAAAATCAAAGACACGGCCAGTGCCCACAACCGTTTGTTCTTTGTGGAAGTCATGGGACGGGACGCCGGTTTCATCGCATTGCGTGTGGCCATTGCCACAGGCGCGGAAGCTGCTTTGGTGCCGGAAGTGGAAACAGACCTGACGGATTTGGAACACTTCATTGAAAAAGACTACGATCCGAATAAATCCAGCGGTATCGTGATAGTGGCCGAAGGTGAAAAAGAAGGCGGCGCCTACAGTGTTGCCAAAAAAGTGGCCGAGGCTCATCCCGAATACGATATCCGGGTTTCTGTCTTGGGACACATGCAGAGAGGCGGATCGCCCTCCGCTTTTGACCGGGTATTGGCCAGCCAGTTGGGAGTTGCAGCTGTCGATGCTTTGATGGACGACCAGAAGAGCATCATGGTCGGAATCATGAACAAAGAAATAGTTCATATTCCGTTCAATAAAACAATCAAACATACCAAAGGGCTGAATCCGGAGTTATTGAATTTGGTTCGCGTTTTGACAACACGATAAATGATAACTGAAATGAGTGAAAAGCCGGAGTTTCCTCCGGCTTTTTTTGGTGTGTGGACCTTATTTCCGGAGCCAATGAAAATTTCATGACGGGAAACAGGCATCACTTTCATAAAATACCTATTTTTGAACAACAAATAAAACGGCGTGAAATTTGCAGATGTCATCGTGCCTTTGGCTGTCGAAGGTTTTTACACTTATTCCGTTCCTGCTGCACTGGAGAACGGGATAAGGGAAGGAACACTCGTGATTGTTCCCTTTGCGGGAAATAAAAAATACACCGCCCTGGTCTGCCGTGTCCATGAGACGGAACCTTCCGGATATAAAATCCGGGCGATAGAATCCGTCATGGAGCGGGAAATATGTTTTTCCGCCACCCACCTCCGATTCTTATTATGGTTGAGTGAATACTACATGGCTTTTGCGGGAGATGTCTTGCGGGCGGCGCTTCCCGTTGTTTTTCGTCTGGAAAGTTTCACCTGCATAAGCCGGGAAGACACAGAGATAGATTTTGCGGAACTGACGGCCAACGAGCAATCCTTGCTTAATTTTCTGCAACCCGGACAATATACGGCCTTGAAAGACATCGAGAAATCTTTGGGGGTGAAAAACTGTGTGGGAATCGTGCGCTCCTTGTTGGCGAAAGGCTATGTTCGGGTAAAAGAGACCATCGATGACGTATTCCGCGAAAAAACGGAGAAATGGATACGCTGGGCACGCCTCCGGAATGAGAATGAATTGGGGGAACTCCTGGACGGCTTGAAAAGAGCCCCTGCACAATACGCTTTATTGTGTCGCTGGATAGAAGCGGGCGGGGAAGAGAAAAGCAAAACCGCATTCCTGGCAGAAACAGGAGCCTCACCGGCCGTTTTGAAAGCATTGTGCGACAAAGGCATATTGGCGATAGAGGAAAAACGCGTCAGCCGTCTCCGGGAAGAAGTGGGGGAACCCGTGCTTTGCAACGCATTGTCCGAGCAGCAGGAAAAAGCCATGCAGGCCATCCGGGCGGAATTTGGAAAAAAAGATTGCGTTTTACTACAAGGCGTAACCTCCTCTGGAAAAACCGAAGTATATATACACTTGATACAGGAAGCCATCCGGCAGGGCAAACAGGTATTGTATATGTTGCCGGAGATAGCCTTGACCGTACAGATAATCAGACGCTTGCAGCGTGTATTCGGAGATACGGTCGGGATTTATCACTCCGGCATGCCCGATGCGATGAGGGCGGAATTGTGGAAAAAACAATGCAGTGGGCAACCCTGTGCATTGATTTTGGGCGTCCGTTCCTCCATATTCCTGCCATTTCAGAATTTAGGATTAATCATCGTCGACGAAGAACACGACGGCTCCTATAAGCAGAAAGAACCCTCTCCCCGCTATCAGGCGCGCGATGCCGCCATCATGCTGGCTAAAATGCACGGGGCGAAAATCCTGCTGGGGTCGGCTACGCCCTCCTTCGAAAGCTACGAAAACGCCCGTTCGGGTAAATACGGATTCGTCACGCTCACACAGCGTTACGGGAACATCCGGATGCCTCAGCTGATACTGGCGGATTTAGCGGAATACAGGCGGAAAAAGCTGATGAAAGGCGTATTTACGCCGGTATTATACGAAGAAATGAAAAAAGTGCTCGATGCCGGTATGCAGGTCATCCTTTTTCAGAACCGCAGGGGCTACTCCACCTATCTCCGGTGCGACCATTGCGGTGTCATCCTGAAATGCAAGCACTGTGATGTGAGCATGACCTATTACAAACAGCGCGGAGTCATGAGCTGCCGCTATTGCGGTGCGCTCAGTCCGGTACAGGAAGTGTGCGGCTCTTGTGGAACCGGTCATTATAAAATATGCACTCCCGGTACGGAGAAAATAGAAGAAGAAGTGACCCGCTTATTCCCCGGCGTGCGGGTGGCCCGTATGGACCTGGAGGTAATGAGCAGCAGAGCGCGCTACCGGGCTGTTATCGATGATTTCGAACAAGGGCGTATCCAGGTCTTGATAGGCACGCAGATGGTATCCAAAGGACTGGATTTTGAGCGGGTGAAACTGGTTGGGGTCATAGACGCCGACAGTATGATAAACTTCCCCGATTTCCGGGCGGAAGAACGGGCCTATTGTATGCTCATGCAAGTGAGCGGGCGGAGCGGGCGCAAAGGGGAGCAGGGAAAAGTGGTCATACAGACCGGAGAAGTGAAAAACCGGATATTCCCGATGCTGCAGTCTGCCGACTACGATTCCTTTTATACGGAACTGGCGGAAGAACGTCAGTTTTTTGCCTACCCGCCTTTTTGCCGGCTGATACGTGTCGAACTGCGCCACAAAGACGTGGGTGTTGTACGGAATGCGGCAAACCGCCTGGCGAGGGAATTGCGGGAAAGATTGGGGAAACGGGTATGCGGACCTGCTGTGCCGGAAGTGGGTAGAATAAACAACTTCTATCGCATACACATCTTATTGAAAATAGAATCCGGCGTCTCCTTCTCCAAAGTCAAACAACTTTTGAAAATGCAGTCCGGTGCACTTTTACAGATAAAAGAATATTCCGCCGTTCGTATCATTTGCGATGTAGACGCCTGAGCCTATTAAATCCTTATGGTGTAACTGCCGGTCGTCAAAACATTCATTCTGCCTTATCCGACTTTATTATCCATTATCCAACCATTCAAAAACCACTTACAATCCATTTTAATGGAATATAAATGGTCGAAGAATGGGAAATAAATGGGATATGCTCCCAATAAACCCATAAAAACTCCTTAAATGGTATTATCGGAAGGGCCGGGTATACTTCATCACCGGATCGGGAATGACAACTCGGAGTTTTTCAATTTCAATGAGTTCTGTCAATAGTATTATTAGTAATAACTTTATTACTAATAATCTTATTACTAATAAAATTATTACTAACGATATCGCTACAGGCACCTGGTTTTGTATTATAACTTGTTTGTATTGTTATTGCATATTGGTGCGATAGCGGACATATTATTTTTGAAGCGTTTAGCTTTATCCTGTTTTTTAGGAAGCTGGAAAATCAAAGAAATTTATTAATTTTGCCAAGGATAATTTACATTCCATCTTATTAGATTGGAATCTGGCTTTAATATATTTTTTATAATTTCCGATAATCCCTACCCCGTCATAATGCGTTGTTACATATCTCTATTACTGTTCCTCATCTTTACTCTGGATTTTAACACGCATTGCATGGCGCAGGTATCGCAAGATGTTCCTGCTGATAGTTACGGCATGGTCAAAACCAATATGAAAGTGTCATATGACTATACCAATGGTTCTGTTTCCGATCATTTCAATGCCCGCGTGTCATATGAATTTTTTAAGAACCGGAGATTTACTCTTACAGCCAATACCAACTACAATTCACTGTATACGGATTTTTCCGCCGACGCTCTTCCTTCCGGTTATGACCCTCGACAGATGGAGATGAACAAAACACATATCTATGGTCAGTTAGGGTTGTCTTGTTCATTCCGCAGTCGACTTTTCGGACGCCACTTTATGGCTTTTGGAATGATGTCAACCGACTGGGGTGACAGACGTTTCCAACGAGTATCAGGCATTGCAATGGGAGTTTTCATGCTGCGGGTCAACCGCAACACGCAATTCGGTATAGGTCCGCTTGTATTGCTGAATTCCACCTCCAAAGTGCCCGCATTTCTTGTGTTTATCTACCGCCATCGCTTTAATAACCGTTGGGCTGTCAATCTCTACGGCGGTATGTTCGGCCTCGATTATACTCCCACCACTTCCGACCTTATTACCATAGGTGGTGATATTGATGTGCGTTCGTTTTACTTTTGCCCGGGACATCCCGAGCTACCGGAAAGATGCCGCTATACCAATACCAATTTTCGTCCCGGCATCAAATACAAACGCCGGCTTGCCACAAATTTTTATGGCGAGGTGCAAGGGGGCGTTATACTGAAAATGTCAAGCCGCGTTACAGGGATTTCCGGCACCAAAAGATATTTCGACCTGCCCATGCCCACTCGTCCGTTCATCCAGTTCACTCTTAGTTATGCACGATGAGGCATAGCGTTATATTTCTCCGGCTTTTGTCTGCTTGATTGTTTCTTTGTTTTTTATCGGGCAAGACGCGTTCTATAGTTACGGTACGGGAGGACAGTATAAACATGGTCCGGTGTATCCGGGATTAGTGTTTTTAACTTTTCAGGGGGCGGGCGTTTATTATGTGGGGGAGTTGCATTATCTTTGTTTCCGTTAAAACATAAGATGTGTAGTCATGCGTGATTTTTTGATTCTGGTCGGCTTTTGTGTATTTACTTTTTTATTGGGGATGCGCCTGAAACGGCGGTTGGAGAAAAAGAAACCTCAGGAGGGGCAAATACGTATCCGTAAAAACCAACGTCCTAAAATGGCGGCTGGCGGGGAGGAGCCTCCTCTCGTCAGGGAGAGAAGGTTGAGGAGGGAGCGGCGCACCCATTATTTTACGGTGGTTTTGCTGTTTGTTTTGTTCGGATTGATGATTTTCATGATTCCGGCTTTGGTTACTGATTTATCCATGCCCGACAGGATACAGTATCCGCACTTTTTTTTACGTTGTTTTATTTTTGTATTCACTATTTATATTTTCGTTCTCGGATATGTAAAGGTGAGCCGGCGGATAAAGGAGCGCAGGGAAGAAAAACGGAATCCTCGGAAGTAAGATTTTAAAATACTGATAATCTTGCAATAGAAGGGAAGAACAGAGGAAACTCTGTATTGTGGACGAAGGATTTGCAGGGGAGGAGACAGAAAAAAGCGGAACAGGAAAGCAGAAAAATCCCTTTTTATTTTTGCAAAATCTTAAATTCGGCCTTAACGTTTTTTAAGTTTGCAAATTTAACACTTGAATGGATTCGGAGTAATTTTGATAGCATAAAAGAAATCGGGAGAGAAGAAGAGACGATTTATTGAAAATAATATATAACTAATACTATATTTATGATGAATACGGTTGATATCAAGGTTTTGAATGATCGCATACAGCAGGAAAGCTCGTTTGTCGATATGATCAACATGGAGATGAATAAAGTCATCGTCGGTCAGAAACATCTGGTGGAAGGACTTTTGATCGGTCTATTGTCCGACGGGCATATATTGTTGGAAGGTGTGCCCGGATTGGCAAAGACGTTGGCCATCAATACGCTGGCAACAACGATAGATGCTAAATTCAGTCGTATCCAGTTCACGCCCGACCTCTTGCCGGCGGATGTCTTGGGTACATTGATTTATTCACAAAAAAAGGAAGAGTTTGTCGTGAAACACGGTCCCATATTCGCCAACTTTATCCTGGCCGATGAAATCAACCGTGCTCCGGCAAAAGTGCAGTCGGCTCTGCTCGAAGCCATGCAGGAACGCCAGGTGACGATCGGGGAGATGACCTACCGTTTGCAGGAGCCGTTCCTGGTGATGGCAACACAGAACCCGATAGAGCAGGAAGGTACGTATCCGCTGCCCGAAGCACAGGTGGACCGTTTCATGCTGAAAGTAGTCATTGAATATCCGAAAAAAGAGGAGGAAAAAATGATTGTTCAGCAGAATCTGGAAAAATCCTTCCCCAAGGCCAACACCATTCTGAAACCGGCCGACATTGTTAAAGCCCGGGAAGTGGTGAAAGATGTGTATATGGACGAAAAGATAGAGAAATACATCATTGATATTGTCTTTGCCACCCGTTTTCCCGGTGACAACGGTCTGGAGAAATTCACCAGCATGATTGCCTACGGAGGTTCGCCCCGTGCCAGCATCAGTCTGGCAAAAGCCGCCAAGGCATATGCCTTTATCAAGCGGAGAGGATATGTTATCCCCGAGGACGTGCGTGCCGTGTGTCCGGACGTATTGCGCCACCGTATCGGATTGACCTATGAGGCGGAAGCCAACAACATCACCAGCGAGGACATCATCAACGAAGTATTGAACACGGTTGAAGTGCCTTAGTCGAAAATCCCTTGGCGGACGGCTTATTTTTTGACTTCAACTTTTCGTTTTATATTATGGAAACATCGGAATTACTAAAACGGGTAAGGAAAATAGAGATAAAGACGAGGGGATTGTCCAGCAACATATTTGCGGGAGAATACCATTCGGCCTTTAAAGGGAGGGGAATGACCTTCAGCGAGGTGCGCGAATACCAATATGGGGACGATGTCCGGAATATCGACTGGAATGTGACGGCACGTCATAACCGGCCTTATATCAAAGTATTTGAGGAAGAGCGGGAATTGACGGTGATGCTGCTGATTGATGTCAGCGGTTCCCGGAATTTCGGGACGGTCTCCAAGCTGAAAAAGAATCAGATTACGGAGATTGCCGCTGTGATTGCTTTTTCCGCCATTCAGAACAATGATAAAATCGGCGTTATCTTCTTTTCCGATAAAATCGAAAAGTTTATCCCGCCCAAAAAGGGAAGAACCCATATCCTTCACATCATCCGGGAACTGATTGACTTTTATCCCGAGGAGAAACAGACCAATATCGCCGCTGCGCTGGAATATCTGACCAATTCGATAAAAAAACGCTGTACCTGTTTCCTCCTTTCCGATTTTATCGATGACCACAGTTTTGAACACGCCTTGTCTATCGCCAACCGTAAGCACGATGTGGTGGCTTTGCGGGTGTACGACCGTCGGGAAGAGGAATTGCCGCCGGTTGGGCTGATGTACCTGACGGATGCGGAAACGGGCGAGAGTATGTGGGTCGACACGTCCGACAGGACTTTGCGGGAAAACTACCGGAAATATGCCTTCATCGAACAGAAGAAGCTGACGGACATTTTCAAGCGTTCGGGAGTCGATGTGGCCCACATCCGTTCGGACGAAGATTACGTCCGGGCATTGATTACCCTTTTCAAAAAAAGAGGATAGATAAGGAAATTTAAGCGGAAAAGTTGCAATAAACCATCAGTCATGAAATATATCTTATTACTCATAGTGCTGTTCGGATGGGGGACAGGGCGGGTGTTTGCCCAGAATATCGAATACGGCGCGGAACTGGATACGACCTATATGATGATAGGCGACCAACAGCACCTGCGTTTTCTTCTCAAAAGCGATGAAGCGGTGTCCGTCAGATTCCCGCAGTTGAAAGATACGGTGGTCGGAGGCGTGGAAATCATTGCCGGACCCGAGCGGGATTCCGTGCAGGGAAAAGACGGGAAATGGCTTTTCAGGGAGTCTTATGTGATAACCGCTTTCGACACGGGGGTGTATGTCATTCCGTCCTATGCGATAACGCTTGAAAACGGAGATTACAACAATGTCCTCCGTACCGAGCCGCTGGGTTTTGCCGTCAACACCTATAAAGTGGATGAACAGCAAGGGAATTATGACATTGTGGCTCCCCTTCAGACTCCGTTGAATTTTGCGGAAATACTGCCTTGGCTTCTGTGGATTGTGGGCGGGTTAGCGGTAGCGGCACTGATTGCATGGTATATTATCCGAAGGAAAAAGAACAAACCTTTGTTTGCGGCGGAAAAGAAAGTATATGTGCCTCCTTATGTCGTCGCCATAGAGAAATTGGAGCGTTTGAAAGAGGAAAAATTGTGGCAGGCCGGCAAAACAAAGGAATATTACACCCGCCTGACGGATGCCGTGCGCCAATATGTAGCCGATGAATTGCAGATTCCCGCCATGGAGCAGACTTCTTTTGAAACCGTACAGGCATTGGAGCGTAATACGCTGGTAGATGCACGGGATGCGGAAAAAATTGCCGGACTGTTGCAGGAGGCTGATTTTGTGAAATTTGCCAAATCGACACCGCTGCCGGAAGAAAATATGAAAAACCTGGATGTTGCATACGATTTTCTGCAACATACCAATGAACGTTTGAAGAGCAGCCGGGAAGAGGAGAAAGACGGGGAAGCGGAGAACACTTCCGAAACGGCTGCTTCTGAATTATAAACCATCAACCCAAATTTTCTGTTATGTTTGGATACGAATTTGCCAACCCGAAATATTTTTTGATACTGGTTCTGCTGGTACCCATGATTCTATGGTATATTTTCCGGGAAAAGCGTTCACATGCTGACTTGCAGTTCTCCTCCCTGAAAGCTTTCAGGGGAATGAAACATGCGGGCAGAGTGTGGTTGCGTCACGTTCTTTTCGCATTGAAAGTGCTGGCCATCGTGTTTTTGGTGACAGCCTTGGCGCGTCCTCAGTCCAGCAACAGCTGGCAGACCTACACCAGCGAGGGGATAGACATTATGTTGGCGCTGGATATATCCGGAAGTATGCTGGCGCGCGATTTTTCGCCCGACCGTCTGGAGGCGGCGAAAGATGTGGCTACGAAATTTATATTGGAAAGACCCCAGGATAAAATCGGGCTGGTGGTATTTGCCGGCGAGAGTTTCACGCAGTGTCCTCTGACAACGGACCAGGCCGTGCTGGTCAACTTGATGCGGGATGTCCACAGCGGAATGATTGAAGACGGCACGGCTATCGGTTTGGGACTGGCGAATGCCGTCAACCGCTTGAAAGACAGTCCGGGTAAATCCAAAGTGGTTATATTGCTGACGGACGGAGTGAACAACCGGGGCATGATAGCTCCCGTGACGGCGGCCGAATTGGCAAAAACATACGGCATCCGGGTATATACCATCGGTGTCGGAACCTATGGCGAAGCTCCCTATCCGGTGCAAACGCCTTTCGGCATACAATTGCAGAACGTTCCCGTAGAGATTGATGAAGACGTGTTGAAACAGATTGCGGCCACCACCGGCGGTCAGTATTTCCGGGCCACGGACAACAACAAACTGAAACAGATATACCAGGAAATCGATCAATTGGAAAAGAGCAAGATTGAAGTGAAACACTTCAGTAAAAAACAGGAACAATACTTCTGGTTTGCCCTGATAGGTATGTTGTTATTGATTGCCGAAGGGGTATTGAGATATACGGTATTGAGGAAAATACCGTAAAAAAGGAAAAGAGTCGGATTATTTAAATTTTATAGAGAGCCTTATGTTTAGATTTGCACATCCCGGACTATTATACCTGTTGGCAGTAATTCCGCTGTTGATATTGTTTTATGTCGTGATGCGGCACCGGAAGAAAAAAGCGATTGCGGAGTTTGGAAACCCCGAACTTCTGGCACCTCTGATGCCTTTGCTTTCATTCAGACGGGGAGCCTGGAAATTTGTCATGATTCTTTTGGCGCTGTTTTTTGTCATTACCGGAGCGGCAGGACCCCAATTCGGTTCCAAGTTGCAGCAGGTAAAGAAAAAAGGAGTGGAGCTGATGATCGTATTGGATGTCTCCAATTCGATGATGGCACAGGACATTAAGCCCAGCCGTCTGGAAAAAGCGAAACTCGCCATCTCCCGGATGATTGAAAAACTCTCCAACGATAAAGTGGGCATGATAGTTTTTGCGGGTGACGCATACGTCCAGTTGCCCATCACGACGGACTATTCATCCGCCCGTTTGTTTCTGTCCGGAATCAATACGGATATTGTTCCGGTACAAGGAACTGCCATTGGTGCCGCTATCAATACAGCCGTGAAATCCTTTACGCCGGAGACCGAAACCTCTAAGGCCATCATTGTGATTACGGATGGTGAGAATCACCAGGACGACGCCGTGGCTGCGGCGAAAGCTGCACGGGAGCAAGGAATATACGTACACACTATCGGGATGGGACTGGAACAGGGGGCTCCTATTCCGATGAAAGGGAATCCCGGACAATTTATGAAAGACGGCCAGGGAAATGTGGTCGTTTCCAAACTGGATGAGGCGACTTTGCGGGAAGTGGCGAAAGCCGGAGAGGGGCTTTATGTCCGGGCCAGCAACACCGATGTGGGATTGAATACCCTGCTGGACGAAGTGAACAAAATGGATAAATCCTTGCTGGAGGAACGCATATACAGCGACTATGCTGAAAAATACCAGTACTTTTTGTTGGCGGGGCTCTTTTTCGTTTTTTTGGAATTTATGATTTTGGGACGCAAGAACCGCCATTTTATGAAAATCAATATTTTTAAGGAGGAAAGCCGGAATGAATAAGACCATGAAATACATACTATTGCTTATCGGGATATTGGTTTTTGTGTTGCCGTCGGCGGCACAGAAAGAAAGAAAACTGATCCGGGAAGGGAACGGATTGTATGATAAACAGGAATTCGAGAAAGCGGAAGTGGAATACCGGAAAGCCCTCGACAAAAAGGATGAATCTTATGAAGCGGCCTTTAATCTGGGGGATGCACTCTACAAACAGAAAAAATATGACGAAGCCTTGCGGCAATTTTCGACCTTGGCCGAACAGGAAACAAACAAAGAGAGATTGGGGGAATTGTACCACAATATCGGGAATACCCTGCTGTCCATGCAAAAAACGGGTGAGAGCATCGAAGCTTATAAAGAGTCATTGAGAAATCGCCCCGCTTCGGAAGAGACCAAATACAATCTGGAGTTTGCCCGCCGGAAACAGCAGCAGGAGCAGCAAAACAAAGACAACAAAGATAACCAGGACAATAAGGACAACCAGAATAATAAAGACAATCAGGACAAACAGGATAGTAAAGACCAGCAGAATCAGGACAAGGACAAAGACCAAAACAAAGACCAGCAGAACCAGGATAATAAAAATCAGGACAACCAGGATCAGAAGAAAGACCAGCAGGATAAAAATCAGCCGAACAAAGACCAACAGAATAAAGATCAGCAAGAACAGCAACCACCTCAGCAACAGCCCGGCAAGATTTCTAAGGAGGATGCCCAGCGATTGTTAGAGGCTTTGCAGAACGATGAGAAAAAAGTCCAGGAGAAAGTGAGAAAAGAAAAAGTGCAACAACAGAAAGCCAAAAAACTGAAAATCGAAAAAGATTGGTAATTTTGCAGGCTTTTAAAAAGATTTACTAAATCAGAAAAAGATGAGGTGGAGCATAATTCTATGGTTATTTCTGACCGTTTTGACGGGGAAAGCCCAGGATGTGGTATTTAAAGCGGAAGCCCCGGAAGTCGTGGAACTGGGAGAACAGTTCCGGTTATCCTACACGCTGAATCGCAAGGGGACGGACCTGAAAGTCCCGACCTTGGAAGGATTCGACTTGCTGATGGGACCCCGGGTTAGTCAGTCCTCTAATTTTTCCAGCATAAACGGAAAAGTCACGCAAAGTGTCTCCTACACCTATACCTATGTATTGGAAGGAATAAAAGAAGGTACATTCCAGATTCCGGTAGCGACAGTCCAGGTAGACGGCAAGTCATACCGCTCTAACCCGCTGACCATACAGGTTGTGAAAGGAAGCGGCAATACCGGTAATTCGCAGAGACAGGCCAATCGGTCTGTACGTCCGGAAACGGGAACCCAAGTGAATGAAGACAATCTTTTCGTGAAAGTGGATGTCAGCCGGAAAAGTCTGTATATGGGAGAGAGTCTGATGGCAACCATCAAAGTGTATACACGCGTAGACCTGGTCAATTTCGGACAGAGCAAATTCCCCTCTTTTTCCGGTTTTCTGGCAGAAGAAATACAGACTCCGCAACGGGTGGAACTGGTGCGCGAAAATTATGACGGGAAAGTCTATAATGTGGGTATCATCCGGAAACTTCTGTTATTTCCGCAACATACCGGGGAAATCACCATCGAGCCTTTTGAACTGGAATGTGTGGTGCGCCAGCAATTGACTGGCGGCCGGAGCTTCTTTGATGATTTCTTCGGGAATTACAAGGACGTCCGCGTAAAACGGGTGAGCCGTCCGGTAACGGTGCATGTCAAAGAATTGCCTTTGGAGGGACGGCCTGCCGGATTCAGCGGAACAGTGGGGCATATCACAATGCGTACCTTCGTGTCGACCGATTCCCTGGCTGCCAACGAAGCGATTACTTACAAAGTGACTTTCCAGGGGTCGGGAAATCTGAAATTGGCAGAGGCACCCGATATGCGTTTCCCGGCAGACTTTGAGAACTATGAACCCAAAGTCACAAAAGACATAAAGACCGGAGAGCATGGCATGTCCGGAACGGTTACGTACGAATATTTATTGATTCCGCGTTACGCCGGGGAATACACAATACCTGCCGCGGAGTACTCTTACTACGACAGTCAGTCCAATACCTATAAGACTTTGCGGGGAAAAGAATACCGGATACGCGTGACGAAAGGAGCGGGAGGAGTTCCGGCGGACAATAGTGTGGCTGCCGTACAGTCCTTTAAAAAAGAAGATGTCCGCCAACTGGGACGGGACATCCGTTACATAAAGACGGGACCTTTGAATTTGTTTGCCAAGGGAGCGGGTTTTTACGGCACGACAGCTTACTGGCTTGCCTTTCTGATACCTTTTGCCCTGTTTGTCATCGGTTCCCTGTTGAACCGGAGAAGGATAAAAGCCAATGCCGATTTGGCACGGGTGAAAAACAAAGCCGCCAACAAAATGGCGCGCAAACGGATGAAAGCGGCTGCCGCCGCCATGAAAAACCGTAATGCAGAAGCTTTCTATGAGGAAGTGCTCAAAGCCCTGTGGGGATATGTCAGCTACAAGCTGAACATTGACAAGGCCGAGCTCAACCGGGACAACATTAGTGAAATTCTGCAACGCAAATCGGTTGACGAAGAGAGAATCCGCGAATTTATGGAAGTACTGGATACCTGCGAATTTGCCCGTTATGCGCCGGGAAGCAATTCCGAGCAGGAAATGGATAAGGTATACCGGGACGGTATCAATGTAATAACAAGACTCGATAAAGCGATAAAATAAAGAGATATGAAAAGATTGTTGGTTGTATTATCGTTGCTGCTGTGGGCGGGGTGGGGAATGGCTCAGGAACCGGATGCCTCGCAGCAGGCGGAGACTTTCTATCGGGAAGGGAAATATCAGGAAGCGGCCGGTATTTATAATCAGATATTGACACAGGGGCTGGAGTCCGCCCAATTATATTATAACTTAGGGAATTGTTATTATAAATTGGGTGAAAACACCAAGGCCATACTGAATTACGAGCGTTCCTTGCTCCTGAATCCGGGAGATGCCGATGCACGCTATAATCTGAAAATGGCACAAAACCAGGTGGTTGATAAAATAGAAGTCTTGCCCGAACTCTTCATTGTTCGCTGGTATAAAGCCTTCGTATCCCATTTCTCCGCCGACCAATGGGCTTATATTTCCGTGGTTCTCTTTTTGGTATTTCTGGCGATGGTGGCATTGTTCCTTTATTCCTCCCGTATCGTCTGGAAAAAGACCGGTTTTACCGTCGGAATCGTAGTTTTATTGCTGACCGTCATGACTGTTGCTTTTACGGTAAAACAAAACAACCGGATTACGGAACGGGAATACGGGATTATCATGACGCCCAGTGTGACTGTCAAAGGAGCTCCGGACAACAGTGGAACGGAACTTTTTGTCATTCACGAAGGACTGAAAGTGCGTATCATCGGCCATTTGGGAGACTGGGTAAACATCCGGCTGGAAGACGGGAACGAGGGATGGGTCGTGAAAAAAGACGTGGAGAAAATCTGATTATTTATTGCCGGGACTTGCGAAAACAGCAAAAGCTTGCTAACTTTACCTCCCTAAAACCGATGTATGGATAACTTTATAGTTTCAGCAAGGAAATACCGTCCAGCCAGCTTTGATACGGTCGTCGGACAATTGTCCATTACCTCCACGCTGAGGAATGCGATCATGAATCATCAGTTGGCACAGGCCTATTTGTTTTGCGGCCCCCGGGGGGTAGGCAAAACGACGTGTGCCCGTATCTTTGCCAAGACTATAAATTGCATGAATTTGCAGGCGAATGCCGAGCCTTGCAATGAATGCGAATCCTGCCAGGCCTTTAATGCCGGTCGCTCGCTCAACATCCACGAACTGGATGCCGCGTCCAACAATAGTGTGGACGATATCCGGGGATTGGTTGACCAGGTGCGGATACTTCCGCAAGTAGGGAAATACAGCGTCTATATCATCGACGAGGTGCACATGTTGAGTACCTCGGCCTTCAATGCTTTCCTGAAGACTCTTGAAGAACCTCCCGCCCACGCTATCTTTATTCTGGCGACGACGGAAAAGCATAAAATCCTGCCGACGATATTGTCGCGTTGCCAGATTTATGACTTCAACCGGATGAAAGTCGGGGACACCGTCGAACATCTGAAATATATTGCCGGCAAAGAGGGCGTAACGGCAGAAGAGGAAGCCCTCGACGTCATAGCCCAGAAAGCCGACGGCGCCATGCGCGATGCCCTTTCCATCTTTGACCAGGTGGTAAGCTTTTGCGGGAAGAACCTCACCTACGACAAGGTGATAGAAAACCTGAACGTCCTGGACTACGACTACTATTTCCGGCTCACTGATTTGTTTTTCAACGGGAAAGTACCCGAAACCCTTCTCCTGTTGAATGAAATCATAGAAAAAGGATTTGATGCCGGCAATCTGTTGGCGGGTTTGGGAAAACACTTCCGCGACGTATTGGTGTCTAAAGACCCTGCTACGGTGCAATTGCTGGAAGTCAGTGCCTCCATCAAGGCTCGCTACGCCAAGCAGGCGGAAGTTTGCACGGTGGACTTTCTCTATGAAGCATTGAAAATTGTGGAACAATGCGAAATGCAGTACAAAGTCCGCATTGAAAAACGCCTGTGCGTAGAGGTGGCATTCATCCGTTTGTGCCAAATCAATGAGCTAAAAAAAAAAATCTGAATAACTCTTCCGAACTGCCTTTCTTATTGAAAATTGAAGGGTTTGACGGGAAATTCCAATCCGCAGGTGCTGTCGCGGAAAAAGAGAAACAACCGGCTGCAACCGCTTCCGTAAAAAAAATTATTCCGGAGGAAAAACCGAAACCTTCTGCTTCCTTTAAGCTGAAAGAGGCTTTTGCCGCTTCTTCCCAGGCTTATAACAATAAAAAAGAGGTCATTTCGGAACAGCGGATAAAATTGGATGCCCGGGATACGTTTGATGTCGCCCAGGTAGAGAAAGCCTATGATGACTACATCCGGGTCCACAAACCCTCCACCACGGTCGTTGTCGCATTAAAAGCCCACAAACCCCTTATCCGTGGAGAAGAAATCTGCATCGAAATTGACAACCAATTACAGCAGGAACACCTGGAGGCTTTGAAAATCAATTTGCAGAATGCCTTGATGAGAAGCCTTAACAACGGTTTCATCTCTCTGACTCTGAAATTCTTTGAAGATAAAAACAACCGGGAGGAGAAAAAACTGATTACCGCTCAAGATAAACTGGAACATTTCGTACAGCAGAATCCGGTAATCGGCAAAATGTGCGAAATGTTCAGTTTACAAATAGAGTAAGAAAATATCTTTCTATTGGAATGTTTTTCATTTATTTTCTGACCACATCTCTGGCGTTGGCCTGGGCTGTGGGGGTAATGACGATGTCGTTGAGACACACGTGTTCCGGACAACTGATCGCAAATACGATAACATTCGCAATATCCTCATTGGATAAAGGAGTCAGACCGCTATACACGTTCTTGGCCGCCTCCGCGTCCCCTTTGTATCTGACCAGGGAAAACTCCGTTTCTACCATGCCGGGAGCGATGTTCGTCACTTTGATATGATCTTTCAGCATATCCATCCGCATGGCCTTCGATAGGGCGTCGACGGCATGCTTCGTGGCGCAATATACATTGCCGCCCGGATACACCTCCTTGCCTGCCGTGGAAGCGATATTCACGATATGCCCTTTCTGCCGGCGGATCATAAGAGGCGCCACCTCCCGGGTGATATACAGCAAGCCTTTGACATTTGTGTCTATCATTCTTTCCCAGTCATCCAGAATGCCTTCCTGTATGGGACTCACGCCTACCGCCAATCCCGCATTATTGACCAACACATCTATATTTTGCCATTTCCCTTCCAGACGCTGTACGGCTTCGTGCACCTCCTGCGGGTTCCTGACATCGAAACAGAGGGGAAGCACCTCCACGCCCTTTGCCCTGATTTTCTGGGCTATTTCTTCCAAACGCTCTTTTCTGCGGCCTGTGATAATCAGGTCATATCCGGCCTCCGCCGTTTTCAGTGCTGTCGCCTGTCCGATACCGGATGTTGCTCCTGTAATGAATGCTATCTTGTTCATGGGACTTTCTCTTTTACAACTTCTGTATGCAAAAGTAGGAATTAATATCAAAACAACCGTAAGGAAAGCTCTCTGTTTGAAAAATTGTTACGATAGGGAAAGATATATGGAAAATCTCTGCGGGGAAGACGCCGGAAGAATAAAAACTTCGGGGAGAATTTATATATTTGTGACGGAATAGAAGTGAACCGCTTGATTTTAGGTGAGACATGTATAGATTTTTGGTGGTTATCGTGCTTGTTTTCTCTTTATCCTATGGGGTGAGGGGACAGGAAGTGTTGCGTAACACCAGTATCCTTAATTATCAGCGGGGAGACCGGACCATCATGCACTTCGGTTTTACTTTGGGAGTTAACTATATGGACTACCGTATGGTATTTTCCGGTAAAAACAGTTTGCGGGGGGAAACGGGAAAGCTGGATGTAGGCTTTCTGGTCGGGATAGTTTCCGAACTGAGGGTGACGGATGATCTGGGATTGCGATTCTTGCCGGGACTGGAGTTCGCTACGCGCAGGACGGTCTTTACGCATGTGCCGGATGTGGAAGACAACAAGACGGAAAATTTCAATGAATCGGTATATATTACCATGCCTCTGATGCTGAAATACAAGGCCAAGCGTATAAACAATTTCAGACCTTATATCACCGCAGGCCCCTGTCTGAAATACGATTTCCAGAATCACAGCACGATTAATCCCGACAAAGCCGTCTATTTCCGGACAAAGCCGCTGGACGTGTTCCTGGAGACGGGGTTGGGATGTGATTTTTACTTGCCCTATTTTAAATTCGGAATGGAACTTCGTTTGTCTTTGGGATTGACCGATATATTGGTGAAAAAGTATGACACCAAAAATCCGGGATACGAGATGTACACCGACGCATTGAAGAAGGTAAGGGCCCGGATGGTTACCGTTTGTTTTAATTTTGAATAGGAGGGCAGGGGACTGAATAACCATGTATACGGAAATAACTGTCAGAATAAGACCGGAAGAGGCCGTGAATGAAGACATCCTGAGGCGGGAGGCTGCCTGCGCATTGAAAATGGACGTGCAGCGGGTGAAGCATATCGACATCATCCGTCGCTCGGTGGATGCCCGCCAGAAGACGGTTTTATTGAATTTATTACTGAGAGTGCACATTGACCGGATGGAAGAGCGGGAGAAAGTATTTACGCCTGCTTACCGGGATGTGGCCGGAAAACCTTCCGTTATCATCGTCGGTGCCGGGCCGGCCGGTTTGTTTGCCGCCTTGCGTTTGATAGAACGGGGATATTGTCCTGTCATTCTGGAACGGGGGAAATGCGTGGAAGAGCGGAAAGGGGATTTGGGGAGATTGTATCGGACAGGCATGGTGGATGAGGATTCCAATTTCGGATTCGGAGAAGGGGGGGCAGGCACATTTTCGGACGGAAAATTATATACGCGTTCCAAGAAAAGAGGGGATGTGCAGCGGATACTGGAAATATTGGTACACTTCGGTGCGGATAAAAACATATTGACAGATGCCCATCCGCATATCGGTACGGACAAATTGCCCAAAGTCATTGTTAACATCAGGAAAGCGATAGAATCTTTCGGTGGTCGGGTTTGCTTCAACACGCGGGTCACCGATCTGTTGATACGGGACGGGCGGGTCAGAGGAGTTATTGCCGGGGAAAAGGAATTTCCCGCGGAGCATGTAATCCTGGCGACGGGGCATTCGGCACGGGATGTCTACCGGATGCTTTATGCCCGTAATGTATACATGGAGACCAAAGACTTTGCCGTCGGGTTGCGGGTGGAACATGCCCAGTTCGATATAGATTGCATGCAATACCACAACCGCACGGGCAGAGGGGAATACCTGCCTGCTGCGGAGTATAATTTTGTGACCAATGTGGATCAAAAGGGCGTGTATTCATTCTGCATGTGTCCGGGAGGCGTCATTGTACCTGCGGCAACGGGGGCGGGACAACAGGTGGTAAATGGCATGTCAGCCTCGGGGCGGAACACTCCCTGGGCCAACTCGGCGATAGTGACTTCCGTGGGAGAAGCGGAATTGACACACTTGAAATATGAGGGATTGTTTGCAGGCATGGACTTCCAGGAAGCCCTGGAAAGAAAGGCCTGGGAAGAGGGGGGAGGCCGCTTGTATGCTCCGGCACAGGTATTGACGGATTTTTTAAATGGAAAGAATAACTGTCGGTTGCCTCGCACTTCCTACAAACCCGGAGTGACGGATTCTCCTCTTCACGAATGGTTTCCCGCCTTGCTTCGGGAGCGGTTGCAAAAGGGAATCCGTTATTTCGGACAGCGGGCCAAAGGCTTTGTAACGGATCAGGCCCTTCTTTTGGGAGTGGAGACCCGTACTTCCGCACCTTTGCGCATTCCGCGCGAAAAAGAGCGGTTTGTCCATGTGGAAGTCGGCGGTTTGTATCCTTGCGGAGAAGGGGCCGGCTATGCGGGAGGCATTGTTTCGGCGGCAATGGACGGGGAAAAGTGTGCGGAACATGTTTTTTGAGGTAAAAATTATTAAAAAACTTCTTTTTTTTTTTGAAAACTTTGACAGATTCAATAAAATCTCTACATTTGCCCGAAGAGAAAAAGGTTATAAATTCTAACCCTAAAATTTTATATTATGAATAAAGCACAATTAATTGACGCTATTGCTGAAAAAGCAGGTTTAACAAAAGCAGATTCTAAAAAAGCTTTGGAAGCTTTCGTAGAAACAGTTGGTGAAGCATTGAAAAGTGGTGACAAAGTTGCCTTGATCGGATTCGGTTCTTTCTCTGTATCTGAAAGAAGCGCAAGAAGTGGTAGAAATCCTCAGACAGGTAAAACTATCACTATTCCTGCAAAGAAAGTTGTTAAATTCAAAGCTGGTGCTGAATTGGCTGAAAAATGCTAATAAAGCGATAGATTAGATAAAAAAGAGTGGCTGTAAAGCCACTCTTTTTTATTATATGGATATGTCATGGGGAGATTGAAGGAATTGAAAGGCGAAAGAAGTTGAAAAAATATTAATATAAGCCCTATTATTTGTCTTTCCCATAGGAAAAACTCAATCCACTGTCGAAATTTATATATCCACCGTCGAAATTTGTACATCCGCTGACGGAATTTGTATATCCACCGACGGTGGATTGAGTTTTTAGGGTTGTTTTTATAAAAAGTTGAAGCCGTTAAAAAAGTTAAAGAGGTTGAATGAGTTGAAAAGTTGAAAGGGAGCTTCTCTTCAACTGTTTTAACCTTTTCAACATTTCAACTTTTTTCCTATCTTTGTTCCGCTACGATGAGAGTAAGTGTATTCCGTCATAGCGCGGACATATTTGATTGAAGCGTTTAGCTTTATCCTTAAATAGAAAATCGCCAATTTTCAACGTAGAAGGATAAGCAGCACAAACGCTCACGTTTGCCGTATATACACATATATATACCCGGTCAAGCGTGGGTAACTGTTTATTTCTACGTGGGTGTTTGGCGATACCTCTATTTAGATAAACTAAAGTTCCCACGCTTTTTTATTTTACAAACTTGCCTTTCCGGGGACTTCAAGGTGCTAAGTAATTTTCGTGTATGAAGAAATTATTTGGATGTGTCAGTGTGTGTCAAATCTTCTTGCCCGTGTTATTGTTGTTGTGTACAATAGCGGGCGTCAAAGCGAACAACATCCGTGTGGAGGGCAAAACGCGAGTCGTGAGTATCGTTAACGATACGGCTGTTATCGAAGTCACCCTTCGTTGGGACAATTCCTGGCGGGATGATTTCAATTGGGATGCCGCTTGGGTGTTCTTCAAGTACAAAAAGCGGGGATTGGAAAACCCGTGGCAGCATGCTTATTTGAGTTCATCGGGTCACGTATTGAGTACTGCCGCCGGTAACGAGGGAGGCGGTTATGCTTACATGGTGGGAGCCAACGCCGGAAAGGTAAACGGTCTGTACGTTATGCGTAACGGAATCTCAGAGGGGAACGTCAGTGTCCGGTTACAGGCGAAATGGCCTCTTAACGGAACAGGTTTAACAAAAAGTGATTTCGGTAATGCTCTGAATGAGATTTACGTTGCCGTTCATGCCATCGAAATGGTCTACATCCCTTACAACAGTTATTACTTAGGGGATGGCTTGTCTAATCTCTGTTTCCATGAATCCTACGGTTCGGAGCGGAATTCCATCCGCTTGAACGGTTACAAGAGTATGGACGCTTCTTCCGTATACGGGGGTGACAAACTGCATCCTTCTTACGGATTGCAAAATGCCATAGACAATAATATAGGTACACATTACCATTCAGCCGGTTATACTGACGAATGGTTCATGATTGACTTCGGTACGAAAAAGGAGATGCGTTATTTTACCATCCGTACGCATTATGCAGGTTCAGGCTATTTTTTGGAAGGTAGTAATGATGGCTCCAGTTGGTCCGTCTTATGGAGCGGTAGCGGTTCTTCTTGGAGTATCACGCAGAGCAAACACAAAATCACAAATCCAGGGAACTATCAATATTACCGTTTCCGGGAGACGAGGAATTATTTGGTAATTTACGATGTGGCTCTGTGGGAACAGGATGTACCTGCCTTGCGGATAGATTCGGAAGAGGCACTTTACTATAGTGTGTCGCGGAATACGCTGACGGAAAAGCTCCAGTTGGCAGCTTCTTATCCGAAAGGATATGCCGGTTTTTACGTAATGAAATACGAGACAAGCCAGGAGCAGTATGTGGAGTTCCTTAATTCCTTGACCCTCGACCAGCAGAAAGCGCGGGTCGCAAACAACAATTTCTCTACTATGAATCGGGGAGATTATGTGTTCGGGGACTTGAAAACACCGAGCAATAGAAACGGCATCGTGTTCGTGGAACAGCGTACCCCGACCGCTCCTGTGGTTTTCGGTAACAATCTCAATCCCAATAACGACCTTTTCAGTACAGACGACGGTCAGACCTTGGCTTGTAATTACATGAGTATCGAAGATATGATAGCGTATTGTAGTTGGAGTGGTTTGCGACCGATGAGTGAATTGGAATACGAGAAGGCTTGCCGTCGTCCTTATCCTCAGTTGCCGGAAGCGGGAGAGTATGCCTGGAATAGCAACACAGGAGTAAACTCCTTGAACGGTCTGAGCGATTTGGCTTATTTGGGTGATGAGCGGGAAGTGGCGAACAACGCTTCCCGGAATGTGAACGGCGGTACAAACAACCGGCTTTCCGGTCCCGTACGTTGCGGAATGTTTGCCACGTCTTCGACCTCACAATTACAATCGGGCGGAACGTATTGGGGAGTGATGGACATGAGCGGTAATTTAAAGGAATTATGCGTAAGTGTGGGGAATCCCAATTTCAATGGCAGTAGTTGTGGAACAGGCGTGTATAACCCTGCTTATTGGAATACGGCTGTAGGTAGCTATGGCGTTCGTGGTGGCGGGTTCAACAGTGCAGACAGCCTCCTAAGAACTTCCGACCGTACGGAAGCGATGAATTATTTCACAGCCATCACTCAGCGGGACAGTACGGTAGGATTCCGTGGCGTATATAGCCTATCGGGAATTAAGATTGACGGCGGGGAGATACGAGTTTCAAAAGACACGCTTTGTCCGGGGGATGATGTGGATGTAAATAACATTCGGGTTGCTTCTTGTCCTGATTTTCCGGACGTACGTTTTCAATATATATGGTATGTGAAGAAACCGGGAGAAGCCCAATATAGTCTGATTGAAAACGAAACCGGAGAAACGTTGACATATGAGGGATTGGAAAACGTAACGACCTCTGCCGTTACCTACTGGTTCAAACGGACGGGAATCTGTTCCATCGGAGTGGCGGAATGCGAAACGAGCGTATTGGTTGGACCATTGGCGACAGGAAAGACTTATTTCCCGCCGAGCTACAACTCCCTGGTCGGTACGCAGTTCGATTTGGAATGCAAGACTTTCGGGAGCGAGCAGACGGAATGGACGGATCCCTCCGGCACGCCTTTGACTTGCGGCTCAATCCGGGTGACCACGCAAGCCATTGCCCAGACCTATCGGGTGTATTACAAGAATCAATACGAATGTAAAGGCGTGGTGCAGGATGTGGTGGTGCAGGGATACCCCAGGCTGTCAACTATTCCCCAGCATGTCAAGGTATACCGGGAACAGGGGGCTACGTTGGACGGCATCTATATGCTGGATATTGACGGTGCGGGAGGCAATGCGCCGATGCCGGTGTATTGCGATATGACCATTGACGGCGGAAACTGGATGCTGGTATGGAAAGCCGCTTATAACACGTATGGAACAAGTTCTTTCTCTTATGATGTCGGGACATTGGCCAATTTGGATTTTAGTGATGCGGCAATGGCCTATCTGAATCCGGAGACTATGGAAAAGACAAATTTCACCATTATGAGCGGAGCGCAGATGGTTGCAGACTTCAAGGCGCAACACCCGCTTTCTTATAGGAACAGAGATGTGACCGTAACGGCTAAGTTTGGTACGTATGTACAAAATGGAGTATTGTTCAGATATGGCTGGGATAATTTTAATAGTTATATTTATGATGGTTGGTGGGGTAGTAGTTCCTATGGTCGTATAGGTCTTAATTGGAATCAGTCAAGTCCTTTTTATTCAGGATTTACGCGAGGTGCAGGTAATTATTGTGTTGTAGGGTATCAGCATTATGCATCTCAATATTGTTCCAACACGCGTCGTTTCTCTTTGTGGGTTCGATAGAAAATAGACGAGAACAGTATATTATAGAAAAAGGAGTATCCATGTATCGACTGCATGGCTACTCCTTTTCTTTTGTTGCTTGATTGTGGGTATTTTATACCTTTGCATAAGAAATATGAATTTAGTGAAAGCCTTTGGGTGATATAGGGGAGGAATAAGTATGAATGAGATGTATAAGCGTGAAGATGCTCTATTTGAGCGTATATCGGCACTGATTGACAGTGCACGCAAAAGAGTAAAGACAGCTGTTGATACAACGATGGTTTATACTTATTTTGGTGTAGGACATTACATTGTTGAAGATGAGCAGCAAGGAAAAGAACGGGCTGTGTATGGAAAAGCTATTTTGAAAAATCTTTCGGACAGACTCACTGGTAAATATGGGGAAGGATGGTCTGTGGAAACATTGAATAAATGCAGGAAATTTTATAGGATATATTCCCGGTATAACATTTCGGAAATCGTCCACAGTGTAGACGAAATGACAAGTATAGGCTATGGAGTTCAAAATTCCGTTATTGATTTGCGTAAATCTGAAAAAGAATATGTGTTTCGTCTCTCTTGGTCTCACTACCTTGTCTTGATGCGTATTGAGAACCCGGAGGCTCGTAGTTTCTATGAGATAGAGAGTATCCAACAACAATGGAGTGTCCGTCAACTTAGTCGACAGGTGGGAAGTAGTTTATATGAACGGTTGGCATTGAGTCGAGACAAAGATGAAGTGATGCGATTGGCTGAAGAAGGGCAAACAATAGAGAAACCATCCGATATTATAAAGAATCCTCTGACATTGGAATTTTTGGGATTGAGACCTGATGTCGCTTATTCTGAAAATAAATTGGAGAATGCAATTATCAATAAAATGCAGCAGTTTCTATTGGAACTTGGCAAAGGTTTTTTATTTGAGGCACGCCAGAAACGATTTACATTTGACGAACAACATTTCTATGTTGATTTGGTGTTTTATAATCGTCTGCTTCAATGCTATGTGCTGGTTGATTTGAAAACAGATAAGTTGTCTCATCAGGATTTGGGACAAATGCAGATGTATGTCAATTACTACGACCGATATGTAAAGATGGATTTTGAAAAGCCGACGATCGGTATTCTGCTTTGTGAAAGTAAAAACGATACACTTGTAGAATTGACTCTTCCTAAGGATGCTAATATTTATGCTTCGGCATATCAGCTATATTTGCCTGATAAAACTTTGTTGCAGGCAAAAGTAAAGGAATGGATTGCCGAATTTGAAGATAAAAAGGAGGTTTGAAAGTCGGAAATATGAATTTTGAGTGAGAAATATATGGAAGAAAGGGAAATAAAAAAGTGGAAGTTGTTGTCGTCGGAATATCTTTTCAGGGAGCCGTGGCTGACGGTGAGGAAGCAGCGTATGGAGTTGCCTAACGGTGCGGTGGTGCCGTCTTATTTCGTGCTGGAATATCCGGCATGGGTTTGTACGATAGCTTTGACGAAAGAAGGGAAAATGGTGATGGTGCGTCAGTACCGGCGGGGATAGAAAAGGTGTTGCTGGAATTGTGTGCGGGAGTGGTGGATGAGGGCGATGCTTCTTTGGCGGATGCGGTAAAGAGGGAGTTGTTGGAAGAAACGGGCTATGGTAACGGGATGTGGAAGTTGCTCATGACGACCTCCGCCAATCCGGGGACGCATGCTAATTTGACCTATTGTTTTTTGGCGACAGACGTGGAGAAAGTGGAAGAATCGCATCCGGAGCGTACGGAAGATTTGTCCGTGGAATTGTGCGACCCGGAAGAGGTATTGCGAATGTTGCAGAACGACGAAATATTGCAATCCATGCACGCGGTGGCATTATGGAAATATTTTTATAACCGGAAGGTATGAGTGAAAATCAGAATATAGAATGGAAAGAAAATTGGCGGGACGAGTATCTGAAATGGATATGTGGTTTTGCCAATGCTATAGGCGGTAGGCTGTATATCGGTATGGATGATGGCGGCAATGTGGTAGGGGTGGCGGATGCCCAAAAGTTGTTGGAAGATATACCAAACAAGGTGCGTGATGTGTTGGGTATTATTGTAGATGTAAATTTATTGGAAAAAAACGGGCTGGAATATATTGAAATAGATGTTCCGCCATACTCCAATCCAATCAATTACAAAGGGCAGTATCATTATCGAAGTGGCAGCACAAAGCAGGAGCTGAAAGGAGCTGCATTGAATCGTTTTATTTTGCAGCGGACCGGTAGACATTGGGATGAATTTCCCATAGAAAGAGCTAAAATAGAAGAATTGTCGGTAAGTGCGTTAAACCGTTTCCGCAAAGAAGCGGCAAGAAGCGGACGTGTGGATGAGGGTGTTTTGAATGACACGACGGAGCATTTATTGCGGGATTTACGTCTGACGGATGATGATACAAAGTATCTGACCCGTGCAGCTTTATTACTATTCCATCCCGACCCGGAAAGGTTTGTTAATGGAGCATATATTAAAATCGGTTTTTTTCGAGATGATAAAGGCAATTTGGAATTTCAAGATGAAATTCACGGTCCGTTGATGGAGCAGGTAGATAAGGCTATAGATTTGATAAAGACCAAATATCTTATTTATCGAATCTCTTATGAGGGTATTTCCCGGCGGGAAACACTGCAATTCCCGCTTGAAGCGTTGCGGGAGTCATTGATGAATTGCATTGCCCATAAAGATTATGCCAGTGCCGTACCTATACAGATAAGTGTGTTTCCTGACCATATTACGTTTTGGAATGCCGGACAGTTACCGGAGCATTGGACTATGGAAAGGCTTTTTGAAAGTCATCCGTCCTCTCCCTATAATCCTTTGATTGCTAATGCCTTTTTTAGAAGCGGGGATATTGAAAGTTGGGGACGTGGTTATAAACGTATTATGGATGCGGTGGAGATGTATAAATTACTTCCGCCCGTCCTGGAAATGTTGAATGGGTTGATGATTACTTACTATACGGATGTGCGTTCGCAATTGGTAGCACAGTGTGTGGAGGAAAAGTATATACCTATTATCGAATATGCCGTGAAGAATGGAAGTGTGACTAATTCGGATGTGCAGAAATTATTGAATATAAGTAAAACAACTGCATATCGAATGTTACAACAATTGGAAAATTGGTTGGATATACAGGGGACAACAGGAAAAGGTACTTATTATACAGTAAAGGGCTCACAAAGGGCTCACAAAGGGTTCACAAAGGGTTCATAAATGAACTATTTTATAGGTGTGTGCTTTGTTAATTTATTGATTTGTAGTGTATTGTAAAAACAATCAAAGGGTTCACAAAGGGTTCATAAAGGGCTCACAAAGGGCTCATGAAAAGGGTGTAATTGAAAATATTGCTGAATAAGATATGAAGACAGAACGAGAACAGCTGGCGTATTTGCGGAATTTTGTGACGGATGAGAAGAATGCGCTTTTTGACCGGTTGATACGGGAGCGGACGGATTATGTGACGCTGGTGTTGGAGGACCTGTACCAGTCGCACAACCAGAGTGCCGTGATGCGTACGGCGGATTGTATGGGTATACAGCATGTGCATATTATAGAAAACCGGAATAAGTATGACACATCGTCCACGGTGTCGCAGGGGGCGCGGGAGTGGTTGACGCTGCACCGTTACCGCGGGGAGCAGAACAATACGCCTGCCGCTATCCGGCAACTTCGGGCGGAGGGCTATCGTATTATTGCTACAACGCCTCATACGGATGATGTGTTGATTGATGATTTGGATTTGGAAAAGGGGAAAATGGCCTTCTTTTTCGGTACGGAGCTGACCGGCTTGTCTGCCGATGTATTGGAACAGGCGGACGAGTTTGTGAAGGTGCCGATGTATGGGTTTACGGAGAGCCTGAATGTCAGTGTTTGCGCTGCGTTGCTGATGTACAGCGTGATGCAGCGGTTGCGCAAAGGGACTATCGACTGGAAGCTGGATGAGGAACAGCAGGTGCAGGTGGCTTTGCAATGGTACAAGCATTCGATAAAGGCTTCCGACGAGATATTGCAGAGGTTTGAATCTGAATAAGCATTTAAAATTTAGTGTATGAGAATTTTGTTCGGGATATTGTTGCTTTGTCTGATAGGCGGAAGCGGGAAGGGACAGCAGATTTTACAGGATAGCATGGCTGTCTGCATGCAGAAGCTGGTGGCGGCGACGGAGGATAGTTTGAGACTGGCGTATAGTGATGAATTGGCGGAGTGGATAGGCAGACTTGGGTTGGGAGAGTATGACGGGACACGGGGTGTGCAGTATTTGGGATATAAACCTTGTCAGAATGCCAAAGCGGAGTTGTTTTCCTGGAGTGTGCCCCTGACCGGCGGGACGGCTTTTTACAACTGTTTCCGCTTTGAAAACAAAAGGAGGAATGTTTTATTGAAATATGTGCCGGGGGACAAAAGTGTACCTCCTTATCTTTTCTATGATTTTTGGGCGTTTACCTCCGATAAGAAAGAGTATTTCGTCTTATTGGGCTGGAGCGAGACGGCGAAGACAAACAGGAAGGCCATACAGATAGCGGATTTCTCTCCTTCCGGGAAAGTCAATTTCAACCGTCGTCTGCTGAGGCGGGGCAAGTCTCAGAGTGCCGCCATGACTTTTGAATACGGGCGCGGAATGAGCATGATGTTGAAACAGGAAAAGAACGGGAAACGTATTGTTTTCGACCATCTTTCTCCCGGTGATGAAAAATACGAAGGGGCCTGGATGTTTTATGGCCCGGACGGGACGTTGAATGCCTTTGAACTGAAAAACGGAATCTGGTATTGGAAGGACAAGGTGAAAGACCGCTGAGGCATGGAATAGGGAAGAATAAAGAAATAATAGGAAAATGAAATTCGGTAGTTACATTTCGGAACAGTTTGACGATATCCGCATCCTGCGTTATCAGGTGCCGGCTTTTGAGCATCTGACGCTCAAAGAAAAGATACTGGTGTATTATTTGAGTCGGGTGGCTTCTGCCGGGCGGGATATATTGTGGGACCAGAACAATGAGTTTAATCTGGAGCTCCGGCGGATATTGGAGCGCATCCTGAAGGAATATATGGGTGACCGGGAGTGTGATGAATTCCGGCATTTTGTTGTGTATGCCAAGAAAGTGTTTTTTGCCAACGGGGTGCATCATCATTATTCGATGGACAAATTTGCGCCGCAGTTTTCAGCCGCTTATTTCCGGAGTTTGACAGAGGCTGTGGGACAGCCGGAGGCATTTGAACGTTTGGAACGCATTATGTTTGACCCCGCTTTTATGGCGAAACGGGTCGTATTGGACGGGGACAAGGATTTGGTGGCGGCTTCTGCCAATAATTACTATCAGGGCGTCACGCAGGAGGAGGTGGAGCGGTTTTATGCCGCGAAGGAGCGGGATGCGGAATGTCCGGTGTCCGTCGGGCTGAATTCGACGTTGGTGAAAAGAGGGGGGAACGTGGAAGAAGAGGTTTGGAAAACGGGAGGAAAGTACGGGGACTGCATTGAAAATATCGTTTTCTGGTTGGAGAAAGCGAAGGAGTATGCTTGCAATGAGCAACAGCGCAAGGCGATATGTCTGTTGATTGAATATTACCGGACGGGCGACCTGGGGCTCTTTGACGAGTTTTCGATAGAGTGGCTGAAGGAGAAGGAGGGCAAAGTGGATTTTATCAACGGTTTTATAGAAGTCTATGGCGATCCCTTGGGATTTAAGGGGAGTTGGGAGGCGGTGGTGCAGATTGTGGACGAGGAGGGGTGTAAACGCACTTCGCGGCTGGCGGAGAATGCCTTGTGGTTTGAGGAACATGCGCCTGTGGATGCCCGTTTCAAGCGTACCGAGGTGTCGGGAGTGACAGCGCGGGTGATGCAGGTGGCGTATCTGGGCGGGGATTGTTATCCGGCGACGCCCATCGGTATCAATCTGCCGAATGCGGAATGGATACGGGAACGCTACGGAAGCAAATCGGTTACTTTTGATAATATCACCTACGCTTATCACATGGCTTCTTTGAATTCCGGCGTGACGGACGAGTTTGCTTATTCGGACGGGGAAAAGGAAAGAATCCGGAAGTACGGTTATTTGGCGGGGAATGTCCATACCGATTTGCATGAGTGTCTGGGACACGGGTCGGGCAAGATGTTGCCCGGCGTGACGACCGAGGTGTTGAAGAATTATTACTCCACGTTGGAGGAGGCGAGGGCGGATTTGTTTGCCCTGTATTATATGCTGGACCCGAAGTTGGAGGAGTTGGGGATTTTGCCTTGCGTGGAGGCGGGGATGTGTGAGTATGACAGTTATATCCGTAACGGATTGTTGGTTCAGTTGACGCGGATAAAGCCGGGGGACAAACTGGAGGAGGCACACATGCGCAACCGGCAGTTGATAGCCCGCTGGGCGTATGAACAGGGACAGACGGACCGCGTGATAGAGAAAGTGGCGGAAAACGGTAAGACTTATTTCGTCATTCGTGATTACCGGGCATTGCGCGCCCTGTTCGGGAAGTTGCTGGCGGAAGTACAGCGTATCAAGTCGGAAGGGGATTATGAAGCTGCCCGGCAGTTGATTGAGGGCTATGGGGTGGAGGTGGACGAAGCGTTGCACCGGGAAGTGTTGGAGCGTTATGGGAAGTTGAATGTACCTCCTTATGCCGGATTTATAAATCCCGAATATCGTCTGGTGAAAGAGAATGAACGCATTGCGGATGTCACGGTGGAATATCCGGACAATTATCTGCAACAGATGTTAGAGCAATAAAAAAAGACACCGGAGAGTCCTCCGGTGTCAGCTTGCCTTTTATTTTTCAAAAATGATGTCCGCGTAACGGTTGGAAATCGTGATTTTTGCATGGGGGGAGGAGGAAGAGCCTACTGTCCCCGTGATGTTTTTCGCATACCGGTCGTCTTCGCCGTCCAGATTGACATTGTGGAACGTCAGGCCGTTGGTTTTGATGTTGCCGTAGCGATTGTATAATTTCGCCTGGAAATTGTGTTGGGGCGTGATGCCTAACCGGATGGGGGTATAGGCGGCTTCGATACTGATTTCGTTGAAATCGGTGTTGATTTTTTCGATTTTTATCTTTCCATATTTTATCTCGGAGGCGATGAAGCTCTTTTTCAGTTCCCCGATGTCGAAATTGGAATAGCCGGTAGTCATGTTCAGCTGGCCTAAACTTTTGATTTTGAAGTTATCGTATTTGGACGTAAGCTCTAATTTGTCGACGGTGCCGATTTTGCTGTTTGAATAGCCGCTGACGAATTTTAACGTCTTCGCTTTTTCGAGTGTCAGGTTGCCGTATTTGATTTCCAGGTCGATATCATATACTTCGCCCAGATCGGCGTTACCGTATTTGATGGATACGGTGTTTTCCTCTCCCAGCAATTGATTGGCCGTGAGATTGCCGTATTTCAGCTCGCACTGGAAAGAACGGTCGGTCCTGTTCAAGGTGATATTGCCGTATTTGTTCAGTAGATTCAAATAGACATCCGTAGGCACGTTGATGGTGTAGTGAACTGTTGTGCCACAGTTGCTGCAGTTGAAATTCTTTTCTTGAAAGACGGTTTCCGCTGAGATTTTCCGCCCGTTTTTGTTGAAGTTGACGGATACGCGGTCGGCCATTTCCTGTGCTGTTTTCGCTTTCTCTCCCCGGCCGGTGATTTCGACGGTAAAAGAAACTTTGTTTTTTCCCCATTCGGAGATGGTCAGATTGCCGTATTTGTTATTGACAATCACTTCGTCGTTGGCGGAGACGGAAAATTCTTTCGTGATGGTGCGTTTCACCTCTTCTATCGCCCAGACGGAAACGGACAATAGAAAGAGAATAGCCGTAAGAAAAAAGGTTTTTGTTTTCATCGCTTTTTCGTTTAAAGGTTATTGTTTTTATTCGGTATGTTTTCTATGATGGAATGAATATGTTGCAGCGTTTCGATTTTGGCATTGTAACGCCGCACGATCAGTGAGATTTTCTCTTCGGCCGTCAGCGGTGTTTCCGCTATTTTCGTCTCGTCGGCATCTTTCATAATGCCGCGGAGGTCATTGATGACTTCCGTACGGTTGGGGGTATCCAGTTTTTCCAGTTGTTTTTGAATCTTGCTTATCTCCTCTTTCAGCTGGAGTTTGTAATAGCCTGCCACCTCGGCCACGGATTCCGTTTCGTCAGGAACAGTGGTGAGCGTGCGGCTGAACTGGAACACCAGAAGGATGGCAAACATGGCGGCGATAGAAGAGGCCGTAATCCACCGGCGGTTTTGGCGGGTGTGTCTTCTTTCCCGGTGTTCGAGTTTTTGTTCGAAACGTTCGAAATGTCCGAATGCCGGAACAGCCCGGTCGAAAGCTTCCCGGTTATTTTTGATTTGGTTATCCAAGGATATTTTCATGGCTGTAATGTTCTTTTATCAGGTGAATCAGTTTTTGTCTGGCACGGGTGAACTGGGAACGTACGGTTGAGGCCGATAAATTCAGTTGCTCGGCGATTTCCGCATACTCCAGGCCTTCTATGAGATGGAGCGAGAGTATGATGCGGTAGCCTTCGGGAAGCAGTTGCATCGTATGTTCGATGGCTTCCAGCCGGATTTCGTTTTGCAAGGTGTCTTCCGTATCGGTGTCGGGAGTGAAGGTAAATTTGTCCTCTAATTCCACAAACCGGATTTTCCGTTTCCTGTAGCAGTCTATGGAGCTGTTGATGGCGATGCGTTTCAGCATTTTTTCCATACTCCCGGCATCTTCCTGCAAGAGTTCCGTTTTGTCCAGCACTTTCAGAAAGCTTTCCTGCATGATTTCTTCCGCTTCCTGTTGGTTGCCCAAAATCCGGAAACAACTGTTGTACACGCTTTTATAAAACATCATATAGAATTCCAGTTGTGCCCGGCGTTCCCTTTTGCGGCATTGATGTATTATGACTTTATAACTGTTCATCGTTTGTTTTTCTGTCTATATGACGCAGGATGTTGCTTTTTGCTGCATGTAAATTTAAAAAAATAGGATAATTTTTAGGAAATAAAAAAAACATCCGGCGAGCGGGGTGCTGCCGGATGGTTTGTTTTTGAAGTATCTCTGTGTTTTAATGTTTTGCGCGGGCAGCCACGATGATGCTGAAATCTTCGGCTTTCAGGGAGGCTCCGCCGATAAGTCCGCCGTCTACGTCTTCGTTGGCGAAAAGTTCATCGGCATTTTTGGCGTTGCAGCTTCCTCCGTAGAGGATAGAGGTATTGTCAGCCACTTCCTTGCCATATTTCTCAGCCACTACTTTGCGGATGAATGCGTGCATTTCCTGTGCCTGAGCAGAGGTGGCCGTTTTGCCTGTACCGATGGCCCAAACGGGTTCGTAGGCAATCACGATGTGGGAGAATTCGTCAGCCGAGAGGTTGAAAAGTCCGTTTACCAACTGTGATTTCACCACGTCGAAATGTTTTTCAGCTTCTCTTTCCGCCAGCACTTCGCCTACGCAGAAGATAACCTCCAGTTTGTTCTCTAAGGCGCGTGCCACTTTCTTTACTAAGATTTCGTCGGTTTCTCCGTAGTAGCTTCTTCTCTCGGAGTGTCCTAAAATCACGTATTGGCTTCCTGTAGAAGCTACCATGGCAGCGGAGATTTCACCGGTGAAGGCACCCGATACCTCGGTTGCGCAGTTTTGTGCAGCTACCGAAACCACAGCGGGGTCTACCTGTTTCGTTACTTCCGCCAGGTGGATAAACGGTGTGCCGATAATGACTTTCACTTGGGAAGCGTTCAATCCTTTCACTTTGGCATTGACTTCTTTGGCCAGTTCGATACCCTCCTGAAGGGTTTTATTCATTTTCCAGTTTCCTGCAACAATTTTTTTTCTCATAGTAGTTCTATATTAATAATAAATAAAATATCGGCGGATGCTGATGTTACGCTTTGAGTTTTCTGTATTTCTTGGTCATGTAAAGGAACAACAGGCACAGATAGAGTAACGTCAGGGAATAAACCACATATTTGTCGGTAATGCTTTGTTGCTCGCTGAGGCAGTAGGCCAACGGCTCTTTATCCTGTAGGATTTCGGCATCCGGCAGGTCTCGGTGTCCCCATTTGTCGATGACGGTTCCTTTTTTCAGAAGAACCAGACCCGGGTTTGAACGGACAATTGTCTTCAGCTGGATTTCGTCCATGCTGCAAAATTCATAAGGAATATGATACCGGTCCGACACTTGTTTCACCACATCGCTGTTGGAGGCCGTCAGTCCGTAGAAACGGTAATCTTTTTCCCGGGCATAAGCAGCCAGTTCGTTCAGTTTTTCCAGATTGTCGGGGGAAATCTTGTTCAGGTCGTAGGAAACCACCAGAAAGGTGTAGTTATCGTCCTGCAGCACTTCATCCGTGATGTCGCCGAGGGTAGGGTGTTCCATGACGAAATCATGAATCGGGGCTTTGAAACCTTCTTTGATTAATTTCTGCTCGGAACTGTGGAACTCCCAGTTGAGGGTATCCTGCCATGGGTAGTTGGTTTCGTCAAATTCCTTGACTTCGCCCGTATTCTTGTTTTTATAGTTAAGGGTCGTCTTGTATTCGTCGTGGGGAGCGCCTTCCGGAATGCTCATCCCTTCCTGTATATTCTTGCCGATGGCATAGGGACGGAAGTCGATGATGGGCAGATGGCGGTAGCAGTAAAACTCGATGCAAAGCATAAAGACGATGGTTCCCGTCATCAATACGGTCTGTTCCAGGAAATTAAAAAGGGATTTATAGTGGTCGCGCTTGAAGAAAATAACCAATACCATGGCCAGCAGCACCACATTCTTCCAGAACGTTTCCCAATTGGTCAATACCCATGCGTCTCCGAAACAGCCGCAATCCGTTACCGGGTTTTTAATCGCCAGCACCAGCGTGAGCGGTGTGAAAACGGCCATAAACAGCAGGGCACCCCAGGCGGCCCATTTCGTTTTGATGTTGAGGAAAAGGCATACACCGATTAAAAATTCGGCCAACGATAGCACGAAAGAGAAAAACAGAGCGGAGAAATTCATCCAGCTCATACCGAAAGCATTGAAATAATCGATGAATTTATAATTCGACCCCAACGGATCAACGCCTTTTACAAAGCCTGAAAAAATAAAGACGGCACCGACCAGAATTCTGCATACGTTCATTAATAGTTTCATCTTTTTCGTTTTTAGAGTTGCGGCTGTTGCCGCACCGTGTTTATTTATTAAGTGTGTTCTCTTTTTCCACCACGAGACGGATCAGGGCGAATACGGCATAGTTGACCATGTCGTAATAATTGGCGTCAATGCCTTCGGAAATCAACGTGTCGCCCTTTAAATCCTCAATCTGGCGCGTGCGGTTGATTTTCATCAGGATCAGGTCCGTGTAGGAACTGATGCGCATGCTCCTCCAGGCTTCGTCATAATCATGGTTTTTATTGTCCATGAGGTTCCGTGCTTCCTGAAAATAATGCCTGTACCGCTGGGCGATAAATTCCCGGTCATCATCTTCCTTCGCACCCATTTCCAGTTGGATAAGTCCCATAATCGCATAGTTGACGATGCCGATGAATTCGGGAATGATGCCTTCGTCCACTTTGCACACGCCTTTCTCTTCGATACAGCGGATACGGTTCGCCTTGATAAAAATCTGGTCCGTAATGGAGGTAGGGCGCAGGATGCGCCAGGCTGTGCCGTAATCGTGCATTTTTTTCATAAAAATGTCGCTGCAAAGCCGGATGACTTCTTCATATTCCTGGGAGGTGTCGGTAATGTGACCGGATTGTGCCATTTTGTTTGTTTTCTCAAAAACTAATATTTACTTTGAACGCGTAAAATTAACAAAAAAGCAATCGTAAATCAATATACGTAAATTGAAAATTTCGGTCATGATGAAAATACTGTCATTGGGAAAGGAAACTCCGGAGGTGTCACGCCCTGTCGTGATGGGTATATTGAACGTGACGCCCGACTCCTTTTTTGACGGGGGGCGTTATGAAACGGAAGCGGCGGTCATCGGGCGCATACACCAGATAATGGAAGAGGGAGCGGGGATTATAGACATCGGTGCCTATTCAACCCGCCCGGGGGCGGCGGCGGTCGACCCGAAGGAAGAATTGGCCCGTTTGGCTCCGGCGGTTGAACTGGTGAGGAAATATTATCCCTCCGTGCCCGTTTCGATAGATACCTTCCGGTCGGAAGTGGCCCGCGAAATCTATCAGTGTCTGGGGGAAGTCATTGTCAATGACATATCCGGCGGGACAATGGACCCGGAGATGTTCGGTTTTATCGCGGCGACCCGCTTGCCCTATATCATGATGCACATTCAGGGGACTCCGCAGACAATGCAGAAAAATCCGGTCTACGGGGATGTTGTGAAAGAGGTGTATCGTTTTTTCGAAGAGCGGACAGAGGCCTTGCGTGCCGCCGGGACGGAGAATATCATTCTTGACCCCGGCTTCGGTTTCGGAAAGACGCTGGAACACAATTACGAGCTGATGAATCGTCTGGACATCTTTCACAAACTGGGCTACCCCTTGCTTGTGGGAATCTCCCGGAAATCAATGATATTCCGTTTGCTGGATACAACTCCCGCAGAGGCATTGAACGGCACGACGGTGCTGAATACCATTGCTCTGATGAAAGGGGCGTCCATCCTGCGGGTGCATGACGTAAAAGAAGCGGTAGAGGCGGTGAAAATAGTTGGCCGGATGGGAGATTTACGACTTTAGCCTTTTTAACAGCGGCCGGGTGAGTTCCCACAGGACAATTCCCACACTGACGGAAATATTGAACGAATGCTTGGTGCCGAATTGGGGAATTTCGATGCAGCCTTCCGAGCGGTCGATAACATCCTGCCGCACGCCTTTCACCTCGTTGCCGAATACAATGGCGTATTTATCCGTCTCGTTGAGTCGGAACTCTTCGAGCGAGTGGCTGTTTTCGGTCTGTTCCGCCGCGAAAATGCGGTAACGGGCGGCTTGCAGTTTTTCTATGACCTCCAACGTGTCTTGGGCATATTCCCAGTCTACAGAATCCTCTGCTCCCAAGGCCGTTTTATGGATTTCCCGGTTGGGGGGAGTGGCGGTGATGCCGCACAGGTATATTTTTTCAATGCGGAAAGCGTCGGAAGTCCGGAAAACGGAACCGACATTATTCAGGCTCCGCACATTGTCCAATACAATGACCAAAGGCAGTTTTTCGGCTTCTTTGAACTCTTCCGTACTGATGCGGTTCAATTCGTTGCTTTCCAATTTGCGGAACATGGGCGGATGTTTTAGGGGATTAATTTTCTTCTTTTTCTCCGAGTAGCGTGGCGGAAGTGCAATCTTTTACTTTCACCCGCACGAGGGTGCCCGGTTGAATACCTTTGGCCGGAAAGACAATGACCTTATTTTGGCTGCTGCGGCCGAACATTTCGTCGGCATTCTTTTTGGAGACGCCTTCCACCATGACTTCAAAGGTTTTACCCACATCGCGCTTGTTGCTTTCCAAAGACAGGCGGGTCTGTAACTCTATCAACTCCTGGAGCCGGCGGCCTTTGTCGGCCTCGCTGACATTGTCGGGGAGGCGTTTGGAGGCTACGGTGCCGGGACGTTCCGAATACTTGAACATATAGGCGAGGTCAAAACCGACTTCCTTCATCAAATCGAGCGTTTGCAGGTAATCGGCTTCGCTTTCATTGTGGAAACCGACAAACACGTCGGTGGATATGCCGCAGTCGGGGATGACTCTCCGGATGGCGGCTATCCGTTCGAGATACCATTCACGTGTGTATTTCCGGTTCATGTCTTTCAGCACGGAGTTGCTGCCCGACTGAACAGGCAGGTGGATGGCCTTGCAGATATTGGCGTGGCGGGCGATGGTCTCCAATATTTCGTCACTCATGTCCTTGGGATGGGACGTGGCGAAACGGATTCTCATTCCCGGCACCGTCCGTGCCACCAAATCGAGTAATCCGGGGAAATCCGTCTGTTCTTCCCCGTTTTTATACAAATAGGAATTGACGTTTTGTCCCAACAGGGTCACTTCCTTATAGCCCTTGGACTGGAGGTCGAGTACTTCGTTGATAATGCTTTTCGGACTGCGGCTGCGTTCCCTGCCCCGGGTGTAGGGAACAATGCAATAGGTACAGAAATTATTGCATCCCCTCATGATGGAAACAAAACCCGAAATGGCGGTCTCATCTATCCGGGAAGGACAGATGTCTTTGTAAGTCTCCGTCTCGGAAAGGGCGATGTTGATGGCCTTTTCGCCCCGGGCGGCTTTCTCTATCAGAAGGGGAAGGTCCAGATAGGCGTCCGGGCCTACCACGATATTGACGTTTTTTTCTTCTTCAAACAGTTTCTCTCCCAAGCGTTCGGCCATGCAACCCATAATCCCGATCAGCAGGGAAGGATTTTTTTTCTTGATTTCTGAAAAGCCTTCCACGCGTCCCCGCACCCGTTGTTCTGCGTTTTCCCGTACGGAGCACGTATTGACCAGAATGAGGTCCGCTTCGCTTTTGTCCCGGGTGTGTATGAAACCGTTGTCCTTTAAGATAGCCGCCACCACTTCACTGTCTGCCACGTTCATCTGGCAACCGTAAGTCTCGATATAAAATTTTTTCACCATACTCTTTTATTACGGTGGCAAAAGTAATGAATGATTGGGAGAGTTGAAAGAGTTGAAAAAATTAAAAGGAGGGAAAAGTTGAACGGGTTGAAAGGAAGCCCGGCTCCGTTTTCGTCATAAAACGGAGCCGGGATATGGGGTTAAAACCGGATGCCGAGCGTGATGCGTGCCTCGTGATTGTTGTATTTGTTACGGATGGGTTCCGAAATCACATCAAAAGAGGCATCCTCCGGGTCGAGATAACTGTAAAACAGGGTCGTATCTTTGGTGAATTTGTACAGATAGGCGGCGTCACAGTAGAATGCGCCGAAATTCAGACCGAATCCGGCGGAAACCGTCTGCAACTTGAGCAGGTTCTTATCGTGCTTGTAAGGGCTGGCATAGCAAGAGTAACCGCCCCGCAGGCTGAACAGGCTGTTATACCGGTACTCGGCACCGATTCTGATATTGTGCGTCGACCTTAAATAGCGTTTTATATCGTCATTCGTTCCGGGACCGTCTGCCGAGTCGTAAAAATCATAATGCCCGTCTCCGTTGCTTAGTTTGGCGGAAGCGTAATCGATGTATTCGTAGTCGACGCTCAGAATCGCTTTCTGATTCAAAACGGTGGCGACACTCAACAGGGCTCTCCACGGCGTACGCATATCGTAGTCATATTTGTATGCGTAGGGGTCGCTTAAATAATCATAATAGCCTTCCGCATCGGGCGACAGGTATAAAGCATACATGTCGCTGTAATACCGGTCGGTCATGGAATAATAGGTCGGGCTGTGTATCGCGGCGCCCAGGCGCAATTCGGGAATAGGGCGGTAGATAACGCCGAATTTCACATTTGTACCGACACCCGTTGTTTTCAGTTGTTGCAGATAATCGAAATAATCGAGGTCGTAAGGATTGTCTTGGTCGGGTGTCTCGGCATACACCGATTTCGATTTATAGTAAATGGATTGCAGACCGATGGTCAGACCGAGATACAGTTTGTCTTTGTAGTTGGTGCCGAACGTAAAAGCATATTCTCCTTGGTAACCGTCCTCTTTGATATTTTTCCACTGGTTGGCGCCTATGATGACAGGTTCATAGAATCCGGTTGCTTCATCCATCAAAATGACATTGGATTGGGATGCCAGCGTTTCCATAATGCCTGGCGTGAAATCGGCGGCATAGTCGTAATTTGCCTGCTGTGCGATAGCTTGTGAAAATGAAGTAGGGGAATTGGCGATATATTGGTCGGTTTTCAGATTGAAATTATTCATGCCGGAATAATTAATACCGAAATTGAATCCCCGCCAGTCGAAATCGGGACTGTAAAAAGCGATGACGGCACCGAGGTCTCCTATCTGGAACGAATTGTCACTGGCCGACCGGTTCCCGGATTTCGTGTTGGAGAACGACAGGGAAGGGGTGATGCTTACTTCCGATTTCCGAAATACGCCGATACCGGCCGGATTCGTGGAAAAGGTGGACAAATCGCCGCCCAAGGCTCCGAAAGCTCCGCTCATGGCCGTGGAGCGTGCCGTTCCGAAATTCGTGGATTGTGAGAAACGTACTACATCGGCCGTCGTCTGGGAAAAGCCCCAGAGGGCGGTGAGTAACAAGGCCGGAAGAATGTATAATGTTTTCATGGTCGTAGGTTCTTAATATATGTTCGGTTATCTTCTTCCGCCCGAGCGGCTGGTACTCCGGCTCGGTGCGGAGTGGGTCGCTCCGCTTCTGGATGGAGAAGCAGGGCGGGGAGCGGTGTAACTGCTCCGGTTTGAACTGTTGCTCCGGTTATAGGTGCGGTTGTTATTATACGTCGGCCGGTAATTATTGGGTTGCCGGTTATAGGTTTTAACATTGCTGCTTTTGTTTGTCGTCGTATTGGGACGTGTGGCCGGCCGGGTATAACGATTATTGTTGCCGGTGTTTCCGGGACGCACCGTTGCAGGACGGCTGTTGTTGTTCGTCGGGCGGGTGGTTGTCGGCCGGGTTGTATTATTATTTGGACGTGGTGTGGTCGTTCCGGGGCTGCTGTTGTTGTAATTCGGTCGGGTCACACCGGGTCGGGTCGTTGTCGTGTTGCCGGGCCGGGCCGATTCACTTCCCGGGCGTACGCTGCTTCCCGGGCGTTGGTTGTTATAATTGGGACGGGTGGTACTTCCCGGACGGTTTATTCCCGGACGCAGGCCAATGGAGCCACTGCCGATATTCGGACGCGGATTGCCCGGTCTGTTAGGACGGTTGGAAGAAGGCGGTGTCCAGCCAGGCTGATGGCCTCCCCAATTCGGGTGATTCCAATGGGAGGGATGCCAGTGTGAATGGTGCCAGCTCGGATACCGGTTATGTCCCCACCAGGGGTCATACCAACCGCCCCAATAGGGGTAACTGCCATACCAGCCGCCGTACCAGGGACGGTATATGCCTGTATTCCATCCGAAACCGAAGCTCCAGCCCGGACCGCCCCAACCGATATTGAAATGGCTGTCGAAAGCCCAGCTGTCATAAAACGGTTCGTTCCATACCACCGTCCAGATGTATTTCGGATAGGTGCCGAAAAGGAACGTGTTGTAAAGCTGGATATTGGAGGAAGACGGGAACCACCAGTAACGACCGTTGTCCGTATAGACATTCCAGTCCGGACTGAAAGAAAGATTCAGTGCAATATCCTGTCCATTGGCAATGAAACCGAAACCTTCGGGGTATTGATTGATGATGCGGGCTGCCTCCTGCATATCGGAGTCATTGCCTTTGAATCCGCCTATCCAGTAGCCGGAATTCGTATAGAGAGTCGTGGTCTCCGGCGCATAGGGGTCGTTCAGCACATATTCCGCCTGGGCAGCCAGTTCGGAAGTGCTCACCTTTTCCGCCGTTCCTCTCTGGCGGTTAATGACTACAGCGCTTTCGCTTTCCGCATAATTGTCTGAATAGTTGCTTCTGGCTGCCGGGGCAGTCATGTCGATTTTTTGTCCTGTAATGGTCTCCACTTCTTTCACCATAAGCGGTTTTTGGTTGGGGACGTAATAAATATCGTCTTCTATGGAGGCATTCATGGTCTGCATCGAAGAACAGGCCCCTAAAACAAAGACCGCCAACAGAGGTATATAAAATGTCTTCATTGTGAAATCGTTTATTTTTTTTAAGTTCTATCAAAAACCATACCAAAATAAACAGCCTTCCGGCTGTCCTGGTTTCACTCAGATAAAAATAGCTATTTTGGAATTAGAATCATATTTTTTTTGCCTAAATTTGCTGCTGTTTTATCAAAAAATAAGAAGATGGGTAAGTTTTTAACATCAAGAAATGAAGATTATTCTCAATGGTATAATGAGTTAGTGAGTAAAGCCGGATTGGCGGAACCGGCAGCCGTGAGAGGCTGTATGGTCATCAAGCCCTACGGATATGCAATTTGGGAAAAGATGCAGCGGGTGCTGGATCAAATGTTTAAGGATACCGGACATGTGAATGCTTATTTCCCCCTGTTGATACCGAAATCTTTCTTTTCTAAAGAAGCTGACCATGTGGAAGGGTTTGCCAAAGAGTGTGCGGTAGTGACCCACTATCGTCTGAAAAATGCACCCGACGGAAGCGGGGTGATTGTGGACCCGGAAGCGAAACTGGAAGAAGAATACATCATCCGTCCCACGTCGGAGACAATTATATGGAATACTTATAAAAACTGGATACAGTCCTACCGGGACCTGCCTATCCTCTGCAACCAGTGGGCCAATGTGATGCGCTGGGAAATGCGTACCCGTATGTTCCTGCGTACGGCTGAATTCCTGTGGCAGGAAGGTCACACGGCTCATGCCACGCGCGAAGAGGCCTTGGCCGAAGCCAACAAAATGGTGAGGGTGTATGCCGAGTTTGCCGAAAAATGGATGGCGGTGCCGGTGATTATGGGGAATAAGAGCGAGAGCGAACGCTTTGCCGGGGCTTTGGAGACCTTTACCATCGAGGCCTTGATGCAGGACGGAAAGGCTTTGCAGGCGGGGACGTCCCATTTCCTCGGACAGAATTTCGCCAAAGCGTTTGATGTGATGTTTACCGACCAGACCGGAAACCGCGATTATGTGTGGGCCACCTCATGGGGGGTATCCACCCGCTTGATGGGGGCTTTGATTATGGCGCATTCGGACGATAACGGATTGGTGTTGCCTCCGAAACTGGCACCGATACAGGTGGTGATTGTGCCCATCTACAAAAGCGCGGAAGGATTGCAGAAAATTACGGCCAAGGTGGAAGGCATCGTAGAGGCATTGAAGGCAAAAGGCATCAGTGTGAAATATGACGACCGCGACACCCAGAAACCGGGATGGAAGTTTGCCGACTACGAATTGAAGGGAGTGCCTGTCCGTCTGGCTATCGGGGAACGAGATTTGCAGAACGATACCATAGAGGTGGCCAGAAGGGATACCCTGACGAAAGAGACCGTGGCGGCGGCTGGAATCGAGGAGTATGTGGCCCGGTTGCTGGAAGACATCCAAGAGAATATTTATAAAAAAGCGCTGGATTTCCGTAACTCCAAAATCACGAAAGTGGATTCGTATGACGAATTCAAGGAACTGCTGGAAACGAAAACCGGATTTTTCCTTTGTCATTGGGACGGTACCCCCGAAACCGAGGAGCGTATCAAGGCGGAAACGAAAGCGACCATCCGTTGCATCCCCTTTGATTCTCCCGAGGAAGAAGGCAAATGTATGGTGACGGGAAAACCTTCCCGCCGGCGCGTATTGATTGCGAAAGCTTATTAGGATAAAAACGGGAAGCCCCTGTTCTTTAAAGATTAAATTTCGGAAAATATGTCAGCGGTTGTCGAACGTTTTTTGAGGTATGTGAAATGCAACACCCAGTCGGACCCGGATACGGGGATGATACCGAGCACGCCCGGACAGGTCATGTTCGCGGAGATGTTGTGTGAGGAGATGAAGGCTCTGGGAATGAGCGGGACGGAAGTGGACGCAAACGGCTATGTGCATGGGTTCCTGCCCTCCAACATGGAAAAGGAGGTACCTGCCATTGGGTTTATTTCCCACATGGATACCAGTCCCGATATGAGCGGAAAACACGTTCGTCCGCAGATTATCAGTAATTATGCAGGCACCGACATTGTCCTCGATAAGGAAACCGGTCTGGTTTTATCGCCGGAACAATCGCCGGAACTGTTGAACTACGTCGGACAGGATTTGATAACCACCAGCGGTAATTCGCTGCTGGGAGCGGACGATAAGGCGGGTATTGCGGAAATACTGACGGCCGTGGAGTATTTGGCGAACCATCCCGAGGTGAAGCACGGGGACATATATATATGCTTCACGCCCGATGAGGAAATCGGGCACGGCCCGGACCATTTCGACCTGAAAAAGTTCAGGGCCAGATTCGCCTATACCCTCGATGGCGGGGAAATCGGCGAGTTGCAGTACGAGAACTTTAATGCCGCTTTTGCACGGCTGACCTTTAAGGGAAAGAGTTTCCACCCCGGATATGCCAAGAATAAGATGGTGAATTCCACCACTATCGCCGGTGATTTCCTGGCCAGTATGCCTAAGAAGGAAGTGCCGGAAAATACAGCCGGCTATGAAGGCTATTTCCATGTGTCTGCGATAAAAGGGGATGTGGAGGAGACGACGGTGGACATACTGATTCGTGATTTCGACCGTGACGGCTTCATCTGGCGGAAGAACACGATAGAAAACGGGGTGCGTGATTTCTCCCGGAAATACGGATTGAACATCGAACTGGAACTGAAAGACCAGTATTTCAATATGCGGGAAAAAATAGAGCCCGTACGCTATATTGTGGATATAGCCCGCCAGGCGATGGCGGACGTGGGAGTGAAGCCGCTGGTATTGCCGGTGCGGGGAGGTACGGACGGCGCCCGCCTGTCGTATATGGGATTGCCTACGCCCAATTTGTTCACCGGAGCGCATAATTTGCACGGCAGATACGAATACATTCCGGTGAACTCGATGGAAAAGGCCGTGGAAGTGGTGGTCCGCATTGCGGAATTGTGTACTAAAATATAACCGGTTTCCGGTACTCCTCCTTTGGATTCTGACGATGGATTTTTTCTCCGGGATATTATTACACTGGTATGAGGAAAACCGCCGGGATTTGCCCTGGCGGAACACCGTCGACCCTTATCTGATATGGATTTCGGAAATCATACTTCAACAGACGCGTGTCGTGCAGGGAATGGATTATTACTTCCGTTTTACGGAACGTTTCCCCGATATACGGACGCTGGCGGAGGCGGAGGAGGATGAAGTGTTGAAATACTGGCAAGGGCTGGGCTATTATAGCCGGGCCCGGAATCTGCATGCCGCGGCGCGGGATTTGATGAGCCGTTTCGGGGGCGAATTCCCCTGGTCGTATGAAGACGTCAGGTCTTTGAAAGGGATAGGCGCCTACACGGCGGCGGCCATTTGCTCCTTTGCGTGGCGGCAGCCTTATGCGGTAGTGGATGGAAATGTATATCGGGTATTGTCCCGGGTGTTCGGTATTGATACTCCGATAGACACCGGAGAAGGACAAAAGCGTTTTGCCGAACTCGCCTTTTCTTTGTTGGACAAAGAGCGTCCCGATACATACAACCAGGCCATCATGGATTTCGGGGCTGTCCAGTGTCTGCCCCAATCGCCCGACTGCCTGTTTTGTCCGATGCGCGACAAATGTGCCGCCTATCGGGAGGGGAGGATTGACCAATTGCCTGTGAAAGCGGGAAAGACGGTTGTTAAGCCCCGTTATTTTAACTATTTGCACATAAAATGCGGCGACCGTTTGCTGCTTTCCCAGCGTTCGGCAAAAGATATTTGGCAGAATCTGTATGAATTTCCCCTGATAGAGACGGAGCGGGACATGGAATGGGAGGAGCTGGTGAAAGAAAAGCGTTTTCTTGACCTCTTCCGGCAGGCACCGGAAATCAAATGGCGGCGGCAACATCCCGTTTTCAAACACGTACTTTCCCACCGCATCATCTTCGCCCGCTTTTATGAAATCGAAGTTGCCGGATTTACGGACGCTTTTTCCTCTTATCTTGAAATTTCCGAATCCGAATTGGAAAAATACGCCCTTCCCCGCTTAATCACTCTCTACCTGGAAAAATCCGATTGTCAGGGAACCAAATAATGGCTCCAACCTGAATTTACCTAACGCGTAGCTTTATTTTAAAATAATGATTATTAAGTGTTTATTTAAAGCAGATCCCATTCATCGCCCATTTTTCTCCCATTTATATACCATTATAATGGGTGATATATGGATTTTAATAAGGACAATAAAGGTTTGGAAAATGTAGTGAAACATGGGGGCTGCATATTGAGAGCATAGAAAAAAGAAACGAATAGACGTATTGTGTACTTTGTTTACAGCGGTCACTTAAACTCAAACTTGGTTATAATGATTTGAAGGTAGTCATTTTCATAGCCTGCTTGTCAGATAATCCGAACTTCTTAGCAAATTTTAATAGATTTTTATTAGTTTTGTCCGGATTCTAATTAAATAACACATAATCTAATGGCATTGAATTACTCTTATCTTCTGCCTGTCGCAGGGTTGGTGACCTTGAACGGCTGTACGCAGAAAAAGGCTCCGGAAAGGAAACCGTTGAACATCGTCTATATCATGACGGACGACCATTCGTATCAAACGATGAGTTGCTACGATAAACGCTATACCCATACGCCCAATTTGGACAGGATTGCGGAGGAAGGCGTGAAGTTTACCAATAGTTTTGTCTGTAATTCTTTGTCAGGTCCCAGCCGGGCTGTTTTGTTGACCGGCAAGCATAGCCACAAGAACGGTTATACGGATAATGAGGGAGGAAAGATTTTCAACGGCCAGCAACAGACGGTGCAGCAGTTGTTGCAGGAGGGGGGCTACCAGACCGCAATGATCGGCAAGTGGCACCTGGGCGGAACGCCTACGTGTTTCGACTATTGGACGATTCTGCCGGCTCAGGGGGATTATTACAATCCGGATTTCATTACGCCGGAAGGGACGGTGAGACACGAGGGATATGTGACGAATATTATCACTGATTTGAGTATCGACTGGCTGCGGAACAAACGCGACACGACGAAGCCGTTTTGCATGTTTGTCCACCACAAGGCCATCCACCGCAACTGGATGGGGGATACCGCCGATTTGGCCCTTTTTGAAGACCGGACGTTCGAGATGCCGGAGAATTTCTGGGATGACTACAAAGGACGTGTGGCGGCTGCCAAGCAGGAAATGAGCATCGACAAGGACATGACGATGATTTACGATTTGAAGATGCTGGATGACCAGGTGGACGACCATTACCGTTCGATTTATATCCGGGATAACGGCACGCAGGGAACGTACGGACGGATGAATGAAGCGCAACGGACGGCTTGGGATAAGCATTACAAACCCATTATCAAGGAGTTCAAGAAAGCGAAACTGAAAGGGAAAGCGCTGGCCGAATGGAAGTACCAGCGGTATATGCGCGACTATCTGAAGACGGTGAAGTCGTTGGACGACAATGTGGGACGTTTGCTGAAAGAGCTGGAAGAGGAAGGATTGCTGGATAATACGTTGATTGTGTATGCTTCCGACCAGGGATTCTACATGGGGGAACACGGATGGTTCGACAAGCGCTTTATGTATGAGGAATCCATGCGTACGCCTCTGATTATGCGTCTGCCCGAAGGATTCGATTACAGAGGGGATGTGCCGCAGTTGGTGCAGAATATCGACTATGCGCCTACCTTCCTGGAATTGGCGGGACTTCCCGTGCCGGAAGATATTCAGGGAGTGTCATTGGTACCGTTGTTGAAAGGGGAGAAACCGGCGGACTGGAGAAAGTCGTTGTACTATCATTTTTATGAATATCCCGCCGAACACAGCGTGTGCCGTCACTACGGCGTGAGAACGGAGCGTTATAAACTGATACATTTCTATAACGACATCGACGAGTGGGAATTATACGACTTGCAGGAAGACCCTTCGGAAATGAACAATCTGTACGGCAAACCCGGTACGGAGGAAATAACCAAGGAATTGAAAGCGGAGTTGGAAAGATTGCAGGTATTTTATGACGACCCCATTCGGGAGAAGAATTGAAATGGGTTTTGAATAAAGAAAAGAGGCTGGCTGGAAAATGAAATTTGGTCAGCCTCTTGTTTTTCTGTTGTATTTTCAATCGTGCTGCTTATGACCGTATATGAGATTGTTGCTTTTTACAGGGAGTCGGAGGAAGAAGTGAGGGAACATGCGGAAAGGTTTGCTGCTCTCTGCGGCTTTGGGGTGCGGTATGAAAAGTATCCCGCCGGGGAGAAGGAGATGACGGATTTCATCCGGGAGGATACGGTGGTTTGCGTGTTCAACCGGCATGCCATGAAGTTCCGTAAATTTTTCAGATTTGTCTATGCGGTGCAAAGACCCGCTTTGGTTTTCGGCACCGGTTGTTCTCCGGAAGCATACCACCGGTTGAAATTGCCTGTGGGGTATGACCTGGAAAATAAGGAAAAGGCCGTATGGGCTAATTTTTTCCGGCGCCGGAATGCCCGTTTGGATGTTGAGTTGTTGGTTCCCCGGGAAAAAGATGAACTGATTGCGGAAAAAGTGGATAACAATGTGTATTTCACGGAGAAGATTTTTACCGATTCGGGAGCGGTTTTTCAAAAGAGCGAATGGAAGCTGCCGTATGAGAAGTTGTTGGAATCCATTCTCCGGAGGGAGGAAAATTCATGGGTGTTGATGAGGTTGCCTTCCCGGGTATTTCCCTTTTTTATTCCTTTTTCTTTGCGTGTATACAGGCGTTATGCCCATGTTCCGGTTTTGTTCATACCGCGGGACGAGAGTCTTTATATACCTTGCCACTAATCAAACGGAGGTTTATATGTTGAAGCCGATAGTAAACAGCAGGTCGGCGAATACGGACTTTTTCCGGGTCTCGTAGCCTGTGCGTACTCCTGCCTGTATCGGGAAAGGCAGGCGCAGGAGAGGAAGGTCTACCGTTAATTCCGCTCCGTAGGAATAATAGTTTTTCTTGTATCCGTTTGTTTTTTCGTTCACCATATCGAAGAATATGCCGCCGTTCACGGCTTTGATATACACCAGGGAGGTGATGTGCTGGTCGGGGTAGAACAAGGGAAGCATATAGCCGCTTCGGAAGGTGGTGAATTCGTTCCCGTAGATTTTGATACCCCTCGGAGCCAGTATTTTTTTACCGTAACCGCTGTTATCCGGTCTTTTCTGATGACCGGCATACGCATATAAGGAATGGTTTTTGAAAAATCCCGGGAAATAGAAATAGCCGGAAGCCCACCATTCGTGTCCGAGATTTAGTTTTTTCAGGGGTGTGTGGGCGAATCCTCCTTGCAGGATTTGTCCCCAGCGGGGATTGATTTCCTGGGTCGTCATGCGGGTCTGGTTGCTGAAAAGGAGTCCGTATTCCAGCATTTGGTAATAGTTGGCCGGTGTGGAATAGCGATAGTGCGCCGGGTTGGCCGGGTAGAGATACCCGATATCGTCTTTGATCCGCAGTTGGTAAAGTTTGCGGACATCGTTGTTATGCAGTGCTTCAATCTTGTAGCGGACATAAGGAGTGACGGAACGGGCGTAGTTCTTTACGGAGATATTGAACGGGAATTGCATGGTCAAGGCTCCCTGGGTATAGTTGGAACGGTTCTCGAAATACAGGGAGTCCCGTTGTTGGGTCTGTTGATTGAGCACGTCCGGCTGGAACGAGTGGTAATCGTATTTTCCGGTTCTCAGGTCAAGGTTAAAAACAGGCCACAGGGCTTTGTAGTCGGCGTGGAGCATCCAAGCTCCGTGGTCATAGTCGGAATCGGCGATGTAGCCGGCTGTCAGTGAAAGCGTGCTGAGTTTATTCTGGGAGTAAACCACCAGCCCGATGTTGACGTCCTGTTCCTGAGCGTTGATGTAGAGGGGACCCCAACTGTGCGGATTCAACAGATGGGTGAATTTGTTGTATTTCCGGGTTCGGAAAACGGAATCGTTGGAATAGTTCAATTGCCATCCTTCCAGTTGGGCAAGACTGTCTGCCAGACGGTATCGGGCAAAGCGGGGCTGCTGTTTGCGGAGGCTGTTGAGGGAAACGGTGCCGGGTTTGTAGCCGTCGGAGGTATAGAATGAAAAGTAGAGCCGTTGGCGGGCGGAGTCCACTGCCGGAAAACGGAGTCCGAAGGGGGCACTGAGAATATGGAATGTTTCGCCAGTCACTAAATTTTTTTCATAAAAAGCGTTATTGCCGTTGTAAGAGGCGCGATAAAAAAGAGAGTTGCCGCATAGTACGGGGTTGTCCAGTTCGTACCATACCGGTTCGGTCAGTGTTTGCCGTTCTCCGGTTTCGGGGCGGATGCTTTCGATGCGGATACCTGAGGGGCTTTGTACCACTGTCAGTATTTGGCCGTTGCAGAAAGAGGGATGGATGAATAATTCGTTTTCTCCGGCCGGGATGCGGCGGATTTCTTTTTTCATATCGTTGGAAAGCAGAACCAGAAAGGACCGGTTTTCGTTGTCCACTTCAACGACGCCCCAGTTATCGCCTGCGGCGAACGGGGAAAAACGGTTCCGGGAACTTTTATGATAGCGGTATTTCTTGTGTTTCAGGTCATAGGTGGTAAGGGTATTCCGTCCACCGTTTGCCCAGCGGAGGTGGGGTTTGTATTCTGTCCAGGCCAGTTGTCCGTTGTGATAGGCAAATTTGTTGTCGTTCAGGCTGCCGGTGGGTGTAATGACTTTTTCTCCTTTCGTATCGTGCCGGACGAAGGCTCCCGTCTGTCGGAATCCCTTTTTGTAAGCAATCCATTGGTCGTTTCCAGTGGGAATGGGGTAATAGTAGTTGGTGTAGTAAGGATTGGACGTGGGTAGTGTGTCGAACCAGGCGGAGGTATTTTCCACTTCTTTTTTCCAGATTTCCTGGAGTTCGGAAAAGTTGTCGTGATACAATGTGCGTTTGGCATCCCGGTAAGTGTTTGCTTTTTTTACTTTCTCGGGGTCGATGAAAAGGGAGCGGAACGTGGAGTCCTGCCATAGTTCGTTTCGGCGGGCATTCAGTGTTTTTTTGAGACTGCTGGCAAACGGGGTGATACTGAGCGGGCGGCGGCCGATACGGGTCAGTGCGTCGGACCAGATTTCGGGTCCGTAGTTGATGCGGGAGTTGGCTACCATGAAATAGCCCATGGTATAGCGGTTGGGCACATAATCTTTGAATGAACCCAGGCTGGCTTTGAAGTAGCTGTATATCCCTTTTTCCACGACCTGGGCTTTCATTTCGTTCAGGAATTCGGGTGAACGTCCCCGTCCGAGGTGTCCCAGGGCGGTTTCGTAGGTGACGGCGTCCCCTTCCATAAACCAAAGGGGAAGATATAGCCCCGTTACGGCAATAGTTGCCTCTTCCCCGAAGATGTATTGTAAAATTTTTGTCAGTCCCTGGTTGACTTTGTCAATCTGGACGACGTGGCGGAATTCATGGACACACAGGTGTTCGAGCCAGGAATCGGAGGGATCCTGTGACGGCATGGTGTAGAGGTCGGTGCGTTTGGGCGCCCAGGCTACGCTGCCGTTGGAGATGCCGCCGTTCGGGTGGAGAATCATGGACACCTTTACCGGTTTGTGTGCCAATGTATTGCCGTGGGTGTATAAGGTCTGGTATATATTGGCTATTTTCTGGGCGTTGGCTTCGAAGTAGTCCGGATAAATAATCTGGAAGTCTTTGGTTTTAATCTGTTTCCAGCGCAGGGATGCAGGGTCTTGTCCGAAATCGGTGAATTGTGCGTGGGTGTAACAGAAAATGAGCAGCAAAAGAAGTGATAAAATGGACCTTTTCCCCATAGCCGGCAGTGTTGTTTACAATGAGCCTCTAATATACGATATTTTTTTTAGAGGGTTAAAAAAAGTTATGATTTTTAAGTGGAAGGAGGTAAGCGGATGGAACAGGATGCTCGGGCCGGTTGAAACTTTTAGCTTTCGGGTAGTTTTAATGCAAGATATTATTTCGTAACTTTGCCGGAATAAACCGTGTCTGAAAAGCGCCGGTTTCTGAAATTACACCTGAGGGCTACCCGTGTTTATTACGGCAAGAAGTCTGCTTGTATAGTGGCCTCCGGGGATTTTCAGAAGGTATAAATTAATAGGTTCAGGATATGCAGACTGAGGTAGAAAGACTTTTGACATTAAGGGAGGCATTGGAATATCATAATAACAAGTATTATATAGACAATGCCCCTGAGATTTCGGACATGGAGTTCGACCGGCTGATGCATGAGTTGGAGGGGCTGGAGGCGCTTCATCCTGAATTGTATGACCCGAATTCACCGACGCAGCGCGTGGGGAGGGATTTTAATCGGGAATTTACACAGGTGGCCCATAAGTATCCGATGCTTTCGTTGGGAAATACGTATAGCGAGGAAGAGTTGAGGGAATTTGACAATCGGGTGCGTAAAGCGGCGGGAGAAGTGGAGTATGTCTGCGAACTGAAATATGACGGAACTTCCATCAGTTTAACCTACCGGGAGGGGGTGTTGGTGCAGGCCGTTACCCGGGGGGACGGGGTGCGGGGTGATGATGTGACGGACAATGTCCGTACAATCCGTACGGTCCCGTTGAAATTGCGGGGTGATTATCCCGCAGAGTTTGAAATCCGGGGGGAAATCTTGATGCCTTTTGCTGTGTTTAACCGTTTGAATCAGGAGAAAGCCGAAGCGGGAGAACCGTTGTTTGCCAATCCGAGAAATGCCGCCGCCGGAACTTTGAAGTTACAGAATTCCTCGCTGGTAGCGAAACGTCATCTGGATTGTTTTTTATACTATATGCCGGGGGAGGAAACGCCTGCCGATACCCATTACGGCAATTTGCAGAAAGCTAAGGAGTGGGGTTTCCACATGCCGCCTTATGTGGAAGTGTGCCGCTCTGTGGATGATGTCTGGGCTTTTATTGAGAAATGGGATAAGGAGCGGGTGAATCTGCCGGTGCCGATAGATGGAATCGTGGTGAAGGTAAACGACCTGGAAAAGCAGCATTTGCTGGGATATACGGCCAAGTCCCCGCGGTGGGCGATTGCCTATAAGTTCCGGGCGGAACGGGAAGCCACGCCGTTGGTGAGCGTGAGTTATCAGGTGGGGCGTACGGGAAGTATTACGCCGGTGGCGAATCTGGAGCCGGTACATATAGCGGGCACTATTGTGAAGAGGGCGTCTTTGCATAATGCGGATATTATCGCCGAACTGGATTTGCATGAACATGATACGGTGTATGTGGAAAAGGGCGGAGAGATTATTCCTAAAATCGTGGGGGTGGATGTGAGCCGCAGGAAGGCGGATGCTTTGCCGGTACATTTTATTGAGCGGTGTCCTGAGTGCGGAACGGAGTTGGTGAGGGAGGAAGGCGAGGCCAATCATTATTGTCCGAATGAGGACCATTGTCCGCCTCAGATTGCGGGGAAGATAGAGCATTTCGTCAGTCGGAAAGCGATGGATATAGAAGGTATGGGCAAGGAAACTGTCGATTTGTTGTTGAGTCAGCATATTATCCGGGATGTGAGTGATATTTATCTGTTGCCGGAGAAGCGGGAGGAATTGATAGGGTTGGAAAAAATCATTTATCCGGACAGTTTTGAGGTGACGAGTATTCCTTTGGCAAAAATCATATACGGCTTTGAAATAGGCATGAAAAATATTTCGTCCAGGAATGCCGCTATGCTGGCCGCGCATTTCGGAAGTTTGCAGGAGCTGGAGGAAGCCGGGCGGGAACGCTTGCTGGCGTTGCCGTGGGACGATAAGGAAGATAAGGAGCGGAATGTCAGCCGCCTGACGGAATATTTCCGTATGCCTTTCAATGAGACGCTGGAGCGGCTGAAAGATGCGGGAAGAGTGGCGGATATTCCGCTGGATTATGTGATTTATGCTTTGAATATTCCGGGTATAGACCGGCATAAGGCCGATTTGCTGGTTTCCGGTTTCGATTATATTTATGAATTGTCTGTGGCCTCCGATTCCCTGCTCACGGTCATTGACGGGATAAGCGAGGGGGATGCGGAACAGATTACCGGATTTTTTGCCCGGCATGAAAAGTTGGTGCGGAAACTGAATACGCTGAACGTGTACCGGATGCAGGAAAAATCCGTGGAAAATCTGCTGGCAGGTATCGAGAAATCGAAAACGGCAGGTTTTGCGGCTTTTCTCTATGGATTGGGAATCCGTTATATCGGGGAAACGGCATCCCGGAATTTGGCGAAAAGTTTTAAAAACATGCGTAACCTCATGGAAGCCGATTACGAACAATTGACAGAAGTGGAGGATATCGGGGAGCAGATGGCCAACAGTATTCTGAAGTATTTTGCCAAAGAGGAAAACCGGCAATTGGTGGAACGTTTGCTTGCCTGCGGTATCCGGGCGGAAGTGGAGGAAAAAGCCGGGGTGAGCGATTTGCTGGACGGGATGACGTTTGTCATCACGGGAACGTTGAGCAGGCCCCGGGAGTATTTTAAAGAGATGATTCTGTATGCGGGAGGGAAGGTGAGCGATTCGGTGTCAGCCAAGACAACGTTTTTGCTGGCGGGCGAGAATGCCGGAAGTAAATTGAAAAAAGCGGAGAAACTGGAAATCCCGGTGCTTTCCGAGGAAGAATTTTATTTGAAACTGAAATAGGAGGGGAATGGAGTGTGGGGATGGAAACAGAAACGTTAAGTGTTGAATGCGACTTAAAAGGTTGTTTGTTATATTAGGAGAAACATGGGGAAAAGTGATACGAAAAGGTTGAAGCAAATTATGACTTGTGCCGGGGAGGAAGCCAAGAGGTTGGGGAATTCCAAGATATATCCGGAACATTTGTTCTTGGGATTGTTGCGGTTGAGCCACGGCCGGGCCCTTGATGTACTTATGGCTTTGGGACTGGATTTTTATGAGGTGAAAGATCGTATAGAGGAAAAATTGGAGAAGAAGCGGGAAAAAATCGATTCTTTGACGGAGTTGGATTTTACGCTGGCAGCCAACAGTATTTTGAAAAAGGTGATGGAGGAAGCGTTGAGGCTGGGTGACGAACAAGTGGATTCGGAACATGTGATGCTGGCTATTTTGCGGAATGAATCCGGTTTTGTGACCCAATTGTTCAAGTCGATGGGAATAGATTATGATATTTTTAAAGAGCAGTTGTTGAAGGAGAGGATGACCATGCAGTCGGATTATAAGGAAAATACGGACGAAGAGGAAGAGACGGGAGACGAGGAGCCGATGTTTAATCCGTACCGTCAGCCGTTGCAGGGCAAAAACGATACGCCCGTATTGGATAATTTCGGTATCGATATTACCAAAGCGGCGGAAGAGGGTTCGCTGGATCCGGTTGTGGGCCGTGAGAATGAAATAGAACGTTTGGCGCAGATACTGAGCCGGAGGAAGAAAAACAATCCGGTGTTGATAGGTGAGCCCGGTGTCGGGAAATCGGCTATTGCGGAAGGTCTGGCGATACGTATCATACAGAAAAAGGTGTCCCGGGTGTTGTTTGGCAAACGGGTGGTTGCCTTGGATATTGCTGCCATTGTGGCAGGAACGAAGTATCGCGGACAGTTCGAGGAGCGGATGAAAGCTATTCTCAACGAATTGGCCCAGAATAAGAATGTGATTCTGTTTATCGACGAGATACATACTATTGTCGGAGCCGGCGGTTCGGGTGGAAATCTGGACGCGGCCAATATGCTGAAACCGGCTTTGGCCCGGGGGGAGATTCAGTGTATCGGTGCTACGACCCTGGATGAATACCGGCAGAATATAGAGAAAGACGGGGCGTTGGAGCGTCGTTTCCAGAAAGTGCTGGTGGAACCGACTTCTTTTGAAGAGACGGTCGAGATTCTGAATAATATCAAATCCCGTTATGAAGAGCATCACAATGTCCGTTATACAGACGCGGCCATAAAGGCCTGTGTGAAGCTCACGAACCGTTATATTTCGGAGCGGGCGTTGCCTGATAAGGCGATAGATGCTCTGGATGAGGCGGGTTCCCGGGCCCATATCACGAATATTCATGTGCCCCGGGTGATTGAAGAGCTGGAAGCGTCGATTGAGAGCATCAAGGCCAAGAAGAAAGAAGCCGTGAAACAGCAGAATTTCGAGGTGGCGGCGGCATTTCGGGATGAGGAAAGGCAGCAGGCGGCTCTTTTGGAGAAGGAAAAAGAAAAGTGGCAGAAAGAATTGAATGATAATCCCGTGGTGGTGGATGAGGAGCGTGTGGCAGAGGTTGTGGCGATGATGACGGGAGTGCCTGTGAGACGGATAGCCAAGACGGAAGGAATGAAGTTGTTGCAAATGCACGATGAGTTGGCCGGAAGTGTTATCGGACAAGATGAGGCGATCGAGAAAATCGTGAGGGCCATTCATCGCAACCGGGCCGGCCTGAAAGATCCGAACCGCCCGATAGGAACGTTTATTTTCCTGGGACCGACAGGGGTGGGGAAAACTCAACTGGCCAAGGTGTTGGCCCAGTATCTGTTCGATTCTGTGGAATCGCTCATCCGGATTGATATGAGTGAATATATGGAAAAATTCGCTGTATCCCGCTTGGTGGGTGCTCCTCCGGGATATGTGGGCTATGATGAAGGCGGTCAGCTTACGGAAAAGGTGAGGAGAAGACCTTATGCTGTGGTATTGTTGGACGAAATTGAGAAGGCACATCCGGATGTCTTTAATATCCTGTTGCAATTGCTTGATGACGGTCAGCTTACGGACAGTCTTGGACGGAAAGTGGATTTCAAGAATACGATTATAATCATGACTTCCAATCTCGGAAGCCGACAGTTGAAAGACTTCGGGCGAGGAATCGGGTTTGGGGTCGGAGACAGAAGCAAGGACAATAACTATGCCCGGGGAGTGGTGGAGAAAGCGTTGAAAAATACTTTTGCTCCCGAGTTTCTGAACCGTATTGATGATGTGATTGTATTTAATTCCTTAAGTAAGGAGAATATACATAAAATCATTGATATCGAGTTGGCGGCTTTGATTAAGAGGGTGAAAGACCTTGGGTATTCCGTCCATATTTCGGAGGCGACCAAGGAATTTCTGACCGAAAAGGGATATGACCCGCAGTTCGGTGCACGTCCATTGAAGCGGGCAATCCAGAAGTACCTGGAAGATGCATTGGCGGAAGTAATCATTAAAGGGACGGTGCCTGAAAAAGGTATCCTGGAGGTAGATTGCGACAAGGAGCACGATAAAGTCGTGATTATGGAGAAATAAAAAATAAGACGGGATGTCTTGAAAAAGCGTAGCGGATAATGTATGTCACCGCTACGCTTTTTATTTATCGGTAATTTCCGGAATAATGTTTTATGCTCTGTCTTCGGGCAACGGGTCCACTTCTTTTTCGATAATCTGGTCTAAAGCGATAAATGATTCTGTCTTGGCGATTCCCGGAATGTTTTGCAGGGTATTTACCAGCACGTCCATGAGATGCTGGTGGTTATTGCAGCGTAGTTTTAGCAAAAAGGTATAATGCCCTGTGATAAAATGACACTCTGTGATTTCCGGAATTTTTTCCAATTCTTTGACCACGGATTTATATTGGTGGGCGTTGTCCAGCACGACCCCGATGAAGGCACATATTTTCAATCCCAGTGCCCGGGGTTTGACAATGAAACGGGAGCCTTCGATAATACCGGCATCTTCCATTTTCTTTACGCGTTGGTGGATGGCTGCACCGGAAATTCCGCATTCCCGGGCAATCTCCAAAAAAGGGATTCTGGCATTTTTAACCAGGTAGGAAAGTATTTTCCTGTCTATGTCGTCGATTTGATATTTCATAAGCAGATGGTTTTGTAGGTTAGTTATTATCTGAAATTTAATACGTTGTATAATTGTTTCCTTTGTTTGTAGTAGCTTTTCCCCTCTTCGTTGGTGATGGCTTTGACCAGGTTGTCAATGAGATTGCTGAAGATGGTATTGAAGGTGAAGCCCTCCGGCGGATAGATTTCCGGATTGTGAATGTCGTTCAGTTTGGCGATGAACATGCGTGCCAGCATCTCGCTGGAAACGTCTTTTTTGTACATGCCCTGCTGCATCCCTTTCTCGATGTTGATTTTGATTTTTTCGTAGATGAAATCGGAACGCAGGTTTTTATGTATTTCAAAGATTTCCGGAAAGTCTTTGGCTAATACCATCGTGACGGAAGGGGTGACGTCAAAGAAACGTTCGTTTATTTCGTTGCTGACCAATAGCAATATGTCGATGGCGTTCCAACCGTCGAAATTGTATTCGTTGAAAATTTTTTCAAAACAAGCCCTCTCATGCGTGAGTATGAGTTCGACAATCTCTTCCCGTTTTGAAAAGTTTCCTTCCAGATCGGCAGTGGTCAATCCCACTTTTTTCAGGCGCTCTTCGGTGAAGTCGTTTATACCGTAGCATGAAATATAGGTTCTTAGCTTTTCAGCCAATTGAAATTTTTTCTCATCCATCCTGTAATTTCAGTTTAATGAATTAAATGATAGCGGATTTTATCGGGTAAATATAGCAAACAAAAAAGAATTCAACCAACTTCTGCTTACAAATTATTATCTTTGGTGTGTTTATTCTTAAAATTAATTATCTGTGCTAAGGAAAATTCGGGGATGAGAAATGGTTTTTGGGGTATTTTTCTATATTTGCCGGAGTAAAAGAATGAGGTATGAAGAAGTATTTGATGATGGTGGTAACCCTGCTGGTATCGCTGACGGGATGGGCTGAGAGTGAGACCAGACTGGTGGTCGGGATTACGATTAACCAGTTTTATCCGGAATGGCTTTCAATTTATAAGAATGAGCTCGGGGAAGAGGGGTTCAAACGGATTATGAAGGAGGGGCAAAGTACGATGGCGGACTATAATTACCTCTTTTCCCAGACAGGGATGGACCAGGCTACGATATATACCGGATTGCTGCCGGCTTCGCATGGTATTGTGGCTCATGACTGGCTGGACAGGCTTTCGGGAGTGCGTGTCAATAATACGGAGAGTGAGGAGTATCTGGAAATAGGGGAAGGGGATTCCCTGAAAGGATACAGTCCGGAACATTTGCAGGCTTTGTCTTTGGGGTGCATGATGAAGATGAATAATCTTTTTTCAAAAGTATATAGTGTGGGGATGAACCCTGAAGAGGTGGTGCTGAGTGGAGGAAGTTGTGCCGATCTGGCTCTGTGGTTTAATGAAAAAAGCGGAAAATGGGTATCTTCCCGTTATTATGCCGATTCTTTGCCGGGGTGGGTAAAGGATTTCAACAATGCGTCGGAAAGTGATTTTTTTGTCAAAAGGGGATGGATGCCGCTGGCGGAAGAGGAGGGGAATTCTTTGTTGTTGAAACTGAAAAACAAGGTCGGTATCGGAAACAGTTTTTATTATGATATAGCCCAGTTTAAGCGTAAGTTTAATACTTATCGGGTATTAAAGGCGACGCCCTATGCCAATTCTATGGTAACGAATCTGGCTATCGCTTTGATTGAGGAAGTTGGATTAGGCAAGGATGATGATGCCGATCTGCTGACGTTGAGTTACTCGAGTCTGGATTATATGAACCGGGATTTCGGCATATATGCCAAGGAGTTTCAGGACATGGTGGTGCGTCTCGACCGGGATGTAGCCAAATTATTGGGTGTTTTGGATGCCAAAGTGGGGAAGGGGAATTATACTGTCGTCCTGACGTTCAGTGAGGCGCGGGAACTGTTGCCGGAGGAGTTGGAACGGATGAGGGTACAGGGGGGATATTTCAGTATATTCAAGGCGGTTGCCTTGCTGAAATCCTATCTGAACCTGATATACGGGGACGGGAATTGGGTGACGGATTATGATGCGGGACAGGTGTATCTGAACAGGGAACTTATTGAGAAAAATAAACTGGTATTTAAGGATGTACAAGACAGGGCGGCGGATTTTATGGTGGAATTTGAAGGGGTAGGAAAGGTTTTGCCGGCTTATACGCTGACCCGGACTGCTTTTTCGGAGGGGACGGAGCTGTTGATGCAAAATGCTTTTTCCCAGAAAAGGAGCGGGGATGTGATGTATACTTTGTTGCCGGCGTGGGTGCCGGAGTTGAAAGACCGGGAAGATATTTATTTCAGGTATAGCAAGCGCAATAAGGTTCCTGTGTATCTGTTCGGGGCCGGAATGAACGGTCGCGTACGGAGAGAATGTTATATGACTGATATTTTACCGACTATTTGCGGACTGATAGGTATTCCGGTTTCCTATACTTCTGTTGGCAGGTCGATGATGGAGTAGAATTATTTCTGAAATTCCATTGTTTCCATCAGACGTATAACGTCTTCCCGCAGATATTCGATTACCGGGGCCAGGGAATCTTTGTTGGGACGAGTGGAAATATAGAGGGAGCCCCGTAAGAAATGGCGGGTGGAGTCCGTGATGAAGAATTGAACCGGTGAGGCGGCATTTCCTTCGATGATGTATAACAGACCGAAATTCCCGTTGTCCTGTTGGTAGAAATGTTCGTTTATCGATTCCGCTTTGAGTGTGTGGGCATAGGCCAGGCGGTGGCAGTCCGCTTCCAGTCTTGCCAAGGTCGTGTCGGTGGCAATGGGTTTGTAGGAAAGGTTTATTTTGGCGTGATATACCGGATACACGATGTTTATCCAGTATGCTTCCGCATCCGGTGCCGGGTCGTTTTCAATGAAGGCTTCATCGGCTAATTGAAAACGGTAGGGAAGTGAAGCTCGGCTGGTCTGATAGCTCTTTTCGGGAAAGCTGATCCGGTAATACCCATATGGTTTCGGCGTATAATCGGGTTCGCAGCTGTAGAGGAAACAGAGCACTGCCAGACATAAAAAGTATTTCATAATCCCTTCCTTTATTTTTCCGCTTGATTGTTTTTTTCGTATTTGATTTTTTTGATTCTCCGGTTGTCTACGTCCAAAATGGTGAATTTATGTTCCCGGTAAACGATGACTTCGTTTTTCTTCGGTAATTCCCCTTTTATTTCGAGAATCAAACCGGCCAACGTGTCCGCTTCCCCTTCGATTTCTTTGAAACTGTTTCCGTCGGTATCAATGATTTTTTCAAAGTCGTTCAGCAGGGTATGGCCTTCAAAAATGAAGGCGTTGTTTTTGATTTTAATGTACGTGTGTTCCTGTTCATCCGTTTCGTCATTGATTTCTCCAATGATTTCCTCTAAAATATCCTCCATCGTGACGATGCCGGATGTCCCTCCGTATTCGTCGACCACAATGGCTAAGTGGACTTTTTTGGATTGGAATTCTTCCAGCAGGTCATTGATTTTTTTTGTTTCGGGAACGAAATAGGCCGGACGGATCAATGTCTGCCATTTGAAATCGGAGGCCTCTTTCAGGTGGGCCAGCAGGTCCTTGATGTATAGGATACCGATGATGTTGTCTAAATTTTCGTTGTATACGGGCAGACGGGAATAGCCGTGTTCAATGATGAGCTGACGAAGGTGTTCGAAATTGTCTTCCAGGCTGATGGCTATGATGTTGATGCGCGGCTGGATGATGTCGATGGCGGAAATATTGCTGAAACGGACAATGCCCTCTAAAATGTCTTTTTCTTCTGTCAGTTCGGAATCGTCTGTGAGTTCCAGGGCTTTGGACAACTGGTCCATGGACAGGCTGTCTTTTTTGGTCACTTTTTTGCTGATTAATGAGGTGGAATGAATCAGCAGTGAAGAGAGCGGGCGGAACAGATAGCCTAAGAATGTCAGGGGAGAAGCCATGAAAATAGCCACTTTGGTCTGCGAACGGTTGGCGTATAGTTTGGGTATGATTTCTCCGAATAACAGGATTACGAATGTAACGACTATTACCTGTATGATAAAGCCCAATACGGGATTATTTGAAAAATCGAATAGCGAATCGACTAAATAGGCGGAAATGATTACGATTCCTACATTGACGAAATTGTTGGAAATCAGAATGGTGGCCAATAAACGATCCGGTTTTTTGTGAAGATTGAGTACTTTGTGATACCCTTTTTGGTTCAATTCGTCCAATTGGCTCGGACTCAAGGAAAAATAAGCGACTTCCGAAGCGGAAATAAGAGCTGAGAATAGCAGTAACAGTATTAATATGAGAATGAAAATCAGATGGGTGATATTGAAACTCCCCAAAGGAACGTCTGAAACGGTTTGTATTATGTCAGTCTCCAAAATATAAGAAATTAGTTAAACATCTGCTTTTGCCTTTTCCGAGGGAAAAAGTCTGTAAAGTACAGGACATATAGAGATTTGCAAGTTCTGGAAATGTCACTGTACTTTACGAATTTTATCTACCGTTTAGAACGGTAAATCATCGCTTTCATCCGGGGTTGGGGCCATGGGTTGGGATGGTGCGCTTGCGTTGGCCGGAGCTTCATAGTTCCGGGAAGAAGCATATTCGCCGCCCTCTTGCTTGGGTGAAAGCATTTGCATGGAATCTCCCTGGATTTCAGTCATATATTTTTTCACTCCGTTCTGGTCTTCCCATGACCTGTTCCGGATGCGGCCTTCGATATATAATCTCATGCCTTTTTTTACGTATTTTTCGGCTATTTCGGCCAGATTTCTCCACAATACGATGTTGTGCCACTCGGTCTGGTCCACTCTTTCGCCGTTCTTGTTTTTGTAACTTTCTGTTGTCGCCAGGCTGAAACGGGCAACAGCTACGCCTCCGTCCAGATATTTAATGTCAGGATCTGCACCGACGTTTCCGATTAAGATAACTTTATTAACCATGATGATCTGAATTAAGATTTGTACACAAGTTACAAAAAAATTGAATAACTTAATATATTTCCGGATCAAAAAATTCTGAAATGCGAATATAGATGAAAAAAGGGGAAAGTGAAAAGTAATCCAGCAATTTTTTTTGTTTCTCTTCCCGCAGGTGAGGGGATTAAAAAAAATGACAAAAAATGTAAGGTTTTTTTTATTGTTTCCAGAAAAGCCTTATATTTGCAGACTGAAAATGAAACAGGAGGAAATAAATTATTGAATATTAAATATTTATAAAAATGACTAAAGCGGATATTGTTAACGAAATTTCGAGAACAACCGGGATTGAGAAAGTAGCTGTACAAGCTACAGTTGAGGCTTTCATGGAGTCGATAAAGAATTCCGTAGTTGGAGGTAAAAATGTGTATTTGAGAGGATTCGGTAGTTTTGTCGTTAAAAAAAGAGCCGAGAAAACAGCCCGTAATATTTCAAAGAATGTCACCATTAAAATACCTGAACACTTCATCCCTTCGTTTAAACCTTCAAAGAGTTTCGTGACTGAAGTGAAAGGAAAAGTTAAAAAATAAGAAAGGAGGAAGTTATGCCAAGCGGAAAAAAAAGAAAAAGACATAAGATGGCCACTCACAAACGTAAAAAAAGATTGAGAAAGAATCGTCATAAGAAGAAGTAACCGACGTTTGTGATTGAGTGGAAAAATATAAACCTAAAGGACAAACTGTTCTTTAGGTTTATTTAATTAATATAAATGAGTTGAATACTGCACGGATGAACAGTGAGTTAGTAATCGATGTCAGAGCGGATGAGATCATTATCGCTTTGTTGAGGGAGAAAAAATTAGTTGAACTGACAAAGGAAAAGACGAGCGTTCAGTTTGCTGTGGGAGATATTTATCTCGGGAAAGTCAAAAAGATTATGCCCGGGTTGAATGCAGCCTTTGTGAATGTCGGGTATGAAAAGGATGCCTTTTTGCATTATCTGGATTTGAGTCCCCAGTTTCATTCTTTAGACAGTTATATAAAACAATGTATTGCCCGGAAAGGATTACCGGTGGCCAAACTGAAACTGGAACCGGAAATCAGTAAAACGGGGAAAATTTCCGAGATACTGACTGTAGGGCAGTGGGTTGCTGTACAGGTGGCCAAAGAGCCTATCTCCACGAAAGGGCCGCGTCTGACTTCCGAATTGAGTATTGCAGGGCGGAACCTGGTGTTGATGCCTTTTTCAGAAAAAGTGTCCGTTTCCCAGAAAATCAAATCGGTGGAGGAACGGAAAAGACTGAAAAGGTTAATCGAGAGCATACGCCCCAAAAACTACGGCGTGATTGTCAGGACGATGGCTGAAGGGAAGAAAGTGGCTCAATTCGATAGTGAATTGAAAGAGTTGGTAGAACGCTTTGAAACTGCTTTTAAACATATCCGCGAAATCGAACCCCCAAAACTGATTTTGGGAGAGATAGACCGGACGAGTGCTTTTTTGCGTGACATATTGAATCCCTCGTTTGAAAATATTTATGTCAATGATATTACTTTAAGTAAGGAAATCAAGCACTTTTTGAGCACCATTGCTCCCGAGAAAAAAGATATCGTAAAATATGTGTCGCCCGAAATTCCGATCCTGGATCATTTCGGTGTGGATAAACAGATTAAGTCCTCTCTCGGAAAGAATGTATCTTTTAAAAACGGGGCCTATCTGATTATCGAACATACGGAAGCTTTCCACGTCATTGACGTGAACAGCGGAAACCGGGCGAAATTGGGGGACGATCAGGAGTCCAACGCTCTGGAGGTAAATCTGGCTGCGGCGGAAGAAGTTGCCCGTCAGTTACAATTGAGGGATATGGGCGGTATCATTGTGATTGACTTTATTGACATGCAATTGGCGGACAACAGACAGAAACTGTTTGAGAAGATGAAAGCCTGCATGGAAATAGACCGCGCGAAGCATACAATCCTGCCGTTGAGTAAGTTCGGGCTTATGCAAATCACCCGCCAGCGGGTGCGTCCTGAAATGACGGTGGACACGATGGAAGTGTGTCCGGTGTGCCACGGTACGGGAAAAGCCGAGGCTGCAATTTTACTGATAGACAAAATCGAAGACCAGTTGGAATATATCGTCCGGGAGAAAAAAAACAGAAGAGTCGTATTGAAAGTGCATCCGTTTATCGGTGCCTATCTGAAAAAAGGATTCATTTCCTTGAGGCGCAAATGGGCTTTCCGCTACAAAGTGTCGCTTCGGATTGTGGATGTTCCTTCCTATTATATATACGAATATCATTTTTACAACCATTACAACCGGGAAATTACCGACTGAATGCTCGGATATATAACGAAATGAGGGGTGATCGTTGCCCCTCATTTTTGTTTTAAAATGGGCTTAAAATCATTTTTTGAGTTCATAATAAAATGTTAAACTTAAACGCTTCATTTTTAACTGGGGAAATTAGTTTTATTTTTGTGGGCGCGATAGGATGGAGCTGTTGATAAGGCTTTTGCTCCGGGAGGAATGAAGCGGAGCGGGTTTACAGAAAATTCTAAACAAACGTGATATGAAAAAAGGATTGGTTGCTTTTTTATTTTTCTTGCTTGGATGTGTTTCTTCCCTTACCGCCCAGGTGGAAAATCCTGCCAAATGGACGTTTTCCCAGAAAAGTCTGGGGAACAATGAATATGAGTTGGTCTTAAAGGCGGAATTGGATCCGGGATGGACGGTGTATTCCATGTATACGCCCGAGGGAGGACCGATGGCTACTACGGTGACGCTGAGTCAGGCCGGCAAGGGGATCGAACTGGTGGGGAAGGCCCAAGAAAATGAACCGCACAAGAAATACGATGAAATATTTGGCGTGGATGTCTGGTATTTTTCCGGTGAATTTGTCATCCGGCAGAAGGTGAAAGTGACCGATGCAACTATACTCTCGGTGAAGGGTTCCATTGAATATCAGGTATGCCAGGAAGGACAATGCGTGATGTTTGACGAAGATTTCGATATACCGTTGGACACACAGCAAATGAAGGAGACGAAAGGCAGTGAAACTGCCGCAGTGCCGGAAAAACAGAAAGATGAATCGCTTTGGATATTTTTCTGGATTGCATTTTTGGGCGGACTGGCGGCAGTGGTTATGCCCTGTGTGTTCCCTATGATTCCGATGACGGTTTCCTTTTTTATGCACGGAGATGCCAATAAAGCGAAAGCCAAGGCCAAAGCTTTGTTCTTTTCTTTCTCGATTGTTGCTATTTATACTGTCTTGGGATTGGTTATTTCCGTCGTGTTGGGACCTGATTTTATCAACTGGCTTAGCACCAATTGGATACCCAATCTGTTTTTCTTTATCATCTTCATGATTTTTGCGGCTTCGTTCTTCGGGGCTTTTGAAATAGTATTGCCTTCCTGGTTGGTGAATAAATCCGATCGTCAGGCAGACAAGGGGGGCTATATCGGAGCTTTCTTTATGGCTTTTACTTTGGTATTGGTATCGTTCTCATGTACGGCTCCTATTGTAGGAACTGTATTGGTGGAGGCTGCCCGTGGCTCTGTGTTGCGTCCGGTAGTCGGCATGTTGGGATTCTCTCTGGCCGTAGCCCTGCCGTTCGGGTTCTTTGCATTCTTCCCCTCTAAGTTGGGTAACCTGCCAAAATCGGGCGGATGGCTGAATTCAGTGAAAGTCGTATTGGGATTTATTGAAATCGCTTTGGGATTCAAGTTCCTCATGGTGGCTGACCAGACATATCATTGGGGATTGCTTGACCGGGAAGTGTATATCGCTATCTGGGTTGCGGTGTTCACTTTGCAGGGACTTTATCTGATGGGTAAACTCAAATTCAAAAACGACAGTGATTTGCAATATATCGGTGTGCCGCGGTTGGCGTTCATTATAGCAACCTTTGCCTTTGTCATATATCTGATTCCTGGCATGTTTGGTGCGCCGTTGAAAGCCTTGGCAGGGTATTTCCCTCCGCAGGAAACCATCGACTTCGATATAAACAGGATTGTAAGAGACCAGGCGAAAGAGATTATCAAAAGCGGCGTGACGGCGGGAAATACGGGAACAGCAGTTGCCCAGGCAGATTGCGAACCGGCGAAGTATGCGGATTTCCTGCATCTGCCCCATGGTATTGAAGGTTATTTTGATTACCAGCAGGCACTGAAATGTGCAAAGGCACAGAATAAACCCTTGTTCATTGATTTCACGGGACACGGCTGTGTCAATTGCCGTGAGATGGAACAGTCCGTATGGTCCGACCCCCGCATCTTGAATATGCTGAAAAATGATTATGTGGTAGTGGCGTTGTACGTGGACGATAAGAAAACTTTGCCGGAGGATGAATGGTATATTTCCGATTACGACGGTAAACAGAAGAAGACATTGGGAAAAAAGAATGCCGATTTCCAGATTAAACATTTCCATTCCAATGCCCAACCGAATTATATTCTTTTGGATAGTAAAGCGGGAGATACTGATTTGGAGAAGTTTGTATTGATGCCGGCCCGGGGGCATGATTTGAACCGGGATGCTTTTTACGAGTTTTTGAAGAAAGGATTGGAGGAGTTTAAAAAGCGCAATTCCTGATTCTGCAGAATAGATAAAGAACGCGGCCTTTGTGCCGCGTTTTTTGTTTCTGTTCTTCAAAAGAAAATCATTTTGACTATCTTTACTGCTTCAAAGGAAGGTGGCATGCGATATATAAAGATTATAGCAGTGATTCTTGCCGTATTCATTACGGGATGTAAAGAACCTAAAAAAACGGAGAATTTCCGGTATTTCCGAAATTATTCGCGTACCTTCAATGATATGAATGACAAGCATCTGAAGGCGGCACGGCAGTGGGGTATAAAACCGATGGCATCGGCGGAGGGGGTGAAAAAACTGAAAGGGAAGCTGGAACATTTGAAATCCTGTCGTTGGTATGAACTGGATAAATTGACCCACTCACAACCTTATCTGGTACCGAAAGCCCATGAATTGTTGAAAACCATAGGCCGTAGTTTTAAGGATTCTTTGGATGCCAAGGGGCTGCCTTCTTATAAGTTAATTGTGACCAGTGTGTTGCGTACAGACGATTCGGTAAAAAAACTCCGGAAAAAGAATCTCAATGCCAGCGCCAATTCCGCCCACATATTCGGAACAACCTTTGACATAGCGTATGCCCGTTTCCGGAAAGAGAAGTCGGATGAAACATCCGTAGAGAAACTCAAATCTGTATTGGCTGAAGTGTTGCACGATCTGCAACAGAAAAAATGCTGCTACGTGCGTTACGAATTTAAACAGGGATGTTTTCATATCACGGTGAGATGAGTTATCTTTGCACTTTGTTAATAGACCGGTTAACGGTTCTGAATTTTCATATTTGAATTACTATTATGGGTTTACAGTGTGGTATAGTTGGTTTGCCGAATGTAGGAAAATCAACGTTGTTTAATTGTTTGAGTAATGCGAAAGCACAATCGGCGAATTTTCCTTTTTGTACGATAGAGCCGAATGTGGGGGTGATTACCGTACCGGATGAACGTTTGAATAAATTGGTTGAAATCGATAAACCGGCAAGTGTGGTTCCGGCGGTTGTCGAAATCGTGGATATTGCGGGATTGGTGAAAGGAGCGAGCAAAGGCGAGGGGCTGGGCAATAAATTTTTGTCCAACATTCGGGAGACGGATGCCATTATTCATGTGTTGCGTTGTTTTGAGGATGATAACATCGTGCATGTGGACGGAAGCGTAGACCCGGTAAGGGACAAGGAAATCATTGATACGGAATTGCAGTTGAAAGATCTGGAAACGGTAGAAAGTCGTCTGCAAAAAGAAGAAAAAAGGGCGATGACCGGTGGCGATGCCAATGCGAAACGGTTGGTGGAAGTGCTTTATCTTTACAAAACGGCTTTGGAAAAAGGATTATCCGCCCGTACGGTTGAACTTACCGATTTACAGCAGGAGGCAGCCCGGGATTTGCAGTTGCTGACAAATAAACCGGTTTTGTATGTCTGTAATGTGGACGAAGCTTCGGTGGTCAATGGTAATAAATATGTAGAAGCGGTAAAAGAAGCGGTAAAGAATGAACAGGCGGAAGTCCTCGTGATTGGTGCCGGCATTGAAGCGGATATTGCCGAACTGGAGACCTATGAGGAAAAACAGATGTTTTTGGAGGATCTGGGCTTGAAAGAGGCCGGGGTGAATAAACTGATCCGTACCGCTTATCATTTGCTGAATTTACAGACATTCTTTACAGCAGGAGCCAAAGAAGTTCGGGCGTGGACATTCAGAAAAGGAATGAAAGCCCCTCAGACGGCAGGGATTATCCATACCGACTTTGAAAAAGGATTTATCCGGGCGGAAGTCATCAAATACGATGATTACGTCACTTTAGGTTCGGAAGCCAAATGTAAAGAAGCCGGCAAGATGGCGGTGGAAGGGAAAGACTACATCGTACAGGACGGCGACATCATGCACTTCCGTTTCAATGTATAAAAATAAAGGGGCCGCAAGCCCCTTTTTTTAGTCTTTATCTATTTCTTCGGGAGAAACCGGAAGCTGATAGGTCGTTTCTAAAATTTCCTTGTCTGTAAAGAAGAAAGAAGCTTCCCAGGCTGCGTTTTCATCGCTGTCGGAAGCGTGAATGGCATTGCGGGTCTTGCTTTCTGCAAAACGTTTACGGATAGTACCCTCTGCGGCTTTAGCGGGGTCAGTGGCACCGATTAGTGCCCGGAAATCGGCTACGGCATTGTCTTTTTCCAATACTGCTACGACAATCGGGCCTGCTGTCATAAACAGATTCAGCGTTCTGAAAAAAGGACGTTCCTTATGCACATGATAGAATTTTTCCACATCCGACCGACTTAGGCATACCATTTTCAATGCCAGAATCCGGAAACCTGCTTTTTCAATGATTTCCAATATTTCTCCGGTGTGTCGCTGACCGACAGCGTTAGGCTTGATAATTGTAAAAGTTCTGTTTGTCATGATTTATATAGTTATATATTCTTTCACTTCCGGTTCAGAACATAGTAGTCTGATTTTGTGTTAAAGATAAAAAATATAATTCAATAATCAAACAGGAAGATGTTCGCTCCTATCTCCGGGAAACTTTTTCAACAATTTTCCGCTATCATTTCGGCAATATCTTTGATGGGAATGCTGCCCGATTTCTTTGAAAATGTTTTTTTACAAAGCGGACAGGCCGTCACGATATAATCGGGGTGGTAAGCTGCGTAAGCGGCCACAGCGTCCGTTGCAATACTCGTTCGTTGGGTGGAAGTTATATGAGTATTTGCTAAAGAACCTCCGCAGCACAGAGAATTCAAACCGTCATAGCGTGTTGTAAGTTTATGGCTTACGGCATTCAGGGCTTCTTCCGGAGCTGCGCAGACATGGCTTCCTCTTCCCAATTCGCAGGGATTATGGAATACTGTGGTGTAATCGGCCCGGTGCGGTTGGAGTTGTCCGTTCTTGATCAGTCCGTTCAAATATTCGCTATGGTGTACTACCTCAATATTTAGGTCGTAATTTTCTTTAAATGTTTTGTAACAGATAGGACAGGAAGTCACCAGAAGAGTGGCTCCCGAGGCTTCGATAGCGGCCTTGTTCTTTTCCATTAGAATTGCGGCTCCGGAACGATTGCCCGAAAGCATCAAGGGGCGTCCGCAACAGATGCCTTCCTTTTCGTCAATAAAAACATATTCTACCTGTGCCTGTTTGAAAAGGTGCTGCATGGCACGGATAACGGTGGGCGTGAGGTGGCCCATACATCCGGCAAAATAAGCCACCTTTGCTTTCTCCTGCATGGCCGGAGATATATAGTTGTAGGTGTCTTTGGTAATCCGGCTCAAATCCTCCCGTTTACTTAACCGGAGGGCATTGAGTTTCAAATCTACGGGACAGGCGGCTTCACAGCGTCCGCACATCAGGCAGTTTTCTGTTTGGAGGGCATATTCCTTATGATGCCGTATTTTTTTCAGGAAATACACCGGTTGCGTATCCTGCATGCCTAAAGACGTATTGAGTTGGCAACGGTCGATACAGATGCCGCAGCGGGAACAGGAATACATCTGAATTTCGCTGAAAGCATTGAATTTTTGACCCTGTTTCACGCCCCAGTTCTTGAGGAAAATATACACCATTTCGGTCGGGATATGCATATAGCGTGAAAAAGGAAGCAGAAGGAAAAACAGTCCCAGTGCGGATGAATACGCCCACCATGCCGGATAGGACAGGGACTCCAAAGGAAGGAATTGTGAAAAAAAGTCCCCTGCGCTATGGGTAAGGAAACTGCCTCCTCCGCGGATGCCGCTGGTGAAACTCTCCGCCAAAAAACGAAGCGGGAAAATCAGCCACAAAACAGTCAGTATGAGTAAATCGAAAGGACGGTGATTGGTTGTCTTTTTCATTCCGAGAGCTTTGGAATACATTCGTTTGATGAATGCCAGCATAAGTCCGGAAAGAATCAGGAGCAAAATCATATCCATGATGAAAGCAAAAACATTGCTGTATGGGAAAGTTTCGTTGGCCGGGTGGAAAAACCGGAAAAAAATGGCAAAATAGGGAGGATTGAAAGCAGTAGTATGATACACCGTAGATTCGATTTTGCCGACCACAATCAGCAGGAACCAGCCCAAACCGAAACACATGTGCATATAGCCGAGGAAAGGACTGGTGCGGTATACTTTATGATGTACCAGACATTCCAGGAAAAGCTCTTTTATCGCCCGCAAAGTTTTCACGCTGAACATCCCTTTCCGTATCCGTTTCTTGTCCTCCGGCGGGAAACTGCGTATCCAGCGGGTATATCTGACAATCAGATAAATAATCAGTATATTGATACCAATCGTGAAAGGCAGTACAAAATGATCGTAATACATGCTGTATAAATTTTAAGATTGACGGTGGATGTATTCGTTCATGGCCAATATCATTTTGCGGGTGTCCACACCGCGGGGGCATACCAGCAGGCACTTCCCGCAGAGCATGCATTTATGCAGGTTCTTGCGGGCTTCGTCGTTTTCTCCGCGTTTCACCAACATTTGGAGTTTGCGGATATTGAATTCCGTTATATTTCCGGCTGTACAGGTCGCCGTACATCCTCCGCATCCGATACACAATTTGCTGCTCGGTGCTTTTTGGGCAAGATAGGCGGCAAAAGCCTTGTCGTTTTTATCGTAATTCACCACCCGGGCCTCCGTGATGGAATATCCCCAAAAATTCATCTTTCCTCGTTTTAGCGTTTGATATTGTTTTTTAACCACTGGGTCATTGTGATAGCCGCTGATCTGGCATCAGCCAATGTGTCTGTCAGATTCATGGGGGAGGAGCTGCAGCCTGCAATGAATATGCCTTCCTCGCTGGTCCGGTTGTTGCCGGAATGGGGATCGGCGGATTGGATAAACCCGTTCGGGGCTTTTTTCAGACCTAATTGTGCGGCGGCTTTTTTACTTCCTTCCGAAGCTTCCATGCCCACCATGAGAACCATTAAATCCAGTGTCATGCGCAACGGTTTGCCGATCAGCGTGTCTTCTGCCTTGATGATAATCTGTTTGTTTTGATTCTCAGAAGCCTCCGACAGCCGTCCCCGTACGAATTTGATATTGTATTTCTCCTGGGCTTCCCGATACATTTCCTCATATCCCGGTCCGAACATGCGCATATCCATGTAAAAACACAGGATTTCCGCTTCGGGCAGCATCTCCCGTACCTCTATGGCCTGTTTCACTGCGGTGATACAGCATAGCTTGGAGCAATGGTAATTGCAGATTTTTTCATCTCTGGAACCCACACAATGGATAAAGCCGATGCGTTGCGGAACTTCACCCGTACTCGTTGTGAGCTGATGATTCATAAACTTATTTTCCAAATCTACGGACGTAATGACATTGTCATAAATCCCGTAGCCGTACTCTTCTTTCCTTTGGGCTTCAAAAAGCTTGAATCCGGTGGTCACCAACAATGCGTCACATTCTAACAGAGAACGGTCGCTGAGTTCTACTGCAAACTTCCCGTCTCCCTGCTTCTCCATGCGCGTGGCTTCTGTATTGAGATGAAGACGGATTTGCGGATGCTTCAGTTGATTGCGCAACAGTTCGTTTAGGTCTGCGGCCTGCTTCCGGTCAGGGAAAAGCTGGTACCAATTATTGAGATTGCCTCCGGTGTGGCATTCTTTTTCAATCAGGTCAACCTGTATGCCTTCTTCGGCTAAGCGGAAAGCGGCTTCGCATCCCGCAGGGCCGGCTCCTATAATGCAAACGTTCATAATCGAGTAAGAATTTAAAATTAAACAGAGGTATACACGGTTTTTATTTTACTTTCAGATAAGTGGGGCATTGCGGTTTCCCCAACGATTCCCCGCGGCTGTTGCAATATTTCTTATCCGGGTCATAGGAAATGCCCATTTTGTCCAACAGAGGCTCCACCGATACCTGGTGCATCTGTAATCCGATTTCCCAAGGATCGTATCCCAATACCAAAGCGGCCATCTCTTCATAGGTCAATACCGGAATACCGTAGCCGTCCTTTCCGTAAGTAGTGCCCTCCATCTCACTGATAGTGTATTGCCATTTGTCCAAAAACATTGCGCATCCGGGACAGTTGGCCACGATGAAATCCGGTTCATAGGGTTGCATGGACTCGAATTTCTTTTTTGAATTGGCTACGGAAAATCCCCGGTTGGCCATCACTAAGTAATTACGGAAACCGAATCCGCAACAATGGCGGCGTTCCGGATAATCAACGGGTTCTCCGCCCCAGGCTTCAATCATGCCGCTCAGCACGGCCGGAAATTCTGCGCCGCCGATGCCTTTACTGGGAAACATCTTGGCATAATGGCAGCCGATATGGTCCACACCCCTCAAAGGACGTCCGGTATGTACGTCTTTCAGAAGACAGGAGGCCTGTGCTGCAATTTCATGCCGGAATTTATAGATAATATCGGAAGTATGCGCCAGATTGCGTGGCTTCTTGAATTCCCTTTTTGTCGCTTTCCATAGAAACTCCCGGATTTTTTCTTCCATTTCGGGATGATGTTCCCACGTATCCAGAATCTCGGTATAAATACCGAAAGACGTGATGCACGAAGGCGTGAGATTCTCATAGCCGGCTTCCGTCATCAGAGCGAAATGGCGGGCAACGACAGTCATAATCGTTTCCACCGGTACCACATCCGAATGGTAACCGATACCAGTACAGGTCGTGTGGCGGGGATCATCCAGCACATCCTTATGCAATTTATTGCGGAGAATATCTAAATAAGCCCATTCCGATCCGGGGAAAAAAGTCTGCCGGATACAACTGCGGGCGTAAAAGAATTTATCATCGGCAATTTCTTTCTGATACTCCTTCCATATTTGCTGCTTTCCTAATAAATCCATAGCGTTAAAGGCGTGATAGGCTATTTATGAATGTGATCCGTTATTCTCCGTATAGACATGCAGAAAATACTCTTCCATATCCGTATGGGTTTCTGCTGCTTTTTCTTCCGAACAACTTTGTATCTTTTGTAAAAACTCGGTTCCTCCCGTGACATCGAAGATTTTACGAAGTTCGTCCATACTCTCCGGGTCTACTTCCCGGAGGGCTCCAGCTCCGTGTTTACGGTAATTGGCATGCACCCGTTCAAAAACATCGTCCATGTGTTCGTATATCCATTCCCACACGGGACCCTGTTCCGGGTGCATTTCGGGTTTGACTAAATCGGGGGTGACACAATAGCCTCTTTCAAGGATGTGGGTATCGATTACTCTTTTCAAGGCATATTGCTGACGTCCTTTTTCCGATTCTACAAACGTTCCTTCCTCCTGGGCCAACTTGCGTAAAGCCATAATAATCAGGCCGGGGGTATTTCCCCGGGGACACCGGGTTTTGCAGGACATGCACTCCCCGCAGTACCAGATGACGTCCGACCGTATCAGGGCGTTAATGGTTGTCTCATCATTCCGTTGCACGGAATCCGCCACGGCCCGTGGGTCGTAATCGTAAAATTCGGCAGCAGGACAGATTGCCGTACAAACCCCGCAGTTCATACAACTGTTCATCCCCTCGATATAGTGGATATCTTTCTTTAATTTTTCAATCAATGTTGACATCTCTGTCTGATTTTCATTGAGAATACGACATAAATTTACTCATACAAAAGTAAATCATTGTTTGTACGTTTTAAAGCGGGAAAATACGTATTGTGAATATGTATTTATACTTACCGTTCTTTCGGGTTCCTCCGGCTTTTTTATAGAGACCGAAACACAAATTAAAGAAAAACGTAAAAAGAAAAGATTAATTATTTAAATTTAAACCTATGGATAAATCATTGAAAGGAACCCTGACCGAACAAAACCTCTTAAAAGCCTTTGCCGGAGAATCCCAGGCGAAAAACCGATATACGTTTTTCGCAGAGGTGGCCCGCAAAGAAGGTTACGAACAGATTGCCGGCATTTTTTATGAAACGGCACTACAGGAAGAAATGCACGCTAAACGTTTTTTCAGCTATCTGGAAGGAGGAATGCTTGAAATTACAGCTGCTTATCCGGCGGGGGCTATTCTAGCCACGGAGGATAATTTGCTGGAAGCCGCTGATGGAGAACATGACGAGGCCTTTAATTTATATCCCTTGTTTGGACGGATTGCTGCGGACGAAGGGTTTACTGCCGTGGCCAACACCTTCAAATATGTCACGGAAGTGGAAAAAATGCACGAAAACCGTTATCTGAAACTTCTGGAGAATCTGAAAACAGGCCTGGTATTTGCCCGGGAAGAGGAAGTAAGGTGGTATTGTCGTAAGTGCGGCTACGTACATGTGGGGAAAACTCCCCCCAAAATATGTCCTTCCTGTTTGCATCCTCAGGCCTATTTCGAACTGTTTCCCGATAATTATTGAGGAAGCAGGGCGGAGCGGTATAAAATTTCAGCATTGCGAATCCGGGATTGACTTCTTAGATTCGCAATTGTTTTTTAACTTTATCGCCGTTTAGGAATACAATTCGATTAAGCCTATGCTAAAGTGGTGTATTTTATGCTTCGGTTGTCTGATATTACAGACATTCTCTGCGGCGCAGAACGTGAGTACGGATAGAAAAGCGCGACAGGGATATGAGGAGGCGATGCAGCTTTATCGGAGCAAACGTTATGGAGAAGCATTGAAAGTGTTGGACAAGGCGGCTGTGTACGACCGGTTTGCCGAACTTTTCTTCCTGAAAGCCGACATATATAATAAACAAAAGGACAAGGAGGCGGAAAACAGGGCGATAGAAGAGGGATTGGCACTGGATTCGCTGAAATATACGGGATATTACTTTTTTCTGGCGGAAAATTATATGCTCCGTGGAGACTATGAAAAAGCCCGGAAAGCTTACGGGCAATATTTGGAAAAGGATAAAAAGCAACAGAATGCTGCCCGGGCGAGGGAACAATTGAAAAATTGCGAATTTGCCTTGCGGGCATTGGCTGCCGGGGGAAAGAAAGAGAGGGAATTGTTTATCGGATCCGACAGGGATGTCTATTGGCCTTCATTGGACGTGACGGGAGAAACCGTGTTATACACGGCGTTGGATGAGGGGGTGGAAAACATCCGCATGCGTAAAGGGGAAAAGACCTTTTTTCTTCGTCTCAATACGGCGGAAAACGAAGGTACACAATCTTTGACCGCCGATGGGCAGATGATGTATTTCACCGGATGCGGGCGTCCCGACTCGAAGGGAAGTTGTGATATATACGTCGCTTACCGCCTCTCGGATACCTTGTGGTCGGAACCTGTCAATTTGGGAGAACCTGTCAATACGGATTCATGGGAAGCACAGCCGGCCATATCCCCCGATGGCCGTCATCTTTTCTTTGCTTCCAATCGTCCGGGAGGAAGAGGAGGGAGTGATATCTGGTACACCACCTTGTTGGGCAGAAGCGATGACGGACGACAAAAATGGTCGGAACCCCGGTTGCTCTATTTTAACACTGCCGGTCAGGAAATGGCTCCCTTCATCTATTACGACGGCAAGACCCTCTTCTTTGCTTCCGACAGTTATCCCGGAATGGGTGGGATGGATATATATAAAGTGAACTTGGAAGAAGCCGGAGAACCGGTCAATATGGGCATCAGCATCAACAGTCATGAAAACGAGATGGGCTTTGTGGTGGATGCTTCCGGACGCAAAGGCTATTTTACCTCTGCGCAGGACGGAAAGCGGAATATATATCGTTGCGAACTGGACGAAGAATTGCGTTGCCCGGAAACAGCTTATCTGAAATTGAAAATCCGGGATGAAGAAAGGAATCCTGTCGTGCCGGACCAATTGGTGGTGCAAGTGTTGGGGAAACGGGACACGCTGGCACTTTATGACGGGATGTACGTACACTCCGATATGGCGGTGTGTATACCTGCTGAAAGTACATTGTTGCTGAGTGTACTGAAAACGGGCTATTTGTACTATTCCGATACCATACAGGTTGGACGGGCTGATTTCAATCGTCCGGCGGAACGGGAAATCATCCTGCGCCCGATTCGGGAAAACAGCAGTCTGGTGCTGAAAGGGATATTTTTTGAAGTCGATGATTACACCTTGCGTCCCGAATCGGAAGCCGAATTGCAGCAACTGGTGGCTTTCATGCAGCGGAATCCTGGCATGCACATAGAAATTGCAGGATATACGGACAACAACGGAACGGATGAACATAATCTCCGTTTGTCGGAAAACAGGGCTTTTGAAGTATTTAAATACCTGTTTCTCCACCGGGTGAAAAAAGATCGTATGACTTATAAGGGATATGGGAAAGCGAATCCCGTGGCACCGAACGATACGGACGAGGGAAGGGCGCGCAACAGAAGGACGGAAATAAAAGTAATATCGGCAGACCGGAAATGAATATGGGAAAGAAAATAAATGAATATCAAATAGCGGGATTCCGAATCTCCGAATACGATGAATTATCTTCCACCAACACGGAAGCGCAGCAATGGCCCAAAGAAGAATTGAAGGACAAGAGCGTTATTTTGACCTATCGACAGACACAGGGACGCGGACAGGCAACTAACAGGTGGGAGAGTGAGCCGGGAAAGAACTTGTCCGTGACGGTGGTATTGTGTCCGCCGCATTGTGATGCCTCCCGTCAGTTTGCAGTATCTATGGTATGTGCCCTGGGAGTATGCGATTTTGTCAGTCACCATGTAGAGGGGGTGAGTGTGAAATGGCCCAATGATGTCTATGTCGGCGACAGGAAAATTTGTGGAATTCTTATAGAACATACTGTGGCGGGGGCTTTTATCAAAAGGTCGCTATGTGGTATCGGGGTAAACATTAACCAGTCCCAATTTTTGTCGGATGCGCCGAATCCCGTATCTTTGCGGCAGTTGACCGGAAAGGAAATTCCATTGGACAAAGCCTTGGAGGAATTGCTTGACTGTATCGGCAGACGTTATGGACAGATAGCGGACTACGGGCGCTTGGAACGGGATTTTATGGAGTGTTTATACCGGCGGGAGGGAGTTCACGAATGGGAAGACGAAATGGGAGGATTCCGGGCTTCCATTGACCGGATTGATGAATACGGGCGTTTGGTACTTGAAGATACGGAAGGAAAAATGCATGTGTACGGATTTAAAGAAGTAACCTATAAATAACTCAAAAGAAAACGGATGATACGGAAAATAGTTTTATTATTGTCATGGGCGGCTTTAGCGTGGGGTTGCCAGCAAGAAGTGCATTTCGTGGCGGATGCACATAGTCGCCAGCAGATTCAACAGGATTTTGAAAACAAAAAGGCCATTCTGGCGGGAGCACCCGAGAACCTGTTGGCTGTTTTTGACCAGCCTCTTACACTCGAAGAAAGGGAAGCCCTTCAATTTTTATACGCATATTCTCCCCTGATAGACATCTCTTATTACGGAGGGGAATTTTTATTGCAGAACGTGCGCTTGTCTTTACAGGCCAAAGAAGAAATGCCCTGGGGAAAAGAGATTCCAGAAATGATATTCAGACACTTCGTACTTCCTGTGCGGGGAGGTAATGAAGGACTGGATTCCTCTCGAATGGTATTTTACGAAGAGCTGAAAGACCGGGTGAAAAAATGTGCCTCCATGGAAGAAGTGGCGTTGGAAGTGAACCATTGGTGCCATGAAAAAGCGATTTACAAGCCGACGAATGCCCGTACCTGTTCGCCTCTTACGATGACAACGACGGCTTACGGACGTTGTGGAGAGGAATCGGTATTTGCTTTGGCTGCCATGCGTTCAGTGGGAATCCCTGCCCGTCAGGTGTATACGCCGCGTTGGGCGCATTGCGATGATAATCATGCCTGGATAGAAGTATGGGTGGACGGCACGTGGAAATACCTGGGCGCTTGTGAACCGGAACCCCGCTTGGATATTGCATGGTTTACCGCTCCTGTACGTCGGGGGGTATTTATGACCGCCAGAGTATTCGGACGCTATACCGGAGAAGAGGTGGTTTCCATGAACCCGAACATGACGAGTGTGAACGTTACCGGTAATTATACGGATGCCCGGAAGATAAAAGTAAAAGTGATGGATGCGGCAGGGAAACCGGTTCCGGGAGCTAAGGTGGAATATAAAGTGTATAACTACGGGGAATTTTATCCCTCAGTTGTCCTGTCGGCAGATTCGGAAGGTATCTCGGAATTGACAGTGGGACAGGGAGACTGGCTCATTTGGGCGTCTGCCGGAAAGCAATTCGGATTCGGAAAACTGGAAGCGGCTTCTCAGGAAGAGATAACGGTCGTATTGGATAAAACGGGTAAAGAGAACTATCGTCTAGCCTACGACATGGTGCCTCCCGTTGAAAAAGAGTATCAGGCGTTGGTACCGGACGAGGAAAGGGCGGTAAACGACAGGCGTTTTATGTATGAGGATTCGTTAAGAAACGCCTACGTCGCTTCTTTTATGAAAGAAGAAGAGATTGTCCGGAAAGCCGCGGAGTGGAAAACTGAGCCGGAAAAATTGGTGAAAATAATTAAGGAATCCCGTGGCAACTATCCGGAAATAATCGCTTTCTTACAGGAAGTGAATGACTCGCCGGAGATGAATATGGCAACGGCATTGGATCTTTTGACCGTGGTGGCGGGAAAAGATTTACAGGACACGAAAGCCGCCGTATGGAAAGACCATTTGCAGGGAGCCGCCGCATTTAAGAAGAACCCGCGTATTACAGCATCCGGAAATGATTATGCGGAGCTCTATCGGGAATATATCCTGAACCCCAGAGTAAAATATGAACAGATTACCCCGTATCGGAAACTGTTGAAAGGCTATTTGGAAGAGAATAAGATCGCAACGGTAGCGGAATTGCTGGCCGCCATGCAAAAACTGCGGATAGTGGATTCCGTCAATACGATAGGGGTTGCTACTCCGCCTGAAGGTGTATTGAAAGCGGGAGTGACGGATACCCGTTCCAAAGAGTTGTTTTTTGTTGCAGCCTGCCGGACGATGGGGATTGCCGCCCGTTTGAATCCGATGGACGGTAAACCGGAATACAACGAGGGCAAGGGTTGGAAACAAGCCGTGTTCACTCCTTCCCAACAAGTGGGGGAACAGGGAAAACTGATGATAGTATATGACAGGGGAGAGGTGAAAGATCCTGCCTATTATACTCATTTCACCATTTCGCGGATTGAAAACGGAAGAGCGCATCTGATAGACTTGGGAAGTAACGCTGACGTGGATATGGGAGGGGGTGCCGTGCATAGCAAGATATTTAAAACACCCGTGACCCTGGAAGCAGGGGACTATATTTTGGTAACTGGCAATCGGCGCAGTGATGGAGCGGTATTGACGGAAATGTCTTCCTTTACGGTGAAACCCGGCGAATTGGCTCGTGTGAAAATGAAAGTGCGGAATGTGACCGAAGTTATGAACGTATTGGGAAAAGTGGAACTTCCGCTGGCCTATGTACCAGAAGGGAAGAAGACTCCGGAGATTGTCAAACTTCCGAGGCAGGGCTGTACGGTTGTTGCTTTGATTGCAGCCAATCAGGAACCGACCAATCATCTGGTTAGGGATATGAGTAATATGAAAGACGATTTTGAAGCGAAAGGCATTCCGATGTACTTCCTCTTTCCCGATGAGGCTCAGATGAAAAAGTTTGCCCGTCATGACTTCAAGCCGTTGCCTGAAAACATGTTATTGGGATACGACTCAGAAGGCAAATTGTTGGAGATGGTGACGCGCTGTCTGGATTTGAAAAATGCCGATAATTTGCCTTTGATTTTGATGATGAACAAGACAGGGGAAGTCGTTTTCATTTCACAGGGCTACCGCGTAGGCTTGGGAACACAAATCATCAAGTTTATAAAATAGGGGTTTAAATCTTTACGAATCTAATTGAAAAAAGTGTCACCAAGTGACACTTTTTTTGATTATAATATTTTTTCTCAATACCCCTCTTCAAATCGGTTTTTTTATATCCTATATGTTTTTATTTTATAGTATCCTCCAGTTTTGGGCGCACCTTTAAATTTTATCAAGCCTTTATCTTGCAAAGATTTTATATATCGCATGGTGGTTCTTAAGCTCTTGCTGATATGTTTACTGATTTCAGAAGCATTTAAACCGGGAGTTGTTGTCAGCAGATTAAAAATAGCTTGTTCATTCTCGTTTATGGTATTATTTACTATGCCATTTGCTATGTCATTTACTATGCCATTTGCTGTGACAGAATTGTCATAGTTGGTAATGTGACGTTTGAATATAGCCGTAAACATTCCTTCCGTGTGAAATTCCGGTTCGGGCAGATTCGCTTCTTTCATGGCTTCCTGCATACGAGGAATACCGGATGCAACTCTTTCGACCAAGTGCATACGGGTAAATAGACCAAAAATTAATGGATTACGTGTCACGCTTTTATGTCCGAAATCTTTAGCTACAACAGGCAAAAGTCCTCCAGGATTGGAAATCTCTACTCGGTTGTCAAACATTTCTATTGTAATGTTTGCTCCTTGTTCATAGTAGTCACGATGTGACAGTGCATTTATAATGGCTTCTTTAAATACGGTCAGAGGTATTTCCCAAATTTCCTCTCTTGGTCCAGTTCCTTCTATTTTATAGGCTACTTGCAGTTTGCTTTCCAGCCAAGCCATAGCTTGTAAATACTGCTGGTATAGTGAACCTCCGAAAGTTTTATCATCTATAATATGGACTTTGTTTGTTCCCTTGAAAAGAACACATCTTGTAATAGCGTGCGGAAACTTTAGTTCAGGTTGTTTTCCGAAGAACATTGCTGCACCGTTCTTTGCCGTTCCGTTCTCGGTGAATAGTTTTAAGTTCTCAAATATTTGTTTGTCGGGTGTGGATGGACTTAGTTTGGCTTCTGTTCGGAAAGCTTTTATCATCTGTTCATCTGCATCTGTGTAGATATTGAACCAATGGCAGGGGATATGGTCGAAAAAGATTTTGTTACATTCTTGAAAGAAGCTACGCATTTCTTCGACAGTACGAAGTTTTTGTGAGTTTGCTCCTTCACGTACATAGATAGAACCGGAAAATATATAAGGTTTGTCCTTGCCGGACGGAACATCAACTATCCAAATTGTTTTATTGTCTATGTTTACTGAATACAATTCACAATGGAGCGCGGGAGATATTTCGCTGATGGAACCTTGAATAGCGGAACGTTTATCGTTTTCTAAATTCATGCCTATGATTTGTCCGTTATCATTCACACCAATAAGTAAATATCCTCCGTCTGCATTGGCAAAAGCACATATTTCCTCTGTTAGTTCACGAACTTTTAAGGGAACACGGATTTTAAATTCTACATTGTAGCCTTCTCCACTATTAATGAGTGATCGTATGGTTTTTGTATTCAGCATGGATTCCTATAGTTAGAATACAAAGTTAGTTATTTGTTCTATATTAATAGTTAAAATATCTGGTTTGACATCATCGTCAAACCAGAATTTTCTCATATTGTGAAACTTGTTTTAAGGGAAGACCTTGCAAAATTTTAACTCACGGGGGTAATTTTGATTTGGCCGCTACCGCTTCTTGCTCCATTGGACATGGAGGAATTCCTGAATATATCAGTATTGACGTATCCGGAACCACCACCACCGCCAACTCCATACCGACTTTGAGGTTTGGCCGATTTAGGTCCATCTCCAGCCCCATACCCTCCGTAATAACCGCCACCACCGCCACCTGTTCCCGTTGCATTAGTTCCACCATAAGTACCTGTTCCTCCCCGTCCCAATGTATAACCGGAAGTTTGGGTACCCGGAGAAGTGGCTGTCGAAGTTGAATAACGTTGTCCATAACCACCACTGTTACCTCCTCCACTACCACCAATTCCAGAACCACCCGAACCGCCGCCTCCACCGCCGGCCACCATGATCCGGTCAGATAACGCCGTTCCTCCTATACGAATATCTGTCGCACCACCACCGCCACCGCCGATATTACCAACAGATTCATCACCACCACCACTTCCACCTCCATTCCAACCACCGCTACCGCCAGCCTTTGTGGAACTTGTTCCACCCCTCTCTCCCACATATAAATAATAGGTTGTAATTGCATTTAAAGTTACGCTCCCTTGGGCATAACCGCCATAACCACCCCGCGCAGAGTAAGAATTGACATATCCCGTTCCGCCTTGTGCTCCCCAGCACTCCATTTTGTATGTACCGGCGGCCAGTTTTATGCTGTCCATGTGGCCGGTGTAGGGTATGAGGTTGCTGATTTTTATTGTTGCGGAAAATACATCCGAAGGGCATTGTGTGATATGGGCTTTCAGTGTAAATTCTTCATTTACCAATCCTCCTGCTATTGTCAAGGAATTGGAGCTTTTGCTATGTACGTATGCCCATGAAGGGGCACCCTCCAACTGCCATTGGGCAGAAGTGTTTGTTCCCCAATATTGGGTTACGGACACCGAACTTCCCGCATTGAAGCTATAATCCGGTTTGGCAAAAGGCTTCGGCAATATTTTTACCGTCAGGATATTACTTTCCGCGACCCCCAGCGAAGAGATACCGACCCGTTTGAATTGATAAGTCAGAGTGGAAGTGGTGTTATTTTCCAGGACATAACCTTTCAGTGTCTCGTTTGTTGCGTTAGCAAGCAAATCAAATTTGGCTTCTCCCGGTTTCTTGACGTACCATGTATATTGGAAACGAACGTTTGGAAAGTCAGGGCAAAACGCATCCTGCACATTAGTAATGTTTGTTCCTCCCCAGCATCCGGTATCCGGAGCACTGATTTCCCCACCATTGATTTCAATTCCTGAAAGACTGTACACTCCGCGAAAACCTACGGTACTGTCCCGCTGCGTAATTGTCGTGAAGTAATTCATTGCCTCTGTCCGGTCGGAAGTCCTCAGTAAGTCATCCGCACTGTTAAAACCTCCACCCCGCACACCGTAATAAGAAGTAGAAGCATTCCAAAGCGCAGAATTATATACACCCGTACCGCAACTGCCGCCGTCCAGATTGCTATAATTCACATTCGCACACAGTTCTTTCAGATTTCCGCTCATTTCCATAACAGCCCAATAGGTTGCTCCTGCTTGGGTCTGATTCGTTGCCGACGTGGCAAACAACCCACACCGTACGGGACCGTTGATACTATTACTTGTACCGCTGTTTACGTTCTTCAAGTAACTTAATGCCTGTTCTCGTTCATCACCCCGATAATTTAAATCGCCCAATCCGTTTAAACGGTTCACTCCGTTGTTGGTATTCCAAGCATACTCTCCTTTATCCGGTACTTGCGGATAGAAACGGCGGCATGCCTTTTCGTATTCCAATTCACTCATCGGACGCAAGCCGCTCCAACTGCAATACGCTATCATATCCTCGATGCTCATATAATTACAAGCCAACGTCTGACCGTCATTCGTACTAAAGAGGTCATTAGCGGGATTGAGGTTATTACCGAAAACCACCGGAACGGTCGGGGTACGCTGTTCCACAAACACGATGCCGTTCCGGCAACTCGGATTTTTCAAATCACCAAAAACGTAATCCCCTCTCTTCATTGCAGAGAAGTTGTTGTTTGTGACCCGCGCTTTCTGTTGCTCGAGGGTCAAAGAATTGAGGAATTCTACATATTGCTCCTGGCTCGTTTCATATTTCATCACATAGAAGCCGGCATACCCTTTCGGATAAGAAGCCGCCAAGGAAACATTCGGCATACCGTTCTTGGCGGAAAGTGTCAAAGCACTTTCAGAGTCAATGACTACGGCAGCCGTGTCACCAACAGCAAAACTTTTGTAAGAAGAAGCATCCCCCAAGTAATACGCCCCGTAAGGAACATATACCATTTCAATGGCGTGAACAGCAACGTAAATACCGTTCAATGCGTCACCGAAATCTGCGGAAGTAAGTCCCGTACTGTTAAGAGGCCATTTCGCCTGTAGCCGGACACTGACATTTCCCTCTGAGATTCCGTTACGCATGACGTACAAACCGTTTACCTTTCCGGCATTGGCACCGACCATGTAAGCGTAACCGCCTCCCTCGTTACCGGCAGCAGTATTCAATACATGACCCGATGAACTTAAATACGCATGCTGCCAAGGGTTTTCCAACCCACGCTTTTTGTACTTGAAAAACACCCAGGCAGCATCCCAATTGAAATCATCCCGCCAGGAGTTGTCCCAACGGAGGGTGACTTCGATAACAGCCGTATCGCCCGTAAAACCGGTCACTCGCGTTTTGCCCTCCACACGGATGTTGTTCGCTTTGACGCCCGCTATTGTACACAACAACAATAATACGGGCAAGAAGATTTGACACACACAGACACATCCAAATAATTTCTTCATACACGAAAATTACTTAGCACCTTGAAGTCCCCGGAAAGGCTGGTTAATGACAATAAAAAAGCGTGGGAACTTTAGTTTATCTGTCTTAAGGTACGGCCAAGCACCTACACCAAAATAAACAGTTACCCACGCTTGACCGGGTATATAGAAAATATATACGGCAAACGTGAACGTTTGTACTGCTTATCCCTTGGTGTTAAAAATTGGCCGTTTTTAAGACAAGGATAAAGCTAAACGCTTCAAATCAAATATGTCTGCTACGATTAAGTACGCTTACTTTCTCCGTAGCAGGGCAAAGGTAAGAAAAAAGTTGAAAGAGTTAAAGAAGTTGAAAAAGTTAAAAGGTTGAAGAGAAGAGGACGCGAAAGCCGACACGTTATAATGCCTTAGGCATAGACATTATAATGCATAGGGTATAGACGTTATAAGGTATTTTACAAAGGTTTCTTTCGGGTTGCTCATTAGTTTCCCTCCATCACCTCCGAGTCAACTGGGATGTAGGAACGGACCAACGGCAGCCGGGAGCGTAAGTGATACGCCGCTACATTCCAATTGCTATGCCGTGCTATGAGAGAAACCCCTGGGCATCTCCTGACTATTTTATAGGAAATGTGGGTTACTTTTTCTCGATTTCCCGCAGATTTTCCATTTTCTTTTTCCGTAAGAAGCCGTTGATGTCCTCCAAATGTTCCGTCACTTTCCGGTTGCCGAATTCGTAGACTTTTTTTACCAAGCCGTTGAGGAAATCGCGGTCGTGGGAAACGACGATTAAGGTCCCGTCAAAATTGATGAGTGCATTTTTCAGAATATCTTTCGTTTTTAAGTCGAGGTGGTTGGTCGGCTCGTCCAGTATTAGGAAATTGACGGGTTGGAGCAGCAGTTTGATCATGGCTAACCGGGTGCGTTCCCCTCCGGAGAGGACCTTCACTTTTTTGTCGATGTCGTCGCCGCTGAACATGAAGGCTCCTAATAGGTTTTTGGTATTGCTTTTCAGTTCTAAGGGCGTGACGTCGTCCACCGTCTGGAAGACAGTCAGCTCTTCATCCAGCAGGGATGCCTGGTTTTGGGCAAAATAGCCTATTTGGACATTGTGTCCCAAGGTGAGCGTACCCGTGTAGTCTGTGAGTTCGCCCATGATACATTTGACAAGGGTGGATTTTCCTTCCCCGTTCCGTCCCACGAAGGCTACTTTTTCTCCCCGTTCCAGAGTGAAGTGTGCATTGTTGAAAACTTCGTGGCTGCCGTAATGCTTGGATAAATCCTGAACGATGAGCGGATAGTTGCCCGAACGGGGGGAGGGCGGGAATTTCAGCCGCAGGGCGGAGGTGTCCTCTTCGTCCACTTCGATCAGTTCCAGTTTTTCCAGCATTTTCACCCGGGACTGCACTTGCAGGGTTTTTGAATAGGTGCCTTTGAAGCGTTCGATAAACTCTTTGGTTTCGGCAATCATTTTCTGCTGTTCGTCGTAGGCTTTCTGTTGCTGCTGCCGGCGTTCCTGCCTCAGCACCAGGTATTGGGAATAGTTGACTTTGTAGTCGTAGATGCGTCCCATGGTGACTTCGATGGTGCGGGTTGTGATGTTGTCCACAAAGGTGCGGTCGTGGGAAATCAGCACCACCGCTTTGCCGTTTTCAATCAGGAAGTCTTCCAGCCATTGGATGGAATCTATGTCGAGATGGTTGGTCGGCTCGTCCAATAGAAGTACATCCGGGTTTTTCAGCAGCATTTTGGCCAGTTCGATACGCATGCGCCAGCCGCCGCTGAAATCGGATGTCGGGCGGTTGAAGTCTTCGCGTTTGAACCCCAGTCCCAACAGCGTTTTTTCGACGTCCGCTTCGAAATGGGTCATGTCGATGCTGTAGAATTTCTCGCTGAGCGTGGATACGTCTTCGATGAGTTTATAGTATTCCGGTGAATCGTAGTCCGTCCGTTCCGTCAGTTGCCGGTTCAGGTCTTCTATCCGTTTTTCCATTTCAAACAGATGGGAAAACGCCTGGGAGGCTTCTTCAAAAACCGTCCGGCCGTCTTCTGTCATCAGGTGTTGCGGCAGGTAGGCGATGACTGTGTCTTTCGGTGCCGTTACGCTTCCTTTGGTGGGTTTCCGTACGCCTGCCAATATTTTCAGCAGGGTGGATTTGCCTGCTCCGTTTTTGCCCATGAGGGCGATACGGTCTTTTTCGTTAATCTGAAAGGAAACATCTTTAAAAAGGATGCGGTCGCCGAAATCTACTGTAAGTCCGTCTGCTGAAATCATAATGTCTGTCTGAAATTTAAAATTCCGTCAAAGTTAGAAAAAAATAAACACCTGCTCTCCGGAATCGTATAGGAGAAAGGGGAAAAAAGGAAAAAGTCCACACCGGTGGGGAATTTTTCCCCGGGAAAAATGAAACAAAATGTAAAGAAAAAAGGTAAGGTCTTTATGGTGAATGGATTGTGTCGGGAGGGCGTTTTTGGCATGTGATTTTCATACGGAATTTATTTGAATAATATAAAATGTCATGAGTAGAAAGTATATGCTGGCAGTGGTGGCCCTGGCTGCCGTTTTATCGGGAGGATGTAAAAAAGAAAAAGAGCCGGAGAAAGTGGTTGTGCAGATGGAGAAGGTGGGAACGGATAATCTGGAAATTTACGGTGAATATGTGGGGCGAATCCGGGCGCGGCGCTTTGTTGAAGTGCGGGCGCGGGTGGAAGGTTATTTGGAAAAGATGCTTTTTGAAGAGGGAAAGAAAGTGCATCAGAACCAACCTTTGTTTATGATTAACCGGGCTCAGTATAAAGCCCGGGCGGATAAGGCGGATGCCCAGTTGAAGAAAGACCTGGCTCAGGAGGCCAAGGCAGCAAGAGATGTGGAGCGTCTCCGGCCTCTTTATGAGCAGAAAGCAGCCAGTCAGCTGGACCTGGATAATGCCGTGGCGGCTTATGAAAGTGCGAAGGCAAGTGTCGCCATGAGCCGGGCTGATTTGGCACAGGCCAATCTGGAATTGGGGTATACTACCGTGAAGTCGCCTGTTTCGGGCTATATCAGTGAAAGATATGTGGACATCGGGACTCTCGTGGGACCCGGTGCAAAGTCTTTGTTGGCGACGATTGTGGACAGTGATACGGTATTGGTGGATTTCAGCCTTACGGCTCAGGATTATCTGAGGAGTTTGCAGCGGAATGTGAAATTGGGCGAAAAGGATATGTCGCGTTCCTGGCAGCCGAATATCACCGTTACTTTGGCCGACAATTCCATTTATCCCATCCGCGGGCTGGTGGATTTCGCCGAGCCGCAGGTGGATCCCAAGACCGGGACTTTTGGTGTGCGGGCGGAATTGGCGAATCCGGAGCGGAAGTTGCTCCCGGGACAGTTTACCAAGGTGAAACTGCTTTTGGACGTGAGGGAGAATGCTATTGTTATTCCGTCGAAAGCGGTGGTGATGGAAAAAGGCGGGGCATACGTGTATGTGGTGCGCCGCGACAGTACGGCTGAAAAACGTTTTATCGAGACCGGTCCCGAAGTCGACAACAGTATTGTGGTGGAGCGGGGACTTGGTGTCGGGGAGACGATAATTACCGAAGGATATAATAAATTGACTCCGGGCGTGCTCGTGATACCGGCAGCTGTGCCTGTCCGGGAAGAACAGGAAAAGGAGGATAAATTATGAAGCCGTCTTTTTTCATCGACCGTCCGATTTTTTCGGCCGTATTGTCTATATTGATAGTTATTCTCGGGTTTATCGGTTTGTTCTTGTTGCCGGTAGATCAGTATCCGCAGATTACGCCGCCGGTTGTGAAAGTGTCGGCATCTTATCCGGGGGCGAGTGCCCTGACGGTGTCGCAGGCAGTGGCTACCCCTATCGAACAGGAGCTGAACGGAACGCCCGGCATGCTCTATATGGAATCGAGCAGCAGTAATTCGGGCGGGTTGACGATTGACATTACTTTCGATATATCCGCCAGTCCCGAATTGGCGGCGGTGGAGGTGCAGAACCGGGTAAAGCTGGCGGAATCCCGTTTGCCTGCGGAAGTGATACAGAATGGTATAAAAGTAGAAAAGCAATCCGCCAGCCAGCTGATGACTATTTGTCTGAGGTCATCGGACGCCCGGTTTGATGAAATTTATCTGAGTAATTTCGCCACTATCAATGTGCTGGATATTCTGAGGCGTATTCCGGGAGTGGGACGGGTATCCAATATCGGCAGCCGTTATTACGGCATGTGTATCTGGGTATTGCCCGACAGGTTGGCCAATTTCGGATTGACTGTGAAGGATTTGCAGAATGCGCTGAAAGACCAGAACCGTGAGTCGGCGGCAGGAGTGTTGGGACAGCAGCCCATAACGGGGGCGGACATTACGATACCGATAACCACGCAGGGGCGTTTGTCCACTGTGCAGGAATTTGAGGAGATTGTCATCCGGGCGAATCCGGACGGTTCGACCATCCGGTTGCGCGACGTGGCCCGAGTTTCGCTGGAGGCTTCGTCCTATGCAACGGAGAGCGGTATCAACGGGGAGAATGCTGCCGTGCTCGGCATTTATATGCTGCCGGGAGCTAATGCGATGCAGGTGGCGAAAGATGTCAAGGCTGCCATGAAAAATATCAGCAAGGATTTTCCGGACGGGTTGACTTACGATATTCCGTTTGATATTACCACGTATATTGCGGAGTCGGTGCACGAGGTATATAAAACGCTGTTTGAAGCCTTGGTGCTGGTGATTCTGGTGGTATTCCTGTCGTTGCAGAACTGGCGGGCGGCGTTGGTGCCTCTGGTAGCGGTGCCGATTTCGCTGATCGGGACGTTCGGCGTCATGCTGATATTGGGATTCTCTTTAAATATGCTGACACTTTTAGGGTTGGTGTTGGCCATCGGTATCGTTGTGGACGATGCTATTGTCGTTGTGGAAGCGGTGGAAAGTTTTATGGAAAAAGAACGGCTCACCGCTTATGAAGCGACCAAAAAAGCCATGCAGGGACTGACCGGAGCGTTGGTTGCCACCTCGTTAGTGCTGGCGGCCGTATTTGTTCCGGTGAGCTTCCTGGGTGGTATCACGGGAATGCTTTACCGGCAGTTTGCCGTGACAATCGTCGTGTCGGTATTGATTTCGCTGGTGGTGGCACTGACGTTGAGTCCGGCCATGTGTGCCCTGCTGCTCCGGCCGAATATGGGAAAGAAAAACCGTTTTTTCCGGAAAATAAATGTATGGCTGGCAAAGGGCAATCATGTATACACGGGCTGGGTGGAAAAGGCGGCCTTCCATTCCCGGCGGGTGATGGCCGGATTCGGGATGGTGCTTGTGCTGATATTTGTGTTGAATAAAATCATACCGGGAAGTTTTATTCCGGAGGAGGACCAGGGCTATTTTAAGGTGGAGCTGGAATTGCCGGAAGGAGCCACGTTGGAACGTACGAGGAAGGTGGCGGACAGGGCAATCGCTTATTTGACGAACCATCCGGCGGTGGATTACGTGCAGAATGTGACGGGGTCGAGCCCCCGGGTCGGGACAAACCAGTCAAGGGCGGAACTGACCGTTATATTGAAGCCCTGGAAGGAACGTAAAGGCGGCGATATGTCGGTGGAGGATGTGATGGCGGATGTCCGGGAGGAAATGTACAATTATCCGGAAGCAAAAGTATATCTGTCGAAACCGCCGGTGATACCGGGATTGGGTACGGCGGGAGGTTTTGAATTGCAGGTGGAAAGCCGGGGTGGGGCTTCTTTCGAAAGTCTGGTAAGCGCCGTGGACACGCTGATGAAGTATGCCGCGCAGGAGAAAGCGCTGACAGGGTTATCCTCTTCCTTGCAGGCGGAAATTCCCCAGCTTTATTTCGATGTGGATAGGGATAAGGCGAAACTGGTAGGCGTACCGATGGCTGATATTTTTTCAACCATGAAGGCTTATACGGGTTCGGTGTATGTCAATGATTTCAATATGTTTAACCGTATTTACCGGGTGTATATCCAGGCGGAAGCCCCTTACCGTATGCATCCGGACAATATCAACCTGTTTTTTGTCCGGACGGCTTCCGGCGATATGGTTCCTCTGACGGCTTTGGGTACGACGCAATATACTACGGGACCGGGGAGCATGCGGCGTTTCAATATGTTTACGACAGCGGTAATCCGGGGAAATGCTGCGTCGGGATACAGTTCGGGCGAAGCCATGAAAAAAATGGAAGATATTGCCCGGAAATATCTGCCGGAGGGCATCGGGGTGGAATGGAGCGGGCTTTCCTATCAGGAAAAGAAAGCGGATGGGCAGATGGGGTTGATTTTACTGTTGGTATTCGTATTTGTTTTCCTTTTCCTGGCGGCATTGTATGAAAGTTGGTTGGTGCCGGTTGCCGTCTTGTTGTCCTTGCCTGTGGCCGCCTTGGGTGCCTATCTGGGGATATGGATTTTCGGCCTTGAGAATGACGTGTATTTCCAAATAGGTCTGGTGACCTTGATAGGTTTGGCAGCCAAGAATGCGATTCTGATTGTGGAATTTGCCAAAGTGGAATTAGACAGAGGGGTGGATGCCTTGAAAGCAGCGAAGACGGCTGCGGGTTTGCGTTTCCGTCCCATCCTTATGACCTCTTTGGCATTCATATTGGGTATGTTGCCGTTGGTCATGGCTTCGGGACCGGGTTCCGCCAGCAGGCATTCAATAGGCACGGGCGTGTTTTTCGGTATGCTGGCGGCTATCACCATCGGGATTGTCATGGTACCTTTCTTCTTCTATTTGATATATCGCGTGAAGGAAAGGATGGCACGGAAGATGGGCGGATTGGCGTTGCGGGAAAAATACGGGGTGAAAATGAAAACCTGGATTGAAAACCAGAAACGGAAAAGAGGAGTGAATTTCTTTTTATGAAAAATGTTCGAGTTATGAGAGGAATCTGTAAGATAGGGTGTACCGGAATTATCGCGGGGGTATTGTTGGCTTCCTGTAAAGTGGGAAAAGAGTATGTCCGGCCGGAATTGAATCTGCCGGCAGCGATAGAAACCGGTAACGGGGCAGACACCGTTTCCGTGAGTGAGTTGAAGTGGTGGGATTTATATACGGATACCGTTTTGCAGGGATTGATACGGAAAGCGTTGGTATATAATAAGGATATGCAGATGGCCGTCACCCGGATAAAGTCTACGGAAGCCGCCAAGCGTATTGCTAAGGCGGATATTTTCCCGAAAGTGGATATGAAAATCGGCGGTCAGCGGGATTATGACTATACGCCGGAAAATATTTTTGAAGCCAAAGGGTTGTTGTCCTGGGAAGCGGATTTGTGGGGGCGGTTGCGTTGGGGAAGTCAGGCGGCAGTGGCCGAGTATCTCCAATCTGTTGAAGGACAGCGGGCGTTGCAGATGACGATTATTGCCCAGGTAGCCCAGGCTTATTTTGAATTGAGTGCTTTGGACGAGGAGTTGAAGATTGTACGTCAGACGTTGGCTGCCCGGGAAGAGGGCGTGCATTTGGCCAAGTTGCGTTACGAGGGCGGTCTGACCTCCGAGACCTCTCTTCGTCAGGCACAGGTGGAGCTGGCGAAAGCGGCGACCTTGGTGCCCGATTTGGAGAGAAAAATCAGATTGCAGGAGAATGATATTTGTTTGCTGACAGGCCGCTATCCGGGCACTATCCAGCGGGGAGAGGGAATTCGCTGGCAAAAACTTCCCCGGATGTTGCCCGTGGGGCTTCCTTCGGAATTGTTGGAGCGGCGTCCGGATATCCGGGGGGCGGAGTATAAGCTCAAAGCGGCTACGGCGAAAGCGGGAATGGCTTATGCGAATATGTTCCCGAAACTTACATTGTCGGCACAGTACGGTTTGGAAAGTAACCAATGGACGGAATTTTTCCAGTCGCCTTTTTTCTTCTTGGGTGGCGAGCTGGTCGGGCCTTTGTTCCGCCTGGGGAAAAACCGGGCACAGTATAAAGCGGCTAAAGCCGTGGCAGAGGGAGAGGGATATGCTTATCAGAAAGCTGTCCTGACGGCGTTCAAAGAGGTGAACAACGCCCTTGTTTCTTGCCGGAAAATAGAAGAAATACGGCAGGCGCGTACCAATCTGGAAGAGGCGGCACGCTCTTATCTGAACCTGGCGAATTTGCAATACATCAACGGGGTTATCGGCTATCTGGACGTGCTGGATGCACAACGTGGCTTTTTTGATGCCCAAATCGGTCTGAACAATGCGGTGCGCGATGAGTTGATAGCAGTGGTAAATCTGTACAAAGTGCTGGGCGGGGGATGGGAAGCCGGTACACATTATTAATTTTTTTTATGATTATAGCCGTAGGTATCCTTTTGTTGAAAATGTATTTTTGCGAGACAAAAGGACGCGAAAAATGGGTGAACATATTTCTTTTCGGAGAAACGAGGGACTGATAACCGTAAAACCTTATTGGAAAGGCAATCCGGTGGTGAGGGGACGTTTTGTCAACCGGCAGCACCGGATGAAGCACGGCATGGGGAATATCCTGAAATGGCGCTTTTCCATGAATCCCCAGCGGAAGGAAAAGAAACGGGAGAAATGGGATCCCCAGCCGGATTACCTGCATTCTCTTGACCATGTGCAGGGGGATTCTTTGGTATGGTTGGGACACAATTCTTTTTTCATGCAGTTCGGCGGCAAGCGTCTGATGTTCGACCCTGTGTTCGGCAATATCCCTTTTGTGCGCCGCCGCAGTAAATTGCCTGTCAATCCCGATATATTCCGGGGAATAGATTATCTTTTGCTGAGCCATGACCATTTTGACCATCTGGACAAACGGAGCATTGCCCGGTTGTATGGCAACAACCCGCAAATGAAGGCTTTTTGCGGATTGGGGATGGGAGAATTGCTGAAAGGCTGGTTTCCCGACATGCCGGTGGTGGAAGCCGGTTGGTATCAGCAGATAGAGGACGGGGAACTGAAGCTGACCTTTTTGCCTGCACAGCATTGGAGTAAACGTTCTGTCCACGACGGCGGACAAAGGTTGTGGGGAGCTTTTATGCTCCAGGCGAACGGCATTTCCGTTTATTATAGCGGAGATACGGGGTATTCCAAGCATTTTACGGAGATTCCCGAACTATTCGGCGCTCCCGATTACGCATTGTTGGGCATCGGTGCCTATAAGCCCCGCTGGTTTATGCAGCCCAACCACATTTCGCCTTATGATTCGTTGAAGGCATCGGTGGAGATGAATGCGAAAGTGACGATACCGATGCACTACGGTACTTTCGATTTATCGGACGAGCCGCTGAGTGATCCCCCGAAAGTTTTTGAGGAGGAAGCCCGCAGGCACAATATTCCGGTGATTATTCCTAATTTGGGAGAGGTGGTTAAAATAGAAAAGCAGAACGACTGACGTTTCCTTTCTGAATAAAAAATACGGGACGCGCGTCCCGTATTATCGTAACATTGTATCAGCAGCTTAGCGCGAAGTTTTGGTACTCTTTCTGGTAGAGTCTTTGCGTTGGTCCTGATTTTCACGTTGCGTTTTCTTGTCAGTACTCTTTTTTGTCTGACTTTTTTCTGAACTTTTACTTGTACTATTCATGGCACTTAATTTAATAGTTAGTTACAGTGCTAAACGTGAAGAGTAGGGCGAAGGTTGGATAATAAACTAAAAATTAGTATAATATAGTTTTAATATTGAGGGGACTGTTGCAGTTTCCGGATTTTCCGGTAAACGTAAATAAAGGCCGGGATGAGGAACAAATCGGCGGCTATCCACGCCATCGGGTCGCCGAAACAAACGGCCAGGTAACCGAATGCCGGTACGGCAAGTATACTGACCAATGTCCGGGCAATCATTTCCGATACGCCGGAAAGCATGGCCAGATTGGTAAATCCGACGCCCTGTATCGTGTAGCGGAGGATGCAGAGCAGCCCCAATACGGGGAAGAAATAAGCGGATATGTGCAGATACAATTCCGTATTCAGCAGAATCATCGTCTCCGTCGGGTCTACAAACAGTAGGGCCAGCAGGCGCGAGCTGCTCATTAGGATGATGAATGTGAGAACGGTGTACAGGAGCATAATCCATACGCTGCTTTTGATACCCTCCAGGATGCGCTGCGGTTTGCCGGCACCGTAGTTCTGGCCGCTGTATGTCGCCATGGTAATACCCAGGCTTTCCAACGGACAGAGGAAAAACATCTTGATGCGCACGGCAGAGGTGAAGGCGGCAACACAGGCGGTGCCCAAAGCGTTGTTGGCACTTTGCAGCATGATGCTCCCGATGGCTGTGATGGAAAACTGAAGTCCCATCGGAATACCGATTTTCAGCAGTTTCCGGGCCAGTGCACCCTGGTATTTGCGTTCCTCGGGCGTTGGCTTCAATATCTGGAAATGCCGGAACATATAGAAGTAACACAAAAGTGCGGAGATGCCCTGCGAAACCACAGTGGCGATACCTGCGCCCAGGACACCCCATTTGAGTACCAATATGCAAACAAAGTCCAGCAGGATGTTAAGGACCGTCGCGAAAAGCAGGAACCAGAAAGGCGTCTTGCTGTCGCCCAATGCCCGGATGATGCTGGAGAGCAGGTTGTATAAAAAAGTGCAGGGAACACCGATGAATGTGACTAACAGATAGGCATACGCTCCGTCGAAAATATTTTCGGGAGTCTGCATGATACGCAAAATATCGGCACAATAGAGGCTTGTCACAAGAGCAATGACAATTGATAATAGGAGCGATAATTTCAGGCTGACAAAGATATAACGGCGCATCAGGCTGTAGTCCCGGGCACCGAATTTCTGGGCTACGGGAATCCCGAAGCCGCAACTGCATCCGTTGCAGAATCCTAAGATGAGAAATATGACAGAACTGCTTGCCCCTACCGCAGCCAGCGAATGGATGCCTAAATATTTCCCCACAATTGCAGCGTCTACCAAGGAATAGGTCTGTTGAAGAATATTACCTAATAATAAAGGTAAGGTGAAATTCACAAGAAGCGGCAGAGCCCGCCCTGTTGTCATTTCTTTTGAAGTTGCCATACATTATAATTAAACATCTTCCGGTTCGGATTGGCCTGATTTCCGCGGGCAAAATTAAATTTTCTTTCCCGTTGTACAAAAATATGCGGGGAAAAAGGCGGGGTGCCGGCAAGTTTGCCTTTGCATTCATTTTGCATTATATTTGCGTTACAGAAATTGAAAAGGGTTCGCAATAATTGCAGATATTGCCGTATATATGAAATAAATAAAAGCGATAAAACGATGAAAAGATTACAGATTTTACTTGTGTGTTTGCTGGCTGCTTTCGGACTGAAAGCCGTGGAACTGAAGTCCCCGGACGGGAATTTGGTTTTACAGGCGGAAGTGAAAAACGGTCGGCCGGTGTATACGTTGGATTATAAGCAACGTCCGGTGATAAAGCCGAGCTATTTGGGATTGGAACTGAAAAATGACAAAGACCTGATGAGCGGTTTCAGCGTGGTCGGAGAAGAGATTTCTACTTTTGACGAAACCTGGCAACCGGTGTGGGGAGAGGTGAAAAACATCCGGAACCATTACAATGAATTGGCTCTCACCTTGAAGCAGGCGGAAACCGGACGGACCATGATTATCCGTTTCCGTCTATTTAATGACGGTCTCGGATTCCGTTATGAGTTTCCCCAGCAACCGGAACTCAATTATTTTGTCATTAAGGAGGAGCATTCGCAGTTTGCCATGGCAGGAGACCATAAGGCATTCTGGATACCGGGAGACTATGATACGCAGGAGTACAGCACCGTGACTTCCAAACTTTCCGAAATCCGCGGATTGATGAAAGAGGCCATTACCCCCAATTCTTCCCAGACACCGTTTTCGCCGACGGGCGTGCAAACTTCATTGATGATGAAAAGTGACGACGGTTTGTATATCAATATCCACGAAGCCGCTTTGGTTGATTATGCCTGTATGCACCTGAATCTGGATGACAAAAATATGGTGTTTGAATCCTGGCTGACGCCGGATGCTATCGGTGACAAAGGCTATATGCAGGCACCTTGCCGGTCGCCTTGGCGGACAGTGATGGTGAGTGACGATGCCCGGGAGATTCTGGCTTCCAAACTGATATTGAATTTGAATGAACCGTGTGCCTATGAAGATGTGTCGTGGATTAAGCCGGTAAAATATGTCGGCGTGTGGTGGGAAATGATTACGGGAAAAAGCACATGGTCCTATACCGACCTGCCTGCCGTGAAATTGGGCGAGACGGATTATTCCAAAGTGACGCCGAACGGAAAGCATGCAGCCAATACCGCGCATGTGAAAAAATACATAGACTTTGCCGCCAAGCACGGTTTTGACCAAGTATTGGTAGAGGGTTGGAATGAAGGTTGGGAAGACTGGGCAGGGAAAACGAAAGATTATGTGTTTGACTTCGTGACCCCTTATCCCGATTTCAATGTGCAGGAACTGCGCCGCTATGCCGAGTCCAAAGGCGTGAAACTGATGATGCACCATGAAACATCCTCTTCGGTGCGCAATTACGAGCGGCACATGGATACCGCCTATCGTTTTATGGTGGAAAACGGATATAATGCAGTGAAGAGCGGTTATGTGGGAAATATTATTCCGCGAGGGGAATACCATTACGGACAGTGGTTGGTGAACCATTATTTGTATGCAATTAAGAAGGCTGCCGATTATAAGATAATGGTGAATGCGCATGAGGCTGTACGTCCCACGGGTCTGTGCCGCACCTATCCCAATCTGATTGGCAATGAGTCGGCACGGGGAACGGAATACGAAGCTTTCGGGGGAAGCAATCCCGACCATACCACCATTTTACCGTTCACCCGCCTGATGGGAGGACCGATGGATTATACACCGGGTATTTTTGAAACGAAAGTGAGCAAAGCGAATCCGGACAACCATTCTTTTGTCCACTCTACGCTGGCTCGCCAGTTGGCTCTGTATGTGACCATGTACAGCCCCTTGCAGATGGCTGCCGATATGATAGAAAACTACGAGCCGTTTATGGACGCATTCCAGTTTATCAAAGATGTGGCGGTGGATTGGGATGACAGCCGTTATCTGGAAGCGGAACCGGGGGATTATATTACGGTAGCCCGCAAGGCGAAAGGAACGAACAATTGGTTTGTCGGTTGTACGGCCGATGAAAACGGGCATGTTTCCAACCTGTCATTGGATTTTCTGGATGCGGATAAAAAGTATGTCGCTACGGTCTATTCTGATGCCAAAGATGCGCATTATGAACACAATCCGCAGGCTTATACGATTCGTAAAGGGATTGTCACCAGCAAATCAAAATTGTCATTGAAAGCGGCACCCGGAGGCGGATATGCCATTAGTATTATGGAAGTAACCGATCCGCAGGTATTGAAAGGATTGAAGAAATTGTAAACGGAGGATTGGTTTTAAATATAGAAGTCGCCTGAGGTTTCAGGCGGCTTTTTTTGTTTTAGGAAATCTTCCTGATATTTATAATAATTTTATAATCATCGGGCGGAAGGGTAACGTAAAAAAGTGGGTCGTACAGTTATTTTTGTAAAAAGTATGGAAGAATTGACATTGACAACTCCTTCTATTTTATTTTCGGCGATTTCTTTGATTATGCTGGCTTATACAAACCGTTTTCTTGCTTATGCGACGGTTGTCCGCAGTCTGAAGATTGAGCACGAAAGCAATCCTACTATAATTATAAGGTTACAGATAGAGAATTTGCGCAGGCGATTGAACCTAACCCGTTCGATGCAGGTATTCGGAGTGATGAGTTTGTTGTTTTGTGTCGTATGTACTTTTTTCATTTATGTAGGCTGGAAATTGTTGGCAGCCTACATTTTTGGCATATCGTTGCTGCTGTTGGTGGTATCGCTGGCTTTGTCCGTGAAAGAATTGCTTATCTCAGTCAAGGCATTGGAATATCGTTTGGAGTGGGTGAAAAAAGAGGGACTTAAAGTGGACGATTAGCATATATGTCTTCAAAGTTTACGGGGTGTTTTTCATCTTCTTCCGTCTCGTCACAGAGTTCTTGTCCCGTTTGGATGTCTTCTGCAGCACTTGCTATATCTCCTTTTAGTTTTTTAGCTTCCGCGCGAGCAAGGTAGGCCTTTCCGAAATCCGGTTTTATTTCCAGGGCTTCGTCCAAATATTGAATCGCTTCATCAATCCGTTGGTTTTCCATCAGAATGCGACTGCTTTCAAGATACGCCTGTTCGTGAAAAGGATTGAGCTCCGTGACGGTGGCATAATCTTGCAGGGCGGCTTCGTAATCTTGAAAACACTCTTGGATTTTTGCCCGTTGCATATAGGCCGCTTCTTCCTCTGGGGCAAGTTCTATAGTTTTGTTGATATCTTTGAGTGCTTTATCGTATTGTCCTGTTTTGCAATAAATCGCGGCTCGCAACAAAAAGATATCCATAACGTCATTTTTCAATCCGGCAGCCTGTGTCAGATTGTTGATGGCTTCCTCTGTGGCGCCGAGTTTGTTTTGGGCGTTAGCCATAAGCAGAAATGCCCGGTAATCTGGGTTGTGTTGCAATACGTATTGGCAATCTTTGATAGCCTCCTCGTTGTCTCCTTCCTGGAGGTAAAGCTGTGCCCGCTTAAGGAAAGTGTCGGTATCTTCCGGAGCTAAAATGGCCAGCCGGGTATAGGCTTCAATCGCATCATTATTCTCTCCTTGTTGTATATAAGCCATTGCCAAATACTCCAGCGTTTCCGCCTCTTCCCGGAAATTCAACGCCTCCTTAAAACAGCGTACGGCATATCCCGTTTTTCCCATTTTCAAGGCTTTTACTCCGTCGTATTTCAATATATCGAATTTTCGCTCAGCTTCTTTTGCTGGCTCTTCTTTTTCCATGGTGTTTTTTGTACCGAAAAGGGATTTCAGAAAACTACTCATATTCGCCTGTTTTTTGTGAATGTGATTTTTATGCGAATTTCCCCGTGTTTAGTTCAGTTTTGAGGAACGAATAGACATATTCATAAATTATACCTGCTATTAAGACAAAGATAGTGTATTTTTTGAATATAGCCTGATAAAGAATATTTTTATATAGACGTATTTCTTATAGAAAATTATGTTTTTTGTCGCATATCAAGGATTGAAGAGGCGAGGAAGGAAATCGACCAAGTATTTGCGCCAGTTCTCCCATGTGTGGGCTCCATCGGTTTCGTTGTATATGAAAGAATAGTTAGCGGCGGAGAGTTTCTTACGCCAGTTGTCGTTAAGTTTCTTGACGAAGTCATCACGACCGACTGCGATGTAATAAAGTTTGGGAGGATTCTTGAATTGATATTTCAGTTTCAGATCCACTTCATCGTAAATGGATAATTCATCGGAAGTAAATTTCTCTATCGTATCATCTATTTTACTGCCTTCGAGAAATGGAATCTTATTCTTTAGCTGCTCCCATTTTTCACCAAGTTTTTGCACGCCACTGATTCGTTTTTCATTAAGCGCATTGGTGGTCTGTGCTGAGAACAGACCGATGTAGTCGAAGCAGTTAGGATTGTTTAATGAAATGAAAAGGGTATGTAGTCCTCCAAGAGAGAGACCGGCTATTGCCCTATGAGCCTTGTCGTTGATTGTTCTATAGTTATTGTCGACGTAGTCGACCACTTCTTTTATAAAGTGTGATTCAATCTTACCAAACATAGAACTGGTATTATTGCCAGATGGCTCAACATTAGGATTATTTGGATCGTCACCGGGAGCGGCAGCCAAATTAATATTGCCGTTTGGCATGATAACAATCATCGGTTCGCATCGTTTCTCTGCGATGAGGTTGTCAAGAATTTGGATAGCTCGTCCAGCGTCACCCCATGAATTCTCATCGCCACCGGAGCCATGAAGAAGGTAGAGCACCGGAAATCTTTTGGTGGGGCTTTGGACATATTGCGGCGGTAAGTACACAGTCATTCTTCTTTTGGGCATTTCCTTAAAAGTGGATGGATACCAAACTTTCTTTACTTGACCATGGGAGACCTTCTTCTGAATGTAATCATCGGCAATTCCGCCTGACACGATGAAATAGCTAAGTGTGTCAGCTATATCCCTGAAATGATCGGGATTTTGCTTGTCGTATAGGGTCTCGCCATCGACCTCATATTGATAGGTATATAGTTCGGATGGCAGCACTTCGCTTGTATAAGTCCACTTGTCTCCTCCTTTCGTCATAATGATCTTACTATCTTTTCTGAAAGTCCCCGCTGGAGTAAAGGTCCCTTTTATGTAGACTTTCGAGGCTTTCGGGAAGATAGCGTTAAAAGTGACCGTATTGTCAGAATTTATAACATATGGTTTTGGAGTCAGAGTGTCCCCATTCATAAAACCACTGGCAATCCAAGCAACTATGAGAATATTCTTAATATATGTGAGCATGACTATCTATAAAGTATCGTGAGTTTTATGTTAAACTATGATATGGCAATAGTTTGGATTGACTGCTTTGGGAAATACCTCGTTTTTAGTTACGATAAAGATGTGACTTTCGTCTATCCCATAATCGGGCAGTTCGTCCTCCTTTACAACGTTGACATTACACGCAAAGTTCGGCAATATGCAACTTAAAAGTCTTTTCCCCTCCGTATTTCTAATTACGGAATAGATTTCTCTGTTGGAGTACATTAGGGCAAGCAATAGAGAAAGTTCACCTTGCCCACATTCGTCTATTACAATGAACGGTTTCTCGTCTAAAATTCCTTGAATAAATGTGTTTTGTCTGGTAAAAGCCTTCAGAGAGTTCTTGGCGTTACGTTCTATCTCCGTACCTTTATATTTGTACTTATCATAGACTATTGGAGCTAAATTAGCCACAGTGTCTTGATTTTCACAAATTTCTATAAATTTTTTCTGGAAAGCGTGACGAATTGCCTGTGTCTGTTCTTTAATTGATGGACTAATTGCCAACAAATCTTGACGAGTTATCTTTTCACCTACCTTGATGAGTATTTCCCCTCCGTTGGATAGTGCTGAACCTTTGGGCATCACTTGTAGAATGCCGTGCAGATAAACAGGTACTATATCTAACCCAAGTTCTGACGAAAACTCAAATGCTCCTTTATGGAATCTTTTGACCCGGTTGCTTATATTAGTGGGGCGTTCTCCTTCTGGAAATATTCCGATGCTATACCCTTGTTCAACTAATGGTCTGAGCATATCTATCATTCCCTCTGCTCCTTGACCGATTGTGATGAAATCCAGCCATCGGAACATGCGACCGGTAATCGGATTGTGGTTTACATGGTCATTGGCCACTAGTATGATTTTGGGGGTCAAGGTCATCAAATAGAATGAATCAAGAAGTGACTGATGGTTGCTAATCACAATCACTGGCTTCGAGAAATTTTCATTATTGGGATTCTCATATCTGAATTTGATACCAGGCATTCTCTTAACATCCCAGCGAAAAACTGAGCAGCAGAAGCGATGTAAGATAAGTTTTTTCCGCGGTGTTGGTTTTGTCATGACGAACATAAAGAATCCCATGACGTAGGCCGCCATGAGTTGGAATAGGAATACGCAGGCGCAAAATCCGGTACACAGTATTTTTTTTAGAGTTATGGGACGATAACGAACTTTACCCTTCTTCCTTACAAGCCAATTGAATATCAACGGAGGGAAAAAGTAGGCCATTAGAACAACCGACAACATTCCCACAACTGTCACCTCCCCAAGTGAACGCATGGCTGGATGCTTGGCAAATATGAGAGTACCAATACCGATAAACATTATCAGCGCAGAGACTATAATGCTGCTCTTGTAAGAAGATAGCAACTTCTTACGATAGGCAAACTCATACGATAGTCCTTCGGTCATAAATATGGTATAGTCATCGCCTTGACCAAAGATGAAGGTGGCTAATATTATGTTGACAATATTGAATTTAATGCCAAGCAATCCCATAATCCCAAGAATCCAAATCCAACTGACCGCCATAGGGAGAAAAGATACCATTGCCAGTTCAATACTCCCAAGTGAAATCCAAAGAAAAACAAACACAATGAATCCGCAGGCGATACCAATGTAGTTGAAATCATTGGAAAGCGTGTTCGTTATGGAACTGTTCATACTCTTGACATCAAAAGCCAATCCGTTGAATTTCTTGGAGCCTTTGATACGAGTTTTAACTATTTCGACATTTTCTGGTTTGACTTCAAGAACCTGAACTATCGATTTTCGGTTTGCTATGCTATCTTCACTGATATTTCCCTTGAACACAGATGATGTCAACGGTTCAAAATACTCGAATGGCTGAACTTCATACTTAGCATTTAGAATATCATAGAATGTGGAAAAAGCCTCTTCATTAAACCCAAGGGCTGTTCCTTTCCGGGTAACCTCTGAAATAAGTTTTTCTTTGTGGCGAGCTACGAATTTATCCCATTTACTCAGTAGCTCATGTTGTTGAGATTCAGAATGCAGAAATGGTGATGCTTCCTTCTTTCTTGTTACCAGTTTCTCAGATACGAGAGCATCTATAGTTTTATCAATAAGTTGATTCTGTGTAAGGGCCTCATTCCAGTTATTTCCATTGGATACTACATATATATTTTCGCTATTGTCATCCATAGCGGTTAAGCGAGAGAAGTATTCAAGGTCAGACTTTTGTTGTGGTGTCATGAAATTGATATTCCTCATATCAGAATCGAATTCCGTTCTAAGACTGAAATATCCGAAGAAGACAGTGAGAATAAAGACACTCCATATGACCCATTTGTTTTTTTCAATCGATATGCTTGCGAGCTTTGTTATAAGAGAAGAATAGCTTTCTGCTTGTTTTTTTACTTTCCTTATTTTAAGAACGTGTGGTAAGAAAATGAGAACAAATAGAATTGTACCGACCAAGAGCAAAGAACTAAAGAGGCCCAAATCATGTAGGGCTACCGAGTTCAGTGGCATAAGACAGAGGAAAGCACCTACAGTCGTCACGTTTCCCACCACAAGGGGTGAGATTATCTCCTTCAATGCTTCTTTGGGATGAACGCTGTGCTGAAGATGGTCTATAAGATGAAGGGGATAATTGATGGCAATACCGAGAATAACGGAGGCAATACCGATGACGATAATAGAGATTGAGTCATAGAATAATGCAATACCTCCCATAGCAAATAGCCAACCCCAACCAACAGAAACTACGATTAGAAGAATATTGCGAGTATTCTTGAAGACGTAAATGAGGAGTGCCAATATGAGAACCCCTGCAATGCAAATAGCCAGTACACTATCGTTCTTTATCTGACTTGCGTTGGTCACTGCTATTGCCGGTCCACCGATAATATGAATGTCAAGATTGGCATTTTCAATTTCTGTTTGATGTTTCGCATTATTCAGCAAGCCAACCAGCAAGGAATTATTTTCAGATTCATTGGCTCCAAAAGAGGATTCGATGACTACAACAGCCCTCTTTTCGTCAGGTGAAAGTATGTAACTATCGTAAGTCTCATATTCTATGTCTACTGAACCTTGTTTTATTCGGGAAAGAACAGGAGTAAAGAGATTAAGTGGGTCTTTGGAAATATTTCTTGTAAACAGAGAGGAAGCAGGAAACTGCAACATCTGTTTGTCTTCTTCAAGTTGTTGTTCAAGATAAGTTGGTATTGCGAGAAGACTATCAATGCGAGCATAATCCTTATCCGTTAGATAATACGGGATACCTTGGTAAACATTATCAGCAACTTCAAGAATCAGGTCTACATCTATTTCTTTGATTAAACTTTTGACATATCCCAGACTGTCGGCAGACTCGATTGCACTAACAAAAGACTCCACTCCATCTACAAGTTCCTGTGGATCTACATTTATGGTGTCTTTTGTGGCAATAGTTGCGATAATGTTGTTGGCTCCGGAAATATCCTGATACACGGCCAAGGCAGTATGGTTGGATTCATCAAGAGGAAGGAAGTCTGAAATGTCTTCCTTATAGTGTAATGATAGTAGCGACATAATGAGCACACCCGTAACTATAAGGAAACTTATCCAAGCTTGGACCGGATGCTTCTTGAAGTAATCGTAAATTGAAAGTATTACCTTGGTCATGAATTAGTCATTTGGGGGTCTTTTTACTTAGATCTGTTGTCAATAAATTTGATGGGTTTGCGATTGTTGGCTGGATTGTTGATTTTATTTACATCCTCCGGAGAAAGCACTTCTACAATTGGGGCAACTCTTATTCTTGAACGGAAGCGGTCTTTGAGATCCTTTATGACATCAAATGCTTGATTGCCGCTAATACCAACCTTAACGACTACTTCGTCGGTACCGGCAAAGCTGTTTTGAACCACCACAACATAATTGATGACATAGGGAGTATTGTCAAGCACGTCGTTGATTGCCGGTGGATAGATGGTGGTACCCTTCAGTTTTATCATGTTGTTCTTGCGGCCGACAAGCGGAGTTAGACGATATGAATTACGTCCGCAAGCACACTTCTCCACAATTTTTCGGCTCATGTCTCCAGTACGGAATCGAAGCAGAGGCATACCTTCCACTCCAAGAGTTGTAACCACCACTTCTCCGACCTCGCCGTCTTTAACCGGACTGTCATCCTCTCCAATTATCTCAACGATTATGAGTTCCGGATGCACGTGTCCTCCACAACCATAAGAACATTCTGAGAATGTAGCCCCCATCTCTGTCGACGAGTATGTGGCAAACAGCTCTACGTCCCACTTCTCTTTAATCCGCTGACCAAGAAGGTTCAACGAAAAATCTTGCTCCCTAAGTCCTTCGCCGATGCCTATTACACGTTTCACACTTGAATTTCGGTAGTCAATGTTATGTTGTTCTGCATATTCGATGAGACGAAGTATAAAGGAGGGGACACACATCAAGGTGTCAGGCTTTAACCGTTTTATAGTATCCCATTGCAGTTCAGGCATACCATTACCAACACGGATAATGCTGGCTCCCATTTTTCTTATGCCAAGAAAGTATGCTAAGCCCGCCATGAACCTCTTGTCGAGTGTTGTCATTAGCTGCACAATGTTTCCCGGCTTTAGTCCGGCGCAAGAAAACGACTTCATTTCGTTATAAGCGAGGCGTTCAAGGTCGCTATCGGTGCAACCGAAAGTAACAGGGTCACCTAACGTGCCGGAAGTCGTGATATAATCCACTATTTTTTCTGGTGTGACGCATAAAAAGTCTTTATTATAGAGTTGAAGGTCTTTCTTCTCTGTGAACGGTACTTTCTGAAGGTCGCCGATAGTTTTTATTTCAGATGGATTTATCCCATGTTCCACAAACATCCGTTGATAGAAGGGGGAGTGTATTTGTAGATAGGATATGGCTTCTTGGAGACGTTGGTTTTGATACGCCTCAATCTCTGCCATTGATTTGAATTCTATATCTTGTGTCATTGTTCTTTCTTAAATATGAATTTTACCCAGTTGAGAAATTCTTCTCTCCAGCCTATAGCTTCTTCTGAAGTTTTCTCCGGAGTGGCACCAAAGCCATGTCCTCCAGTCTTATATTGGATATACCGATGATTTACATCTTTTGCCGTCATTGCGGAATCAAGTAATTCAGAATTGTGGTATTTAACGATTGGATCGTCCACACAATTCATGAGGAATGTCGGAGGCATATCTGACCTGACGTGTCGTTCAAGTGAGAGTGAGTCCTTCATTTCTTTGCTGATTGAATGACCTTCTCCAAGAATACCGCGTTGAGACCTTTTGTGTGTCGACTTATTTACGAATGAGACTACAGGATATATCGGAGCGATAAAATCAGGCTTTAATGAAGTTGATGTTTTTATACCTACCAAAGACAAAACATCTGTATCAAAAAATTCTCCCGACATTCCGGCAAGATGACCACCTGCGGAGAATCCCATAACCCCCAATTTGTTAGGATTAATTCCATATTGGTTGGCATTGTCTCTAATCAACTGTATCGAACGGAGGATATCTTGCAACATATCCGGGAAACGGATGCCTCTAAACAACAATCGATAGTGTGTGATGAAAGCAGGGACACCCACAACTCGATATTCAAGGACAAATGCTGAAATACCATTGGACTGTAGCCATTCTGCGACCCCAATTCCTTCTGTCTTCCGGTCGAGCCAAAAATAACTTCCTCCCGGACAGACAATAACAGCAATGTTATTATCACCCTCTGCAAGATAGGGGGTAAGTTTTACTTTTTTATTACAGTCAGTATCCTCCCAGATATTTATGGATTTTTGAGAAAAACCACTGATAGCAATGAGCAAAAAGCTTACCACGAGGATAAATCTATTTAGTTTCATAGGCATCATTTATAGCTTTTACAAGATTATTGTGCCCTAATATGGCTTCCGCAGTATGAATAGCAGTCAGAGGAACTCCACACATTCCATGAAGATTGACATTTTGACCTGTTAGAAACAAGTTCTTCACTTTCGTATGAACCGGAAGATAAGAGAAAATCGTATATTCACAGTCCTTGCGGTATCCAAACATGGATCCTTCCTTGGTATGGAAGTAATCCCGAATAGAGAGGGGTGATGAGGAATGAATCTCTGTAATCATTTCTCTAAAGTCAGGATATAGGGTTTCAAGTTTTGAAAGGATCTGTTCAGAAATGCTTCTTTTCCATTCTTCATATCCTTCTCCGCGCTTTCCGACAAGAGTATTTTCCCATTTCCGTACTTCTTCAAAACTCATCACGCAATGTACAAGTAAGCGTGTGGCATATTCTCCTTGATGAATCTCTGGAGGGGTCATAAACATAAATGCTCTAATTTTGCCAGATACATTGACTTCGTCCTGATTCCACATAAGGCCAAAGTCATCCATAAAATAGCAAGTATGGTCAATATAGCGGAACCTGTTAGTTTTTAAATCAATGTATAAAGAGAAAGCAGAATACGAATTGGGAATTTCATTCAATCTCTTGATGAAGTTCCTGCGAAAAGCCCCGGAGGAAATAAGTTGACTCAGGACGGTGGGGTGAATGGAAGAGATATACCAATCTCCATTATAGACGGTTCCGTCAGAAGTCATCAATTCGGTTATGCGTTTATCTTGGACACGAATTTCTACAACTTCTTTATTGCAAAGAATCTGACCACCCCATTGTTCAATGACATTCTTCAACGCATCGGCAAGTTGTTGACTCCCGCTTTCAAAACGTGAAGCTCCCGATATAAACAACACATTGATCAATGCGTGGATATATGCTGGGGTATGACCTTTTAATCCTCCATAAAGTGGATTAAGATATGCAAGCAGTTCTTGCAACTTTTGATCTTTGATGTAATGGTTGATCAATTTGTCTGCAGACCAAGTGAACATCTCAGAATGTGGAAGCATTCCTGTCGGACTTTCTTTGAGATAGAACAAAGGCAGTTCCTCTGTTAATTCAAACAGTTTATCAACGTAAGTTCGCAGACCTTTTTCCTCTTGTGGGAAATGGATAGCCAAACTTTTGACAAAACCCTCCTTGCCAGAAGCGATTGTGTATCTCGTTCCATTATGAGAATAGATAATTTCATCCATACATTCAGACGGAACATGTTGGATATTCAGCTCTTCAAGAATTCCGAGATAATTGCATATTTTGGAAAGAACACCATTCTCCTCAAAACCTCCCATGATATGCATTCCGGTTTCAAAAGATTTTCCGTGACGGGAAAAGCACTGGAGACCACCACCATACATTGGGTTTTTCTCCAGAATGGTCACTCTTAAACCGTTCTTGGCAAGAAAGGCACCTGTGAATAAACCACCCACACCGCCTCCGATGATAATTGCACGTTGCTTATTCATGAGTTAATGGGAATTTGAATTACTGGGGATGAATTACTTACTGCCATAGCTCCTTGCAGAGAGATAGTCTTATCAGAAGAAACTGTTTCGACCTCATTACCCCAAACAGAATGAACAAAATGGAGATTCTTTGGTAAATTGGCCGTATTGACCGCAATATCATGTTTGTTTAGGTCTTCTTCAAAAGCATAGACCTCTGTGCCTTTATTTACTAATGCATAAAGTAATGCAAAGATTCCATAGCCACTATTGAGGATTCTCACTGCCTGCGCATTGTTATTGTCAATAAATGATGAAAGGCCATCAAAAGACAAGACATTTTTACAGGTTGAGACAATCTTCCACCCCCGATAGGCGTATTTATATAGGACAAGACTTTTATAATACTCAGCGTTTTCTTTCACAGAAGCTATCTTGGCGTATTCGTCACGAATCAATTTTCTTAGGTAAGAGGCTTGTTTCCTTAGCGGTATCTCGCTCAAGTCATTTTGTGAAATTATTGGCAGTCCTTTTAAGTCGATATCGCCCCGTCTGAAAGGTGCATCGTGTTTTCTAAGGTAATAACCCGCACCATGTAGGACAAGAGGTTTGATGTCTAACCCCAGCTTCTGAGCGAGGAAGAAGGCACCTTGATGAAACCGCTGAATGTTATCATCTTCTGAATGGGTGCCCTCCGGAAAAATGACTAGGGAGTATCCCCGAGACTTCAGGTTCTCCAGTTTGGGTAAAATTTCCTCGATGCCCGCTGATACTGGCAGGAATTCTGCTTCTTGTACAATCTTACCGAAAAACGCATTATGCCATACCCAATCATTAGTCAGAAATACGATTTTGGGATGTAAGGACATAATTACAGGAAGGTCAATATGTGATTGATGGTTGCACACAATCAATTTGGGTTCTTCAAAATCAGTTTCGCCTATACCCTCTATTGTAATGTTGGTACCGGGGAGAAGTCGGACAATTTTTTGGGAAATCCACTGAAGCATCTTATGGAGCCGAAGTTTTTTCTTTTCGCTGTTACGTCCAAAGTTATGGATAAACACCACATATGGGGTAAAGACAAGGCAAGACCAAAAAAGAAAAAACACAAGACCATAAGTCGATCGAATTATCCTCTCCAATGTCAAAGAAGCATCCCTTCGTTGCCCTTTTTTCTTGGTAAACCAAGTGCTCTCCTTTGAGAAAAATCGTTTATCCTTAAATTTGCTCCAGATTCTTGCAGGGATTCCATATAGAATTGCCCCGAAACATAAAATCGTATTGAGGATACTAATCCGGGTAAAATCAAGAGCCGGTTTGAAGTGAGAAACTCTTTCTGATTGCGGAGGGTAGTATACATGAATAGGAACGGAGATTATTTTCACCCCATTCCAAGCGGCAAATACCAATAATTCCAGTTCTGCCTCATAGCGGTTTGTTAAAATTGATAGGCCGTGGAGGTGCTTAAGAGGATATACTCTGTAACCGGTTTGGGTGTCTTTGAGCCTTTTACCCGTCTGGACTGTAAACCAAAAATTGGAAAATTTATTAGCGAAAGAACTTTTCCCATTAATATCGACATTTGACAGGTCCCGCTCTCCAACTATCAAGCTTTGGGGATTCTCTATCACCGTCTTTATCATCAAAGGTAAATCAGAGACATAATGTTGTCCATCAGAGTCTATTGTAATGGCATATTCAAACCCTTTAGAGATAGCATAATTGAACCCAGCTTTCAGCGCTCCACCCTTACCCTTGTTGGCAGGATAACTCACAATATGAATTTTATCGCTGAAAGAGTCAAGAATAGAGGAAGTTTCGTCCGTACTCCCGTCATTCACAACGATGACGTTGGAACTGTATTTCAGAACATCAGTGAGGACATGAGCCAAAGTCCCGGCATTGTTGTATGTCGGGATTAGTACGCAAATACTGTGTGATTGCATGGCCTCCTTTATCGTATCCTTTGCTATTTCTCTCATTTTTTCTCATATACCAAGGAAAGCTTGGCAAATGTTGTGGTAGAATCAGCCACTATTACTGAAACCTTAAAAGAAGTGGCAGTGATGGGCGTTATCTTTTGTAAATTATAATTTAATTCTTTGGTGATATCAGGGTCAATCACGGCAAGGAATTTGGCATTAACCACTTCTTTGAGTGCGAGATTCTCACCTTTCAAATCTTCTATTAGCTCAGTAGCTATCTGGATGATACATACACCAGGCGTAATTGGGTGTTCGGGAAAGTGGGCCTTGTATATTCTACTTTCTCGTAGTAGCTGAATCCGAATCATTCCGTCGGGTTCATAGACTTGAATTATCTGATATAAACTATTCTTCATCATCTTCGGATTCTTCAACTAAAGGGGAAAACGAATAGGATATTTTTCTTTTTTTATTAGTGATTGTTACCATAGCACTTTCTTGGGAGACTTGATAATTTTTATTCTCTTTTGTGGGCATTCCATACAACACGTGCAGGCAGTATTTGATGTCACCTTTTAATACCCGTTTAATATACCATTTATTCAGGAAACCAATGACATTCTCAAACTTTATCTTTTCCGAACTTTTTGCATATATGAATGATAGGGCCGTAATGCCAAACTCATTGACCATAGTGCCGATAATTGCATCTTCTTGATTTTGGGAGATCAATATTCCGGATAGATGTCCCTTCTCCATTTGAATGTCGAAAACACAGCGTCTCGGTGAAAGTGTATCCACTCTCACATCAACTTCTTGTGCTGCCGCTCCAAGAAACGAAATGAGGAGACTAAGGAATAGCAAAGAGAGACGCATCGATTGCTTTGTTTGTGGAAATATTAGAAAATTTAATATTGGTCTTGTCGTTGTTCTTTTCGATGATATTCAATTCAGAAATCATATTATTCGTCTTATTGAAGTACATCTCAATTTTGGAGAACATCTGTTTCAAATCTTTCTTTTTCGGTACGAGGGTTATCTCCCAAAAATTTGGGGCATCCGCTACGCTTACAGAGAAATCAGCAGTGTTAGAAAGAGCTTTCCCGGTAACCGTGTTCATCATAATTCTGGCAATTTCTTTGAACACCTTATTAGAATTTGTGTCTATTACATCTTTTTTTGATTTATTGCCGACATACACTTTGGTCTCATTGAAGATGAAGATGTAATTATAAGGAGAAGTATACTCCCATCTTAGTTTGTTTGGTTGGGAATAGTACATTTGACCCTTCGACACCATTTTATCGTTCAGCATTGACAGGTTCTTGGTTTGCACAAACGTGCAACTCATAGACTTAAGCTCTGCGGCGGTTGTATTAATTTTCTTGATGACATCCTGCGTTTGTGTCTGAGTCATAGAATAAGCTGTTATTGCTGATAAGCAACATAGCAGTTTGATAAATAGAGTATATATAAATTTGTTCATAATTAATTACTTAGCCACAAATACACATCCAATCATAATTAGCGCAATTCCAATCCATCTATTCCATGCAACAGTTTCGTGTAAGAAAACAACTGCGAACACAAGTGCAAATACATAGCCCATACTGGCCATGGGGTAAGCCATGCTCAGAGGAAAATGTTTTAATATATACATCCAAAGGATGGAGGCTCCGGCAAACAAAAGTCCGCAAAGGAGAAACCACCAATTAGTAAGAAGGTCAAGCCAAAAAGCCGCAGTCCATGAAAATGTGGGCATCTTGGCCAATGCAAGTTTGAGTGTCAACTGACCCGTTGACAACATAATGCTCTGCACAACCGAAAGTCCTAATAATTTCCACATACTCAAATCCGTTTTAATTTAATTATCGACCATGTGGAATCCACTGAAGAATTCACCATTGTAATTTTGGGGACATCATTATTCATTTTTGAAGAGCAGGTTCCCCATAAAAGGAAGTTGGGTATTATTTGTCGTTCAAGGATTTTTGCCGCAGCATAAAATCCTGCTGCCGAGCAAGAGAAATTTTCACCGAAAATATGCTTGAACTGAAGGAGGCGTGGAGTAAATGTCAACTTTTCTATCATCGACTTGTAAGGATTGTCATTTACAGCAGTTCCATTTACTCCTAATAATAGAATAGAATCCTTCGTTTCATTGAGATAGGTTGCTATTTCATCGGGTGTAGATTTATGGAGAATCTCGACTGACTCAATCTCACATACACCTTTTTCTGAATCTGTTGAAATTACGGAGGACATAGAGGTTTCGGAGAGAAACTTATATTCCGGATGCGTATGTTTCAATACGAGTGAAGTGAACGGGGTTATTTCGTCATGAGATCCTACCAAAGCATTCTTGATATATCCCAGTTTCATTTGCACAAAGGCATCTAAAAGAGCTGATTCAAAAGAAATACTCTTGTGGGAATAGGTATTGTTATAGCCGTGACACTTTAAGACAATGGCTATAAGCGATCCAATGGTGTTATGGGTGGATTGCATGAACAAGGTCGGTTTGAGACATTTCTCGCCAAACTTAGCCATATCAAACAAAAACTTCTCAGAATTTTCCATGCATCCCATTCCGGTGCCGGTTATAATGGCATTAGGATTATGTATTCCGGCTTGGTTCAACGATGAAATGGCTGTGCAAATGGTACGTTTGAGGATTTTGCTCATTCGTCGGGTTTCGGACGGCAGGATAAATTCCTTGTTGTCCGGTTCCTGAGCTCTTACATATGCTTGGTCGAAAGTAATTGGTTCAGAAAACCAATCATCACACAACGGTTTTTGGCAGGAGATTAGAGCCATAGATTTTATATAGCATTTCTTATCCATGGCTTTCTTCATATTTTGAGAATATTAAAGATGAGTCGTTTCCTCCAAATCCGAATGAATTATTGAGGACATTTTTGATAGTTCGTTCGGATTGTGTTTTTTGGACGGGAGTTGCTCCTTCCTTTATCGGAGTGGTAAAACCGAGGTTCTGTGGGATTATCCCTTTCTCCATACAAAGGATGCTAACTACAGCCTCTATAGAGCCGGATGCGCTCGTTGTGTGACCCGTAAAGGATTTTGTCGAAGAAAAAAAAGGCAATGAGCAACCCCATATTCTCTCCATTGCAGCGACTTCACATTCGTCATTATTGGGAGTGCCTGTACCATGAGCATTCACATAATCAATGTCACTTGGGTTGAGATGTGCCATATCTATTGCTTTGCGCATTGCCAGATAAGCACCCTCTCCATTTTCAGAAGTGGCCGTTTGATGGAAAGCATCACATGAATTGCCATAACCTTTGAGTTCTGCTAAAACTTTAGCCCCTCTCTTTACTGCAGATTCCTGACTTTCCAATACGAGAAAAGCTGCTCCTTCTCCGAGATTGATTCCTGCCCGTCCTTTGTCGAAAGGTCGACAACGTTCTTTGTCAAGAATCATCAAAGTGTTGAATCCATTCAGATGGAATTTAGACAAAGCCTCAGAACCACCCACTACGGCAATATCTACAATACCCGCTTTGATGAGATTGGCTCCCATAATTATTGCATTGGCTGCTGATGAGCAAGCGGTTGAAGATGTGGTAACTATTTTAAATTTGCCGATGTAATCCGCGATAAAGTCAGTTGAGTAGCCACAGTCATTATATTTCAACTCCCCACTGTCGGGAGCTTCAGCCTGTGTGTCCATCACTTTTTTGAAATGGCGTTCGGTCTTATCCATGCCTCCAACTGTAGTTCCACCGATAAAAGCGGCGGATTTAAGTTCAGTTGCAGTAAGGTTTGCCTCTTCAACGGCCTCCTTTGCCGCATACATTCCCAACAATACTGTACGTAGTTCGTTGCAGGGATAATTGACAGCGAGTGCTTGCGACATCTCGGCATTCGACATCTTTACCTCTCCAACGGGGAGATACGAATGGTCGGTGACCAGATGTTTTACAGGCATGATTCCAGTTTCTCCAGCCATAATTGACTGGATAGTGGCATCTTTCCCTACGCCTATCGCCGAAATAATACCGGCGCCTATTACAAACACTCTACGTTCCATTTTATTTTTTACGGTTTCTGGAAACGTAATCAGCGATGGAGGTTATAGATGTGAAGATCGCTTTGCCTTCAGCCGGATTCGTGAGTTTGATACCATACTCACGTTCAAGAAGAACGATGAGTTCCAAAGCGTCAATAGAGTCGAGTCCAAGACCTTCTCCGAAGAGAGGAGCCTCTGAGTCAATATCCGCAGCTGTCATGTCTTCAAGGTTAAGAACCTCGATTATCTGATTTTTAAGTTGTTCAATAAGATTGTCCATTATGATTGTTTTTGGTTTCTTACTATTTTAAGTTCAGCGAGATAATTGTTTTCTGTCTCATAATCCACCCATCCCGCCAAAATCAAAGAAGGATTAGATGTTTCGAAGACACTTTTGATGACAGTTTCCATCATCTGAGGGTCGTTCTCTTCTGTGATATAGAAAGATGTCTCGCCGTATATTTTGTGTCTAATTGCAATTTCCCCTGTCACGATATTTGCCAGAGTATAGACAAAGAGAGCTGGACTTGGGAAATAATTATTCAGATTTGAGATTGTTTTCTGATAGTTCCGGTCTGTCGATAACGACCCTGCACGACCAAATAGGATTATAGCAGCATTCTCTTTGTCCTCCGACGCGATACATCTGAGAAGCAACTCTGCACCCAAGAAGCCGATTTTACATAGTCCGTCCATCTTGAAGAACTTGGGATAATCGTTAATAAGAGTTCTGTATGCGTCGTTAATAGACCCATTGAAAATTTTCATTCCATCAACTTTGATGAAGCAGGGAGATAGCATCACGGTTTTAACTTCAGTCATTGTACCCTCCTTTCTTATATGCAATTCCTGCATTTGAACCACCAAATCCAGAAAGAATCTTTATAAAACCTTGCTTTTCTGTTTTTCGGACAGAATTACTCAAGTTGAGATGGTATGTCGTACCGGATGTCTCGTAGCCTCTTGTTGGAAGTATCACTTTATTATCAATAGCCTGCATAGACAAAATCGTTTCGATTACTCCTGCAGCGCCTAAAGTATGGCCGTAAAAACCTTTGAGACCATTGACAGGGATTTCTTCCAATTCAGCTCGATGTATAGCGATGGATTCCATTTCATCATTATAGACTGTAGCTGTCCCGTGAGCATTAATGAAAGCAATCTCCTCTTTCCTTATAGATTTCAAAATATCGACTAATACGCGGAATGAACCTTCTCCAGTTCTGGAGGGGCCTGAAATATGGTTGGCGTCATTATGGATGGAAGAGCCAACATAAATCCAATCATCAGAGTCAACTTTATCAACACGTTCAAGAATCATCGTTCCGGCAGCTTCTCCCAAATTGAGCCCGATACGGTCTTTGTCGTACGGCTTGCAGTTCTCGTAGCTCAAAGCCTTGAAAGATTGGAATCCAGAAATTATAAAACGTGAAAGCACATCAGCTCCCACTACCACGGCATACTTATATTCACCGGCGAGAAGCAGACGTATTGCGGCAATCTGGGCGCAGACCCCCGAAATGCAAGCATTGGAGGTTACGATAGGTTTGTTGGGATTGCCAAAGAACCCAGCAATCTTTTCTGCTGAAACGCCGATATATCCTGCTTCTGATTCAAGATTAATTGCAAGAGAGTCAACATTACCTTTGGTAGTTGATAGAACAAAAACCACATCGGTTCTTTGGGAATCTATAGCAGCATTAATTAAAGCTCTCGATATACTGAGAATACAAAGTTTTTCAAAAAATGAATAGGAGGAGGTGCCTCCAAGTCCATTAAAGGCCGTAGATACGACCTGCCTGTCAAGAAGTGACACAAAACAAGGTTCGGGGAGTCCGAAGGCATCCTCGTAGAAAGAGAGCGCGGAGTTGTGCGAAACCACAGCCTGATAGTTTTTCTCCGAAGTCAATCCCAATGGGGAAATGATATTGTCTGCAATCTTTCTTATCATAGCACCGCCCATTTTTCTTTCCAGTTGCTATAAAATTCCGGATTGTTCCAGACTAACTGATAATCCTTGTCCATGAAAACCTGTACAGAACGGCCGGTAGCAAGTATGCTGTCATCCTTTTCGTCTCTTATTTCGTAATCAAAGACAATTTTAGCCGATTCTGTTGGTATGTATGTGATTTTAATCATTGGTTTCATTTCGTAGAGCAATGGCTTTTTATATTTGAATGACAATTCAACCAATGGAGCATAATACCCATTGGAAAAAATTGTCATGTAGCCTAATCCGTATTCTTTTCCGAATGCTTCGCGGGCATCTTCAAAATACAGCGGGTATGATCCATGCCAAACAATATTCATTGAGTCTACCTCGCTGAATCGTATTTCAAGTTTCTTTGATGCTGACAGTTTTTTCATACACTCTAATTTTGAGATTCTACCTCGCTCAATGCTATCTTCATTTCTGATACTGCAAGCACTTCGTCTCCTATTTTTACCACAGATTTTACCAATGTCATTCCGAAAATTTCTTCGATTGTCTCGATTGAGGTTGTAATAATTTCTCCAACTTTAGGGAGCCGATGGATTTTCAATCCTTTTATAGCTCCGATGAATCCCAATTGAATGGCTTTTTTAAGGATGTATTTGTTGATATATCCTATTCTTGCGGCACAAGTTTGGGCAATGTTTTCTATGAGACCTGCAGACGTAAACTCTCCGTTCTCTACGAAGATATTTCCCTCGGCAATGAGAGTTTCCGTGATAGTCAATCCCATCTCAAAATGCTTGAGGGAACCAATCATTACAAATGGTTCCTGTTGAGGAAGAAGAGTGTGAACGTCTATAGATACAAAATCTTTCATCAGGTCCAGAATTCAAAATAGTTATACCATTGAAGAGGATACTTCCGAATTACTTTTTCAAGACAATCGACATAGCTTTGGGCCAGTTCATGTGCCTTTTCCCGATTGTTCTGGGAAATAGGTCCCGGGATTTTCTTTATTATGATGTGATATGATGTTTTCCCGCTCTTCATCACAGCCACAAAAAGCATGGGTACTCTTCTTGCAGCTGCTATCACGAACGGTCCTTGAGGGAAATGAGCTTCTGCACCAAAGAAGTTTAATGTAAATGATTTGGACGATCCGAATAGTCGGTCTGCGGGCATACTCAGTATTTCTCCTGCCGAAAGTGCATTGTCAAGAAAGAAAAGATGGGACAAATCATTTTTCATCGGAATCATTCGGATGTTCTTGTCTTCGAACATATGACTACGATTTGCCATGACGGATTCTTTCTCACCGCCAAAAACAAGGGCGTTGAAACGTTTGTCTTTGGCAACTAAAGAGTAACCTGCAATCTCGTAGTTCCCGATATGAGAACTCAATTGGACAAAGCCTTCGGTGGCTTTTGATAATTCTTCAAAAGCCTCATATCCATCCATGGTAATCTTAAACTTCTTGCCGGCATACATTGCGAACTTGTCAATCACAACCTGTGCGAAAGAGCAATGATTGCGATAAGTCATCCAAGCCGCTTTGAGTTTGCTTAGCCCGTGACGCTTCCGGAAGTAGTTATATATAGCCTTTCTTTCTTTCTTCTGAATCAGCATTGTCGGAGGTACAACAAAAACATAGGCAAAGGCATACAGAATACACACATCAGTGACTCTCAGTATTTTGATGAGCCAATGATGCATCCAACTGTTTCCATAGGTGGAACCAATCCAATTGTCATGCCTTAACTCCGTCACGGTTAAAACGCTTTATTTGTTAACCTTTGACTCAATGTAGTTGTAGAAGTCGTTGAGAGTGATTACGCCTGCCATTTCTTCGGGCTTAATTTTAAAACCGAAGTTTTTTTCTACGATTACCACGATGTCTACGAAATCGAGACTGTCAATCCCGACATCATCTTTTAAGCGTGCCTCCGGGGCAATTTTCTCCTCATCAACCTCCAAATCCTCGATGAGGAAGTCATGTACTTTGTTTTCTATTTCTGAACGGGTCATTGATATTGTTGTTTATGATTTATTAGTTCTTTAATTTACACACTATGATACTGTGACCTTGTCCCAGATAATCATGTATAGTTTCTATTTCAAGGCCGGCTTTCTTGATAAGGCGTTTCATGTCCTCGGAATGATACATTTTACTATTACCGTTTGCTATAGCTGTAAAATATAGGCTTGTGAGCGTAAGACACATAGATGCAGTTTCAAAGCGTTGTCTATCCCATAATGTTTCCATGACGAATAAACGAGAGTTCGGATTCATCACCTTTGCGGCTTTACGAAGGATATCAACAATTTGCTCCTCGCTGAAACAGTCTAAGAATTGACTCATCCATACCGCATCATAGGTCTTATCAGAGGGCATTTCTGATTTGGAATCAAGAAGATTGACGCCAAGACCATCAATCCGTTCCGCACCCTTTTCTCCAGCAATATTCTTCTTCATTAAGCCTATTTGCTGCGGAAGATCCAGAATCGTAACTTTTATTTCCTTGTCAAAATCTACACAGCGCATGGCCCAGCGGCCTGTATTGCCACCCACGTCGAGAAGTGTCTTGGGGTGATGAGAGAAAACGATCTCAAGAGCTTGGTCAAAGGAATTGTCAGAATAGAAATGATCAAAACCAAACCAGCTATCTTGAATCTGCTTTGGTAGGGATGAAAGTCCCTCATAAACAGTGGGCCAATCCCCTAAGGTTTTCAATCCTTCTGGTTTTCCGTTCTTAAGAGCCTCGTCAAGATTGAACCAGCCACGGTAATTTACGTCGTGGTTGAAATCGATATTTATCCGTGTCGCCGTGTCGTTGATTAAGAACCAGCCAGTCTTGGAGATAGTGAACTTGTTTGTCTCCGGATTCACAAGAACTATGCCAATGGACAAAGAGGCCTCAAGAAGACATTTGGAAGCATACTCGGAAATGTTCATAACCTTTGCAACTTCTTCAATGGTCAATCCTTCACTGGAATCTCGGAGAAGATCTAAGATTCCCCACTTCAGCATTATTCTGGCTGTCTGGAATATAACTGGACCGAACGCGATGAATTCCGCAAGACGTTGAGCATCGCGGGCGTTCATCTGTTCTTTAGTGTACCTTTTCTGTAAATCAGGAAATAAGTTCATTGTTCTTGTTATTTGCTTACTTCTCCTTGTTGATTCGCTTTGCCAATTTCTTAGCAAAAACCTCGTAGGTTTCTTCAAGACCAAGGTTGTAGGTAAAACCGCTGCTTTCAAAGGAGTCCAGTTTAAGGACTGCAATTGTATTGCCTTTTTTGTCCAAAATGGTCATGGTTCCCCACAACTTTGTACCACATCCAGGTTTGAATGACATTATTTTTACATAAGTATCCATGTTGCTGATATTGAATGTAAAAGAATAGTCGGCTTCATCGGGGGTGCCTGTACATGAAAATTTTTTGCAATGTTCGTTAAACTCTCGAACGAATTCTTTCTGGTATTCAGGGATGTACTTGTCGGCATCTGCATACCTTTCGTCTTCACGAAGAGGCATCTTGTTGTCAAAAGTGCATTCATCCATATTGATAACAACAGTAGCTTTACCACCTTTTGCTAAAGGAGCCAAGGAGCCTTTGATTACGATGATGTCATTGTTTGCCATTGCACAAAAACTTCCAAGGGCTGCGAAGAATAAAGTCAAAAGAATATTTTTCATGTTGTTATGGTTTTTATATTGTTAATTTTTTTATAACTAATGCACTATTAGTTCCTCCAAACCCAAAAGAATTTGAAAGGATTGTATTTAAGGGCATATTGATAGCTTCTTTTGCAATTTTCAATTTGGCAGCAGTTTCATCCGGATTATCAAGATTGATATTCGGCGCTACAAATCCATTTTGCATCATAAGAATGCTATACACAACCTCACTGGCACCGGCCATCCAACATTCATGACCAGTCATGGATTTTGTGGAACTAATCCAAGCCTTCTTGCCGCCAAAAATTCTATCTAAGGCTATAGCCTCATACATGTCTCCTTGTTGGGTAGATGTGGCATGAGCATTGACATAATCAATTTCATCAGCAGTTACACCCGCATCATCCATCGCTCTACGCATGGCTTTTTCTGACCCCTCATCACTTGGTTGTGAAATGCCTCCGCCATTAGATGAAAATCCATAACCCACTACCTCTGCAAGAATAGTCGCACCACGGGCAATAGCGTGCTCATAGTCTTCAAGAACGAGAGCGGCTGCTCCTCCACTTGGAATTAGTCCATCTCGATCCTTATCAAAAGGACGTGAGGCTTTGGTCGGGTCATCCATTCTTGTGGAGAATGTGCCGAGAGCATCAAAAGATGACATTGAGTAGAAATTTGTTTCTTGAGCACCACCCGTTAGTACGACATTTTGAAGTCCTTGTTTAATCATCATATAACCGAGGCCGATGGAATGTGAGCCACTGGCACATGCGGCACTGATAGTCATATTGATTCCCTTGAGATGGAAAATCGTGCTAAGGTTCATATTCACTGTCGAGTTCATCGACTGGAATATCGAACCTGAGCCAACAAGAGAAGAATCTCTCTTTTCTTTCATTGTCTCGTGTGCCTCGATTACCGCTTTTGCTGAAGAGTCATTTCCGAAAATAATGCCTACTTCATTTTCTTTTAGATAATCATCCGAAATGCCGGCTTGTTCGAAAGCCTCTTTAGAGGCCATAAACGCATATTCAGCCTCTTCGGACATTCCTACACGTTGACGGCGGTCAAGAACGCCTTTCAGTTTTGGGCGCTCTACGATACCGGTCAAGCCAGACCGATAACCATATTCGAAACGGGCCTCCTCTATTCCAATACCTGATTTACCTTGGTAAAGAGACTCCTTTACTTCTTCTTTATTTTTTCCGATACAGGACCAAATGCCCATGCCGGTAATAACAACTCTTCTGCTCATATTTAATAAAGTCCTCCATTTATGGAGATGGTTTCTCCGGTGATGTATGACGAATCTTTAGAAGCAAGGAATGAAACAAGAGCTGCAACTTCTTCTGGTTCACCAAAACGTCCAAGAGGAATTTGTTTTTTCAATGTGGATTCATCAAGGTCTTTTGTCATATCTGATTTGATAAATCCGGGTGCAATGGCATTGACTGTTACTTTTCGTGCTGCCACTTCTTGCGCAAGAGCTTTGGTCGCTCCAATCAGAGCGGCTTTGGCTGCAGAATAGTTTGCTTGGCCGGGGAGTCCTTTTAGTCCTGAGAGTGAGGCGATATTAATGATGCGACCAAATTTCTTCGTTAACATCCCCTTCAACACTCGACGAGTCACATAGAAAAAACCGTCAAGAGTAGTGTTGATAACCTTATGCCATTGCTCAGATTGCATAAAAATCATGAGATTGTCTTCCCTGATTCCGGCATTGTTTACCAATACTGTAATTTGGTCATTGGGATGGGCGTCTTCCCATTTTTCCAAAGCCGCATCAACAGACTTCTCAGAACTGACATCAAATGGAAGCAAATCAGCAATTCCTCCGTTCGCTCTGATTTCCTCTGCTACACGGATTGCCGCTTCCTCGTTGGAACGATAATTGATGATGACAGCTAATTCCGGAGAGGTAAGTCGTTTTGCTATGGAGGCTCCCAAACCACGCGAGCCGCCTGTCACTAATGCGTAGTTCATGCGTTCAAGTATTTTATGATGTTGGAGCGGAGATATTGCTCCGTCTCTGCAATCTCGTTATAAAATGGAGTATCTTCGACAAACTTGGGACAGATGGCGCGAATCGCATCATACTGCTCTTTTGTTTTAGGAGAGAGTTTCTCTGCTAAATCAAGACAATCGGTGGCCTGTGCAAGAGCAATAAAAAGAATGGACATTACCTGATAGGCATTGTCTATAACCTTTTTACATAATAATGCACTGTTGGTTCCCATGCTTACTATATCCTGATTGTCATTGTTGTTCGGAATACTGTGCACATAGTTTGGCATTGCCAGCGTTTGGCATTCGGCGGTGGTCGAAGTTGCTGTAAACTGACAGGCTTGCATACCATAGTTCAAGCCGAGCGTGCCCATATTGAGAAACGGAGGTAGTATGCCGTTAATGCGATCATGGAAAAGATAGTTGAGTTGGCGTTCTGCGGTCATAACCAGACGCACCATTGCAACTTTCACCTTGTCCGCCTCTAGCGAAATGTAGTCGCCATGGAAGTTGCCTCCATGTGTTATATTATTGCTGGTGTAATTTATAATGGGATTATCACAAGCTGAGTTAATCTCATTTTGAAGAACCTCTGATGCGTTACGAAGGGTATCGTATATCGGACCATAAATCTGAGGTATGCATCTCAGAGAGTAGTATGCCTGCACTTTGTGCTCGAAGTAGGTGGTTTGATTTTTGGCTGGGTCGTATAGCTCATGCTCTCTCTTCTGAAGATGCTTGCTACCCTCACTAACTTCGCGCAACCATCTGGCAATGACTTGCTGCCCGGGTTGCCGACGGCATTCATTCTCTTCAACGGACATATAGTCATCGAAAGAGTCTGCAATCTCATTTATCCATGCACCGGCAATCGTGCCATATTTGAGAAGATTTTCAGCGTAATATTGGTTCACGATAGAGATTCCGGTCATGACGGACGTGCCATTTGTGACAGACAAACCTTCGCGGATATAGATTTCCATAGGTTTCAGATCCTCTTTTCCCATAACGTCGGCGGTAGGAAGCCATTTTCCTTTATAATGTACCTTGCCTTCCCCAATTAGGCAAAGTGCTATATGGGCGAGTTGAACGAGGTCTCCACTTGCCCCGACACTCCCATGTTGAGGAATGAATGGATAAATTCCCCTGTTGACAAACTCTTGCAGCAAGATTATTACAGAAGGATGGATGCCGGAACGGGCCTGCAAAAAAGTACCAATACGTGCCAACATGGCAGATTTTACCTCAATATCGGATAAAGGCTCACCAGCTCCGGTGGCATGACTGCGTATGATATTATATTGCAATTCTTTAAGGTGTTCGTCACTAACACGCCATTGAGCCATCGGGCCGAACCCGGTGTTAATGCCATAGATAACTTTTTCCTTGACAAATCCTTTTAAGAAGTCATAGCATAATACGACATTATCCATTTCTGTTTTGGGAATGGATAATGACAGACCATTGAACAATATTTTGTAGATGTCTGATAATTTCATTGATGTTGTAATCAGTCTATTACTATCTGATGGACGCACTTTATGGGTGCAAAGATATAATTTTTATACGTAAGAATAATAAGTCGAAAATTTTTAATGCTATGGGGGGATATTTTCTATTGATCTGAAAAAATGAGTATCCTATCTGTTGCTGACGTCACACTATCGTATTCATGTGTTTTAGTTAGCTAAAACATAGCTAAAACAACTTGCTAACCCCCCCCCTAAAATCAGGGGGAAAAAAACAGCTACTTTCGTAACTGCTTCATTTTTAGTGGTCCCACTTGGGCTTGAACCAAGGACCCCCTGATTATGAGTCAGGTGCTCTCTTCGGCAGTCAAAAGCTGCGTTTTCTCCTGCTACCGCTGAGCTATAGGACTTTTCACAGTTATCTCTTTTTATTTTGGTTGACGTCTTGGTTGATGTCAATGTCAATTTTGACTTGATTAATACTATGGTTATTTCTCTCTTTTAATATCTCAAATATACTCAATATTTCTTCATAGGCAATCATATTTAAAGGTTCTACATCCAGCGTATCGTAATGGAGCAATAAAATACTTGCTCTATCCACGTCTGTATTTATGTATTTGGGATTGGTGAATAATTCTTGAAAAGGGGTATATAACTAAAATTACAGTATATTTTTCACCACCAATAAAAACAATATTATTATACTCCAATTATTTTTCTTGACAGTATAACTCTATTTTTTCTTTAAATGGTTTTAGGTCTGTTTGTATGGAAGCCCAAACAATTTCATCCTTGATTTGATAATAGCCGTGTACCAATACATGGCGCATGCCGATGACTGTATTCCATTCAACATCGGGATGATTGGCTCTAAATTCTTTCGTAAGTAAATAAGCGGCTTCCCCTATAATTTCCAAATTTTTGATAACAGCAAACCGAAGGATTTTATTTGATTTATATTCTTCAAAGGTAATTCCTTGGGTAAACTCAAAGAGATTGTCTATAGCTTCCAATATATGGAGCAATCTTGTCTTATCCTTAGGCTTCTCTCTCATAAATCAGAATTTTATCCTGTTCTGCGGATTCTTTTGCAAAATCTTTCAATTGCCCTTCTTCGACTAAATCAATCTTTATATGCAACAACTCTTGTAAGGCATTACTAATGCTTATATACTTGAAAAGAGTGATATTAGTATTTTTTGCGAAACGTACTAAAATATCCATGTCACTATCTTTTGTTTCCTCTCCACGTGAATAGGAACCAAATACCCATGCTTTTTCAATAGGCTGAAGACGGAAAAAGTTTTGTAATTTATGGATAATAGCCTGTTTCATAGCTTCCTGTTTTTGCAAATATAAGAATAATTCAATACATAAAAAATCAGCAAGCGGTGAAACTTGCTAACCTTTACTTTAGAACTCAAATAATACTAATTTCGTGTCCTATTTAATTTTTCTTGAAATTTTTGTTTCGGTTGTAGAATTGCGGTTAGTTCATCTAAAATAATAACTGCATTAGGATGATAATGTTTGTACTGCTCTTTTGTTATTATTGCGTTTTGATGTACAATTTTGTTACGAACTTTCCATAAACAATTTTTGTTTTTACTGAATATTATATCTAAAGCATCATTATTTAATTTTTTCAAGAAACCCCATTTGGTATTAAGTTTTTCTGGATATTTTTCTTTAATATCATCATAATAATGGAGTAACTTTAATGTTGCTTCAATTCTATTCCAAATATTTAGAATAGCATAACCATATTCTCCATATCCGTTTAATGCTTGAACTCTTATGGGATACGATAATGCAGTATTTTGTAAAAATTTAAATGCTTCTACAGCTTTTGAAGCTAATTTTTTAGCCATATCTTCAAATTTTTAAAATTCACCACTCCCAACACGAAAGCATCAGGAGTGATGAAAAGGTTTATAATTTAATTGTTTATTTGTTAATTTTAATTGGACACACCCCACCCTTTGTTTTCAGCAATGCTCTTATCGCATGTATTGCTTCCGGGGTTATTACCCATCCTAATGTAACCATATTCTACTTGTGGTAAATCTCCAAAAATCTTGTTTAGTGCAGAAGAAGTTAATTTATTGTTGTAACAACGCAAGTCAATCAGTTTCGTATTTTTACTCACATCTAAAGAAGTTAAGTTATTGCTGTTACAACTCAAGCTAGTCAATGCAGTATTCTTACTTACATCTAAAGAAGTTAGGTTATTGTAGCCACACTCCAAGTAAGTCAATGCAGTATTCTTACTAACATCTAAAGAAGTAAGGTTATTGTAGCCACACTCCAAGTAAGTCAATGCAGTATTCTTACTAACATCTAAAGAAGTAAGGTTATTGCCGCGACACCTCAAGTCAGTCAATTCAGTATTCTTACTCACATCTAATGAAGTTAATTCATTGCCGTAACAATTCAACTCAGTCAATGCCGTACATCCACTTACGTTTAAGGAAGTTAGGTTATTGTAGCCACACCTCAAGTCAGTCAATTCAGTATTCTTACTCACATCTAATGAAGTTAATTCATTGCCGTAACAATTCAACTCAGTCAATGCCGTACATCCACTTACGTTTAAGGAAGTTAGGTTATTGTAGTCACACTCCAAGTGAGTCAATGCAGTACATCCACTCACATCCAATGAAGTTAAGTTATTTTCCCAACAATACAACCCACTAATATTTCCCTTAATTGTAATGGTATGAGGATTGTCATTAGTATACTCATGTTCTAACAAATCTGTCTCATAACGAATTGTCTCAAGGTCTTCCTCCTCGTCATAGTATTCATCTAAAATAGTCTTAAACTCTTCAATGGTTCCATCTCCCCAATCTATGGTAATAATATCTCCTTCATTGAAAGAGAATACACGCACGTCTACATAATCCGTTTCTGTAACCATCGTAATAACCCCTTCTCCTCCTTCTTCTTCCTCGTTCATCGGGTCTTTGTCATCATCATCTGAACAGGCGGTAAACATCGTAGCACATAAAGCTACCATTAATAGATATAATATTCTTTTCATAGTTTAATTATTTGTTTTCTGAGGGTAAGAACTTGATTCTTTTAGGCACAATATGGTAGATTTGATGTGTTTGGCTATCTTCTACAATGCCAAATGTAACAGGATAAAATTTCCCATTGTCAATTTGTATTTCATCTCCCCAACGATGAAATAAACCTTTTCTTGTTTTAGTAATTTCTTCTCGTTCAGATTCTTTCTCATAATCCATAAGTCCGGCATTCTCTGAATCTTCCAAAGTGTACTCCACTTTTCTTAATTCATCTTTCATGATAATAATTATTTAATCGCCTTGAAAAGTCCCCGGAAAGGCAAGTTGTATAAAATAAAGAAAGCGTGGGAACTGTTAGAATTATCCACTTTAGAGGTTCTGGTAAAACCTAAGGAACAGATAAAACGACACCCCACGCTAAACCGAATATATGAAATACATATATGGCAAGCATGAACGTTTGTACCGTTTTTCCCTTGTTCCAAATTGAAATTTACCAGATTTCTAAAGTAAGGGTAAACTAAACGCTTCTATTTAAAACAATATGTCCGCTGTTAAATTACTCTAACAACGGTACAAATATAATAAATATAATCGTCCTACAAACGCTCATACGGGGTGTCGTATGGCAAAAGTATACATTTTTAAGACATTAATGTGTACTATAATATACACGCACTTATTCAATAAACCACGCATAGAGTCTATCTCCTTGAATGGCTCTCGTCAACCCTTCCGTCAACTCCGTGGCATTCAGCGACCTGTCCAAGAAATTATCTATGTATGAACTCTTATTCGCCCCCGTCAGCAGGTTATACACCCTCCACATATTTATTTCCCCTCCCTGCCCTGAAAAATGTTCATCCTGATAATATCCCCTCGCTATCATGTTGATTTGGCTGTCCGTCATCTCCATGTTGGGCAGCAATCTCTTCTCCCTGCTTGGCAGACACTGATACAACCTGCACTTCCCCAAGAACTGAGCAAACTGGTGTTCCGTCATTCCCCACTTCTCAAACTCCCTCATACACCGGATGTGCTTCTCCCCATCGTATTGCGCCAGTAAATCCATTACCCCCCTATACAGGTCATAGTGGTTCATCGCTCTTAAATCTGACTTGTAACCGTCGGTAAAGGTACATAAATTACAGCAAACCGTATTCCTGAATCCGACAGCAATTGAAAATCTTTCCGCCGTCTTCTTACTGAACAGGTTCTCCCTGTTGTATGCCCTTACTCCCGTAATACACAGGTTCAGCCTGTTACCACCTATGTGTGTATATATCGCAGGCACCTCAAAAGCAAACGCCATGCGTTCATAATAAATCGTCTTGTCCGTCTCCAACAGTTCATGGGCAGGCTTGTGTATGGCTTCCGGAATCCTTCCCTTGATAATGTGGCTCACCCTAATTTCAGGCAATCCCATCGGTTCATTCCTGAAAAACTCCTGCGCCGCCCTGTATACGGTCTCAATAAAGAGGGTATGGCTGACGGTGAGTTCATTGTCTTTGCTGAAAACGGGTACGATACAGTCCTTCCTTAGATGCTGCATATCCACCTCCGTCGTATTGGCCTGGATGAAATGTACCCCCTTGTGTGCGGGGAAAGGTTCCACATACTCCCTGAACGGGGATTCTTCCGTATTGTCTGTTACTGTTGCTTCTATTATAGGTGCTACTTCTTCTATAGGTGTTACATCCTCTATAGTATCCCTGAATAAAACGGGATGTAACGATTGTGCCTGTGGCAATAATCTGAGTGTTTCCATAATCTTCTATTCTGTGTTGCTGTTTCTATTTCTACTTCTATTTCTACATTGAATCTGTTTCTATACTGTTCTGTTTCTGTCCTTCATGGTTTTCGCTCCTGCTCTGTTTCCTGCTCTATTTCCTGCTCCAGTCTTGACTTGGTTTGATTCAAGTCCGGTTTGTTTTACAACCTCCCTTCATCGGCATAACTGTAATAACCGTCTTTGGAGACAATCAAATGGTCATGCAGGGTAAGGTTCAACAAACGGGCAGCCTTCCTGACCCCTTCCGTGAGGACATCATCCTGCGGACTGGGTTGAAGTTCCCCGCCCGTATGGTTGTGAGCCAGTATGAATGCCGAACTGTGGGTCAGTAAAGCCACTTCCAGAACAAGCCTTACATCCACATGACAACAGTCCATGCCTCCTTCTGCCAAAGGATAGATGCCCAACACCCTGTTTGCCCTGTTGAGCAGGATAACCTTGACATATTCCCTGTATTCAATGGTCTCCTCCTTGAAACCCGCTTCTTTCAGCAGATTGAAGGCATCCGTGGAACTACGTATGCAAACCCTGTCCTTTGCCTTTACTTTCGGTTGGTAGCTGACCCTGATTTCACTCACCTGTGACGTCAGGGGATTGATTTTATTCTTTCTGTGGTTCATTTGTGACTATGATTACTTAATATAGTAAGCAGAGGGAAGGACACAACGGGAGAAAGAGAGAAACTCCCTTGCCTGCCTGAGTGCCCCTGCATCTGCTACATGGTGTATGATGGAATATGAAATATATATAAGTGTAGTGGTAAAGGGAGAGAGCCTATAGCTCTCCCTCATTGTCCACCACTTCAAAATAGGGTGATTCCGTTTCCCTGAGTTTCTCCCCGTATTGAGTGTAATAGCGGGGTATGCCTGTGGAGAAATCCGGTCTGATAGCTTTGAAGGTTTCCCCTGTGGCAAACAGACACTTCCCGACAAGGTATTTTTTCACATACTCCAAAATACTCTCCGAACAATCGGCATAAGGAGGAATATTAATGAACGGATACACCTGTTTGATGCTGTCACCGTCATAAACGGGGAAAGGCTGTACAAGTTTGTTTACACTGACCGTCCCTTTTCCGACGGCTTCCCCTGTCTTCTTGTCGATTAATACGGTAATCAATCCCAGATAATACCTTTCGTCGGAGGAATACTTCTCCTTGTGCGGCTTTTCAATCTCTACCCATTCATCGGTAATCTGGTAGTGGTAATGCTTGGAGAGTCCCCTTTCACCTTTTCCTACGGACAAATGGTTATACTTCTCTTCGACGGTTTGGAGATGGATGGCATGGCAGCATTTGGGTGCGGGCAATTCTTCCATATCCTGCGGCAGGATAAATTTAATTTTCTTACTCATGACAATAGTGTTTTGAATGTGATTAATAAATTGTTTTTTATTCACTACTGTGGAGGGGACATGAAGAGGTGGTGAAGAATGGAGTGTACCATTGGATGGAAACAAACGACTAAAGGATAAAGGGGGAGGGGGAATATTTTGGGAGAAACCCTACATGAAGGCGGGAGGCTTCTGTTATTTTCGCCAAAGGTTGTATGATATTGAAACTTTTTCTATATTTGCAATATGAGACGGAAAATTATAGCATACGGGAAATACTATAAGGAATTTCTTTCAACACTGAACGAAAAAGAAATCCAGAAAGTAAATATATCCTGTCTCTTTTGTAAACCACCGACCGATTGCCTGTAAAATTTATAAAGTTCATAGGTAATGAATTATACGAATTACGTATATCCTATAATGGAAATATCTACCGTCTCTTTTTTATTTTTGATGAAGGTCAGGTAGTAATTTTATTTAATGGCTTCCAAAAAAAGACACAGAAAATCCCGTCTTCGGAAATAGAGAAAGCACAAAGATTAAAGGAGGAATATTATGAATACAAAAGACAACATGCTGACCGACATTAGTGCGGAATTGTCCGCGGAGTATGGAGCCCCCGGCAGTCCTGAACGTATAGCCTTTGATGAATCCGCTTATGCTTTTTATACGGGTCAAATCTTGCTTGATGCCCGTAAAGAAGCTAAAATAACCCAATTGGAATTGGCAAGGCGTATCCATACGACTAAATCTTATATTTCACGCATAGAGAATGGAATGATAAATCCCAGTGTGAGTACTTTTTACCGTATAATAAACGCACTTGGTTTGCGGGTAGATATTGTAAAACCTATTGGTTGATTTATATTTTCCCTCCTTTGAAAAGGATAGATTATCCAGTTTCAATTTTAAATTGGCAGAAGTAAGAACAGAAAATATACCCCTAAACAACCTGTTTACTCCCTAAATTTAGGTTGGTGGGAAATTTTCGTAATGGGGATATACAAGTAATATTGGGAGATTTTTTCACCACTTCTATTTAGAGTACGGGAAACATTCATTAACTGTGTTAATTAGTAGTATTGCTTGACAATATCAAAAAAGTACCTATATTTGTACTTATAAAAGTACAGAGATATGAGAACAACTAATTTTACAGATTTAAGAACCAACTTAAAATATCATTTGGATAATGTAGTTCAGGATAATACGCCTCTTATTGTTCAGCGTCCTAATGGAGAAAGTGTCGTAGTAATTTCTTTGGAGGATTATAATTCAATGGTTGAAACGGAATATTTATTGTCCAATCCTGCTAATGTGGAACATTTAAGGAAAAGTATTGAACAAGCTAATAACGGAGAAACAGTCAAAGTTGATATTAATAATTTATGGAAATAAGATTTACTAAGGAGGCTTTGGATGATTTATCTTATTGGAAGAAAATAGGTAACAAACAAATACTCTCCAAAATAGAAAGTCTATTAGTGGATATAGCGGAACATCCATTCAGCGGGATAGGTAAACCTGAAGCTTTACGTTTCGAGTTGGCTGGTCATTGGTCAAGGCGTATAAATTCGGAACATCGGATTGTCTATCGTGTAGAAAATGAACAAGTTGTAGTGATTATTATCTCCATGCGACATCATTATAAAAAATAATAGTCGTATCTACTTCCCAATCAAAGAAATACACTCTATTTAGTATAGAGTTTTGAAAAAATACAGCCAAAGGGGCTAAGCGTATATTGCATATTTTTAGGATTGCTTCTACTTACTAAATTTAGGTTGGTGAGAAATTTTCGTAATGGGTATATAAAGCTAAAGATAGAGGATATTTTCACCATTGTTGATTCTGAATATTTTTGATTATATAGGTGGATATTAGTGTTGGAAACGGCTTTTGTTGTTTTGCTTTAGAAAAAATGCTATCTTTACCATACGATTAAGATAATATGCCATGTCTGAAAACGAAATGAATGCTTATCGTCTGAATGGTTTGGAAGAGCCGACGGATGAAATACTTGCCGCGTTGATGAAAGAGGTCGCAGAGGAAGCAAGGCAAAAATCAGAAAAAGCCCATCAAAGATTTTTTCGGGAGATTCGTGATGACATTCGTAAACAACGGGTACTATGGAATAAAGAATATAATATCCAATGAATGAAGTTATCCATAAGCCCGTGCTTATTATAATTGCTGGCCCCAATGGTTCAGGCAAAACTTCTGTAACTTCCAGAATCCTTCATCATCAATGGATGGAAGATTCCATTTATATTAATCCGGATATTATTGCCCAAGAGAAATTTGGCGATTGGAATTCCAGAGAGGCAATCATGCAGGCTGTAAAATATAGTGAAGAATTAAGAGAGGAATGTTTGCTTAAGCGTAAAAGTCTGATATTTGAGACGGTGTTGTCCGCCAAAGATAAAGTAGATTATATTTACAGGGCAATACACGCAGGTTTTTTTGTCCGTTTATTTTTTGTATGTACAGCGTCTCCTACAATCAATGCTTCGCGTATTGCCAATAGAGTTATGGAAGGTGGACATGATGTACCTATACCTAAAATTATTTCCAGATACCAAAAATCCTTATTGAATTGCTGCTTGGTATCAAAACTGGCAGACAGAACTTATATTTATGATAATTCCATAGAAAACAGGGATGCCACACTATTATTCAGGCTGACAAAAGGGCAAATAGTCAAACAGTATGTCGATATAATTCCGGAATGGGCATATCCTATCTTTAATAGTGATTTCTAAACTCTGTTTTCCCCCTAAAGAATATTTCTGTTTAGATTTTTACTTTTCGCCTAAAGGGATAAATGGAAAAATTCTTCTTATTCTTCCCTAAGGACTGTATTTTCAGAGTAAGCCCGTTTCATTCTTTTAGGGGGATAGAGTTTCGTATCTTTGCTGTATAGACAGATACTTCATTTTTTAATTTCAATTTTACCAACACATGAAAATCCAATGCAAGACTTCGGATTGGTTTGGTGTTGAACATGTGAGTTACCATGTAGACCTTTACAGACATATAAACATGGAAACCCTTTGTAAGCTATATCCCCAGTTGTTCAATCCTGAAATATGGCTTTCAGCTACTCCGCCCAAACCCGTCATGCCGAAGAAAAGGAAACTAATCAAACGTAAATAGATATACCTCATTTTTAGATAATGCTGCCGATATTCAGATTGGGTATCGGCTTTTGTCGTTTCAATGGGAGAACATATTTTCTGTGGGGTAATTTAGACCGTTTTAGTCTAAAGTCAGATATATTTTCTTTATCTCCTGTTCCGGCTCCCATGCTTTCCCCGCCATTATTTTGACAAAATAATTCAGGCTGCTTATTTTTTCAGGCAATTCCGGACATCTTTTCTCATATAATTCCCTTAGCATTTGAGGTGTACAGCCAAACATGCTAATCCTTTCCAATAAGCTGTTTTCAAATGGCGGACAAACAACTCTCCTGCTTTTACAAAAAGCATAAATAACAGAATAAATGTCCCTATACCTGACCGCTTCCTTTGGAATAGTCATAGGGGGATAACCATTATAAAACAATCCTTTCCTGATAGCATATCCTTTTCCTTCTTCATACTGGCTTACCAATCCATATTCCAAACACAGTTTCATCATTTTGGCAATGGTAGCATAGGATAACAGCATATGTTCTGCCATTTTCCTATAGCTATACAATGTAGTATCAGTAAAATTCATACACAGGCATTTCAATAGTAAAATGAATCCTTTGATAAATGATATTTCTTTTAGCTCCATCCCTTCCAGTTTCAAGTCAAACAGCTTTCTTGAAACCATGATGTAATATATATCCGGCATCTGAATGAAATAATCCGTCAGGTGTCTTGGTTGTCCTTTAGGGGTTACTCCGTCATAGTAGCTTGTCATGTTAATAATCCCTTTCTCCTTTAATTGTTTCAAATACTTTTTTAGAGATGATTCCGGAATCCCAGTCTTCTCCACTACAGTACGGTGTATGACATGTGACACCCCTGTTTGATAATCGGCATGAAACACCAGAGCCAGTAAAACGGCAGCCTCCTTGTTGTTTAAATGTTTATGCAAGTCATTCCTTACTCTCCTGTAAGACAGTTTATCTATATCCATATGTTATTTACAGGTATTCATTTTTGAATCATTTGATTCAAAATCAAATATTAGTTATTAGTATATAGTTATTAGTATACGGCTCAATAATATATCACCGAAAAAGTGAAAAATATATCACTTGGAAAATCGGAGCTAATAGCACATTCCACCTTGGTTTTTATTTTAAAGGAGTGCAGTCCCCCTATTATAGGTAACTGCTCCACCTTTAATTTCAGTCTAATGTAGTTCAATCCCTAATTGGGCTATAAAATCAGGCTTTTGGCTAAAACCCCAACTTAATTCATTTTTCAGAATCTTTTGGGCTTTCCGTTGTATTCGTTCAACTTTCTTATTATAGACCTCTTCATTCTCACAATAAAAATAGATGTCACTTAATTCTTTTCCAGTCAGAGAATGTAGTTCATAAGTAAGTGCTAATTTTTCTGCTGCATTTAGGCGGTGTTTCAAATAAGTACCAATTTCCATTATTGAATATTTTGGAGCATTAAAAACCTTTTCAATCGGAGGCAATTTTTTGTTATGTTTCATTTTGTTAAAATTGATTAATTTAGAATTTGTTCCAGTTTTACTCTTGGTTAAACCTTCTACGCATTAGGGTAAATGCCGGAACTTCTTTTGTTTTAAATTATATATCTAAATTCTATTTAGGCACTCATTAGGTTAGCTTCATTGAGTAAGGAGACAAAGTGGTCACCTTCTTTTACCTCTTGCAGTCGGGATACCTTATCTGTTAGTTTGGATAGTTTTTTCAATGCCTCAAAAGCAGTAGCCTCGCTTGTTGCTGCAGAGAAACTGTTGAAACCCTCTATATAATACCGTTTTGTTATCAGGTCTACGCCCATACCTGCGGCTTTGCAAAGGGTAATAAATTTATCACCCCTTTCTATATTTACCACAGCTTTTTTGTTCAGTTGGTAGGGTTCTCCCTTTAAAACTTTATTTAGTATACTGTCGGAGATACGTTTCCCCGTATAGATTAACATCGGGGTTGAAGGATTGAATCCTTCTGCAATACGGTCGGCAATACTTGTAAACGGCTCTGAGCTTATAGTCAATTGTGCGATGACAAACTTGTCCCGTTTATCCCAATGGCTTCCGGCTTTGTTAATATCAATAAGATATTTAGCCACATTCTCCACTTCCCTAAGGTGTACATTGGGGATTACATATTCTGCACCAGTGGCGTTTAGTTGTGCAAATGCTTTACACCGATGCTGTCCGTCAAGTATTACCAAATACTCGTCGGCTTCTTCGGCAGTAATAGAATCGCCGCTATAGTCAATGACTTCATAGTCAGCTTCAATCAGTTTAGAGGCTTCTATGGCTATTATTGGATAAGCGTTTTCGTACTCATCATTGGCGATGATGTTGATAAACTCATCCACATCTTTCTGGTCTATGGGACGATTATATTTTACTCTTGCGAGTTTGTATTTGACAATTTCGTCACTTCCTGCCAATTGGAAAGACTGCATGCCTTTCTCCGGCTGAATTAATTTTGCTTTCTCAATAGGCGTTTCAGCCAACTGGGCTATATGTTCTTTTAGCCCTTTGATGATACTCTCTTGTGAGAGAATATCCATCGGTTTAGTTGCTGTTTTGGATTTTAGTTTTGCAAGTTTTTCTTCTGCTCTAACCAATTTTTTCTCTAATTCTTTCATGTTTGGCATGTTGTTTAATTCATTAATAATTTTGTTCATATGGTATTTTTTTAAAGTTCTTCTCTTAATTCGATTAAGAGTTTACCGACAATCCTTTTCAAAAGACACGTCCTTTGTAGGATTGTAATACAAAAATATAGTCACAAAAGGGGTATTTTGTGGTAAATTTCGAGGCTTGAAAATTACGTACCTTGTTAATTAGATACTTAGAGCTGATAATAGAGAGAAAATAGGTCTGTTTTGGTTAGTTGGACATTTGTTTTTTCAAAATCTTTCATCAATTTGGTAAGGGTAATGATGTTATTTCTGTCACATACTTTGTCCGTTTGTCCTAAAAGATAATCATAGAAATGGAGAATACACAGACAAAAAATGGATTCAGTTTGCGGGTAGTATCTTTTAGAGGTGTCACAATGTAGAATTTCGTTAAGTATGGTCTTGATAATGATATAACTTTTGTGTCTCTCCGTTATGCTTGAGGGTACTTCTACAATAGGTGTTCCGCTTTCTCTGAATGAGGTAAGCAGGGTATGAGATTTTCCGAAAAGGGTAAATGTTTTATCATATGGCATATCCATATAGTATTCCTCCTGACAATGGAATACAGCAAATAGGGCTTTCAATATAAGGGGATGGGTAATTTCCTTACTTTTTCTTCCTGCGGTAAGTTTGATTTTTAGATTATTGTCAAGATTGGCAGTAATAAATAGGTTGGTTTCTTTTATAATATCCGTTACTGTCATTTTTCTGTCTGCATAAATACCATTGACGGAAAAATACAGGAATACAAGGAAACCCCATACGGCTTCTTTACGGAAGGAGATTCTTTGCTCTTTACTGATAGTTCTATGATATTTAAGTTCTATTTGGTTGGCATATGTTTCAATGTTGTCTTCTCCCCAGTCGATATGTTCAATACAGCGTTGTAACAGGGTAAACTTATAGAATGCTCTTTTTGAGAATTTTTCAGGCAGAGAAGCGACAATGGTATCATATTTAGCCAAAAATATCTCCAATTCACAGGAAGGATATATACAGGGTTCTCCTGCTTCATCTATTTCAACATCCGGAAAATATTTATTGCAGTATTGTTTTACGTAAATAGCTTCCAGTGAATCGTAGGATAATGGCATGGTATAAAATTTTCAAATAGGATACAACACCCAAAAATAAAAAAAATACCCCCTCACTCCAATAGAAAAGGAATGAGAGGGTAAATAGGGTTACAATAAATTGCTCATGGCAGCGTCTACCTGTTCGTTTTCAAAACTGTCAAGGTAGATTTGGGTGACTTTTTCAGAGCTGTGTCCCATTGCTTCGCAGATAATGGAGGTGTTTACTCCTGACCGTTTGAGGACTGTTGCGAATGAATGGCGGGCTACGTAGGTCGTCAAGTCAATAGGGAGATTCAGTTCTTTGCCTATTAGCTTTAGTCGCTTGTTAACCTTTTTCATTACTTTACGCCTTCGGAATTTTTGTTGTTGTTCTGTTTGGTGGAATGTTGACAGGATAGGAAAAATATAAGATTCGCTGTCAGATTTGTATTTATTAATCAACTCCATTGCTTTAGATTGCATAGGTAGATTGATTAATTGTTTAGTCTTCCTTCGTGTGTAAATTAGTCGGTTGTCCGTTACATTCTTCATTGTTAGATATGCCATGTCAGCAAAATTAATTCCTCCCATGAAATAAGAAAATGCGAATAGGTCTACAGCAAGCTGTGTATAATAATCTTTGGTGCGACTTGAATAGTTTAGAATTGCCATAACATTAGCTTTAGTTAAGGCTCGTTTGGCAGTTTCCTGATGCAATTTAGATACTTGATACTTTTTGAAAGGATAATACTCCTGTTTAACAATATTTTCTTTGATAGCTACGTTGAATATAGCTCGCAAAGTTCTGAACTTTATGCCTATAGTATTGTCGCTGTTTCCTTGTTCTCTAAGCCATGTTTCATAACGTTGTAACCATTCCATATTAATTTCAGAGAAGTAAATATCAAGATGTCCATTAAATTTTAAGAGAGACTTATAAACATAGTCGTGGGATTCTGCATAACCTAAACGGTTAGCTTTTTTTAATTCTTGAATACGTTTTTGAAATAGTTCCCCAACTGTTTTTCGTTTAGTTGGTCTCGTTATTTTTTCGACTAAGGATTTAGCTGTAAACTCTTTATTTTCAATCTTTAGTTCAATTAATTGGTCTTGGTATTCTTTTGTTTTCTCTGTAATTAATCGAAGTATTGCATCACGATGAGGGCAGTTACGTTTAGGTTGGTTTTTGTCAAAATTCCAATCGGAAGCGAAAACAGATATGTTTAGACTAACAAGTTTTCGTTTGCCGTCTTTATGTATTCGTAACATTAAAGGGTGTTTTCCGTTTGAAAGTGTTTTATACTTATAGCAAAGTACTGTAATAGAAGCACTCATGTTAAAATTTTGGTTGACGTCTTGGTTGACGTTGACCCCTTAAAACACCCCCAAATAGAAGAAAAAACAAAAGCAGCTACTTTCGTAACTGCTTCATTTTTAGTGGTCCCACTTGGGCTTGAACCAAGGACCCCCTGATTATGAGTCAGGTGCTCTAACCAGCTGAGCTATAGGACCTACACTCGCGTGTATTAAGAATTTCACCTCTTAACGGGTGCAAATATAGGGATAAAATCCGTTTTTTTGCAAGGGATGTATAAAAAAAATGTTACTTTCGTTGAGAAAGAGAAAAAGGACGTGAGTTGGGTGTGGAACGGGTGTGTGAAATAAAGCGGAGAAAAAATGAAAATTACTTTATTGGTGATTGGGAAAACGGATGCTGCCTATGTCCGGGCGGGAATAGAAGAATACGAAAAACGTTTGGTGCGTTATGTGCCTTATGAAATGAAAATATTGCCCGATATAAAAAACAGCAAGAATATGAGTGAAGGGGTGCAGAAAGAAAAGGAGGGAGAGTTGCTGCTGGGGCAGATAGCCCCGTCGGATTATGTAGTATTGTTGGATGAGAAAGGAAAGGAATATGATTCCGTGGGATTTTCTGAATTTGTGGCACAAAAGATGCTGAGTGGTGTGAAAGCATTGGTATTTGTGATAGGTGGACCCTATGGTTTTTCAGAAGCGGTATATAAAAGATGTAACGAAAAGATTTCCTTATCGAAAATGACTTTTTCCCACCAGATGGTAAGAATGATTTTCGCCGAACAATTATATCGGGCCATGACCATCATGAAAGGGGAGCCTTATCATCATATTTGAGACATGGTGTATGATGCTGTTGTGGAACAAGTCGGGATATTATAAAGACAGACTATGAAAAAAGCGTGGATCGTTTTCATATTGGGAATGTTGGTCTTAAGCGGGACCATTGTATGGGAATATGTTTTTGACCGCCGGAACCAGGAAGATTGGGTGGGGCGTTTTGAAAAAAACTTGCACGACAAAGAAAGGGAAGCGGATGAAATGCTGGCTCATTTTGCGGACAGCGTGTCTGTCAGCAGTTATGACTGGGAGGAAGATATTGTTTTTGTCGGTTTCCGGGCGGGCAAAATCTTTTTTTGGACCAATGAAGCGGTGGGGATGGACGGTTTGTATGAACGGCTCAATGTGAATGAAAACTTTCTTAAAATCAACAATGCCTATTATGAAGTCCGGAAAGCAAAATACAAAGACATAGAATATTATGCCCTGTTGCATATAAAAGACAGCTATCCCTATAATAACAGATATGTCAAAAACCGGTTCGGGAAATTTCTGAATATTGGCGTTGAAAATGCGGATAACATACAGGTGAGCCGTTTCGTGGTGGACGGGGGGGAATCCATCCGGGATAAAGACGGGAACATCTTGTGTTATATCAGTTACAATGAAAACTATAAAGACCGGTCGGCCAATTATGTACTGATTGTGCTTTATCTGCTCGTGTTTTGCAGTTTTTTTTACATATTCAATCTCCAGTTGGAAGGTGCGTCTTCTTTGAAAAAACAGATGGTTTTCATCCTTTGTTTTGTACTTTTCTTGATGGGGTTGCGCTATTTGATGTTAAACGGGCGTTTCCCCGGCTCTTTGTACCGGTTGCCTATATTTGACGACAATGTTTCTTCCGACGGATTCGTACGCTCCATCGGAGACCTTTTACTCTCGGCCTTCTCTGTCATACAGGTTCTGTATATCTCTTTCGCCAACATCAAAATCGACTGCCGTAGCGGGCGTGTAAAGCGGATACGTTATCCCATGGCGGCATTTTTGTTGATACTGGCGTTTTTGTATACTCTTTTCTTCAATTACTCCATACGCTCATTGATAGACAATACCGGAATCTATTTGAATATGGCCCAGGTGGTAGATATCGATATCTCTTCCATTATCGCTTTTGTAGCGATTATTATGGGAGGGATGGGGCTGATTATTATTATAGACGGTTCCGTCTCCTTATTCAAAAACTTATACTCGTTGCCCGCGATACTTTTGTTGGAGACACTCACGCTGTCTTTGTTTGTCGTGTTCATGCTTGCACTGGATAGACCCATCGATATGTGGGGAGCAATTTTTGTATGGGGAGCCTTTATTCTTTCCACACTCAACAGGTATGCCGTAAAAAAGGACGTGCAGCGAACTGTGTATATGCTCATCATACTTTGTCTGTCGGTATATATTGTATTGGTGTGCAAAAAATACGAGCAATACCGTGAACTTACGCAGCGTCTGGGGTATTCCACGGAACTCATCGAAGAGCGGGACTATAACTTCGAAAAAAAATTACAGGAGGTAAGCGAACAGATCAATGATTCGGAAGTTATTGCGGATTTGGTGGCCAACTACAACGAGGAGTTTCTGAAAATGTGTCTGACCAATGACCTTCTCGATTTGAATGGATACAATTATATTTCAGATATTACCCTCTGTCGGGTGGGCGACAGTCTGTTGCTGGATGCGGAAAAAATGTATGGATGCCAGATCTATTTTGATGACTTGTTGCGGAACTATGGCGTGAAAATTCAGAATACGGCCTTTTATGCCGTGGACGATTTCGACGGTTTTACCTCGTACATCGGCCTATTCCAATTCGGGGAGGTGACCTTGTACCTCCGTTTCGATTCCACACCCGATAGCGAAGGAAGCGGTTATCCTCAGATATTGTCGCGCAAATCCATCGAAGGCGAAAATATAGTATATCCCTACTCATTTGCCAAATATAAAAACGGGCAACTCATTTATTCTTCGGGTAAATTCAGTTATTATAAATCTCTGGAGCGTTTCGGAGACTTCAACGGGACCATAAAAATCCTGGTGCAGGATCACTATTCGCATATGCTGATACCTGTGGAAAAAGATGGTGTGTTGGTCATGAGTCTGAACGACAGCATATTTTCATTCTATTATATGAATGTCTTGTATGCCTTTTTTGTTTGTATGTTGCTCTCTTCCTACGGATTCTTTTTCAGTCTGAACAACAATGTCAATTTCAGAAAAGGCACATTGAAAGCCCGGATCAAAAACAGTATTCTGTCTTTGATTTTTTTCCTTTTCATACTTCTTACCGCTTTGTCGATATACCTCAACATGAAAAGTTTTGAAAATCGGCACCAGGCGAAAGCGACGGAATTTCTGAAATATATCAACAAAGAACTGGAACGGCTCGATTGTGTGGAATACCGGAAATGTCCCGCCATTATGGATGTCTTGACCGAAATGTCGGAAGTCCTTCAAATAGATATTAACATATATTCCTCCGGGGGCATGCTGGTGGCCACTTCCCGGCCTGAAATCTTCCAGGCAGGTTTTGACGGCTATCTGGTAAATGCCTTGGCGTTGGAACAAATCGTACGTCGGGGGGCAATGGGATATGTGGGGAAGGGGCATATCGGGGAACTTGAATACATTGCGGCTTATATGCCTCTGGTGCTGGAAAACGGGAATGTTTATATTCTGAATGTGCCTTATTTCACTCAAAACGATGAACTGAATATTGACATTGTCATCATGGTGATTATCGCTATTAACATCGCCATAATGATTATGGTACTGGCTTTTGTCCTTTCGGGCATCATTGCCGAGCGTGTGACCAAACCTTTGCAGCTTGTAAACAACAAATTGAAAGCCATGCGGATTGGCGGGAAGAACGAGAAAATCGAATATCACCGGAAAGATGAAATCGGAAGCCTTGTCAAAGAATACAACGAAATGGTGGTAAAATTGGAAGACAGCATCAATCAGTTGGCAAAATCCGAACGCGAGAGCGCCTGGCGGGAAATGGCCCGGCAAATCGCCCATGAGGTGAAAAACCCTTTGACACCGATGAAACTGAATATCCAGTTTTTGCTTCGTTCCCTGCGGATAGAAGACCCGGCCGAATTTAAAAAGCGGTTCAAAGAAATATCCGGAGTCCTGATAGAACAAATTGACAACATGGCTTCCATTGCTTCCGCCTTTTCCGATTTTTCGAAAATCTCGGTTTCCCGGAACGAAATCTTCTCTATCAGTGAAGTCCTTGCAAACGGAGTGAAACTGTTTGAAAACAACGTGGCGCACTGGGAGTGCGATATAGAGGCCGGTATCCGGATTTTTGCCGATAAAGAACAGATACACCGGGTATTTGTCAACGTATTGAAAAATGCGGAGCAAAGCATTCCGGAAGAACGGGAGGGGAAAATAAGTGTGACCCTCAAACGGCAGGGGGAAGACGTGGAGATACGGATTCGGGACAACGGTATGGGCATCCCGTCGGAAATATGCGATAAAATTTTTGAACCTAATTTTACCACGAAAAATAGCGGGACGGGATTAGGATTGGCCATTTCCCGCCGAATCGTTGAGAATATGGGGGGAAAAATCGGCTTTACGACCTCCGGAGAGGGCACGGAATTTTATATCGTATTGCCTTGTGAACCACTGGCCGGAAAAGGAACGGAGTAAATTTGAAACCATGTTGATAGGGAGTATCGCATTCGTTTGTTTGATATTTATCGGACTGACAATAAGACTGAGATTGAAAATAAAAGCCGAAGAAAAAGAAGCGTCTGCTCCACCGTCCGAGCCTTTTCCATTCGGCCCCACTGTTAGCATCACCGCTTTCGACATTGAAAAACTGTCTAATATTGACTACATCGAACATTTGGACTCCTTGCTCAGACAGAGCCATGTGGAACAAAAACTGCCGGCATTCTATGAAAAATATATCGGACTGAATAAAATATGCCGGGAACGCTACCACGAAGATTTGCTGATGATTTTTAGCCGGGGAAAAGAACGTGAATTGGACAGCTTTATGAAAAACTATACGGAACTGTCCGTTCCCGATATTCTAATGATGTTCATGCTTGATGCCGGATTCGACAACAAATCCATAGCGCGGATGTTGTGGATTAATTACGAAACCTTCAAGAAAAGAAAAAGCCGTTTGAAAATAAAATGTGCCGCCTTGGGTGTACCTTTTGATTTTACTCCGGGAAATGCTTCCTGGCTTCGTCAGCCACCCATTGAGGTGTAATGTCCGTCATACATTGCTGATAGCAGGGCAGTTTGCATTTGCCGCTTCCGTCTTTACTGCAAGGACGGCATGGTAGCGGGACCTCTAAAACCGTCGAATTTTTTCCGCTGGGGAACCCGAAAGCCGTGGGGCCGAGGAGGGCGAGAGCCGGAACGTTGAAAACATCGGCGGCATGTAGAAAACCCGTGTCGGCACTGATGACGAGCCGGGAATGCAACACCAGATAACAAGACTCTAATAGAGAGGTTTGGCCTGCCAGATTCTGCACCCTTTCCGGTGCGGCATTTTTAATCTCTTCACAGAAATCGTCCGCAGGGCCTGCCAGCAAAATGAAACGGTACTCCGGCAATAATTCGATTAACTTCTGCCAATGTCCGACAGGCCACCGTTTCTTAGGCCAATTGGCAGAAGGGACAAGGGTAATCGTCCGGGAATCGATTGTTCCGCTGAACTTCAAACGGAATTCTTCCGGGAAGTGCCAATCGTCATAGGTAGAACTGAAATCCGTGATTCCCCACCGGGCTAAAGGCTTCCGGAATGAAATCCTGCCCCGGAAAGGCCAGGGGAAACGGTTTATCCCCAATTTGAACAATAAAAAACGTTTCCTTCTCTCTTTCTTTCGCAAAACAATGGCCGGACGCTTCCTGAAAAAAGACCCTAATTTGAACTTCAGTATATTGGAACGGATATTGCTGTGAGCATCATAGATATAATCGAAATCCTCTTTTTTCAACAATTCCGCCATCCGCAACAATCCCTTTAAACCCTCCTTCTTGTCAAAAGCCCAAATATGGTCTATACGTTTGTCCATAGCCAGAAAAGACGCCATGTCTTTGCGGGCAATCCAATGGATTTCGGCATCCGGGAAATGGTTTTTTATGCCGTTAATCACATCCATACACTGGATAATATCGCCTATCGAACTGAAACGTATGATGAGGAATTTTGCTGCCATCTGCTATTTATTTTGCGGTAACGAAATTAAAATATATTCCCGATACTTGAAAATACTGCCTAAAAGAATTATTTTCGTGAGGTAAATCTTTTTAAACAAACAGAATATGAGAGGATTATTGTTTATTGTATGTTTTTTATGGTCGCTTGCCGCCTATTCACAGGCAATTATTCGTTTTGAAGAGAAAGTACACGATTTCGGAAACATCAAAGAAGCCGATGGCCCTGTTGCCTATGATTTTGTATTTGTGAACGACGGGAAAGCGCCGATTCTGATAAAAAATGTGGAATCCTCCTGCGGTTGTACCTCCCCGGAATGGAGTAAACAACCCGTTCTGCCCGGACAAAAAGGTTTTATAAAGGCTACATTCGACCCCAAGGACAGACCGAGCCATTTTGATAAAACCATTACGGTTTTTTCCAATGCCCAGCCCCCTGTGGTTGAATTGAAAATAAAGGGAAACGTGGAAGCCCGCACAAGAACCGTTTTAGACGACTATCCCTATGAACTGCCTTCCGGCTTACGCTTACCCGTGGATCATATATCCTTGATGAATGTAAAAAAAGGAGAGGTGAAGCAGCTGACTATCGGTGTCTACAACAACTCGGGGAAAAAAATGAAAGTGATGTTTTCCGGTTTGCCCGCTCATATCAAAATGCAAATCCAGCCTGAAGAAATCGAAGTGAAAGGCTTAGCCTCCTTAAACGTCTCTTACAATGCGGGTCAGCATGGAGAATACGGGCTGAATGAAGAAACAGTAACATTCTTGGTCGACGGCAAAAAATACCCGACCCGCCTGTCTGTTTTTGTGGAAGAAGACTTCGATAAAATCGACCGGACCACAGCACCGCGGATACAGGCCGAAAAAAAATATTACAACTTTGGCACTGTTTCTGCCGACCAGCCAGCGCGTTTCGTTTACAAACTCACCAATACTGGTAAATCGGTGCTGAAAATCCATCGCGTCTACACCAACGATAATCGTCTTCATATCGGCAATTATGCCAAGGAAGTGCAGCCGGGAGCTACCCTTGAATTGCCGGTAGAGACCGTTAAAGGAGCTGAAAAAGGCAAACTATCCGGCTTAATCAGTGTCATCGCCAACTGTCCCGACTCTCCGGAAACCAACCTCCGTTTCTACGGCGAAATAAAATAAATGCTGAAAAGAACCGGAAGAATGGACACGAACGTTCAGGATAAGCAGAAAATTCCTCAAACGAAAGTTATAACAACTAAAAAAAGAGGATGTTCGAGTGAAGAAAAACTGCTTTTTTTGTATTTTCGTATATTCGATCTAACGGGCAAGGACTTATGAGCGAGAAAAAATACCCTATCGGCATTCAGAATTTTGAGAGTTTGCGTAAAGACGGTTATGTTTATGTGGACAAAACGGCACTCGTATATAAGTTGGTCAATACGGGGCGTTACTATTTTTTGAGTCGTCCGCGGAGGTTTGGGAAAAGTTTGTTGCTTTCTACGATAGAGGCTTATTTACAGGGGAAGCGGGAATTGTTCGAGGGATTAGCGATAGAGAAGTTGGAAACGAACTGGACGAAGCATCCCATTCTGCACCTGGATTTAAATACGGAGAAATACGACACGCCGGAAGCGTTGGAGAGCAAATTAAACACGACTTTATGCAATTGGGAAAAGTTATACGGAGCGGAGGATTATGAGAACACATTGTCCTCCCGTTTTGAAGGCATCATCCAGCGAGCTTGCGAACAGACGGGAGAGCGGGTGGTGATATTGGTGGATGAATACGACAAACCGATGTTGCAGGCCATCGGGAAACCTGATTTGCAGGCGGCTTACCGCAATACGTTGAAGGCTTTTTACGGAGCCTTGAAATCGCGGGACGGTTTTATCAAGTTCGCGATGCTGACGGGCGTGACGAAGTTCGGTAAAGTGAGCGTGTTCAGTGACCTCAACAATTTGCGGGATATTTCGATGTATAAAGAGTATGCCGATATATGCGGAGTCAGTGAAGAGGAGCTTTTGCGTGATTTTACTGATGACATTCAGGATGTAGCGGAGGCGAATCGGATGACGTATGATGAAACCTTGTCCAAATTGCGGGAGAATTACAACGGGTATCATTTTTGTGAGGATAGTATCGGCGTGTATAATCCTTTCAGTCTGCTCAATACCTTTGCTCAGCGTCGCTTCCGGAGTTACTGGTTTGAAACGGGTACGCCGACGTATTTGGTGGAGTTGTTGAAGATGCACCATTATAATTTGGACAACCTGGCTCATGAAGAGACCACAGCGGAAGTGTTGAATAGTGTGGATCCCGCTTCCACCGACCCGATACCGGTGATCTATCAGAGCGGTTACCTTACGATAAAAGGGTATGACGAGCGTTTTGAGATGTATACCCTTGGCTTTCCGAACCGTGAAGTGGAGGAGGGTTTTGTAAAATTCCTGATGCCATTCTATACGAATGTAAGCGAACGTAAGACGGGTTTTGAGATACAGAATTTTGTCCGTGAAGTGGAGAGGGGTGATGCGGATGCCTTTTTGCGGCGTTTACAGAGTTTGTTTGCGGACACATCTTATGAGCAGATTAAACGGGACCAGGAAGTACACTATCAAAACGTATTGTTCATTGTCTCCAAGTTGATGGGATTCTATGTGAAAGCAGAATACCACACAAGCAGCGGCCGTATAGATTTGGTGTTGCAGACGGACAGCTATGTTTATGTCCTGGAGTTTAAATTGGACGGTACGGCGGAAGAGGCGTTGGAGCAAATAAACGCCAGGCGTTATGCGCAACCATTTGAATCGGCCGGACGTCAAATATTTAAAATCGGTGTAAACTTTTCATCGGAGACCCGCAACATCGAACGCTGGGTGATTGAATAAATTTAAAATGACACAGAAATGAGAAAACACATACCCAATCTGATAACGGGACTGAATGCCGCTTCGGGGGCGATGGCGGTGTTTATGGCATTATATGGCCGGATAGAATGGGCTGCCTGTTTTATTATAGCGGGAATGGTCTTTGATTTTTTTGACGGCATGGTGGCGCGGTTGCTGCACGTGAAATCAGAGATGGGGAAAGAGCTGGACTCACTGGCCGATGTCATCACTTTCGGTGTGGCGCCTGCATTGTTGGCGCATCTCTTGATTCTGGATTTGCTTTTCCCGGAAGGGATGGGAAGCCTTGCTTTGCTGACGGCTTATGAGCGGATCGTATTATTTAGTCCCTTGTTGATACCTGTCTTCTCGGCTTTCCGGCTGGCAAAATTCAATCTGGACACCCGGCAGTCTGTATCCTTTATCGGCTTGCCTGTTCCGGCTCATGCCTTGTTTTGGGTGGGATTGGTATTTGCGCGTGTAAAAGTGCCCCTTCTTTATCAGCTATTTTTCGGGAATATATGGGTGCTGGCTCTTTGCGTTCTTATTTTGTCCATACTGCTGATTTCCGAGTTGCCGATGTTTTCTCTGAAAATAACCGGATTCAGCTGGCGTGCCAACAAAGTGGTTTACCTTTATTTTTTGACCATACTCATATTGGCTGTATGTTTCGGATGGGCGGTTCTGCTTTTCGTCATCCCTCTTTACATCCTTTATTGTGCCGTAAAAGCATTATTCAGCTAACGGATCGTAATCGACATAATCGTAATCCGGAGAAATGACGACATGTAAGCTTTTGGCTTGTGCATTTGCCGGAATTTGCGGAAGTACCGGTTGTACGGTTGTCGTGATAACTCCCTGCTGGTAGTGAGAATTATCCCAGTAAATATAGCCGAGGTGTGATAAGAAAACAATCCCCGCAATCACAGCGACAGCCAACCCGTATTTCAACAAACGGTGTACCCAGTTCTGGGATTCCATGTTGATATAGGGGGGTAATTCGGAAGCGGAAGGAATGTTGATTTGATGCGGAGAAGACTTTTTCTCCTCATGCACCACTTTTTTAGCTTCGATTTTTTCCATCCCGAAAGCATCTGCCAAGAAATTGTTTTCCCCGCTTTCGAAAATGATATTGAAGCGGCGGTCCGTGTAGAAAACGCCGATATCCCCGAATGCAATTCTGTGACGCTGGTTCAGCTTCACTTTCAGCTCTTCGGCGAAAAGCTCCACTTGCTTCGTGGCTTTGTCATAGGAGATATTTTCCTTGGAAGCCACCCAGTTGACCAGCAGACCGTCGTTTTGCTTGAGACTCCGGTTGAATGCAATCTCCTTGGCGGGCGGAAGAATCATACCGCTCTCTTCGTCGATATAGGCACATTTGTAATTGCAGATAAAACCGCCGAACTCGGGGATTATCACGCAATCGTGCAGGAAAAGAAGATCCGATATGTATTCTATAAATCTATGCATACTACAAAAGTAAGAAAAAGAAATAGAATTGCAATACAAATTCAAACGTTTTTATAAAAATTCATATTTTATTGCTTACTTTGCATTGTTTAAGAGTTCAAAAATAACTTTATCATAAACAGAACAGCATGAAAGTATTTGTTACAGGAGGCACCGGTTACATCGGTTCCCACACGGTTGTAGAGCTTCAGCAAAGTGGCTTTGAAGTAGTTATTGTCGATAATTTGTGTAACTCCAACATCCACGTATTGGACGGCATCGAAAAAATTACGGGAGTGCGTCCGGAATTTGAACAGTTTGACCTTACGGACGAAAAAGCGACACGCGATTTCTTTGCCCGCCACAAAGACATCAAGGCCGTTATTCATTTCGCAGCCTTGAAAGCCGTGGGCGAATCGGTCAGCAAACCGTTGGAATACTATAGGAACAATCTCAACTCATTGATGAATGTACTTTCATCCATGCGTGAATTCGGTGTGAAAAACCTGGTATTTTCTTCATCCTGTACGGTCTACGGACAGGCCGACGTATTGCCTGTCACCGAACAGACTCCGCGCAAACAGGCCGAATCTCCCTATGGAAACACGAAAGCCATGTGCGAAGACATCATGCGCGATTTGGCGAAAGTGGAAAAAGAAATGAATCTGATAGCATTGCGTTACTTCAATCCTATCGGAGCCCATCCGTCCGCTAATATCGGGGAATTGCCCAACGGCATACCCAACAATCTGATCCCTTATCTGACGCAGACGGTTGCCGGTATCCGCGAACAATTGAGCGTATTCGGGGATGATTATAACACGCCCGACGGAACCCCTGTCCGCGATTATATCGACGTAGTGGATTTGGCAAAAGCGCACGTAGTGGCTATCCGTCGTCTCTTGGAGGGGAAAAACAAGGCAAATTATGAATACTTCAACATCGGGACCGGCAACGGTGTTTCCGTCCTGGAACTGATACAGGCCTTTGAAAAAGCCACCGGCAAAAAAGTGAACTACAAGATTGTAGGCCGCCGTGCCGGAGACATCGAAAAAGTATGGGCAGATACCACCCTGGCCAACACCGAGCTTGGCTGGAAAGCCCAGGTACCCTTGGTTGAAACCTTGGCCAACACCTGGAGATGGCAGGAAAAATTAGGTTAAGCCGAAGCCGTCCTGTGAAATGGCAAAACTGTCCGCTGGAATTGTTGGTGTGACAGGATAAAGAAAAAACAGCATGAGTCTTCACTCATGCTGTTTTCATTTTTATTTTGAAATTTCGAGGATTTGGTCGAAGAAATCGGAATAGGCGTCAATGTATTCCTCTTTGTTGGGATATTCCAATACAGGTTTTCCGGTCTTGACCGCGAAACTCTTCAGTTCGGGTGATATATCCGGCGTGTTGAGGATAATGCCGTCGGAATAGTGGAAAGCCAGCTTGTTGATATTTTCGAAATTGGCTTCTTTCGCCAGACTCACATCTTTGGCCACCACACTGCCCGTCAGGGCCTTCTTGTGGAAATTCTTGTTCAGCGTTTCCTTGAAATAATCGTGTGATGTGGAATAAACCACCTTTGTGTGGGCAAACATCGGGTCGTCGTAATACTCCTTTTTCAGATAGAGGGGCACCAGCGCCGTAAACCATCCCTGGCAATAAATCAGATCCGGTTCCCACCTTAATTTTTTCACTGTTTCAAATACGCCGCGGGCAAAAAATATGGCTCTTTCGTCATTGTCTCCGAAAAAATAGCCGTCTTCGTCCCTCACCATCTGCTTCCGTTGGAAATAGTCTTCATTGTCAATAAAATAGACCTGCATGCGGGCGGACTGGATAGAGGCGACTTTGATGATGAGCGGATGGTCCGAATCATTGATAATCAGATTCATCCCCGACAGGCGGATCACTTCGTGCAACTGGTTGCGGCGCTCATTGATACAGCCGAAACGGGGCATGAAAGTCCGGATTTCTTTCCCTTTCTCCTGTATTCCCTGGGGTAGGAACCGACCGATATGGGCCATCTCCGTTTCAGGCAAATAAGGAAATATTTCGGAGGATATAAATAAAACTCTTTTTTTAGCCATAATAGTATTTTTCCCAGAAAAACCCTACAAAGATATACAATAAAGTTTAGAAACCCAAAAGTTAAAATGTGTAAATCTTCGTCGCGGCGGGCAATGAAAGCGGGTATTGTTGGTGTTACCGTTTTTTTTCTCTATTTTTGATTAAAACTTTCGGGCTTATGAAGAGGGAAAACATAGGCGCTGCCGGAGAGAAGAGGGCTTCCGCCTACCTGGAAGCTTGTGGATACACGGTGTTGGAGCATAATTGGAGAGTGGGACACAAAGAGATAGACATCATCTGTACGGACGGGAACTGCATCATCATAGTGGAAGTAAAGACCCGTCGGGCGGGGGTGGAATATCCCGCGGAACTGATGGACGCTAAAAAGAAACGTAACCTCCTGCAAGCAGGTGCCGCCTATCTGAAACGGTGCGGGCTGGAAAAAGAACTGCGTTTCGACCTGGTGATAGTGGAGGGAGATAGCGGTTCCATCCGGCATATCCCGGAAGCCATACAGGTTTTTGATTGATAACTATTTAATAAATACACACAAGTATGACAACAGTAAAAGCGACTTATTTGGGAGGCTTGAGAGTGGAATGCGAACACCTCCAGAGCGGAACTAAAATCGTAACGGACGCGCCCGTTGACAATCACGGAAAAGGTGAGGCTTTCTCTCCGACCGATTTGTGTGCCACCTCGTTGGCGGCCTGCATGATGACCACTATGGGAATTTACGCCGAAACCGCCGGGATTGACCTCACGGGCACAGAAATTGAAATCACGAAAAAAATGGCTGTCGAGCCCCACCGCCGCATCGGGGAAATCGAAATCCTCTTTCACATGCCCGACAGGGAATATTCCGACAAACACAAAAAGGCTATCGAGCGGACAACGAAAAGTTGTGCCGTGCACTACAGCCTGAGCGAACAGCTCGTGCAGAACGTACGTTTTGATTGGAAAAAATAAAGACATCACGGGGCAAGCCCCGTGATTTTTATCAGTAGCATGATGGTATTTGTTACAGGAGCCACCGGATTGTTGGGAAGTCACTTGTTAGGCTATCTGGCAGGCATGAAAGGAGAAAAGGTATGTGCATTGAAACGGCATAACAGCCGGATGGAAGACGTGAGAGAGGTATTCCGTTTGTATACCGCTGATGAAGCTCGCTGGGAAGCGGTTCAATGGGTCGAGGGGGACGTATTGGCACCGGAGACCCTGGAGGAGTCCATTGCCGCCGCCGACTGCGTATTCCATTGTGCTGCCGTTGTCTCTTTTGCGGGAGGAGACAAAAGCGCCCTGCTGGACATCAATCTGAAGGGCACCGAAAACATTGCCCGCTTATGCCTGAAACACCGGGTGAGACTCTGTTATGTGAGTTCGATAGCGGCTTTGGGAGATGCCAGCTTTGAAAAAGAGATCATTGATGAAGAGACGCCCGTAATCGAGGGGACGCCCCATTCCGTCTATTCACAGAGCAAGATGGCGGCTGAGAAAATAGTATGGCAAACCATTGCCGAAGGGCTCGAGGCCGTGATTGTGAATCCCTCCATCATATTGGGCGCCGGTCATTGGGGAAGGAGCAGCAGCCGGTTATATATGACGGTCTCCCGGGGAATCCCTTTTTACACGCAGGGCATTTGCGGTTACGTGGATGTGCGGGATGTGTGTGAGGTAATGGTGCGATTGGCGGCAGACCGCACCATCCGGGGGGAACGCTTTGTTGTGAACGGCGGAAATTACAGCTACAAACAATTGTTTACCACTATTGCCGGAATTACAGGCCACCGTCCGCCGTTTATCCGTATGCGTCCTTGGATGACCGAAATTGCCTGGCGGATATTGGCGATTGTCGGAAAGCTGAAAGGACAGCTGCCGGCCTTCACGCGTGAAACCGCCCGTTCTTCCCAGCACAAATCCTGTTATTCCGCCGCGAAATTACACCGCCGCTTTCCGGATTTCACTTTCCGTTCGCTGGATGAAACCGTCCGCAGCATACATGCGGCCTACCGGCGGAAACAAACGGAACCGGATGACATTTTCTATTGAAAAACGCCTTCCCCTCCGGGTAAAAATATTATTTTTGTTCCGGAATAAAAGAATACACGCACATGGAGAATCCGCTGATAGAGAAATTAGAGACGTATTACATCCGCTTTCGTGAAATCGGGCAGTTGATTACAGACCCCGACGTCATACAGGACATGAAGCGTTACGTGCGTCTGACCAAAGAATATAAAGAGCTGGAAGAGATAACGGCTGCGGCGGATCGCTATAAGGAAGCCTGCCGGACTCTGGAGGAATCCAAAGAAATCCTGGCCACGGAAAGCGACCGGGAATTGCGCGAAATGGCCCAGATGGAACTGGACGAACTGACGGAAAAACTTCCTGGCATGGAACAGCAAATCAAAATGTTGCTGATTCCCGCCGAACCGGAAGACAGCAAGAATGCCATTCTGGAAATCCGCGGCGGTACGGGCGGGGACGAAGCCTGCCTCTTTGCCGGCGACCTCTTCCGGATGTATGTCAGATTCTGTGAAAAGCGGGGCTGGAAACTGGAAGTCACCAACGCCAACGAAGGGGCGGCCGGAGGGTACAAGGAAATTGTGGCCAGCGTCTCCGGAACCGGTGTGTATGGCATATTGAAATACGAATCGGGTGTCCATCGCGTACAGCGGGTACCGGAGACGGAGACACAAGGCCGTGTGCATACTTCCGCCGCGACAGTGGCCGTTTTGCCCGAAGCGGAAGAATTCGACGTGCAGATAAACGAAGGCGAAATCAAGTGGGACACCTTCCGTTCCAGCGGTGCGGGAGGGCAGAACGTCAACAAGGTGGAATCGGGCGTGCGCTTGCGGTATATGTGGAAAAACCCCAATACGGGAGTGTCCGAAGAAATACTTATCGAATGCACCGAGACCCGCGACCAGCCGAAAAACAAAGAGAGGGCACTCACCCGTTTGCGTTCTTTCATCTATGACAAAGAGCATCAGAAATACCTGGACGACATATCCGCCAAAAGGCGTACGATGGTCTCTACGGGCGACCGTTCTGCGAAAATCCGTACATACAACTATCCTCAGGGACGGGTGACGGACCACCGTATCAACTTCACCCTCTACAATCTTGCGGCGGTGATGGACGGCGAAATCGACGAAGTCATTGAAAAACTGCAAATCGAAGAAAACACCGAACGCCTCAAGGCCAGCGGACTTTAACAACGACAATCCATAACAAGGAAATACCATGAACTATACACAGCTTTTCGAACAGATTAAAAAGAAAAAATCATTCCTGTGTGTCGGGCTTGATTCCGACATCGCGAAACTGCCCGCCCATCTTATGGGTGCCGATGACCCCGTTTTTGAATTCAACAAACAGATTGTCGACGCTACTGCCGACGTGACCATTGCCTACAAACCCAACATCGCTTTTTATGAAAGCCGGGGAGTGGAAGGCTGGAGCAGTCTGGAAAAAACCGTGAAATACATCAGGGAACGCTATCCCGAAATCCTGCTTATCGCCGATGCCAAGCGGGGCGATATCGGGAATACCTCCCAGATGTATGCCAAAGCCTTTTTGGAGACCCTTGACTTCGATGCCATCACCGTGGCTCCGTACATGGGCGAGGATTCCGTCACGCCTTTCATCCAGTATAGCGACAAATGGGTGATTCTCCTGGCGCTCACCTCCAACAAAGGTGCTTTTGACTTCCAGTTTTTTGAAAGCCAGGGGGAGAAACTCTATGAAAAAGTACTCCACAAATCGCAGGAATGGGGAGACAGCCGCAACATGATGTACGTCGTGGGAGCCACCAAAGCCGAAATGCTGGGCGGAATCCGCGACATCGTGCCCGACCACTTCCTGTTGGTGCCCGGCGTAGGAGCCCAGGGCGGAAGTCTGGAAGAAGTGGCGAAATACGGCATGAACAACTATTGCGGTCTGATTGTCAACTCCTCGCGCGGCATCATTTTCGCCGATAAAACCGAAAACTTTGCCGTTCGTGCCGGAGAAGAAGCCCGCAAGCTTCAACAGGCCATGGAACGGCTGCTCGAGGAAAAAGGTCTCCTGTAACATCAAGCTACAGGGCGCTTCCTTTTTAACCCTAAACCGGGACTATGCTGAAAACATCGGTATAGTCCCGGTTTTTTATTAACTGTCAAAGACTTATCGCTTAGGTTTCGTTATATTTTCCCTGTATTAAATTCGGAGCAAATTCGGAGTAAATTGGGTATAAACTCGGATTATAAATGCTACCGGATGAATTTAATCCGTCTAAAATTTGGAAATATGAATATTTTGTTATAAATTAATACCAGCGAAACTACAGTCAAACCTTAAACCATATATGTCATGAGTATTATTACTTCGCCGTTATTCACGGAAGCCAGCGGCACGCTGGGGAATTTTATCATTTATAAAGTGCGCGGACAGATTCGCATGCGGTCGAAACCGGGTGCTTACAGCGATAAAAAAAGCGCCCGGCAGGTTTCACAGCGGCAGAAACTCAAAAATTGCCTTCACTTTTATCGCGTACTCGATAGCATTTTTGTCTGTTCCTGGCGCATGAAAGCCCAGGAAATGGTCATGAACGGTTGCAATCTTTTCATCAAGGAAAATATCCGTAATTTCAACGATGAGGGAGAAATCGCCGATTGGGCGAAACTGAAAGTCAGTGCAGGCACGTCTCCTTTCCCCGGAAATTGGCAGGTGGAACAGACCTCGCCCGGCATGCTGACTCTCCGCTGGAATCCGGACGACGAATCGGCACAGACATTCGACGACCTGCTGCAAATCGGGGCTTACGGTTTTGAAGATGACGAAGAAGACATGAAAGTCCTCTTCCGGGTGAAAGACATCCGTGCCATCCGTGAGGAAGGGGAATGCACTTTCCGCATTCCGTCAAGCCGCACTCCCTCGCATTTGTATGCCTGTTTCAAAAACCTATACACCGGCGAATACACCGATAGCGTATATCTTGGCGAATGGTAGAGATAATACTGAAAAGGAAAGGGGAGCAGGCGTTACCGAAGGACTTCCGGGGAAGTTTTCCTGCGGTTGGGGGAAATAGAGAAAGAATTGGAAACTAACGGTCAATGAACGCGTTTCTTTCTTTGGACTATTCGGCCAGGCATGCGCCCCATTCGCTCAACCGGAGGAGAAGCGGGAGGATGGAGGCGCCTCTGGGGGTGAGGCTGTATTCTACTTTGGGAGGAACCACCGGAAACACCTCCCGCCGGAGCATCCCGTCCCGCTCCAGCTCGCGTGCGGTTTGGGTAAACATCTTGTTGGAGACCCCCGGCATGAGACGCTGTAATTCGGAAGAACGCAACGTGCCGTCTTTCAGACGGTAAATCATCATCGTCTTCCATTTCCCGCCAATCACATCCAAGGTCAGTTCAAGAGGACAGGAATAGTGCTGTCCGTTAAAAAAAAGTGTGTGCGCATCCGTTTTATTTTCCATAAATTACTCCTTTCGGTAACTATCCCACCTTCCGGTAAGTACTTGTAAAAGTAGGAATGTTGGATTTATTTTGCAATCAAAACCAAGTAAATATGGAAATTATCATTATCAATGGAAGTCCGCGGCACGATGGCAACACCGTCCGGATGTGCCGGGCATTTGCGAAAGGGGTGGAAGCATCGGGGAAAAACATTTCCACCGGGATAATCCATCTCTGTGATTTGGAATTCAAAGGGTGCAGAAGTTGTTTCGCCTGCAAGCTGAAAGGAGGAAAATCGTATGGCACCTGTGCCGTTGCGGACGCCCTTTCGCCCGTATTGGAAAGGGTGAAAAAGGCTGATGTCCTCGTTTTAGCCTCTCCGGTCTATTTCATGGATGTGACGGGAGCCATGAGGTCCTTTCTTGAACGGCTTCTTTTTCCGCTTGCCACGTATGAGGCGGGTTACAGGACGATTGCGCCCCGGCGTATGCCGGTGGTGACCGTGTATACGATGAACGTGCCGAAAGAGATGGCTCCGCTGGTCATGATGGACGATTTGGAAAGATTCATCGGGCATGTTTTTTCACCTCCCCGGCGGTTGTGTGCATACAACACCTATCAGTTCAACGACTACTCCCGCTATGCCGTGGAAGTATTTTCGGAGGAAGAGAAACGGAAATACCGGGACGACATCTTCCCTCAGGAACTGGAGGCTGCGGCCCATATGGGACGGGAAATCGCTTGCGGGGTGGCCGGGTAGCGGTCGACAGCAGGAATGTGGACGGGGAAATCAGTGGAACACCTTGTGGATAAATTCCGTAAAGCCGTCATGCCGGTCGGAAGCGACGGATTTATAATGGGGTTTGAGACGTTCCGGCGCATTTTCTACCAGATAGGCCCGGGCGCAAAGGTCTAAGAAATCCACATCATTGTAATCGTTCCCCAAGCCGGCACAGTCGCGGCCTGTCAGGTGGAGAAGATGCAGCAGCTCCTGGCAGGTCGTGCCTTTGTTGACGCCCGGAGGGTAAATTTCCAGCCAGATGGCTTTGTGGTCGAAAGGGGAGGTGGAACGGATCACTGAAAAAGCGGATAAATCCGCCTTGATTTTTTCAATCAGATTGATTTGGACGGGATCCAGAATCAGTATGACCTGGGTGGCCGCCGTCCGGATAGCGTCCGGATGGTATATCACTGTCCCGAACTCCTGGAATTTTTCCACTCTTCTCTGGTAATCGCTGTGTCGGGGGTAAATATCCGTATAATAAAAATAATGGTTGTCGGGAATCTCCTGCTGGATGGTGAAATTAATATTGTAATTCCATAAATACTCTGCGATATGGCGGGTTTCTTCCGGCTGGAGATGGTGGGCGGCAAGGATTTTCTTGTCTTCCCAGCGCATGATTCCGGCACCTGACGAGAAAACGAGGTAGTCGATGGGAAAATCGTCCGGCAGGAACTTGCGGGCGGCAAACAGGGTTCTGCCCGTGGCTATAACCCGGACAATGCCCTCCTTGCCCAACTGTTCCAGCGTGTGTCGGGTCAAGGGGCTGATATTTTCCCCCTGAGGCAGAATCGTACCGTCCAAATCCGTGATAATGGCTTTCATCGTGCGTTTAAAAAGGAAGCAGTTCGTACCGGTAGAAGGGCAGGGGCTCGTTCAGATAATGCAACACTTTCTCCTGGTTAATCCCGTCTAAAGGCGGTTGGTTGTAGCCGAACGTCGTTTTTATCCCCATTGTGATAAAATACACCGCCCGGTCGATGGCTTCGGGCAGACTGTCTCCGTTCAGCAGGCAACCCGTAATCACGCTGGCAAACGCATCGCCCGTCCCGGGATAAGATGCCGGGATGTACTCTGCCTTTACCTGCCAGCAACGGTTATCGCGGCGGCTGTAGGCAATTGTCGCCGTGTTTTTCTGGTTTTCGGAAGGTGCCGATGTGATTATCACATATTCCGGACCGCACTCGCTGAGTTGCCGGCACCAATCGACGGTTTCCCGCAAAGTCACCTCCCGGCAATTGTCTTTGCCGAGAAGAAAAGCCGCTTCCGTCAGATTGGGGGTGATGATTTCTGCTTGCCGGCACAGACGGCGCATTCCTTCAATCATTTGCGGGTCCATTCCCGGATAAAGCCGGTTGTGGTCGCCTAACACGGGGTCGACCAATATGAAATTGTGGTCGGTTTTGAATTCTTCGAAAAACTTTCCCACGATGTCCATTTGCCTGAGTGAAGCCAGGTAGCCGGAATAGAGAGCGTCAAATGACAAACCGAGTTCTTTCCAATGGCTGATAATCGCCTCCAGATGGTCCGTCAGGTCGAGACTTCTGAAATTCTTGTATTCGCTGTGGGCCGAAAGAATGGCCGTTGGCAGGGGGCATACCTGATACCCCATGTTCGACAGAATCGGGATGACCACCGTCAGGGATGCCCTTCCGTAGCTTGACAAATCGTGTATAGCCGCAACTTTCTTCATAAAAGGTGTTTTGTGACACAAAGATAGTAATAAAAAGCACACTACGGGCGGCTTCCCGGGGAGGAGCCCCGGGAATTATCTCCGGGTCACGAAATTTTCAAAACGTTTCAAGCCTTCGGATAATACCGATTGCGGACAGGCGATATTCCAGCGCATGAATCCCTCACCCTCCGCTCCGTACATTGTTCCGGCATTGAGTCTCAGTTTCGCTTCGCGGGTCAGCACTTGTTCCAGTTCTTCCGACGGCATGTGCAACGCGCGGCAGTCCATCCAGACCAAATAGGTGCCTTCCAGCGTGCTAATCGGGAATTGCGGCAGGCGCTCCGTGCAGAACGTCTTCATGTACATGTAGTTCCGGTGCAGATAATCCAGCAGTTGCAACAGCCACTCCTCGCCCTCGTTATAGGCGGCAATCGTGCCTATGACGCCGAAAGGGTTGACGTCACACACTTCGTTGATGTTGACGGCTTTGTCGATTTTCGCGCGCATACCGGCATCGGCACACACGATGTTGGCAATCTGTAAGCCTGCGATATTGAATGCTTTGCTGGGCGAAAGGCAGGTCACGGAATGGTGTAAAAATTCTTCTGACAGGGAAGCAAAAGGCGTATAAGTATGTCCCGGCATCACTAACTCGCAATGAATTTCATCCGCAATGACGGTCACGCCGTGGCGGATACAGATTTCACCGATGCGGGTCAGTTCCTCCCGTGTCCAGACGCGTCCCGCCGGATTGTGGGGATTGCACAATATCATCGCTTTCACTTTTGGGTCGGAGGCTTTCTTTTCCAACTCGTCGTAATTGACCGTAAATGTATTGTTGGCGTTGAGTAGCGGATTTGTGACGATTTCACATCCGTTGTTGCGGATGGATGAAAAGAAACAATTGTATACGGGTGTCTGTATCAACACCTTGTCGCCGGGCACGGTCAGTGCCTTGATAATGGCGGAGAGGGCGGGCACCACGCCCGGAATGTAAATCATCCACTCCCGTTGGATTTGCCATTGGTGGCGTCGTGCGAACCAGTTCGTCACGGCTTCATAATAAGCATCGGGAACATGGGTGTAACCGAAAATCCCATGTGCCACACGTTGCTGTAAAGCCTTAACAATGGCGGGTGCCGTATGGAAATCCATATCGGCCACCCACATCGGTAAAACGTCGTCGCTTTCCATACTGTCCCATTTCACGCAATTGGTACCGCGACGGGGAATGATTTCATCGAAATTGTATTGCATATCCTTTATTTTTTCCGTTGTTCGATTACGCAGTCGGCGGGAGCCTTGATGTTTTCGTCGATGGTCACCGAACCTATTTCATCGGCGACAATACGACCCGACATCGGATTCTTTATATTCGTAATGGCTCCGCGTATGTCGGCTTGCAGCGTGCTGTACTCGAAAGCTCGGTCGCAAGCGGGGTCAAAGGTACAATTTTCCAGGATAAGATCGTGTGCGTAACAAAGGGGTTGTTCACCGCTGATGTGGCAATTCACCAACCGCAGGTTTTTCGAATGCCAGCCGAGGTATTCACCGTCCAGTTCGGAATCGTAAATAGTGACATTCTCCACCTCCCAGAATGCGTCCTTGGTGGTAATCCTGGCATTGCGGACTTCCACGTTCTTCACGTACTGGAATACATATTTGCTGTCGCTTTCCAGTCCGTCGACACGGATGTTGTTGCTGAACATGAAGGGGTAGGTGCCGCCGTGCAGTTTCAGATTCTTTATGCGCAGGTTGTCACACCGCCAGAACACTTCGTCGGCATCGTTCATCACCACGTTTTCCAAGTCGATTTCATTCATTTCGCGGAACATTTTCGGGGCGTCGATAACCGTGTCGGTCATTTTCAGATGGTCGCAATACCATAGTGCGGAGCGGCCGCCGACATCGAAATAACAACGTTCGATGTTGAAGCCGTGCACATGCCAGAAAGGATAATTGCCTTCGAAACGGCAATTGGTGGCGACAATGTTGCTGCACTCTTTGAGTGCCGATTCCCCGGCACGGATGATGACATTGTCCAGATGTAAATCATGCGATTCGAACAGAGGGCGTTCGCCTCCGAATTCTTTGTCTTTTATCAGCTGCATATCAGATTTATTTTAAGTTGTTGTTTTTTCGGGACTATTTTTCGTTTCTTGCTTTCTGTGGCTGAATGCGTGTTTTTTGTATACTGCAAAAATATTACTTTCTCCGTTACTTCGGGTAGATAAATTACTGATTCTATGACCTCAATTACAGAGATTACGGAGGGTGTTATAGACCTTATTTTATCCATTTTCCCCGGAACAGGCGGAGGAGGAAGATGAAGCCGCGGAAGCAGAGTTCGATGCACATGGCTATCCAGACCCCTTGCAGGCCGAGGGAGGGGGCAAGTGTTGCTGCCAAGGAGAGGCGTACGGCCCAGATGCTGAAAAAGTTCATCAGACAAGGGATGAGCGTGTCGGCGGCTCCGACGAATACGCCGTAGGCGACGATGGAGGCGGCGAACATGGGTTCGGCAAAGGCTTCGATGCGGAGAGCCTGGACGCCTAAGGTGCGGATTTCTTCGACGGAAGTCATGAGTCCGATGATTTGGGGGGCGGCGGCATACATGACGGCTCCCATGATTCCCATCACCGCCATGCCCATACCTACCGTGATTCGGGAGAAGCTGCGGGTAAGTTCCCTACGTCCGGCCCCGATGCTTTGGCCGACCAGAGTTGTGGCGGCTTCGGCGATGCCGTAACCGGGCATGTAGCACAGGCTTTCGGCTGTGATGGCAAAGGAGTTGGCGGCAATGGCAAAAACGCCTAAGGGAGCCACGATTACCGTGGTCATAATCTGTGCGCCGCAAATCACGATGTGTTCTATGCCCATCGGCAGACCGATGTGCAGGGCTTTTTTCAAGGTTGACGCTGTTGGGCGGAAGCTGCCGTGTTCGCCTGACAACCGTAATTCAGCGGAACGTTTCCAGAGATACCACATCAGTATCAGTGCCACAACTGCTTCGGCGGCAACAGTTCCTAAGGCTGCACCTCCCACGCCTAACCCGGCACCCGGTATGAAGAACGAGATTTCTCCCATATGCCAGGTGCGAGAGGGGAAAATCAGGAAAAAGTTGAACACGACGTCCAATACACACATCACAACTCCCAGCAAACTGGGGATGCGCATGTTTCCGCTGCATCGGAGCATGCTTCCCGCCAGGAAATTCATTTGCAGTGCGGGCAGGAAAAGGGAGAATATCAGAAAGTAGAGTGAAGAGTCTTTCCGGATGGCTGCATCTCCTCCCAACCAGTGAGGCAGGCTACCGCTGATGGCGGAGCCTGTTGTTGCCAGCAGCAGGCTGAAAATGAAAGTGGCGGTCAGGGCTTGGCGCAATACTTTCCGTGCGCCTGACATATCGCCTGCACCGATGCGGTGGGCGACTTGTACGGAGAAGCCTGTGGCTGCGGCCGAACACAGTCCCCCAAAGAGCCACGTGGTCGTGGATACCAGTCCGATGGCTGCCGAGGGGGCGGCTCCTAAGCTGCCCACCATGGCGGCATCGATGTATTGCATGATGATGGAGGAAAGTTGTGCCACGATAGCCGGAATACTGAGCTGAATCGTCAGCCGCAGTTGCTGTCCCCGGCTCATCGCTTTCCCTTCACGGATGATGGAGAGCAGACCGTGTGTCTTGTCCGCTTGTTTCCTCATTCTTTTTTCTCTTTGGTAAGTTGAAAGATTTTTCCGTATGTCAGCATACGCCAGAGCCATTCTAACGGACCGAAACGGAAGAAGTGCAGCCAGACGCCGCTAAGGCATGCCTGTACTATCCAAACGCCAGTGGCGATGAGAACGACGTATATAAGTCCCATTCCGGCACCCATACCGAATCCGATGCCGTAGAAAAGGAGCATGCCCCACAGTGATTGACCGATATAGTTGGTCAGTGCCATTCGTCCCGGCATGGCGATAAAGCGGAAGATGCTGCTCTCGGGATGCCGGAGGAAGCAGAGGCTGATGCCTGCCATGTAGGCAAATCCGAGAGGGAATATGCTGACGAAATAGAGCAGGGCGTGTACGCCCAATCCCCACGGACGGCCATTCATTGCGCTCCATGCGTAAACTACGGAAAGCGGTAGTCCGATGCCGAAACCATACGCGGCAATGCGTTTCAGAAGCGGTTTGCGGTTGCCTAAATCGGCATAGAGACGGTTGCGTCCGATGTAAAAACCAATCAGGAAGAGCCCCAGGACTTTGAAGTAGCGGTTCCCGTCAATGAATTCCTGTACGCGTACAAGTGCTCCCTGTATCAAGAACTGGAATGTCGCACCGTAATTGTCCGCATCGCGCAGCCAGTATGCGAAATTGGCTTCGTTGATGCCATAGCGGGCGCAGTAGTATTGCTGGAGTTCCACGACAGAGGCGGCAGGATAAATTCCGGAGGCTTCGATGCAGAAGTCTATCACAATCGGAATGACCAGCAGGACGGCGGCCGTTGTCAGCAAGGTTTTGTTTGCTGCGTGGCGGAAAAAAGGGAGCAGCATTCCGAGCAGGGCATAAAGCATCAGAATGTCCCCGCTCCAGATGAACATCAGGTGCAGGAAGCCGATGAGCAGCAATACGGCCATCCGGCGGTAGAAGATGCGGAATCCGTCCGCACCACGCTTCATGGCGTTTGAGATGATGATGGAAAAGCCTATCCCGAACAGCAGGGAGAAGATGGTGTAGAATTTTCCGTCTATAAAAATGTATTGAAGATAGTGTACGGCCCGGTCGATTGCGGCGGTAGGCATGTTTCCCGCGGTGGCCTCCGGAAGAAAGGAGTAGAGCGAGAATTCCGGGAAATTGGCTAAGGCGATACCTAATAAGGCCAATCCGCGCAACACGTCGAGGATGATGTGTCGCGCGGATGATTCAACCGGCATGGCGGGACGGATGGAAGTGTGTTTTGTTTGCTCTGTCACGGTGTCCGAATTTTTATAAGGTTGTCTGACATGCCGGCATTAGTCCAGGCGTATCAGTTTATAGTGTTGTTTCCCCAGGCCGATGGCTTCGGCATGTTCAAGGGTGTGCATGCCATTGCGCGAATCAATCCGTTCGATGAGGTGTATTTTTCCGTGGTCTTTGGACGACCGCACGAGGTCTGTACAGGCTTTGTCGAGCGCAACGGGATCGAGGGAGGCCAGGATGCCGATGTCGCCCATTTTAGGGTCTTCGGGGGAAGAATCGCAGTCGCAGTCGACCGAAAGGTTGTTGGCCACGCTGATGTATAGAATGTTGTCGCCGCAGTGGTCGGCAACGGCTTTGGCCGCTTCCGCCATGGATTCCAGAAAGTCGTCCTGTTGCGGGTTACCCCAGTCCGTGGTGCTGGTTCCGGCGGAATGGATGTATCGTTTGCCGTTTGCCGAAGCGATGCCGATGGACATGTTTTTCACTGCTCCGCCGAAGCCGCCCATGGCGTGCCCCTTGAAATGGGAGAGGATAATGGTGAAATCGTACTGGAGGAAATGAGAGCCGACAATGTCGTGTTTCAGGTGTTTCCCGTTTTTCAGCGGGAGAGTCGTTTCACCTTCCGCGTCCATGATGTCGACGGGGGCGATGGCTGTAAAACCGTGGTCTTTGGCGGCCTGTAAATGGTCGACAGTCGTGGCGCGTCCTCCGCCGTATGCGGTGTTGCATTCCACGATGGTCCCGTTGACTTTCTGGACGAGTGCTTTGATGAGTTCGGGATTCAGGAAATTGTGGCCTCCCGGTTCGCCTGTCGATAGTTTGACGGCTACTTTCCCTTTGGCTTCGCGTCCTAAAGCTTCATAGATTTTGACTAAGTTGTCAGAATTGATGTTCGTAAACATATAGACTTTGCTTTCCGCCTTTGCTTCCCGTGTCCGGGTGCAGTTTGTTGTTGCCAGAGACAACAGAGTCAGTAATACTGACATACAGATGTTCTTTTTCATAGGGTACAAATTTAGTAATAATTTAAAAATTCAGATTGATTCCTGCCATGACTGTTGCTTTCGGCATGGGGTATCCGGCATTGATTTCGTATTTTTGTGCCAGCAGGTTTTCTCCGCGTCCCCAGATTTCAAGCCATCGGGAGGCCCGGTAGGAGGCTCTCAGGTTCCATAGCACGAAATCTTCCGTTGTGTCCGGGGATACGATTGTGTAAAGCGTGGCGATGTATTGCAGGCCTGTTGTGAGGGTCCAGCGTCCGCGCAGGAGATTTACACCGGCATAAAGTTTGTGTTCCGGGGCGGCAATGACCGGATGTTTCATGTGCAGATAGCTGTAATTGGCATCTGCCGACCAGGCGGTGTTCAGACGGCAGGCGATTTGTGTTTCGATGCCGTAATTCTTGATTGTTCCGGAGTTTTGATTCAGTTGGCCGCTGCCGTTGGGATTGGGGAGGCGCAGAATCAGGTTTTCCCCGTCGATGTAGAAAAGGTTTACACCGTAGGTGAGTCTTCCTTCCTGTAAAGTCTGGGAGAAAGCGATTTCGTAATTCCACATGGATTCGGGACGGAGGTCGGGATTCTGGGGCGGAAACATGTACATTTCGCGCAGAATCGGATAGCGGAAGCCTTTGGATGCGGAGAGTTTCAGTTCCATGGCACGGGGCAGGTGGAAAGCCAGTCCCGCCTGCGGTATCCATTCGGTGCCGATGCGTGAATGGTGGTCGATGCGTGCTCCGGCGTTGAATGTGAGCCAGGGGGTGAGGTGTTGGCGGAAATCGATGTAACCTGCTACCTCGTTTTCGTGTTTGTCCACTAAGTCTCTTCGTGTGCCCGCATTTTCCCCTGCCACATATTGGTTCCACGCTTCCCCTCCGTAGCGGAACCAGTCGAAACCGGCCGTAATGCGGTTGCCCTGGAAGAGTTGGGCACTTTGGTACCAGGAGATGCCCATCATGTTGTCCAAAGAATGGAATCGGCTGTCTTGCGGGGTTTCGCCGGCACTGGGGGTATAACCGTCGTTAATCCGGTGTTTGCCCCAGTTGTAGAAGAAACTCAAGGCTCCCGATGTTTTTTCGTAGCCGTTGGTTATGGCAAAAGAAGTCATGCCGCGTGTAATATGTTGGTCGCCTTCCAGAAGCGGTGCCGATACGGGACCTGGATAGGAAGCATTGAAACGGGTGATGTTGAGGTCGGCATAGGTGTTCCAATGGCGGGTGAATTCATAGTTTATTTTGGCGTATCCGCTGTATTGTTCAAACTCCATGTCGGTGCGGTGGCCGTCCGTCCGGTTGTAGGAGCCGCTGACCACCGTGCTCAGTGGGCCTTTGCGGATGCGGTTGGTGAGTTCGGTTTCCAGCGTGTTATAGGAACCGTAACCGGAGTGCAGTTGGGTACGGATGCCGTCTTGGTGCATTTGGCGTGTGACGATGTTGATGACACCGCCCATGGCATTGGAGCCGTAGAGTACGGATGCCGGGCCCCGCAGGACTTCTACGCGGTCGGCGAACAGTGTTTGGTAAGCGTCCGAAATGGGGTGTCCGAAGATTCCTGCATATTGCGGATGTCCGTCGATAAGCACCATTAACCGGGCATTGCCTCCGCTCAGTCCGCGCAGGGAGATGCCGCCAGCTGCTCCGTCCGATACGCCGTAGCCCATTACGCCGCGTGAGGTGGTGAATAGTCCGGGTATTTGTTCGGTCAAAACCGGTAACAGTGATGGTTGCATTGTTTTTTCAATGGCTGTCCGGTGGATGACCGAAACGGTTTGGGACAGGTGGCGTACGTCCGTTTGGTGGCGTGTGCCTGTCACGACAATTTCATCGAGCGTGTGGGTCGGTTCCTGGGTTTGAGCGTACAAGGGAAGGAATCCCCCGACCAGCCAGAGGAATATAAAACGTATTTTTCTCATAGTAAGGAGGTCTTTTTTATCCGGTGGCAAAATTATCGGGTCGGCGTGAAGACGGATGTAGACAAATTACAGAAATTATAACCAGAATTACATGTGAGTCAGGGAGGGAAAGGAAAAACGATCTGTATCCGGGGTTATAGAATCCGTAATCGGGGTTATGGGAATGTATGTTTATTCTTGTATTTTTGTCCTTATAACCGGAAAATGGAATAGATATGAATGAAGTACTTGAATTGGACAGTGTGGATGTGTATAACCAGTTGTTCGGGCTGGAAACGCTCCATCCGCTGGTGAGTGTGGTGGATTTGAACCAGGCCACCCGCGGCATTGAGGTCATGACGATGCGTTACGGAGTGTATGCTTTATATCTGAAAATGGAAAAGGCCTGCGCTATTAAGTACGGTCGCCAGAATTACGACTATCAGGAGGGTACTATCGTTTGTTTTGCTCCCGGACAGGTGACGGAAACCACCCGTACGGTGGACCGTATCCAGACGGATGTGTACGGGATTCTTTTCCATCCGGATTTATTGCAAGGTACGTCGCTTGGGAAGAATATGAAGAAGTATACGTTTTTCTCTTATGAGGTCAATGAAGCTTTGCATCTTTCGGAGACGGAACAGCAGATTGTCATGGATTGCCTGAGGATTATCCGTATGGAGCTGGAACACGGGGTGGATAAGCATAGCCAGCGGCTGATCGCCACGCATATCGAGTTGTTGCTGGGGTATTGCATGCGTTTTTATGAGCGACAGTTTGTTACCCGCAGTAAGGCGAACCGGGATGTCCTGACGCGTTTCGAGATGCTTTTGGATGAGTATTTCGAGGGAGAGCATGCGGAGCAGAACGGGTTGCCGTCGGTGAAGTATTTTGCCGGCGAGTTGTGTCTCTCTCCCAATTATTTCGGCGATATGCTTAAGAAGGAAACGGGCCGCACTCCGCAGGAGTATATTCAGGAAAAGGTGATTGAATTGGCCAAGGATCGTATTTCGGATACGGAGGATACGGTCAGCCGGATTGCGTATTCGTTGGGATTCCAATATCCGCAGCATTTGTGCCGTTTGTTTAAAAAGCGGGTGGGATGCACTCCGAATGAGTATCGTGCACAGATGAATGCTTAAGTGACGGGCGGGGATGAAGAAGGAGACGTTGGATATAAAGACGGTGTGTGAGTGCAATCGGTGTTTGGGAAGCAAAACGTTGCATCCGCAGGTGACGATTATAAATCTGGCACATCCCGATTTGAAGCAGGAGACGGTGAAGTTTGAGTTTTATACGGTTTTGCTTATCGAGGAGTGCGGGGACGATTGCAGTTGCTGCGGGCGTAAGTATTACGATTATTCCCATGCTTCTATGGTGTTTTTGAAGCCCGGCGAGATATTTGCTATGAGTGAGGCCGGGGTGTTGCCGGACAAAGGCTGGCTGTTGGCTTTTCATCCGGATTTGTTGTATCGCACTTCCCTGAGAAATCATATCGGGAATTATACGTTTTTTTCTTACCGGAAGGAGGAGGCGCTGCATTTGTCGCAGCGGGAGACGGCTACGGTTACCTGCTGCCTTGAGAATATCGAAGAGGAGTTACACCACGCTATCGATACGCATACCGGCACGATACTTTCCCGGCATATAGAGTTGCTGCTTGATTATTGCACCCGTTTTTATGAGCGGCAGTTTATCACCCGGGAGAACAGGAATAAGGTGATTTTGGAGAAAATGGAAGCCTTGTTGGATGCTTATATCACTTCCGGTCGCTTGCAAAGCGGTGAGTTGCCGACAGCGGAGTATTGTGCGGAGCGTCTCGGGCTTTCCGTTGCCTATTTCAATGACTTGGTAAAATGGGAGACGGGCAAGACGCTGGAAGAATGTTTCCGATGCAAGCGGTTGGAAGTTTCCAAAAAAATGTTGTTACAGGAGGGGAATTCTCCTTTGTTTGTATCTCAGCGGTTAGGTTTTCCCAATGTTCAGTATTTCAGCTTTATATTCAAGAAATTGACCGGAGTTTCTCCTCATGACTACCGGTATACGCATAATTAGATTTCTTTATTCGGCGAAAAGTCGTTATTTTTGTCGTACTTAATTTGTGCGTATGGCAAAAATCAGATTTTCAGCTTTAGAGGAATTGGCAGGGCGTGTCCCGGTGGAAAGGAAACAAAGGCCGCGCTTGGCGGAAGTGTATGGAGCCGATGTCTTCACTATGGAGAAGATGAGGCATTACCTTTCGGTGGAGGCTTTCCGGAAATTGGAAAAAATCATGTCGGAAGGCGGGGCTATTGACCGGACGTTGGCGGACCAGGTGGCTGCCGCAATGAAAGCGTGGGCGGTGGAAAAGGGGGCGACCCATTATACACACTGGTTTCATCCGTTGAACGGGGCGACGGCCGAGAAGCACGACAGTTTTATCGATATATTGAAGGACGGGGAAGTGATAGAGGCGTTTGACGGGAAGTTGCTGGTGCAGCAGGAACCCGATGCTTCGAGTTTTCCCAACGGCGGTATCCGCAATACGTTTGAAGCCCGCGGATATACGGCCTGGGATCCCGGTTCTCCCGCTTTCATAAATAATAATACGTTGTGTATCCCTACTGTTTTTGTGGCGTATACGGGAGAGGCGCTGGATTATAAGACGCCGATGCTGAAGGCTTTGTCTTTGGTGGATAAGGCGGCGGTGGATGTGTGTCAATACTTTGACAAGGACGTGCGGAAAGTGATTGCAACGTTGGGATGGGAACAGGAATATTTTTTGATAGATGCGGCGCTGTTTAACGCCCGTCCGGATTTGAAGCTTTGCGGCCGGACGCTGATGGGGCATTCCGCGGCCAAGGACCAGCAGTTGGAGGACCATTATTTCGGAGCGATTCCCGAACGGGTGAACGCTTTTATGGATGAGTTGGAGTATGAGTGCCATCGTTTGGGTATTCCGGCGAAGACCCGCCATAATGAATGTGCTCCCAATCAGTTTGAGTTGGCTCCCATTTTTGAGGAGGCGAATTTGGCGGTGGACCACAATCAGTTGTTGATGTCTACGATGAAGCGGGTGGCGCGTCATCATCATTTCCGGGTGCTTTTGCATGAGAAACCGTTTAAGGGCATCAACGGTTCCGGCAAACATAATAACTGGTCGCTTCTGACTGATACGGGGGTGAATCTTCTGTCCCCGGGTAAGAATCCGAAATCGAATATGCAGTTTCTGGTGTTTTTGGTTGCGACGACAAAAGCCGTATTGGAGCATGAGGCACTGTTGAAGGCTTGCATCGTTTCGTTGGGAAATGAACACCGTTTGGGAGGGGATGAGGCACCGCCTGTGATTATGTCCGTATTTTTGGGTCGGCAGCTGGATTCTATTTTGGATGAAATCGAAGCGAAGGTCAGCAGTCGGAAAATGAGTCCGGATGAAAAGACGGAATTGAAACTGAATGTGGGTAAGATTCCGGAAATCATGCGGGATAATACCGACCGCAACCGGACGTCGCCTTTTGCTTTTACCGGAAACCGCTTTGAGTTCCGGGCTGTCGGTTCTTCAGCTAATTGCGGCGGGGCGATGATTGTGCTGAATACAGCGGTGGCGGAACAACTCATGGCGTTTAAGCGGGAAACCGATGCCTTGATTGAAAAAGGGGTGAAGAAGGATGAGGCGATATTCCAGACGTTGCGGAAATATATCATCGATTGTAAGAAAATTCGCTTTGAAGGAAACGGATACAGTAAAGAGTGGAAGGAAGAAGCTATGCGCCGCGGTTTGTCGGTGGATAGTGATTGTATCAGCGCATTGAAGGCCTATATGGCACCCAAGGCTCTGAAGCTTTTTGTCGGGAACGGGATTTTTACCGAGCGGGAGTTGGAGGCGCGTTTTGAAATCAAGAATGAGATTTATTTGAAAAAGTTACAGATAGAATCCCGAGTGCTGGGCGATTTGGCTTTGAATCATATTATCCCGACGGCTATTGCTTATCAGAATACGTTGATTGGCAATGTGAAGGGCTTGAAAGAGATTTTGCCGGATATGTATGCGGAGGTGGGGAATGTGCAGTTGGAAAGTATCAAGGAGATTTCCCGTCATATTAATGAAATCCGTACCTTGGTGGGGGATATGACGGAGGCACGCAAGGTGGCCAATAATACGTATGTGAATGAAGTGGAGAGGGCGGAGGCTTATTCCGCTACCGTTCGTCCCTATATGGAAAAAATCCGCTACCATATCGACAAGTTGGAATTGATGGTGGATGATGAGATGTGGCCTTTGCCGAAATACAGGGAGCTCCTTTTTTCAAAATGACAGGTTATAAAAATTCCCAGAATAACTTCTGGGAATTTTTTATAGAAAGAATATTGTTATCGCGGGAAGTCCCTTCCCATGAGAGGTTGGCTCGGACCGCCTTGTCTGCGTTTCTGACCTCTTTCTTTCTGGCGTTTCTTTTCGTTTTCTTTGTATGTGTTGTATTGCTCTTCCGTAAGAATTTTTTTCAACTGGGCGTCCGTTGCTTCCATTTCTTTCTTCATCTGTTCGCGCATCTGTTCGCGATTCTCTTTGTTCTTTTTGAAGGTTTCGCTTCTTTTTTTGAAAGATTCGGTAAAGTAGGTTTTTAATTCGTTTTGCTGTTGTTCTGTCAATTGCAAGTCTTCATTCAGACGTTCAATCATGTGTTGCACTTGTTGCTCCACTCTGTTCCCCTTTTGTTCTGTCGTCTTTTTGTTTTGTTCGTTGGAATTTGTCTGTTGTTTGCAACTTCCCATAAAGCCCCATATCGCAATGATGGCAGTCAAAAATAAAATTTTTCTCATAACTGGATGTTTTTTATGTGATGATTCGTTTTTCAAGTTATATGACAAGTAATAAAGTCTGAGGTTTATTTCAGTCCGTCATTTAACGCCAGAATCGGTAATACACACCCAAGGGGAGGGATTTTCCGAACGAGTCGGTGAAAAACAGTTCGCCGAAGGATTCTCCCTGGCAGTCTCCGACTAACTGGCGGACGGTGGTGCGTGCCAGGAGGGCGGATAATCCCATGGAATAGAGGTTCAGTACTAAAAAACTGTTTCGGGGTTCCAGCAATTGGTGGCACAGGCTCAGCAGTTCGTTGAGGTTTTCTTCCAGAATCCATTTTTCTCCGTCGGGTCCTCGGCCGTAAGCGGGAGGGTCCAGAATAATGCCGTTGTATTTTTTCCCTCTTTTCACTTCCCGCCGGACGAATTTCAGTGCGTCATCCACAATCCACCGGATGCCGTCCAGTCCGGAAGCTTCCATGTTTTCCCGTGCCCAGGTGATAACGGGTTTGACGGAATCCACATGCGTTACGTCTGCTCCGGCACTCCGGGCTGCTAAAGAGGCACCTCCCGTATAAGCGAAAAGGTTCAATACGCGGGCGGATGTCCCGATTTTTTTAACTTGCTCATAGATGAAATTCCAGTTTTCCGCCTGTTCCGGAAACAGACCGACGTGTTTGAAAGAGGTAAGTCCCAGACGCATCCGGAGTTTCATGTTTTCGTGGCGGTAGTTGACAAACCATTGCTGGGGCATCTGAGGTTTGATCTCCCACTCGCCCCGTTCTTCGTTGCGTTTGTCTTTGCGGAAATAGGCGTTTGTCCGTTGCTTCCATTCGGCGTCGGACAGGGATTTGTTCCAAAGGGCTTGGGGCTCCGGGCGGGCAGTGATGTAACGTCCGAAACGTTCCAGTTTTTCAAAATTACCGCTGTCTATCAGTTCGTAGTCACTCCAGTCTTGTGGAGTTAAAAGTTTAATGTCCATGTCTTTTTAGTGATTCATTTCCAACAACTGTTCGATATGGGTACGGTCGTTCCATAAACGGGGCACTTTGTGCTGTCCGCCTAATTTCCCTTTTTCTTTCAGCCAGTCGTTGAACAGGCCGGGGCGGGCGACGTGCAGTTTCAACCGTTCCAATGACAGCAGCCGTTTGGCTTCGTAGTCGGAGTTCAGTTTTTGAAGTTCGCAATCCAGCATGTCTGCAAATTGTTTGGGATCGGCTGGTGGTGTTTCGAATTCAATCAGCCATTCGTGCGCTCCTTTTTTCCCTTCGTCCATGAAGACTGGAGCAACCGTGAATTCATATACTTGGCTGCCGGTTTCTTTACAGGTTTGGTACAGAGCCTGCGTAGCGTTGTCGATAATCAGTTCTTCTCCGAAAGCGTTGATATATAATTTAGTGCGGCCGGTGATTCTGAATTTGTAAGGAGAGGTGGAGGTGAATTGAATTGTGTCGCCTATCATGTAGCGCCATAATCCGCCGTTGGTGCTGATGATTAAAGCGTAATTGACGTCTGTTTCCACTTCTTCCAGGAGCAGGGTGCGGGGTTTCGCTTTTCCCAGTTCACTGACCGGCATGAATTCGTAATATATGCCGTAATCCAACATCAGCAGCATGGACGGGTCGTCGGGGTCGTCCTGTATGCCGAAGAAACCTTCGGAAGCATTGTAGGTTTCGAGGTATTTCATTTTCGGATCCGGAAGCAGGCGTTGGTATTGTTCGCGGTAGGGCATGAAACTGATGCCGCCGTGGATGAACAGTTCCAGGTTGGGCCATACTTCGTGCAGGTTGTTTTTACCGGTTTTTTCCAGGATTTTATTGATGAGTGTGAGGAACCAGGAGGGGACGCCTGCCAGACAGCGGACATCTTCCTTGATGGTAATCTCACATATTTTTTCGATTTTTTCTTCCCAATTACTCATGAGCATGATGGAGGCGTCCGGGGTTTTCATGAAATTGGCCCAGAAAGGAGTATTGGAAATGAGAATGGCCGATAGGTCTCCGTACTGGCAGTTGGTGTTGGCGGCGGATATTTCGCTGCTTCCCCCCAAAGCGAGTGTTTTGCCGCCGAATACTTGGGCGTCGGGATACAGGCGGTTGAAGATGGCGATAATATCTTTTCCGCCTCGGAAGTGGCAATTTTCCAGAGAAGACGGGGAAACCGGAATGAATTTGCTTTTGGCATCGGTGGTCCCCGATGATTTGGCAAACCATTTGATTTCTTCCGGCCAGAGAAGGTTCGGTTGACCGTTCATGGTGGCGGAAATCTGTTCCCGCATTTCTTCGTAGTGAACGATGGGCAGCCGTTCGCGATATTGTTCCGCCGTGGAAATAGAATGAAAATGGTATTTCTGTCCGTATTCCGTTTTGGCGGCGGTGGTCAGCAGTTCTTTTAAAACGTTCCGTTGTACTTCCGTGGGGTTGGCTTTAAAGTAGTCGATTTGCGACAGCCGTTTGGAAGTAAAAAGAGAAATCAGTGAGTTAATGAATGCCATTGTCTGAGTTCAGATTAAAATTAATGAAACTCCCGAACTTTTCATTCGTTGAAATGGAGTTCCAATTGCGAGTCCGCTAAATTAAAGCTTTTTCTGTGGAAATCGGTTATTCCGAATTCTTTAATTTTATCCCGGTGCTCCCGGGTCGGGTAACCTTTGTTCTGTTTCCAGTTGTAAACGGGAAACTGGCGGTCGAGGTTTTCCATGTATTCGTCGCGGTAGGTCTTTGCCAGGATGGAAGCTGCGGCGATGGACATATATTTTCCGTCTCCTTTGACGATGCAGGTGTGGGGGATGTCTGCATATTTCTTGAAGCGGTTGCCGTCGACGATGATGTGTTGGGGGCGGATGGACAGTTGGTCCAATGCCAGATGCATGGCGGCAATGGATGCGTTCAGGATGTTGATTTCGTCGATTTTGTGATTATCGAGTGAGGCGACAGCCCAGGCGGTCGCTTCTGCTTCAATGATATGGCGCAGTTTTTCTCTTTGTCGGGCGGACAATTGTTTGGAGTCGTTCAGCAGGTCGTTTGTAAAATCGTCCGGAAGAATGACAGCGGCAGCAAAAACGGGGCCTGCCAGACAGCCTCTTCCGGCTTCGTCACATCCCGCCTCTATGCATGCCGGATTGAATTTTAAGTCGAGCATAGCTTGTAAATTAATGAGATGGTTGAATTAAAATGCTATTTTTGCAAAAGTAATATTTTCAGTTTTTAATTTTTTATTTCCGTCGAATTATGTTGAGTAAAGAGGAAGTCAAGGAACTAAGGGTGAATTTTTGGAAAGGATTTAAAAGGTATTGCGGCAGGAAAAAAATCAACAGACACTGGGTACTGACCGGTGTGAAAATCAAATCCGTACAGTTGAAATTTTTTGCCGATACCCGGAAGGCGTTGGTTTTGTTCCAGATAGACCATAAGAACACTCTTCGGCGTTATGAGATATATGAGTGTTTTCTGAGTTACCGCAAATTGATGGGAGAGGACTGCGGGGAGGATTTGAAATGGGAAGAGGATTATGACGGGATTGATGACCGCCCGGTGAGTGCCATTTATTTCGAATTACCGGGTGTGAGTATCAACCGCCCGGAAGATTGGGAAAGGATATACGCTTTCTTTGTGGAAAAAATGATAGTTCTGGAGGAGGCCTATTGGGAATATCGCGATTTGATTAATGAGCGGATAAAGATGTCCAAAAGTGGATTGTCTTGACTGGGGAAAGATGGGGAATAAATCCACAATGTTGAGGCGGAATTCCCCGTTTTGTGCGGTTTGTATAAAAAAATGTTCCTGTATAAATATTTGATAGTTATTATGTTGGTGTAAATGTGGCACGCCGGCATGTGTTTTGTGCTTTATAAAGCAAAAAGTCGGATAAACCGTTAAAACAGGAACATTATGAAAAAGTTTATTTTTTTAGTAGCAGGCGTGGCAGGCTTGTTTTTTGTCAATGGGTGTGTGGAAAGTTCTCAGAAATATAAGAATTTACTGGCTACAGTAGATACGTTAAAGGCTGTGAATGCTTCGCAGGCGGCAGAAATGGAAAACCTTTTTGCCGATTTGAACGATATTTCGGCCGGTATGCAGTCGATTCGCGAGGCGGAACATTTGTTGTCCTTGGAGACTTCGGGGGATGTGCCTTCGGCAAAGTCTAAAAAGCAGGTGGAGGCCTTGAAAAATGATATAAGAGCTGTTTCCGAAGCCATTAACAGTTATAAAGAGCAGATCACCCGCTTGGAGAAGAAGAATATAAAACAGTCGGCTGAGTTCAAGAAGCTGATTGCAGGTCTGAATGAAGAGCTGGAGCAGAGGACACAAAAAATCAACGAGATTGTGGCTCAATTGGCAGAAAAGGACAAACAGTTAGCTGCAAAAATCAAGGAAATTACCGATTTGAATCAAAATGTGGCGGAATTAAATAAAGAGTCTGCCAGTCAGAAATCGACAATTGCAGAGCAGGATCAAACCATTCACGAGGCCAATTATTTGGTGGGTACCCGTAAGGAATTGAAAGAAGCGAAGGTGATTTCACGCCAGGGATTGTTCTGTCCGCCGATTGTTTCTTCCCAAGCACAGAATGCCGATTTCAAGAGCATCGATATACGCAAAACGAAATCCATCTCTTTGGAGAATAAAAAAGCGAAAGTGTTGTCTGTACACCCTTCTGATTCATATACTTTAGAACCTGACGAGAACGGAATGCTGATTCTGAAGATTCAGGATGAAAATGCGTTCTGGAAACAAACAAAGTATCTCGTCATTATGATTGGTTAATCTGTGTTCTATGCACAGGGTGCAGGACCGTCCGAGAGGATGGTCCTGTTTTTTTGTAAGGCAGAGTGATATGAAAAATAAAAGGCGGTCCATCTAAGACCGCCTTTTGAGTGTAAGGTGAGAAAAAGGTTTATAATTGATTGATAGTTTCAATATGCTCCATTCCCATGCGTACCGCTTCGATATTCATCGGTATCATGTTGTGGTGGCGTGGCGGCAGGGATTTTTGAAGTCCCTTTTCGATGTTTTCCAGTTTCACCACCGGTTTCACTTTCAGAAAACCGCCCAGGATGATCATATTGAATATTTTCGGATTTCCGCTTTCTGCAGCCAGACGTGCTCCATCTACCCGATAGATGTTGATGTCCTTGCGGGTAGGATGGTGGGTGATGCCGTTCGGGTCATAGAGGAGAGTGCCTCCCGGTTTCACCTGCGACTCGAATTTGTCCATGGATTGTTGGTTCAGGATAATGGCCGTGTCGAAACGGGTCAATACGGGAGAGCTGATGCGTTCGTCACTGATGATGACGGTCACATTGGCAGTACCTCCGCGCATTTCGGGACCGTAAGACGGCATCCAGGATACTTCCTGGTCCTGCATAATTCCGGAGTAGGCGAGAATTTTTCCCATGGAAAGAACGCCTTGTCCTCCGAATCCTGCTATAATAATTTCTTCAGTCATAATTTTAAATAATTGAAATTAAATGTCTTTCATGTCTCCTAACGGATATTTCTTGAACATGTTTTCCCGCATCCAGTTATTGGCATCCACGGGAGTTAATTTCCATCCGGAATTGCATGTCCCCACTACTTCTACGAAAGAAGTTCCTTTGTTCAGACGGGTATTTTGGAATGCTTTTTTAATGGCATTTTTCGTTTTTCTCACGGCTGCCGGTGTTTCAGCACTCTGGCGGGTAACGTAACATGTCCCGTCAAGCTGGGCAATCAGTTCCGTAATTTTCAAAGGAAAACCGTTTAATTTGGCATCCCGACCATACGGAGTGGTAGCGGTCACCTGTCCTAACAGGGTGGTGGGAGCCATCTGTCCTCCGGTCATACCGTAAATGGCATTGTTGATGAAAATAATCACAATGTTTTCTCCGCGGTTACAAGCGTGCATGATTTCTCCGCAACCGATGGAGGCCAGGTCACCGTCCCCCTGGTAGGTGAAGACGTATTTTTCCGGATGCAGGCGGCTAACGGCGGTAGCCACGGCAGGTGCACGCCCGTGGGCGGCTTCGACCCAGTCTACGTCAATGTAGTTGTAGGCAAAAACGCTGCAACCTACCGGCGATACGCCGATGGTTTTCTCCTGGATGTCCAATTCCTCGATAACTTCCGCCACTAATTTGTGCACCACCCCGTGAGTACATCCGGGGCAGTAATGCATGATGTTATCGGTAAGCAGAGACGATTTCCCGTAAATGAGATTCTCTGGTTTTACTATATCGTTAATATCAATCATCGTGTTTAAGTTTTAAATGTTGAATTTTAAATTGCTGTGGAAAAATTACAATTTAAAATTGGCTTTCAGTGCCTCGACAATTTCTTCCGGTGTCGGGACCACACCACCCATACGTCCGTAATGTTCAACCCGTGTTTTTCCGTTGACAGCCAGACGCACATCTTCTACCATTTGTCCCGCGCTCATTTCAACGGTCATCATGCCTTTTGTTCGTTCAGCCATTTCTGCAATGGGCTGGGTCGGGAAAGGATACAGGGTGATCGGGCGCAACAGACCGACTTTTATACCTTCCTGTCTTGCCAGTTCGATGGATTTCTGGCAGATACGGGCACTTGAACCGTAGGCGATGAAAAGGTAGTCCGCATCATCGCAGTTGATTTTCTCAAAGCGAACTTCGTTCTGCTCGATTTCCCGGTATTTGCGCTGTAATTTTTCGTTGAAGACTTCCTGCCTGTGAGCGTCCAGTTCCAACGAAGTGACAATATGCCGGTCACGGTTTTTCTTTTTGCCTGTGAGAGCCCAGCTACCGCTTATTTTTTCGATTTCTTCATCCGTCCAGCGGGGTTTATAGGGAGAGAGCTCCACTTTTTCCATCATCTGTCCGATAACGCCGTCCGCCAATATCATGGCCGGGTTGCGGTATTTGAAGGCTAAGTCGAAGCCTAAGGAGACAAAGTCATTCATTTCCTGCACGGAAGCGGGAGCCAGGACAATCAGATGATAGTCACCGTGTCCGCCACCTTTGGTTGCCTGGAAATAGTCGCTCTGAGCAGGCTGTATTGTACCCAAGCCGGGGCCTCCTCTCACGACATCCACCACCAAACAAGGCAATTCAGCTCCGGCGATGTAAGTAAGGCCTTCCTGCATCAGACTGACGCCGGGACTGGAGGAGGAGGTCATCACCTTTTTACCGCAGGCAGCTCCGCCATATACCATATTTATAGAGGCGATTTCACTTTCTGCCTGTAATACGACCATTCCGGTTTCCTCCCACGGCTTTCTAAGCATGAGAGTTTCCATAACTTCCGATTGCGGGGTAATGGGGTAGCCGAAGTAACCGTCACACCCGCAGCGGATGGCGGCTTCTGCAATGACTTCATTACCCTTCATTAATTTTATTTCAGACATTTTCGGTAGTTTTATTTTATTGTACATTGATTTTGTAAACACTGATGACGGAATCTGGACACACCATTGCGCAGCTTGCACAACCGATGCAGGCTTCCGGTTCTTTCATATAAGCATAATGGTAGCCTTTCCCGTTCACGTCGGGATGGAGGTCGATAACCTTGGTCGGGCATGCTGCGACGCATAGACCGCAACCTTTGCATTTTTCGTTGTCTACAACGATTGCTCCTCTGAATTTAGCCATATCTAAAATGATTATAGATTATTTAGTATTTGTTGTTTTTGATTTTGTATTATAATCGTTTTCGGCTATAAAATTACATTTTTATATCAACGGTGCAAAAAAAAGCACTGTTATTTTCGGGTCGTTTCTCATATTTACACAGCCGGTTGTCAAGTGTGCAGGTTTTGTGTGAAAATTTGCACAAACTGTTTTCGCCTGTGTATCTTTTAGGCATGGTCTTTTTTGAAAAGAGCCAGCCTTTTTTCCAAAATATCTATTTTGTTCCGGCCTATTTGGGAAACGCATGCCCGCAAACCTTCTTTTTGGCTGCCGCATTTTTTCAAGGGCAGGGAAGCGATTCCGTAATAGAGCAGCTCTTTGGCCAATTGTCCTCCGGTCATTCCCGGATAGCCGATAGTGAAATAAAAACCGTCGGCTATTTCTTCCGCACCGTCTTTATCGTAGACGATGTGAAAACCGGCTTCGATGAACAGCTTTTTTATAAGTTGCGCTCTGATTCCGTATTCCCTGGCGTCTTCCAATATATCCAGTTGGCCCTCATTGGCTGCTTTGAGAATAGCGGTGACGGCAAACTGGGGAGAATGGGAGGTGCCCGAGGTCTGGGTATATATCAGCTTGTAGATGATGGTGTAGCCCAATTCTTCCGCTCCGTAGCGGGTTTTGAGATGATTGAATTTTTTATGATAGAGGCTGTCGGAGATGCCCAGTAATCCCAGACGCTGCCCGGCGTAACTGAACAGTTTCGAACTGGAAATCATCAGAATGAAATTGTCCGTGTAATGAGCCACACTCGGTTGGTAGGGCGGTTCTCCGGGCTTGGAAAGATCTTTGCGGAAATCCATGGCGAAATAAGCCAGGTCCTCCACAATGATGACGTCATAGCGGGTGGCTAATTCTCCGATGGTTTGCAATTCCTCTTCCGTCAGGCATATCCAGGCGGGATTGTTCGGATTACTGTAAACGATTGCGCAGATATTCCCTTTTTTTAAATATTCTTCCAATTTAGCGCGCAGCTTTTCTCCCCGGAATGAATAAATGTCGAAAGTTTCATAAGGCTTGCCGATAACTTCCATCTGAGTCTTCTGGACGGAAAAACCGGGGTCGATGAATAAAACCGTGTCTCTGTCCTCCCGGCATTCCGTAAGCGCCATGAAAGTTACATAGGAAGCTTGCATGGCTCCGACGGTGGGAACGATGTGTTCCGGTTTCACGTTTACATCCATGAAATTTTTAATAAAGCGGGAAGCCTCTTCCGATAGAAGCTGGTTGCCCTCCAGCATAGGGTAATATTGGGCGACACCCGTTTTGAGCGCCTCGATTTCCGCTTCGGTGCCGATGCGGGCGGGAGGGAGACCCGGAACCCCCATTTCCATCCGGATGAATTTTTCGTTACCGGCTTTCTCCAAAAGATTGACGGCTTTCACAATATCCCGGATTGAGGCATCATCCATATCCCGGATACCTGCTTGCAGAAGTTTTTCTTCCACCAATTGTTTGTCTATAATATTGTTTTGCATAGTTTAGAAGTAGTTGCTTTCATTTTGAAACAATATTACACTTTTTTCTTGAAAAATGCACCTTTTACTCAGGATTTTGATTTATAAACGATGCAATCCCCGTTCCTCCGGCTTTTTCCCATACATAGGTTTTATATTTTCAATCATGAAAAAATACAGAGGAATGACGGTGTCGTATTGAAAAGAGAGGGCTCGTGTTCGTTTATTCCGGAGATTTGCTTTAATTTTGTCGGGAATAAAGTTGACGGGAGTGAATCTGGAATTGTTTATTGCACGCAGGTTGTTGAAAGGAAGCGAGGCGCATTCGGTATCGGTGCCGATTGTCCGTATCGCGTTGGTGGGTATTGCGTTGGGGGTTTGTGTGATGTTGCTTTCCATATTTATTATCACGGGGTTTAAAAAAGAGATTACGGACAAGGTGACGGGTTTTTCCGCCCATCTGAACATCACGGCGTATGCGAATGCGGGGGCTTATGCGGGAGAGAAAATAAGCGTTACGGATACTTTGACGGAGGCCTTAAAAGGCATAGACGGCGTCGTTTCCTATTATAATTATGTGACGAAACCGGCCATTCTGAAGAGTAAGAACGAGATTCACGGTGTTGTCCTGTATGGGGTGGATTCTTCTTACCGCTCTGATTTTTTCCGGAAGAATTTGGAAAGAGGACAGATGCCGGAGTTTGCGGGCGACCGGGCGACCGGGGATATATTGCTTTCCGCAGGAGTGTCGGGCATGCTGGATGTGCAGGTCGGAGATAAAATTCAGGCTCATTTTGTACAGGAGCCGCCGCGGGTGCGGGTTTTTACGGTAGCAGGAATATACAATACGGGGTTTAAAGAATATGACGACGTGTTTGTGTTGTGCGACCTCCGGCATTTACAGAAGCTGAATGATTGGAAAAGCCAGGAGGTGACCGGAATTGCTGTCGATGTGGATGACATGGCCCGGTTGCCGGAGGTATATAACGAAATGGATGAAAAATTGCCCTTGGAAAGCGGAAACGATTTTTACAGGATAGAGACGTTGTATGACAAGGCACCTGCCATCTTCGACTGGTTGGGCTTGCTGAATATGAATGTGTGGGTAATACTCATCTTGCTGGTGATGGTGGCGGGCTTCAATATGGTGTCGGGGTTGTTGATACTGATTTTGGATAAGACCTCTTTAATCGGGATGCTGAAAGCGTTGGGATATAAGAATGTGAATTTGCGGAAACTGTTTTTGTATCTCTCGGCGGGATTGATAGGGAAAGGGATGCTGTGGGGCAATGCTCTGGCGTTTTTGTTGGGAGGCCTGCAATATTATTTTCATTGGGTGCATCTGGATCCTGTCACGTATTATATGGATACGGTGCCGGTGAACTTCAACGGGTGGTATGTGCTATGGTTGAATCTCGGGGTGTTGACAGTGTCTGTCGCCATGCTGATCGTGCCGACAATGCTGATTTCGCATATCCGTCCCATCAAGGCCATACGGTTTGAATAAGGTTCAAGCTTGAGAAATGAGTTGGAAAGAAAATATAACAGAAAAAATGTATGCCCATAAGCATGGAATTATGGGTACGCTGATTTTTCATCTTTTACTGGCCATATTCTTTTTAAGCATGGGGATTGCGGGGCTACGGGTACCGGAAGGTACGGAGATAGAATTGGCGGCTCCCCCCGAGCAGGAGCAAAAGAAACAGGAGGAGGAGAAATTGCGGAAAGAAGAAATTCGGAAAAAAGTGTCCCGCGAGGAGGTACAGAAGATGTTGCAATCCATTGCCGTGAATGAGAATGCGGACAAACATTCGAGGCAGAAAGCCGACGCACAGAAATATATCGATGAGGTGATGAAAGAACTGGAACAGGAAAATTCCTCTTCCGGGCGTTACAAGCCTAAAAAGGACAAACAGTATCAGGCGGACAGCTTGCGAAATGTCCGGGACAGGCAAGAAGCCATGCTGGATTCACTGAAATCTACGTTTTATTCGGGAAAAAGCAGTGTGTCTTATAATGTGAAGGGGAGATTCGCCCGTTTGTTGCCGATACCCGTATTTCAGTGCGAATTCGGGGGACGCGTGGTTGTAACGGTTGTCATCAACCGGAAAGGGGCTGTACAGCGGGCATCTGTCTTGGAATCCGATTCCGATGCGGACGAATGTTTACACGAGGCGGCCGTAAATGCCGCGTTGCGTTCCAGGTTTAATGAAAAACCGGAAGCGCCGGCTTTGCAGACCGGAACGATTACCTATAATTTTGTGAAACAATAGAAGTTTTGATTTTTTTGGTTTTCATTTTTGAATTATTGCATTAACTTTGCTTTATTTAAGGGAGAATCTATGGGACTGTTTTCGAAAAATAAGAAAATTCGCAGCACGTATGAAGCTGAAACTTTACGAAAGGCGTTTGACGAAGATTACGAGACCTACAATCGTGTGGGGAGTAGCGAAGATTTGAAGCGTTACAATGAATTGGATGCCTATGTGAATAGTCCGGTTTTTAAGGACCGGCGCAAAAAAATCGAACAGCTTTCCTATAAGGACAGCGAATATTATACAGCCGAAAAGAAATATAAAAAGCTGTTGAAATTTTCGAAACTGAAATCCTATTATATCATCCGCGAGTCGCAGGAACTGAAAGGATATCTGAAAATCAGAGAGTCTTCTGCGTATGCGGAATTTGCCAAGCTGCATGTTATTGTCAATGCGGCGGGATTTGATAAAAAGTTGCGGCCGGAAGAGTATCTGGCCTATCGGAAACTGTTGAAAGATCCGCGTATTAAAGCTTCTCTGCGTTTTGAAAAGAACCGGAAATACAGGGACTATACTGAGATGAGCCAGAGTCAGGTGCCGCAGGAGTTCGAACAGTTGTCCGCTTATATCAAATCGGACGATTTTAAGAAAAACAGGGAATATCTTCTGAATAAGAAAAGGTATCTCACGACGGATGATTATAAATTGTTGTGTGAGTTCAAGGACTTGAAAAAACGTCCCGACATTGTGAAATATTTTTCCTTGTGTGCCGACCCTAATTTCCGGAACATGTGCAAATGGGAATTGGTGGTGCACGATGATTTTAACCAGGGAAAGCTGGATGCGCATCGCTGGATTACCCGTTACTATGCCGGCGAACGCTTTTTGGATGATACGTATGCCGTGGGGCAGGATGTGCAGTTGTTTACCGCTGACAATATCGTGTTTACAAACACTTCGGCCGTGCTGAAATTCAAAAAGGAGTCGATTATCGGTAAATATTGGGATAACACCCTGGGAATTACGGAAAAGAGTTTTGACTATACCTCCGGATTGTTGAGCTCCGCCATTGATTTCCGCCAGTGTTACGGGAAATTTGAGGCAAAGATAAAATTGTCCCGCTCGGCGGTGAAACAGTGTTTCTGGATGAGGGGTGACACGGATATGCCTCATATACAGATTATGGAGAACGGACCGGAAGGCGTGAAGATGGGGACGATATGCGGTTCCGGTCATAAATGCACCAGTACGATCCAGCCCTTGAAAGATATGAAGTTGGCGAACGACTATTATATTTTCACCCTGGAATGGACCCGGGAGAAACTGGTGTGGAAAATCAATGATATGGTTGTGAAAGAAATTCGGGAAAATATACCGGATATACCGATGTATGTCATTTTTAGTCTCGGGGCGAATGAAGCTCCGGCGGATCGTTCTCTTCCTGCCACGATGGAAATAGACTGGGTGCGTTTTTATAAAATGAAAAACTGATTTTATGGGTAAAGAAGGAGACAGGGGGATATGCCTTTCTTTTCTTTATGCCTTGATTGATTTGCTGTATCCCCGGCTTTGTGTAGTGTGCCGGAAGTGTCTCACCCGCGGGGAACATTTTTTGTGCACCTACTGTTTGTGTGATTTCCCTGTTTCGGATGTGAATTTTTCCTCCGGCCGGGAGTTGTCGGCCGGATTTGAGGCGAGTGGTTGGCTCGACAAAGTTTATTCTCTTTTCTATTATAACAAATTCAGCGATTATAAAAATTTGGTTCATGCCGTGAAATATCGTTCCCGCAAAGAATTGGGGGTGTATCTGGGAAAGATGTTGGGAGAGAGGTTGCGCGGGAAGATACGGGTGGATGGTATCGTGCCGGTTCCTTTGCATCCGAAGCGGGAGAGGAAAAGGGGATTCAACCAATCCTGTCAGATTGCTTTGGGGGTGGCGGAGATTTTGCAAGTGGAAATATGGGACAATGTAATTGTCCGGACAAAAAACAATGTGACGCAGACCGGCTTGGCTTCGGAAGAAAGAAAAAAGAACGCGGAGGGAATTTTTGCTTTGACGGATGCGGCAGCCGTGACCGGAAAGCATATTTTGGTCATTGATGATGTGATTACCACAGGGGCTACCGTGCATGCCTGTATGAAAACATTGGCGGAAGCCGGAGACGTGCGTTTCAGCCTGGCATGCCTTGCCCGTACACAGTCATAAAGCTGTAGTTTCCCACCATCACCTCCGACTCAATTGCGACATAGGCTCGAACCAACACCGTCCGGGAGCGTAAGTGATACGATGCTACGTCCCAATTGCTACGCCGTTCTATCAGGGAACCCCCAAAGAAAAGTATAAGAGTTAAAAGGGTTGAAAAGAAGTCTCCGCTTCAATGTTTCAACTTTTCAACCCTTTCACTTTTTAGTTCAGCGGTCTGATTTTCACTTGACCATCTCCTGTGTTCCCTGGCATAATGTCTGTATCTGTTAGATTTGGCATGCCGATATACCCGCCTTTTACTGTTGTCCATTGATACCCCGCACCGTCAATCATCACCGTATTGGTAAAATATAAACCGGAATAATGGATAGATTGACCGGTATGAATAATATTGGACGACGTTGAAGAAGCACTAATCGCATCACAGCCGTTATGGCCGGAAATAAAGGATGAACCCGAACCGGCACTATTTCTAAGACTTCCCATATTGGCATAATTTCTATTGGTTGCTCCTCCGCCATAATAACCGCTTCCTGCACCATAACAATCATTCGAACCGCAAAGTCCTCCTCCATACGCTGCTGTTCCTCCAAATCCAAAACCTCCATAGTTAGGACCACCTGCGGAGGTTTGAGTACCACCATTTCCTGCAGAGCCGTTATAACCATTAATTCCACCACCTGGCATTCCCGCTTGGCCTTGCGAACCTCCGGAAGCTCCTCCTGCCGCAACCATGATTCTGGATTTTAAACCATTAAAATCATCCCACGAACCGCCTGCCAATCTTATATCCGTAGCTCCTCCTCCCATATGATTATATGCAGAGCGACCTCTATTATAACTATAACAAGTATAGCTTCCACCACCGGCACCATTAAAACCTTTTTCTCCATACGGCAGATATACACTTTTATTTTCACCTTCCTCTCCAACATAAATATAAAATGTCTTTTGCGTCCCGATATGTATTTCTCCTTTGGTATATGCTCCCATACCTCCAGGATATGCACTTGAATAAGCACTCCCTTGGGCTCCCCAGCATTCCATTTTATAATCCCCAGGCTTCAACGTAATTGATTGTTCGGCTCCTGTATAATCGAATTGCCGGATAACTTCCACTGTTTTTTTCCATTCCTGTCCCGGACATTTTTCCGTAGATACCGTCACGTCCGTACTGAATATGGAATTATTGGCAAGTCCGGAAACCACGCCTGTATTGGCTGCAACTGAGATACCTGCCGGCGGATTATTCAGTATCCAATTGTTTTGCAACATGTCTTTCCATATAGGATGAATATTAATTTGAAAAGAAGGGTATACATTGGCGTACATTTCCCATGTTTCAGTCCAGGGAAGAGGTGCGACGTACATTTCCGTAACGGTCTCCGCCACCCCCATGGCACAAACTCCTGTACGTTTGAATTGATATACAATAAAAGACTCAGTTGTATTTTCAAAATCATTATAAGTCAGAAATTCTCCGCTCGCATTTTCAATTAACTCAAATTTTGCTTCTCCCGGTTTCTTGACGTACCAATTGTATTGGAAACGCATATCCGGAAAATCGGGACAAGACGCAGCCTGTATATTTGAAATGGTTGCCTCTCCTTTCGGACATGTAGTATCTGATTGAATTTTTCCGCCGTCAATCTTAATACCCGAAAGACTATATACTCCACGGAATCCTACCGTACTGTCACGCTGAGTAATGCTGGTAAAATAATTCATTGCTTCCGTGCGGTCGGAAGTTCGTAATAAACTATCGGGAGAGGAGAAGCCGCCACCGCGCACACCATAATTGCCGACAGTAATATTCCACAAGGCGGTATTATATTCTCCCGCACCGCAACTGCCACCATCCAAATTACTATAATTTACATTGGCGCACAACTCTTTCAGATTCCCGCTCATTTCCATGACACCCCAATACGTTCCGCCCGATTGACTTTGGTTGGTGGCAGAAGTACCGAACATTCCGCAACGCACAGGACCGTTGATACTGTTCGTCGTACCGCTATTTACATTCTTCAAGTAACTCAATGCTTGTTCTCGTTCATCACCCCGGAAATTTAAGTCACTAAGAGAAGAAAGGCTGTTCACTCCGTTGTTGGTATTCCAGGCGTATTCCCCTTTATCCGGTACTTGCGGGTAAAAGCGTCTGCATGCTTTTTCGTATTCCAACTCACTCATCGGTCGCAAACCGCTCCAACTGCAATACGCTATCATGTCTTCAATATTCATATAATTACAAGCTAACGTCTGACCATCGTCTGTGGAAAACAAATCATTAGCGGGATTCAGATTGTTACCGAACACGACAGGTGTATTTGCTTTCCGTTGTTCGATAAATACGATACCGTTCCGGCAACTCGGATTTTTCAAATCTCCAAACACGTAATCCCCTCGCTTCATGGTAGAGAAATTATTGTTGGCAACACGTGCTTTCTGTTGGTCGAGGGTCAGAGAATTAAGAAACTCCACATACTGCTCCTGACTCGTTTCGTATTTCATTACGTAAAACCCGGCATACCCTTTCGGATAGGTCGCTCCCAAAGAAACAAAACTGTTATCCCCGTTCAAACACACCGTCAAAGCATCTTCCGAATCCACTGCCACCGGGGAAGCATCCTCCAGCAGGGCTACATCATAAATGACCAGATAATTCCCCGTTTCCCGGAAACGATAATACCGGTAGCTTCCCGGATTCGTAATTTTATGCTTGCTCAGAGTCTGACTCCACATCGAATCGTTACCGCTCCACAAGGTCGACCAACTCGAGCCGTCATTACTGCCCTCGACATAATAGCCTGAACCTGCATAATGCGTGCGGATAGTGAAATAACGCATCGTTTTCGCTTCTCCGAAATCCAACATAAACCATTCGTTCGAACGACCGGCAGAATGGTAATGACTATTGATATTATCATCGATGGCATTCTGTAACCCATAAGAAGTATGTTGCATGTTGCCACCATATACAGAAGAAGCGCTGAGGCTTTCATAGCCTTTGGTCCGTATCGGATTCCGGTCGGGAGCAAAATATTCATGGAAACACAAATAGGACGAAGCATCCCCCAAGTAATACGCCCCGTAAGGAACATACACCATTTCAATGGCATGCACGGCAACGTAAATCTCATTCAGAGCATTACCGAAATCCGTAGAAGTAAGTCCCGTACCGTTAAGAGGCCATTTCGCCTGTAACCGGACACTCACATTTCCCTCTGAGATTCCGTTACGCATCACGTACAGTCCGTTTACCTTTCCGGCATTGGCACCGACCATGTAAGCGTAACCGCCTCCCTCGTTACCGGCAGCAGTATTCAATACATGACCCGATGAACTTAAATACGCATGCTGCCAGGGGTTCTCCAATCCCCGTTTCTTGAACTTGAAGAACACCCAGGCAGCATCCCAGTTGAAATCATCCCGCCAGGAGTTGTCCCAACGGAGAGTGACTTCGATAACAGCCGTATCGTTAACGATACTCACGACTCGCGTTTTGCCCTCCACACGGATGTTGTTCGCTTTGACGCCCGCAATTGTACATAACACCAATAACACGGGCAATAATACTTGACACACACAGACACATCCAAATAATTTCTTC
>CAJUQA010000002.1 GCA_910588375.1 uncultured Odoribacter sp.
AATAAACAGTTACCCACGCTTGACCGGGTATATATGTGTGTATATACGGCAAACGTGAACGTTTGTACTGCTTATCCTTTTGCACTAAAATTTGGTCGTTTTCAGAACAAGGATAAAGCTAAACGCTTCAAATTAAATATGTCCGTTGCGACGGAATACGCTTACTCTCATCGCAACGGAACAAAGATATATATAAAAAGTTGAAAAGTAAAAGAAGTTGAAAAGGTTAAAAGTGGAACTGTTGAAAAGGTAGAAGAAGTTAGAATATTGAAAGAGTTGAATTGTAAAAATTGAAAATCATGGGAATTATTTATTGAAAATCATGGGAATTTTATATTGAAAATCATGGGAATTATTTATTTTTGTAGTTAAAATAGTAGGTTATGTATTATCAAAGACTTATTGAAAAAGAAATAGAATTAAAACTGAGAACCTCTGGGGCAGTGGTTGTGGCAGGTCCGAAGTTTTGCGGCAAGACAACCACTTGCATGTTATATCAGAAAAGTTTTGTAAAGTTGAATACGAAACAAGCTATTGCTATGGCCAGAATGAATCCTAAGGCTGTATTGAAAGGTGAAACACCCAGATTGGTAGATGAGTGGCAGAAAGCTCCTGATTTATGGAATCAGGTGAAAGATGATTTGGATTTTGATTATCAGTTTGGAAAGTATATTCTGACAGGTAGTTCCACGCCTGCCGACAAAACAGAAGTGCATCATAGCGGTGCGGGTAGAATGACTCCTGTCAGGATGCGTCCGATGAGTTTATGGGAGTCGAAGGAATCGAAAGGTACGGTTTCTTTGTCCGATTTGTTTACCGGTGGTAGAAATTTTCCTTTGGATATGAATACGGATTTCACATTGGACGATGTGGCATTTTTGATGTGCAGGGGAGGTTGGCCTATATCGGTTCTGGCTCCTAAGGAGATAGCCATAGAAATCACGAAAAACTATTACAATGGACTTTTTGTATTTGAAGATTGTGAGAATGAGCGTTTCAGGAATAAGAAACCGGAAGTCTTGAAAATGATAATAAGGAGTTATGCACGTCATATTTCTACTGAAGCAGCCATTTCTACCATTATTGCTGACGTGAGGCAAAACAATGAGCGGACGATGGATACTAAAACTTTTGACGATTACATGGAAGCGTTGAAAGATTTGTATATCTTGGAAGACTTACAGGCCTGGAATCCCAACATCAGGTCTAAAACTTCCATTCGAAGTACGCCTACAAGGCATTTTGTGGATACTTCCATTGCATGCAGGGCTTTAGGGATAAGTCCTGAAGATTTGAAGAAAGATCCGGAGAGTTTTGGTTTGTTTTTCGAAGACTTTGCCGTCCGGGACCTTTCTGTTTATGCCAATGCCCTCCGGGGGACGGTGACTCATTACAGGGATAATGCCGGTTTGGAGTGTGATGCGGTACTTCATTTGGAAGACGGACGATGGGGAGCCATAGAAATAAAACTTGGCGGTGATGAACGTGTGAAAGAAGGAATAAAATCCTTGAGGACATTTCGCAATAAGATTATAGAGAAAAGCGAGGAAAAAGCGCCGGATTTTCTGATGGTCCTTACAGCGGTTGGCGGGGCTTATCAAACGGAAGACGGAGTGTATATTGTCCCGATAAATTTATTAAAGCCGTAGTGTTTTTTTTAGAACCGGCCTTAAAAACTCAATCCACTGTCGGTGGATATACAAATACCGTCAGCGGATATAAAAACACCGGCGGTGGATATATAAATTTCGACGGTGGATTGAGTTTTTCTTATTGTATTTTCAACTTTTTTTTTTCATCAGTTTTCGTTACTTTTGTGCAAAACTCGTGAAAATGGTAGAAAATTATTCTGAGGATTCGATTCGGACCCTCGACTGGCGGGAGCACATCCGTCGCCGGCCGGGGATGTATATCGGTAAATTGGGCGACGGCTCGGCACCGGACGACGGTATTTATATTCTTGTGAAAGAGGTGGTGGATAACTCGATTGATGAGTTTGCCATGGGAGCCGGGAGTGAAATCCGTATCACGGTGGAAGACCGCAAAGTGACGGTACGGGATTTCGGCCGGGGTATTCCTTTGGGGAAACTGGTGGACGTATCTTCCAAAATGAATACGGGTGCCAAGTATGATTCGGAGGCTTTTAAAAAATCCGTCGGACTGAATGGTGTGGGTATCAAGGCCGTGAACGCTTTGTCCGAAACATTCATCATTCAGGCATTCCGGGACGGAGAGACGAAATATGTCCAATACGGGCGGGGACAGATTACGGAAGAACGGGATATTGTACCGACGGATAAGCCGAATGGAACGATGGTGACGTTCTGGGCCGACCGGGAGATTTTCGGAAATTATCACTTCATTGCCGAGTATCTGGAAGCCATGTTTAAAAACTATGTTTTCCTGAATACCGGTCTTACCATCCTTTTCAACAATCATAAGTTTTATTCTAAAAAAGGGTTGTACGACTTGTTGATGGAAAATATGAACGGCGAAGGCCTGTATCCGATTATCCATCTGAAGGGGGAAGATATAGAGATTGCCATGACCCACGGGCGTCAGTACGGGGAAGAGTATTATTCTTTCGTAAACGGCCAACACACCACGCAGGGGGGAACCCATCTGGCGGCATTCAGGGAAGCTGTTGTCAAGACATTGAGGGATTTTTATAAAAAGGATTTTGATGTGACGGACATCCGCACGTCCATTATCGGAGCCGTCAGCATAAAAGTGCAGGAACCGGTATTCGAGTCTCAGACAAAGACCAAATTGGGTTCAAAGGATGTAGGGCCGGAAGGGCCTACCGTCCGTAACTTTATTTTCGATTTCGTGACGAAAGAGCTTGACAACTATTTGCACCGGAATCCTGATACGGCGGAATTGTTGTTGCGGAAAATCGTGGAGACGGAAAAAGAACGGAAGGCGATGTCGGGAATCCAGAAAATAGCCAGGGAACGGGCCAAGCAAGTGAGCCTGCACAACCGGAAATTGCGGGATTGCCGGGTGCATTTCAATTCCAACCATGAGCGGAAGAATGAGTCCTCTATTTTTATTACCGAGGGAGACTCGGCGAGCGGTTCCATCACCAAATCCCGGGATGTTAATACGCAAGCCGTATTCAGTTTGCGCGGTAAGCCTTTGAACTCATTCGGACTGACCAAAAAAGTGGTATATGAAAACGAAGAATTCAATTTGTTGCAGGCGGCGTTGAACATTGAGGACGGCTTGCAGGATTTGCGTTATAACAATATCATCATTGCGACCGATGCCGATGTGGACGGGATGCACATCCGTTTGCTGATGCTGACTTTCTTTCTGCAATTCTTTCCGGATCTGGTCAGGTCGGGACATGTTTATATTTTGCAGACCCCTCTTTTCCGGGTGAGGAACAAAAAAGAGACGTGCTATTGCTATACTGACGAGGAACGCCAGAAAGCCATACGGAAATTGGGACCGAAACCTGAAATCACCCGTTTCAAAGGGTTGGGAGAGATTTCGCCGAATGAATTTCAGTATTTTATCGGAAAAGACATCCGGCTCGAACCGGTGCGCCTCAGCCGGGGAGATTCCATTGAAAAAGTGCTGAGTTACTATATGGGCAAGAATACCCAGGAACGCCAGGATTTTATTATTGACAATCTATATATCGAAAAAGATGAACTGAAATAAGTTCGGTTCCCCAATTTAATAATACGGACAACAATGGATATACAAGACGAAAAGGAGCAGGAGAACTATAACAGTGAGGAGCGGGGCGGAGAGGAAAAGGAACAGGAAGAGATGACGGAAGCCGGGGAAGTGCAGGACGAGAACGGCAGCATCCGTTCCATACAGCATCTGGACGGCATGTATCAGAAATGGTTTCTGGACTACGCTTCTTACGTGATATTGGAGCGGGCCGTTCCTTATGTGAATGACGGATTGAAACCGGTGCAGCGTCGTATCCTTCACTCCATGCGGGAAATGGACGACGGACGGTATAACAAAGTGGCGAACATCATCGGGAACACTATGAAATACCATCCCCACGGGGACGCTTCCATCGGGGATGCTCTGGTACAGCTGGGACAAAAAGACCTCTTGGTGGATTGTCAGGGAAACTGGGGAAACATACTGACAGGCGACGATGCGGCGGCACCCCGTTACATTGAAGCGCGGCTCTCGAAGTTTGCGCTGGAGGTGGTGTTCAATCCAAAGACAACCGTCTGGCAGGCTTCTTATGACGGGCGGAATAAAGAACCGGTCACGTTGCCGGTGAAATTCCCTTTGTTGCTGGCTCAGGGCGTGGAAGGTATCGCCGTAGGACTGGCTTCTAAAATATTGCCTCATAATTTCCTGGAGCTGATAGATGCCTGTATTGCTTATTTGAAGGGAGAGGACTTTGTATTGTATCCGGATTTCCCGACCGGCGGCATGATTGACGTTTCCAAGTATAATGACGGATTGAGGGGGGGAGTGGTGAAAATCCGCTCGCGCATAGAGAAAGACAGTAGCAACAAAGTGCTCAAGATTACGGAAATCCCGTACGGACGTACCACCTCTTCTTTGATTGACAGTATCCTCAAGGCCAACGAGAAGGGTAAAATCAAAATCAAGAAAATCGATGACAACACGGCGGCTAATGTGGAGATACTGATTTATCTGGCTCCCGGCGTGTCGTCCGATAAAACCATCGACGCCCTGTATGCTTTCACGGATTGCGAATTGTCCGTGTCTCCCAATGCTTGTGTGATAGAGAACGACAAACCTTCTTTCATGCCGGTGACGGAGATTCTGCGCCAGTCGGCCGACGATACGGTCAAGCTGTTGAAACTGGAACTGGAAATCCGTTTGGATGAACTGGAAACGGAATGGCATTATTGTTCGCTGGAAAAGATATTTATCGAAGAACGTATCTACAAGGACAAGGAATTTGAGGAGAGCGGCACGGTGGAGGCTGTGATTGCGCATGTGCGTAAACGCTTGGAGCCGTTCTTGCCGGGATTGCGCCGTCCGGTAACGGATGACAACATCAAGGCTCTGCTGGAAATAAAGATGAAGAGAATTTTGAAATTCAATTCGGAGGAGGCAGACCACCATATCCGCAGCCTGGAGGACGAGATAGCGGAGGTGACCTATAATATAGAACATATCATTCCATACTCCATCCGTTATTACGAGAACATAAGAAAGAAATACGGCAAGGGAAAGGAAAGGAAAACGGAAATCCGGAACTTTGAGAATATAGAAGCGTCTAAAGTCGTGGTGGCCAATGAAAAGCTCTATATCAACCGGGAAGAAGGATTCATCGGGACGGCCTTGAAAAAGGATGAGTTCGTCTGTGAATGTTCGGATATGGACGATGTGATTATTTTCCGCAAAGACGGAAGCTACTATGTCACGAAAGTGGCCGATAAGATTTTTGTCGGGAAAGATGTGCAGCATGTCAATGTCTTTAAGAAAAATGACAAGCGTACCATATATAATGTGGCCTACCGGGACGGACGTTACGGGTCTTATTTTGTGAAACGTTTCTGTGTTACGGGCACTACCCGCGACAAGCAATACAACGTCACCAAGGGTACGGCAGGCTCGAAGATTGTCTATTTCAGCGCCAACCCCAACGGTGAGGCGGAAGTGATAAAAGTATGCCTGAAACCGAAACCGGGGATGAAAAAGTTAGTCTTTGACTACGATTTCGCCCAATTGGCCATTAAGGGACGGGATTCGCAGGGAAATCTGCTCTCCAAAAATGATATCCACAAAATCAATCTGGTGCAGAAAGGCGTGTCTACCTTGGGAGGGAGAAAGATATGGTTTGATGAGGATGTGTTGCGTCTGAACACCGATGGGCGCGGAAGATTCCTGGGAGAGTTCCAGGGAGAAGAGCGGATATTGGTGGTAAATAAAAACGGGACATATTATACTTCCGATTTCGATTTGGGCAACCATTATGAAGAAGGCTATTCCGTCATTGAAAAATTTGATCCTCATAAGGTCTGGTCGGTGGTGTTCTTTGATGCGGACCAGGGATTTTACTATGTGAAACGCTTCAAATTTGAAGAGACCTCCAAATTGGTGTCCTTTATCGGGGAGACGGAAGGTTCCTGTTTAGTGGCTCTCAGCGGGGAAAAACATCCCCGTTTTGAAGTGAGCTACGGCGGGAAATATTCCACTCGTCCGAAAGAAATCATACAGGCGGATGAGTTTATCGGGGAGAAATCCTATAAGGCGCGCGGGAAACGCCTCACTACCTTTGAGGTAAAGAAAATACAGGAAATAGAACCCCTTGTCCTGGCAAACGAAGCGGAGGAGACGGAAGAACTCAATACCGATGTGGAATTTGAGGTGACCAATCCTTCAGAGATTGCGGACACGGAACAGATGAAAATAGATTTCGAATAGCAGGAATAAACGCTATGAAATATTTTCTTGTAGGGTATATGGCTTGCGGAAAGACCCGTATGGGCCGCGAAATGGCGGTCGAAAAGGGAATGCGCTTTATTGACCTTGATGCTTATATCGCCGACAGGGAGAGGAGAAGTATTCCGGAGATTTTTGCAGAAGAAGGAGAAGAGAAATTCCGGAAACTGGAAACCCGCTATCTGCACGAAGTGTGTGAATTGTATGAAAGTTTCGTGATGTCGACGGGAGGGGGTGCCGCCTGTTTTAACGGGAATATGGAGTACATGAATGAGTGCGGGCATACGATTTTTCTGGATACTCCCGTCGATACGATTGCAGAGCGTCTGATTCGCGGGAAACACAAACGCCCGATTGTCAGTAAACTTAGTGATGAAGAAATACGCCGCTTTGTTAGCCGCCATCTTGGAGAGAGAAGGGTATACTATGAAAAGGCCAAAGAAAAGCGGTGAGTAATAACTTATAAATCAGGTACACATGACAAAAATTGTTTTTATCGTTTCAACTCTTATTTTATCCTTTATGATGACAGCGTGTAATTGTGACAACAACGGTAGCAAAGGGCGGAAGCAGGATGCTATGGAGAATATATTTGCCCGGAAGAGTGTCAGAAAATATCTGCCGAAGCCGGTGGAACAGGAAAAAACGGAACTCCTGCTGAAAGCCGGCATGGCCGCGCCGACGGGAAAAAACACCCAACCATGGGAATTTGTCGTAGTAACCGACCGGGCAGTGCTTGATTCCATGGCCGCAGCCTTGCCGTATGCGAAAATGCTGAAAGAAGCCCCGATGGCAATCGTGGTTTGCGGAGACGTGACAAAATCTTCTTATTGGTATATAGATTGCTCCGCTGCGGCGGAAAATATATTGCTGGCGGCAGAAGCTCTGGGTCTTGGTGCTGTGTGGACCGCCACCTATCCTTATGAAGACCGGATGGAAATAGCGAAAAAATATACCGGACATCCGGATCATATTGCTTCCCTCTGTGTCATACCGGTGGGCTATCCGGCCGTTCCTCACACTCCGAAAGACAAATGGGATGCCTCCAAAGTGCATACCGGTAAGTGGTAAACTTTTACAGGGAAGATTACGCAGGGCGGGTGGCCCGGAGCATTTCCCGTTTGCCGGGAGGGCCGGGCAGACGTTTTAGCGTGAATCCGGCATCACGCAGGGCTTGTTTGACAATGCCCTTAACGCAGTAGGTCACTAATATGCCGCCGGGTTTCAGCGATTCATAGAAACGGCGGAATACCTCCGTTGTCCACAGATGAGGTTGCACTTCCGGATTGAAAGCGTCGAAAAAGACAATATCCGTTTTCGTGTCGGGTTGCCATTCCCGAATGTCTGTCCGGTGTTTCAAAAGGGTGAAACGGGGAGTGAGGGCGGTCTCTGCCTCCCACGGGGAAGTATGTAAAGCCTTAAACAATTCCGGTCTGTCGAAAGGAAGGAGGGAAGGATAATTCAACGCATTGACTTCCTCTTCCGAAAGGGGGTATTTTTCCAGGGTTGTATAGTGGATGTTGCAATGCCGGGTCTCGGTATGGATAAGCGAAAGATAGGCATTCAGGCCTGTGCCGAATCCGGCTTCGACAATGGAAACATTTTCTTGTCCGTAAAACTCTATCCCTGCCTGGATGAATATGTGGCGCGATTCCTGAACGGCACCGTGGACGGAATGGTAATGTTCATTCAAGCCGGGTACATAGAGTGATGTACTGCCGTCTTCCGTTTCTATGAAAGTGCGTTCCATGAATTGCTAAATTAGTTCCTTCCGCAGCAGATTGACAAATTCGATGATGTCGTTTTCCGTGGTGTCGAAAGAGCATACCCAACGCACTTCCGAAGCATTTTCATCCCATACGTAGAAGAAACATTCTTTTTGAAGTACCTCTATTTTATTGCGGGGGATGATGGCAAACACTTCATTTCCCTGGACTTCCTGGGTAATCTTGACTCCCGGAATCAAGGCGGCTTCTTTGGCTAACTTCTCCGCCATGCGGTTGGCATGTCCGGCTGTTTTCAACCACAGGCCGTCTTTCAGTACTGCGGAAAATTGTGCGGCAATGAAACGGGTTTTGGAATGAAGCTGCATAGCCTGCTTGCGGATATATTTTACATTGGGACAGACGCTTGTGTTGAAAAACAGGACTGCTTCCCCGAACATCATACCGTTTTTGGTGCCGCCGAAACTGAGCACGTCGATTCCTGCGCGGACTGTCAGATCCTGCGGGTCGCATTCCAAGTGCGCCACGGCGTTGGCCAGACGGGCACCGTCCATGTGTACGTACATGTTGTGGGCGTGGGCGAAATCACAGATTTCTTTCAACTCCTCGGGAGTATATACCGTGCCCAATTCCGTACATTCCGTCAGGGAAATGAGATTCGGTTGGGAATGGTGTTGCTCGCCGAAACCGTGCATATGATTCTGGAGAAGTCCCACATTCAGTTTGCCGTCAAAAGTGGGAACTGTCAGCAATTTGCAACCGGTCTGTTTCTGTATGGCACCGCATTCGTCCACATTGATGTGGGCGGTTTCCGCACATATCACGGCATTGAAAGAGCGGGTAAAGGCCGATATGGCCAAAATATTGGCACCCGTGCCGTTGTAAACGAAATATACTTCTATGTCTTCGCCGAAAATATCTTTGAAATCCTGGATAGCCTTTTGGGAATAACTGTCTTCTCCGTAGGAGGGTTGATGGCCGTAGGCCGCTTCTTTCAAGGCATTGAACACTTCGGGCAGGACACCCGAAAAATTGTCGCTTCCGAAACCGCGTAAACTCATAAATCAGTTGTTGAATTTGTTTCGGTAAAGATAGGGGAAAATAGTTATAAAAAAAACTCCCGGATGGGTGACATGACCTCCGGGAGTTTTTATGAAATGAATCGCTTTTACATCAGGAAGCTCAATAATGTACCGGCGGCAACGGCAGAACCGATTACTCCGGACACATTGGGTGCCATGGCATGCATCAGCAAATAGTTGGTAGGATCGTTTTTCAATCCCAGATTCTGTACCACGCGGGCACTGTCGGGTACGGCAGAAACACCTGCGGCACCGATCATCGGGTTGATAGGATTGCTTTTGGGAGAAAGCCAGCTCATCAGTTTGCCGACTAACACACCGCTTGCGGTGGCAATCACGAAAGAGAAAGCTCCCAACACGAAAATCTTGATGGATGTGTCGGTCAGGAATACGTCTGCTTGCGTGGAGGCACCCACCGTGATACCCAGCAACATGGTGATGGAGTCAATCAAAGCATTGCTGGCGGTGTTGGCCAAACGGTTGGTTACCGTAGACTCTTTCAGCAAATTACCGAAGAACAACATACCCAACAGCGGCAGTGCCGAAGGAGCGATGAACGCTGTCAGCAACAGACCGATAATCGGGAACAGTTGTTTTTCCAAACGGCTGACAGAACGGGGAGGACGCATTTTGATTTTGCGTTCCTTCTTCGTGGTCAGCAGGTTGATAACGGGTGGTTGTATCACCGGAACCAGAGCCATGTAAGAATAAGCCGCGATAGCAATCGGACCGATTAGGTTCTTTACCAGAGTCCCGTCGGCCAACATGTTTACTCCGTTGGCTAATTTGGAAGACAGGAAGATGGCTGTCGGACCGTCGGCACCGCCGATAATACCGATAGCTCCTGCTTCGGGGGGAGCGAAGCCCAGCCAAAGCGCACCGATGAAAGTTACGAAAATACCGATCTGTGCAGCTGCTCCCAATATCATCAGACGAGGATTGGAAATCAGGGACGAGAAGTCGGTCATGGCTCCGATACCTAAGAAAATCAAAGGAGGATACCACCCGTTGATTACTCCCGAATAGAGGATATTCAATACCGAACCGGGTTCATAAATACCGAGTTTCAGATTGAAAGCCTCGCCCATATAGAAAGGTATGTTTCCGATAATGATACCCATACCGATAGGGATAAGCAACATCGGTTCGTAGTCGAAGCGGATGGCCAGCCAAATGAAAATCAAAGCCACTAAAATCATGACTAAGTTCTTCCACGTTGCATTGGCAAAACCTGTAAATTCCCAGAAATTCTTCATTCCGGCAATGGCGTCCGAGTTGTGAACGGCATCCTGTGTGGAATTGCTGAATTTCAATACCTCCGGAGTAACGACGGCTTTTCTCTCACCCAAATTGACCATAACATCCGTCGTGACATAGCCCTGTCCCGATGCATTCGGGTCTAAATTCGGGGAGAATTCCGTAATCTTCTTGGGATTGAAAGACATCGTAACCGTATTGCCTTCCATTTCCCAGGTCCCGGTGTAACGTTGCTTGATGGAGTCCATCGTGAACGTCCCGTTTTCATTGAATTGATATATCTTGTAACGGGCAACGGTCCGGTCGGAATTACCGGTAGCGTTGGGAATATAGCCGTCGGCTTTATTTACCCATTTGCCGTGTACAAGCTCTTCTTTTAAGTTATCTCCATTCGCCGCCCGGCTGGCATAACCGTTCAGGAGTACGAACAGGAATGATAACGTAATGAAAATAAGTTTATTCATACACTTTTTGATTATGCAATTTCTACTAATGTATCGCCCTGGAGAACGGCGTCACCTTCTTTTACTTTAACGGCTTTTACCGTACCGCCTTTTTCCGCCATCACATTGTTGTCCATTTTCATGGCTTCCATGACCATCAGGCAATCGCCCTCTTTCACCGTGTCTCCTACGCTGATATTGACTTTTTTGATAGTACCGGGAAGCGGAGAGTTGATTTTAAACGCACCTCCGGCATTGTCGGCTTTCTTAATCTGGCCTTCTCCGGGTTTATTGACTACCGGTTTACGGGCCAATACCGGGGTCTTGGCTTTCTTTTCCTCGCCTTGCACTTCCACTTGGTAGGAGGTTCCGTTTACGGATACGGTAGCGTTGTTGCCGTCAAATTCACCCACTTCCACCTCATAGACCTGGCCATTGATTTTGAATTTATATTTTTTCATACTCTTTTTTTTAAGTTATAATACGCTGATTTGCCTTTTTACTTTTTTAAAGGTTGATTTTGTACTCCGTAAATTTTGGAACTCCACGGCGAATATTGTTTGGGGGCATTGTGTATGGTAATGATATTGCTCTCTTCGTCGTGCAATTCATTAAAATACATGTGCAATCCCATCGCAATGGCGACATTGATGTCGGCTTCCATGTTGATGTTCGGAGCTACTTCCGTCACACCCGTTTTTTTGATATTGCTCTTTATCTTCATTTCCAGTAACTTGGGAATGGCTGTAAAAATGAGCACCAATACGGTCAGCGACAGAAATACTACAATGATACTCACGACAGAAATGGTATATCCGCTGGCTTCTGCAGCCAAATCTGTGAGAAGTATAATAGAATTTGTCATATTTCTCTATTTTATAAAGGTATGTTACTATGTTTTTTCGGCGGATTAACCACTTTCTTCGTACGCAGGCTTTCAAAAGCGCGGATAACCCGGAAACGGGTGTTGCGCGGTTCGATGACATCGTCGATGTAACCGAACGAAGCTGCCTGGTAAGGATTGGCAAAAGCGTCATCGTAAGCGTCCACTTTTTCCTGGATGAATTTGGCTTTTTCTTCTGCATTTTCGATAGCGGCCACTTCTTTTCCGTAAAGAACCTCAATGGCTCCGGAAGCACCCATCACGGCAATCTGAGCTGAAGGCCATGCGTAGTTGGCATCGCCGCGCAACTGTTTGCAGGACATCACGTCGTGTGCACCACCGTAAGATTTGCGCAAAGTAACGGTTACTTTCGGTACGGTAGCCTCGCCGTATGCGAACAACAATTTGGCACCGTGGATGATGATACCGCCGTATTCCTGGCCGCTGCCCGGCAAGAATCCCGGTACGTCAACCAACGTCAGAATCGGAATATTGAAACAGTCGCAGAAACGTACGAAGCGGGCTGCCTTGCGGGAAGCCTGAATATCCAATACACCTGCCAGGAAGCTCGGTTGGTTGGCAATAACACCCACTGGCATACCGCCCATACGGCAGAACCCTACGATGATATTTTTGGCGAAATTGCGGTGTACTTCAAGGAATTCCCCGTTATCCACAATAGCTTCAATCACCTGCAACATGTCGTAAGGCTGGTTGGGGTTGTCAGGAATCAATTCGTTCAGGCTGTCTTCCAGACGGTCAATCGGGTCCGTACAATCGATAATCGGTGCGTCTTCCAGATTGTTGGAAGGCAGATAGGACAATAATTTCCGGATAATCTGTATACCTTCTTCTTCGTTTTCCACCTTGAAGTGGGCCACACCCGACTTGGAGGAGTGGATGCCTGCACCTCCCAGGTCTTCGGTGCTGATGTCTTCACCGGTAACGGTTTTCACCACTTTCGGACCGGTTACGAACATATAGGACGTTTCGTCCGTCATCAGGATGAAGTCCGTAAGGGCGGGAGAGTAAACGGCACCTCCGGCGCAAGGACCGAAAATAGCGGAAATCTGCGGAATCACTCCGGAAGCCAAGATATTGCGTTCGAATATTTCGGCATATCCGGCCAAAGAGGTTACACCTTCCTGAATACGGGCGCCTCCCGAATCATTCAGACCGATAACCGGAGCTCCGGCAACCATGGCTTTGTCCATCACTTTACAGATTTTCTGTGCCAAGGTTTCGGACAATGCACCGCCGAATACCGTAAAATCCTGTGCAAATACAAATACCAGACGTCCGTCGATGGTTCCCTGTCCGGTTACCACACCGTCGCCCAAGAATTTGGTTTTCTCCATGCCGAAGTTGGTGCAACGATGGGTTACAAACATGTCAAACTCTTCAAAGCTGCCGTCGTCCAACAACATTTCAATACGTTCACGGGCTGTTTGTTTCCCTTTTTTGTGCTGGGATTCAATCCTTTTTTCTCCACCGCCTAACTTCGCGGTTGCGCGAAGCTCGATCAGTTTTTTTACTTTATCTTGATTCGTAATCATATATGGTTTGAATTTATGATGTTTATAAAGGATAAAGTCCATATCGCCAAGGATATGGGCTTTATAACCGTTTTATTTTTTACCGCAAAGTTCTGTCAATACCCGGTTGGTGGATTTCGGATGCAGGAAACCGATACGCAATCCTTCCGCACCGCCGCGGGGAGCTTTGTCAATCAACTGGCAACCGGCAGCTTCCGCGTCGTTCAGAGCTTGTGCCACATCGTCCACTGCAAAAGCCATGTGGTGCATGCCGCCTCCGTTTTTCTCAACGAATTTACCGATAGGACCCTCCGGGTCGGTAGATTCGAGCAGCTCGATTTTCGTCTGACCTACCTGAAAAAAGGCCGTCTTTACTTTCTGGTCTGCAACTTCTTCAATAGCATAGCACTTTAAGCCGAGAACCTTTTCATAGAAAGGAATAGCCTCATCCAGACTTTTTACGGCAATGCCGATGTGTTCAATATGAGTTGGTGTCATAAATAATGAAATTAATGAATAAATAAATCTATTTTTTTCTCGGAAACGTTTCCCGACAAAATGTCCCCAAAATTACTCATACTTATTGCGAATATCAAAAAAAGCGGCACATATTTTTGATAATTTTCATTAAAAATTAGTATCCGGCGGGAAGCTTTCTGGCTGTAAAACTTTTTATTCTTTCCGGACGTATACGCGTTGTTGATATTAAATGAAAAAATTATGAACAGACAACGTTTTGCCGTATTTATCGTGGGGATTATCGGTCTTGTGGCCACCTTTTTGCCCTGGTATACTGTCGATATGGTGGGAACACTCACCGGCGTTTTTTCGTCCGGATGGTTTACATTTATCATGTTTCTGTTGGTCTTGCTTCTCGCCATGAGAAAAAATCTGCATCGGGATGTGTCGAAAATGAATCTCTGGTTTATCTCGCTGCTGGGCATTGCTGCCGGAATAGTGGTATTATGGAGGATTATGGACATAGACTTCTCCCAGGATACAATGCTGACGCTTGGCGGCCGTATGAGCGGAATCATGGCTAATGAAGTGACAATCCGTTACGGGGCCTGGTTGGTAGTTGTTGCCGGTTTTTGCGTTCCTCTGGCTGCCATCCTCTTCAGAAGCAAACGCACGGTTCTGGATGAGCATTATGACTAAATTCCCAATCTTTTGGCTTTAACATTTAGTTTTTAGCTGAATTTATCTTATTTTTAGCCCACTAATATTTTTGTGGTATGCTAAAAATAATTATTCTGCTTTTATGGGGATTCAATGTGGCGTATGCCCAGATCAAGCCTGATTCTGTCTGGATGAACCAGAAATATTCCATGTTCATCCATTGGGGACTCTACTCGCAATTGGGCGGAGTCTGGAACGGAAAACCCGTATTGAGCGGCTACAGTGAACAGATTCAATCCCATGGCGGAATATTCAGTGATTGGTATGCCGCTGTGGCGCGGGACTTTAATCCGGTCGGCTGGAATGCCGATTCGGTGGTGGCATTGGCAAAAAAGGCAGGTATGAAATCCGTCGTATTCACCTCGAAACATCACGACGGTTTTTGCATGTATCATTCCCGCTACACCGAATATAATATTGTAGATGCCACGCCCTATAAACGGGATGTCATGAAAGAACTGGCGGAGGCTTGCCGGAGACAGGGAATGCGTTTCGGGGTTTATTTTTCATTGATAGACTGGCACTTCCCGCAGGCTTACCCGATTTCGAGCCACAATGCCGATCCGCTGACTCCCGAGCACTACGAATACAACCTGAAACAGGTGGAAGAGATAATGACCGGATACGGTCCCATATCGGAAATATGGTTTGATATGGGCTCTCTGACACCGGAGCAGAGCCGGGGACTGTATGCACTGGTCAGCCGCTTGCAGCCCCAGTGCATGATCAGCGGTCGCCTGGGAAATGATTGCAGCGACTTCAGTGTGATGGCGGACAATGAATACCCGGATTATAAAATGGGGGTTCCCTGGCAGACTGCGGCCTCTTTTTTCGATGAAACCTGGGGTTACCGTTCCTGGCAGGAGCGGGGAGAAGTGGCGGACAAGCGGAATGAAAAAATAAAAAGTCTGATAAAAGTGGTCAGTCGGGGAGGAAACTATCTGCTGAACATCGGTCCCCGGGGAGACGGAAGTGTGGTTCCTTTTGAAAAGGACGTTTTATTGGGAATAGGAAAATGGCTGGAGAAATACGGCGAAGCGATATATGCCGCCGAAGCGAATCCTTTCGACTATTTTCCTGTCTGGGGAGATGTGACGGTGAAAGGAAACCGGCTTTATCTTTTCGTGGAAAAGGAAAAGCGGCCGGAACAGATTCGCCTGGAGGGACTGCGGGGAAAAGTGAAACGGGCGACTTATATCGGAGGGGAAGCTCTCAAGGTGGCAGAAGAGAAAGGAACGTGGATACTCTATCCGGCAGAAGGCATGGATGCCGATTCTCCGGTGGACGTCATTGGTGTGGAATTGGAAAAAGACTTTAAAATCCTTCCTTTGCATGCCCGGGCAACGGGGAAATTGCTGACGTGGGAAAATGCCGTGCCGGTGAATGCCTATTCGAGCATGGACTATTACACCGGTTTCAGAAGCGTGATTGCATATAACTGGATGATAAAGACCTCCGCCCGACAATGGAAACCGACACTCTTTTATACAGAAGAGGAACGGGGTAAAAAAATTGTACTGACAGCGGACGATGTGGAAAAGGAGATTGTGTTGGAAGGTGGTGAAAAAATAAAATGGCAGACCACCGGCGTGACTTGGGGAAATATCTTTTGGAAACGCACGGGAGGCCTCTTGGGAAGCATACCGGAAGTAACAGCTGTGGATGGAGTACCGGCAGGGGAAGGGTGGCAAATGTGCAGTGACTTGCAGCCGGGACAAAAATGGGAATTTCCGGTAGGGGAAAGACGTTCCGTCCTGTTCTGGCAGGAAATGGTGGCTGTCCGCGACGGGGATGTGGCTGTTGAGATTGGAAGCGGAAACGGGGTCATGGTGCTGTTAAACGGTCGGGTCGTGACAACGCATTCCGCAGGCAGAGGAAAGGCCTACAACACGGAAAAGATACTGCTCCCTTTGAAAAAAGGGAAAAACACCTTGCTGATAAAAGTTTATAACCGCTTTGAGAAAAACCTCTGTTTCAGCTTTCATCCCGGCATCGCTTTACCGGTTTATAGTTTGGAAACAGACGCTTATCCCTTGAAAAACGGTTCCTGGCATACTTGCCGGGTACGCTTGGCAAATCCCGAAACCCGCAACAGTGCCATGCGTTTAAATAATCTGAAAATACACTATTGATGAATAAAATCTAAAAAAATAAAACCATGTTTGAAGCTGCTATTTATAAAAACAGAAGGAAAGCCCTGAAAGCAAAAGTGGGGGGAGGAATGATTCTGCTCCTCGGTAATGTGGAATCTCCGGCCAATTATCCGGATAATACCTATAAATTCCGTCAGGACAGTTCCTTCCTGTATTTCTTCGGATTGGATATGCCGGGATTCGCCGGTGTACTGGATGTGGATTCCGGAAAAGAATATCTTTTCGGGAATGATGTCGATATGGATGATATCATCTGGATGGGACCTCAGCCGAAAGTAAAGGAATTGGGCGAAAAAGTGGGCGTTACCCAGACAAAGCCTTTTGCCAAACTGGCAGACTTGCTGAGACAGGCTGTCGGCGAAGGCCGTAAAATCCACTTCCTGCCTCCCTATCGGCATGCGAACATGCTTTTGATAGAAGAATTATTGGGGATTCGTCCTGCTTTACAGAAAAAATATGCTTCCCTCGAACTGATTAAGGCCGTGGTGAGCCTGCGTTCCGTAAAAGAAGCGTGTGAAATCGAACAAATCACGGAAGCCTGCAACATCGGATACGAGATGCACACCACGGCGATGATGCATTGCCGTTCGGGAATAAAGGAATTATACGTGACCGGTCTGGTAGAAGGTATTGCCGCTTCCTACGGAAAAATGGTCTCTTTCCCGGTGATATTGTCGCAGAACGGTGAAACATTGCATAATCACAACCATAGCCAACTCCTGCAAATGGGACGGATGATGCTGACGGATGCGGGAGCGGAAAACAATATGAACTATTGTTCCGATTTCACCCGTACGGTTCCTGTAAACGGGAAATTCGATTCCCGCCAGAAAGATGTCTACAATATTGTTGTGGCTTGTAACCAGAAAGCGTTGGAATTATCCCGTCCGGGAGTGACTTATCTCTCCGTTCACCTGGAAGTATGTAAGGTACTGGCGCAGGGATTGAAGGAACTGGGATTGATGTGCGGGGATGTGGAAGCAGCCGTCGCAGCCGGAGCCCATGCCTTGTTTATGCCCCACGGATTGGGACACATGATGGGACTGGATGTCCATGATATGGAAGATTTAGGGCAGATTTATGTGGGATATGACGAGGAAATACGTCCGGTAAACCAGTTCGGAACCTCCTCCTTGCGGATGGGACGCCGTTTGCAGCCGGGCTTCGTCGTGACGGATGAACCGGGATGTTATTTCATACCGGCATTGATTGACCAATGGAGACAACAAGGGTTGCATAAAGATTTCTTGGTGTATGACAAAATCGAAACCTTCAAGGATTTCGGCGGTATCCGTTTGGAGGACGATGTGTTGATTACCGAAGAAGGCTGTCGCGTCTTGGGAGACAAGCGCATCCCCATTACGGTAGAAGAAGTGGAAAATATAATGAAATAAAGTTTTCCGTTTTACATTGATTCTATGATAGAAATTGGAAAATACAATACCCTCCGGGTGATAAAAGTGGTCGATTTCGGCGTCTATCTGGACGGGGAGGAGCGGGGAGAAATACTTTTGCCCAATGAATATGTTCCCAAGGATTGTTTCCCGGACGATTATCTGAAAGTATTTATCTATTTTGATTCCGAAGACCGGATTATTGCCACGACGGAAGTACCCAATATACAAGTGGGAGAATTCGCCTGGATGAAAGTGGTGTCCACGAGTTCCGTGGGAGCCTTTCTGGACTGGGGACTGAGAAAAGATTTGCTGGTACCTTTCCGCGAACAGCGGGACAGGATGACGGAGGGAAAATCTTACCTTGTCTATGCTTATGTGGATGATGCGTCCGACCGGATTGTGGCCACCGCCAAGATTGAAAAATACCTGGGCAATGTGCCTGTTCAATACAAATCCGGCCAGGAGGTGGATGTGCTGATTGCCCGCAAATCCGATTTAGGCTATAATGTGATTGTGGATAACCTCCATTGGGGACTTGTGTACCGGAATGAAATATTCCGTCCTTTGAGATTGGGGCAGAAATTAAAGGGATATATCAAGGAAGTCCGGGAAGACGATAAAATAGATATAACCTTGCAGAAAAAAGGATACGACCGGATTAACGGCATCGTTGAAAGAATACTTGAAAAACTGGAAGACAACGGAGGCGTGCTGGATGTGTCCGACAAAACCGCACCCGAAATCATCTACAATCTTTTCGAATGCAGTAAGAAAGATTACAAAAAAGCCATCGGTACCCTTTTTAAGGAGAGAAAGATTGAACTGACCGCTACAGAGATAAAACTGCTCTCTCCCCGGTAGAACATAAACTGCCCGCAATGGATTCTTATAGATGCTTGTGTTTTCCTTGTTGCTCTACTCCGAATCAACCCCGTTCCGGAACGGAGTTGATTCGGAGTTAATACAGTAGCATAACGACAGTATGTATAAGGAACCTTATAGATAGGTATAAGAAATACCGGCGAAAAAGTATCAGAACGGCAGGTCGTCAGCTTCGGGCATCGGGGGAATATCCTCCACCGTGTATTGGGGTACCGGTATGTTCTCCGGAGCCTCCTGTGTCATCTTTTCAATTCTCCAGCCTTCCAGATTGGTGAAATAGGATACTTTCCCCTGGTTCTCCCATTTCCTGCCACGCACATTGAAATACACCTTGATATTTTCGTTCAGTGAGATATTTTCCAGCAGGTCGCAACGGTCCTGAATAAGTTGTATCTTCACAAAATCGTTCCACTGGGGATTCTTTTCATTTTCCACTTCGATAACGAACTCTCTTTTCTGGAATTTATCGCTGATGTGTTGTGTATCTTCTTTAAATATAAGCTTTCCGCTGATTTCGTAATTCATGGTTTCAATAATTTGCCTGCAAATGTGGGCAAATTTGATTGTTTTTCAAAAGAACTCAACAAAAATCTGTTTCTCTTTTTTACAAGTTTCGGATGGAGATGGATAAAAAATAAAAAGATACCTGCTTGCTAAGCATGTGTCTCTATTTTAAGTCAGGAAAGGAAAAAGGGAAGTTTCCTATTTTGTTGCGGATTATTTTTGATTTTTAAATATTTGTATCACAATATTTTATAAAAATTAACATTTTTGCTTTGTTATTTCTGAATTTCATTCTAAATTTGCTTTCGAAATCGTGTGCGAAAAATTTAGTAGAAAAAAAGAACGATTTTTACATCTACGTTAGAATATTTTCTTTCTAAGTATTTGAAAATAAAACAATCAAAAATGAGACACATGCTTAGCAAGCAGGTATCCTTTAGGAAAACGATTTCGATTTTATGTATGGTGTTGATTATGTGGTTTTAATGAAAAATAATTGAAGGGTTGTGCCGGATTTTTACGGAGGTTCGCATAATCGGGATGTTATTGATATAATTTCTTAATTTTAAACATTTTAGTTATGACAAAACACTTAGGTTTAGCAGCAATGCTATTTTTCTCTTTTTTCTTATGTGTGGGTAACTATGCATTTGCCGGAAAGAGAATTTCAGGTACAGCGGCCGAACAACAGAAAAGGACGTGTACCGGAGTGGTGAAGGACGCTACGACAGGCGAAACGATTGTCGGGGCGGCAGTGTTGGTGAAAGGAACGACGGATGGAAATTCTACGGATTTTGACGGTAATTTTTCCATCGAGAATGTTCCGGTTGGGAGTACGTTGGTGGTTTCTTTTATGGGCTACCAGACGAAAGAGGTGGTTTGGAACGGAGAGGCGTTGACAATCAGCTTGAAAGAAGACAGCTTGAATCTGGAAGAGGTGGTTGTGGTTGGTTACGGTACGCAGAAGAAGTTGAATTTGACGGGTTCTGTGGCTAACGTAAACAAGAAATTGATTGAAGCTCGTCCGATTACTTCCGTGTCTGCCGGTTTGCAGGGATTGCTTCCCGGTGTGACCGTTGTTCAGAGAAGCGGTCAGCCCGGTTCGGATAACGGTACGATTCGTGTGCGCGGTACGGGTACGTTCAACGTTGCCGACCCGATGGTGATTGTGGACGGAGTGGAATCTACGATGAATGACATCGATGCCAATGATATCGAATCTATTTCCGTATTGAAAGATGCGGCTTCTTCCGCTATCTACGGTTCTAAGGCTGCCAACGGTGTGATTTTGATTACCACCAAACGCGGCAAGACCGGCAAAGCCGTGGTGAATTATTCCGGTATCTTCGGATGGCAGTCTGCTACCGAATTACCTGAGTATGCTACTTCTGCTGAATATGCCCGTTTGACCAACCAGGCCCGTATTAATAACGGATATACTCCGACCTATACGGATGAGGATATTCGGAAGTTTGAGGACGGTTCAGACCCGGATAACTATGCAAATACCGATTGGCAGGGATTATTCTATGAAGATTCCGGTTTCCAACAGACACACAATCTGAGTGTTTCCGGCGGTAACGAAGCGTTGCGTTATATGGCTTCTTTGGGTTATCAGAGTCAGGACGGTATCGTTCGTCATGCCAAGAAGGAACAATATAATATGCGTTTGAATCTGGATGCCAATCCGAGAGACAATCTGGAAACATCATTCAGTATGTCTTATTCCCATATTGATTTGACGGAACCGACCAACCCGTATGTGGGCGGTTTTGCACAGTTCTTCCGTCAGATAAATATGATTTCCCCGATGGTACCTTATAAATATTCCGACGGTACGTATGGTAGAATCGGAGACGGTAACCCGATTGCCTGGTTGGATAACAATTCGACGAATGATCGTGTACGTCACAATTTGCAATCTATTGCTTCCGCAAAATATTATATTTTGCCGTCGTTGTCCGTAAAGGCGATGGGGTCTTACAAATTGTATTATGAGGATATGCACGAAATGCGTAAGGCATTGAAATTTTCTGAAACTTATACACAAGGTTCCGTTGATAAGTTATACGAAGGGGCTACGCATTATGACCGCATCACCGGAGATGTGCTTGCCGAATACAAAGATTCTTTCGGTTCTCACAATCTGTATGTATTGGGCGGTTATCATGCTGAGTTGTATAAGTATAAGACAACTTCGGCTTATCGTCAGAATTTCCCGAGTAACTCTTTGACCGATTTGAATGCCGGAGGTACGGCAAGTATGAGTAATAGCGGTTATACTCGTGAATTGGCAATGCTTTCCTGGTTTGGACGTATCAATTACGATTATGCCGGTAAATATCTGTTGGAAGCCAATTTGCGTTATGACGGTTCTTCCCGTTTCGCCCGCGGCAATCGTTGGGGTACGTTCCCCTCTGTATCTGCCGGATGGCGTTTTTCTGAAGAAAGTTTCTTCGAATCATTGCAAGGTGTTGTAAACAATGCCAAGTTGCGTGCTTCCTGGGGTAAATTGGGTAACCAGGACATCGGTCAGGGATATTATCCGACGATTTCTACCATGAGTTTGGGTTATAACTATCCTTTCGGCGGTTCCATATCATCAGGAGCTAAAACGGTAAATGCCGCCAATCCGAATTTGAAATGGGAAGAGACCACGACGTGGGGTGTTGCCTTGGATTTGTCACTAATCCAGAAAGTGAATTTAACGTTGGAATATTACGATAAGACGACTGACGGTATTTTAATGGCAGTGTCAACACCGGTAACCTATGCGTTGAGCAACTATTATGACAATGTGGGTAAAGTGACCAACAAAGGTTTTGAAATTTCAGTGGATTACCGGGATTCTTTCGGGGAGGTAGACTTTAACTTCGGTGGTAACGTCGCTTTCAATACGAATAAGATTAAATCCATGGGTGATGTGAGAGAACAGATCGGTAGCGGAGATTATTCCTATATCATGCGTGAAGGTGAAGCAATGAACAGTTTCTATGGTTACAAAACCAACGGATTCTTCCAGTCTCAGGCTGAAATCGATGCTTATAATGCTGAACACAGATATGCCATCACCGGTAATACGGTACGTCCCGGAGACTTGAAGTATGTGGATGTAAATGGAGACGGTGTTATCAATGCAGATGACCGCGTGGTATTGGGTTCCTGGGATCCGGGTATTACGTTCGGTTTCAATGTCGGAGCGAATTACAAAGGATTTGATGTCATGGCATTTTTCCAGGGAGCTGCCGATGTGAACGGTTATCTGGGTATTGAGGCTATCGGTTCCATTGACGGTGATGCTGCGAAACCCGCTAAATTGTGGTTGGATAGCTGGACGCCGGATAATACGAATGCCAAATATCCGCGTGCAACAATCGGCTTGAATGATGTCAGCATGCCGAATACCTGTTCCGATTTCTGGTTGCAGAATGCAAACTATCTTCGTCTGAAGAACTTGCAGGTAGGTTATACGTTGCCGAAGAACTGGCTGGCAAAAGCCGGAATTTCCAAAGTAAGGATTTACTATTCCGGTCAGAACATTTGGACGGTAACCAATTTCTTGAAAGGTTGGGACCCGGAAGCTCCTGCCGGACGCGGTAACTATTATCCGCAAACGAAAGTACATTCCGTGGGTCTGAATGTTACGTTCTAATTATTAATGATTAAAGGAATTGAATATGAAAAAATTTATAAAATATTGCCTGCTTTTAGCTGTTCCGACAGTTTTTGCCGGTTGTTCGGAAAATTTCTTGGACAGAGCGCCGGGAGATGCCCTGTCACCTGCTACGTTCTGGAAAACGGAGGCGGATGCCGATGTGGCTTTGACCGGTTGTTATCGCAGTATAGCCAGCCCTTACCGTATTGAGGAAATGTGGTATTGGGATTGTACGACCGATAACCAGTATAATTTCCATACACACGAGGGCTACCGTTGTATAGCCAATGGTTCTATGGCTCCTTCCGGAGTTTCTATCGTGAACTATTTCAGTTTCTTGGATATCCGTACATACAATGAGTATTTGATGCGGGAAAATACGATTGAGTTCTCTTCAGAGGCTAAACGTAACCAGTATCGGGCAGAGGTGCGGGTACTTCGTGCCATGGCTTATTTCTGGAAGGTGAATTGCTACGGGGATTTCCCTTTTACGGAGGAAGTATTTGAAACGATAGACGAGTCTATGATTCCCCGTACGGATAAGAATACTATTTTGGATTTCGTTAAAAAGGAGTTGAAAGAGTGTGTTGACGCTAAGGTGCTTCCTGAGACAGCTCCTGCCGGAAGATTGACCCAGGGTGCCGCACAGGCTTATTTGACCCGTGTGTATTTGGTGACCGGTGATTATCCGAATGCAGTTGCAATGGCAAAGAGCATTATGGACGGAGGAAAATATTCCATGCCTGATTTGAATTATGAGGAATCATTCTATAAAGCAAACCAATACAATTCCGAAGTGATATTCTCTACGGAACATAACAAAGAGGGTAATTATAGCATGTGGTTCGGAGCTTATATGTCTAACGGTTACGGCGGTTGGTCGTCTATCGTACCGACACAGGCATTGGTAGACGCTTACGAAATGGCAGACGGTCAGACTATCGAGGAGTCTTCTGACTATGATCCGGAAAATCCGTATGTAGGTCGTGATCCGCGTTTGCGTGCTACGATTCTTTATCCGGGACAGGCTTACGGAATTTATGAAAGTAAAGGTTTCCCTTCCATTATTCCGGGTAGCGGTGATTATGGTCCTGATGCTAATAACTGTACTCATACGGGATATAATTTCAAGAAGTTCTACGGCAATTTGGATGAGTTTGATGATATCTGGGATGCAGATCGGAATTTCCCCGTATTGCGTTATGCGGAAGTGTTGTTGTCGTATGCCGAGGCTAAGATTGAACAGAATGAGATTGACGCTTCTGTTTACGACGCCATCGACCAGGTGCGCGAGAGGGTTCCGATGCCGAAAGTGGATAGGGCGAAATACAATAATCAGGCAACTTTGCGCGAATTGGTTCGCCGGGAACGTCGGGTGGAATTTGCTTACGAAGGTCTTCGCCGGATGGATATTATCCGTTGGGATATAGCTAAAGATGTATTGAATCAACCGGTAGTGCGTGTGAAAGGTGAGTTGCTTACCACGAAAAATGCGGAAGGTGATTTTAATGTGAAGATTACCGGAACTGAGCTTGAGGAAAATAGAACTTTTACGGTGGGCAAGAATGAAGTATTGCCGGTACCGCAGAGTGCTATCGATGCCAATCCGAATTTGAAACAGAATCCGGGTTACTAATTTTATGTGTTTTGTTGAAGGGGGCTGGCTTTCAGCCCCTTTCTTTTAATATATGGTTTTTATGAAATGGATAGATGCGGGTTTGGGAGTGTTGTTTGGCGCTTTGCTGTGGTGGCGGGTGGATGTTTCGATTCCTTATCAATTGTGTGAGTGGGAGCAGGAGGGGTTGTTTTTGACGGATTGGAGGGCGTTGGGCGAGGCGTTGGCTGTGCTGGGCGGTTTCGGAGATTGGTTGAGCGGTTGGGGTATGCAGTTTTTTGCCGTGCCTCATTGGGGGGCCGGGGTGTTTGTTTTGCCTGTATGTCTGGGGATGCTTTGTACAATGTTTTTGTTCCGTAAGGCAGGAATATCGATAGGTCGGGTAGCGGTAGTGGGGGCTGTGCAGCTCCTTTCCCAATATGATTTTGATTACCAATGGACGGGGAGTGTCTGCCTGTTGTTGGTCATGGCGCTTTTATCTTTTTTCGCTTGGTTGTCGGACGGTAGGGTGAAAGCGTTGTGTTTCGCCGGGAGTATTCCGGTGGTGTTTTATCTGTTGGGAAGTGTGGTGACGGTGTATGCGGTGGGGGGTATGGTATTGTTTTTTTCGCGCAGGAATTGGGGATTAACCTTTTTGTTGCCGGCGGTGTGTTGTTTGTTTGTATTTGTCTGGGCTTTTTTCTTGCCGCGGGCTTTTTCTCCGGCGTTTTATTATAATTCCTTTATGGAGATGCCACTGTATCATTGGTTGGTGTGGGGAGTGCCTTTGCTGTTGTTGGGATGGGGACGTTTGTATAAACGTCCGACAGCGGTTTGTCTGCGACGCAGTATGATAATCACCGTATTGTTGTGGGGAATGGGTGTCGGCGTCTTTTTCGGGGGAGAACGGTTTGTCCGAAAGGATTCCAATCAATTGTTGTTTCAATTGAATCACTATGCTTTTACAGAGCGATGGGAGGAGATATTGGAGCTATTTTCCCGTCGTCCGCTGACGAATCAGGTGTATATGAATTACGTGAATATGGCTTTGGCGCATAAAGGCGTTTTGGGAGATTATGCGTTCCGTTTTCAACCGTACGGAACGGGAGCTTTGCTGGTGAATAGTAATAATACGGGTGCGGTGCGGATGGTGATGAGTGACGTGTTTTATACGGTGGGATGTGTGGCGGAAGCGCAGCAGCATGCGTTTGAGGCACAAATGACGTTGCAGGAAGGATGCGGGGTGCAGACGATGATAAGGCTGGTGAAGACGAATCTGATATTGGGGCATTATGCCGTGGCGGATAAGTATTTGTCGCTATTGGAAAGGACGCTTTTGTACCGGAAGTGGGCGCGGGAGTATCGCCGGTTCCTGTATAATGATGAGGCGGTGGAGGCGGATGCGGAGTTGGGCGAGAAGCGGCGTAGCCTGAGCGGGAAGAATCGTTTTGCGATGTTTTACGGCTGGTTGCCGGAATTGGAGGATATTTTGGAAGCGAATCCGCAGAATGGAAAAGCGATGTCTTATTTGGGGCTTTCTTATTTGTTGACGAAGGATATGGAGGGGTTCCGCCGTTTTCTTGACAAGTATTACGGGACGGATTGTTTGAAAACGCTTCCGCTTGCTTTTCAGCAGGGAGTGGTGGCGTTGTATCAGCAAGAAAAGGATCGGTGGGAGGAGTATGGTGTTTCTCCGGAGGTGCGAAAGCAATATGAAAGTTATCAGGAGGCTTTGTACCGCACGAGGAACAATAGGAACCGGAAAGCGGCTTTGGCTCCTTATTTTAAGAATACGTATTGGTTTTATTTAATGTTTGTGCAAGGATGAAAGGGTGGATGTTCTGTATGCTGTTTGCCTGTATGGCTTGTGGGAGGGAGTTCCGGATTGACGGGCATTTGGAGGATGCGTCTCCGTTGGAAGGGAGTTATGCGGAGGTGGTTGTCCCGGGTAATATTGCTCCGCTTAATTTCTTTATGTCGGAGGAGGACGCGATAGTCCTGTCGTACGAAGGGAGCAGGATTACTGCGTTGTGCCGGAACGGAGCGGCTATTCCCCGGATAAAGGAATGGAGGAAATTGTTGGCGGCGGCCAAAGGAAAGAGAATCCGGGCGGAGCATTGTGTAAGGACGGAGGAGGGGTGGAAGGCTTATCGGCCGTTTTATCTGACGGTGGCGGAGGAACCGATAGACCCTTATTTGGTGTATAGGCTTATTCCTCCGGGGTATGAGATGTGGCACGACATGGGTATCTACCAGCGTAATTTGGAAAATTTTGATGAAAAGGCGATTTTGACCAATGCGGAAACAGGGCGTAATTGTATGAATTGCCACTCTTTTTGTATGCAGAATCCGGATAAAATGACGTTTCATTTGCGTGCAAAGCATGGAGGTACGATTTTATCGGAGGAGGGTAAGACTGTGAAACTGGATACGAAGACAGACCGGACGATTTCTGCACTGGTGTATCCTTATTGGCATCCGGGCGGTGGTTTTATCGCTTATTCGGTGAATGATACGAAGCAGCTTTTTCATACGCATCACCAGAATCGCATCGAAGTGATGGATTTGGCTTCGGATATAGTGGTGTATGATGTGCGGCGGAATGAGGTGTTTACGTCGCCTTTGCTGTTTGATGAAGAGGTGTATGAAACGTTTCCGGCTTTTTCTCCGGACGGTAAAAAGTTGTATTTTTGTTCGGCGCGCAAGCGGTCGATGCCCGATGAGTATGAGCAAGTGAAATATAGTTTGTGCAGTATTGATTTTGATGCGGAGAAACGGACGTTCGGTGAAAAAGTGGATACATTGTATCAGGCGGAGCGTCACGGGAAAAGTGTTTCGTTTCCTCGGGTTTCTCCGGACGGACGGTTTCTGATGTTTACGTTGTCCGATTACGGGAATTTTTCCATTTGGCATCAGGAAGCGGATTTGTGGATGTTCGATTTGAAGACGTCGGAATGTTATCCGTTGGAGGCGTTGAACAGTGAAAGTGTGGAGAGTTATCATACATGGAGCAGCAACGGACGGTGGACGGTGTTCAGCAGCCGGCGGGAAGACGGGCTTTATACGTGTCCTTATGTTGCTTATATCGATGCGGAAGGGGTGGCGCACAAGCCTTTTGTGTTGCCGCAGAAGAGGGGGGATTTTTACAAGCGTTTTTTTTATTCGTTTAATGTCCCCGAATTGGTGAAGGCTCCGGTATCGGTCGGTCGCTACCGGTTGTTGCAGACTGTTTTGCAGGATGATTGTCTGAAAGTAAAGGCGCGAATTGATAATAAATAGATATGGTTATGAGTGGATTGAAAAAATGTATGGCGTGTATCTGCGGAATGGTGTTGGCATGTCAGGTGTATGCGCAAGAGGAAAATAGTTTTGTACACGAGCAGTCCGACGGGTATGAATGGCCGACGGATAAAGCGGTGTTGGAGAATTTGGAAAAGTGGCGGGACCAGAAGTTCGGGGTGTTGTTTCATTGGGGATTGTATTCCGTGCCGGGGATTGTGGAGTCGTGGCAGATTTGTTCGGAGGGGTGGATTACCCGTCCCGGAGAATATACCTATGAGGGATATAAGGAATGGTATTGGGGATTGGCGAATGTTTTCAATCCGACGGCGTTTAATCCGGAACAGTGGGCGGATGTGATGGAAGATGCGGGGATGAAGTATATGATATTCACTACGAAGCATCATGACGGTTTTTGTATGTTCGATTCCAGGTATACGGATTTTTCCATTGCCAAAGGACCTTTTGCGGAGAATCCCCGGCGGGATGTGGCACGTTATGTGTTTGACGCTTTTCGGGAAAAGGATTTTATGATCGGGTGTTATTTTTCCAAGCCGGATTGGCATTGCAAGTGGTTTTGGAATCCTTATTATGCCACTCCGAACCGTATGCAGAATTATAAGCGGGAGCAACATCCGGACTGGTGGGCGAAGTATCAGGATTTTACGAAAAATCAGCTTACCGAATTGATGGAGAATTACGGCCGGTTTGATATTTTGTGGCTGGATGGCGGGTGGATTACCGGAGAGGAGGTGTATTTGGATGACGTACTTTCAAAAGCACGGGCAGGCAGGCAGCAGGGGTTGATAGCGGTAGACCGGACGATTAAGGGAAAGAATGAGAATTACCAGACCCCGGAGCGCAGTATTCCGGACAGGCAGATAAATCATCCGTGGGAGAGTTGCATTACATTGTCGCACAGTTGGGCGTGGGCACCGGGTGCTAAGTATAAAACGTCGAATGAGGTGGTCAATATTTTGGCGGAGATAACGGCTAAAGGCGGGTGTCTGTTGTTGGGTGTGGGACCGACCCCGGAGGGGATTATCCAACCGGAGGTGGAAGAGAGTTTGAAGGGGGTGGGCAAATGGTTGCGTGCAAATGGGAAAGCGATTTATTCTACCCGTACCACCCCTTATTATCATGAGGGGAATGTGTGGTTTACGGCAGATAAGGACGGTCGTACGCTTTACGCCATATATGCTTTGCCGGAGAATGAGGTTTTGCCGGGAACGATTCAATGGACAGGTAATGTGCCGGAGGGGAATATGGTGTTGTTGGGGAATGGCCGGAAAGTGGGATATAAGGTTGTGGGAGAGCAGGTGACCGTGATGTTGCCTAAAGGATTGAAGAATGAGTCTGTTGCATTGCAGTTTACACGAAAGAGATGATACGGGGATTTTGGTTGTTGGTGGTTATGGTTGCCGTCATTGGGCAATTGTCGGCACAAAAGCCGTTGTATAAGGAGGCGGATGCCTCCGTTGAGGACCGTGTGGCGGATTTGCTCGGGCGTATGACGGTGGAGGAGAAGGAGGGACAATTGTGTTGTCCGATGGGTTGGGAGATGTACACAAAGACGAAAAAGGGTGTGGAGGCATCGGAGGTTTATAAGAAGCGGATGGCGGAGATGCCGGTGGGTTCTTTTTGGGCGGTGCTTCGTGCCGACCCGTGGACGCAAAAGACGTTGGAGACCGGATTGAATCCGGAGACGGCGGCTATGGCTTTGAATGCGTTGCAGCGGTATGCTGTGGAGAAAACCCGTCTGGGGATACCGGTTTTGTTTGCCGAGGAGTGTCCGCACGGGCATATGGCAATAGGTACGACGGTGTTCCCGACTTCTTTGGCACAAGCGAGTACCTGGAATGAGGAGTTGATATACAGAATGGGGGAAGCGATTGCTTTGGAGGCTCGTTTGCAGGGGGCGGGCATCGGGTATGGTCCGGTGCTGGATGTAGCCCGGGAGCCCCGTTGGTCGCGCATGGAGGAGACTTTCGGAGAGGATCCGGTATTGACATCCGTATTGGGGGTGGCTTTTATGAGAGGTATGCAGGGGGAGAGGCAGGATGACGGGAAGCATTTGTTTTCGACGCTGAAACATTTTGCCGCTTACGGTATACCCGAGGGCGGGCATAACGGGTATCGGGCCAATGTGGGAATGCGTCAGTTGTTTTCGGAGTATTTACCGCCTTTTAAAAAGGCGGTGGAGGCCGGTGCGGGGACTTTGATGACTTCCTATAATTCGATTGACGGGGTGCCTTGTACGGCAAACAGGTATTTATTGACGGATGTGTTGCGGGGGATGTGGGGATTTGACGGTTTTGTGTATTCGGATTTGTTCAGTATAGAGGGGATTGCGGGTATGCGGGTGGCGCAAGATAATAAGGAAGCGGCGGTGCTGGCATTGAAGGCCGGTTTGGATATGGATCTGGGGGGAAATGCTTTCGGCAGGAATTTGAAAAGGGCTTTGGAAGAGGGAGAGATTACGGAAGATGATTTGAACCGGGCGGTGGCGAATGTGCTTCGCTTGAAGTTTCGCCTGGGCTTGTTTGAGAATCCGTATGTCTCGCCTGCCTTGGCGAAGAAACTGGTGCGTTCGGAAGCACATAAGAAGTTGGCGAGAGAAGTGGCAAGGCAGGGGACGGTGTTGTTGAAGAATGAAGGGATTTTGCCGTTGAGGAAGACGATAAGGCATATTGCCGTTATCGGACCGAATGCCGATGTGATGTATAACCAGTTGGGGGATTATACCGCTCCGCAGGACAGGAAGGAGGTTACGACGGTTTTGGATGGTATACGCGGGGCGGTGTCGGCTTCGACGAAGGTAAGTTATGTGAAAGGGTGTGCTGTCCGGGAGAGTTCTACAGCCGATATTCCGGCAGCGGTGAAGGTGGCGGAGCAGGCGGATGTTGTGGTGTTAGTGGTGGGAGGTTCGAGTGCACGGGATTTTAAAACGCAGTATATAGCGACGGGGGCGGCGACGGTTTCCGCAGAGGATGAACAGGAGGTGTCGGATATGGATTGCGGGGAGGGGTTTGATCGGAGTACGTTGCATCTGTTGGGGGAGCAGGAACGTTTGTTGGAGGCGTTGGCGGATGTCGGTAAACCTCTGGTTGTTGTGTATATTCAAGGGAGGCCGTTGAATATGAATCTGGCGGCGGAGAGGGCGCAGGCGTTACTGACGTGTTGGTATCCCGGAGAGCAGGGGGGTGCGGCTGTGGCGGATGTGTTGTTTGGGGATTATAATCCGTCGGGGCGTTTGCCGGTATCGGTGCCCCGGCATGAAGGACAGCTTCCGGTGTATTATTCCCAAGAGGGAAGCCGGGATTATATGGACGGGGAAGGGACTCCTCTTTATGCTTTCGGTTACGGATTGAGTTATACGAATTTTGAGTATGGGGATTTGGAATTGAAGGAGGGGAATGGGAAGGATACGTTGCAGGTGGTGAGTTGCAGGGTAACGAATACCGGTGAGTATGACGGACACGAAGTGGTACAGTTGTATGTTACAGATAAAAAAGCCTCTGTTTCATTGCCGCCCGTGTTGTTGAAAGGATTTCGTCATGTTGCTTTAAAAAGGGGGGAGAGTAAGAAAGTTATTTTTGTGCTGGGGAAGGAAGAGCTTGCTTTATATGATACGGAAATGAAGCAGGTGGTGGAACCCGGAGAGTTTGAAGTAAAGATAGGAGCGGCTTCCGATGATATTCGTCTGAAAGGAGTGTTTCGTATAAAATAAAAAAACAGGAGAAAGCCGTGGGGTTCCTCCTGTTTTAATTTATTGTGTCCGTGCTTTATTTTGCAGCCGGAGTTTCTTCCGCTTTGGGATTGATGTCCAGTAATTCTACTTCAAAAATCAAGGTTTCGTTCGGTCCGATGGCACCGCCTGCACCTCTTGGGCCATAGGCCTGGTCAGAAGGAATGTAGATGATCCATTTGGAACCTTGCGGCATCTGCTGTATGGCCTGTGTCCATCCCGGAATGACCTGGCTCAGATAGAATTCCGCCGGTTCGCCGCGTTTGATGGAAGAGTCGAATTCGGTGCCGTCAATCAATGTGCCTTTGTAGTGTACTTTTACTTTGTCCGTAGCGGTGGGTTTCGGACCGTTTCCTTCTTTCAGCACTTTGTATTGGATGCCGTTGGCCAATGTATCTACCCCTGATTTTTTAGCATTTTCTTTCAGAAATTCCTCGCCTTTTTTCAGGTTTTCTTCAGCCTGTTGGGTGGCAAGTTTTTGCAGGTAGATGCTCAGATACATTTGCATTTGCTGGGGATCCGTTTTTATATCGGCTTTTTTCAGTGCGGCATTCATACCGGCTACGATAGCTTCCATATTCGGTTGTTTTAATCCGGAGCGTTCCAGACCGGTACCGTACATGTATCCGATGTAATAGCTGGCCGTATCGTTGGCTGTTTTTAAAGATGCGGTGGTGGAGGTCATGCAACCGCTGTTGCAGCTGCTCATCATGATAGCTCCCGCAGAGAGTGTCAGTAATAAAAGTTTTGCATTCATTGTTTCGTGAATTTAATTATAAAATATCAAGTAATTCTACATCAAAAATAAGGGTTTCGTTCGGTCCGATGGATTGTCCCGCCCCGTGGGCACCGTATGCCAGTCCGGAAGGGATATACAGTTGCCATTTGGAACCGACGTTCATTAATTGCAGGGCTTCCACCCATCCGGCAATGACTCCGTTTACCGGAAATTCCGCCGGTTCGTTGCGACGTATGGATGAGTCGAAAACAGTGCCGTCGATTAACCGTCCTTCGTAATGACATTTTACGGTATCCGTCGCTTTTGGTTTGGCGCCGTTCCCTTCTTTCAATATTTTATACTGTAAACCGCTTTTTAGCGTAATGACTCCTTCTTTGGTTTTATTTTCCGCCAGAAATTTTTCTCCCGCAATTTTTGCATTGTTTCCTTTTTCGTTCTGGAGTTTTTCAAAATAGTCTTGCAGGATTTTGTTGGCTTCGTCCGGATTGATTTCCGGCATTTTTCCTTCAAATACCGTTGACATGGCTTCGTTGAAAGCTTCCGAATTGATGGTTTTCACTCCTGAGGATATCAGATTGCTTGCAATGCTAAGTCCGAGACTATAGCTTACCTGGTCCAGGTTATTGGTGTACTTCATTTAATCAATAATTACTTATTATTTTATATTAAAAATCATGCAAAGATAAAAGAAAACTGCAAACGAATGACAGAAATCTGAAAATAGAGTGTTATTTGTTCTCTATTTTACCGTCTTTGAGCCGGATTTGCCTGTCGGACATTTCTGCCAGTTCCGTATCGTGCGTGACGATGATAAATGTTTGGTCCAATTCTTCCCGCAGGGTGAAAAACAGGCGGTGCAGGTCGTTTTTGGTCTGTGTGTCTAAATTCCCTGACGGTTCGTCTGCCAAAATCACTTGGGGGTTGTTGATCAGAGCCCGTGCAACGGATACCCGTTGCTGTTCTCCTCCCGATAGTTCGTTCGGTTTGTGGAAGATACGTTCTTTCAATCCCATAAGTTCCAATAATTCCAGGGCTTTTTTTTCTGCGGCTTTTTTGTTGCATCCTTTTATCCAGGCGGGAATACACACGTTTTCCAGTGCCGTGAATTCCGGGAGAAGGTGGTGGAATTGAAATACAAATCCGATGTTGTTGTTGCGGAAAGCTGCCAATTTGTTTGAAGAAAGGGAGGACAGGGGCAGGTCATCGAACCAGAGTTCTCCTTCGTCAGGACGGTCTAAGGTGCCGATGATGTGGAGGAGGGTGCTTTTTCCCGCGCCGCTGGCTCCGACGATGGTGACGATTTCTTTTTTATTGACGGAGAGATCTATGCCTTTTAAAACCTGGAGGTCTCCATAGTTTTTCTTTATGTTTTTTACCCGGATCATGGATAGTATGAACTTTTGCTTGTAAAGGTAAATAATAAACTCCAGAACTTGTATCTTTGCGCCGGATTTTATCTTTTGTTTGATATTTGTTATAGGTGTTTTATGGAGTTTTTTATGGATCCGGTGCAATTTCTTGCCGGAAAGACCGGAATCGAACCGGAATATATACGTAATCTGATTGCTTTGACTGAGGAGGGAGCGACGATTCCTTTTATTGCGCGCTACCGGAAGGAAAGGACCGGTAATATGGATGAGGTGAAGATTGCGGAACTGAGGGAGATGTATTGTCGTTTTCAGGAGTTGGAGAAGAGGAAAGCAAGTGTCATGGAAACTATCCGGCAGCAGGAGAAATTAACGGACAGACTCGAACAGCAGATTCGCGAATGCGGGGATTTGCAGACACTGGAGGATATTTATCTTCCTTTCAAGCCGAAGAGACAGACGCGGGCGGCTAAAGCCAGGGAAAAGGGGTTGGAGCCGTTGGCAGCCATACTGATGAAGCAGGAAAACGGGGATGTGGAAGGACGGGCGGCCCGTTTTGTCAAGGGGGAAGTAAAAGACGAGGCCGAAGCTTTGCAGGGTGCGAGGGATATTATTGCGGAATGGGTCAATGAAAGTGAAGCGGCACGCAGCCGCACCCGCCGGCAAGTGGAGCGGGAGGCTTTTGTGTGGGCGAAGGTGGTGAAAGGCAAGGAGAAGGAAGGGGAAAAGTATGCGGATTATTTTGATTTCCGGGAACCGTTGAAACGTTGTCCTTCCCATCGGATGTTGGCAATTCGGCGGGGAGAAGCCGAAGGCATACTGAAAGTGGGTGTCGAAATCAATGACGGGCAGGCTTTGGAAGGATTGGAGCGTATTTTTGTGAAGAATGACAATGATGCTTCGGAGCAGGTGAAAGTGGCGGTGAAAGATGCTTATAAACGTTTGCTTTTTCCTTCGGTCGAGTCGGAAAATCTGTTTCTTTTCAAGCAGAAAGCCGATGAAGAGGCCATACGGGTGTTTGCGGAGAATTTGCGGCAGTTATTGCTGGCACCGCCGTTGGGGAATAAAAGGGTATTGGGTATAGATCCGGGATTCCGGACGGGGTGTAAGGTGGTGTGTCTGGATGAAACGGGGCAGTTGCTGCATAACGAAACGATTTATCCGCATCCGCCTCATAGTGCATATAAACAAGCGGCAACCAAGGTTGTCCAGATGGTGGCTACTTATAATATTCAGGCCATAGCCATAGGAAACGGAACAGCCGGACGCGAGACGGAGTCGTTTATCCAAAATCTTCGTTATGACCGTAAGGTACAGGTGTTTGTGGTCAGTGAGAATGGAGCTTCGGTGTATTCCGCCTCCAAAATAGCCCGGGAGGAGTTTCCGGAATATGATGTGACGGTGCGAGGAGCGGTGTCTATCGGAAGGCGTCTGATGGATCCGTTAGCGGAATTGGTGAAAATAGATCCGAAGTCGATAGGCGTTGGACAGTATCAGCATGATGTGGATCAGGTGAAGCTGAAAGAGACTCTGGACCGTGTTGTGGAGTCTTGTGTCAATCAGGTAGGCGTGAATGTGAATACGGCAAGCAAATACCTGCTTACGTATGTTTCGGGGTTGGGGCCGGTATTGGCTGAGAATATTGTGGAATATATCCGTGAAAACGGAAAGGTGAAAAGCCGGGATGAGTTGAAAAAAGTGAAGCGGATGGGGGCGAAGGCTTTTGAACAATGTGCGGGATTCCTGCGGATAGAGGAGGCGGAGAATCCTCTTGACAATTCGTCGGTACATCCGGAATCTTATTATATGGTGGAACGGATAGCCCGTGATTTTGGGGTCAGTGTGAAGGATTTAATCGGTAATGAAGAATTGTGCAGCCGGATTGACCCGGCTAAATATACAGATGACAAAACGGGTTTGCTGACATTGAAAGATATTATCGAGGAGTTGAAGAAACCCGGAAGGGATCCCCGGAGGATGGCTCGGGTGTTCAGTTTTGCAGAAGGCATCACCCGCATAGAGGATTTGCAGGAAGGGATGGTGTTGCCGGGTATAGTCACTAATATTACCAATTTCGGGGCTTTTGTCGATGTGGGCGTGCATCAGGACGGATTGGTGCATATATCCGAAATAGCCGACCGGTATATTTCGAATCCGGCGGAGGTGCTGTGCCTGCATCAGCAGGTGCGGGTGAAAGTGATTCAGGTGGAACTGGAACGCAAACGGATCGGATTGTCTATCCGGCAGGCGGATTAAGCCAGTGCGCTTATTTTGTCCCTTTGTAAATTAGCAGCATACCAATGATGACCAGCAGCAGGTCGATGAATTTGGTTTTCAGATTCTTTTCCCGAAACAGGATAGCTCCGGCTATAAAGGTGACGACAACGCCACTGCGTCTCACTAAGGATATGACGGAAATCATGGAGCCTGCGTGACTTAAGGCGTAGAAATAAACAAAATCGGCCAGGAGTAAGAAAATTGAAATAAAAGGGATGCTCCATTTCCATCGGAAAGGGGTGGTATGTTCGCGTCCGGGATACCATATTGCCAGTACGATTCCTCCCATTAGAAGCAGTTGGTAGAAATTGAACCAGATTTGTACGTTCAGCCGGTCAATACGGGTGAGCAGAAATTTGTCGTATAGGCCGCTGAGAGCTCCGCTCACAACAGCCAGTGCCATGAAAAGAATCCATTTGTTGCGATGGAAGCGGATGCCTTCTTTTTTCCCGCTCCAGGACAGAAGATATAAGGAGACGAGGGCTAATGATATTCCCGACCATTGCCAGTAATTCAGGCGTTCGCCGAAAATACAGACGGCCCCGGTTAGGGTAAGTACGGGTTGGGTTGCCTTGATAGGGGAAGCAATGGTCAGCGGCAGGTGTTTGATGGCGAAATAGGCGAATATCCAGGAGGATAATACAATCACGGCTTTCAGTAATAATAAAGCGTGGTCGGCAGGGCAAATGGAGGGCAGAAAAAAAGACGTATTCCGGATGGTATCCGGAAAAAAACAGGATAGGATGACAATGGGAGATAAAAACAGACAGCAGAAAAGGATGTTCAGAAAAAGAACGGGCAGAACCGCATTGCCGGAAAGGGAGATTTTTTTGAATATATCGTATAGCCCCAGTAGCGTGGCAGAAACAAAAGCCGGAATAATCCACATGGTGAAAGTATTAAGTGCCGCAAAAATATAAATTGCACTTAAAATAAAAAAATAGCCGTGCGCTGATGGGATAATTAACTAAAAAATTTGTTTCTTTATTCTTGTTTGTTATCTTTGTAAAGAATTTTAATAATTTTATTATATGATGCGGTGTGTGTGTCTTACTATGTATAAAGAAGAAATTTTTGGTTGTTCCACATAAATTTTTTGTTGTGTCGAAAAAAGAGTTAGAAAAATTACGGGAAGCGGGTTTTGTTCCGGGTATTTATAATTTTTGTGATAAATGGTGTGAGAAGTGTACTCTGAAGTCCAAGTGCATGAGTTATGTCGTGGGGAAGAAGATGGAGGAAAAATTAGGAAAGACTCTGGAAGAAAGCTTGTATACGAAACAGGAAGCTACGTGGGTTTATCTGAAGAATATTTTTGATACTACCTATGAAATCTTGCATGAGCTGGCGGAAGAGAGGGGAATAAATATGGAAGATATTTATGCGGCCGAAGATATAGAAAAAGGATTTTGGCCGGGTGAGGGGGAGGATGCTCTGCAAGAGGTGGAGTGCAGTAAACTGGGGGAGTCTGTTTCTCAGATTGTACAGGTATGTATCATTTATGAAAATTTGTGTGAAGGGTGTCTGGAAAAGGTATTTGCGGTTCTGGATGAAAAGGAGTGGACCGCGGAATCTCCGGAGGGGAAGGAAACGGAGGATGCTCTGGATAGAATCAATTGGTATATAGATGTTATTCCAAGCAAGATAAGAAAGGCTTTGCTTGCTTTTTATCATAGCCGTGAGGCAGCTGATAACCGGGAAATGTATGAATATGAGTGTAACGGTTCTGCCAAGGTGGTTTTGGCGGCTATTGGGAATTCTTATATGGCTTGGGAAACGTTGAAAAAATATTGCACTTTACCGGTAATTAAGGATATTATGCATCTGCAGGTTGTTCTGGAACAGTTGCAGCGGGATATTGAAACGCAATTTCCGGAGGTTCATAAGTTCCGTAGACCGGGATTTGATGATTGAAATAGAGTATAATTCTAAAATAAGACCATATTACAACCCATATGGTCTTATTTTATTGATTATTATCTGAACAGTTTGTTCAATTCTTTCATGAGGCCTTTTCTGCCTTTTTTTCTCAATTCTTTTTCTGCTTCTTTCTGAATGGTTTTTAAGGCTTTGGATAAATCCGGTTTTACTTCCGGTTGCTTTAAAGTACCTTCGATTTTGATGTCCAGGTCCAGATTTTCAATGTTGTTTGAACCGGGAATATTTTTCAGGATATTTTCAATGTCTTTCCCGAAATATTTCCGTTGGACATTCAGTGAAAGATTATACGCTATATTTCCTTCCGCACTTTGAAAACCGTAGATAATGGCCGGATTGCCGGCTAAGGTGGTTTTGAACGGTTTCACCGTCAGATTTCCTTCTTGTATTTCAAATTCAATTTTTAAGGCACTGATGCTGATGCGGTTTAGTTCTTCATTTTTGAGGGTGGAGGCTAATTTTTGTAGTATGGGATTCCGGTCGATCACTATGTTTTGGGAGGTGATGTATCCGTTGCCGTTAGCCGTTTTTAGGTTTAATGCTCCGTTTGAAGTCTCTGCAGCCAGTTTGATATTTCCTTTGACATGGTGGGCGGTTAGTTGGCCCCAAAGCAGTTTTTTTATGTCTGTCTGGAGGCGTACAGCAAGATTGGCAGGTGACAGCGAAATACCGTGCTTTCCCGGATGGGGAAGGCTGTCCGGAATATGTTCATATTTCCCGTTGAATGTCAGGTCGGTATACAGATTTCCTTCTATGTTTGTATTTTTGAATGGGAGGGCTTTTTTCAGATGGGTAAAGTCAATATTGCCTTTGACACTGCCTTTCAAGTCGGGATTAACAGGATTGACAACTTGCAGGTTCATGGTGAACGGATTATCGGCGGTGGTGAATGTAAGCCGTTGCAGATTGATTCGGGTGGAGTCCACAGGCCCTCCCGGATTGTTGATTTGTAAATTCACTTGGATGTCATTGACAGATTCCGGCAAATCGGGATATTTCAGACTGGCGTCGTGGATAGTCAATTCTGCATGAAGGTGGGGCAGATGGCCGGTATAGCAACTGCCTTGGGCGGTGGCGTCCAGGGTGAAATCCCCTGTGGTCTGAATGCCGTCGAATTGTTTGCGGAGTGGTGTGGGTAGTAGAGCCAGCAGGTTTTCAAAGCGGGTGTCCGGAGCTTTTAATTGAAGATCCAGGTTGTATTGCTCTTTTTCAATACCAATCCGACCGTTTAAGATGAGTTTTAACTCATTGACCGATATTGTGTTCTCTTGTAGGTCGAATAGCCGTTCCTGGAAATTGGCTGAAATCTCACTTTCCCATTGGAGGTCTGTATTGTTGAGCCATTGGAGATTGCCTTGGCGGAATGAGATAGCTTTTGCCGATAAGCTTGTTTTCAATAGGGTTTGTGTTTCGGCGAGATTGCCTGATAAGTTCAGGTCTAACCGGTCCGTCCGGACGTAAGTGCCGGTTGTTTCATCTCTGTAATCGACAGAAAGGTTTTCTATGCGTATATCGTTGAGTCTGATTTCTCCGGTATCTTCTTTGGAGGATGTGTCCGTGGAGCTGTTGGTAGAGGGAGACGAGTGAGAATCCTGGAGAAAAATATCCCAGTTCGAATGGCCCGTTGCGGAAATTTGGGGTGTAAAACGAGCATCTTTTAGCAGGAGGCGGTTGACAACTACTTCTTTGCCTTTTAAAAGCGAGATTACGTTTACCGAGGCATTGAGCTGGGGAATACGTAAAAGTGTGTCTCCGGCAAATTCCTTTTTACCGGAAAGAGTAATGTACCGGATGCTGACATTCAGGTCTGGAAAACTTTTGAACATGCTGAGATGGATGGACTCTATATGAAAGCGGGCATCGGTGTGTCTGGCTGTTTGTTTTTCAATAATGCCGGTTATATTGTTGCGGAGAAAAACCGGAAGCAGGAGAAGCAATAAGATAAAAAGTGCCACCAGGCTTCCTGTGATAATCAGAATTTTTTTCATATATGCTGTGGATTATCCATTTACGCAAAGTTAAGGAATTTACCTGAAATAAGGTTTTATTTTCTTCAGTTTATGGAAAGGAAGCACCCGGTGTTTTCGGAGGGTGTCGTATGTAACGGCTCCGTATTTTTTCCGGGCCTGAAAGATAAGCACAACGTCTTCGTATTCCAGATAGGGATGTTTCAGTATCTCCTTGAAAGTAAGTGCTTCAAAATCCTTTTTACGGATGAGGGCTGGATTGACAGTCAGGAGATGGGCGGAGGAATCGATATTGAAATAAGTCATATTCAATTCTTTTAATTGGTTGACAGTATGGAAGCCGCCCAAACGTTCGCGGTAAGTCAGAATGCGACGGGCATAGTAGGGCCCGATTCCTTTTATTCGGATCAGAGACAGGCTATCGGCCTGGTTTAATTCTAAAACAGAGTATTGTTTTTCCGGTATCTGAGAAAAATTGGTATCGGGCAAGATAATTTCTTCCAATAAAAAAAATGTATCCCTGCCTCCTGAAAATTGTCTGGGAAGTACCACCAAAAGAATAATCAGGGTTGTCAATACCCATAATCCTTTTTGTTCATAATGATAGAGTAACATGGCACATACGTTTTATATTCAGGTATAAGTTACGAAAATTCTTTCGATTTTCAATACTTTTTGTCCTGTTTTGATTCTATAAGAACAAGAAATTTCGGGTGTCGTCAAAAAAACTATAAAATAATTCATTGCTTTTTTTTGCAAGAAAAAGAAATCTCCCTATCTTTGCACCCGCAATTAAGCGGAATCCGATTCGCTAGCTCAGTCGGTAGAGCACAACACTTTTAATGTTGGGGTCCTGGGTTCGAATCCCAGGCGGATCACGAGAAGCAACCTTTTGAAGAGGTTGCTTTTTTGTTTAATGCTTGTATTTTAATTTGTCAGAGATGGAAAAATATCCGATACCCATGGTTCCCGGCCCGGTTTCCGTGCCGCAGGAGATTTTGAATGTGGCGGCCTGTAATTACGGTTCTGCCGATTTGGAAAAAGAATATGTGGATTTATATGTTTCGACGCAGAAGGCTTTGCAGAAGATCATGCGTACGAAAAACCAGGTGGTGATACAGAGCGGGGAAGGGATGCTGGCGTTATGGAGTGCTTTGAAAAGTACGCTTGTTCCCGGAGACCGGGTGCTGGCGCTGTCGACCGGTTTGTTTGGTTACGGGATAGGTACGATGGCGGAGACGATAGGGTGTGAGGTTCGGACTGTGGGGTTCGGTTTTGACGAGTCGATAGATGATTTTGAATTGGTGGAGAAGGCGATATGTGAATTTTCACCGAAGATGATTACGATGGTGCAGAATGAGACTCCCAGCGGCACGGTGAATCCGGTGGATAAAATCGGGGCTTTGAAAGAAAAATACGGTATACCTTTGTTGTATGTGGATGCGGTGTCCGGTATTGGCGGAAGTGATATTAAAGTGGATGAATGGCATGTGGATCTGTGTCTGGGCGGAACCCAGAAATGTCTTTCCGCTCCCGCCAGCATGTCTTTTTTATCTGTGAGCGATAAAGCTTGGGAAATCATCGAGGAGACCGGATATGTCGGTTACGATGCCTTGCAGCCTTTCCGTTTTGCCGTGAAGCAGCGTTATTTCCCTTATACACCCTATTGGCAGGGAACCGCTCAGTTGCACAAGGCCTGCGAGTTGATATTAAAGGAGGGATTAGCGAAAGTGGTTGCACGTCATATTAAGGTGGCGGAATATTGCCGGGAACGTTCTCTCGGTATGGGGTTGGAATTGTTTCCGCAGCCGGGGGCGATTTTGTCACCAACCGTGACTGCCTTATGTGTACCGGCGAAAATGTCATGGAAGAAATTGGATGAAAGTCTGAGGATGCGGGGGGTAGTGGTTGGAGGAAATTACGGATGCCTGGCGGGGAAGGTGTTCCGTATCGGTCACATGGGTTCACAGGCCGATATGGCGTTGGTGAAGGAGGCGATGGATATTCTGGAAAGTGTGGTTCATGGGTAAATCCTGCTGCATTCGGGTGTTTTGTTGTAACTGTTTGCCGAGGGAAACGTAGACTTGTGGAATTTCGGATTTTAAGTGGTCGGATATGTTGGAATGGTTAGAAGCACATCAGTTGCCTTGTTTGGTGAGGCATTATGTGGGTGTGGAATGCCCGGGATGCGGCTTTCAGACTGCGTTCTTTTTGTTGTTGCGCGGAGATTGGAAAGCGGCTTTTGGGGCTTATCCCGCTTTATACCCGTTGATTTTGTTTGTTGTGTTGGGGGTGTTGAGAATCTGCGGTGTAAAAAAAATTGATCCGGTGTGGTTAAAAATTACCGGTTTTGCTTGTTTGGCAACAATTTTAATATCATATTTGCTAAAATTAACAAATTAAATTGTTCGGATTTATATTACTTAAAAATTAGAAAGATGGAACAAAATAGAATGGATTTACCGAATTCTACCCTTGTTTTGGTATTGGGCATTTTATCGTTGATATTTTGCTGGTGTTATGGTTTTGTAGGATTGATTCTCGGAATCATAGCCGTGGCGTTGTCCGGCAGTCCCAGGCGTATGTACCGGGAGAATCCGGAGAATTATTTTGAACCTTCGTATAAAAATCTGAATGCGGGACGTGTATGCGGGATTATCGGTATTTGTATCTCGGCATTGATTATCGTGTTTGTGATTTTGATTGTGCTGGGGATTGTTGCGGCCGGAATGAGTGCGTTGCCTTATAATATCTAAATATAGAATAGCATCATGAATTACAGATTTGAAATCAGTTTACCGGACAGTTCTGAATTCCGTTGTGAAATTGCTGTTGCCGGAGAACAGACTTTTCAGCAATTGCATGATAAAATTGTTGAGGTTCTGGAATATGATGCTTCCCAGATGGCTTCGTTTTATACGATAGACAAAATGGGAAACCGGGTGAAAGAGATTGCTTTGATGGACATGTCGGCGGACGAGGAGTCCAACACGTTGGTGATGGATTCAACAAAGATTGAGGACGTGGTCAATGCCAGTTGTATCGAGTTGGAGTATGTCTATGATTTTTTCAATAACAAATACTTTAAGGTGGAATATGCCGGAGAGTATGTAGCGGATTCCGCCGATATTCTTCCTGTATGCGTGTATTGTGACGGGGATATTCCGGAACAGAGCAGTTTCGGTTCAGGCGAAGGATGGGATTTTGAAAAATCGGATGAGGACTATGACGACAGTTTTATGGAGGAGTTCAATGATTATACCGATGAGGGGGATTTTGAAGACGACGGGGAAGAGGGGTACGGAGAGGATGAAGATGGTTTCGGACGGGGAGGAAGGTATGACGACCGCTATGAAAGTATAGACGATTATCTGGATAAGTTATAATAAAATGAAAAGGCCGGACACGATTTCAGGAAGAAATGTGTCCGGTATTTTTTTGCTTTGGCATGGAGAAGACGCTTATTGTATTACTGGGGCCCACAGGAGTTGGGAAAACGGATCTGAGCATCGATATTGCCAAATCTTTCGGAACTTCCATCGTTTCTTGTGATTCCCGCCAGATTTACCGGGAGATGAAGATAGGAACCGCAGTCCCTTCGGAACAACAATTGGCTGCCGTTCCTCATTTTTTTATCCGTACGATATCTGTCAGGGAGTATTATAATTCCTGGCAATTTGAACAGCAGGCCCTGGAAAAGATTCATGCCTTGCACAAAGAGCGGGATGTGGTGGTGATGACAGGCGGGTCGATGATGTATATAGATGCCGTATGTAAAGGTATTGACGACATACCGACTATCGATCCGGAGTTGCGGCAAAATCTGATGAACCGTTATGAAGCGGAAGGTTTGGAGGCTATCCGCAGGCAGTTGAGGGAATTGGATCCAGTTTTTTACGGACAGGTCGACCTGAACAATGCCAAACGGGTGTTGCATGCCGTGGAAGTGTGCCTGATGGCGGGCGTACCTTATTCTTCACTCCGTACGAATGTGGCGAAAGACCGGGGATTCCGGATTGTCAAAATAGGTTTGATACGGGAAAAAGAAGAGTTGTATGACCGTATCAACCGTCGGGTAGACCAGATGTTGGAGGACGGTTTAAAGGAGGAAGCCCGTAGCTTGTATCCTTATCGGGATTGTAATGCTTTAAATACCGTGGGCTATAAAGAGTGGTTTGAATTTTTTGACGGAAAGATTGATGAAGCGGAGGCGGTTCGTCTGATAAAGCGTAATTCCCGGCGGTATGCCAAAAAGCAGCTTTCCTGGTTCCGGCGGGATGGGGAAATCCATTGGTTCCATCCCGATGAAAAGGAACGCATTCTGGCGTTTCTCCAGGGATGAAAGAAAAAAGGTAAAAAGCCGTTGCGACTTTTTACCTTTTATTTTTGTCTGAATTTTAGCGCACGGATTAATGTGCCCATTCGGCAAAGAAGTCATTGCCTTTGTCGTCGACGATGATAAAGGCCGGGAAATTTTCTACCCGGATTTTGCGGATAGCTTCCATGCCTAATTCTTCAAAGGCTACCACTTCAACAGATTTAATACTGTTTTTAGCCAGAATGGCTGCCGGTCCTCCGATGGAGCCCAGATAGAAACCGCCGTGTTTCTTGCAGGCATCGGTGACCGCTTGTGAGCGATTGCCTTTTGCAACCATAATCATGCTGCCGCCGTGGTCCTGGAAGAGGTCCACATAGGGATCCATACGTCCGGCGGTCGTGGGACCGAAACTACCGGAAGCCATGCCCTGCGGAGTTTTAGCCGGTCCGGCGTAGTATATCGGATGGTTTTTGAAATATTCCGGCATGGGCTTGCCTTCATCCAGCATCTGTTTGATTTTGGCATGGGCGATGTCCCGGGCAACAATTAAGGTTCCTGAGAGATTGAGCCGGGTTTTTACCGGATGTTTTTTCAATTCTGCCAATACGTTTTCCATGGGTTGATCCAGGTCGATGTTTACGGCCGGAGCAAGAGCCGGTGTTTCGGCGGGTAGAAAACGCGCCGGATTTTTCTCTAATTGTTCCAGGAATATGCCTTCTTCCGTGATTTTGGCTTTAATGTTCCGGTCGGCGCTGCAACTTACACCGATACCTACCGGACAGGAGGCTGCATGGCGCGGAAGACGGATAACGCGTACATCATGTACCCAGTATTTACCTCCGAACTGTGCGCCGATACCTTTTTCCCGGCATATTTTCAAAATCTTCTCTTCCCATTCCAGGTCACGGAATGCCCGTCCGCCTTCATTTCCGGAGGTAGGCAGGTGGTCATAGTAGCCGGCAGAGGCTTTTTTTACCGTTGTCAGGTTGGCTTCTGCGGAAGTACCTCCGATGACTACGGCCAAATGGTAGGGAGGACAGGCGGAAGTCCCGAGGTCCAATACTTTTTGGGAAATGAACTTCGTCAGGGTCTCTTCATTCAGCAGGGCTTTGGTCTGCTGATAGAGGAATGTTTTGTTGGCGGAGCCTCCTCCTTTGGTGATAAACAGAAATTCGTATTTATTGCCTTGTGTGGCATACAGGTCTATCTGGGCGGGCAGGTTGCATCCGCTGTTTTTTTCTTCGGTCATGGTAAAGGGTACTACCTGGGAGTAGCGCAGATTGCAATCCCGGTATGTTTCAAAAACCCCTTTGCTGATGGCTTCCGCGTCATTGCATCCGGTATACACATTTTCACCTTTTTTACCGATACAAATAGCTGTTCCCGTATCCTGGCAAGTGGGCAGTTCTCCTTCGGCGGCAACCACCTGGTTCATCAGCATGGTATGGGCTACGAATTTGTCGTTATCGCTGGCTTCCGGGTCTTTTAAAATATCCGCTAATTTCTGTAAATGGGAGGCGCGCAGATAAAATGACACATCGGCATACGCTTCCTTGGCCAATAGTTCGAGCCCTTCTTTTTCTATTTTTAATATTTTCCGTCCGTCACATTCTACCGTTTTCACATACTCTTTGGTCAACAGCCGGTATTCGGTGGTGTCTTTTTCGATAGGAAACGGTTCCTGGTATTTGAATTCTGCCATAGTTATATTGATTAATAGGTTTAAAAATCATTCCGGATGTTCCGTCATTCTTTGAGCAACGAAATTAAAATTAATAAATGAAAATGGCTAAAGTTTTCCGGAAATTTATCTCGGAGGAGTCGAAATGCCGCGGGTGTCTTCGGAATAGGGATAAAAAAAGAGAGGATACTTGTCGAAAGTTCCTCTCTTTTTATTGCTGAACCGGAGTTCGGCGAGATAACTATAATTATTCGATAATGGCTACGCGGTTGAGTGAGTTACCGTCAAACAAATCGCTGACACCGCCTTTGTATTCGACTTTCAACTGGCTGGGGTTCACGCCGAATTCTTTGGTAAGTACGTTGTAGACATTTTCAGCCCGTTTTTGACTGAGCTGGAGATTGAATTCGGGAGTTCCGGTAGCTTTGTCGGCATATCCGACAATGGTGTACCGTTTGTCCGGATTGGCTTTCATCTGTTCGGCCATGTATTCCAGGTTTACTTTGTCTTTTGCGGTAATATCGGCTTTGTTGATGTTAAAGAAAATGGCTCTCGGGGCGGCAATGACTTCTTTTTCCACTTTTACAGCCTGCTTTTCTGCTTTTACACGGTTTAATTCATTGTTAAGCTGATTGTTGTAGGCAATCTGGTCTGCCAATTGGGCCTGCGTGGTTTCCAGTTGTTTTGCTGTTGCAGCCCAGGCAATGTCTTCTGCCATTACGACCGGAGCAACGGGAATATTCCGTTTGAATTCGCGGTTTTTGAATTTATAGCTGAAACCGGCGGTCACGGTCAGGATGCCATTGGCTCTTTTACCTCCCGGTTCACCGGCGAATTTCTTTTCGAATACGGAACCCCTGATTTCAACATTTAAATCGAAAGCGTCAGACAGGCGCATTTTATTGATTAAACCGGCATTGGCCGTGAAAACATTGTTATCGGCAGAGGTACAGGCGTGCATGATACCGAATCCTAAATAAGGGATGGCTTCATAAAAGCGGTCGTAGCGATAACCTCCGAGCCAGTTGGATAAGTTCAGCAATACGTCGCCGTGTACATTGAATTGTTTCCAGCTTTGTTTGAATAATCCGTCATTGTCCGGGCCGCTGCTTACATACATGTTGTTGGGATCGTAAGTATAGCCTCTCAGTTTGAAACCGCTTACCTGTGCCCGCAGACCGATGGTCGGAACAATCCATTTACCGACAGAGAAATCGAAGGCGGGAGCAATGCGTTTCCCGAATTTTCCCTGAGAATCGTTTTGTCCGAAATAAACCTCGCCACCGGCTCCGATGGATATGAACCAGTTATCCCAGAAACGATTGGTGACATATCCGCTCCATGAGGTGTTTTTTTCCTGTACGATCAATGCCGTACTTTCCTGAGCAAACGACAGTAAGGGCGTCGCAGCAATCAACAGCAATAATAGTCTCTTTTTCATCTTTTTTCTTTGGTTTAGTTTCATGTTATAACGTTACCTAAAAGTTATGGTTTCTTTCTCCCGTTTATTTTTGTCTGAAAAATGGTGAAAATAAGCGGGAATGAGGGGTATTACGGAGAATGGCTGCCGGAGTGTATAAAATAGTATTAAAAATTCAGGATAACTCTTTCGTGTAAAACCACAGGGGGCCTAAGAAGAGATGGAATTGCTTTGAACAGAGGTTTTTAATGGGAGTAATAAAATTAGAAAACTTTTTTGGTTTTAAAAGTTTTCTATTACATTTGCACGCTGAAAATAAAAGTATATGGATGCGGAATTGGAATTAAGGATTGTAAAAAGGGCTTCGGAGTTGTTTCAGAAACATGGAATCCGGGCGGTTACGATGGATTTTATTGCGACTGAGATAGGGATTTCCAAGCGTACGTTGTATGAAATATTTTCCGACAAGGATGCGTTGCTGATAAGAACGCTGGAGTATCAGGAGGAACGGAATGAGAGGGAAAGAATGGAATTGGCCAAGACATGTTCCAGTTCGTTTGAGTTGTGCCTGAAAGAGTATGAGAGGACAATCCGCGAAATACGTCGGGTGAACCGGAATTATATGCGCGATTTGCAGAAATATCACCCGAAGGTGGCCGTTTATTTTGAGAAGCAGAGGGGGGACGTGCGGAAAAGGATGATTGAGAATACGGAAAAAGGGATGAAAGAGGGGTATATCCGGAAGGATCTGAACAGCAGGATTTTGGCCTTGTTGTTGCAGGCTCAGTTGGAAGTCTTGCTGTCATCGGACGTGATAGAAAGCAATCATTTGTCATTTCTGGAGGTTTTCGAGACCATTGTGATGAATTATGCCCGCGGGATTGCAACCCCCAAGGGACTTGCTCTGCTGGAAGAGCATTTGGCAAAAGGAGACGGAAAATTACCGGAATTCGGGGAATTTGAAGAATAAGAATAAATATAAACAGAAACTTATGCGTGCTAAATTTTTGATTGTGTGGATGAGTGCGGCCTGTATGGTGTCGTGCAAACAACCGGAGGTGAAAGAACAAGGACCTCGTCCGGTAAAAGTGACAGAGGCGCTTCCTCTGAATGTCGTGGAAAAGTCTTATACCGGAGTGGTGGCTCCGGACCAGTTCAGTGACCTGGCGTTTAAAATTTCGGGTCCGTTGGTGGCGTTGAATGTAGAGGAAGGCCAGCGGGTGAAAAAGGGACAAATCGTTGCGGAGGTGGATCCTCAGGACTACCGGATTAGTTATGAGGCTAAAAAATCGTCTTATCTGACGGCAAAGTCCCAAATGGAGCGGGCGGAAAAGCTGATAAAAAAACAGGCCATTTCCCACCAGGATTATGAATCGACCCAGGCAAATTTCGCCAATGCCAAAGCTGCTTTTGAGAATGCGGAAAATACGCTGGAAGATACGAAATTGCTTGCCCCTTTTGACGGATTCATCCAGAAGAAATATGTGGAAAATTACCAAAAGGTGCAAGCCGGCCAGGGGATTGTCTGCCTGATTAATCCGCTGAAGTTGCTGGTTCGGTTTACCCTGCCTGAAAACAACCTGGAATATTTGCTGGCAGCTCCGGAGATTGCGGTGGAATTTGAGAATTACAAAGGCAGGACTTTCAGTGCGAGAATCAAGGAATATGTGGAAGCATCGTCTGACGGTTCGGGGGTGCCTGTCTCCCTGTATCTGGATGACCCGGATTTTGATTTGAACGTGTACCGGGTGGCATCGGGTTTTTCCTGCCGGGTCATATTCAAAATCAGACAAAAAGAGATGGGAAATTACGTGAGCGTGCCATTGACATCTGTATTTGCCAACCCCACCACCAGAGGATTGAGTGTGTTTGTGTATAATCAGACTACTTCCCGGGTGGAGCAGCGGGATGTGAAAGAAGGCGGCCTTCTGGAGCGCGACCAGGTGATTATTACGGAAGGCCTGGAGGCCGGAGAGAAAGTGGTGATTGCCGGTACGACCCGTTTGGTAAACGGTCAGCAGGTGAATGTGTTAAACGATTAATTGAGTGCTATGAATCTTCCGAAATATTCATTAGAGCATACCAAGGTGGTTTATTTTTTCCTCACCATCATGCTGGTGGGGGGAATACTTTCTTTCTTTAAGCTGCCGAAGAAAGAAGATGCGCCTTTTGTGATTAAACAGGCAGTGTTGGTGACCCAGTATCCGGGGGCTACGTCCTCGGAAGTGGAGAAATTGGTCACGGAACCGATAGAACGGGAAATCCAGTCCATGTCGGAGGTGAAGCAGATAAAATCCGAGTCGTATTTCGGTTTGTCCAAGATAACCATCGAGTTGAAACCGACTATCAAGGCGGAGCGGATGCCGGTGAAATGGGACGAATTGAGGAGAAAGGTGCTGAACATACAATCGCAGTTGCCTCCGGGAGCTTCTCAGATTAAAGTGAACGATGATTTCGGCGATGTGTTCGGAATTTATTATGCCTTGACCATTGATGAGGGATTTTCTTACAAAGAGCTCCGTCATTGGACACAGAAAATCAAAACCGAGTTGACGCCGATAGAAGGGGTGCAGAAAGTGATGCTGTTCGGCGAGCAGACCGAAGTGGTCAATGTCTTGTTTCCCGTACCGAAACTGGCGGCTCTCGGTATCGACCCCAATGTGATAGCCCAGACCTTGCAGACGCAGAATTTACAGGTAAATACGGGCGAAATCAATGCCGGCAGCTACCAATTAAAGATTGTGGCGGACGGAACTTATAAGAGTCTGGATGACATACGCGATCAGATTATTATCTCCAAAGGCGGGAGCGAAGTACGTCTGGGGGATATTGCCACGGTGGAAAGGGGCTATCTGGATCCTCCTTCTAATTTAATGCGTGTAAACAGCAAGCGGGCTATCGGAATAGGGGTAGCTTCCGGAGCGGAGGATGATGTGGTGGCCGTGGGGGATTTGGTGGCTGAAAAGCTGGCGGAAATTGAAAAGCTGATACCTGTGGGAATGGAATTGATTTCCATCTATCCCGAAAATGTTATTGCCCGGGAAGCGAATAACGGCTTTATCCTTAACTTGATAGAATCGCTGGTCATCGTTATCGCCATTATTTTCATTGTCATGGGAGTCCGGGCGGGCATGTTGATAGGCAGTTCGCTTTTGTTTTCGGTGAGCGGCACGTTGTTGATAATGTTGTTTGTCGGGGTGGGATTGAACCGTACCTCTTTGGCTGCCTTTATCATTGCCATGGGTATGTTGGTGGACAACGCTATCGTGGTGACGGACAATGCGCAAATCGGTATTAAACGGGGAATGTCCCGTTACAAGGCGTTGATTGCCGGGGCCACCGGGCCTCAGTGGGGCTTGCTGGGAGCGACATTTATTGCGGTATGTTCCTTCCTTCCCATGTTTATGGCGCCCGACTCCATGGCGGAGATTGTAAAGCCTCTGTTTATCGTGCTGGCGGTGTCGTTGGGCTTAAGCTGGATTCTGGCTTTGACGCAGACGACATCTTTCGGGAATTTTATTTTGAAAGAAAATACCGAGGAAGGAACGAAAGACCCGTATGACACGAAATTGTATCATAAATTCGAGCAACTGTTGTTTAAATTGATTCATCACCGGTATATAACCCTGTTTTCAGTGATTGGTTTCCTGATTTTTTCTTTGGTGGTCATGGCTTTGATGCCCCAGAGTTTTTTCCCGCTGATGGACAAGCCGTATATGCGTGCCGATTTGATATTTCCCAACGGATATGCCATCCGGGATGTGGAGCAGAATGTCTTTCAGATTGAAGAGTATCTGAAACATCACCCGAAAGTGAAATCATATGCCGTGACGATGGGCGGTTCGCCTATCCGCTATTATTTGGCAAGTTCCTCCTACGGTCCTGCATCCAATTTTGCCAATGTGATGATTGAAACCCACGATTCGAAGGATTCGCCGGCGATGGAAGAGGAATTTTACGAATACATGCTTCACAATTATCCGAATGTGTTGACGCGTTCCGGTCTGTTCATGCTTTCTCCGGTTCCGGAAGCCACGATAGAAATCGGGTTTATCGGAGAGAATATGGACACCTTGGCTGCCTTGGCGGAGAGGGCGAAAGAGGTGGCACGGAAATGTGACAAGGTCATGGAGGTCAGAAGCAGTTGGGGAACCTTGATACCGGTGTGGAAACCCATGTTTTCACAGGAAAAGGGATTGCGTCTGGGAATTACCCGCCAGCAGGTGGCTTATTCGTTGAAACTGGCCACTAACGGTGTGCCCTTGGGAGAATACCGGGAAGGGGATTTGTTCATGCCGGTTTTGATGAAGGCTGTGGATATTGACTCTATCCATCCGCAGGATGTGCGTACGTTGCCGGTGTTCAGTTCCAAAGGGAAATCGGTGAAAGTGGAGCAGGTGACGGATGATTTTAAACTGGAATACGATTACAGTGTTATCAAGCGCTATAACCGGGAACGCTGTCTGATGATGCAGTGCGAACCGAAACGGGGGGCGAATGCGATAGCCGCTTTCAATCAGGTATTGACGGCGGTCCAAAAAGAGGTGCATTTGCCCGAAGGGTATAAGATGAAGTATTTCGGAGACCAGGAACAGCATGATAAATCCATGGCGGCTTTAGGGAAGAATATCCCTCTTATGTTTTTGTTGATTTATCTGACGCTCTTGTTGTTGTTCCCCAAGAACTACCGGAGTCCGGTGGTGATAATGCTGATGTTGCCTTTGATATTCATCGGCGTGGTGTGGGGTTTGATTGGTTTCGGGAAGTCGATGGATTTCTTCGCCATGCTGGGGTTGTTGGGCTTGATAGGTATGAACATCAAAAACGCGATAGTGTTGGTGGACCAGATAGGAATAGAGCTTGAGGCGGGACGCGAACCGCTGTATGCCGTTATCGATGCGACCAAAACGAGAATCGTGCCTGTAACGATGGCTTCGGGAACGACTATTTTGGGTATGTTGCCGTTGTTGTGGGATGCGATGTTTGCGGGCATGGCGGCGACGATTATGGGCGGTTTGTTTGTGGCTACGCTGCTGACTTTACTGGTGTTGCCCGTGACCTATTGTATTTTCTACAAAGTGAGGGCGGATAAATAAAACGGAACCGGAGGAAAGAATCGGACAAAATGAATGATATGATGAAAAAATGGATATATTGGGGAATGTTGGTGACGGCGTTCCCGGTTTCAGCCCAGACGAAGACGTTGTCTGTGGCTGAATACAGACAGAAAGTGCTGGATTACAGCCAGCAAATCAAACAGAGTGCGGAGCAGCGCATGGCGATGCAGGAGGCGATGAGGACGGCCAGGACGGCTTATTTCCCCCAGCTGGACTTTTCCGGAAACGTGCAGTACCGCATCAATGATTATGAGATGGATTTTGCTGGCGTGAAAATCGGGATGGCCAGTGAAACCTATAATGTGGAGGCGGGATTGGTGCAGAATGTATATGGGGGAGGTGCCGTGAGAAACCGCTATAAGGCAGCTGAAATTCAGCGGGATATTGCCCAGAAATCAGAAGAACTGACCGTCGATAATATCGTCTATGCTGCGGATGTCAGCTATTGGTCGACGACGGCTAAAAAAGATTTATATCTGGTGATTTCCCAGTATGTGGATATTATCCGGAGTTTGGAAAAAGTGGTAATGGACCGATTTACGGACGGGTATATCAGCAAGACGGATCTTTTACAGGTGCAGTCACGGCTGAAAGATGCGGAATTGCAAAAAAGCAACGCGTATAAAGCCTATCAGATAGCTTTGCAGAATCTGAACATACTGATGGGCCAATCTCCGCAGAATGCCGTGGAGATATCGGATTCCATCACGATGTTGCAGGCACTGCCTCCGCAGGCCGGAGCCGAGGCTGTTTGGGAAAACCGTCCGGAATACGGGATTGCCGGATTGAATGTGGACTATCAGAAAAAACAGTTGAAGCTGACACAGAGTAAGTATTTGCCGGTGTTGTCCGTCGGGATAAAGGAAACGTGGGGAACCCAGATGCTGAATATCGACGGGTCGACCATGTGGAATTCGATAGCCTTTGCTTCGGTCAGTATTCCGGTATTCCACTGGGGAGCGAGGAGCAAGGATGTCAATATGCAGAAAGCTGTTTTGCGGAGCTGCGAATACGACCTCCAGATGACAAAGGACCAGATTACCCAGGAGGTAAGCAATGCCTGGACCAATCTGACGGAAAATACCAAACAGATCCGGGTCGTGGAGGAGGCCTGTAAATTGGCGGAGGAAAACCTGGACCTGAATACTTTCAGTTATACGGAAGGCAGGTTGCCGGTATTGGATGTATTGTCGGCGCAGGTAACCTGGATTCAGGCATACAGTAACTTGATACAGACCTGGCTGCAACAGAAAGTGTCGTTGGCCGATTATAACAAGGCTGTCAGCAGATAGGTGGGTTTCGGCATATTTCTTGCAGGGAATACAAACGGTGCCGGTTCAATGCGGGGAGCGGGAATGTTTTTAGGGATGTGATTAATAGTTTGTCATATGTATAAATATTGGTTGTGGGTTGTATTTTGTCTTTGCCTGTTGACGGAATTACATGCAGAGCGGAAAAAGGTGGGCTTGGTGTTAAGCGGCGGTGGGGCCAAGGGGATTGCCCATATCGGGGTGATAGAGGTGTTGGAAAAAGCCGGCATCCCGGTAGACATCGTTGTGGGAACCAGTATGGGCTCTATCGTAGGGGGACTGTATGCCATCGGATATGACGGGAAGACCCTGGACAGTATCGTACGCCGGCAGAATTGGCCTTATCTTTTGAGCGACAGATTGGTACGCGACAAATTGTCTTTTTCGGAAAAAGAGGTCACGGAAAAATATGTATTGTCTTTCCCTTTTGGTAAAGACAAGGATACCCGTATGCCGGCGGGGTTTGTCAGCGGACAGAACATTTACAATCTGTTTTCCGACCTGACGGCCGGCTACCATGATTCCCTTGATTTTGCTTCTTTGCCTGTGCCTTTTGCCTGTGTGGCGGCAGATATGGTCACGGGAAAGGAAGTAGTGCTGGAAAAAGGCCTGCTGGTGCAGGCCATGCGCTCGAGCATGGCTATTCCGGGGGCATTCACTCCGGTGAGGACCGATGGAATGGTATTGGTGGACGGAGGTATTGTCAATAATTTTCCGGTGGATGTGGCCAAGGCGATGGGGGCGGAGGTGATTATCGGAGTGGATGTGCAGTCGGACTTGAAAGAAGCGGAGAAATTAAATACGCTGCCGGGAGTCATGGGGCAATTAATAAACTTGATGTGCCTCAATAAGTTTGAAGCCAATAAAGCCATGACCGATATATATATACGGCCGGATGTAAGGGGATATTCGGCCGCCTCTTTTAATAAAGAGGCTATCGATACCCTCCTGGCTCATGGGGTGGAAGCGGCATTGTTGAAATGGGATGAACTGCAGGAACTGAAACGGCAACTGGGGGCGGATTCCTTGCCTTGCAGGCGGTCTTTAGCAGCGGAGACGGTTCGGGATACTTTTTTTGTCCGGGATATTCATCTGAAAGGAATTTCGGAAAAAGACCGGGTGTGGATAAAGAAAATCATACGTTTGAAAGATAACCGGATGATGACCCGTGAGGATATTCACCAGGTGATAACCCGTCTGTACGGAACGAAACTGTTCAGCGGCGTGACCTATCGTTTGCTGGGGGGGCCGGTGTATGACCTGGAGTTGAACCTGCAGCAGCGGGAAATGAGCGAACTCCGGTTGGGAGTGCGTTTCGATTCCGAAGAGATGGCGGCCCTATTGCTCAATACCCGTTTGAACTTCCGGGCATTGAAAGGTTCCCGTTTTGAATTGACCGCCCGTTTGAGCAAAAGCCCTTTTGTCCGTTTGGATTATTCTTTTGAAAATCCTTTCTGGCATAAACTGAACCTGAGTTATATGTTCAAATACAATGATTTCGGCCTGTATGCAAAGGGAGACAAGGTAAACGGGACAACGTGTCGTTATCATCTGGGCGAGTTGAGTCTGACGGATTTTTATATCCGGAATTTCAAATTCCAGTGGGGATTGCGGTATGAATATTTCGATTATGATGATTTTTTGGTCAGGACGGACGAACAGAATATCAGTGTGCGTTCGGAGGGCTTTATCTCATATTACGGATTAGCCCATCTGGAGACTTACGACAGACGGTATTACCCGACAAAAGGGGTTTCTTTCAAGGCGTCCTATTCTCTCTACACGGACAATTTTATCCAATACGACAACCGTACGCCGTTTTCGGCTGTGAGTGCTGATTTTACGGGTGTCATTTCCCTGACGAACCGTTTTAAGCTTCTGCCGTCGGTTTACGGGAGAGTGTTGATAGGGCATGAGGTACCTTATCCTTACCTGAATTATATGGGAGGCGATGTGGCCGGACGCTATATGAACCAGCAATTGCCTTTTTGGGGGATTCACCATGTGGAATTGTTTGAAAATGCTTTGTTGGCGGGGAAGTTGCATTTCCGCCAACGGATGGGCTCCCGCCATTACTTGTCGTTGATAGGGAATTATGCTTTGCAGAACGATAATTTTTTTGATATTCTCAAGAAAAAAGGAATCTGGGGGGGAGGCGTAGGCTATTCTAATGATTTACCTGTAGGACCAGTGGATGTCGTCGTCAGTCTGTCCGATTGGACGAAAAAAGCGAGTTTCTATTTCAACCTGGGGTTTTATTTTTAGAAGAGATACAATGAAAAAAAAGTCAGCTTTCCAGCTGACTTTTTCTTTGTAGCGGGGGCCAGATTCGAACCGACGACCTTTGGGTTATGAGCCCAACGAGCTACCACTGCTCCACCCCGCAATTTTATTCAAACGTCCTATTTCCGTTTGACAAGTGCAAATGTAGGGCGTTTTTTTTGTTTATCCAAATTATTCGTCGATTATTTCTCGGATTTTTTTAATATTGCTGAAATAAAGGGTGTTTTGTGCTATTTTTGTAGAAATAGAAAAATTGAACCGGAATTTATGATAGAATTGAGACGAATCACACAGGGGACAGACCGGGAGTTACAGACATTGCTTTCTTTATACCGGGAAGCTTTTCCGCAAGAGGAACGCCGGGAGGAAGGACAATTGCTGCGCTTGGTGGAGGAAAAGAAAGAAATGGTATTTAACGCGGTGAAAGCGGACGGTGACTTGGCCGGATTGTTTGTTTATTGGGAGTTTGAGGAATTTTATTATTTGGAGCATCTGGCTGTCTGTCCGGAGTTAAGAAACCGTAAAATCGGACAACAGGTGCTTGATTATGCGGATAGGGCATTGAAAGGTTGTCGTATCCTGGAAGTGGAACCGCCTTTGACTGAAATAGCTGCGCGGCGTATCGCCTATTATCGGCGCAATGGCTATGAGGTGGTGGAGAAAACGTATGAACAGCCTTCTTACGACGGACTAAAAAACGGTATACCCTTGTGGATTATGAGTAATTATCGGGAAATGAATCCGGCAGAAGCCATAGATACCATCCAAAAAGAAGTGTACCGGAACAATTATTAGTGCCGGTTCAGGGCCGAAAGACGGGATATAGGGCGATAAGCAATGTCGTGATACATCCGGTCAGAACAATCGCCTGCCACTGACGCATGGGGAGGCGGGGATGAAGGTCATTTCTGACAAACCGCCGCAATGCGTAACGATAGAGCTTGTACATGAGTACGGCTCCGCTCAGTCCGACCAGCATCCCGACAAAAAGGTCGCCCGGATAATGTACGCCGATGTAAATGCGGGAATAGGAGTTGACGGCAGCCCAGCCCAGAATAAAAAGCGTGAGTATTTTGTTCTTGAATAACAGCATCACAAAGAATGCCAGCCCGAAAGAATTGGCGGCGTGACAGGAGGGGAAACCGTATCTTCCGCCCCGTTTCCCGTTAACGAGGTGTACCCATTCCGAAATGGAGTTGTTGGGATTGGACGGGCGCATACGCTCCACCAAAGGGCGGATCAACGTGGCGCATATCTGGTCGGCATATACGATGGTCAATACAATGGCAATGACCGTCAATAAACTCACTGCCGGACGCATGTTTTTGCAGATGACGTATAAAATCGCGGCATACATGGGTACCCAAGGCCATTTTGCCGTGAAAATCCACATGAACTGATCCCAATAATGGGAGTGTAGTCCGTTTAGAAACAGGAAAAGTTCCTGGTCTGACAATCGTATCGCTTCCAACATGGCTTCCGTATAGCTTATTCGCGTAGAGCCTTATTTTTTAGCGGCCGGAGCAGCCACAAGCAATTTTTCGTTGATGATTTGCACCAATTGCTCCTTCGGACGTAATCCGGGAACCAAAAAGGGATCGCCTTTCAAAGGAATGAAGACCATTAAGGGAATGCTGCTTGCATTGAAAAGGCGTGCCAATTCTCTTTCTTTGTCCGTGTCTACCTTATAAATCTGTATTTTATCCCCGTAATCCTTCTGTATCTCGGAAAGGATAGGAGCCAACCGTTTGCAAGGACCGCACCAGGTGGCATACAGGTCGATGATGACGGGTTTTTTCCCGGCGAATTTCCATTCCTTGTTTTTTTCGTAATTCCAGATTAAGTCTTTGAACTCCTGGGTGGTCATATCCTTGACCGTCTGTCCGTTGACTGTCAGAAAAAGACCGGAGAAGAATAAAACAAACAGAAGTATGAATTTGTTTCTCATGAGTATTTGAATTTTAGTGTTCACTCGGTTTATCTCTGCAAAGGTAAGAAAAAAGTTGAAAAGATGGCTTTCAACCCATACAACTCTTATACTTTTCCCAGGGGTTTCCCTGATAGCACGGCGTAGCAATTGGAATGTAGCGGCGTATCACTTACGCTCCCGGCTGCCGTTGGTCCGCTCCTACATCCCAGTTGATTCGGAGGTGATGGAGGGAAACCTATGGGAAAGGTATACTGATAGGATGGCAAATGAATTTTGTGCCGGGGAGGGTTTAATTGTCGGGGCGATAATTTCAGTTTTTTATTTTTTAATTATACTTTTGTTCATCGCTCTTGCCGGAAACGGTCGCTTGGAGGGGACAGAAGTGGACAGGTTAAAAAATTGAAAATCATGTTGGTATATCCGAATGCAAAAATAAATCTGGGGTTGTATGTCACCGGGAAGAGACCGGACGGGTTTCATAATCTGGAATCCGTGTTTTATCCGGTGGCTCTGGCGGATATTTTGGAAGTCAATCAGATAAATAAACCGAAAAGGACATGTGTTTTTCAGAACACAGGTATTCCGCTGGATTGCGCAGCCGAAAAAAACTTAGTGGTGAAAGCCTACAAGCTCTTGGCTGCTGCCCATGACCTGCCTGCAGTGGAGGTGAAATTACATAAAGTGATTCCCTACGGGGCGGGATTGGGGGGAGGTTCCTCCGATGCGGCGTTTATGCTGAAATTGCTGAATACCTATTTTGATTTGAAAATTTCGGAGCGGGGGCTTATCAACTATGCTTCCCGGTTAGGGAGCGACTGTATGTTTTTTATCAAAAACACGCCTGCATTTGTGGGTGGAAGAGGGGAGATACTGGAAGAAATGGCCTTTTCGCTGGAGAAATACAAAATTGTTATCGTAAAGCCTGACTGCGAGGTTTCTACGGCTGAAGCCTACCGGGGTATCGTGCCTTGCGAAGCCTCCTATGATTTGCATCAGCTTCCCCGTTTGCCCATAGAGAAATGGCAGACAAAAATAGGCAACGATTTTGAAAAAACGGTCCTGGCGGAGCATCCGGCAATAAAAAGGACGAAAATGGCTTTGTACGAAGCCGGTGCCTTGTATGCTTCCATGACGGGAAGCGGTTCCGGTGTGTATGGCATTTTCCCGCAGGATGCGAAAATCACTGTCGATTTGAAAGGCGAATTTATGTGGATGGATGAAAAAACAAATGAGTAAAATATGAAAGGTAATTTGATTGTTGTTTTAATCGGTATGGTAGCGGGATTCATCGGCATAATCCCGCTTTTGAGGCAGAAAGCGGACAAGTATTGGGTGTTTGCTCTCTTTCTTCTTTACTTTATGATGCCTTGGGTGATTTATCGTATTACCGTGCCGGGGGTACGTTGGTGGTTGAAAGGGGCTGTCGTGACATTGGCTTTGGCATTGCCTTTGGTCATTGCTGCCGGGAGGGGGTATAAAAGATTTGTGTTCCCGATATTGATTACCTCGGTCGTGGTCGGTTTTTTGATTACCTTTTTAGGCTACTATCTCTTATAAAACGGAGAGGGAGATACACTTCCGCGTATTTCCCTCTCCGGCCGGAGATTATTTCCGTAACGCCAAAGAAAACATAATGGCGGAAATTCCTCCGAAAATAAAGGCTAATCCTGTCCATACGATGATGTTGAGTACCCCGAACAAAGGGTGGAAAATAATCAGGAAGGAAAAAATCAGAGTCAGAATACCTCCTGCCAATACCCATCCCCAGTTGGAGACTTTCCAGGCTTGCAACTGGCTTGACCGTCCGATGAAGTTGATGCCGAGAAACATTAAAATAAACCCGACGGCATAGGGCAGTATGTCCATGGCCCATTCCAAATTGGCTAAAAAGATACACCCGATGATTACGTCGATAATCCCCGTTGCCAGTCCCCAGCCCCAGCTCCTGTATCTTTGGTGGGAAAAAGCGGTAATGATTTCATTGATACCGAAGAGAATAAACATAATACAAAAATAGGTGGCTAATGCAAAATAGGATTCCACGGGGTTCCGGAATACCCATATACCGCATAATACGGAAAGTATCCCGATAATGAGCATGAGCCACCAATACTTATAACTTCTGTAATTTTCAACTGTTTCCATTGTTTTCATTTTTATAGGTTAAACAATGGTTTTAACGATATTGAAGACGGGAAGTTTATTTCAGCCGGATTTTTTTGAAAGGAGAGAAAGATTGACGGCAAACAAAGCCGTCAATCTTTGGGAAGAATTTTATTTCTGAATCAAATGTACGTCCATTTGCGGGAACGGAATATTGATACCTTCCTGAGCAAAGGTTTTGTAGACATTTTCGTTCATATCGAAGAACACGCCCCAATAGTCGGCAGAGTTCACCCATGCCCGAACAACAATGTTTACGGAACTTGCGCCCAAAGAAGTCAGGGCGATGAAATAGGCCGGATCTTTCAAAATGCGCTGGTCTGCGGCAATCAGTTTTTCCAAAACGGCTTTGGCTTTGTCGTAGTTGTCGCCGTAAGCGATTCCGAATTCCCAGTCCACGCGGCGGGTGGCTTCCTTGGAGTAGTTCTTGGTGATGCCCGTGGATAAACCTCCGTTAGGGATAATGATAATTTTATTGTCGGCGGTGGAGACAATCGTATTGAAAATCTGGATTTCTTTCACCGTACCGCTTTGTCCCTGGGCTTCAATGAAATCTCCGACTTTGAACGGCTTGAATAATAAAATCATCACTCCGCCGGCGAAATTTTGCAGTGTCCCGCTCAATGCCATGCCGATGGCAACACCGGCGGATGCAAAAATGGCGATAAATGAGCTGGCTTCGATGCCCAATTTGCTGATAATGACAATGAGCAGCAAAAAGTTGAGGGTGATTTTCACTAAGCTTTTAACAAAAGAAGCCAGGGAAGCTTCGGCATGTCTTTTTTCCAGTACGGTGACCACCAAACGGTTGATTTTGCGGATCAGCCAGCGGCCGATAATGAAAATGATGACGGCTCCGATGATTCTGGAACCGAAAGAGGTACCCAAATCAATCACTTTGGTAAGGAATACATCCCATGAAATGTTGGATGTCGAATTGAAAAGTTCTTCCATGTTGTTAGATTTAAAATGAATCAATTGAAATTTACTCATATACTTGTCGTTTGCAAAAGTATAAAAAATGAAAATAATTGTATGTTTTCCGACAGAAAAACCCAGAGGGAAAGTAGCGGGTCTTTTTGTCCTTTTCATCAAATAATTGTATTTTTGTAGTTTGGCAGGCAGGGGAAAATCTTGCTGAAAAAGAGTAAAATGATTTAAAGATTAAGATAATGAGTATCGAAAGTTTGTTGACGGCAAAAGTAATTGAAGCGGTAAAACAGTGTTATGGTGCGGAGGTGGAAGTAAAGGATGTACAGTTACAGCCTACCCGCAAGGACTTTGCCGGGGATTTGACGGTGGTGGTTTTCCCGTTTACCCGTTATTCCCGTAAATCACCGGAAGAGACCGGCAAGGAATTGGGAGAGTATTTGAAGCAAAATATAGAGGAAGTACAGGATTACAATGTTATCAAAGGATTTTTGAATATTGTGATTTCTTCGGCTTATTGGCTGGGAGTCCTGAATGAAGTGGCCGGGGAGGAAAAATACGGTTATGTGAAACAGGCCAGTGGCAAAAGTTATATGATAGAATACTCTTCTCCGAATACCAACAAGCCTTTGCACTTGGGACATATCCGGAACAATTTGCTGGGATGGTCGGTTTCTGAAATACAGAAGGCTAACGGACATGAGGTGAAAATGGTGAACCTGGTGAATGACCGGGGTATCCATATCTGCAAAAGTATGATAGCGTGGCAGAGATACGGCGGGGGAGCCACTCCCGAATCAACGGGAATGAAGGGCGACCATCTGGTGGGAGATTATTACGTCCGTTTTGACAAAGAATACAAAGCGGAAATAAAACAATTGATGGCAGAGGGGATGGAAGAAGAAGAGGCGAAAAAGAAAGCGCCTATTTTGCTGGAAGCCCAGGAAATGCTCAGGAAATGGGAAGCGGGCGATGAAGCGGTGGTGGCACTTTGGCGCAAGATGAACGATTGGGTGCTGAAAGGCTTTGATGAGACCTATCGGTTGATGGGGGTCGGTTTTGATAAAGTCTACTTTGAGTCGCAGACATACAAGAAAGGCCGTGATATTGTATTGAAAGGGTTGGCAGACGGAGTGTTGTACAGGAAAGATACGGGAAGTGTCTGGGCGGACTTGACGGGCGACGGATTAGACCATAAGCTGCTGTTGCGGGATGACGGGACCTCTGTCTATATGACCCAGGATATCGGGACTGCCTATGAGCGGTTTAATGAATTTGCCATGGATGAGATGATATATGTGGTGGGGAATGAGCAGAATTATCATTTTCAGGTACTCTCTTTGATTTGCGGGAAATTGGGATTCGACTGGGCGAATAAGATTAAGCATTTGTCCTACGGTATGGTAGAACTGCCGGAAGGGAAAATGAAATCGCGTGAAGGGACCGTAGTGGATGCCGATGACCTGATGCAGGAAATGATTAACACGGCCCGCGCCACTTCGAAAGAATTGGGAAAATTGGAGGGATATACGGAGGCGGAAGCCGAAGAGGTCTATAGAAAGGTGGCCCTGGGTGCCTTGAAGTATTTTATTTTGAAAGTGGACCCGAAGAAAACCATGATGTTCAATCCGAAGGAATCCATTGATTTCAACGGAAATACCGGTCCCTTCATTCAATATACGTATGCCCGTATCCAGTCGATATTGCGTAAAGCGGTAGAAAACGGGACTGTTATCGGAAACAGTGATTTGCATATCACGATTTCGGATAAGGAGCAGGATTTGATTAAGTTGATAGCCAAATTACCGGCAGTGGTGAAAGAAGCCGGAGATAATTATAGTCCCGCTTTGCTGGCGAATTATTCTTATGACCTGGCGAAGGAATTTAACCAGTTTTACCACGATTTCTCCATATTGAAAGAGGAAAACGACAAAGTTCGTAATTTCCGCTTGTTGCTGGCGAAAGAGTGTGGGGTGGCCATTCGGAACGCGATGGGAATGTTGGGCATTGAGATGCCGGAAAGGATGTAATTGCGCGTTTCACGAAGTGTTCTTTTGGGTGAAAGGAGAAAAGAAATGAATAATCTTACGAATTATCACGGGCATTGTTCTTTCTGTGACGGCAAGGCACCGATGGAAGAGTTTGTTAAGGCGGCGGTCGATGCCGGTTTTATCGCTTACGGTTTTTCGTCCCATGCACCGTTGCCTTTTGCGGCACGTTGGGCTTTGTCGGCAGACAGGGTGCCGGCTTATCTGGAGGAAATAGAGTGTTTGAAGCGGGATTATGCGGGAAGGATAGAATTGTATGCAGGGCTGGAAATTGATTATCTGAATGAGGAACAGAATCCTGCTTCCGGATATTTCCAGTCATTACCTTTGGATTTTCGTATAGGCTCTGTTCATCTGGTATATACTCCGGAGGGCGAAATGGTGGATACGGATACCAATGCGGAAAATTTTAGGAGACTTCTGGAGACTTATTTTCATGGGGATTTGAAAATATTGGCGGGAGCCTATTTTGAAGCCTCCATGCGGATGGTGGAACGGGGCGGGTTTGATTTTATCGGCCATCCCGATAAAATCGGCTATAATGCCTCACAATGTGTGCCTGGCGTGACCGAAACCGACTGGTATCGGTCGAAAGTGGCGGATTTGTTTGCCTTGATAGCGGAAAAGGAGCTCATGGTGGAAATCAATACGAAGGTTTTTCATCAAAAAGGCTGTTTTTTTCCCGATGTAAAAGAATGGACTTATATAAAACAATGGAACTTGCCGGTGGTGGTCAATTCGGATGTCCATTATCCGGAACTGGTGAATGCGGGACGTCCGGAAGCGCTTGAAATGCTCCGCCAGGCGGGATTCCGTACAGTCCGTCAATTGATGGGAGGAAAGTGGCAGGACGTGGAAATCCGGTGAGATATAATTTACTATTTATAAAGGAGGAATGATATTATGAAGAAGACTATACATTACACGACGAAGGGAGTATGTTCGGTGTTTATTGACATAACGGTGGAGGATGAAATTGTGCAAGAGGTATATTTTGAAGGGGGATGCAACGGGAATTTGCAGGGGATTTCTTCGCTGGTAAAAGGCATGAAAGTGGAAGATGTGATTGCCCGTCTCGAAGGGATACGTTGTGGCTCTAAAGGCACTTCTTGTCCCGACCAGTTCGCACAGGCTTTAAAACAACTTAAATCGAATGATTGAAATGGAAAACGGATTCTCTGTTGAAGAGGCCTTGCACAAAGCAACGGAATGGGCGAAAGAGGCAGGGCGTATCCAAATGTCCTTTTTTCGGGGGAATGATTTGGGAATAACTACCAAATCAAATGTCTATGATGTGGTGACCCGCGTAGACAAAGAGTGTGAAGCCTACTTGTTAAAACAAATAGCAGCCGTATATCCGGGACATGCCGTTTTAGGGGAGGAGAGCGGAAAACACGAGGGGAAGAGTGACTTTTGCTGGGTGATAGATCCGTTGGACGGTACGAACAATTACAGCCAGGGACTTCCCGTTTTTACCGTTTCCATCGGATTGCAATATAAAAATGAAACACTCCTCGGGGTGGTTTATGCGCCCTATTTTGATGAACTCTATACCGCTTGTCGGGGTAAAGGGGCTTATTTGAACAATCAACCTATAAAAGTGTCGGACAAGACGGATTTGGAACATTCCGTATTGGGAACGGGATTCCCGTATGACAAAGACGTGAATCCGGATAACAATGTGGAAAATGTGGCTTCCATACTTCCCCATCTGAGGGGATTGCGCCGCATGGGCTCCGCCGCTTACGACCTCTGTTGCGTGGCTGCCGGTTTCCTGGACGGATACTGGGAATTCAGTTTGCAGCTTTGGGATATGTGTGCCGGCGCATTGATTGTCGAAGAAGCCGGGGGGATTATCCGGCATTTCCGGCAGAACCGGAATGTTTCCATTATAGCCGGCAATCCGCAGTTAGTGCGGAAAATCGGGGAAAAAATAAAATGAACTGTTTGGCAAATATATAAAGAATGTCGGGGAACGAGGGACAGACGAGAATCTATTGCGGAAGTGTTTGCGTAATAATAAGATGATAGGGGGAAGTAATCTGTAAAGTTATGGGTGAGAACAAAACGGCATACAGTGATTCTGAATTTGAAGCGATTTTTAAGTCTCATTACAAGTCTTTATATGTGTTTGCCTACGGTTATGTGATGGATGAAATGGAGGCTGAGGACATTGTTTCGGGAGTTTTTTCCCTTTTGTGGGAGAAACGGAAGAATTTGCCTCCGAAAGATGAATTAAAGCCTTATCTCTACGCTTCTGTGAAATATGCCTGTCTGCGTTATTTCAAGCGTTTGCAGCTGACAGACGATTATCGGAGACGTCAGGCGGAAGCCCTTATCCTGTCTTTTGCGGAAGAAGGAGATGATGACGAATTGGCTCTGTTGGTAAAGAAAGCGTTGGGAGGTCTCAGCGACAATCAGCGGAAAATAGTGGAGATGCACGTAATGAAAGACATGAAATATACGGAGATTTCCGAGACGATGAATATTTCCGAGAATACGGTCAGAACCCATTTGAAGCGGGCTTATAAAATATTACGCTTCTATCTGAAAGACACGCTCCCCGGTATATTTCTTTAAATTTTTGCAAGAATTTTTAAAAATAATTGCTTTTCCTGTCACCCAAAAAGGATATTTAAATCTTATATAGATAAAATAATAAAAAATGGGGGAAAGAGATAGGCATAAAATCGATTGGATGCTGATAGCAAACTATATCAGCCGGACCATTTCGGAATTTGACTACTTGCGCTTGCAGAATTGGCTGAAAAACGATCCTGAGCGGCGTCGTTTTTTGGAACATGCGCAGCATTACTATTCCCGGGAAGATTTTCCTTTGCCTGATGAAGAACAGATAGACCGGATCTGGAAAGAGTTCTACGGGAGGATGAAGCAAAAACAGGAGAGACGGCTTTGGCGTCGGATAGAACGTGTGGCTGCTGTGGCAATCCTCTTGATTGGAAGCGTTTGTGCCTGGAAGATGTATCCCCACTCTTCCGATATGCAGGCGCAACAGCCGATATTGGCCGGAAATTCTCAGGCGGTTCTTATACTTTCAGACGGTTCTTCCGTTACTTTGGAGGATGACGGGATGGAAAGGACCGTGACAGATCAGGACATTCAAATCAACCAGCAGGGAAAAGGGTTAGTATACCCTGCCTGTTCAAAAAAATCGGATACCTTGTCTAATACTATTCAGGTACCTCAGGGAGGAGGATACCATTTGGTGTTGAGTGACGGTACGCAGGTGTGGCTGAATGCAAAGACCCGTTTTACTTATCCGGTGGCTTTCGGTGAGAAAGAAAGAAGAGTGCATCTGGAAGGAGAGGCTTATTTTGAGGTCATGCCGGGACATACGGGTTTTATTGTCGAGACGGAAAGAATGAATGTGCGGGTGTTGGGAACCTCTTTTAATGTAAATGCCTATCCGGATGAGCAAGTTACGGTAGCGACCTTAGTCAAGGGGAAAGTGGAAGTTCGCTCCGGGCAGGAAAAACAGGTTTTACGGCCGGGAGAACAGGCCAGCCGGGAAAAAGGGGAAGAGGGGGATATAAAAGTGAATAAGGTTAATCCGTTGCATTATATACAGTGGAAAGAAGGATGCTTTTCATTTCGGGACAATACCTTGTCGGAGATTATGCGTGTGTTGGTCCGTTGGTACGAGATGGAATATGAATTCGAATCTTCTGAACTGGAGGAGATTTGCTTTTTTGGTGTGCTGAACCGGAGCCGGAATGTGAAAGAGTTATTACAGGAGTTTGAAAAAACGGGAAAAGTGAGGTTTGAGTACGAGGGAAATAAAGTACGGATTTGTGCGGGAGAAAAATAAAAAAGAGAAACTACAATCTAACCAAATAATGTGTGCTATGAAAACAATCATTTTGTTCGTATTGTGCGTTTGGGTATTTGAAGCCCACGCACAGAAGTTGGAATCCAATCCTGTCGGTTATCGTTTTACCGATACGAAAGTGTTGCCCTGTACGTCAGTAAAACACCAGGAGTATAGCGGTACTTGCTGGAGTTTTTCCGGACTGAGTTTTCTGGAGAGTGAAATCATGCGGATGGGAAAGGATTCGGTGAATTTGTCCCCCATGTGGATTGTGCGTTGTGCGTACATAGAGAAAGCCGTAAAATTCGTGAGAATGCACGGTAAAGATGTGTTCAGTCCTGGTGGTGCGACCGGAGATATATTTAATATTGTCCGGAAATACGGGTTGGTGCCGTTGGAAGCTTATGAAGGTCTGAATTACGGGACGAAAGAGCATAAACATGCGGAATTGGATGCCGCTTTGAGAGGCTACATTTCGGCGATAGCCAGAGATCCCAACAAAGGTTTGACAACAGCCTGGCTGGCGGGATTTGAAGCTATTCTGGATGTTTATATGGGACCGGCCCCGAAAAGTTTCGTCTATCAGGGAAAAGAGTATACTCCCGAGTCTTTTCGGGACTTTCTGGGGGTAAATCCGGATGAATATGTGGCTCTTACTTCTTTCACCCATCACCCGTTTTACGCTCCTTTCGCCATAGAAGTGGAAGACAACTGGGATTGGGGAATGTCGTGGAATTTGCCCTTGGATGAGTTTTCCGCTCTTTTCGAGCAGTCCATCCTGAAAGGGTATACCGTTTATTGGTGTGCGGACGTTACCGAAGCCAGCTTTGCTTCGACAAAAGGGTATGCTGCCATTCCGGAGATAACAATTGAGAATGTGGATCCGGAAGAGAGAGAAAAATATCTGGCAATGAATCCGATACAGCAGCGCATGTTTGTACTCAACAAGAGACGTCCTGGAAAGGAAGTGAAAATAACGCCCGAATTGCGTCAGAAAGGATTCGACACGTTTGCAACAACCGATGACCATGGCATGCATATTGTCGGGATAGGTACAGACCAGATCGGTAATAAATATTGCAAGGTGAAAAATTCATGGGGAGAGAGGGGACAGGATTATAAGGGATTTTTCTATGCTTCATATCCTTATGTCGCCTATAAGACAATCAATATGGTAATCCATAAAAAGGCGTTGCCGGAATCAATCCGTAAGAAACTGAAAGCTTATTCCGTTTTTTAGCAACTATCTACTTATTATTAACTAAATACAACGACTTATGAAAACGAAAGTCCGTGGTGGCTGTCGTGAAAAGCGGCAGCGATGGGGGAATTTTATCCTCTCCAAAACAGGCGTTTTGTTCCTTATGCTGACATTGTCGGCGGTGTGTGTGGAAACGTATGCCCAAAAAAGAGTCAATCTGCAAGTAACCAACCAGCCTTTGCTTCGGGTTTTGGATGTTTTGCAGGAGCAATCCGGTTTTTCCTTTCTCTTTTCAAGTGAGGATGTGAAAGGAGTGGAAAATGTGACGGTGAATTTGAAAGATGTGAGCCTGGAGGAGGCTTTGAAGCAGGTCTTGAAAGGAACACCGCTCCATTATGAGATAAACAACGGTGTGGTGGTGTTTCAGAAAAAAATAGTGCCTCAGCGTACCGCCCAGTTGAAGAATAAGGAAATAATCGGGTGGGTGACAGACCGGAAAAAGATTCCTTTGGAAGGAGTGAATGTGGTCGTGAAAGGACGTAATATCGGGACGACTACGAACAAAGAAGGGAAATTCGGTTTGCAGTTTGCCACATTGAATGATTTTGTGCTGGAGTTTTCATTTCTGGGCATGAAAAAGCAGGAGGTGAAATATGCGGGGCGGGATACCATCCGGGTGATTATGGATGATGAGGTTCACGAAATGGAAGAGGTGACAGTGGTAAGCACGGGATATCAGAAGATAGATGCCCGTAAATTAACCAGTGCGGTGACGACGGTAAAGGCTGCGGAAGTAGTGGTTCCGGGACTCAGTACGATTGACCAGATGCTGGAAGGATATGTTCCCGGAATGGTGTTTATGTCCAACTCCAATACTATTGGTGCCGTACCTCGTATAAGAATCCGCGGTACTTCGACTATTTTGGGAAATCAGGAACCGTTATGGGTGGTGGACGGAATAATCTATTCCGATCCGGTAAATTTCGACCCGGAACAACTCAATGACCTGGACTTTGTGAATTTATTGGGAAATGCCATTTCAGGTATCAATCCGGAGGACATCGACCAGATAGATGTGCTCAAGGATGCTTCCGCTACAGCCATCTATGGGGCTCGGGCTGCCAATGGCGTGATTGTGATTACTACAAAGAAAGGTAAGATTGGCCCCCCCCAAGTAAGTTATTCTTTTTCAGGTACTTTCGGCCGTCGTCCCCATTATTCCGACCGGAGTGTGAATATGATGAATTCAAAAGAAAGAATCGCTTATTCGCGCGAATTGATGGAGCAGCACCAGACCTACGGGCACATTAATTCATGGGTGGGATATGAAGGGGCGATGCATGATTATCTGACGGGAAAAACCAGCTTCGAAGAGATGCAGTCACAGGTGAGTTATTATGAACGGTTGAATACCGACTGGTTTAAAATATTAACTCAGAATACTTTTACGAACAAGCATACGGTGAGTGTGTCGGGTGGTTCGTCGGTACTCCGCTATTATGCTTCCGCCGGTTTGCAGGATGTGCAGGGATATGTGAAGGGGGAGAATAACAAGACCTATTCGGCGAATATAAACCTGACAGCCAATTTCAAGCGTTTCACCATGCGCTTCGGTATGAACGCGAGCGTACAGAACCGGAAATATACCCCCACGGAATTGAATGTGTTGAATTACGCTTATAATACGAGCCGTGCCATTCCGGCTTTTACAGAAGAGGGAGACCCATATTATTATTATAAGTTTTATTCAAGGGGCGATGCCGATGTGTCGAATCGTCTGGGATTTAACATCTTGAATGAGATGGAGAACAGTTATCAGAAATATAAGACGTATGCGACGACGTTGACAGCTTCTTTGGATTACAAAATCCTGGAGTCACTGAAATTCGGGGCAACTTTGTCTTATTCGATGGGAAGCACGAATCAGGAACTTTATTACAACGAGAAAACCTACAGGGCCGGTACGCTGCGTGGAGAAGGAGAGAATGTCATGGGAACGGCCAATTTCGACAATCTGATGCCCTATGGAGGTGAGTTGACGGAAACAAGAACGACAAAAAACAGTTACACTGTGCGGGGACAGTTTTCGTATAACAAGGATTTGGGAGAGGATGAAAAACACAATATTTCGGTGGCTCTGGGTGGAGAAATTTCATCTATGGAGTACCAGAATCTCAACCAGGTATATCGGGGATATATGCCGGACCGGGGAAAAGGGATGGCCAATTTCGACCCGAATGTGTATGGCGGTTATTACAATTGGTATTACACCACTGCGGCTGCCAGAGGTGTGCATTCGGAAGAGTTGACCAACATTGTTTCCGGTTACGTTACGGCATCGTATGATTACGACAACCGGTATATGTTGAATGTCAATGCCCGTGCGGATGCTTCCAATCAGTTCGGTTCGCGAAGCAATGAAAAGGTTTTGCCGATCTGGTCGTTTTCCGGTCGTTGGAATGCCAAGAAAGATGTCTTGCAGAATGCTTCGTGGCTGAGCAATCTGTCTTTGCGCGCTTCTTTGGGATTACAGGGAAATATGCTGTCTTCGCAGAGTTCAAGGCTGATTATCACCCGGGACGGTGAAGTGAATGCCAATAATGAGTATCTTTCTACCATTTACAGTTTTCCCAATCCGGATTTGAAATGGGAAAAAACCGTATCCACGAATTTTATGGTTGATTTCGGCTTCCTGAGGAACCGGATAACGGGTTCGTTTTCTTACTATCACAAGAAAACGAAAGATGCGTTTCTGACGAAAAAGATTTCTACTATCAACGGACGTAACAGTTATGTAGTCAATCGGGGAAGTATACAGAATTCCGGTGTGGAACTCTCATTGAGTTTTGTGGCTATTGACAGGACTTCCCAGGCCAATCCCAACGGTTTCCGCTGGACGATTGTTCCGGAATTCGGCGAGACATTGAATAAATTGATGAATAAGGTTTCCGGAAAGACCCTGAAGGATGAATATACCTATAAGGATTTTCTGAACGGAAGGATTGAGGTTCCCGGTAAACCGTTGAATTCGTTTTATTCATACCGTTTTACCGGATTGAGCCGGGAGGACGGAAGACCGACTTTCTACGGGATGGATGAAGAGCAATTCCGGGAACAGTTTGAAGGAATGAATAAGGATGAAATCTATATGGCCGTGATGGATTATTCCGGAAACAGGGTACCTGTTTTTCAGGGGAGTCTGCGGAATACTTTTTCCTATAAACGTTTTACCCTGGCTGTTAACATGGTGTATAGTTTCGGGACAAAAGTCCGTTTGTTGAGCCTTTATCCGAATGTATCGGCAAGTTATGGTACGATTGCACCTCAGCCGGAAAATAACGTGCGTCGTGAACTTTTGCACCGTTGGAAAAATCCGGGGGATGAAAAATATACAAACATTCCGGGAACACTTTCCGGCTCTGCATTTACCCAGACCCTTGCGGAAAGTACGGCTATTAACTGGTGGAAAGATCCGGCGTTCCGGTTTGCCGATAATATCTGGCAAATGTATGACAATTCGGATGTACGGGTGGTGAACGGTGATTACATGCGTTTGCAGTCGCTTTCTCTCAGATATGCGGTTCCTTCTGCATGGCTGAAAAAATTCGGTGTAAATACGGCTTCCGTCGGTTTCTATACGACCAATCTGTTTACATTATGCAGTAAAAAATTGAAAGGCCAGGACCCGGCTACTCAGACAGGTAGTTCTTCTTCTATCAATATGTCGAACCGGCCGACTTTTTCGCTCAGTTTTAATGTCGCATTCTAAACTATGGGAATATGAAAAAAAGATATTTATATATGATGGGTCTGATTCTGTTGCTGGGGACGTCTTGTAGCGATTTCCTGAACGAGAATAGCAAGAACCAGACTTATGTGACTTGCATAGAGGATTTGAATGAATTGATTTTGGGAGAAGGGTATATGCCTATGCAGTTTTATACGGGTATTTCGAGTACGGGAACCTGTGCTGTGGGGCCTTGGATCCATGTGATGGATGACGATTCAAAAGTGAATAATAATTCATCGGCAAGTGTTTTGTACGTTAATTCTTTAGGTACTTTTCATTACTGGTTGGAACAACCTTTTGTCGATGCGACCAGTCTGTTGGCTTATACCGATAAGACGTGGGAAAAATTGTATAAGCATATCAATGCGCTGAATGCCATTCTGTATGAATTGGAAGAGTATAAGGATGAGAAACTGTATGCGCAGCTTAAGGGGGAAGCCTGTTTTTTGAGGGCTATGTATTACTATTTTCTGGTAAATATCTACGGTCATCCGTATTATGAGCCGACAGCAATGACGGATCAGGGGGTGCCGGTGAAATTGTCTGAGCAGATTGAAGATGTGAATTTCCAGCATGCTTCTGTGGCGGATGTATACAAAGTCATTACGGATGATTTGGAGACTGCCATCACCTGTTTGAAAGGAGTGGAACAGACTTCCATTTACCGGGTAAATGAAATGGCAGCCCGTACATTCCTGAGTCGGGTGTATCTGTATATGTGCCAGTGGGATAAGGCTGTGACGGAATGTAACGAGGTGTTGAAATCCTCTTATGCATTATTGGATTTTACTCAATTGGCGGCTACGGATAATAAAGTTTTCGGTAATTCGCCGGAGGTGATTTTTTCAAACGGGGACAACCGGATGTTGGTAATATCGAATAGTAAAAGCCAGTATGCTGTGAACGGAGGCTCTGTCAATACTGCCGGACAAGCGGCTGCTTTTATGGCTTCGGATGAGTTGATTGCGTTGTACGATCAGGATAAAGATGCCCGTTTCCACTATTTTGAATGGGCTGAAAACCGCTATAATGCAAGTCAGAATAAAGATTTTCGGGGGTATTATGTGACTTTTAAACTGTGTCGGAATTATTCGGACGGGGATTTGGTTTCTGACTTTTTTACTTTGCGGTTGCCGGAAGTATATTTGAATAAAGCGGAGGCTTTGGCGATGTTGGGACAGGATGCGGAAGCAGCCTCTGTGTTGGAAAAATTGAGGGAAAAACGCTTCGTGTCGGATGCCTATGTGAATGAATCCGGCAAGGATTTGGCCGATTTGATACGTGATGAAAGAAGAAGGGAATTGTGTTTTGAGGGGCACCGGTGGTTTGATTTGAGGCGTTATGCGGTACATCCCAAATATTCCTTGCGGAAAAAGATTTATCACGGTTTTGACTCGGAACATGTGGGACGGTATGATTCTTATTATGTGTTGCCGGAATACACGGAAAGTGGTCCGAACAATTATATTATGCCGATTCCGGAGTCGGAAATATTTATCAATGACGGCGCATTGCTTGCCAATCCCCGGCAGGATCCGGAGATTGTAACGGAAGTCGAATCTTAAATGTATCAGATCAATGAAAAGAGAATTAATCATAGGAATATGTCTTTTGGGACTGGCGTTTTTTACGGCTTGCTCAAATGACGATGAGGATTTAACTCCTTCGTATGCTGACAGGAATTGGTATAAACTGGAAGATAGCGATGAAGCTGCCGATCACGCTTTTTATGAGCTTTTTCAGACATACGGTATACCGATTTTTTATAATGATACCATCGGGAAAGAAGAACGGGGACTATCCCGGGAAGGAGAGGAGATTGTCCATTATGAAGTGATAGACATCGATTATTGGATTACGAGTAGGACGGCGAATTCTGTGGTGTATACTTTGAATAAGAAATACCTGGAAAGTAAAGATAAATCGCATTTGTTGGACGCTGCCGGGTTCCTCGGTGAGTATATTTTCCCTTACTTGAAGAAGAGTAAATATCCGATGAGTTTTTTGTTGGTGGATTCTATCGTGAATAACCGGAATGATGTCAGAGGACAGCATGCTTTTAATACCTATTATGCCATGACGACCACCTTAATAGGGGGAATTGACCGGATTGGAGAAATGAGTGAAAGTGAAAAACGATTGCTGGCCGGGTATGTGATGGCGGAGTTGTATGTGTACGATATTAAGAATAATGCTACGTATATGAATCTTTTTACCGAATTTTTCGAGCGTTCCGTAGGTGCAGATGGGAAATCATTGTACGGAAGTACAAGAGGTAAAAGTAGTAATACCATTTATCAGACGGCTTATCTGCTTCCGGCAAAAGATTGGTTAACATACGGTTTTCTCAGATATAATCCGACGCAATTGATTTATCTGTTGGCAGAGCGTGTGGGAAATAAAGTGGAGACAAATTACGATTTGTCAACTATGGACACGAAATTGGTGGGGTATACTTTCCCGCTTCGGGAACAGGATTTGTATGAGTATATGGCACGGGTACTGGTTGGTGATGATGATGCTTTTGAGAACGAATATGCCGCATATCCGAAAATACTGGAGAAATATGAATTGATGAAACGTCTGTTGCCGCTTTATTTGGAACAGGTCGACTGAATATGATGAAACATTAAAAATAGAAATCGAATGAAACAGATATTGAAGACAGGGGTGTTGGCATTGTTGGTGTGCGCTTTGCTTATGCCCGGATATGCCGCTACGAAGGATAGCAAGAAAAAGAAAGCAAAAGCGACTACGGAGCAAAAATCCGCTCCGGCAAAAAAGAAAGTCAGTAATTATGACAAAATAGTAAAAAAGGCCGGTTGCAAAACGATTAAGGGGGATTTCATCACGGCACATCGTTCGGGAAATAAGCTCTATTTTGAATATCCCTTGAAATATATGAACCGGGAAGTATTGATCGGGTCTAAAACGACGGCAACTTCCCAGCCGGATGTCGCTGTGGTCGGTTATATGGCAAATGAGCCTTTGCATGTCAAATTTGTGATGCGGGACAGTGCCGTATATATGGATCGGGTGAATTGTTACATGACCTATGATCCTGTGGACAAAACCATGGGAGAGGCTGTTGCTAAGAATTTTATGGATCCGGTATTGAAAAAATTTCCTGTAAAGGCTTATAGTCCGGATAGTTCGGCTGTTGTAATTGACGTCACGGACTTTTTCTTGGGAGACAGTAAGGCACTATCTCCTGTTACGCCTATCGGTGGTGGCGTCCAGTTTTCAATCAAATCTGTTGCCGATGGTTCGTTTTTGGGAGATATAAAAGCTTTTGGCGATAATATTTCGGTACGGTCGACCATGACTTATAGCTATTCCATGAAAATGTTGATTTTTGTCCTTGCCAGTGGAACTTTTTCTGCTGACCTTACACGGACAGTACTTTTATTGCCGGAAAAAGAGGCGCATCCACGGGTATCCGATTCGAGGGTGGGGACTTTTATGGTAGAAAAAGGATATGCTTCAAGAGAACAGGATAAGATTCAACGTTTTATGTTGGCAACCCGCTGGCGGGTGGAACCGAAGGATACATTGGCCTATCGGCGCGGAGAACTGGTGGAACCTGTAAAACCGATTGTTTTTTATATAGACAATACTTTTCCGCAAAATTGGATAGAACCGGTGAAACGCGGTGTCTTGAGATGGAATAAAGCGTTTGCTAAAATCGGTTTTAAAGATGTGATTCAGGTAAAGGATTTTCCGGTGAATGATTCTACTTTTGATCCGGATAACTTGAAATATACTTGTGTACGCTATCTGCCTCTGGATGTTGAGAATGCCATGGGACCTTCGTGGGTAGATCCACGGACGGGAGAGATATTGAATGCCAGTGTCATTATTTATAATGATGTCTCCAACCTCATTAACAAATGGCGTTTTATTCAGACTGCACAGCTGGATGAACGTGTCAGAACTTCCCGCATGCCCGATGATGTCATGGAAGAATCTATTGAGTATATTGTGGCGCATGAAGTCGGTCACACGTTGGGATTGATGCACAATATGGCGGCTTCGCATGCATTTCCGGTAGATTCTTTGCGGAGCGTGAGCTTTACCCGGAAATATGGGACGACTCCTTCTATTATGGATTATGCCCGTTATAATTACGTGGCTCAGCCGGAAGATAAAGGTGTCAGTTTGACCCCGCCTGAATTGGGATGTTATGACGAATTTGCGATAGAATGGCTTTATAAACCCATATTTGATTGTAAAGACCGTAAAGAAGAAGAGAAAATCTTAGAAAGTTGGGTGGATGCCAAGGCCGGTTCTCCTTTGTATCGTTATGGTCGTCAGCAAATATTGAGTCGTTATGACCCCTCTGCAGTGGAGGAAGATTTGGGTGATGACCCGATTAAGGCCGGAGATTATGGTATCCGAAATCTGAAATATATTCTTCCCCATTTAAGTGAATGGATACAGGACGACCCTTCGGGTGCAAAGCGGAAAGCAATGTACAATACGATTTCCAATACTTATTTCCGGTATATGCGGAATGTAATGATGAACATCGGTGGTATTTATCTGACAGAAGTAAAGGACGGAACACCGGGCGACCGTTTTAAAGCTGTTCCGAAAGAAGTGCAGAAACAATCCATGAAATGGGTAATCAACCAAATCAGAAATTGTGACTGGTTGGATGACGAGGAATTAACCTGTAAATTCGGCTTGGCTCTTCGCATGTCTTCCAATTTGAAGAATGTGGCCACCAAGGCCTTGCTGCAATTGTCAGATAATGTGGTTTTATCCGCGCATATTTCGGAAAATCCTTACTCTCCCCGGGAATATTTTGACGATTTATATAACTGTATTTTTGAAAATACGATACAGGGAAGGAAATTGACAGAAGGAGACAAGATTATGCAGCGTTTGGTCGTATTGCAAATGAGAGCTGTGGCACAGAGTCAATGGAATAAAGTGAAACTGGCGGACGAATTGCCCCCGTTGGATGCTTTGCAGGCTTGCGGGTCGTATGCCTACTATCCTTCTTTGGATGACATTATCAGTTATGGATTGGATCCCAGTGGGAGAGTGGCTCGTTACGAAGAGCAGTTGAGAGCATTGGAAGAACGCTATGGTAACGGATTCGTTGCAAGCCAAATGCAGGAAAATAGTTTCCATTATACTATTGGATACGGTTTTCAATCGAAACTCAAACTGGATAATATAGATGAAGCTACCGGTTTATTCTTGTCTATGCTCACCAAAGCAAAGAAATTGATTACCGATAAACTTCCGACGGCCCATCCCAATGATAAAGGACATTATCAGGGAATGCTCTATTTGTTGGAATCTATCAAGTCCAAATATTAATAATATAAATACTCTCTATATACTGCGCCCGAATATTGTAAATATAGATATTCGGGCGTAGTTTTTGAATTGCCAGGATGGATAATCGGTTATCTACATTGAAAATGTAGGGAAAAATTTAGTCAGAACACACTCTCTATTGTTTATTACTTCCTTCCGACAGGGCTTTTGTTCGGTCAAAAAGAATTTCGTCCATATGTATTTTTGCCCATTGTATCAACTCATTTATTAAAGGAAAGAGTGAATGGGCGCGTTCTGTCAGCTGGTATTCGACTCTGGGAGGAACTTCGGCGTAGACCTGACGTTTAACAAAGCCATCAATTTCCAATGTACGTAAAGTCAGTACCAACATTTTCTGCGAGATGTCTGGCAATTCTGCTGATATATCACGGAAACGCATTGAATCATGTCCGTTTAGTGTATAAAGCACCAATAACGTCCATTTATCACTTATGCGATTAAGTATATTTCTGATTGGGCAATTGGGATATAGTTCGTTCTTGTTAAAATTTCTTTCCATTATGCTATGAATTTTGGGAACAAAGTTCTGTATTATTTTCAATATATCAAAGTGTGTAATATTCTAAAAATCAATATTACTGGCAAAAATATAATTGTTATAAAATATAGTTGTTAAATAATCTTAAGAAGTCTCTGCTTGATTTCTTTAAACTATTCTGTAAATCAATATTACTAACATCAAGGTGAGTTATGCTACTTGCTTTCCCTTCTTTTCTGGATGAAAAATTGCATCTATTTTTGCAATATATAAAAGTTAGTAATGCTGATAAACAATTAAATGTAATTAAATCATGAACATGAAAGTAGTATTAAGCGTAGTAATTGGAGTAATCTCATTCTGTAGCGCAGTCTTTGCTCAAAATGATTGTTGCCAGACAAAATCTGCTATTAAAACGTCAGATCATAGCGCACCTATCGGTAAATTTGACGTACGGAATTTCGGAACTTACAAACTGCATATCTATCTCACTGAAGACCAAATGGGGGATGCCAGTTTTATTATTGAGGGTGTTGATTCGCTTGTAACGATGGAGCAGCCGTTGTTCAAGGTCAATGCCGCGATATTTGACCAATACCTGGCCTCACTTGCTAAGCCAGTAGCTCACCGTATATCAGACTTTCATCTTGGTAACACAGGAGCAGCTAAACTTATCGTACCGGTAGGGATGCCGGCAGTTTTTAAAGGTCCGCAGTATAGCGGTATGATGGCTCATTTTGCCGAACAATATGGTGATGCTATCGTACTTTCTCCTACCGGAACAACCGAAGAGATTGCTTTTGACGCTACAGTCTTTTTGGCCGGAGTACCGTTTACATTCCTTCGGGGTGCATCCAACGATTTTCCCGGGGCCAATATCTTAATAGGAAAAGAGGTTGTTTACTCCCATTTTGCACCTGCCAAGGCGCATACAAACGCTATGTACGCCGGTACTATAGAAGGGGTTGATTCTCGCATTGCCGAATTGGAACGTATATTGGCTACCGGAGCAAGTCTCTTCGTCGGGGGGCATGGTACTCCCGCTACTGTTGATGATGTGAAATTCTTGATCGGATACCTTAAAAAAGTGAAAGAGTTACGGGTAACATCGCCTGACGCTGAATCATTTTCTGCAGCATTGATTGCTGCTTACCCTAATCTTTCAGGTAAAGATAGCGTGGCAGGTCTTGCAAAATCTCTTTATTCAGCCCAGTAAATTATCTTAATTTTGAGAGGAATTCGTTTAAAAATGAAAGCACCATATGCTTTTGGCATTGCACTTCCCTCAAAAAGTCCAACGAATAAGCCCGTGTAAACTGCCGGATTTGGGTACTTTTTGCTTGGGTAAGCGAAAAAAGAAAAAGTCCTAAAGTATTAAACTTCAGGACTTTTCTTGGATTTTCGTCTTTATCAAGCGGTGCGGACGGGACTCGAACCCGCGACCCCAGGCGTGACAGGCCTGTATTCTAACCAGCTGAACTACCGCACCAATTTTTAAGAACGGCTATCATTTAATAGCGGTGCAAATATAAGGGCTTTTTTTGAAACTGCAAACTTTTATGGTGTGTTTTATGTAGAAGATAAATTTTTCTTGATTTTATATTTACGGGACGGATTGAAAATTCCGTCCCGTTTGGTTTTATTTCAGCCATTTATCCAACCAGGCCTTAAATGTGCGTTGCCAAAGTATCCCGTCTTGGCATCCGGTAACCCAATGGCATTCTTCCGGGAAATAGAGATATTGCGCCGGAATACCTCGCATGCGGGCGGCGTTGAATGCCGACATACCTTGAGAAACGTCGATACGGTAATCTTTTTGTCCGTGAATGACCAGAATAGGAGTATCCCAATTTCCTACGAATTTGTGGGGAGAATTGGCAAACGTGCGTTGGGCGATTTTATTGTTTTTATCCCAAGGAGCACCCCCCATATCCCAGTTGGCAAACCACATTTCCTCCGTTTCACAGTACTGTGATTCCAAATCGAAAATACCGCAGTGTGCGATAAATGCCTTGAACCGTTTATTGTGGTGACCTGCTAAATAATAAACCGAATAACCACCATAAGACGCACCTACACAACCTAAACGGTTTTCATCAATATAGGGCTCCTTCTTGGCATCATCGATTGCTGAAAGATAATCTTTGATATTTTGTCCGGAATAATCTCCGCTGATTTGTTCCAGCCACTCCTGTCCAAAGCCGGGAAGGCCGCGTCTGTTCGGAGCTACAATAATATAACCGTTGGCTGCCATTTGCTGGAAATTCCAGCGATAACTCCAAAATTGACTGACGGTACTTTGCGGCCCCCCTTCACAATACAGAATAGCCGGATATTTTTTTTCCGGATCAAAATGAGGAGGATATATCATCCATACTAACATCTTTTTGTTATCCGTAGTTTTTACCCACCTTTTTTCTACTTTTCCCATCGTCAGCTGGTCTAATAACGGCTTGTTTACAAATGAAATCTCTTCATCTTTTCCGTCTTGCAGGCTGACTTTGTATATTTCCTCCGGTTTGCTCATGGACACCTTTGTGGCAATCAAAGCATTATCCGTCGGAAAAACAGCAGTATAATTATGAATGCCTTCTGTTAATTTTCGGATTTTACCGTCATTCAAAGTCAATGCATAGATTTCGTCGGTAGCGTGCCAGTCTGAGATAAACCATAATGTATTATTGTCATTACTCCAAGCCAGATGACCGACACTTTGGTCGAAATCTTTGGTATACTCTTTCTTTTCGCCTGTTTCCAGATTCATGACAAAAAGCCGGCTTTTGTCAGCTTCGTAGCCGTCTCGCTCCATACTTTCCCAGGCCATCCATTTTCCATTTGGGGAAATGACCGGATTATTGTCATAACCCATCATGCCCTCAGTCAGGTTGCGGGTTTCGCCATTTTCCGTGTCATAAGCATACAAATCGGTATTAGTGGAAAGGGCATACTCTATACCGTATTTCTTGCGACAAGTATAAATTAATTTTTTACCGTCCTTCGTCCATGCCAATTGTTCGGTTCCGCCCCAAGGTCGTACGGGAGACTCCCATTTTTCACCTTCCATAATGTCTTTCCCGCCTGTGATGGTCTTTGCAGGAGAGTAATCGGCAATAAAAAGATGGCTATATGCTTCCACCCAATCATTCCAATGACGGTAAAATTGGTCGTTGATAATCCGGGCTTTTGCTTTTGGGAGGTCAGGATGTAAATCTTCAATGGTAGGTTCAAGACGGACGTCTTTACAGAATACAATTTTACTCATATCGGGGGCATAGACATAGCCGTTGATACCGTCTTCTATATCGGTAACCTGTCGTTTTGAGGTACCGTCCGGATTCATTTCCCATAACTGTCCCTGAGCGATATAGGCGATTTTTTGGCCGTCCGGAGTCCATTTCACTTCAGATTCATTTATAGCGGTATGGGTGAGCTGAGTGGATTGATTATTACTCAGATCCATAACATAAATATCGCTATATGAACGGTCTTCTTCTTTATTGAAATAAGTTATTGTATATACTAATTTGGATAGATCGGGAGAAAGGGAAACATTCCCGATTCTGCCGAATGACCATAATACTTCCGGAGTCATGACATCGGAAGTCAGTTTTTGCAAAGTAGTCTTGTAACTCTTTTTTGCAGCTTCCGCTTCTTGTTTATTATCACAGGCCATAAGAGATAATAATAAGATTGTAATAGGATAAATGATAAGTTTCATATGGATAAAATAAAAAAATCAAAAGAAAGCGGAAAAGAATATTTTCCGCTATTCCTGTTTTGTATAAGCTTGATTAATCTTCCGTTATTTCGCCTTCCGGTTCATGATATTCGGAACCATTCATTGCAGCAACGATTTTTTGGCGTATTTCTCCGGCCAATTCCGGATTGTCCATAATCAATTGACGGACTGTTTCGCGTCCCTGTCCCAGTTTGCTATCGCCGTATGAAAACCAGCTTCCGCTTTTTTTGATAATATTGTATTCTACGCCTAAATCCACAATTTCACCTGAGAGGGAAATTCCTTCTCCGTACATGATATCGAACTCAGCTTTACGGAAAGGGGGAGCCACTTTATTTTTTACCACTTTCACTCGGGTATGGTTACCTAAAATATCTTCTCCGTCTTTGATAGGTCCGATTTTGCGGATGTCTAAACGAACGGAAGAATAAAATTTCAGAGCATTTCCTCCGGTAGTAGTTTCTGGATTTCCGAACATAACGCCGATTTTATCTCTCAATTGGTTGATGAAAATGCAGCAAGTGTTTGTTTTACTGATCGTTCCTGTCAGTTTGCGTAAAGCCTGAGACATCAAGCGTGCTTGCAGACCCATAACACTGTCGCCCATTTCACCCTCGATTTCAGCCTTGGGAGTCAGAGCGGCAACAGAGTCGATAACAATAATGTCAATAGCGGCAGAACGAATGAGTTGATCTGCGATTTCAAGTGCTTGCTCGCCGTTATCCGGCTGGGAGATAAACAGATTTTCAGTATCTACCCCTAACTTTTCGGCATAAGAGCGGTCGAAAGCATGTTCGGCATCAATGATTGCGGCGATACCGCCTTGTTTCTGTGCTTCGGCAATAGCGTGTATCGCCAGCGTCGTTTTACCGGAAGATTCCGGTCCGTAAATTTCGATCACCCTGCCTTTGGGATATCCGCCAACGCCTAACGCCTTGTCCAAAGCAATAGAGCCGGAGGGGATAACCGGAATATCCTCCACTTCATTATCGCCCAATTTCATAATACTTCCTTTCCCGAAGTTTTTTTCGATTTTATCGAGCGTTAATTGAAGTGCTTTTAGTTTGTCCTGGTTAATTTCTTTTGAAGCCATTTCTACTTATTAATAATTTGGTTAACATGATTTTTTGTATCAACTTTCGTGATGATGCGTTGGATAATCCCTTCTTCATCAATAATAAAAGTGGTGCGCAGCACGCCCATATATTTTCGTCCGTACATTGATTTCTCCGCCCAAACGCCATAATCCTCCAGAATCTTTTTCTCTGTATCCGCAATCAGGTTAAAAGAAAGATTGTACTTTGCGATGAATTTCAGGTGCGAAGCCGTAGAGTCGGGACTGACACCGACGACTTCATAGCCGAGGGAAGTCAGTTCGGCATAATTGTCATTCAGATTACAGGCTTCCGCTGTACAGCCTGATGTATTATCTTTGGGATAAAAATAGAGAATCAATTTTTTCCCTTTATAATCATTTAGGGAAATCTTTTTCCCGTCCTGATTCATTCCTTCAAAATAAGGAGCCTTTTCGCCTTCTTTCAATTGTGTCATAATGTGTAAATTATTGCAACATACCCTCTTTTATTGGGGAAGTGAAAAATACCACTTTATACAAAAGTACGAATATTTTGCCTGAAACCGATGCATTTTGAGGAATATTCTTACCAACAACTGCCTAAAAATAGTGTATCTTTGCAATAGATAAGCTGTACTTCATCCGGTTTCAAAGGAGTTTGACGTTGTTTTATAAATAGAAAAACATGGACTTTGTTGCGACTTATAACCTTACCGGTTTATTTATCGGTATTTCAACATTTTTAATCATCGGTATTTTTCATCCGGTAGTAATCAAATGTGAATACTATTTTGGAACCCGCTGTTGGTGGGTATTTCTGTTGTTGGGAATACTGGGAATTGCAGCTGCTTTGTGGGTGCGTAATGTATTGTGGTCTTCTTTGCTGGGCGTGTTCGCATTCTCTTCTCTTTGGACAATATTGGAACTGTTTGAACAGAAAGAACGGGTAAAAAAAGGTTGGTTCCCGATGAATCCGAAACGGAAAGCGGAATACGGAGATAAAATAAAAGACAGATAAATATGGAGGACATTATAGAAAAACTGAAAAGACAGTGTGAAAATACTTTAGTGGAAAGGCTGGGGATGGAGTTTACGGGCTATGGCGAAGATTGGATGACCATGAGAATGCCCGTCGATCATCGAACCTGTCGTCCGGACGGAGCTTTGCATGGCGGAGCCAACATGGCATTGGCAGAAACCGTGAGCGGAGCGTTGAGTTCGGTATCCGTGCCTCCGGAAATGCAATTTAAAGTATACGGCATTGAAATTAACGGAAATCATATCAGGAGAGCAGAGGGTGACCATGTTACCGCTCGTGCGGAATTTATTCACAAAGGCAGGCGTACCCATGTCGTGGAAGTACGTATTTACGATGCATTGGGTACTCTCATTACGGTGAGCCGAGTGACAAATATAGTAATAGAAAATAAAGAAGGATAACGGAATGCCGCTATCCTTCTTTCGTAAGATTTATTTTAATCCGCGCCGTTTCAGCAGGGGAACAATAGAAGGTTCCTTCCCGCGAAAATCCGAATAAAGCTTCATCGCTTCTTCACTGCCGCCTTTGGCTAAAAGACGTTGGAACGCCTTGGCTTTTTCTGGATTGAAAATATCGCCCGTTTCCTTGAAAGCTTCAAACGCATCTGCATCTAAAACCTCTGCCCAGGTATAGGCATAATAACCGGCGGAATACCCTCCGTCAAAAATATGAGAGAAATACGTGCTGCGGTAGCGGACGGTAATTTCGGGAATCAAACCTAAATTATCCAGTGTCTCCTTTTCAAACTTCTCTACATCCAAGGGTGTTGTGGTACGGATAGTATGGTAGGCCATATCCAATAAAGCTGCAGCCATAAATTCTGTCGTAGCGAACCCTTGATTAAAATGACTGCTTTTCTGGAGCTTGTCAATAAGATGCTGGGGAATTACTTCTCCTGTTTTGTAATGACGGGCATATTCTTTCAGTACTTCCGGATCTGCCGCCCAGTTTTCCATCACTTGGGAAGGCAATTCAACAAAATCGTGAACCACATTGGTACCTGCCACGCTGGGATAAATACATTGTGAAAGCAGACCGTGGAGGGCGTGTCCGAATTCGTGGAACAACGTCTGGACCTCTTCAAAAGTCAGTAAAGCTGGCGTGTCCCCAGTCGGTTTGGTAAAATTGCAAACATTGGTAATGACAGGTGTTCTATTCATCAATTTTGATTCCGCTCTGAAAGCGTCCATCCAGGCACCTTGGCTTTTCGATGGGCGCGGGAAATAATCCGCATAATAAATACCGATATGTCCGCCGTCAGCAGCCTTGACCTCAAAAGCCAAAGCATCAGGGTGAGGAAGGGGTAAATCCGTTCGTTGTGTGAATGTGATACCATATAATTTATTGGCCGTATAGAAAGCACCTTCACGAACTTTCTCCAAAGGAAAATATTGGCGGAGCTCATTTTCATCCAATCCATAGTCCGCTTGTTTCACCTTCTCTGCATAATAACGCCAGTCCCACGGTTGCAACTTAAATTTACCACCCATTTGAGTAATCATTTTTTGAAGAGCATTGGCTTCTTTCTTTGCTACAGGAAGTGCGGCTTCCCAAATTTGATTACACAACTTGTAAACACTTTCCGGATTCTTGGCCATATTTTCATCCAGCACATAACTGGCATAATCCGGAAATCCGAGCAGACGGGCCTTTTCAACCCGAAGGGCAATCATTTTACTGATAACGGATTTATTATCATACTCATTATTCCGGTTGCCCCTGTTAATATAGGCTTTGTAAATTTGTTCCCGTAACTTCCGGTTGTCCGCATATTGCAGGAAAGGCATAATACTTGGATTGTGAAGGGTAAACATCCATTTCCCTTCCATTCCGGCTTCTTTGGCAGTTTCCGCTGCGCTGGAAATCACGCCTGCAGGCAGTCCCGATAAATCTTTTTTATTTTCAATCACCAATTGATAATTATTGGTTTCTTTGAGAAGATTATTTCCGAACTTCAAAGCCAGCATGGAAAGTTCACCATTAATCTTTTTCAGTTTTTCCTGGTCTGTCTCCAATAAATTGGCTCCGCCTCTGACAAATCCTTTATAATACTTGTCCAATACTAATTGCTGCTCCGTGGTCAGATTCTCCCGGCTGCGGTTTTCATATACCGTCTTTATTTTTTCAAACAACTTTTTATTAAGATTCATATTATCCTGATGGGCGGCTAATAAAGGAGTCGCTTCTTCGGCGATGAGTTGCATGGAATCATTGGTATTGGCTTCCTTCAGATTGAAAAAAACAGCGGATACCCTATTCAGCAATTCTCCTGATTTCTCCAAAGCTTCCACCGTATTGGCGAATGTCGGAGCCTCGGTATTGCTGGTGATGGTTTCAATTTCAGCTTCTTGTTGCCGGATTCCTTCCTTGAATGCCGGAAGATAATGGTGATTCCGGATTAGCTGGAAAGGCGGAACTTCATGAGGTGTGTTGAAATCCTGAAAAAAAGGATTGTCCTGATTTACGTAGGAATTGCAGGACTGGAAAATCATACCGGCCATACAGATTAAATAAATAAGTTTTTTCATATCGGATAAATTAAAATACCTCCGCACCATTTTCCCGTTTTTCTGTAAATCGGAGTAGGAGAGGCATATCGTGTCACATCAAAAAAATGCTTTGTTTGGACAAATATATCGGAAAAAAATGAAAGCCGGAAGTATATTTTTTCAATTTTTTTTCTGTAATATTTGATTATGTGAATAAAAAGCACTTATTTTGCATCCTGTTTGGAAAGCGTTTATAAAAAATACTGAGAGATGTCAAGAGTTTGTCAAATAACCGGAAAAAAGGCAATGGGTGGAAATAACGTATCTCACTCAAAAAGAAGAGTGAAGAGAACGTTTGCTATCAACCTGTTTAAGAGAAATTTTTATTGGCCTGAAGAAGACAGATGGATTCGTTTGAACGTATCGGCTGCCGGTCTTCGTCTGATTAATAAAAAAGGCTTGAGTGCATGCTTGAAAAATGCAATGGCTGAAGGATTGATTAAAAATGTTTAAAATCACTGAAGATGGCAAAGAAAAGCAAAGGAAACAGAGTACAGGTGATTCTTGAGTGTACAGAACATAAAGAATCCGGAATGCCGGGAACTTCAAGGTATATTACTACCAAGAACAGAAAAAATACTCCCGAAAGATTGGAATTGCGCAAATACAATCCGATTTTGAAGAAAGTTACTTTACACAGAGAAATTAAATAATTCAGACTATGGCAAAGAAGGTTGTTGCAACATTGAAGACCGGTGACGGTCGTGGGTTCGCCAAAGTAATCAAAATGGTAAAGTCATCCAAAAGCGGTGCTTATACGTTTAAAGAACAAATGGTTACCACAGACGAGGTTAAAGCATTTTTGAAGAAATAATCTATTGACCTTTATAATAAAAGCCCCTTTACAAGGGGCTTTTTTTATTACACATAATTCTTGATCATACACAGTCCGCACAAAGGACATTGGCTGCAATCGGGAATCCGTTTGTCCGGAGTGTCGGGCAGAATCAGCTCAGCGGTAACCTCGACCTCTTCCGTTTTGATAGCCTCTAAAACAACAACGGATATATAATCTTTACCTTTCCGTTGCATTGCATGCTTAAAATAACTATGATAATGGTTGATAATTTCTGTTGCCTTTCCCTGACGGTGTTTGGCGGCTACCCACGCCGTATCGCTGCATGGGGAAAAATCAATATGGCATAGTAGACTACCTGCTTGGTAAAGAGAATCAATACGGGCGCGTGAGAGACGTTCTTCGTAAACTTTTCCCACTATGCGGACTCGTTTTCCGTTCCAATACCTTTCAAACTTTTCCTTTCCTGCCGGAGGAATAATTTTGATAATCTGTCGGTTATTGGTCAGTTTCATCTTTGATCCATCCACCGGACATACATGGATGATTTTACCCTCAACAGCCACCTCCTGTCCGACATACTTATCTATTTGCATTGCTAACGTGTCGGCAGGAACAACTTTGCTTATAGTGAGCGTTTTCGGTTGGCAGGCAAAGAGCAATATACTGCTTAAGAAAATAAAGAGCTTTTTCATACGATAATATATTTAAATTATTTAGGCCAAAATTAAAAATGAGGCGTATAACAGTCAATATTCCAATTTCTTTGAAAGAATTTTTATTTTATATGATATTGATTTATAATGTTTTATTGAAAAAGTGAAAGATTTTTGAAAAAATAATCGGGAATATTGTAACCCCTGTTTCGTTTTTCCCGTTAAAGAAGGTGTAAATGATGATTGAAATTTATGATTTTATTTAGCTGTTATTTAGATTAAATTATTTAGCACACACCACGGGGAGGGGATAGCTTTTAAAACAAGCTGATTTTCGGAAAGTTCTTTAAATAACTGGAATGCGGACTTCGGGACACTATTACACCACGCACATACACACCACACAGACGCACGCACATACATACAATATCTTTTCATCGTCCCACGTTATTCTGATTTAAAAAACTCACGGGAATGCCTCCCATTTTTTTTGAAAGCCATTTTACAACATAAAGTCGCAGGAAACTGCGGCTTTTTGTTTTGATAATTTAACTCCCGACAACTGAGTTCGCATTTCACAATTCCGCTTTTTATTGTAACTTTGACAACTGTTTTTAAGGTTTGAAACATGAAGGGAAATCAGGTAGAAGACGGAAATATTGTGATTTACGGGGCACGTGAACACAATCTCAAAAATATAGATTTGACCATTCCTCGCAATAGTTTGACGGTGATTACCGGCCTCAGCGGTAGTGGCAAATCTTCATTGGCTTTTGACACGATATATGCGGAAGGACAGAGACGCTACATGGAGACATTCTCTGCTTATGCCCGGCAATTCTTAGGTGGATTGGAGCGTCCCGATGTGGATAAAATTACCGGATTGAGTCCCGTAATCTCCATTGAACAGAAAACGACCAACAAAAATCCCCGTTCCACGGTGGGGACGACAACCGAAATATATGACTTCCTGCGTTTGCTGTTTGCCCGTGCCGGAGAGGCTTATTCGTATGTGACCGGAAACAAAATGGTAAAGTACAGCGATGAAAAAATCATTGAATTGATTCTGAATGATTTCGCAGGGAAAAAGATATTATTGCTGGCACCTGTAGTGAAAGGGCGTAAAGGGAATTACAAGGAATTATTTGAAAACCTCAGAAAAAAAGGCTTCCTCTCGGCACGGATAGATGGTGAAATACGGGAAATTACTCCGGGAATGAGCGTGGATCGCTACAAAATCCATGTCATTGAAATCGTCATAGACAAAATAGTGGTTGACAACCCGGATCTCAAACGCCTTAAAGCCTCTGTTGCGACAGCTATGAAGAACGGAAAAGGCGTGATGATGGTCAAGGACTATGACAGCGAGACCATGAAATATTACAGCCGCAACCTGATGTGTCCCGATTCCGGAATTTCTTATAAAGACCCGGCACCTCATTCCTTTTCTTTCAATTCACCTCATGGAGCTTGTCCGAAATGCAAAGGGTTAGGGGCTATTACAGCCGTGGATCTGGATAAAATTGTTCTGGACAAATCCCTGTCCGTTTATGAAGGAGCCATATTGCCTCTCGGAAAATATAAAAACAGCATTCTTTTCTGGCAGATTGATACAGTATTGAAAAAACACGGAGCCGACCTGCACACGCCGATACAAAATCTGCCTGAAAATGCCTTGACAGATGTATTGTACGGATATCCCGGCCAAATCCGGCTTGAAAACAAAGAATTGGGCGTCATGTCCAACTCTCTGTACACTTTTGAGGGAATCATCAAATACATCACAATGCAGGAGGAGAATACCACCTCCAAAAAAGCCAATAAATGGGCTGAGCAATTTGTGAAAATTGTAAAATGTGATGCTTGTGGAGGACAGCGACTGAATAAAGAATCATTGCATTTTAAAGTGGCGGGAAAAAATATTGCTGAGTTAGCGGAAATGGAATTAACGGATTTATATGCCTGGATATGTGAAACAGAACAGCATTTGGAAGAAAAACAGAAACAGATTGCAGGTGAAATATTCAAGGAAATCCGTACACGCCTGAAATTCTTACTGGATGTGGGATTGGAATATCTGTCCTTAAACCGTCAGTCCATGACCTTGAGTGGGGGCGAATCTCAGCGCATACGCTTGGCAACTCAGATCGGCTCCCAATTAGTGAATGTATTGTATATTCTGGATGAACCCAGCATCGGATTGCACCAGAAAGATAACCGGAGACTGATCCGTTCTTTACAGCAACTGAGGGACAACGGCAACTCCGTTATTGTCGTAGAACACGATAAAGAAATGATGGAGAGTGCGGATTATATTGTAGACATGGGACCCAAAGCCGGGCGGAAAGGCGGAGAAGTCATGGCCGCCGGCTCCATTGAAACTATACGGAAAAGCAGCAGTTTGACAGCTCAATACCTGAACGGACAAAAAGAAATCCGTGTACCCGGAGAACGCCGCAAAGGAAACGGGAAATTCCTGACACTGAAAGGGTGTACCGGAAACAACCTGAAACACGTGGATATCACAATTCCCTTGGGATTATTGGTGTGTGTGACCGGTGTCAGCGGAAGCGGAAAATCCTCATTGATAAACGGTACACTCCGGCCTGTACTCAGTGAGAAATTCTATCACTCCACCGAAACGCCATTGCCTTACGAATCCCTTGAAGGTATTGAAAACATAGATAAAGTGGTAGTCGTGGATCAAAGTCCCTTGGGACGTACTCCACGTTCTAATCCGGCCACCTATACGGGCATTTTTACGGACATCCGGAAGATATTTGAAAAATTGCCGGAATCTCAGATACGCGGATATGCTGCCGGACGCTTCTCCTTCAATATTTCGGGCGGACGTTGTGAAGAATGTAAAGGAGCCGGTGTAAAAACCATCGAAATGAACTTCCTGCCGGATGTATATGTACATTGTGAGGCATGCGACGGAAAACGCTACAACAAAGAAACACTGGAAGTAAGGTACAAAGGAAAATCCATAGGGGACGTACTGAACATGACCATTAACCAGGCGGTGGAATTCTTTGAAAATGTTTCATATCTCCAGCAGAAACTGAAAATGTTGCAGGACGTCGGATTGGGATACATTAAATTGGGACAACAATGTACGACTCTCAGTGGAGGAGAATCCCAACGCATAAAATTGGCCGCTGAACTGTCAAAAAAAGACACCGGAAAAACACTCTACATTTTGGACGAACCTACCACTGGACTGCATTTCGAAGATATCAATATATTGTTGGAAGTAATACAGAAATTGGTAGATAAAGGAAATACAGTCATAGTAATAGAGCACAACTTGGATGTAATCAAAGTGGCCGATCATTTGATAGATATGGGACCCGGTGGAGGAAAAGACGGAGGTACCGTAGTCTGCCAGGGAACACCCGAAGAAGTTGCCTTGGTAAAAAGCTCGGAAACCGGAAAATTTCTTAAAGAAGAGCTGTCTTCTTTACTCAATTAATTCAAAGCCGAACGGAGTTTCCGCCTTCGGCTTTTTTTCTTCTTCCTCTTCCTGGGCAGATGCTGGGGATTCTTCTTCCACAATTGTTGTTTGCTCCTCCGATTCTATACTTGCGATAACTTCGTCATTCATGGGAATAATCTCCGGAATCTCTTGTTCTTTTGTCGTTTCCTTAACTTCCTGCTTTTCTTCCGGATCTTTTTCGCTTACAGACCCTTCAACAGCTTCCGGAACAATTTCCTCTACAGACTCTGTTTTTTCTTCCACTTCGGCGGATGGAGCTGTTTCGGAAACAACTGTTTCGGTTGTCGCTATTACTTCATCTTCTTCTGGAACAAACGTGTTTGGTTGTTCTGTTTCCACCGGCGTAAGAATATCCGATTCCAGAACGGAAGGTAATTCATTTTCGGTGGGTTTGCTTTCCGCCAACGGGATATTTTCAATACTTTCAATAACTTCCGGTGCTAAAGAATGGGGAGGGGCGGATAGCTCCGAATCCTCTGTTAATGTACCGTTGTCACAACGAAGCACCTTGCCCGGATATTTTTCGAGCAAATCGTATTGATGGGTAGCGATAATAACCGTAGTGCCATTATCACATATATCTTTCAACAACTCAACCAGCCGGTAAGAAGTTTCCGGGTCTATATTTCCGGTCGGTTCGTCTGCCAGAATAAGGGGAGGGGCATTCAATAAAGCACGTGCCAAAACAATACGTTGCTGTTCACCGCCCGACAATTCGTGAGGCATCATATCCTTTTTATCCGGCATCTCTACCTTTTGCAACACCGAATCGATTCGTTCCTGAATCTCCTTTTTACTTTTCCAACCGGTGGCTCGTAAAACAAACTCTAAATTATCATATACCGTTCTGTCGGTCAATAACTTGAAATCCTGGAAAACAATACCGCACTTCCTCCGGAGGGCGGGAATCTGGGATTTTTTTATCTTTTTCAACTGAAACCCGGCAACTTCCGCTTTTCCGTATTCCAAAGGAAGCTCTGCATACAGTGTTTTTAGAAACGAACTTTTCCCGCTTCCCACTTTCCCGATAATATAGATAAATTCACCGCTTTGGATTTCTAAATTTACATTTTTCAGAATTGTATTCTTCTTTTGGCGGATAACGGCATTTTCCGTTTTTATAATGACTTCTGGCATATCGTGAGACTTGTCCGGTTATTTAAGTTGGGTTAAACCTTTAATCGTTTCGAGGGGAGAGGCGGAATGGAACACAAAACTTCCGGCAACTAATGCGTCGGCACTTGCCTCCGCCAGACGCTTCCCGGTTTCATTATTTACTCCTCCGTCCACTTCTATCAGTGCATGACTGTGGGTATCCTGAATTAATTGGCGCAATTTCTTGACTTTGTCCACCGAATGCTCGATGAAGGACTGACCTCCGAACCCCGGATTCACACTCATCAGCAACACCACATCCAATTCCGGAAGAATATCTTCTAACAACTGAACCGACGTATGGGGATTAAGTGCTACCCCGGCTTTCATTCCATACGATTTGATTTGCTGTATCGTGCGGTGCAAGTGGGTACTGGCTTCCAGATGAACCGTCAGAATCTCTGCCCCGCATTGATGGAATTGCCCGATATATCTTTCCGGCTCCACAATCATCAGATGCACATCGAGCGGCTTTTTAGCCTGCGTACGAATCTGGGAAATAATAGACATACCATAGGAAATATTCGGGACGAACACGCCGTCCATAACATCAATGTGAAACCACTCTGCCTCACTGTTATTGACCATTTCAATATCCTCCGACAAATGTAGGAAATCGGCCGATAAAAGGGAAGGGGAAACAATAATACCCATAGTTTGAAAACAAATTTACTTTTGACGCAAAAATAGGTTTTTCTTTGTTTATATTCAAATCTGATTATTTATACCAGCTCGCATACATAGAATAGGCTTCGACAATCCGTTCCACCTCGCCTTTCAATAAATCGGGTCCCACTTCCTTGATTTTTTTAGCCGGAATACCGGCGTATATCCATCCGGATTCGACAACCGTACCCTTTGTCACTACACTGCCGGCCGCAACGATACTGTTGCTTTCCACCACGGCATTATCCAAAACCACAGCACCCATGCCGATAAGCACATTGTCATGAATCGTGCAACCGTGCACCACGGCATTGTGGGCAATGGATACATTATTCCCGATGTTAGTCGGATACTTCTGATACGTCGCGTGTATCGTGGCATTATCCTGAATATTCACCTTATTGCCGATTTTAATGTAATTTACATCTCCCCGGAGTACGGCGCCGAACCAGATACTGCAATCGTCACCCATTTCCACCTGTCCGATAATTGCCGCATTGTCTGCCAGGAAACAATTATTTCCAAATTGAGGAGTATGTCCGTTCAGTTCCTTTATTATAGCCATAACATTCATTTTTAAATCATACTTCGAAAATACGGATTTTGCGGGGAATAACCATAGTTTATTCCGGATTTCTGTTTTTATCCTGTTTCATTTATTTAAGTTTTCTTCTGAAACAGCCCTCTTCTCCGGTGCGTACAATCCGTAGATTTTAATCAATGAAGGAGGAAAAACAATGAGTATCGTTAAAAGAAATAATGAATTGAGGCCGTTTTACTCTACCTTATTGGATGAATTCCTGAATACGGGATTATGGCCTGCTCAAATTAATCCGGCACAGAATGTTCCGGCACTGAACGTAAAAGAGGACGATGAATCCCTCACACTGGACATTCGGATACCCGGAATGAAAAAAGAAAATATAAAACTGGATTACAATGACGGTTTTCTGACAATTTCCGGGGAAAGCCATGAAGAAAAAGAAGAAGAGGAAGGAAAAGGAAAAAGCAAATATCTGAGAAGAGAATTTTCCTCCTACTCATTTAAAAGAACAATCGAACTACCTGAGGAGAAGTACAATGTAGCCGAAGCGCAAGCTTCGTATGAGGACGGAATTCTGAAGGTTTCCATGCCTAAGAATAAAGAGGAGAAGAAGTTACAGAAGACGATTGAGGTTAAGTAGGTGGTTTGATTTTAGTGGTCGGTCGGTTTTTCGGAACCGGCCGATTTTTTTTCTGCATTTATTTGGAAATTTCTGAAAATATATATTATCTTTGCAACGCAATTGAGAGAGAACGAGGCGAAAGCAGATAACCATAATGCGAAAATAGCTCAGTTGGTAGAGCACGACCTTGCCAAGGTCGGGGTCGCGGGTTCGAGTCCCGTTTTTCGCTCTAAAAAACCGGACTTCGCTTCGGTTTTCTTTTTTAAGACAAATGCGACAATAGCTCAGTTGGTAGAGCGTTGGCTTCCCAAGCCGAAGGTCGCGGGTTCGAGTCCCGTTTGTCGCTCCTCAGAATCAGTCACTTATTCAAGCGACTGATTTTTTCTTTTACTTCATTTTTGGCTGATTTTAGGGTAAAAGTCAACCCAAACGTCAACCAATTTTTTACCGTGAATGCTTCTATTCCCTGTCATTCTGACTTGTAAATTCTGATATAACGAAAATATATGTATTTTTGTGGGCGGAAAAATAAAAATTAATTCATACCCGAATGAAAAAACATACCTTCAAAGAATGGCTGATAGCTACCCGGCCTTGGTCGTTTCCGGCTTCAGCAATGCCTGTGATAGTGACATGCGTCTATCTATACGGAATTTATCCTGAAATAAACTGGCTCAACGGATTGTGGGCATTGGTGAATATCATCGTCTTTCATGCGGCAGGCAACACCTGGAGCGATTATCTGGATTACCGCAAAGGGGTGGATACGCCGGACAGCTTTGGAGTAAAAACCCTGACCAGCGGTCAGTTCCAGGCAAATGAAATACGTGCTCTCTCTCTATGGTTGTTGGGTATAGCGACACTAATGGGGATAGGCTTGTTATGGCGTACAGGAGCCCTGTTATGGTGGATAGGATTGGGAGGAATATTGTGCACCTTATTATATCCTTACTTGAAATACAGGGCATTCGGCGATGTGGTTATTTTCATAGCTTATGCCTTATTGCCCACCTGGGGAACCTCCTATGTAGTAGCGGGAGTGGTAGACATGCAGGTACTTTGGCTGGCTGTTCCGGTCGGCTTGATTACGGTAGCCATTCTTCATGCCAACAATACCCGGGACATTGAAACCGACAGACATGCCCACATCAGGACCTTTGCCATGCAGACCGGAAACAGAGTTGCCAAATACATCTATGCTGCGGAAGTCCTGCTGCCCTTCCTGTGGATACCAGTGGGAATAGCAATGGGACATTTTCCTCTTTGGTCCCTCTTGACCTTCATCGTATTGCCTTTATCTGTAGGGAATGTGAAAACCATATGGGCATCCGCTGACGGAAACACTGACGTAATAGCCCATCTGGATGAAAAAACGGCACAATTGCAATTAGCATTCAGCTTTGTCCTTTCCGTCACCTTTCTCTTAACAGTCTGGTTTGTATGAGAAAACTATTGATTGCAATCCTTGTGGCGGCACTCTTGTGGACAATCATGTTCTCTCCTCTGACGGCACATTGGGTGAACTTCTGGTACATGATGACCGCTTCGGCGGCGACCTTGGCCATATATGCTACTTGTGTACGTCCCCAATGGTGGCGACAGGTGAAATGGAAAGGAACGGAATTACTCCTGGGAATCGGCATAGCCGTTGCCTTATGGAGCATCTTTTGGGTAGGCGACCGGATAGCCGTTTGGCTGTTTGACTTTGCCCGTCCTCAGGTAGATTTGATATACGGGATGAAAACAGGAAAATCACCTTGGCTCTTGGGGGGATTGATGCTACTGTTAATCGGACCTGCGGAAGAGATATTTTGGAGAAGCTACGTGCAACACACCCTTTCGGCTCGCTACACCCCGAACAAAGGATTTATCATGGCAACCCTGTTATACACCTTGGTACATGTCGCTTCCTGCAACTTTATGCTGATCATGGCGGCACTGGTTGCCGGAGCGGTATGGGGATTGTGTTACCGTTTTTTTCCAAATCATCTGGGGGCAATCATCCTTTCCCATGCTTTATGGGACGTGGCTGTCTTTGTCGTATTTCCGATATGATTACGGGTTCAGCTGCTTTTCCAACTTGAACATCTCATCGCGAAGACGGGCGGCTTCCAGAAAATCCTGCTCTTTCGCAGCTTTCTGCATAGCTGACTTCGTCTTTTGAAGCATTTTTTCAATCTCCTCCCGGCTCATATAAGCGACAACGGGGTCTGCAACCTGGTTCATATGCTCCTCCTCGACATACGCATGTGTCTGCCGCGTCAGTGCGGAATCCGTGGACTTGCGAATTTGACGGGGAACAATATGGTGCTCGGCATTATACTTCAACTGCTTCTCCCGGCGGTAATTCGTTTCGTCAATAGTTTCCTGCATAGAACGCGTAATATGGTCGGCATACATAATCACCTTGCCCTCCACATTCCGGGCGGCACGTCCCGCCGTCTGCACCAACGAACGCGTGGACCGCAGAAAACCTTCCTTATCGGCGTCCAGAATGGCAACTAAAGAAACCTCCGGCAAATCCAACCCTTCCCGGAGCAAATTCACACCCACTAGGACATCGATAATGCCTTTCCGCAGATTTTCCAGAATCTGCACCCTTTCGAGCGTATCCACATCCGAGTGGATATACTGGCACTTTATACCCATACGGTCCAGATACTTGCTGAGCTCCTCCGCCATCTTCTTCGTCAGGGTCGTGACCAATGTCCTTTCCTGCAACTCGATACGCTTCTGTATTTCATTCACCAAATGGTCTATCTGATTCAGCGAAGGAACCACCTCGATAACCGGGTCCGGAATACCCGTGGGGCGGATAATCTGTTCCACCACCAGCCCGTTGCTTTTCTCCAACTCATAATCGGCGGGAGTGGCACTGATATAAATAGTCTGATGCGTCAGGCTTTCAAATTCGTCAAACGTCAGCGGACGGTTATCGAATGCGGCCGGCAGACGGAAACCGTACTCCACCAAAGTTTGCTTTCGGGCATGGTCGCCTCCGTACATCGCCCGGATTTGAGGTAGCGTAACGTGCGATTCATCAATAACCATCAGAAAATCCGACGGAAAATAATCCAGCAGACAGAAAGGACGTACACCCGCCTGACGCCCGTCGAAATAACGGGAATAATTCTCAATCCCCGGGCAATATCCCAACTCCCGGATCATCTCCACATCATAACGTACGCGTTCATCCAGCCGTTTGGCCTCGAGATGCTTCCCGATTTCCTTCAGATAGGCCACCTGCAACTGCCGGTCTTTCTCAATATCGATAATGGCTTGCGCGATAGTCGCCTTATCCGTCACAAACAGATTGGCCGGATAAATATCCAGTTCATCAAATGTGTCGATACCCTTGCCGCTTTGCGGTTCAAACGAATTGATGCGGTCTATTTCGTCATCCCAGAACTCAATCCGGTAAGCCATACCGTCAAACGTTTCTATCGCCGGAAAAATATCCACTGTTTCTCCCTTCGCCCGGAAACATCCCCGCTTGAACTCCAGCTCATTATTGGCATACAGCGCATCCACCAGCCTCCGGAGAAGCTCATTGCGGTTGATTTTCATCCCCTTTTTCAGATGGATTACATTGGAACCGAAAGCCCGCGGGTCTGCCATACCGTACAGACACGAAACGGACGACACCACGACAATATCCCGGCGGCCGGACAGCAAAGAAGCTGTCGCCCGCAAACGCAACTTATCGATTTCATCATTAATTGCCAGGTCCTTTTCGATATACGTATCGGTGGTAGGCAGATAAGCCTCCGGCTGGTAATAATCGTAATAAGATACGAAATACTCCACCGCATTCTCCGGAAAAAAAGATTTGAACTCCCCGTACAACTGGGCGGCCAACGTCTTATTGTGACTCAGCACCAGCGTAGGGCGGTTGACTTCATGAATCAGATTCGCAACGGTAAACGTCTTGCCCGAACCCGTCACCCCGAGGAGCACCTGGGAGGGGAGACCGTTTTCCACCCCCTCTTTCAATTGGCGGATGGCTTCCGGCTGGTCGCCTGTAGGACTGAATTCTGAAGTCAGCTTATAATTCATGCCTCAAAGTTTGCTCATAAATTTCACCGGATCGATGATAAAGCGGTCGTGAATGGCTGTGCCGATAGTACCGGATTCATCCCGAGCCTCCAATTCAAAGCGGATTCTTCTGCCGTCCACCTCCATCACGGTCGCCTTGCAACTTACTTTTCTCCCGACAGCCGTCGCCTTGATATGCTTTGCGTTGATTTCAATACCGACACTGTCTTTCCCGCTTTCCAACTCATTTTCAATACATTTCAGCGCCGTGTTCTCCATTAAGGCTATCATGGCAGGGGTGGCGAATACATCCTGCTTCCCCGAACCGTATACGGCTGCAGTGTCTTTAGGTTCTACCGTGATTTCCTGACTATAAGTCAATCCTGTTTCTATCATACAATTTCGTTTGTGGCATAATTGCCGGGTTGTCAATCTGTCAATCAGAACTCGGACGTGAAATGGAAAACCAAATTCTTATAATTTTCCTGTGCCATTTGCAGCATATATTGGGAATCTGCCAAAAACACATCCCGTCCCTGCTTGTCTTTCGCCATATATTGTGATTTATGCTTCTTGAAATCCGCCAGCTCGGCATCATCCAAAGACTCAATCCAGCAGGCTTTGTAAAGATTTACCGGCTCCCACCGGCAGGAAGCGCCGTACTCATGGAGCAACCGGTACTCAATGACCTCGAATTGCAGGGCTCCCACCGTACCGATGATTTTACGGCCGTTAAACTGATTGGTGAAAAGCTGGGCAACACCCTCGTCCATCAGCTGGTCAATTCCTTTCGCCAACTGTTTCGACTTCATCGGGTCGGCATTCTCAATATACTTGAACAACTCGGGCGAAAAACTCGGAATCCCTTTGAAATGGAGCTTTTCACCTTCCGTAAGAGTATCGCCGATTTTAAAAGTGCCGGTATCGTGCAGACCGATAATATCGCCGGGATATGCCTCGTCAATCACTGACTTCTTGGAAGCCATAAACGCCGTTGGCGTCGAAAACTTGAGCATTTTTTCGTTGCGTACATGCAAATAGTTCGTATTCCGCCGGAATACACCCGAACATATTTTCACGAAAGCGATACGGTCCCGGTGATTGGGGTCCATATTGGCATGGATTTTAAACACAAACCCCGTAAACTTCTCCTCCTCGGCATGCACCGTCCTCTCTTCCGTCTCGCGGGGAAGAGGAGAGGGGGCCAATTCGATGAAACAGTCCAGCAACTCCTTGATACCGAAATTATTCAATGCCGAACCGAAAAACACAGGTGCCACCTCGGCATTCAGATACTCCTGACGGTTCAACGTCGGGTAAACTCCGGTTATCAGTTCCAGATTTGCCTGGAGAGTGGCAGCATCCCGCTCCCCGATATATTTGACAAACTCGGGAGAATTCAAATCCTTGATTTCTATTCCTTCGGGCAACGTCTGACCGCCGGAATTGAAAAGATAAAGCCCCTGATGGTAAATATTATATACTCCTTTAAACGTATCACCGTTGCCGATAGGCCAGCTCAGTGGATTTACCTTGATTTGGAGCTCCTTTTCAATCTCATCCAACAGGTCGAACGGGTCCTGGGACGGGCGGTCCAGTTTGTTGATAAATACAATCACCGGCGTCTTCCGCATGCGGCACACCTGCATCAGTTTCCTCGTCTGCGTTTCCACTCCCTTGGCGGCATCGATGACGATAATGACACTGTCGCAGGCCGTCAGCGTTCGGAACGTATCTTCCGCAAAATCCTGGTGTCCGGGAGTATCCAGAATATTAATCTTAACGTCATTGTATTCAAATCCCATAACGGACGTTGCCACCGAAATACCGCGCTGGCGTTCGATTTCCATAAAATCGGACGTCGCCGTCTTTTTTATCTTGTTGGATTTCACAGCCCCCGCAACGTGTATGGCTCCTCCGAACAACAGTAGCTTTTCCGTCAGTGTCGTTTTTCCCGCATCCGGATGGCTGATAATCCCGAATGTCCTTCTTCTCTGAATTTCGTCTTTAAATCCCATGTAACTAATACTCTGTTTTTGAAATGCCTGCAAAGATACGAAAACTCGAGAGCAGAAGCAAGCAACAGCCTCTATTGTTTTTCGCTTGGGAAATCCATAGAAAACAACTCTTATTCTCTGGTCTAACACCTCTCTATCTCCTCTATAAAGTGCTTATAAAGCGCTTACAAAGTGCTTATAAAGTGCATTGATAAGCACTTTATAAGGTTTTTATTTGGATTTTTATAGGTTTTTATACTATATTTGAAGAATAGATATAGAGGTGTTGAATAATTTTAATCTTTAGGCAATCCGAAAGAAAGTGTTTGCCGAAGTGAATCCAAAACAAAACCGATGAAAACAGATTTACCCACCGATGCATTTGTTGTTTATCAGCGTTACGGAAAAACATATTATCGTCGCCGTCCGGGACACTACCGGGACGCTCGCACACCAGTCCAGCAATTGCAACGGAAGCGCTTGCCCGCGGTAGTTGCCTTTTATCAAAATCTCAAGGACACCTTTCTTGCCCGTATTTGGCGTGTGGCAGCCTTGTCAAACGGATGTTCCGGTTACAATATGTTTGTCAAACACAACATTCAGGCCTTTGACAGTGAAGGTGTCATTTCCGATTACAGCAAAATCACGCTCTCTGCGGGACCCCTTCCTTTGCCCGATTCAATCCGTATAGAGAAAACCGGGGAGCATGAAGTGCATATCCGTTGGGATGATTCTTTGCCTGTATCTTACTCGCGTAAGGAAGACCGTTTATTTGCCGCAGCCATATACAGCAGCAATCCTTTCGAAGTACATTTCCCGGAAACGAAAGGAATTTGTCGTCAAGACTTGTCCGCTTCGTTAATTTTAACTAACTTGCCGGAAGATGAAATACATCTGTATCTGTTTTTCGGGAGCAAACAACCGGAAAACTACTCTATACAACACTATTCGTCCATTCATTAAAAACGGAAATCATGGCTATATTTGAAAGCACCTTATTTCATCGTCTTCGAAACAGTCTCGGGAATGTAGTCACTTACACCTATTGCGGAAAAGGAGTGCTTCGCCGCAAGCCCTTGCAAATCCGGAATCCCAAAACACCGGCACAACAGGAAGTACGTTCGCGCTTCAAAGCGGCAGGCAATCTGTCCGCGTATTTCCGGGAAATTGCTCCTCTGGGATTTCCGGCTCCGTATGTCGTTCAATCCCACAACGCTTTTGTGGGGGCCAACCTCCGGATGTTTGAGGTGGATGAAAACATGCAGGTGCATCCGGATTACCGGCGTCTTGTTTGTGCGCGGGGCAAACTGGAAAACCCCCTTGTCACCGTGAACGTGGACGCCCGTCAAGTCACGGCGGAAATCACTGAACAGAAAATATCCGCCTATTGTTCACGTAACGATGATATTTATGTTGTCCTGTGGGAATCCGAATACAAAGCGGCAGTTGTAAAACGGATAGGGAAGCGGCAAGGCAACCATACCGAAACCTTTTCCTATTCCGACAAATTCAATCCGGCACACCTGTTCATCTATGTTTTTGCCGTCAGTGCCAATGGCAAACAGGCCTCCGATTCTCTCTTGCTCTTTGCAGAAGGGAAAGACGTCATGTAAAACTTATCAGAGTGCATGCATTGTGAAAGAAAATCCGTATCTTTAACTTCGTCCAAGATACTCGGTCTCGGCATAATCAAGCTAACGCTTGTTTCTGCTCTCGACTTTTTGTGTGACGAGATTTTTGCCAAATAATGAGGGAAGTGGCGTAAGAAAACGAGGATGCCAGACCGATTGTCCACCATTCAACGGTTTTAACTTTTTCAACATTTCAACTTTTTTTCTACCTTTGTTCCGTTGCGATGCGAGTAAGCGTATTCCGTCGCAGCGGACATATTAATTTGAAGCGTTTAGCTTATCCTTGGTAAAAAAACGACCAATTTTAGCATCGAAGGATAACAGTACAAACGCTCGCGTTTGCCGTATATACACACATATATACCCGGTCAAGCGTGGGTAACTGTTTATTTTGGTGTGGGCGTTTGGCGATGCCTCCTGGTAGATAAACTAAAGTTCCCACGCTTTTTTATTGTCATTAACCAGCCTTTCCGGGGACTTCAAGGTGCTAAGTAATTTTCGTGTATGAAGAAATTATTTGGATGTGTCAGTGTGTGTCAAATCTTCTTGCCCGTATTATTGTTGTTGTGTACAATAGCGGGCGTCAAAGCGAACAACATCCGTGTGGAGGGCAAAACGCGAGTCGTGAGTATCGTTAGCGATACGGCCATTATCGAAGTCACTTTGCGTTGGGACAACTCGTGGCGGGATGATTTCAATTGGGATGCCGCTTGGGTGTTCTTCAAGTACAAAAAGCGGGGATTGGAAAACCCGTGGCAGCATGCTTATCTTTCTTCTTCCGGTCATGTATTAAATGCTTCGGCCGGTAATGAAGGTGGCGGTTACGCTTACATGGTGGGAGCCAATGCCGGAAAGGTAAACGGTTTGTACGTCATGCGTAACGGAATCTCAGAGGGGAATGTCAGTGTCCGGTTACAGGTGAAATGGCCTCTTAACGGTACGGGTTTGACAAAAAGTGATTTCGGTGATGCTCTGAATGAGATTTATGTTGCCGTGCATGCCATCGAAATGGTATATGTTCCTTACGGGGCGTATTACTTGGGGGATGCTTCTTCTCACAAGAGTTTTGCTGTTGGTGACACTGCTGCCGTAGTCATTGACTCTGAAAATGCTTTGACCCTTTCTGCCAAGAACGGTATGGCGAATGTTTCCTTGGCGGCTTCCTATCCGAAAGGGTATGCGGGTTTTTACGTGATGAAATACGAAACGAGCCAAGAGCAGTATGTAGAGTTTTTGAACTCTCTGACCCTCGACCAACAGAAAGCGCGGGTTGCCAATAACAATTTCTCTGCCATGAAACGCGGGGATTATGTGTTTGGAGATTTGAAAAATCCGAGTTGTCGGAATGGTATCGTGTTTATCGAGCAACGGAAAGCAAATACACCTGTCGTATTCGGTAATAACCTCAATCCCGCTAATGATTTGTTTTCCACAGACGATGGTCAGACGTTGGCTTGTAATTACATGAGCATCGAGGACATGATAGCTTATTGCAGTTGGAGTGGCTTACGTCCGATGAGTGAATTGGAATACGAAAAGGCATGCCGCCGTTTCTATCCGCAAGTACCGGATAAAGGGGAGTATGCGTGGAATACAAATAACGGAGTGAACCGTTTAAACGGATTGGGTGATTTAAACTATCGTGGCGACCAGCGGGAACAGGCTTTGAGTTACTTGAAGAATGTAAATAGCGGTACGACGAACAGCATCAACGGTCCCGTACGTTGTGGCTTGTTTGCCACGTCGGCAACGAATCAGACCCAGGCAGGAGCAACATACTGGGCTGTTATGGAAATGAGCGGTAATCTGAAAGAACTGTGTGCGAATGTGAACTATACCAATTTGGACGGTGGTAGTTGCGGTACGGGTGTATATAATTCTGCGCTTTGGAATACTTCTACTTCTTATTACGGTGTTCGTGGCGGTGGCTTTTCTTCTCCCGATAGTCTGTTACGTACTTCCGACCGGACGGAAATAATGAATTATTTCACGACCATTACGCAGCGGGACAGTACCGTTGGATTTCGCGGAGTGTACAGTCTGTCGGGCATCAAGATAGAGGGAGGGGAAATTCAAGGGGATACGACCTGCCCCGGTAATGAATTGCGTATAGTCAATGTGCAGGCGCCGTTTTGTCCGGATTTTCCCGATATGCGTTTTCAATACAACTGGTATGTCAAGAAACCGGGAGAGGCGAAGTTTGACATTATATCCAATGCGAGCGGGGAATCTTTCACTTACAAGGATTTTGAGAATAGCACCACTTCTTTTGTCGTATATCAATTCAAGCGTACGGGCATTTGTGCTATGGGTATGGCGGAGACAATAACGAACGTTTACGTGGCGCCTGTTCCTTGGACGGTGAGTTTGGAGACCTACACGAATGTTTATCCTTCTTTCACGGTGACTTCTACATGGTCTGCGATGCCTCAATCACATTGGAAGTTGGAGGGTGCGCCTTCGGGTATTTCGGTGGCAGGCGATAAAGGTTTGATTTCGGGTTTGACGGCCAATTCGGTATTCTTTGCGGATGTGACGGTGTCATCGGATAAATGTCCTGGCCAGTCGTGGACGAAGACGTTGGAAGTGAGACGGGAGTTTGGTTACACGGGCGGTCAGCAGTCGATAACTTTGGCAGCCGGGAAATACAAAATGGAGTGCTGGGGAGCAAGAGGCGGAAATGGTTATGGTAATTCAAAAGGGGGATACGGGGCTTACGTAGTAGGTACAATTACGTTAAATTCAAGTCCTGTGTTGTATATTTATGTCGGCCAAATCGGTAATGATAATAATACAAGGAGAACAAGTTGGAATGGTGGTGCCATGGGAGGAGGTGATACATATGGAGGAGTTGAAAATGGTGGTGCCGGTGGTGGTGCTTCGGATATTCGTCTGGAAGGAGGTTCGTGGAATGCGATCACTTCTTTGAGGTCCCGGATTATGGTAGCCGGTGGAGGAGGTGGCGCCGGAGGATGGACATCTTGTGCAGGTGGTGCGGGTGGTACAGGTACATTCAATTCTACGCTCGGAACGGGTACTACCGGAATCAATAACCAATCCGGTGGAGGAGGCGGAGGTGGTGGTTATTACGGAGGTAATACAAATGGCTCAGTTCAATTGCAATATCGTGTCGGTCGGGGAGCATTCGGCGGTTCTTCGTTTATTTCGGGTCATCCCGGATGTAATGCGTTGAATGTAAGCGGAAACCACACGGGACAACCGGTGCATTATTCCGGCTTGCAGTTTTACAATACAAGCATGTCATCGGGAGTAAACTCCGGAAACGGTGTGGTACGGATTAGTCCGGTGAATTGAGAGTTAAAAAACGCTTGAAATCTTGAAGGGGGTAAAACAGTTGAATTGTTTTATCCCCTTTCAACATTTTAACTTTTCGACTGTTTCAACTTTTTTGTTACCTTTGCGGACTTGAATACGTTTATAGAAGAGTGATATTTTAGAATTCGGGTCTATGAAATATATAGGTGCACATGTTCATGTTACGGGGGGAGTGGAAAATGCTCCGGTGAATGCAGCGGCTATCGGTGCCAAGGCGTTTGCCCTGTTTACGAAGAATCAGCGGCAATGGACGGCCGCCCCTTATACGGAGAAAAATGTTTCGCTTTTTAAGGAACGTTGCGGGGAGTACGGTTATAGTCCGAAGCATATTTTACCTCATGACAGTTATCTGATTAATTTGGGGAATCCGGATGCGGAGGGATTGGCAAAGTCCCGGACGGCTTTTCTGGACGAGATGAAGCGGTGTGAGCAGTTGGGACTGGAGTTGTTGAATTTCCATCCGGGCAGCAGTTTGAAGAAGATTTCCGATGAAGCGTGTCTGGAACGGATTGCCGAGTCGATTAACCTGACTTTGGAGCAGACGCAGGGTGTTTGTGCCGTTATCGAGAATACGGCGGGTCAGGGGTCGAATTTGGGATATACGTTTGAGCAGATTGCTTATATTATTGACCGGGTGGACGATAAGACGCGGGTGGGGGTGTGCATTGATACTTGCCATACGTTTGCCGCCGGATATGACCTTTCGACGGAGGCGGGTTTTGCGGAGACGTTCGACCGTTTTGAGGAGGTTGTCGGTTTTAAATACCTGAAAGGAATGCATCTGAATGATTCGAAGAAGGGTGTCGGTTCGCATGTGGACAGGCATGAATGTATCGGCAAGGGGATGATTGGACTTACGGCGTTTCGGATGATTATGCACGACAGCCGTTTTGACGACATGCCTTTGATTCTGGAGACGCCCGATGAGGAAGGTTGGGCGGAGGAAATCAAGATGCTTTACGCCTTATGAAACGCATCGGTCTGTTATCCGATACGCACGGGTGGTTGGATTCGAAAGTAATGGAGTTTTTCCGGCAGTGTGATGAAGTGTGGCATTGCGGTGATATTGGGGATGTGGCGGTTGCCGATGCTTTGTCAGCCCATTTTCAGTTGCGGGCCGTGTATGGGAATATCGACGGGGGCGTGTTGCGGCAGATGTTCCGGGCGACGGAGATTTTCGAGTGTGAAGGGGTGAAGGTGGTCATGACACATATCGGGGGGTATCCCGGACGATATGATTTGCGTATAAAACCTTTGTTGTTGGCGGAAGCGCCCCGTCTTTTCGTATGCGGGCATTCCCACATCGCGAAGGTGATGTTTGACAAGAAACTGAATTGCCTGCATATCAATCCGGGGGCAGCCGGCAGATACGGTTTTCATAAAGTGAGGACAGTCGTACGATTTGTGTTGGACGCGGGGAATGTGAGAGACCTGGAGTTGGCGGAATATGAGAAATAAATATAAAGACAGAAGGAAGAACAGATGAAACGCTTTATTGTTTTAGGAATGGTTTTGCTGGGGATTTGGTCGGCAGGAGAGGCCCAGCGCAGTAGTAATGATGTGAGGGAGCAGACATTGAAGTTTCAGCGGTTGGCGGCTTTAATCGACGCTTTTTATGTGGATACGGTGAATCTGCCGAAACTGACGGAGGATGCCATTGTGAAGATGTTGTCGGACCTGGATCCCCATTCGGTCTATATTTCGAAGGAGGAGATGGAGGATATGAACGAACCGTTGGAAGGGGGATTTTTCGGGATAGGCATTCAGTTTTCCATTTTGCGGGACACATTGATGGTGGTTTCCGTGGTTCCCGGCGGTCCGTCGGAAAAGGTGGGACTGCTGGACGGGGACCGTATTGTCGAAGTCAATGGTGAAAATATTGCCGGTGTAAAATTGAGTAATTCCGCTGTGCGCAAGAAGCTGAAAGGAGAGAAAGGGACGTTGGTACGGATAAAAGTGTTGCGCAACGGGGAGTTGCTGGATTTCGATATTATCCGGGACAAAATTCCGATTCACAGTGTGGATGCCGCTTATATGTTGGATAAATCGGTCGGATATATTAAGATATCCCGTTTTTCCGCCAATACTATCGAAGAGTTTGAAGAATCGGTCGTAAAACTGCAAGCGGAGGGGATGAAGGATTTGATATTGGATTTGCAGGGAAATTCGGGCGGTTATATGGGGGCAGCCATTGGTATCGGTGATAATTTGCTTGATGATAAGAAGATGATTGTCTACACGGACGGGTTGTCTTCCGGAAAAAGGGAGGAGTATGCCACGGCGAAGGGATTGCTTGAAAACGGTCGTGTCGTGGTGCTGATAGACGGTAATTCCGCTTCTGCCAGTGAGATTGTTGCCGGAGCTATCCAGGATTGGGACCGGGGATTGATTGTGGGGCGCCGTTCTTTCGGCAAGGGACTGGTGCAACGCCAGTATCCGTTGACGGACGGTACGATGGTGAGATTGACGACGGCCCATTATTACACGCCCTCAGGACGTTGTATTCAGAAACCGTATAAGGATGGGGATTACCGGGCGGAGTTGTATGAACGTTACAGCAATGGGGAGTTGCTTTCTGCCGATAGTATCCAGATTAACGATACGCTGAAATATTATACGAAGTTGAAAGGAAGACCGGTATATGGCGGTGGCGGGATTATTCCGGATATTTTCGTACCGATAGATACGGGGATAAATTATTCTTATTTTAACCGTTTGATTGGGAAAAGCGTTATCGGTCAGTATGTGAATAATTATGTGGACCGGAACCGGACGGAGTTGAAAAAGAAGTATGCGGATTTCAATAAGTTTTTGAAAGAGTATGCCGTTACGGACAAGATGATTCGGGATATTGTGGAGGAAGGCGTGAAAGCGGGCGTTCCGGAAGATGAGAAATTGCTGACTCCGGTTGTTCCGGCGATGAAGATGCAGTTGAAAGCTTTGATTGCCCAGAATTTGTGGGGGATGAACGAGATGTATATCTTGATGAATGAGGATAACAAAATCATGCGTGAGGCTTTGAAAGCGTTGCATGACGGGCGGTATGAGAAGAAGTTGAAAGGTTGAAAAAGTTAAAAAGGTTGAAGGGTTGAAATCAATTCCTCTTTAACTTCTTTAACTTTTTCAACCTTTTTAACTTTTATTGTCTGAATGTCCGGGCGGTGAGTGTTTCGGTACGGGGTAGGTAGTGCGGCAGGTATTGGGGTTGATTGGCACGAACCGGACAAATGTCAATGCCTCCCCGACGAGTGTAGAGACAGGCTACGGAAAGGATTTCCGGCTGGTAGGCGTCGGTCAGGCGTTTGAATACCATTTCGCATATTTCTTCGTGGAAGTGGTTTTCGTTGCGTATGGAAACAATGTATTTGAGCAATGAAAGTTTGTCCGGTAACCGGTGGGCTTTCATCCGGATATAGATGCTTCCCCAATCGGGTTGTGTGGTGATTTTGCAGTTGCTTTTCAACAGATGGCTTCCCGCTTTCAGTTCTTCGTCGCTTTCCCGGCTGTTTTCGGTGAGATACGCGGGATGTTCCTGATATATGTTGAAATGTGCCTGTTCTGTTTCCGGTCTGTTTTCCAATATTTCATATCCGTCGAAATCAAAAGGGCAGGCAGCAGGGGCTTCGTGATGGAAACAGATTTCCGTCCGGGTTTCCAGCAGGCGGTTTAAATCCTGCCGTATTCTTTCTGTAAATAGTGTAATGCCTTCCCGGGGCGTGTTGCCGAAGGGCGTCATGTTCATGGAGCCCAGATAGAGTTTCAGCGATTTGCTTTCCACCAGGAATTGGCTGCTGGCCGGATAGACGATTTTGAGTACTCCGGAGACGGGCAGTCCGTTGGCCGTAATGAAGCTTGCTTCGTAGGCATGCCAGCTGTCATAACCGCAAAACAGTGTTTCCGGTTTGTCGATACCGTATATTTCACGATTCAGTCTGCGGGGAACTTTCACCAATATTTCCGGGCAGTACGATTTCGGATAAGTCACAGTTTTCCCTAAAAGCGCGGCTTCATTCATCATCTTTCAACTTTTACAACTTCTTTTCTTTTAAAAATTCTGCATCTGATAGAGTTTCGTGTAAATTCCGTTCAGTTGCAGCAGTTCGTCGTGCGTGCCTCTTTCCACGATTTCCCCTTCATGGAATACGCATATCAGATGGGCGTTTTTGATGGTGGAGAGGCGATGGGCAATGACGATGGAGGTTCGGTTGCGCATGAGGTTGTCGAGGGCTTCCTGTACTAATTTTTCGGATTCGGTATCCAGTGCGGAGGTCGCTTCGTCCAAAATCATGATAGGAGGGTTTTTGAGGACGGCGCGGGCAATGCTCAGCCGCTGACGCTGGCCGCCGCTCAGTTTTCCTCCCCGGTCACCGATGACGGTTTGGTAGCCGTTCTCCGTCTGCATGATAAAATCATGGGCGTTGGCTATCTTCGCCGCATTTTCTACTTCTTCGGGGGTGGCGTTTTCCACGCCGAAAGCGATGTTATTGTAAATTGTGTCATTAAATAGGATGGGGTCCTGGTTCACATTGCCCATCAGTTCCCGCAGGTCGTAGAAAGAAAAATCCTTGATGTTTTTTTGGTCGATGGTGATTTCTCCTTCGTTGACATCGTAGAAGCGGGGCAGGAGGTCGACAAAAGTACTCTTGCCGGAGCCGGATTGTCCTACCAGTGCGACCGTCTGTTCTTTCGGGATGGTCAGGTTGATGTTTTTCAGGACGGTCTTGGATTCGTTGTAGGCGAAGCTGACATTCCGGTAGTTGATAGCTTCTGTAAATTCCTTTATTTTTATCGGCTGGCTGGGTTCCAGGATGGTGGATTCGGCTTTCAGAATGTCATCGATACGGTCCATGGCTGCCAGTCCTTTCTGTATGCTGTAAAAGGCGTTGGTCAGGTTCTTGGCCGGGTTGATGATGGAATAGAAAAGGGCGATGTAAGCGATAAATTCGGGAGCGGTGAGTGAACCGGTGTGGTTGAGAATCAGTGTTCCGCCGAACCACAATACCAATACAATCACGATGGTGCCCAGGAATTCGCTCATGGGATGCGCCAGGGAACGTCTTCTCATCAGACGGTTCTGTATGCGGCGGTAGCTTTCGTTTTCGTCCGAAAATTTCCGGTCGATTTTGTTTTCGGCATTGAATGCTTTGATGATGCGCAGGCCGGACAGGGTTTCTTCCATCAGCGAAAGGATTTCCCCCATTTTGTTCTGGCCTTCACGGGAGTGGCGTTTCAGGTTTTTACCCACTTTCCCGATCAGCGTACCCATTATGGGGAGCATCACGAAGACAAAGAGGGTGAGCTGCCAGCTCATCAGCAGCATGGCCGAAAGATAGACCAGAATCAGTATCGGGCTCTGGAAAAACATGTCCAGCGAACTCATGACGGAGGCTTCCACTTCCTGTACGTCTCCGGTCATACGGGAGATGATATCCCCTTTGCGTTCTTCGGAGAAAAAGGGAAGGGGCAGCGACAGGATTTTCCAGAAAATCTTTCGCCGGATGTCCCGTACGACACCGTTGCGGATATAGATGGTCTCGTATGCGCCTAAATAGGCGAATCCCGTTTTCAGTGCAGTGGCGAGAATGGCTATGATGCCGACAAAGAGCAGTGTGCTTGCCGGACCGTATACATCGCGTGCATGGGTGATGTAGTAATAGAAAATGCTCTTCAGGGTATTTATGTCGAAGGCAAAAGGTACGCATTCCGTCACATCGGGCTGGGTGCCGAAGAGGATGCCCAGCACCGGAGCGAGCATGGCTATCGAGAGGGTACCGAAAACAGCATGCAGGAGGTTGTACAGCACACTTTTGAAAACCCGTAGTTTGTAAGGGAATATAAACCGTTTCAGAATAGAGAAGAAATCGCGCATAGTATTTAAATTCCGGTGTAATTGGCCGGTGTAATCTGTTTTAATTGTTCTTTGAGTTCCTCGGAAACTTCTAATGTGTCGATGAATTCGGCAATGGATTCCCGGGTTATTTTGCTGTTGGTGCGGGTGAGGGCTTTCAAGGCCTCGTACGGGTTGGGATAGCCTTCCCGGCGCAGGATGGTCTGGATGGCTTCAGCCACTACCGCCCAGTTCTTTTCCAGGTCGCGTTCGATGGCTTCTTTGTTGATGATTAATTTGTTGAGCCCTTTCAGCGTGGATTTGAAGGCAATAAGGGTATGTGCCAGGGGCACGCCGATGTTTCTCAGTACGGTGGAGTCCGTCAGGTCGCGCTGCAAGCGGGAAACGGGCAGTTTGTTGCTGAGGTGTTCGAAAACGGCATTGGCAATCCCCAAGTTCCCTTCCGAGTTTTCGAAATCAATGGGGTTCACCTTGTGGGGCATGGCGGATGAGCCAACTTCTCCCGCTTTGATTTTCTGTTTGAAGTAGGACATGGAAATGTAGGTCCAGATGTCCCGGTCGAGGTCGATGACAATGGTATTGATGCGGCGCAGGTTGTCGAACAGGGCGGCAAAGTTGTCGTAGTTTGAAATCTGGGTCGTATAGCTTTCACGTTCCAGTTGCAGTTTCTGGGTGAGGAATCGGTTACCGAATTCCACCCAGTCTGTTTCCGGGAATGCCACGTGGTGGGCGTTGAAATTACCGGTGGCACCACCGAATTTTCCGGAGATGGCCACTTTTTTCAGCAGTTCGAGCTGCCGGCTCAACCGGTAGGTGAACACTTTGATTTCTTTTCCCAACCGGGTGGGGGAAGCGGGCTGCCCGTGTGTTTTTGCCAGCATGGGCACGTCGTTCCATTCTTCGGCCAGTTCTTCCAGTTTGGCTATCAGTTCGCCTACTACCGGATAGTACACATCGTGTACGGCATCGCGGAACGAGCAGGGAATGGCCGTGTTGTTAATATCCTGGGAGGTCAGTCCGAAGTGGATGAATTCTTTGTAAGCATGCAGGTTCAGCGCATCAAATTTTTCTTTGATGAAATATTCCACCGCTTTGACATCGTGGTTGGTGATTTTTTCCGTGTCTTTGATTTTCTGTGCATCTTCCACCGTGAAGTTCAGATAGATTTCCCTCAACTGGGGGAACAGTCCGGTGTCGAATCCTTTCAATTGGGGCAGCGGCTCCTCGCACAGGGCGATGAAGTATTCGATTTCCACCATGACCCGGTAGCGGATCAGGGCACTTTCCGAAAAGTAGTTGGCCAGGTTTTCCACTTTGTCTCTGTATCGTCCGTCTATCGGAGATATGGCTGTTAATGCTTGCATAGTATTATTATTTATAACTTGTTATGATTTTCCGAAATGAAAAGCGCACGCTGTCGCACTTATGCATGCAAAAATAGTAAAAATAGCGTAAGAGCCATCCTGTTTGTGTCTTTTAAGTTTTTTAGTTTACTTTGTTCTGTATAAAAATGGTTTGTTCGTCCGGACAAAGCAAGGACGGAGCTTGGGCGGACGGCTTAAAAAAGGAGTTATGAATCTGTTTTACGGTTTTTTCCGGGGGATAAGGGCGTACGGACCTGCTTTCCGCATTTTGCAAAGCCGGAAGTTCAGTTGGTTTTTCATATTCCCGGTGCTTTTGCTGGTTTTGTTTTTTATCGGCGGGGAGTGGTTGGTGGCATCGGCGGGCAATTCCCTGTCCGGGTTTGTGCAGCAAAAGATAGCGGCCTGGGTGGAAGGCATTTCGTGGTTGTCCTGGTTAGTGGATACAGCGGGATTTTTCATCCGTTTTATGATTAAACTGCTCTATCTGTTTTTGTTTTTTACATTCGGCGGGTATCTGGTGTTGATACTGATGTCGCCGGTTTATTCCTGGCTTTCGGAGCGTACGGAACGCGAATTGACGGGAAAGGATTATTCGTTCAATGCGAGGCAGATGCTGTGGGAAGTGGGGCGGGGCATCCTGCTGGCATGCCGGAATATGGTGTTTCAGTTCCTTATATCCTTTTTATTGTTCTTATGTTCTTTTATCCCGTTGGTGGGCTTGCTGACGCCTTTCGCCATGTTTTTTGTCAGTGCCTATTTTTACGGTTTCTCTTTTATCGATTATGCCGTGGAGCGGAAACGCTTCAATATACGGAAAAGCACGGCCTATATGAAGAAAAACATCGGTATGGTGATGGGAGTGGGGGCTGTCTTCGCCTTTTCGCTGCTGATACCGTGGGTGAGTATTCTGGCGTGTTGTTTTGTATCGCTGTTTTCCGTTGTGGCGGGAACGGTTATTGTCAATGAAATGCAGGAGTGATTATGTTGAAAAAATGTTTGTTATTGTGGGGAATGCTTTGTGTGTGGGCGATGGCGGTTTTTGCCGGACAGCTGGAAGTGGTGTACCGTGTGGATGTGAAAGATGAAATCGGTCCGGGTGTGTGGCGTACTGTCAAAAAATCGTTTGACGAGGCGGAAAAAGCCGGTGCCGACTATATTTTGATAGATATGAATACTTATGGGGGATTGGTGGTATACGCCGATTCTCTCCGGAGCCTGATTCTCAATACCCGTCGGCCGGTATGGGTATTTATAGATAATAATGCGGCGTCTGCCGGGGCTTTGATAGCGATTGCGTGCGATCGGATTTATATGCGGGAGGGTGCGAATATCGGGGCGGCGACAGTGGTCAGCCAGACAGGAGAAGCGATGCCGGACAAATACCAGTCGTATATGCGTTCCATGATACGTTCCACGGCTCAGGCACATGGTCGGGATACGCTGGTTCACGGTCGGGACACTGTCTTGCGGTGGAAAAGGGACCCGCAGATTGCCGAGGCTATGGTGGACGAGCGGGTTTATATTCCCGGGGTGACGGACAGCGGGAAAGTGGTTACTTTTACCCCTCATGAAGCGGTGAAATACGGTTTTTGTGACGGTATGGCGGACAACGTGGAGGAGGTGTTGCGGCAGGAGGGATTGGAGGATTATACTCTGCTGAGCTATACACCGACAACGATGGACCGGATTATCGGTTTCCTGATTCATCCGATGGTGCAGGGGATTCTGGTGATGATGATTATCGGCGGAATCTATTTTGAACTCCAGACGCCGGGTGTCGGATTTCCCTTGGCGGTGGCCGTTTTCGGTGCGGTATGTTATTTTGCCCCGCTTTATTTGGAGGGCTTTGCCGCTTCCTGGGAACTGGTTGTTTTTATATTGGGCGTGATTCTTCTGTTGTTGGAATTATTTGTCATTCCGGGGTTCGGAGTGGCAGGTGTATCGGGAATCGTCTGTATGGTGGGGGCTTTGGTTCTGGCGGGTGTGGATGATTTTTCCTTTGATTTTCTGGGAGATTTTGCCGGTACGATATTACGTTCCTTATTTGTAGTGGTTGCCGCTTCGCTGGTTGCGCTCGGTTTGAGTGTCTGGCTGGGGGCAAAAGTGTTGGGAGCCCGGCGATGGGCTTTTGCCTTGCATGCGGAACAACGTCCGGAGGACGGATTTGTCGGTGTGGACATGACGGTTCGCAGAGAATTGGATAAAGAGGGATATGCCGTGACCGATCTGCGTCCCGGCGGAAAAATACGTATTGACGGGGAATTATATGATGCCGTGGCGGAGCAGGGCGATTATATTCCGAAAAATACGCCCGTCCGGGTGGTGAAATACCAGGCAGGACAGCTGTATGTGGTGAAAACCGGAGAGTAGAGCCTTAATCCGTGGTATTTCCCCGCATTCTCCATTGCGGGTCTACAATGCCGTAAAACATCAGATCGATGTATTCCAAGATGGTGCGGGAATTTTTATCCTTGCGTCCCGTGATGATAAAGGCCTGTTCCAGGCTTTTGAACATGAGCAACAGATTTTTGGAAAAGATTTCGGGGTCGCTCACTCTGAAAATCCCGCTCTGTTTTCCTTCCCGGATGATGCCGGTGAGGAGTTTTATCTCTTTGCGGTCGATGTCTTGCCGCAGGTGTTCCACCCGGATGTTGTTGAAAAGGAAATCGTAGCGGATGTAGCGGTTGCTTCGTACCAGCGTATCTATGACACCGAAATGTTGCAGAATATACAGTTTTAGTTTTCTGTCGGCGGGCAATCGGGAGTCCGCCGCTTTTTGTAATTTGGCGTTGATGGTTTTTACCTCTTCTTCCACGACATACTGGCAGAGTTCTTCCTTGCTTTTGAAATGGGTGTATAACGTCCGCCGGCTCATTTTGGCCGCCCGGGCGATGTCATTCATCGTGGCTTTGTAAACGCTGATTTCTTTGAACAGGGATTTGGCGACACTGATGATTTTATTTTTTGTTTTGCTCATGGTTCTGATATTACGGCGGGTTCCCGAACAAAGCGGAACCGGATTGCAATGTTAGTCATTTTTTATTTATATTTTTGGAAAATTCTTATAATTTCCTTAAATATAGGAGGTTTGAAAGAAAAACCGGGTAATGAAATAGAAATGAATGAAGAAGTTTGGCCGTTTAAGCCACTTTTTGAAAATCAAAGAGACTATCTCAAATAAATTCCGTATTTTCGCATTTAACATTAAAAATTGTCATTAATTAGCAATCAGAGAGAAATCGTTGCCTATCTTGATGAAAAGTGTGGCAAAATTGACGTCATTATTGAAAAAGTTAACGCTCTCTGATAAACGAAGTAGTAACCGGTCAACGTGCCATTAACACTCTATAACCCATGACCGATATAGTGAATAAGAAGTATTACGAAGACCTGTACGCCGACATCAAGCGTGTGTTGACTTCAGCCAGAACTACTGCAGTTGTTGCCGTCAACTCAGCTATGGTCAAGGCTTATTGGGCTGTCGGGAGACTCATTGTTGACGCCCAGGGAGGCGAACATAAAGCAGCCTATGGAGACAACCTTCTGAATGAGTTGTCTGTACGCTTGACATCTGAATTTGGCAAGGGCTTTGACGCCTCGAATTTACGCAGGATGAGGCAATTTTACCTCTCATTCCCAATTTGTGACACAGTGTGCCACAAATTGAGTTGGTCGCACATCCGGCATCTGATTAAGGTTTCAGACACCAATGCCCGTGTCTATTATGCCGAAGAAGCAATCAAAGGCGGGTGGAGCGTCAGGGAGCTTGAACGGCAGATTGCCACACAACATTACGAACGGCTCTTATCAACCCATCGTGACAAAGCCGACGTTCAGGAGTTGCTTCGGGCGAATCTTCCGACAAAGCCGGATAAGTACGACCCGCTGGCTCTGGTGCACGACCCGTTTATTCTCGAATTTCTGGATATCAAACCGGATGCTGCTTTACAGGAATCCGAACTTGAAAAGGCAATCATATCACATCTCGAACAGTTCATGCTTGAACTTGGAAGAGGTTTTGCGTTTGTAGGCAGACAGAAACGTATTACAATCGACGGTCAGCACTTTTATCCCGACCTTGTTTTTTACAATATTCCGGCTCGCTGTTATGTCATAATCGACTTGAAAATGCACAGCACCGATTACGCCGACATAGGTCAGATGCAACTTTACGTTAATTACTATAATATGGACGTATGCACTGATAAGGATAATCCGACTGTCGGCATTATTCTTTGCTCCGAGAAGAACGACTCTGTGGTGCGATATACACTCGGAAACCGAAACGATATCGGTGTTTTCTCCCCGCAGTACAAATTGCTAATGCCTACCGAGGAGGAATTAAAACGCGAGATTGCATTGACCCGCGAGAATTTTAAACTCTTAAATAAGTAAATTTCTGCTGACGCCAAGACGGTCTCGGCTACAGAGAGGTGAAAAACAATGTTTAGGAATTATTGCTAAAACTACCGGAAAGTAATTTTCGGAAATAGCTGACATTTGTCATGTTTTTTTCTTTTTACCGGAAGTATATTTGCACGCGCATTTGAAAGGAGAAGAGAGGGGGAAAGTAAGCAAAGGTGTAATTCTAATGATTTGATTATGAATGTTATGAATGTATCCTTTTATAAGGAGAAGATTTTTTCGGCACGTTGGTTTCAGACCTGGGGCACGCTTTTGCTGGGTTCCATGGTGATTGCCACGGGATATACGTTTTTTATGACCCCTTACCAGATTGTTCCGGGAGGAATTTACGGTATTTCAACCATATTGAATTGGAAATTGGGTTTCCCGATAGGTATGGCTGCGCTGTGCTTTAATTTGCCGCTGAGTCTGATCGGTTTTAAGATTTTGGGACGGGATTTCGGTTTCCGGACGTTTATCTGTTTCTGGCTGGTGGCCTTGTTTGCCGACGGTTTTCCCTGGATGCTGGAGCATGTATGCGGTTACTCGGCAGAGTTTGCCCATGATCCCCTGCAATTGGTGAAGGGCGGAATCAACAATCCGGACTCGGCCAAGGAAGGTGTGTTGCTGGCGAGTATTTTCGGCGGCGTGGTGATTGGTGTGGGGGCCGGACTGATTTTCAAGACCCGTTCCTCCAGTGCCGGAACGGATGTGCTGGCGGCGGTTCTTCATAAGCTGACACGCCGTCCCTTAGGCATGATGCAGATGACGGTCGACCTGATTATTGTTGTTTTGGGTTTTGTGGCTTTCCCCGATTGGAAAACTCCTTTTTATTCGCTGATTACTATTTTTATCATGGGCAAGGTCATTGATATTGTGATAGGCGGTTACTCCAGTGATAAAACGTTTTTTATCGTTTCGGAAAAGACCGAGGAACTGCGCAATTTCATTCTGACGGAACTGCACCGGGGTGGCTCTATCGTGCCGGTGAACGGTATGTGGAACCGTTCGGAGAAAGAGATGATTATGACCGTGGTGAACCGGAAGGAAGTGACGACCTTGCAGCGTGCCATCCAGCATATTGATCCCCATGCTTTCACAATGATACTCAATGCTCAGGAGATTATAGGCCAGGGATTTAAAAGAGCGGGATGGGATGATAAATAATCGTTGAGAGGGGCGGTGGCTCTTTCAAAGATGCCTTGGAGCCAGGCAAGGGTCATGCCGTAGTTGCTTACGGGGATACCGGCTTCTATGGCGGGGCGGAGGCGATGCCGTAACTGCCGGGAAGTAATCATGCAACCGCCGCATTGTATCACTAAAGCATAGTCTGTCATGGGGCGCCGGATGGCGCTCAGTCCTGCTATAAAATCGAATTCCAGTTTCCGCCCGGTTTTTTGTTGCAAAAGGGCGGGAATTTTCACTCTTCCGATGTCTTCACAGGATACATGATGGGAACAGGATTCCAGCATGAGTATGCGGTCTCCGTCTTTTAACTGCGAAATACGGGCAGTGCCTTCCATGAATTTTTGAAAATCACCTTTAAGCCGAGCCAGCAGGATACTGAAACTGGTCAGGGGGATGTGCGGAGGGACGGTTGCCGCCACCTGGCCGAATACCTGGCTGTCGGTAATGACAAGCCGCGGCGAGAGGGCCGGGGTATGTAGCAGACCGGCGAGTTCTTCCGGCTGGACGGTAATCCCGATGCAGTGACGGTCTAATAATTCCCTCAGCGTTTGTACCTGGGGAAGTATCAGACGTCCGGCAGGAGCTTCGGAGTCTATCGGAGCGACTAAAATGACGGTATCATTTTTACTGACTAATCCTTCAAGCAGGGAACCGGATTGCGGGGAGGGCACAAGGGTTTGTATCGCCCGTATAATGACCTCCGGTTGCTGGCCGTGGAGAGCTGAAAAATCAATGACTGCCGTCCGATATTCTTTTTCCAGTTTTTCTTTTAATGAATCGGTTAATGGTGCCCGGTCGGATTTATTGTGGATAAGCAGAAAAGGGATAGCGTACTCCTGAAACAGGGAGACGAGCCGGCGTTCCTCCTCTCCGAAACGGTTATCGGTAAACACAAGCAGGGCGATGTCGGCTTGCGGAATCATTTCCCGGGTTTTCTCTTTTCTTTTTTCGCCTAATTCTCCGTCATCATCGATGCCTGCCGTATCGATGAAAATGACCGAGGCGAATCCGGGTATTTCGTACGCTTTTTTCACCGGGTCGGTTGTCGTGCCCGCCGTGTCCGACACAATAGCCGTGTCCTGGCCTGTGAGCGCATTAATCAGCGAACTCTTGCCCACATTCCGGCGTCCGGTGAGTATGATATATTTTTTCCCCATTTTCCGCCCTTATTTGTAGAGTTCTATGTCTTCGGGGGAAATGATGGTGTTGCATAGGATAATCAGTCGTTCCACGACATTGCGCAGTTCGCGGATGTTGCCTGACCATTCGTATTGTTTCAGGCATTCGATGGCTTCGGGAGTAAACTGTTTGGGCGTGATGCGCATTTCCGTACATATTTCTTCCGTGAAGTGGAGGACTAAGTCTTCGATGTCATCGGTGCGTTCCTTCAAAGGCGGCACATGGATAATAATCACGCTGAGGCGGTGATAGAGGTCTTCCCTGAATCTTCCCGCGGCGATTTCCTCTTTGAGGTTTTTGTTGGTGGCGGCAATGACTCTGACGTCAACCTGTATGTCCGAATCGCTGCCGATACGGCTGATTTTGTTTTCCTGCAATGCCCTCAGCACTTTGGCCTGGGCTTCCAGGCTCATATCGCCGATTTCATCCAGGAAGAGCGTACCGTTGTGGGCGAGTTCGAATTTTCCTTTCTTTTGTTTGATGGCGGAGGTGAACGAACCTTTTTCGTGTCCGAACAGTTCACTTTCGATGAGTTCGGAAGGAATGGCGGCACAGTTCACTTCTATGAAAGCGTTGTCCCGTCGGTTGCTTTTCTCATGGAGCTGGCGGGCCACCAGTTCTTTGCCCGACCCGTTGGGGCCTGTAATCAATACCCGGGCATCGGAGGGGGCCACTTTGTCTATGATGGATTTGATGTGTCCGAGAGCTTCCGAATGGCCTATCATCTCGTATTTTTTGCTTACTTTGTGCTTCAGCGTCTGCGTTTCCTGCAAAAGCTGCTGTTTGTCGGTGGCGTTCTTGATGGTAATCAGAATGCGGTTGAGGTCTAAGGGCTTCTCGATGAAGTCGTATGCCCCTTTTTTGATGGCTTCAATGGCTGTATCGATGGTGCCGTGGCCCGAAATCATGATGACCGGCGTTTCGCGGGAAAACTCCTTGATGCGTTCCAAAACTTCGATTCCTTCCATCTTGGGCATCTTGATGTCACAGAAAACAATGTCCGGTTTTTCCGATTTCAGCGTAACCAATCCCTCCAGGCCGTTTTCGGCCACCATGACTTCGTGTCCTTCGAAGGAAAGAATGTCTTTCATGGAATTGCGGATACTCCGTTCGTCGTCGATGATTAAGATTCTGGCCATATACTTTAGAATTGGGGTACCGTAAAATTAACGGGGAAGAATGGTTCTTCTTGCTAACTTTATGGACCGTGTGACGTATTTTATGGGATAACTATACTACAGCTCCGGACAAAAATAATTAAATATTGTGACTTTTTTGTGAAAATGCCGAAATGATATATTGTCCGGTTCTTAAATTAAAACTAATTTTGTTTTAACGTTTGCTGGTATGTTTCGGATGGGAAAAATAGGGATATGGACGGTTGTTTTGCTTTTGGTGTGCTGCGGGGCACAGGCGGAGCGGAAAAAGGTCGGTTTGGTGCTGAGCGGGGGCGGGGCGAAGGGAGTGGCGCATATCGGCGTGCTGAAGGTGTTGGAAGAGGCGGGCATTCCCATTGATTATATTGCCGGTACCAGTATGGGGTCGATTGTGGGCGGGTTGTATTCCATCGGTTACGATGCCCGCTGTCTTGACAGCCTGGTGCGTGTGCAGAACTGGCCTTTTTTACTTAGTAACCGGGTATACCGCTACGATTTGCCTTTTTCGGAGAAGGAAAAGGATGAAAAATACTTGCTTTCCGTACCGATGTTGGGAAGCAAGTTGATTCAGATGCCGGCGGGATTTATCAGCGGGCAGAACATTTACAACCTGTTTTCGGAACTCACTCTGGGGTATCATGATTCCTTGTCTTTTCTGGATTTCCCGATACCTTTTTCGTGTGTGGCCGCCAATCTGGTGAATGGCGAGGAAGTGGTGCTGAGTAGCGGCAACCTGCCTCTGGCCATGCGGGCGAGTATGGCCATTCCGGGTGTGTTTTCACCGGTGGTGCAGGATTCGATGATGCTGGTGGACGGGGGAATTGCCAATAACTATCCGGTGGATGTGATGCGGGGCATGGGGGCGGATATTATTATCGGCGTGGATGTCTCGGCCGGTTTGCGGACGATGGATGAATTGAATTCCGTCGTGGATATTGTCGACCAGTTGACCAATTTTTTGGGAATGGCGAAGTATGAGGAAAATATCAAATTGACGAACCTGTATATCAAACCCGATATAGAACCCTATTCGGCAGCCAGCTTCGACCCGGCGGCCATTGATACGTTGATTCTTCGCGGCGAAAGGGCTGCCCGGGCGCAATGGGATGAGATTATACGGCTGAAAGAACAATTGGGGTTGGCGGCAGACGCCCCCGGGAACCGGGAGATAAAAAATCCGCTTATTTCCACCGACTCGCTGATTATCGGAAACATTCGGATTGAGGGTGTCCGTGCCGCAGAAAAGAAGTGGATACGTAAAAAGGTCGGGTTGCAGGAGTATTCCGTGATTTCCAGGAAAGATCTATACCGGGCTATCGCCGCGCTTTACGGTACGGGGGCATTCTCCCTGGTGAATTATCATCTGAGCGGACAGCAGGTCTATGACCTGACGCTGGTTCTCGAAGAAAAAGGGATGAGTTCGTTGAATATAGGCTTCCGTTTCGATTCTGAGGAAATGGCTGCTATTCTGGTGAATACGACGATTACACACAGGAATATGCGCGGGCTGCAATTGTCGGTGACCGGCCGTCTGAGCATGAATCCCTATGTGCGACTGGATTGTTCTTTGGGCAATACATTTTTGCGGAAGACAAGCCTGACCTATATGTATAAATACAACGACATCGATTTGTACCGCCGGGGACACAAGGCCGACAACATCGCTTTTTCCTACCACATGGGGGGATTGAATTTTTCGGATATTTACATCCGCAATCTCAAGTTTGAGCTGGGAATAAAATACGAGTATTTCGATTTCAGTTCATTTCTGTATGCCCAGCCCTGGGAGCGGGAAGAGGTGAAAGCGGAAGGTTTTCTGAGTTATTACGGATTGATGCATTATGAGACTTACGACCAGAAATATTATCCCGAAAAAGGAACGTCGGTGAGGGGGGAATATACGTTGTATACGAGCAACGGTTTGCACTATGACGGGGGTGCTCCTTTTTCCGCACTGGCGGGCAGTGTGACGACCGTACTGCCGCTATCCCGCCGTTTTGCGGTTTTGCCTTCTGTCTACGGACGGGTGTTGATAGGACATCAGATACCGTATGCCTACCAGAATAATATGGGCGGGATGGTGACCGGCCGTTATTTTCCGCAGCAATTGTCGTTTGTGGGTATACACCACCTGGAAATGTTTGAAAATGCGGTATTGGTGGGAAGGATGAAACTCCGCTACCGCATAGGAAAGAAGAATTACCTCACCGCCGTGGCGAACTATGCAAAACAGAAAGACAACTTTTTCGATATTCTGAGCGGAGAAGACATTTGGGGAGGAGGCATCAGCTATTCTTACAATACATTGGTGGGACCTGTTGATTTATGGCTGGATATGTCGAACTGGAATAAGAAATGGGGTGTGTATTTCAATTTAGGATATTATTTTTGACGGATGGAATAAAAACTGAATCGGATGAAAGCGTGTGTTATGATTTTGTGCATCCTTGTGCTGTGCGGATGCAGACGCGAACTTTTCCGGCATACGGAGGGAACTATTTACGGAACCTATTACCGGATAGTCTATGAATCGCCGGAAGCATTGGATGGGGCGCTCCTGGAACAGATGGAGCGGGTGAATGCCTCATTATCTATGTTTAATCCCGGCTCTGTGATTTCGCGGTTGAACCGGAACGAGAGCCGTCGGGCGGATTCGCTCTTTTGCCGTATGTTCCATATGGCTGCGGAGGTGAACCGGGAGACCCGGGGGGCTTTTGACATTACGGTGGGGCCTTTGGTCAATGCCTGGGGATTCGGTTACAAAAAAGGCGTCATGCCGACGCCGGGAAAGATTGATACCTTGTTACAGTGGGTTGGAATGGATAAATTGCAGTTGCAGGGGGATAGCCTGGTGAAACAGTTCGGGGAGACGGAGATGGATGCCAGTTCAATTGCCAAGGGACTGGGAGTGGATTTGGCGGCGGAATATCTGGAAGCACAGGGGGTGAAAAATTATATGGTGGACATCGGGGGGGAAATCCGGGTGAAAGGCAAAAGCGGAAAACAACGGGCGTGGAGAATCGGAATCGACAAACCGATAGAGGACCCGGAGCTGCTAAACCGGGAGTTGCAGTTTATCATCGGCCTGGAGAAAGGTGCATTGGCTACTTCCGGTAATTACCGCAATTTTTATGTGAAAGACGGCAAAAAATATGCCCATACCATCAGTCCTTATACGGGCTATCCGGTCCAGCAGGAAGTGGTGAGTTCCACGGTGTATGCGCCCACCTGTATGGAAGCAGACGCGTACGCCACGGCTTTTATGGTGCTGGGGCTGGAAGCCGCCAGGAAAGTGGTGGAAAGCCGACCGGAACTGGAGGCTTGCCTCATTTATGTGCAAGAAGGGGAGCTGAAACTCTGGATGACGGAGAAATTCAAAGACTTTGTTGTGGAATGACAATATGAAATAAGAAAACGGGGAACGTGAGGAAAATAGGAATCATCGGAATCATCTGGATAAGTATGCTGGCGGCATGCGGGGCGGTGACGGCAGCGGAATACGGCTTCCGGGATTCGGTGCTCTCCGTTCCGCTGCACCGGGATTCTTTACGGATAACAAGGGAACCGGTGTTGAATATGTCGGTGGTTTTTCTGCCCGACAGCCTGATTCGCGATACCCTGCGGTACGAATTTACCAAAATCAAGAACATTGCCGGCAAAAGTGCCTTTACGAAAGAGTTGTACAAACTGTTTTTTGTCAATCCTAAGCGTAACCGCGTCAATGTGATGCGTACGCAGAACAGTGAGGAGCGCTTCAAAGATTTTTACGGGGAAAAAATCCGGAACATTCACATCAAAGTCTTGCCCCCGTACGGCACGAGCGTGTATGACACGACCTATTCGGAGCAGGATTTGGGGTGGCTGCGGGTGGTAGCGAATAAGATACACATGAAAACCGCCGAAAGGACTCTGCGGAAGCAATTGACCATAAAGCCCGGAGACCGTCTGATTCCTTTTGAACTGGTGCAGAACGAAATTATGCTCCGGCGGTTGGCTTATATCGAGGACGTGTCCGTATGGGTCAGCCGTGTGGCCGGAGTGCCGGGGGAGGTGGATGTCACCATCATCTGTAAAGACGACTTTTCGTGGGGGATGGAAGTATCTTCCAATTTTATCAATTCGGCGCGTATCGGCGTGCAGAATAAGAATTTCATGAAAATAGGCCACCTGCTGGATTATGAAATCAGTTACAGAGGGACGAAAGACCGGAAATGGGGGAACATGGTCCGCTATCAGGTGAACAGTATCTTTGGGACGCATTTCGATTTGATGCTTTATTACCGGAACGACTACGATGCCAAACAGATGTGGGGGACGGTGGAAAGGCAGTTCCTGACCTCCAATGTGAAATGGGCGGGGGGACTTACCCTTAGCCGGGTGTTCCGCTCGGACGCATTGCCTGACATCGATTTGAAACACCAGGACTATCCGTTTAATTATTTTGCGCAGGATGTATGGGCGGGAAGGTCTTTCCTCTTGAAAACCAGACATCAGTATACCCGGAATATGTATGTTGCCGCCCGTTTTCTGAATACGGTGTTTAATGACCGTCCGGATATTTCCGTGGATTCGAACCAGTTTTATTACAACCGCCATAGTTATTTCGCCGCATTTACTTACCAGAAACTGAAATATTATAAAGCGAACCTTATTTACGATTTCGGACGTACCGAAGATATTCCCGCGGGACTTTCTTCCGCTTTTACGATGGGGTATGAAAACAATGATTTTGAAAATGCCACCTACTGGGGCTACCAGTTCCGCTATTCGCATTTCAACAAATATACGGAGAGGTATTATGCCCTTGATGCGGCGGTGAGTTCCTACCTGTATCGCGGAAAATTTCAGCGGGGACTGGTGAAAGTGGGACTGCATCACATCAGTAACCTGATAAGCGTGGGGCACTACCGTTTCCGCTTTTATAACGATGTGAATTACGTTTCCGGTTTCCGGCGTTATGCGAACGATTATCTCTATTTTCGGGATGAGGATATTCTGGGGTTTGATTCCGATACCTTGCGCGGCAACCAGAAACTGTCGGTGTCCTTGTCCACGACTTTCTTTTTCCCTTATATCTACAAAGGGTTCCGTATGTCTTTCACCAACTTTGTCGATTTCGGCACGATTGTCCCGAAAGAAACTTCCGTCTTTAAAGGGAAGACCTATTGGGGCATAGGCCTGGCCGTGAACTTGCGGAACGATAACATCGTATTCAAGAATATCAGTCTGCGGCTCTCGTTCTATCCCGATCCGCCTGCGGATATGCGCTGGTTTGAGGCCTCGATGTCGGGGAAACTGCAGAACGGTTTCTACGATTATCAGGTGGGCAAACCGTCGATTATCGTGTATGAGTGACATTTTTGTTATCTTTGCGCGGTTGTATTGAAATAAATTTGATTTGAATGAAGAAAGTTTTTCTGTTTTCTGTTTTTTTATTGTGCGGCTTGGTATTCTCTCAAATACTGCCCGGAATGATGGGAGAGGCCTATGTTTCTTTTGAAAGAGTATTTAAAAACCTGATGTTTATCTGTCTGGCCTTTATTATGATTAACGTCGGGAGGGAATTCGAGCTGGACAAGAAAAAATGGAAATCCTATACGGCCGATTACTTTATTGCCATGGCGACAGCCGCCGTGCCCTGGCTGTTGGTGGCATTCTATTACATCTATCTGTTGCCCCACAATGATTTGTCATGGGACAAAAGTTTGCTGATCAGCCGGTTTGCGGCTCCCACCTCGGCAGGTATCCTGTTCACGATGCTGGCGGCCGCCGGATTGAGAAAAGAATGGATTTATAAAAAAACACAGGTGCTGGCGATTTTTGACGACCTGGATACCATATTGCTGATGATTCCCCTGCAGATCCTGATGATAGGCTTCAAATGGCAATTGTTCGTGATTGTCCTGGTGGTGTGTGTATTACTGATGGTGGGATGGAGAAAATTGGGTGCACTCAACCTGCCTCAGTCGTGGAAAGCGATATTGCTCTATGCCGTGGGGCTGGTGGCCGTTGTGGAAAGTATCTATCTGATTACTAAATCTTTCATGGGAAGCGACGGGGCTATCCACATCGAAGTGCTGTTGCCGGCTTTTGTATTGGGAATGGTCATGAAAACCGTGCATATCGGAGGAAGGGAAGAGGAAAAGGCCGGTAGTGTCATCTCCTACGTATTTATGTTTTTGGTGGGGATGAGCACTCCGCTCTTTATCGGTACGGGAGCGGACGCCGGCAACGATTTTTACCTGCCGGAATGGGGAGTAATCGCTTTTCATGTGGCCATGGTCACCCTGCTGTCCAACATCGGGAAAATGTTCCCGCTCTTCTTCTATCGCGACCGGAATCCTTTGGAACGCCTGGCTCTGTCCATCGGAATGTTTACCAGGGGAGAAGTGGGAGCCGGAATTATTGTCATCGCTTTGGGCTATCAGTTGGGAGGAATTGCCGTGATTGTTTCCTTGCTGAGCCTGGTGCTTAATCTGGTACTGACCGGCTTCTTCGTTGTGGCCGTAAAACGTATCTCACAACGGGTGTACGGCATGAAAGAATAAGGATATTTTCCGTCCGGAGACTGATTCCGGGGGAGAATTACTTTTCCTTCTTCTTAAACAGATTGCCAATCTTGCGGAAAAAGCCTTTCTTTTCTTTTTTTACCACCGTGTCTTGGGAGGCGGGAAAGGCTCTTTTTTCCAGTTTCTTATTTCCTGAACGGTCAAACAATCCCATGTGTTCCTTGAACTCCGGTTTTTCGAGTTGTTTCTGCTGGGAAGCGGGAATCAGGGGAAAAGAGAGATTCCTCCAGTTCCGGTACGTCTGACTTTGCAGGCATTGCTGCATGAAAAGCCCGAAAATGGGCAGCGCCATATTGGCGCCCTGGCCCAAACTGGTGGAATTGAAATGGATATTCATATCATTCGCGCCGACTCTCACACCGACAACCAGTTGGGGCGTGTAGCCTATAAACCAGCCGTCCGCCTGGTTCTGGGTCGTTCCGGTTTTTCCCGCAATGTCGTTAGTGAGACCGTAAACGGAACGAAGCCGCCGTCCCGTCCCTTCATTCACAACCGCCGACAGAATATCCGACATCAATATGGCTTCCGAGGAAGGCAGAACTTCTTTTATCTGAGGTTCGGGGGCTTTGTATAGGACATTTCCCTCCCTGTCCTTGATTTCGGAAAGATAATAGGGGGATGCAGCTTTTCCGTTTCCTGCAAACACGGTATACGGGATAACCATTTCGTTCAATGCAATATCCGCCACGCCGAGAGCGAGGGAAGGATAGGAAGGCAAATCCGCTTTCAATCCCAGATTGCGGGCGTGCAGCAGCACTTTTTCAATCCCCGTTTGCAGCAGCACTTCTACTGCAATGGTATTGATGGATTGGCTGAGGGCTCCTTTGAGCGTGTAATACCCCGTATAATCGTTGTTGGAATTGCGGGGACTCCAATTGTCATACTCCTCGTAAGTCTTCTGTTCATTCTTATAGTAAGCATCCAGCCGCGCTCCGTTGTGGATGGCCGCGCTGTATACGACAGGCTTGAAAATCGACCCCACCTGGCGGGATGCCGTCACCTGGTCGTATTGGAAATATTTATAATCCAGTCCGCCGACCCATACTTTGACTTTGCCCGTGAGCGGTTCTATGGCAATCATGCCGGGATGCAGGAGTTTTAGATAATGTTTGATGGAGTCGATGGCAGACATTTCCATACGCGTTTCCCCCTGGAACGGGCTGTAAACAAGTATCGGTTTTTTCCGGCTCATGGCAACCCGGATTTCTTTGTCCGACAACCCCTGGTTTTGCAAAGACAGATAGGCGGCACTGCTACGGATAGCCTGCTCCAGAATTTGCGGATGATTTTGCCAGGGCTCCCTTTCTCCCCAGTGCGTGTAAAATTGCTCCTGGAGCTTTTTCATATGCTTTTCGACAGCTTCTTCGGCATAATGTTGCATTTCGGCGTCGAGGGTGGTGGTCAGAATCAGCCCGTCTTTATACAGATTGTAATCCGTCAGGTGGGACGCATTGTAAGCGTCGATGATTTTCACGGCATCCTGTCTGATTTTTTCGCGGAGATAGGGAGCCAGGCCGGAATAATGTTCGATGGCTTTGTATTGCAGGTCCAATTCTGTGTCTTTGTATTTCTCCCCGGCCTCTTCCGGCAGGAAATCGTATTTTATCATTTGGTTGATGACGGTGTTGCGCCGTTGCAAAGCGCGTTCCGGATGAAGCCGCGGATTATACCGGGAAGGGCCTTTGAGCATCCCAATGAGGGTGGCGGCCTGCGGCAGGGTGAGGTCGGAAGCGGAGGTGGAGAAATATTTCTGGGCGGCACTCTCGATACCGAACGTGCGCTCTCCGAAAGAGACCGTGTTCAGATAAAGGGTCAGAATCTCGTCCTTGGTATAGAGTTTTTCCAATCGGTAGGCGGTGAAGATTTCCCGCAGTTTCACGACGGGCATGAATTTCACCTGCTGCTCTTCCCGGGGGTAGAGGTTCTTGGCCAACTGCTGGCTGATGGTACTGCCTCCACCCGAACTGCGGTCGCCTAACAGCAACGTTTTGAAGAACACCCTGAAAAGGCTGATTTTGTCGATGCCCTTGTGCTCGTAAAAACGTACGTCCTCCGTGGCAATCAAAGCCTGCACGGCGTGCGGGGAAATAGTGTTGTAATTGACATTGGTGCGGTTTTCGATGTAATACTTCCCGATGAGCTCCCCATCGTCACTATACAACTCGGAGGCCTCATAATTCCGGATGTTGCGGAGTTCCGCATAGTCGGGCAGGCTTCCCCACAATCCGGCATACACCGAATAGACAAACAGCGCCATGCCTGCCGCGCACAGGAAAAACAGAATGACAATCCCCATCCACAGCCGGAAACGCCGTTTCCTTTCGGAGGGTCGAGAGCTTTTGCTGTTGTTTTTTGCCGTTTTCTTCTTCCGGTTGGTTCGGGTCTGCCTTGTTGTCATTTCAGAACAGTTTTTTATAAGGCAAAAATAGTCAAAAATAGGGAAGAGTTGGATAGTATTGTCAGGTATATTAGGGTAAATTAAATTATGATTGAAAACATCTCCCATTTATAACCGATTCATCGCCCATTCATATCCCATTGAAATGAAAAAAGATGGGATTAAATTTGGTTAATAAAAGATAAATCCTTATATTTAGCTACATTAAATATATTAACACCTAATTTTTAATTTATGGGCATCCTGGATCCTTCATCTCCGCTTTACGGCGCCTCCGGAAGGGTGGGCGACCTGGTGCTGTATCAGGTGGATGGAAAAACTTATTTCCGGCGGCATCCGCGTAAAGTCGGAAAAACGGCATCGGAAAAACGGATTTTGCAGCAGAAACGTATGGTTGGGGCTCAGACCCTCTTCCTTTCGGTCAAGAAATGTATCCTGTATGAGGCGTTGAATGCGGCGGCACGGGAGCAGCATGTGCGTTCCGGTTATCATCTGTTTTTGAAACGGAACATCCGCGCTTTCGGCGAAAACGATGTGATTGATTATTCGCTTCTCTCCCTGTCGGAGGGATCCCGGCAATTTCCCCATCACTTCCATTTGGAAGAGGGACAGGGGAAACAAGTGCGCCTCTCTTGGGAAATGCAGCCCGAACTTTCCACCCGGCAGGAAAACGACCGTCTGACAGTAGCCGCTGTCTTTCCCGACGAACCTTATCGCATTGTCATACTTCCCGGGGTCGATGCCTTGCGGAAGGATAAACAAGCCTCGTTCCTGCTGCCGGTGGAGGGAAGCGGACAGGCTCATCTGTATTGTTTCTTTGCCGACGAAGCAGGTAAAACCTTTTCGCCGGATCGCTATCTGTGTGTTGATTATTAATGGAAAGCCTATGGGAGTATTTGATTCGGTATTGGGAAAAATCCGTAAATCGGTAGGGAATCTTACCATGTATGAACTGGACGGCCGGAATATAGTCCGGGCCAAAGGAACATTGTCGCGCTATGACAGAAAATCTCCCTTGCAATTGCAACAACGGGCGAGAATGAAAAAGGTGCAGGAACTGGGATGGCAACTCCTGGAAACCATCATTGTCGGATTCCCGGCAGCCTCCCGCCGACAAAGCCGGAATCGCTTCGTCGGCAGGAATATCGGGCTGATAACACCGGCAGAGGACGGTACGGCCACCTATGACGTCGGGCAACTGCAACTCTCTTCGGGAGAAATCGTACCGCCGCAGGTGACGGCGTCCGTCGATAGAGAGGAAGGTTGCGTCACCTTTGTGCAGGAACGCCAGGCCTTGCGCCCGCAGGCATTGGACGATGATTTGGTATATGGAGTCGTGTGGGGAAAAGACACCGACGAAATACAGGTCATACCCCTCAACCGGAGGGCGGAGCCCGGCATCAACCGTATAGAACTGGAAGAGGAACTGCGCGATCTTCCTCTGGAACTCTTCGCCTTTGCCGTCAGCGCACACCGCAAAAAAGCCTCTTCCACCGTTCACTTGGGGAGTGTGTGATTTTTTTATCGTTCGTGCATGAAATTTTTCATTTATTTTTATCTTTGACAGAGTTTATCGAATAGAACACAAAATTATAATAGGATTATGTTGAACATTGCATTATTTGGACCTCCCTGCGCCGGAAAAGGCACGCAGGCAAAACGGATTGTAGAGAAATACAATTTGGCTCATCTCTCCACCGGAGACATGATCCGCAAGGAAATTGCGGAAGGTACGGAATTGGGGAAAATGGCCGCCGATATCATCAATAGCGGACAACTCTTGTCCGATGAGTTCGTTATCAAACTGATACAGGACAGCATGGAGAAAAGCAGCGGGGTAGAGGGATTTTTGTTTGACGGATTCCCGCGTACGGTAGCGCAGGCCGAGAAATTGGACGAAATGCTGAAAGAGAGCGGTTCCCCCTTGCGCTGCCTGTTGAGCATCGATGTACCCGTGGATGAATTGAAACGCCGCATGACGGAAAGAGCGAAAATTGAAGGCCGTGCCGATGACAATGAAGAGGCCATCAACAACCGCTTCAAAGAATATCATGCCAAAACCGTGCCCGTAGCACAGCACTACCATGCAATATCCCACCCTGTCAAAGGCGACGGCACCATGGACGAAGTATTCGACGAAATGTGCGTCATCATCGAAAAAGTGAAATAACACGGATTGTAAAAATCAGCTCATCCCGCTCTGAAAGTCTTTTTCAGAGCGGGATTTTTTGTGTTTCCTCAGATTGACATTGTCGTGTATAATGGAATAGAATTAAATATTTGCAAAATAGATAAATATTTTATTACATTTGTGAAAAATACGAATATTTATACTTATTATGCAAAAGGAAAGAAATTTTTTCAGTGGCATAAAATCCGTTTATTTTATGCTTTTCGCGTGTTTAACATTATCAATTTGCGTGACTTCGTGTAGTAGTGACGAGTTTGAAACCCACCTCCCCGAGGAGCAGCGGCAATACACCAAAGCCGAGCTCATCGAACAGGCCCTCAGCCGGATGCCCCAAACACGGACAAATCTTCCTGTTATCATATTGGTAAGTATAAAACAAACGGTTACTATTCAATGTTCAGCAACTGAAAACATTGAGATTAATTGGGATGAAGAGGAGATAACATCCATAACCAAAAATTCGAAGATTGAGCAAACTCATACATTCTCTAATGGTAATCCGTCTCATTTTATACGTATATTAGGCCCAAGTTCCGCAATAACAAGTTTGACAGTAGATAATAATGAACTCATTTCATTAGATGCTTCATACAATAGTAATATTTCTTTTTTAAGTTGTATTGGGAATCATTTGGATGAATTGGATTTGACGAAGTTCCCAAAACTGCATACTCTCGATATTACGAATAATGAATTTTCCAATATTGATATAACTTGCTTACCTCAATTGCAAATATTGCGGGCAGCTAATAATCAATTGGCGACTGTGGAGTTTTCTAAAAATTTAAATCTTCACTCGTTGAATATTGAAAGAAACAAAATAACAAATCTTGATTTAAATAAAAATACCAATCTAACTGGTATAGTTCTTTCACATAATCCAATAACAAATCTTGATTTAAGTAAAAATAAAGATTTGTTGATTATTTTTTTGGAAAATGTGCCGATAAAAACAATCAATGATGTTTTTATTAACGATACAATTTTTTCATTTTTTCCGAAATTACAATATCTTAATATCGCTTATACTTCTTTTGACGCATTAAATTTATCCAGTACTCCATTAATAAGATGGATAGATATTTCCGGTACGGCAATAACTCAATTGGATATATCCAATTTACAAATACAATTATTAAATGCAACACGCTCTAAATTAACCAACCTGATATGTGAACAAAAGGATTTGAAAAATTTATATGAATTGCGAATAGAGAGAACGCCTTTTGAAAAAGAGCAGACTAATATGATGTTCCTTGATTTAAATTTACCTATTCGATATGAGAATCATCCTGGTCATCTTTATACTTACTCGCCACATATTAATAATTTTGCAGAGAGTTTTAGAAAACGGAATTGGTTGATTAATCAATAATCTGTTAATAAGTTTGTTAGACAAATTATTTATTTTAAAGTAGCTTATAGAAAGTAGAGACGAAAAAATTATTTAATAAATTTTTTTCGTCTACTTTTGAGGGTAACAATTATTGATTTTTTTGTATGCGTACAATAAAGAAGAAAATATTATTTTTTACTATCTGTTTCCTCTTTTGTATGTATGCATTATCACAAAGAAATGCTATTTCAAAACCTTGTCCTGGTGTATTGATTAACGACGTATGCTGGGCAAGAAGCAATGTAGACAAACCGGGAACCTTTGTTACCACCCCCGAAGCGGATGGCATGTATTATCAATGGAACCGGAAAAAAGGGTGGTCTGCGGAAAAACCCGGTATGGAATGGTATACTGCCGGCACTTCCGGAGAATGCTGGGAGATTGAAAATGACCCGTGCCCTAAAGGGTGGCGGGTACCCACTGCGGAAGAAATGAAGATCTCATTAAATTCCGGGGAAGTTGCCAATACATATACACAACGAAATGGAGTTAAAGGTGTTGAATTCACGTATATGAGTACGAGGGCAGCCGTTTTTTTCCCTTTTTCAAACCTCATTACTTATGAGGGACCGAATCCTACTGGAGTGGGGATGTATTGGTCCGGTTCTTCTTCAGGGAATGACTTCGCTGAATGTTTAACGCTAGGTGGGGACAATCAGGTAGTACAATTCTTATCTTGCATTAAAAACCAGTCTGGATTTACTGTCCGTTGTGTTGCCGATAAAAATGTACCTACATGTGCCGATGTTGTTACAGACACTTACGTAACTGTTTGTGCAAAGGATTTGCCTTATAAATGGGGAGATAAGACTTTTGATGTTGGTACGCAATCTGGCGTTTATCGCTTTCAGTATATCAGTGCTACAACGGGCTGCGACAGTATCGTTAATTTGCATTTGACCGTCCAATCCGAAAGCGAGAAACCATGCCCCGGCGTGTTGATAAACGGGGTTTGCTGGGCGGAGTATAATGTGGATGAGCCGGGTCGCTTTGCGAATCCCGGTAATGCTTACGGAATGCTTTACCAGTGGAACCGACGGAAGGGGTGGCCTGTCATGACACCGGATAGCGTTTCTGGTTGGGACAGCACTCTTGAACCCGGCGACACATGGGAACCTGCCAACGACCCGTGTCCTGTCGGGTGGCGGATGCCAACTTTCGAGGAGATAAAATCGTTGACAGACGAAGCAAAAGTAACTTATATAGAGCAAGCTGCTCAGGATGGAGTCTTGGGTTCAAGATATACAGATATTGCTACCGGTAACATACTTTTCTTGCCAATTCCCGGTTATCGCGATGCTCAAGGTATTAGACACAATGTTTTGTGGATACATTATTGGTCAAGTACAGACCATTGGTCTTTGTATAGGAGTGGTGTCAGGCAAATGCCTTATGCCGATGGTTATTCCGTTCGTTGTGTTGTGGACGAAAATGCGTGCGATATAGCCTTGACTGTTTCCGAGACTATTTGCAAGGAGGAATTGCCTTATACGTGGCATGATACGACTTTTTTGAAAGGGACGGAAACCGGAGAGTATTGCATCCGGCGTACCAATTTAATAAGCAAGTGTGATACTATTTTCTATCTGTACTTGACGGTGGATACGACATGCGGCAGGCCCTGTAAAGAGCGGGGGGTGCTCATTAACGGTGTATGCTGGGCGGAGAGCAATGTGGATAGTCCCAATACTTTTGCCGATATACCTGAAGCGTTTGGACTGCTCTATCAATGGAACCGAAAAAAGGGATATTCCCTTAAAGAAGATATTGATCCGGACGATTGGAAGTTATATGATCGTTATATACGTTGGGAGTCTGCCAATAATCCGTGTCCCGCCGACTGGCATATTCCGAACATTGGAGACATCTATATGTTGTTGGATGACTTGAAAGTGACCCGTGAATGGACACAACAGAATGGAGTCTCTGGCATGAAATTTACAGATAAATTTAGTGGTAATACTATTTTCTTGCCGGCGGCCGGTAGCTGCTTTTTAAATTCATTTATAGATGAAGAAAACGGAATTTATTGGTCGACTACTAAGGAGTATGATGATAAGGCTGTTTTTTGTCTTGATTTTTGGGGTGGAGAATTGATATTTGCCACCCCTCTTAACCCTGGTGCCCATTCTGTTCGTTGTGTCGCCGGTCGGGATATAGCGGATTGTTCTCCTATCGAGATGGACACTTCTGAAATCGTTTGTGTCAGAGATTTGCCTTATCCATGGGGCGACACGACTTTTGGTGTCGGTACACAATCGGGCGTTTATCGCTTTCAGCATATAAGCACAGTAACAGGTTGCGACAGTATCGTTAATCTTCATTTAACCGTGCATGCTTCCGATTCTTCTTTCTTCGATGGCGTATGTTCCGGGAGCCCATATAGTAATTACGGTTTCCATCTTCCCGCGGTCTATCGCGATACTGTCATTCACGATACTTTACAAAGCGTTTTTGGATGCGATTCGGTACGTACTTTACATTTAACAGTCAATCCAAAGTATAACATACCTCTTTACGATACGGTTTGTCAGGGTGATTCTTATACTCAGCATGGTTTTTCGTTGTCCAACTTACAGACCGACGGAGTACATACATTGTCTCTTTCTTCCCAGGCGGGTTGCGATTCAATCCTCACATTGTATTTGACCGTTCATCCTGTTTACGATACAGTTTTGTACGATACAATCTGCCAGGGTGACGCTTACACTAACCACGGTTTCAGTTTACCTTCCGGTACCTCAGGCGGAACATTCACCGAAAGCTACTCCACCATTCACGGTTGCGACAGCACAGTCACGTTAAACTTGTTCGTTTGGCCTTCTTATCTTTTCTCAGAGAGCAAGGACATTTGTGAGGGGGACACTATCAAATTTCGGGAGCGTAAATTATACCAATCCGGCGTTTACGACGATACTTTGAAGAGTGTTCACGGTTGCGACAGTATTTATCGTCTGTTTTTGACCGTCCATTCCACCGCACCTCTTTACTTTCCGGACGAAGTTTGTTACGGCAGCCCTTATGACAATCACGGTTTCCATCTTCCTGTCGTTTACCGGGATACCGTTGTCCGTGATAGCTTCCGGAGCATTTGGGGTTGCGATTCCATCCGCATCTTGTCGCTGAGGGTTCATCCCGTTTACGACACCTTGCTTTACGACACGGTTTGCCAGGGGGATTCTTATCGTAAACACGGTTTCTCCTTGTCCTCCGTACAGTTCGACGGTCTCCACACATTACCCTTGCTTTCCCGTTGGGGTTGCGACTCTGTCGTGAGACTGCAATTGACCGTCCACCCGGTATATCACACCCTGCTTTACGATTCCATTTGTCCCTCTACACGGTACGACAAATACGGCTTCAAACTCACCGACATTACAGAAAGTCTGACGCGTACCCGGAGATTGTCCACCATCTACGGTTGCGACAGCCTCGTAACCTTGGAATTGTATGTTTACCCGACTTACTTCTTCCCCTTGACGAAACACATTTGTGAGGGGGACACCTTCGCCTTCCGCGGCAACCTCTTTTACGAAAGCGGCGTCTATTACGACTCCCTAACCACCATCCACGGTTGCGACAGCATCTATTGCCTGTATTTGACCGTCCATCCTGTTTACGACGTTCCTCTTTCCGGCGTACTCTGCGAGGGTGCGCCTTACACCGGTTACGGCTTCCACGTCACCACACCGGGCGTACACCACCGTTACCTTCAAACCTCCGCCGGTTGCGACAGCACCCTTACCTTGACACTGAGCGAGGAAAAGAAAATAGAGGGTGCCATCGGTCTTTTGCTTGAGGATTGCCGCCTTCATGGGTATGAATTCTTCTTCGAACCCCTCCTCAGTCACAGCACGTGGTTGTGGGACATGGGTGACGGTCGCCTGTTCCACACGCCGGACGGTTACCACACCTATGCGGACTCCGGTCTCTATCGGGTACAGCTTCGTTTGGAAACAGCCAACGGGTGTGAAAACAACTACAGCTACCTCCAGTACGTACCTCCTTACCTTCCGGAGATACCGATACATATAGACCGTCAGGTAATCGACGAAGACTATCCCACCGTCCGCTTCCGTGTGGATGTGTTGCCCGGCATGACGTGTGAGTGGGACTTCGGAGACGGAACAAAGGGAGAGGGCGATACAACCTCCCACACCTATAACGCCACCACGGAAAAATATTACGATGTCACACTGCAAGTAAAAAACGCGGACAGCTGCGTGACGGAAAGCCGGATACAGATAGAAGTCGTCTTCCTTCCGAAACCTACGAACACCTTCAGTCCGAACGGTGACGGAATCAATGATATATTCATGGGCGACTACCGGATAGAAATCATCGACCGCAACGGCTTGAGAATCTTCACGGGCGAGAACGGTTGGGACGGAACATACCAAGGTCGTCAGGCCAAAGAAGACACCTACTTCTACCGTCTTCACTACCGTACGGCCAACGGAGAACGACAGAAAACGGGTTATGTAACACTGATACGATGAAGAGACGGATACGTGGATACACGGTATGTATATTTTCAGCCCTTGTGCTGACCACTACCACCGTAAAAGGCCAGCTGACCCCTTCGACCGCCTTTTACTGGGAAAACCCGTACTACATCAATCCGGCATTCGTGAACACGGAATCGAGCGCTTACTTCTCCTTATCCGCCCGTAAACAATGGTTGGGACTTTCGGGCAGTCCTGTAACCTTGTTCGGTACGGGAACCTTCTACTGGGAGAAATACAAAATGCAGGCAGGGGTGAAACTCCTGCACGACAAAATCGGTTACCTGAGCTCCAGCGACCTGTCTGTTTCTTACGCCTACACAGTGCCTTTTCGAGACAGTTACCTAAGTATGGGTTTTTCTTTCGGTTATCAGTTTCAGAAAGTGGACCGAGGGGAAGTAACGATAGAGGATGAAACCGACCCTGCGCTGGTCAGCTTGTTTGGAGGAAAGAAACAATGGAATGCGGGTTTGGGCTTGGAATACATCGTGACGCCTTCCTTCCGTGTGGGTCTTTCAAGCCAGAGCCTTTTCTCCTTTTTCAAGAAAGAGGGAGCCATCTTCGGGGGAACGAACTACTTGTACGGTCGTTACCGCACCCGCCTTCTGGGTCGAGTTTACCGTCCCTCGTACCGCACATCGGCTTCCCCGACAACTTACGATATGGAGTGGGGGGTGTGTCTGAAACAGACAGAGGATTCTTTTCAGGCGGACGGAGTGATTTCATTTTATTTGAACCATCCCACCCAGCGGGAGAAATTCCAGTTTTCAGTGTTGGGTCGCACGACGGGGGAGTTTGGTTTTCTGGCAGGGGTGAAACTCATATCGGAGATGAAAGTGCTTTGCAGTTACGATTACAACCTCAAATCCTTGAAAGGTGATTCGAAAGGAACGTTTGAGGTGATAGTCACTTATCCGTTGTTCCCGACAAAGTGTGTCGCCGACGGTTTGAGGAGATAGGAAGAATAAAGGAGCCCTCAAGGAGCTCCTTTATGTTTTTATTGTATGAACCGGCTGATTTCTTCGAATACCTGTTCGCCGGTGAAGCCGAATTTTTCGTCTAAGACTTTGGCGGGGGCAGAGTAGCCGAAGTGGTTGAGTCCGTGTATTTTTCCGTTATGTCCTACCAAACCTTCCAAGGTGACGGAGAGTCCTGCCGTCAGACCGTACTTAGGACAGTTATCGGGGATTACTTGTTTTTGGTAATCTTCCGGCTGTTGGCGGAAAAGGCCTTCGGAAATGACCGAAACAACTTGTGCTGTGATACCTTTTCTTTCTTTCAGCAGTTGGGCGGCTTCCACTAAGGTGTTGACTTCAGAACCCGAAGCTATCAGTGTTATTTGGGGGATATTACCGGTTTTACAGACCACATAAGCTCCTTTTTCAGCCTGTAATGCTTCCTGGTAGCGGTTGACTCCCGGCAGGTCGTTGACATTCTGGCGGGAGAAAATAAGTGCCGTCGGCGTCTGGGTGTTTTCCATTGCCATTTTCCAGGCTACGGAAGTTTCTGCAGCGTCAGCCGGTCTTAGGGCTAATAAACTCATGCGACCGGAGTGGTTTTGCAGTTTTTCCAACAGTCGGATTTGGGCCTCCTGTTCGATAGGCTGGTGGGTGGGACCATCTTCACCTACCCGGAAGGCATCGTGGCTCCAGAGGTATTTCACCGGCAGTTCCATGAGGGCGGAAAGCCGTATGGCTGGTTTCATGTAGTCAGAGAAGACAAAGAACGTAGCGCATGCAACAAATATTCCGCCGTGTAGGGCGATACCGTTGCAAACAGAAGCCATGGTCAGTTCCGCTACACCTGCCTGGAGGAATCCTCCGCTAAAATCGCCTTTTACCAAGGGGCGGGCGCCGCCTTTGATGAAACCGTCTGTTTTGTCGGAATTACAGAGGTCGGCAGAGCTGACAATCATGTTTTCGACATGCTGAGCCAAGTAGGTCAGTACATCGGCAGAAGCAACCCGGGTAGCAATGTTGGCTTTGTGCTGGATGGCGCTGTAATCCAATTCGGGGGCTTTACCCGACATAAATTGATGGTATTTGGCAGCCAGTTCCGGATTGGCTTTTTCCCAAGCGGCTTGTTCCGCTTTTTTCTTGCGGGCGTATTCTCTTTTGCGTTCCAGTACTTTGGAGTAGTATTCTTTTACTTCGGGGAATATCTGGAAGGGATTTTGCGGGTCACCCCCCAAGTTTTCTACTGTTTTTTCAATTGAAGCTCCGGCTCCCGTTAATGGTTGTCCGTGGGTGGACACTTTGTTGGAAAAATCTTCGCCATTGGGACCCACAGCACCTTTTCCCATTAGGGTTTTTCCGATAATCAGAGTGGGGCGTTGGGTTTCGGCGTTGGCAGCGGTCAGTGCTTCGCGTATTCGGTCAGGGTCATTGCCGTCAATCGTAATGACATTCCATCCCCAGGCTTCGTATTTCTGTGCGGTATTTTCTGTGGTTACTTCTTCTACTGTCGTGGAGAGCTGTACATTGTTGGCATCATAGAACATGATGAGATTGGACAATCCCAGTGTTCCGGCGATACGTCCGGCACCTTGCGAGATTTCTTCCTGTATGCCTCCGTCTGAAATGAAAGCATAGGTTTTGTGAGCCATCCATTCCCCAAAACGTGCCACTAAAAAACGTTCAGCAATAGCAGCGCCGACCGCCATCGTATGGCCTTGCCCCAATGGACCGGAGGTATTTTCAACACCGTGTTTCCGGTCTACTTCCGGGTGTCCGGGGGTAATGCTGCCCCATTGGCGGAAGTTCTGCAAATCCTCCATGCTGTAGGCTCCGATCAGGCTTAAGACGGAATACAACATCGGCGACATGTGACCGGGATCCAGGAAAAAACGGTCGCGGTTTTCCCAACTGAGGTCATCGGGGTCGAAGTTGAGAAACTCCGAATAGAGGACATTGATGTAATCGGCACCACCCATAGCGCCTCCGGGGTGTCCGGATTTGGCTTTTTCCACCATGGATGCTGCCAGAATACGAATGTTGTCTGCTGCTCTGTTTATCGTTGTGTTCATTCTTTTAGGGTTTTGTTTGTTGGTGTTGCAAAGATACTCTTTTTGGTGAAAAACAAAATTTTTCCGGATTACAGGTTTTTATCCTTGTAGATGTTTTTCCACCAATCAGGTTCGCTTTTCAGGTATTTGGCGAAATAGGCCAATATGGTGTTATTCCATAGAATCCGGAGGTCATAGTCTACGACGGTATGGTCGGAGTCTTTGACGAATACCAGTTCGGCATCTTTGCCCAACAGTTTCAGGGCGGTATAGAACTGCATGCTTTGGGCGGTAGGTACATTCACGTCTTTTGTGCCGTGTATCAACAGGAGAGGGGTATGTACTTTATCCGCATTAAAAAGCGGGCTTTGGTCTACGTAAATATCTTTTCTGTTCCAGGGGAAAGAGTGGGCGGTAGCATTGGTGCTGTATCCGTACCCCCAATAACCGTCTCCCCAGTAACCGGTAATGGAAGAGATGCCTGCGTGGGCGATGGCACATGTAAAGATGTCTGTTTGTGTTGTGAGATACATGGTTGTAAACCCGCCATAGGAAGCTCCCATACATCCCACTTTGGTGGCATCAATGAAAGGATGGGCTTTTAAAAAGGCTTTGGTGGCACTGATGATTTCGTCGCCCGTGATTTTCCCCCAGTTGTTCTGGTGACGGGCAGAAAATTCCTGACCGTAGCCGATGGCTCCCGAAGGTTGCAATACATACACCACGTAACCATTGGCGGCATACAAGTTAAACGGATAACGTCCGCCGAAACTTCTTTCTGTTGGGGTTGTGCCTCCGTAATAGTAGACAATCAGCGGATATTTTTTGGTAGGGTCGAAATCGGCCGGGAGGTAATAACGCCCGTCGATAACCGTTCCTTTCTTATAATTGTAGTCCCATTCTTTTACTTCTCCGAATACAATGTTTTCGTATTGGGCAGCGGATGGATTTTCCCAGATACGGGTATTTCCGTCGGTCAGATTCCTTTCGTATAAAACGGAGGGGGAGGTGACTCCTGAAGCCATATAAAACATACGGTTACCGTTTTCCGGTATGCTGATGTTCCGGATAATGTCGCCGGGGCATTCTATCCGGTTGATTTGATTGTCCGAATAAACAAAGAGATGGACGTAATCGGCATCATTAGCCACGATGTATAATTTCCCGTCTTTCCGCCAGCGGGTCTGTGAAACAGAGGGATGGAAATCTTTCGTAATCGGTGTGACTTGTTTGCTTGCAATGTTGTAAATGTAGAGTTGGGTGTCGTATTGGTTGGCAATGGGATTTTTGCCTATGTTTTCGCCGGTTTTACCGAAAGCGGACGGTCCTCCGCTGATAAGCAGCTGCTTGTCGTCGGGAGAGAATTTACATGAAATGCTATACAGACGGTTTTTCCAGAGGGTGTCCAACCGGTGTTTTGTCATATCCAAAAGATAGATGGATTGTTTGTGATATGGGTATTCCGTGTAATCCGGTCGGGAGGTGGAGAAAATGAGTTGCGTGCCATCGTGGCTGATGTCCATCAGGGAGGTGGTCAGATTTCCCCAGGTCAGCCGGGAATGCAGTCCCGTTGCGAAATCGAACTTATTCAGCCAGGATCGGTGACGGTAATAGGGTTGACGGTCTTCGATTCCCGCCAATTTCCGCAGTTTCCAGTCGTTTTCCGCATAGTTCTCGTTTTGGTAGTATATCAGATAGGAGAGGTCGGGTGACCAAGTGTAGTTTGTGATTTCCGGGTCTTCTTTAATCAGGCATTGCAGTTGCTCTGTCTCCGGATTGTAGGCATAGAGGGAATAACCGTTGCCTTCTTTGTTGAGGTAGGAAATTTCATCCTTACCGGGCATCCATTTCAGAGCCTGTACATAGCCGTTAAAGGCATATACCACTTTTTTGTTGTCGCTGCGGTATATCCGTGTTGTTGTGGTGGTTTTTCCGTTCACAGTGTTTTGTAACGTGATGATGGCATATTTTCCGCTTGGGGAAAGTTCAGCCCGACTGATGCGTTCTCCATTGAGAATGTCGTAGATGTTTTTCCCTCTTTGGGGAGACAGGGTGAAGGTTGCTGTTGCGTTTTGCGGTTCTTTTACTTGAAAGGACAGGGAAAAGGATTTTCCGCCTTCGGATATGGTTTTGACCATTACGATTTGCTTGCCCGGCACAAATTCACAGTTGATTGTCTTGGTGGCTTTGGCGGTCTCGGTGTAGGTCAGTTTCTTTTCACCATTGATGTATATTTCCGCCGGGGCGAAAAGCGTAACTTTAAATTCGCCTTTCAGCCATTGTTCATTGGAAAGATATACGGCATAGTAGTTCAGAGTATATTCCCCGGTTTTTCCGGCAGATACCACCGTATCCTGTTCTGTCCGGGCTTCTTCCCATGACAAATTCCGGTATTGTTTTTCGGCTTTGGCCAAGTCGGGGGTAAATAGCCGGAAGTTTAGCTGGTTGTTCTTTAGCAGCATGTCGGCCGTAAAGGTTTTGTTATCGACGTCTTTGACGTTTTCGAGTACCGGTTTTTTAATCCGCACCGGAGTCAGTGCCAGCCATTGGGAAGCCTGTTGTCCGAAAGCGGTTGTCGCGCATGCAATCAGGCAGGATAGGAGTAATTTTTTGTTCATCTTTTATATTGTTTTTGTGTTTTCGGTATTATTGTTCCAGCATGGAGTCGTGGCGGTTCACTTTCATGATGCCGGGTACGTGTTTCAGCCGGGATATGAGTTGTGACAAGTGTTCCGTGTTGTCGATGAGCACCGTAATCTTGCCTTCAAAAATACCGCCGGAAGAATTGATGGAAATGGCACGCATGGTGACGCGGGGATCTTTCGTTATCACTTCCGTGATTTTGTTCACGATACCGATTTCGTCCTTTCCCACCAGGCTGACTACGGTCTGGTAGGAGGCAGCGCCTTCGTTGGTCCATTGGGTGTTGACGATACGATAGGGGTAGCGTCTTTGCAGGTCGAGGGCGTTTTTGCATTGCCGGCGGTGCACCTTGATTCCTTCACCGATGGACACGAAACCAATGATGTCATCCCCGTACACGGGGTTGCAACACCGGGCGAATTTGTAATCCACGTTGTCGACGTTTTTGTCAATCAATAACACGTCTTCGCCTATTTTTTTCGGATGGGTAATCCGGATATCTTTCGGCAGATTTTCGGGTACCGCCGTTTTTTCCTCTTCTTTGGGTTGGGTCAGTATCTCCTTGATTTCCGCGGGGTCGTGTTTGCCTTCCGCAATTGCCTGGTAAAGGTCCAGTGCGAATTTGTATTTATAATAGTGCATCAGCCGGCGGGTGATGTCGTCGGTGAATTCTATTTTCCAGTTTTTCAGCCGACGTCCCAGCAGTTCTTTGCCTAAATCCGCCTGGTGGTTGACGTTTTCGTTCAAAAACTGTCTGATTTTGTTGCGGGCTTTGGACGTGACGGCAAAGTTCAGCCAGTCGGCTTTGGGTTGTTGGTTGGCGGCTGTAAGTATCGAAATCTGGTCTCCGTTGCGGAGTTTGTAGCGCAGCGTTTCGTTGCGCTGGTTGACTTTCCCGCCCATGCAATGGCTGCCGATGTTGGTGTGGATGGAATAGGCGAAGTCAAGCAACGTGGCGCCTGCCGGCAACGTAATGAGGTCGCCTTTGGGGGTGAAGACATGTACTTCCTTGTCCTGTAAATCAAGTTTCAGATCGTCCAGCAGGTCGATGGCACTTTCTTCGGAACTTTCCAGCACTTCGCGCAATTCGTTCAGCCAGTTTTCAATCACATGGTCTGAGGTGCCTCCTTTGTATCTCCAATGGGCGGCAAACCCTTTTTCGGCGATTTCGTCCATGCGTTCCGTCCGGATCTGCACTTCCACCCATCTGTTGCCCGGGCCTAATACTGTTGTTTGCAGCGATTCATAGCCGTTGGACTTGGGGACGGAAATCCAGTCGCGTAACCGTCGGGGATTGGGCGTGTATTTGTCGGTGACGATGGAGTACACTTTCCAGCAGTCGGGCTTTTCGTTTTCGCCGGTACTGTCAATGATAAAGCGTACGGCAAAGATGTCGTATATCTCTTCGAATTCCACTTGGTTTTTACGCATCTTATTCAGGATGGACGCAATGGTTTTTGTCCGGTATTTGGATTTGAACCGGATGCCTTTTTTATTGAGTTCGTCGACAATAGGGGCGATAAATTCGGCGATGTATTTTTCGCGGGCGGCTTTCGTATCGTTCAGTTTGCGGGAAATCTCGGCATATATGCGGGGATTGGAATAACGGAGCGCCCGGTCTTCCATTTCTGATTTGATGTTATACAATCCCAAGCGGTGGGCGAAAGGGATGTAGATATAATTGGTTTCCTGTGCCAGTTTTTTCTGTTCCGTTTCGCTGAGTTGGTCAGCCAACCGCAGGGCGTAGAGTTTTTCAGCCAGGAAAATCAACTGTACCCGGATGTCTTCTGCAAAGCTCAGCAACAGCTTGCGGAAGTTTTCAGAATCCACAATTTTACGGGTGGCATAGATTTTACTGATTTCTTTCAGTCCGTGGAGAATCTGGGCTACTTTTTCGCCGAAATCCGCCCGGATGTCTTCTATGGAAATGAAGTCTTCCTCCACCTTTTTGTGCAACAGGGCACAGAACAGGGAGGTTTTTCCCAGTCCGATTTCGCTGGTGACAATGAGTGCCGTATCAAGGATTTTATCCAGGTTGTCTTCGTCCCGGGATGCGATTCCGTATGCTTTTTGGAAAAGTGCCGCATCTTCGGGCGAAAGCAGGTTGCGGCAGGATTTTTGAAGAGCCAGGCATTTTTCGTCCGGGGAGACGGGTTTTGCGGTTTCGTCGGTTGTCGTCATGTTGTAAAGTTTAGTGTGTTCGCAAAAATAGGTAATTCTTTTTAAGAATATTGGCGGGGAAATTCTATTTTTGTCAAGTTTATTGAAAAATTACGAAACGGGTCTGAACGATTCCGCAAAGATTCTGATAATATGGTGCGTATAGCGTTAGTTTTGGGACTGCTGTGCTTCTCTTTGGTGGGGAAAGCCCAGGAAGATAAATTGTTGAAGGAGCAGATAGAAACCCTTTTTAAGGATGTGCGTGCGTCTGAGCGTAAGGTGTTGGTGGCGGAATGTCTGGACACGTGGACTTCATCCTTCCTTTCCGACGTGGAAAAGGATAGTGTGGGCAGGGTGTTTAAAGAACTTCAGACGATGCGTATGGTTCCGGCGTCGGATATGAGAAATTTTGCGGAATGTGTGAATCATTTTTGCCGGGAGGAGGAAAAAGAGAACCTGAATGTGTGGTTGGGAGCATTGAAAAAGCTGGTATTTGCCAAAGACCGGCGCAAAAACAACGTAAAGAACTATTTGAACCATACGCGTAATTTTGTGGTGGACGGGGTACTCTATGCAACTTCCGGGCATAGCTGGATAGTGACGGGAAAAAGCCGTTGGGAACAGGGGAAGGAGGTAAACGTGGTCTTTGAAGATGCCACGGTGATGTGCAGGACGCCCAAGGATTCCATCCTTATTTATAATACCTGGGTGAACCATGAATTGCTGTCTCATACGCTGACAGGACAGGGTGGCCGCGTTTATTGGCAGTCGGAAGACACGCTTTATGCCGAGCTCTCCCGCTATGGTGTGGATATGACGGTGTCCGAATACAGCGCGGAGTCGGTTTCCTTTGTGTATGAGCGTTGGTATGACCGCCCGCTGGCCGGTAAGTTAAAAGACAATGCGTTGAAATATAAGGTGGCGAATCAGGAGGAGCGGTTCCCGCAGTTTATTTCGTACGATACGGATATAAAAATCGATTCACTGTTCCCCAGTATCTCCTTTCAAGGGGGAATCCAATACGACGGGATGAAGCTGTCGGGGTTCGGCGATAAGGAGTTGCCTGCGTGTGTGCATATTTCACCCAACGATACGACCCACATGTATGTGTATGCCACCCGTTTTTCGATAGATACGGCGCGGGTGGTGTCGGGCATATCCCGGATGGTGCTGCCTTTGGATTCCGGCCGCTTTTTTCATCCCAATGTGAATTTTGCCTATACCCGGAAAAACCATACGGTGACGGTGAAGCGCATTTCGGAACAGAGCCAGCATCTGCCTTTCCGCGACGATTATCATCAGATTCTGTTCAGTGTGGAACAGCTGATATGGCCTGTGGACAGCAGTTATGTGACGATGTGTATGAACAGCCGTTCCGGGATGTTCAAGGCGGAGGTGGAGTCGCTGGATTTTTTCAATGATATTCTTTACGACCAGATGCAGGGGATTGACGAAATCCATCCGCTCAACGGGCTCCACAAGGCGTCGGTGACGCTCGGCAGGAATACTTTTTCGATGAGTGATTACGCTGCGGTTATGAAGAAACCGATAGACCAGTTGCGAAAGCAGATTATTTCCTTGTCGTATGATGATTTCCTGGATTTTGACGAAACGCGCGACGAGGTGACGTTGAAGGAGCGCCTGTTTCATTACACCAATGCCCGTGTCGGAAAACAGGATTACGACAATATCCGCTTTGCTTCTCTGCCCAAGGATTCGCGGACGAATGCCGTGCTGGACTTGAGGAATTACCAGTTGAAAATCTATGGGGTGGAGAAGTTTACCATCAGCGAGGCCAAGGATGTGTATGTGGAGCCTTCGGACAAGTCGGTGGTAATGATGAAAAACCGGGATATGGAGTTCAACGGTAAACTGAAAGCGGGAATGTTCGATATGTACGGCAACAAGCTCTATTTCTCTTACGATAAATACACCATCGGATTGACACAGGTGGATTCGACCGGAATGTACATGGCTGATAAGACGACGGGCAAGCGGGGACGGCGGGTGAATTCCCTGATACGGGATGTGACCGGGGATATAGAGATTGATAAGCCGAACAACAAATCGGGCAAGAAAGAGGTGCCGGGTTATCCGATTTTCCATTCCACCAAGGAGTCGTATGTGTATTTCGATGCCCCGTCGATTTGTAACGGGGTATATAAAAAGGAGAAGTTCTATTTTGTCATTAAGCCCTATACGCTGAAAAATATCAATGATTCGGAAAAATTCCGCTATGCTTTCGGCGGTACGCTGGTTTCCAATATCGTTCCGGACATACAGGATACGTTGAAATTGATGGCGGACAATTCTCTGGGTATGAAATATCAGATACCGGAGAAGGGATTGGCGCTTTATGACAAGGGAAATCTGAAAAACCGGATTGAACTGAGCCAAAAGGGCTTTATCGCTGATGGGGAAGTGAAGTTGAACGGCAGTAATTTCCGGTCGGAATCCATTTTGATGATGCCCGATTCGATGCAGGCGGTGACGCCTTCATTGGTGGTGAACGGAATCGAAGGCCGTCGCCCTGAAGCGAAAGGGGAGCAGGTGGCGATCATGTATCTGAAAAATCAGGGAAACATGCTGGCGAAGTCGACCAAGCAGCCGTTTTCCGTGTATGACGGGCGTATAAAGCATGAGGGGACGCTGATGGTGTATGAGGATTTGATGGATGCCGACGGTAAGCTGGAATTGAAGGGTGCGCGGCTCACGTCCCGTCTGTTTCATTTGGAGGCTAACAATATCCTGTCCGACCAGACCGATTTGCACCTGAGTTCTTTTGCCAACAAGAATATACAGCTGAATACCGCCAATGTGCAGGCGAATATCGATTTGGTTCTCAACAAGGGTAAGTTTATGAACAATGCCGACGCCAACATGGCGGACTTCCCGTCCAACCGTTACCGCTGTTCGTTCAAGAGTTTCACCTGGTATATGAATGAGGCGTATCTGAACATCGGTATTGAGGATGAAAAAGAGTTGCAGCGCATCTGGCGGATTGAGGACATGATGCGTATGCCGGAGCAGGGAAAGAACCTGTTTGTTTCCACCGACAAGGCGTGTGATTCGCTTTCTTTCATGGCACCGTTGGCGCGGTATAATCTGAATACGGGAGATATCCAGTGCCAGTGGGTGAACCACATCGACCTGGCCAACGGGCGTTTTTATCCGGATTTGGGAAAAATCAATATCAACGGAGTGGGAGATATCGAGGAGTTTAAAAACGGTTTGCTGGTGTGTGACCGCGACGACCGGAGCAAGCGATTGACGGAAGTGGGGCTGAAATTGAAGGGACGTTTCAAGTTCAGCGGAAGCGGGGATTACGATTACATCAACCAGGACAAGCAAAGAAGTGTGATTCATTTTACGGAAATCGGGGTGGATACATCGCGGAATGTGTATGCGAAAGTGGACATGAAGCCGGAGGCGAAGTTCGATTTGAACCGGGGAATCACGTATAAAGGCAATATTTATCTTTATTCCAAGCAGAAAGACTTGTTTTTCAACGGATACGTCCGGCTTACGGCCGATGACACGTATCTGAAACACTCTTGGCTGAAAGTGAAAACTTATTTTGCGGCCCAGGACATACGGGTACCGGTGGGCGTGGAGAACCAGGACGACAAGGGAAAACATATCTACAACGGGATTTTCCTGAACGTGGACAAGACGGTGAAGCCTTACGCCTCTTACCTGAGCAACCGTATTTTCTATAATGATGCGGTGTTGCTGGGCGGTCGTGGCGAGTTGGTGTGGTTGGAAAAGGAAAAGAAATACCAGATGCGGGATACGCAGGTGGACCCGTATTACCATTTGTGTTATACGCCTGAGCAGACGACGGTGTCGGGATTCGGCAGACTCGGTATGGAAATGGAGATACCCGGCATCCGGCAATGGGCGGCGGGGAATATCTCTTACAACCTGAAAGAGGAGGAATTTAAGACGGAGAATATGTTGTATGCGCTGGATTTCGTGTTGCTGGGCAAGATGGAGAGCGTGATGCTCCGGGATTTTGCCGACAAGAAGCGGCGCACCATTACTCCCGACGCTTCGTTGGTTGCCAAGGTGACGGCATTGTACGGGAAGGGTATGGCTCCGTTGGCAATGAAACAGCTTGCCAGGAACAGTAATAACATTCCGGATTCGCTAAACCGCTTTTTAGTGCTGGATTCGTTGAATATGAACTGGGATACCCAGAAGCGTTCCTACGTGGCAAACGGCAAGGCGATGATACGGGCGTTGTTGCAGCGTCCCGTGGAGGAGGAATACAACGTGGCGATGGAGCTGGTGCGGCGGCGTGCGGGAAATCAGATTTACCTGTACATCTACAACGATGAGAAATGGTATTATTTCGAGTATCTGGACAAATCGCTTTTCACGCTTTCGTCCAATGCGGAGTATAACGACATCCTCCGGAACGAGAAGGCGGACAAGAAAATAATCCAGAACAAGGAGAAACAGACATTATATACGATTACGCTGTGTCCCGATTCCAAGAAAAACCGTTTCCTTAAACGGATGGGACTGTAGGCGCGGAGGATTAAACAAAGAGAGTTTATGACAACAAAAGAGAGATACGAAGGGTTTATCCGCTGGTTTTCGGAACATATGCCCGTGGCCGAAAGCGAATTGAAGTACGAGAACCCGTTTCAGTTGCTGGTGGCGGTGGTCTTGTCGGCGCAGTGTACCGACAAGCGGGTGAACATGACGACTCCGGCATTGTTCCGGCGTTTTCCGGATGCCTTTGCCATGGCGGAGGGAAGTGTGGAGGAGATTTACGGACTGATAAAGTCCATTTCTTATCCGAACAACAAGTCCAAACATCTTTCAGCTTTGGCGAAAAAGTTGGCCGCAGATTTCAACGGCGTCGTGCCGGATGATATGGAATTACTCCAGACGCTGCCGGGCGTGGGGAGGAAAACCGCCAATGTCGTGGAGGCCGTGGCATTCCACAAACCTGCGATGCCTGTCGATACCCATGTATTCCGGGTGGCTGACCGCATCGGCTTGGTGACGAATGCCAAAACGCCCTTGGAGACGGAAAAGCAGTTGGTGAAAAACATTCCGGCGGAGATTCTTTCCACGGCTCACCATTGGCTGATTCTGCACGGGCGGTATGTGTGTATGGCACGGAAACCGAAATGCGAGGGGTGCGGCATCCGCGCTTATTGCCGGTATGACGGGAAACAGAAAAAATAACAGGAATTAAAAGGTTTGAAACAATGGGATGTAGCAGCAGAAGAAAACCGGATTGGTTGAAAATCAAATTGCCCAAGGGACAGCTTTCGGTGGAAGTGCTGAATGTGGTACGGGGGCACAATTTACATACGATTTGCACGAGCGGCATGTGTCCCAATCAGGGAGAGTGCTGGGGATGCGGGACGGCCACGTTTATGATTTGCGGGGATGTGTGCACTCGGGGGTGTCGGTTCTGTAACGTGAAGACCGGCCGGCCGGCTCCGTTGGATGCCGGGGAACCGGAGCATATCGCCGAATCCGTGCGCTTGCTGAAATTGAAACATGTCGTACTGACTTCCGTGGACAGGGATGATTTGGACGATTTGGGTGCGGGGCATTGGGTGAAAGTGATTGAGGCGGTGAAGCGGGTGAATGAAGGGGTGACCATGGAAGTACTGATTCCCGATTTCCAGGGGAGGAAGGAGTTGATACAACAGGTGATTGAAGCCCGTCCGGAGGTGATTTCCCATAATCTGGAGACGGTGAGACGACTCACGCCGTCCATTCGCAGCCGTGCCACATACGATATGTCATTGGAGGTGGTGAGGCAAGTGGCGGAATCCGGCGTGATTTCCAAGTCGGGCATCATGTTGGGTTTGGGAGAGACGCGCGAGGAGATACTCCAGACGATGGACGATTTGCGTGCCGTGGGGTGCCGGGTCATGACCATCGGACAGTATTTGCAGCCGACGGCGGCGAATGTGGAAGTGGTGGAGTATGTGACGCCGCAGGTGTTTGACGAGTACAAGCGGGTTGGGTTGGAAAAAGGATTTACGCATGTGGAGAGCGGGCCGTTGGTGCGGTCGAGTTACCATGCGGAACGGCATATCAAATAAAGAAACGGGTATGACAGCAGACAGGGAAACGCAATTCATCGACCTGGGGGTAAGGGATTACCGTGAAGTGTGGGAAATGCAGCAGCGGGTGCAGGAGGAGGTGAAGCAGCGGAAAATACGGGGCGAGGCGACTCCCGGCTACCTCTTTTTTGTGGAGCATCCTCCCGTCTATACCTTGGGAAAAAGCGGCAAAGAAGCCAATATGCTCATGGATGCCGAATTTATCAAAGTGGACCGGGGCGGGGATATTACCTTCCACGGACCGGGGCAGTTGGTGGTGTACCCCGTGGTGGATTTGGAGTGCTTCGGTATGGGCGTGAAAGAGTACGTGTGGGCATTGGAAGAAGTGGTGATTCGCACGCTCCGGAAATACGGAGTGGACGGCGCACGGGTGGACGGTGCTACCGGGGTGTGGTTGGAGACGGGTACTCCTGCGGAAAGAAAGATTTGCGCCATCGGGGTGAAATGTTCCCGCTATGTGACGATGCACGGGTTTGCCCTGAACGTAAATACTGACCTGACTTATTTCAACGTCATCCACCCCTGCGGTTTTGTGGACAAGGGGGTGACTTCGCTGCAAAAAGAGCTGGGGCGTGTCGTGGATATGGAAGAAGTAAAGACGGAAGTGCTCCGGCAATTCCGGTCGGTCATGGAGATGAAAATAAATACTAATACAATAGAAAGATGAAAAGAAGTTTGAGTTTATTGGTGGGATTGTTGTGTTTCGGAAACGTTTTTTCCCAGGACGCACAACCCTCGGAAGAGATGAAAAAGGTTGCGGAGGAATTGCGTTTGCCGGAGATAAAGAAGGGCGATGTGCGGATGGCATTGCCTACCGTGCCGGAAGGGTATGTTTTGAAATTGGTGGGCACGGACCGTCTGCCGGTGGTGGACCGGGAAGGCAACATCGGCAAGGTGTTGGCGGATGCGGAAGTGCATTTTTATTTCCAATTGGAAAACACGCAGTCGGGCGAGGTGCTTGACGTCACCCATCTGAGCGCGGTGGTTCCCGGTAGCAAGACCGTGGTAGCCGGTGGGAATGTCTGTCCGGCCGTGATTCCTGCCATACAGGAATGGAGGGGAGCCAAAGGAGAATTGGTGTTGCCCGAAAAAGCGGAGATTGTCGTGGATGCCCGCTATGCGAAAGAATTGCGGAAGAGGGCGCTGATGCTGGCGGACGATTTGGCCACGCTCTGTGGTTTGAAGTGCAAAGTGAAAGAAGGCAGCGCCGGAGAAGGGAATATTTTTCTGACACTGGCCACCCGCGACAAGCAATTGGGCGAGGAGGGCTACCGGATGAACATCGGCAAGCAAATCAAAATAGAGGGCGTTGCCGCCAAAGGCGTTTTCTGGGGCACACGCACCTTGTTGCAGATAGCGGTACAGAACAACCTGCATTTTCCCATGGGTGAAATCCGGGATTATCCGAAATATGCGCGTCGCGGCTTTATGCTGGATGTGGCGCGGAAATTTTTCCGCCTGGAGTTTTTGCAGGCGTATGTGAAAATCATGTCTTACTACAAGATGAACGAGTTTCACGTGCATTTGAACGACAACGGATTCATACAGTTCTTCGACAACGACTGGGACAAGACCTATGCGGCTTTCCGTCTGGAATGCGAAACGTTCCCCGGGCTGACGGCCAAGGACGGTTCCTATACCAAACGCCAGTTTACGAATTTGCAGTTAGGGGGGATGGATTACGGCGTGAACGTGTTGCCGGAGATTGACATTCCGGCGCATTCGCTGGCTTTTTCGCACTACCGCAAGTCGTTGGGAAGCACCAAGTACGGCATGGACCATCTGGACTTGTCCAATCCGGAGATTTATCCTTTCTTCGACAGCCTGCTTATGGAGTATATCGGAGGACCGTCGCCCGTGTTTGTGGGACCAGAGGTGCACATCGGCACGGACGAATATGCCAAGGAGGAAGCCGAAAGTTTCCGCCGTTTCACGGACCATTATCTGAAATATGTACAGAGCTTCGGCAAGCGCGCCCGTTTGTGGGGAGCGTTGACGCATGCGCAGGGCACTACGCCGGTGACCTCCGAGAATGTGATTATGAATGCGTGGTATAACGGCTATGCCGACCCGAAGGAGATGATGAAACAGGGATACGATTTAATCAGTACGCCCGACGGTTGGCTGTATATCGTGCCTGCAGCGGGATATTACTATGATTACCTGAACCTGGAGAAGTTGTATAAGGACTGGGAACCCGTCCAGATAGGCAGCGAGTTGTTCCCGTTGGGACATCCGCAGATATTGGGAGGAACGTTTGCTGTGTGGAACGACCATTGCGGCAACGGTATTTCGGAGAAGGATGTGCATCACCGGGCTTTCCCGGCATTGCAGGTGCTGGCGCAGAAAATGTGGATGGGTAAGTCGGACGTTGCTTATGCGGATTTTGCGGCACGGGCTGCTGCCACGTGCGAGGCTCCCGGCGTGAATCTGATGGGAAAAATTCCCTCCAAGGGGGAAACGGTGGCGGATTATCGCTTTACTACGGACGGCGGAAAGGATTTCTCCGGCAACGGCTATGATTTCAAAGCGAAGGGAAAAGGATTGGTGCTGAATGGAAATACGGCGGTGGAAACGCCGTTGGTGGAAATAGGATACGATTATACCGTAGAGTTTGAAATGAAGCCTTCTGCCGCCATGCAGCAGGAAGCCGTGTTGTTTGCCTCCCCGAATGCGTCGGTGGTGTTCACGCCCGAGCATCAGCTCGGATTCCGCCGGGACGGTTATTTCTATACCTTTTCTCATGTGTTCCAGCCGGGGGCTTGGGTAAAGGTGAAAGTGGTCGGCGATGCGAAGGGCACCTCCCTGTATGTGAACGGGGAGAAGGTGGAGCATCTGGGCGTCGAAAAGAAGCTGTTCAAGAATCTGAAAGGCAAGGAGAGCGCGATGTACATACAGCACACGCTGGTGTTCCCGTTGCAATACATCGGAAGCGCGGAGAACGGATTCCGCGGGGAACTCCGGAGCCTGAAAGTGTATAATAAAAAAATGGAATAACGATGAAAGCGTGGTGCTGTTTATTGTGCCTGCTTTGCGGAATCCAAACGGGATGGGGACAGAATCTGGTTCCCCATCCCGTTTCCATACAGGCGGTTCCCCGGCAGGAGTATGTCTTTGGCGACAGAGTGGTGATAGCCTTGCCGTCGGACGGGTTGACAGACGAAGCGGAGGCGTTGCAGCGGGTGATAAAAGACCGGACGGGCAAGGAGGCGGGGATTGTGCGAGGCGGAAAAATGCCCAAGGGTGCGGTTTGTTTGAAATTAGACACTGCGGTGGAGGATGCGGAAGGGTATGAGTTGGCGATAAATGCTTCGGGTGTTTCTATTGCCGGCAAGACGGCGGCAGGTGTTTTTTACGGCATACAGACGTTCGACCAGTTGTTGGCGGGCGATGGGGGGAGCCGTTTGTGTACTTCCGTCGATGGCGTGAAGATTACGGACAGTCCCCGCTTCGGCTACAGGGCGCTGATGCTCGACCCTGCCCGGCATTTCATACCGCTTGCCGAGGTGAAACGCTTTATTGACCTGATGGCGCGTTTCAAATTCAATGTCCTGCAACTGCATCTCACCGACGACCAAGGGTGGCGGGTGGAAATCAAGGCATATCCCCTCCTGACGGAGAAAGGGGCGCACCGGAATCCCAAGGGAGGCATGAACGGGCCCGATAACGGTTATTACACGCAGGAGGAACTGAAGGAGTTGGTGGCGTATGCCGCCCGCAGGCATGTGGAGATTGTGCCGGAACTGGATATTCCCGGGCATACGGCCGCCGCCATTTATGCCTATTCGCATTTGGGCTGCCGGCGGAGCGATACGCTGCCGTTGGTGCTGGGAGAGACGACCGACCGCATGCTCTGTGCCGCCGAAGAGAGGACGTATGAGTTTTACGACCGCGTGATAGGCGAGGTGAGCCGTCTGTTTCCTTCCCGGCGGATTCATTTGGGCGGGGACGAGGCGGTGATGGAGAAGAACTGGGGCGTGTGTCCCCGCTGCCGGGCACTGATGGAGGAAAAGGGCTTCCGGAAGACGGACGAGCTGATGGGCTGGTTTTTCGGCCGGATAGAGGAGAGCGTGAAGCGCCACGGGAAGGAAATGCTGTTGTGGTGCGAGCTGGACAATATCCGCATGCCTGCCGAACGGTTTCTTTTCGATTATCCGAAAGACTGTACGCTGTTTACCTGGCGGATGGGTTTGACGCCCAAGACAATTGAGCTGACGGCCCGTGCCGGTATCCGGCTGATTGCTTCGCCGGGGGAATATTGCTATTTCGATTATCCGCAGTGGAAAGGCGATTTGCCGGAATTCAACAATTGGGGCATGCCGCTGCTGCCGTTGCAACAGGCGTACGCTTTCGACCCCGGCTATGGTTTGCCGCAAGAACAGCAGGCGCACATTATCGGTGTGGCGGGATTGTTGTGGGGCGAAGCGATGAAAGACATGAACCGCGTTACGTATATGGCCTACCCGCGGGCGTTGGCCTTGGCTGAGGCGGGGTGGAGCCGGATGGAAAACCGCGATTGGGAATCGTTCAAAAGACGGATGTATCCAGTGTTGGCCGATTTGATGCGGAAAGGTGTCAGTTTCCGCGTACCGTTTGAAGTGACCGCTTCATATTAAATCTCTACAGAAATTTGTAATCTGAAAAGGACAGGCAGTTGTGATTATAACTGCCTGTTTTTTAGTATTGTATATGCACAAAAAAACGTACGTTTTTTTTGTTATAAATCGAGGCAAAATTAACAATTTTTTAAAGAGTCCAATACCTTTATAATCAAAACATTAATTTTTCCTTACTTCTCTTGTTTCTCCGCCCATAAAAACGTACGTTTTTTTGGGCGAATGTTTTTTTTAGCGACGGAAGTTCCTTGTTTTATTAGCAATCATTCGGGAGAATGGTGGTCTCCGTGAGGAAATTTTAGCCGACAGCCGTAGGGAGGTCATCCCCGTGCGGGATTTTTAGTCTACGGTCGTCGGGAAAGAATTTCCCCGCGGTTTTTTGTTGCCTACAGTCGTAGGGAGGAATTTCCTCACGGGATTTTGTTGCCTACGGTTGTCGGGAAGAAATTCCCGCGTGGTTTTTTGTTGCCGATGGCTGGCGGCTGCCATTTCCCCGTGGTGACGGCTTGCCGACGGTCGTAGGCTAAAATAAACCGGAAAATAGTGTCTAACCTTAAATAATAAACTTATGATTACATCGACAAATCTCAAAGCTTTGCGCAATCTGGAGGCTTTCCAGATTTATTCCGACCTCGCCGCTTTTCTGAAACAGGAAGAAAAGGCCAAGGAATTCGAAGAACCCTTGAAAGGGGTGTGCGATACGTTCTATGCCCGCCTGCAAGACTATGACACGGCGCTTCTTCCCGAACGACGCAGTCCCCAGACTCTCGAACTGGCGCAATTGGATACCCAGCGGGATTACGTCCTACGCAGTTTTATCACCAACCTGAAACTCTATGTGGGGTCACCCAATGCGGAGCAGGTGCAAGCTGCCCAGGTGCTTCTGGCCTTGGTGGACAAATACGGCAAGAATATACCCTCCATGCCCTATCGGCAGGAAACCGCCGCTATCACCAATTTGTTGCAGGACATGGACCTCAAGGAGAATGCGGATTTGCTCAAAAAATTGTTTGCGGAGCATTGGGTAACCTCCCTGCGCACCGCCAACACCCAATTCGAACAAACCATGCTCTCCCGCACGGACACGGCATCGGAATCCTCCTCGGAGAAAAGCAAAACGGCGCGCGTCGCTGTGCACACGGCATTTGAAAAACTGTGCGAGATGATAAACGCCCTCGCCATCGTCCAGGGCGAAGCAGCCTACAGCCGTATCATCGACCGCATCAACCAGCTTGTCCTCGAATCGCAGAACGTCCTGGCACGCCGCCAGTCCCGCGGGAAAAAAACGGCAGGGGAGGAAGAAGAGGTAGAAAGTTGAAAAGGTTAAAAAGTTGAAGAGTGAAAGAATTGAAAAGGTTGAATTAAAAACAGAATAAGATGAAAAGAGTATTGTATTTGCTTTCGGGCGTGGTGTTGCTTTATTTGTTTTTGGCTGGCATCTTGTTGGTTTCTTCTTGCAGCAGCGATTCCGATGGAGGTTATGATTCGGAGAAAACGGAAAACCCCAAAAATGTGACGCTGGAACTTTCGCGCAATGACCTTGTTTTTGAGGCGGCAGGTGGCGAAAAGACGTTTACCGTTTCCTGTAACGGCAATTGGTCGATAGAGAACGGCAGCGGCTGGTGTAAAACGGATTTCGGTAGCGGCACGGGCAATCTGACTGTGACGGTGACAGTGGATGAATACAGCGGCATGGAAGACCGCAACACGAACCTGACCGTCAAGGCTGGCGTCAAGACGGCGGTATTGTCCGTGACACAGAAGTATAAGGACGCCATCATCCTGAGCAAAAACAAATTCGAGGTGGAGCCTAAGGGCGATACCATTTCAGTGGAGGTGAAGAGCAATGTGACGAACACGGTGACCATTCCCGACTCCTACCGCTCGTGGATACAGCAGGTGCCGGCATTGCGTGCGGTGACTGACACGACTTACCGCTTTGTCATCGCCGGGAATATGGGCAAGAATTTCAGAGCGGGGTACATCCTCTTCTCAGCGGGTTCCCTACGGGACACTGTCTTCATCTCCCAAAACTTCTTCACGTTGGCATTTGACCCTGCTTTTGCGAGCTTATTGCAGCGGAAAGGTTATATACCCGACTCCACCCATATACTGTTAGAGAATGTACAAAACATAGATTTTCTCAACGTTGGTGGAACTTACAATGATTATTATGTGAGGAAGAAAGGTCTGACTTCGTTAAAAGGAATTGAATATTTTGAATCTTTGACCTCCTTGGTTTGCGATTATAATCAACTCACGTCATTGGACGTAAGCAAGAACACGAAGTTGACCTATTTGAAATGCTGTGATAACAAACTCACTTCTTTGGACGTGAGCAAGAACATTAAGTTAGAGCATTTGGATTGCAATTATAACAACCTCACGTCATTGGACATAAGTAAGAACACGAAGTTGACCTTTTTGAATTGTAGTGATAACAAACTCACTTCTTTGGACGTGAGCAAGAATATTAAGTTAGAGGGTTTGTATTGCTATTATAACAATCTTAGGTCATTGGACGTGAGCAAGAACACGGAGTTGAGAGGGTTGGGTGTTTATTCACTCACGTCATTGGACGTAAGCAAGAACACGAAGTTGACCTTTTTGTCTTGCAGTAATAACAAATTCACTTCTTTGGACGTAAGTAAGAACACGAAGTTGACCTATTTGAAATGCTGTGATAACAAACTCACGTCATTGGACGTGAGCAAGAACATTAAGTTAGAGGAGTTGTATTGTTATGGTAATCCCGGAGATGGGGAGAGCCTTTTCCCCGTGACAGCTTGGTTTGATAATAATAATATTCCGGGAAATATGAAATTTAATTATAGCTATGATGATTCTGACGGTAAAACTTGGGATTATGACGGCAAAACCATCTCTATAGATTTCCGCAAAGCGGAGTGATAAAAAAGGTGCTTGAAAAGTGAAAAGGGGGAATTTTTCTCCCTTTTCTTTTTGTCCTTCCATCGCTTTTTTTGAAAAAATCCTTACATTCGTTGGGTTAATTCCGGAGGGTTCCGGGCAAATGAAAGAATATGAAAATTGTTTATAGTAAAACGACTTACCGGAATGTCGTGTACCGGGCATTGATTGCGATTGCATTAGGAGTGGTGTTGGTGGTTCGTCCGGATGTGGCGCTGAAATCGTTGGTGATGTTTATCGGGTTCCTGTTTTTGTTCAGCGGCTTGATGGCTTTTATCGTTTCCTACCGGCGACAACAAATGGAGGAACGGCCGGGCGGCATGTTTTCGCTGAATGGGGTAGGGAGCATTATTTTGGGTGCTTTGTTGATTTCCGTGCCCCTGTTTTTCACGACGATACTGATGTTCCTTTTGGGAGGGGTGTTGGTATTGGCGGCCATCGCCCAGTTGGCGGCGTTGTCAATGGCGCGGCAGTTGGGGAATGTGTCCCCGCTGAATTATATTTATCCCGTGTTGATTCTGTTGGCGGGGTTGGTTGTCTTTTTCCGCCCGTGGGGCAGCGCGGAGTATGTCGTTATCATCTTGGGATATACCGCCATTTTCTACGGCATCACCGATCTTATCAGTCACTACCAAATCAACAAACTGCGTAAACGGTATGACGCCGAACATCCCGACCGCACCCGCGCCGACATCGAAGACGCCGATTATGAGGAGGTGGAGTAATTTGGAAGGGAGTGCTCTATCAGAAAGAAAGGATGAGCATCAGGAAAAAGAATATGAATACAGCTAAGATAACGCCTTTTGCGGCGTTATTTTTTTTGTAGCGGAGGAAGAGGTAGAAGAGTGCCAGGTCGGCGAAGAAGATGCCGATGGCAATGATTTTCAGATAGACTTTTAGAAGAAAGGCCTGACGGATGAACTCTCCCGGACTCAGGTAGCTGAACCGGAAGAGATAAAACAGGACAATTACCAGAAAAGGGGCGAGTAGCCCCGGAATCAGCCCTATGTACAGTTTGTCTTTCATGCGGTTATCCTTGAAATTCTATTTCTGTGAAGAATTGCGGCACGTGAAAGTTGGGCGCAGGGGTGTCGATGGGTTGCCATGACAGGAAATGAGGCTTGCTCAAGTTGTCACCGCATTTGTATACATTGGCTCTGGCTTTCAATCCGTGGAGCCGCTTGATGTTGTGTTTGAAAAAGGCTGTCGCTGGAATGGCTACTGTCAGTGTCCAGGTGTTGTCGCCCGTCTTTTCTTCGAAATTGGCTTCTCCGAGGGTGGAATAGCGTTTGATGGACTGCATTATGTCGTCAGTGCCGTGGGTGGCGTGGGGACGTTCTTTCCGGAATCCAGCCAAGGCTTTGCCGATGCAGGTGAACTCAAAGTTGTAATACCCGCTGTCGTCTAATGACAGGAAAAATTCGACGCAGGAGTCTGTCCACACTTCCCCGTTGTCTTCGGTGATGCGCGCCATCGTGAAGTTTTCCTTTACGTCAAAACGGATAAAGACGGCGTCGCCGTTGTGTGCTATACGAAATTCCACTTGCGGGGCGTAGGGATAATCGTTTGCCCAGTTGTTGCAGGCAATTTTCTGTGAGGGGATTGCTTCAAGAAGACCGGCCGCATTCTGCATGCGACCGGTATCTAAATCCGCCAATAGGGGGATTGAATACATTACTGCTTGGTTTTTATTTTCTTTTTCCAATCTCTTCTTTCACTACGTCACACATTTGTGTGTATTGAGCCTCCATGCTTTGGAGCAGTTTGTGCTGGGCTCTTGCCCGAACGAGGTTGTGTACCTGGCTTTTTACTTTGTAGTATTTGTCGCCGTCGATGTAATCCATCAGGAAACGTAACACCTGTTCGTAGGTAATATATTTGGCCGAGAAAGCCAGGTAGTCGATTTCGCTTTGGGTCAGGAAGCCGGCAGTTTCGGAAAGATAGCCTTGGGTGTATCCCCGGAATATGTTCATATCCATAGACACGTTGTCCAGATTCTCGTCGTCTTCCAGTCCGGTGTTGGTATAGGAGCGCATGGCGTCGCCGTAGTCGTTCAGACAGGTGCTGCTCAATACGGTGTCCAGGTCAATCACACAAAGTACATTGCCTTGTTTGTCGAACAGGATGTTATTGATTTTTGTGTCGTTGTGCGTCACGCGAGTGGGGATGGTGCCGTTTTCAACCAATTCCCAGAAATGCAGCATTTCTTTTCTGCGGCGTTCAATCCATTGTATTTCGCTCGGTACGGTGGCTTTCCGACCCACAGGGTCTTTGGCCAGCACTTCGTCCCATTGTTTGAAACGGTAGCGGATGTTGTGGAATCCCGGGAGAATATCGGCCAGAGGTTCTTTGAAGTCCGAAAGCATCGCCTGGAATTTTCCGATTCCTTTTCCTCCCTGGTAAGCCAGTTCAGGGGTGTCGGCTTTCTGGTAGGCGATGGTGTCGCTGATGAACACACATACGGCCCAGAATTCGCCGTCTTCGTCCTGATAGTAGTATTTCCCGTCGTGGGTGGGGATGATGGTCATGGCTTCGCGCATCGGATCGCCTCCGGCTGCAACGACTTTCTTTTTCAGATGGGTGGTTACCCGGTAGATGTTGTCCATCATGGCCGGAATATCCTGGAAAATATTTTTGTTTTTACGTTGCAGGATATAATTGGGAGCGGTGGCTTCTGCGGTGGTGATAAGCAATGTATCGTTGATAAAGCCTTCTCCTAAGGGTTTTACAGATAAAATGGTTCCTTCCAGCTGGAACTGGCTGCAAATTTTATTCAATCTATTTTCCATGTTTTTGGGGTTTTGTATAATATCGATTTGTTTATAATTAAATACTGTTTCCGTTAAGGTCGTCTATCGGTGTGTAAACGTTTGCTGTCTTCCGTAAGCGCCTTATGCGGTGTAAAGGTAGTAAAAAAGCATACTTTGTAAAATTTTTAATTAAAAAAACATTGTTGTGAAAAAGAGGCGGAGGGGAAAAGTCCGTCAGTCTGGCAGAACAGTGAGAAAACATTCCGGCGGAGATTTACGTATCAGAAATGATTTCTTACTTTTTTTCATGGATTTTCAAAGATGGATATTGTCGGTTTTTTACGGAATTTGGGCATTCATGTACATGGGGGACATGCAGAAGCGACTGTAAATACGGTGGGCGAGTTTGTATTGGTGATTCTGATTGCTTTGTTGGTGACGCTGATATTGCGAAAATGGCTTTCATTGTTGATTTGGAAGTTGATGCAGAAAAAGCCGAACAAGTGGCAGGAGGTATTTTATCAACAGCGTTTTTTCAGTAAACTGTCTTATTTGGTGGCTCCGGTGGCCTGTTATATTTTGCTGTCGAAGCTTACGCGTTGGGAATATGCCGACATTGTCCGGCGGTTTTTGGATATTTGGCTGGTGATTGTCTGTATGGTCATACTCTTCGCGCTGCTCGAAATCATCAACCGGATTTATGACAGCTATCCGGTGGCAAAAAACCGCCCGATTACCGTATTTATCCAAGTGTTTAAGGTGTTTGTATACACAGTGGTTGCGATAATGATTGTCAGTATTCTGGTAAATAAATCTCCGGAGCATCTGTTGGTCGGCGTGGGGGCTTTTGCCGCTGTTTTACTGTTGGTGTTCAGGGATTCGATTCTGGGCTTTGTTGCCGGAGTACAGCTTATCGCCAACAAAATGGTGAGAATCGGTGACTGGATTGTAATGCCGAGCAATCATGCCAACGGGACGGTATTGGAAATCAATCTTTATACGGTGAAAGTACAGAATTGGGATATGACGATTTCGACCATTCCTACTTATCAGATGGTGTCCCAGTCCTTCATCAATTGGCGGGGTATGCAGGAGTCTGCCGGACGGCGTATTGAGCGGTATGTGAATATCGACATCAGTACGGTGCATTTCCTGAGCGAGGAGGAGATGGAAATGTTCCGCAATTCTTCTTTCCTCCGGGAATATATCGGGCAGATGAAAGAAACGTTGGGAAATTATAACAAGGATAAGGAAAATCCGATTGACGAGCGTCAGATGACGAATCTGGGTATATTCCGTCAATATATGGAGCTGTGGCTGGATGCGAATCCCGATATAAATAAAAATATGACCCACATGGTGCGGCAATTGCAGCCGACAGCCACGGGGGTACCGATTGAAATCTATTGTTTTTCCCTTAAGCAGGAATGGGTCTCCTACGAGAAGGTGCAGTCGGATATATTTGACCATGTGTTTGCCATTATTCCCCATTTTAATCTGAAAGTATTTCAGTATCCGACGGATGTCTTCACTCCGCAAAAGAATTGAAATAGTTTTCGTTTTTCAATTTGTTGTGCTAATTTTGGAGGCTAAAAACCGAAAAATATGGCGAATACGAAGAAAGCGAGACGATGGGACAGGTTAAAGTATAAGTATAAACTTTCCATTCAGAATGAAACCTCTTATGAGGAAGTATTCAGTATGAAACTGTCCCAATTGCATGTTTTGATGGCCTTGAGTATGTTGGCTGTCATTCTGGTTTCCCTGACAATATTGCTGATTGCTTTTACGGGCTTGAAAGAGTTTATTCCTGGCTTCCCTGATGGAAATATGCGTCATATTATTACTGAGAATGCCCTCCGGGTGGATTCGTTGGAATTCGAGTTGCAAAAAAGAGACCGTTTCTTAAAGTCCGTTCAATTGGTACTTCGGGGAGAAGATGACGAAGAAATGGAGAATCAACGGGATTCCGCACGGGTGAATTACGATACGATTCAGTTTAGTATCAGTGCGGCAGAGCATGAATTCAGAGCGGAAATAGAAGAAAAGGAACGTTTTAATCTGACGGTAAGCCAGCATAAAAATGCCAATGACGGTTATTTCCATTTTTTCCCTCCTGTGACAGGTATTGTTACCCGTTCGTTTGATGAAAAGGCGGGGCATTACGGGACGGATCTGGTGGCGAAAACCAATGCGAAAGTGGTGGCTATATGGGATGGTGTAGTGGTATTTACCGATTGGACGGTGAAAACCGGATATGTGATTCAGGTGCAACATGCGAACAATCTGGTTTCTATATACAAGCATAATTCGACGTTGTTGAAAAAGCAGGGCGATTATGTCCGTGCGGGAGAAATGATTGCCGTGGTGGGGAATACGGGCGAAGAGACGACAGGGCCTCATTTGCATTTCGAGTTATGGAAAGCCGGAACACCTTTGAATCCGGAACAGTTTATCCAGTTTAAATAATTTATACGCGGGCGTGTTATGAAAAATATTGCAATTCTGGGCTCTACCGGCTCTATCGGAACACAGACCCTGGATGTGATCGAAGCACATCCCGACCTTTTTACAGCCGAGGTGTTGACAGCAAATAATAATGTGACTCTGTTGGCTGAACAGGCTTTAAAATTCAAGCCAAATGCAGTTGTTATAGGGAATGCCCAGAAGTATTCCGAACTGAAAGAAGCATTGAAAAATGAAGATATAAAAGTATTTGCCGGTAAAGAGGCCTTGGCTCAGGTGGTGACATTCGGAACTGTGGATGTCGTTGTGACGGCAACCGTGGGATACAGCGGACTGCTACCTACAGTCAATGCTATTCGGGCTGGAAAAGTGATTGCGTTGGCCAACAAGGAGACTTTGGTGGTGGCTGGGGGATTGATAAATGAGTTGGTTGCGGAGCATAGAACGGCCATTTTGCCAGTGGATTCGGAGCATTCCGCCATTTTTCAGTGTTTGGCTGGGGAGGCTGGAAATCCCGTGGAAGAAATCATATTGACAGCTTCGGGCGGTCCTTTCCGCGGAAAAAGCTATGACGAATTGAAACGGGTTACTCCGCAACAGGCACTCCGGCATCCGAACTGGAATATGGGAGCCAAGGTAACTATCGATTCGGCTTCGATGATGAATAAAGGCTTCGAGATGATTGAGGCAAAATGGCTGTTTGGTCTCCGGCCGGAACAGATACGGCCTATTGTACATCCACAATCTATAGTTCATTCTATGGTGCAGTTTGCTGACGGGAGCATCAAAGCGCAGTTGGGCGTGCCTGACATGCGTTTGCCCATACAATATGCATTGACTTATCCCGATCGCATACAATCGGACTTCGGGAGGGTAGATTTCACACAGTATCCCTCGCTGACATTTGAAGAGCCCGACCGTCAGACTTTTCGTAATTTGCAACTGGCATATGAGTCAATGTTATTGGGGGGAAATCGGGCGTGTGTGTTGAATGCGGCCAATGAGATTGCAGTGGAAGCTTTTCTGAAAGAGCAGATTTCTTTTACGGGTATGTCAGATTTGATAGAAAAGACAATGGAGCAGGTAGATTATATTGCCCATCCTTCGTTGGATGATTATGTGGCAACGGATCGGGAAAGCCGCTGTGTTGCTCTGGATTGTATGACGAAAATGAAAAACTAAAGAGAATAGATAATGGATATATTGGTCAAAGTACTTCAGCTTATACTGAGTCTTTCGATATTGGTTTTATTTCACGAATCCGGGCATTTCCTTTTTGCCAAGTTGTTCAAGACCCGGGTGGAAAAGTTCTATATGTTTTTTAACCCTTGGTTTTCATTGTTTAAGTTCAAAAAAGGTGAGACGGAGTATGGTATCGGTTGGCTGCCTTTGGGAGGATATGTGAAGATTGCCGGAATGATTGATGAATCGATGGATACGGAGCAAATGAAAAATCCGCCACAGCCCTGGGAGTTCCGGGCTAAACCGGCGTGGCAGCGGTTGCTGATTATGCTGGGAGGGGTAATGGTTAATGTGGTGTTGGCTTTTGTCATTTTTATTCTGGTGTTATACGCTTGGGGGGAGACTTATCTACCGGCGGACAATGTGAAATATGGTGTTACTTCCGAACTGATATTTAAGGATATGGGAATTCGGAATGGGGATAAGATTGTGGCGCTGGACGGTCAGAGAGTGAATGATTTTTTTAATATAGTTCCCGATATTCTTCTGAACGACCCGAAAAGCATCGAGGTGGAACGGGAGGGAAAACGCATTATATTGCCGGTGCCTGAATCTCTGGTTGCAGAATTGGTACGGATTTCTTCTGTGAAAAATTTTCGGGCAGCTTCATTATTGGCTCCGCGCCAGCTTATGGATAGTACAGTCGTAAAGGAATTTGCAGAGTATTCGGCTGCGTATGATGCCGGAGTGAGGGCCGGAGACCGGATTTTGACTATTAACGGAATACATTCCCGTTTTTATGATGAATTCACGGGGGTATTGGATTCATTGAAGGGCAAGAACATCGAATTGGCTCTGTTGCGGGGGAAGGATACATTGCAGATTCCTATGGAATTAGGGTATGACGGGAAATTAGGTATCTATTTTGCCAACACGGACCGCTTGGAATTCGCTGTGCGGAAATATTCTTTGGGAGCTGCTATTCCCGCTGGAATAAAGAAAGGTGTCGCTACATTGAAATCCTATGTCAAACAATTGAAACTGTTGTTCACGCCTCAGGTGAAAGCCTATAAATCCGTGGGTGGAGTGATGTCAATGGGAAATATTTTCCCCGGTGTATGGGATTGGCAGGTATTTTGGGAATTGACTGCTTTTATTTCCATTATGCTTGCTGTCGTGAATATCCTGCCCATTCCGGCTTTGGATGGAGGTCATGTGCTGTTTTTGCTTTATGAAGTGATTACACGCCGGAAACCGGGGGAGAAATTTCTGGAATATGCCCAGGTAATCGGTATGATATTTTTAATTGCCTTGTTCATTCTGGTAAACGTTAATGACGTGGTACGATTTTTCGGATAGGTTTTTGGACAGGGAAATAAAATAGTTAATATTTATGAAAGCATTCATTTTGTTATTTTGGGTGGTGTGGACAATGGGCGCAACTGCCCAAGAAGAAAAAATCCATTGGTTGAGTATAACGGAAGCTGATAAATTGTATCAGGAAAATCCGAAACCGATAGTTATTGATTTCTATACAGATTGGTGCGGATGGTGCAAGCATATGGATAAAACGACCTACGCTAATCCGGCAGTCATCACTTTTATCAATAAATATTTCTATCCGGTGAAAATAAACGCCGAAAGCGGAGATACTCTTTATTTCCGTAATAAGATGTATGCTCCTGTGAAAAACGGGAATAAGATGTTGAGTAGTCTTGCCATAGAGATGCTGAAAGGTAAATTGTCTTATCCGACAACAGTTTTCTGGCATGGAAAAGAGAATATTGAATTGGTTGTTCCGGGTTATCTGGATGTTGTAAAAATGGAGGCTTTTCTCATTTATTTTATTGAAGGTGCCTATCAAGGAACGAATATCAATGACTTTATTGCGGATTTTGAAAAGGTCTTTACCCCAAAGGAACAGCCGGAGGAACCGAAAGCTGCGACTTATTGGACCGATTTCAAGGACCTGGACGGAAAATTGAAACGGGAGAACAAAAAAGTACTGCTTTTCCTGTCGGCTTCGTGGAACAATTCTTCCCGAATGATGGAACAGGTGGTATTTCCCGATTCCGCTTTTGCTGCTTTGGCCGAAAAATATTTTTATTGCCTACATCTGGATGTACAGTCGAAAGACACCGTTACTTTTATGACTCACACTTTTATGAATGCAGGAGAGGGCAACAATGACTTGCATCAGTTGGCCATCGCTTTAAGTGATAAAATATTGCGTGTACCTGGGGTTTATATCTTTGACAACGAGGGAAAATTGATGGAGCGGATTTATTTTTATTTAGACAGACGGAGAGGGAATATGATTTTGGATTATATCGGTTCGGATACCTACAAAACGATGTCGTGGGTAGATTATATGAAGGTAAAAGAGCGGGAGGGTATGTAAACCGATTAAATGGATACAGGGGATGGGAGTTAAACTGATTTTACTGATAAGTTGTATTCACTTTGTTTTTTGGGGTAGTGTAGCTCAGGAATATCGGCGGATAGTTTCTTATAATGTAGAAAACCTGTTTGATACCAGACATGACGAGGGAAAGAGTGATGAAGATTTTACGCCTGTCGGACGGCAGCATTGGAATCATTCCCGATATACAGATAAATTGCAAAAAATATCCAGAGTCATTTATGCGGCGGGAGAAGGACAATATCCGGCACTTGTCGGATTGTGTGAAGTGGAAAACAGACGGGTGCTTGCGGATTTGGTTGGTAAGACGTTACTTGTAGAGGCGGATTATGGAATTCTTCACCAGGATTCTCCTGATTTTCGCGGCATTGATGTTGCATTGCTATATAGGCGTTCCTGTTTCCGGGTGTTGGGACAGTGTTCTATTTCAGTCAGAAATCCGCAGGATTCTTCTTTCCGAACGCGTGATGTACTATATGTCTCCGGGATATTGAAAAGTGCGGATACGTTACGGCAAGACACATTCCATTTGTTTGTCTGTCATTTCCCATCTATGTCCGGGGGAGAGATGCAAAGCGAATGGAAAAGAGAACTGGCAGCTTCCGTGGTGAAATATCGAGTCGATTCCATTTTGCAACGGAATCCTCGTGCTGCTATCGTTCTGTTGGGGGATTTCAACGAGAAAGCCAACCGTCCGGCATTAAAGAAGGTGCTGAAAGCTCAAAGTTCGGATTCTCGCAAGATTGAGAATACCCGTTTGTATAATACCGGCTACTATTTGCTGAACGCAGCTTTCGGAAGTTATAAATACCGGGGTGAATGGCAGACTATTGACCATATTATTGTGTCGGGAGTGTTGTTGAATGGCGGGCATACTTTTCGGGCAGAGAGGCGTCTGAAACCTTATATATCTGATTTTTTAATGGAAGAAGATAAAACCTATTTCGGGTATAAGCCTTGGCGCACATTTGTGGGACCGCGCTATTTGGGAGGCTACAGCGATCATTTGCCAGTTTATCTCGATATTCATTAAAACAGGTACAGGAGAGTCGTAATGGCTCCGTGATTTTTATGTTAACAAATTAAATAAAAATATAGATGAAGAAGGTTGTAAAAAGAGGATTGATAGGTGTGCTGATAGTAGTGGCTTTGGGTATTATTTTTATACCTCGGTTGGGTTGGTTGGAAACGGAACCGACCCAGCAGGGAGGAAAAAAGGGCTCTGTTTCGGGAGGGAGTCTGCCGGTGAGCGGAATTGTTGCCCAATATACAGAGTCGACTAATGGAATTACGGCTATGGGTACTATGTTGGCGAATGAAGAAGTAGAATTAGTTGCGGAAATTGTGGGAAAGGTGAGAGGCATCTACTTCCAGGAAGGCAGTCATGTGAAAAAAGGGCAGTTATTGTTGAAAGTAGATGATGCGGACTTGCAAGCGCAGTTGGAGCGGGCAGAGTTCCAACGTAAATTGTTGAGCGAAAAACTGGAGAGACAGCGGATATTGCTGAAGCGGGAGTCCATTAGCCGTGAGGCTTTTGATCAGTTGCAGACGGATTACAATGTTTTGCAGGCGGATATAGAACTGTTGAACGTGAAAATCAGCCGGACAGAAATACGGGCGCCTTTTGACGGGGTGATGGGGTTCCGTTATGTCAGTGAAGGAAGTTATGTACAGCCCAATTCAAAAATTGCGTCAATCGTAGATAATTCAGTACTGAAATTTGAATTTTCCGTGCCGGAAAAATATGCTTCCCAGGATTTGAAAGGTAAGAAAGTTTCTTTTCGGGTAACAGGGAACGTGCGGGTATATGAAGCTGAGGTATATGCCGTGGATCCGTTGATAGATGTTAAGACTCGTATGATTATGCTTCGTGCCCGTTTTTATAACGCAAAGGGTGAATTGATGCCGGGCATGTTTGCCAAAGGTAATCTGGTTGTCGGCGGAAAAAATGAGTATATCGCAGTACCGACAGAAGCTGTGGTGCCGGAAATGGAAGGTAAAAAGATGTGGGTATTGGAAAACGGGAAAGCCAAAAGTGTTCCGGTAGAAACAGAAAGTCGCAGTGCGAAATTCGTAGAGGTAATTTCCGGTATACAGCCGGGTGATACGGTACTGACCGGAGGCTTAATGCAATTACGGGAGGGTATGACGGTGAAAGTGACTTTATCCCAGCCTTAATCTGGATTTTTTGAACATTTATTTCAAATAGTTGACTTTATGAGTTTATCCTCAACATGTATAAGACGACCGGTGTTTGCAACGGTCATGAATATCATTCTTATATTGATAGGATTCATCGGGCTGGTGTTTTTGGGAGTGAGGGATTATCCGAGCGTGGATCCGCCTATTATTTCAGTTTCTACCAGTTTTCCGGGAGCAAATGCTGATGTGATAGAAACTCAGATTACAGAACCTTTGGAAGCTGCTATAAATGGTATTCCGGGTATTCGTTCTCTGACTAGTACGAGCCGTGATGGGCGTAGTTTTATCACCGTAGAATTTGAGTTGGAAGTGGATTTGGAGACGGCGGCAAATGATGTAAGGGACAAAGTCTCGGGAGCCATGCGGCTCCTTCCGAAAGATGTGGATCCGCCAACGGTAACGAAAGCCGATGCCGATGCACAGCCCATTTTCGGAGTTTCCTTGCGGAGTGACAAACGGTCGCTTATTGACTTAAGCATGTATGCTGAGCAGTATTACAAAGAGCGTTTGCAAACCATATCAGGAGTTAGTAGTGTGACAATATGGGGAGAAAAACGTTATTCCGTTCGTTTGCGTATGGATCCAGCCTTGTTAGCGGCCTATCGGGTAACACCGATGGATGTGAGGGATGCTGTTACGCGGGAAAATGTGGAATTGCCCTCCGGACGGATAGAGGGAGAAAATACTGAATTGACTATCCGTACCTTGGGACGATTAATGACCATTGACGATTTTAACGCTTTGGTCATACGCGAAGAGGGAGACCGGGTGGTTCGTTTCCGCGATATTGGCGTGGCGGAAGTGGATGCGGAAGACGTGCGCTCGGTAATGAAACGTAACGGTGTGCCGATGGTTGCCTGTGTGATTATTCCGCAACCGGGAGCTAACTATATTGATATTGTAGATCGGGCCTATGATGTCATGAAGGATCTTGAAAAAGATTTGCCGGCAGATGTGGAAGCAGGTATCGCTTTTGACAATACCGTCTTTATCCGGAACTCTATCAATGAAGTGAAAGACACCATCTTTGAGGCTTTTATATTGGTAGTGTTGATTATATTCTTGTTTCTCCGTAACTGGCGGACGACGTTAATTCCTGTATTGGCGATTCCGGTGTCTCTTGTCGGTGCTTTCTTTATTATGTATCTGGCGGGCTTTACAATTAATATTTTGACTTTGTTGGCAGTGGTACTGGCGATTGGCTTGGTGGTGGATGATGCTATTGTGGTGATGGAAAATATCTATACCAAGATAGAGGAGGGCATGTCGCCCAAAGAGGCCGGTTTTAAGGGATCGGAAGAAATCTTTTTTGCTGTGATTGCCACGACGGTGGCTTTAGTGGCGGTGTTTTTTCCGATTGTTTTTTTGCAGGGTACGACCGGGCGGTTATTTAGGGAATTTAGTATTGTTATTACGGGGGCAGTCATTATTTCGTCTTTTGTGGCACTGACTTTCACCCCGATGATTTCCACTAAATTGTTGACACGTAATGTAACTGACAATTGGTTCTACCGTAAAACCGAACCATTTTTTGACGGGTTGACAGAACATTACCGCAAAGGTTTGGATGCTTTTATGAGTAGGCGTTATTTTGCTCCGTTGATATTACTATTTACAGGAGTGATTATTTATATGTTGTGGAAAGCTACTCCTTCTGAAATGGCACCATTGGAAGACCGTTCCAATGTCCGTATCATGTCCACAGCACCGGAAGGAGCCACATTTGAGTACATGAACCGCTATGCTTCTGAGCTTTCCGACTGTCTGGAGAAAGAAGTGCCTGAACAGGAAATGATCATAGAGATGGTCGGTATGGGAAACACGAACCGTTCGAATCTGAATCTGTGGCTGAAAACACCCGAGGAAAGAAATCGAACTCAACAGGACATTGCAGACGAACTGGGAGTGAAAGTACGTCAGTTTACCGGTGCTCGTACAATGGTATCACAACAGCAGACTTTTGGCGGACGACGGGGAGGATTACCGGTGGAATATGTAATCCAGGCGAAGAATTTGGAGGACTTGAAGCGGGTGCTACCCCGTTTTATGGAGGAAGTCAATAAGAGTTCGGTGTTTTCAGTGGCGGATCTGAATCTGAAATTCACAAAGCCGGAATTGACAATTCATATTGATCGGGACAAGGCGGCAGTGATGGGAGTGTCGATGCAGAATATTGCCCAAACGCTCCAGTTGACCATGAGTGAACAGAGGGTGGGGTATTTTATCTTAAACGGAAAACAATACCAGATATTCAGTCAGTTGGATAGGGAAAATCGCAATAAACCTTCCGATTTGCAATCCATATACGTACGTAACAATGACGGGGATCTTATTGCGTTGGATAATCTGGTGGTTACCAATGAAAGTTCTATGCCGCCTCAGTTATATCGTTATGACCGTTTTGTTGCGGCAACAGTGTCGGCGGGACTGGCGAAGAAAAAAACACTCTCGCAGGGACTGGAGGAGATGGATCGCATTGCAGGAGAAGTGCTGGATGATAATTTTAAGACCACCCTTTCGGGAAGTTCCAAGGATTTTGTGGAGAGTTCTTCCAGTTTGATGTTTGCTTTTGTACTGGCGCTTGTATTTATCTATTTGGTACTGGCTGCTCAGTTCGAGAGTTTTCGGGATCCGCTGATTATCATGCTGACTGTACCTCTGGCATTGATTGGAGCTATGTTGGCATTGTGGTATTTTGAACAGACGATGAATATTTTCAGCCAGATAGGTATTATTATGCTGATAGGTCTGGTATCCAAAAATGGTATTTTGATTGTGGAGTTTGCCAACCAGCGGAAACTGATGGGCGAACCGATGTTGGTTGCCGTCAAAAATGCCGCAGTCGCCCGTTTTCGTCCGATTCTAATGACCAGTTTATCGACAGTCTTAGGTATTTTGCCGATGGCTATGGCGACGGGAGCTGGAGCAGAAAGTCGTGTCGCAATGGGAATCGCCGTGGTGGGAGGAATGGTCTGTGCCACCTTTTTATCCCTGTTCGTGATACCTGCCATTTATTCTTATTTGTCTTCCGATAAAATTACCGTTAAAGATTAATACAGAGATGAAAGTAAAAAGATTGTTGGGATTTTTTTTCTGTTTTATAGTATTGTTTATATCGGGCGTTTATGCTCAATCATCTCATTTTACGTTAAATCAATGTATTGAACAGGCTTTGGAAGCCAATTACTCTATCAAAATGGTGAGAAATGAGCAATCGGTGGCTGAAAATAATGTCACTTATGCACCTTTTTTGCCTACGGTAGGATTGGATGTCCAGCAGAGCCAGAAAATAAATGATACCAAGACTAAAAGTAATGGGGAAATTCATAAACTTAACGGCTCGGAGACCAACAGCCTCTCTGCGGGAGTGGGGCTGAATTGGCAACTATTTGACGGTATGGCGATGTTTACGACCTATGAACGATACCAAGAAATGCAGGCAAGAGGAGAGTTGAAAACCCAAATGATAGTGGAAAATCTGATAGTGGAGGTGAGTTCGGCTTATTATAACGTAATTGTACAACATAGCAAATTGGAGGCTTCCAAACATTCGCTCGAACTTTCCACTGAGCGTTATAACGAAGCCCGAGACAAATATATGCTGGGGGTACTTTCCGGTTTAGAACTTCAGCAGGCGAAAATTGATCTCAATGCCGATAGTTCCAAATATATGAAGCAGAAAGAGTTGTTAAAAAGTTCCTATATTTCGCTGAATATGCTGATGAATAGTGCACTGGAACAAGATATGTATGTTCGCGATTCAATAGTATTGCGTCCGGTGTTGCTGTTGGAAGAATTGCGTAATAGTACGCTGGAATACAACACCTCACTACTAATGGCACGCAAAGATCAAAAGATATCTGCAATGGATGTGAAATTGGCTCGTTCGGCACTCTTTCCGACGCTGGATTTTAATGGAGGTTATAATTATAGCCTGACAAAAACACCACAGGCAACAACAACGTTAAACCGCACAAATGGGGTATATTGGGGATTTACATTAAGCATGAATGTTTTTGAACGCTTGGAAAATCACCGTAAGATTAAAAATGCCCGCTTACAACAGGAGTATGCGGAATGGTCCTATCGGGAAATTGAGTTGCAGATTTTGGCCGATTTGGCACAGTTGTACAATACATATGAGAATAATCTCCAGATTGTCAATTTTGAGAATGAAAGTGCCGAAGTTGCTTTTGAGAACTTGGATGCTGCTTTGGAAAAATATAAACTCGGTTCACTTTCCGGTATCGAATTTCGAGAATTTCAGCGGAGTTATATTGATGCTGTCGACCGGAAATTGGCCTCCATTTATCAAGCGAAAGTGTCAGAATTGTCATTATTGTTGATTAGCGGCAGAATAGGAGAGATGGAGCAATCTTAAGCCAAATCCTCCCGTCTTGCAGTATAGCTTTGCCATTTTTCTATCAGACGGCTCATATCCTCCGGAAGAAGAGAATCGAAAGCCATTCTTTCGCCTGTCGCCGGATGGGTGAAACCGAGAGTTTTGGCATGTAAAGCCTGACGAGGACAAAGCGTGAAACAATTGTTGACAAACTGTTTATATTTCGAGTATGTTGTGCCTTTCAAAATTTCGTTTCCCCCATATTCAGAATCGTTGAACAGCGGATGTCCGATGTGTTTGAAATGCGCCCGAATTTGATGGGTGCGTCCAGTCTCTAAAATGCATTCCACGATATTTACATATCCTAATCTTTCAATGACTTTATAATGGGTAACAGCGTGTTTTCCATGACTGCCATCCGGATAAACGGCCATTGTTTTCCGGTTTACAGGATGTCGTCCTATATTGCCAATTATGGTACCGGTGTCTTCTTTCAGATTTCCCCAGCATACGGCTATGTATTTGCGGTCGGAAGTTTTATTGAAAAATTGAAGTGCCAAATGAGATTTGGCTTCTTCAGTCTTGGCTACAACCAGAAGTCCGGACGTATCTTTGTCAATGCGGTGCACCAGGCCTGGACGGAAATCATTTCCTTGAAAGAGAGGATTATCCTTTAAATGCCAAGCTAAAGCGTTGACTAATGTACCATTGAAATGTCCGAAAGCTGGATGTACGACCATTCCCGCTTCTTTGTTGACAACAAGCAGGTGTTCATCTTCATATATAATGTTGAGAGGGATATTTTCCGGAATAATTTCAAAATCCCGTCTTGGATAGGTCATGACCACTGAAATGACGTCGCCGGGCTTCACTTTGTAATTGGGCTTGACCGCTTTTTCATTGACTCGGATATTACCTGCGTCTGCGGCATCCTGGATTTTTGTACGGGAAGCGTTGGGAAGACGGGTCATCAAGAATTTGTCAATCCGGAGAGGTATCTGCCCGCGGTCAGCCTCAATGCGGTAATGTTCATACATTTCATTGCCGCCAGATTGCTCGTCTTCTTCCAATACCAGATCATTTGTATCCTCGTATTCTTCTGTCATAGATTATTGCGTTACGATAAGCAGGGTGTCCAACGCTTGAATTTTTTCCTTATTCAAGGTAATGTATAGTTTTACATATGTTCCAGCCTCTATTTCCTTATGAATTTCCGGATCGGGCTGCTGGAGGTAAACGATGGCCATGGAAGTGCTGTTTCCTTTAATACTGCCGTCGGGAATAATTTCTCCGGTGTTGAGATAATATTCTTTCAACCTTCTTATAGCTTGGTTCAGTTGTAAACCTTGTAGCTGGGGTGTCGCAACCATATTCCGGCCGCCTCCGTCACCTAAAACGAGGTCGATCATAGAACCTTTCCGAAGTAGGGTACCTGGTAAGACATTTTTTCCCTTGTATTGCAGATTCAATACCAAATTCTTAAATTCCGACGGGGCATAACTGATTTTTCCGGCTCTGAATCCCTTGGCACGTAAGGTTTGCAGGCTTTGCCGGTAAGGAGCGTTGTTTAATTGCGGAAACGGCACTTTTTCAGGCGTGTGGGCGTTGATAATAAGTTGAATCAGACGGTTTGCTTTTACATGTGCACCATTCAGCGGATATTGTTCCAGCACTACTCCCGGTTCTGCTTTTTCGTCATAGAGAGAATCTATAATCGTTACTCTCAAGTTGTTATTGTGTGCTACTTTCTCTGCTTCTTCCGAAGTCAACATTTGAAAGGCCGGGACAGCGATGTATTTCCCGTGGGCGGTATAGCTGTCCAGCCAGGATAGTACGAAATATCCTCCGATAAACAGAATTACAATAGCGGCAGAGAGGTTTAGAAGAAAAAAAGATAATTTCGGATATTTTGAAGGTTTTGTCATAGTCTATATAATTTTTATTGAGACGCTTACTGTGCGCAAAAATAGCGTAGATTTTTAAATATTCTGCTACTATTTTATATTTTTGTCAATTCAAAGTTCAAAAGAAGCAAACGATGAATAATAGTATTGCAAGAATCTTATTGGTGCTGGGTTTACTTTGTTTTTTTGGTGCCGTTTCTGCACAAACTCCGGAGATAAAAAAATCGACGGATGTGATTGTTATTCGGGGGAAAAGTTATTATTTGCATGTCGTAGAGGAGGGGCAAACTCTTTTTTCCATATGTAAGGCTTACGGAGTAGACATCCAGGCTGTAAAAGAGGAGAATGGCAAGCATGATAATACGATTAGTATTTTTGATGTATTGAAAATTCCTTATACAGAGCCAACTCCCGTACAAGATACCCGGTATTATTATCATAAAGTGGAAAAGGGGGAAACATTGTATTCCATTTCCCGACGTTTCGGGGTAAAGATAAAATTGCTACTCAAAGAAAACGAGCAATATGCAAAAGGGACGTTAGGCGTGGGGGACGTGGTGCGGTTACCTTTGGGTGATATAAAGAAAGAATCGGAAGCGGTTCTGGATAAACCTGTTGCGGTAGTGGAGAAAAAAATGCAGGAAGCGGAATTCAATGAATCGTATGGATTTTCGGAAGAGGTGGAAAGATTGGATACATTGCGGGATACATTATACCTGACTGGGGAAAAACCGATATTCGCTGCTCCGCTGCAGGAGGAGAAACCGGAATTTGTTTCCAATCCTTTTATTCCTGATAACAAGTATATAAAAGTAGCGGTGTTACTTCCTTTTTATGCCTCAGAAAACATGCGTATGAATATGCGGGCCGATACGATGGAAGCAGAGAAGGATAGAAAACGGATTTTGCCGAAATCCACACAGTTTGTTTATTTTTATGAAGGTCTTCTTTTGGCTGTAGACAGTTTGAAGAAAAACGGGTATAAAATAGATTTGCATGTATACGACACAGAAAAGAATACGGAAAAGATGTATCGGATTACGGAGCAGATAAATGCCTTGTCTCCAGATTTGATTATCGGTCCGGTATATGCTTCGGAATATAGAGTGATTGCAGAAAATTTGATAAATAAGAATATTCCGTTGATTTATCCCTTGTCGTCTCGAAGTGAGAACTTCAGTCGTTATCCGAATTTTCTGCAAGTACATCCGTCATTTGATGTGTTGGCGGGAGAAATGGCACGGTGGGTTGCTGCCCAAAGCGGTCAAGCCAACATCATCAGTTTAAGTTGGACCGGCAATGAAATCAATGATGAACAAGCATTGAGTGAATTAACGGAAAAGAAACTGTTTACTGAAAAATTACAACAGATACCGGCTATAAATTTCTATAAATGGGATTTCCAGGAGGAACAAATTGAAGCTTTTAAATTAATATTGAATCCTGATCAGGAGAATATTATCATTTTGCCTTCTTCCAAAGAAGCGGATGTTAGTAAGATGCTTCCGGTTTTATCCGCTTTCACTGATGAATTTAAAATTACCGTACTTGGATTTCCGGAATGGCAGAATTTCACCTCCGTAGATCATGAAACGTACTATAAACTGAATGTCAAGTTGTTTGCATACAGTTATATTGATAATCTCAGTGAGAAAAGCAGGGATTTTGCAGACACTTACCGGAATTATTTTTATACGGAACCTCATTCACTGACCAACAAAGCTTATGACTTGGGGTTGTATTTTATACCCTTGGCTGCTAAATACGGTAATAGAATGTTGGATGCGATTTCTTTCTGTGAGGGGGAAGGTATGTTTTCACGCTTCCGTTTTGCCAGGACATGTGAGGGATGCGGAAGGGAAAACTACGGTTTATATATCATTAACTATGGTTCGAATTACCGTCTGAGAATAGAACCTTTACGCTATTGAAAAACGAGTCGTTTTCAGTACACAGCCTGCTTGAAGGACTTTATCCTACGTTTCGCATGAATTTTTTGAAAAAAGAGTATCTTTGCGCGTAGTAAAAAAAGACAAGATGCAGGAAAAAATTTTAATATTGGATTTCGGCTCTCAATATACGCAACTGATAGCGAGAAGAGTCCGGGAATTGAATGTGTATTGTGAAATCTATCCCTACAACCATTATCCTCAATTGGATGCTTCCGTAAAAGGAGTGATTCTTTCAGGTAGTCCTTTTTCAGTAAGGGATGAGAAAGCGCCGCAGCCGGATTTATCGGCGATAAAGGGAAAATTACCTTTATTGGGAGTATGTTTTGGAGCACAATATCTGGCTCATCATTTCGGAGGAGAAGTAAAGGCTTCCAATAAACGGGAATATGGACGGGCCAACTTAGCATTTGTGGATGGACAGAGTCCGTTATTCCTGCATATCAGTCATAATTCCCAAGTGTGGATGTCGCATGGGGATACTATCGAAAAATTACCGGAAAATTGTCAAGTTATAGCCAGTACGGCAGATGTGAAAAATGCCGCTTTTAAGGTGGTCGGAGAAGTAACTTATGGCATCCAGTTTCATCCGGAAGTATATCATAGTACCGAAGGAAAAGAACTGTTGCGCAATTTTGTTGTGGATATTTGCGGATGTAACCAAAATTGGACCCCTGATTCCTTTGTGGAAACGACAGTGAAAGATTTGAAAGAAAAGTTGGGTGAAGACCGGGTTATATTGGGATTGTCTGGAGGCGTGGATTCTACCGTTGCAGCAATGTTACTGCATAAGGCCGTGGGGAAAAATCTGACCTGTATTTTTGTAGATAACGGATTGTTGAGGAAAGACGAATTTAAAACGGTGTTGGAAAATTATAAAGAATTGGGGTTGAATGTCGTGGGAGCCGAAGCGGAAGATTTATTTCTCACCCGTCTGGCGGGAGTAAAGGAGCCTGAAAAAAAGAGAAAAATCATCGGAAGTACGTTTATTGATGTTTTCGATCAGGAAGCTTCTAAGATTAAGGATGCCAAATGGTTGGGACAAGGTACAATCTATCCCGATGTCATTGAATCTCTGTCTGTAAATGGTCCTTCCCAAACGATAAAATCACATCATAATGTTGGAGGATTGCCTGATTACATGAAATTAAAATTGGTAGAACCCTTGCGTCTTCTTTTTAAGGATGAAGTGAGACGAGTAGGGAAAAGCTTGGGGTTGGCGGATAAATTTTTACAACGTCACCCTTTCCCGGGCCCCGGTTTGGCTATTCGTATCTTGGGAGACATAACCAAAGAAAAAGTGCGTTTATTGCAGGAAGCAGATCACATTTTCATCTCCATGCTGCAAGAAGATGGTCTATATGACAAAGTATGGCAGGCGGGAGTGATGTTGTTACCGGTGCAGAGTGTGGGTGTTATGGGGGATGAACGTACTTATGAAAATGTAGTCGCATTAAGGGCAGTTGAATCCACTGACGGCATGACGGCTGATTGGTGCCATTTGCCTTATGAATTTTTGGCCCGAGTGTCCAATCGCATTATAAACAATGTGAGAGGAATCAACCGTGTAGTATATGACATCAGTTCCAAACCGCCTGCCACAATCGAGTGGGAATAAATATATAGGTCTGAAATCTATAACCCCAGCCATTGGTATAAAAAATGGCTGGGGTTTTATTTATGCTAAATTCATTAAATAAGAATTTTATATCGAATAGTGAATAAAAAATTACTAACATAGTGATATTAAGTGACTCAATTTTGTCGTACCTTTGTCCTGCATTGTACAATATATAGAGAATGAAGGAAATTTTGAAAACGATACAGAGACTTAAATCGCGTTTAAGCGAAAAGAATTTAAAAACAGTGATAATTCCTCATATTTCGGCAGACGGTGATGCTGTAGGAGCTTGTTCTGCCTTTTCTCTCGTATTGGAGCGCGCAGGAATTGTAAATCATATTCTTACGTGTGATTTTCTGCCTGATTATTTGAAATGGTTGAAAAACACGGATAAAGCTATTTCCTATCAAGAAAAAGCGGAAAAATGCAAAAGGCTGATAGCCCAGGCAGATATAATTTTTATGTTGGATCACAATACCACCCAACGGGAAGGAGACCTGGAAACTGTTGTGAAAAACTATACCGGACAAAAAGTGATCATAGACCACCATCCTGATCCCGAGCCGGTGGATTTTGTCATTTCAGATACGCGGGTTTCTTCCACTTGTGAACTGTTATACACGGTGATTCGAGAAATTTGGGGGATAGAAGCCATTACCGGAAATGTGGCGAATGCTCTTTACACGGGAATCAATACGGATACCGGAGGCTTGAATCATAATTCTTCCCGTCCGGAAACTTATCTTGTCATTGCCCATTTGTTGGAATTAGGACTTAACAAAGCTTATGTGCATGAAAATTTATATCAACACAACCGGATTTCCCGTTTGCGCTTGGTGGGAAATGCTTTGTTGAATAAACTAACCATTCATCCTGCCTATCCGGTGGCTATTATTCCTATAACCAAGGAAGAACTGGAAAAATATGATTATAAGGAAGGTGATCTGGAAGGTTTGGTGAATATCCCTTTGTCGGTGGAAAGCGTAATGGTTTCCATACAGATTACTCAGCGAAAAGAGCGGGTGAAACTTTCTTTCCGTTCTAAAGGTGATATTCCGGTTAACGAATGGGCAAAAGAACACTTCAATGGAGGGGGCCATTTGAATGCAGCCGGAGGCCAAAGTTCCATGCCGTTGATAGAAGTAGTTCAAAAAGTGCAGGATACAGCTGCTTGGTTCTTTGAGCATTACCTTGCCGATTATAAACATTCATAGAAATTAAAATTGAATATCAAGATCCTTAACAGACTTGATATACCTTTCAACCTCTTTGCTTTCTTGAGGAAAAATATAGATAAGGGACGGATCTTTCAAAGAGAAAGTATGGTATTTTTCGAATATGAAATTGAGTTGAATATCACAGTCCATGATTTTGGATGGCCCTTCAAAAGCCGGAAGATTCTTTAAGAAATGTAGAATTCTGTTGCGGAATAATTGGCTTTCACTCCAGGCATATTGGTCGGTTATTTTTCCCGTGCTGTCAAGGGCTATCCGGGCCAAGACATTTACATTTTTAGGAAGACTGTCCGCAATACTTTTGGAATAATGTGTATGTTCTCTTAAAAGTTTAACGAAATTCTTATATCCGCCGGGAAACTGAGGTTTTTCCCGATATAGCGTATCTTCATCATACATTTTAAAATCCTGAGAGAAACACTTTGGAACAAGGTGATAGGTTTTATAGGTAAACCCCAGATGAATTTCGTAACCGCAATTTTCTATGTGGGACGGAGCATTAAAATCAGGAAGCTGTTCTAAAAGATAGAGAACATCCTTTCGAAAAAAATCATGTTTGCACCATGCTTCCCGTTTTGTTATTTTACCAATACTGTCGAGTGTTATGCGAGCAATGACACGTACATCTTCTGCCAGCGTGTCGGCCATTGCCTGGGAATAATGTGTATGTTTGTTTAAAATGGTAATGAAATTACTGTATCCGTTGGGAAACAGGGGCTTTTCACAATGCATCAAATTATAATTGTATAGAGTAAAATCTGGATTGTGGATACCTTCTCTAATATGATTACTACAAGCTTCCTGAGCAGACAGAGTAAAAGTTGAAAACCCTGCCAGAAAGAACAAAATATAAAGGATTTTCATGGGTTATTTTAATATATTCTGTTTTGTGGCTCCAAATATAAATAAATAAGTTAAAAATTAAGAAAATTAACATGATTAATTGATGGGGCGATATTCTAATTAAGAATTTCAGTAAAGCGATGGTCAGAATTAGTTTTTACAAATAAAGTTTTGCTGTTTGAAATTATATTCGTACGTTTGTTTATATCCGTGTATGATTACTCATGTAGAGTCATAGGAAAAAGGATATTTGGAAACAACTTATAGAAAATATGAAAAAATGTGAACTGGAGGTGTGTGCCTATTCTTTAGAATCTTATCGGGCAGCGAAAGAAGCGGGAGCAAACCGGGTGGAATTGTGTACAGCTATGTATGACGGAGGGACTACACCTTCTGCAGCTATGATACGTATGGCACGTCGGATAACAGGGGGAATGGAATTGTATGTGATGATTCGTCCCCGAGGTGGGGATTTTCTGTATTCGGAAGAGGAATTCTTTCAGATGCAGGAAGAAATCCGATTTGTCAAAGAAGTCGGTGTGGATGGTGTTGTATTGGGAATATTACAGGCGGACGGAAGGGTAGATTGTGAGCGGACAGCTCGGTTGGTAAAGTTGGCCTCTCCATTGAAAGTCACTTTTCATAGGGCGTTCGATATGACCTGTAATTCCCGGGAAGCGTTGGAAGACGTAATAGAGTGCGGGTGTTTCCGGATATTGACTTCGGGTATGCACAATACGGCATTGGAAGGAATGAAGGTATTAAGAGAGCTGGTAGAGCAGGCATATGGGCGAATACAAATTATGGCCGGAAGCGGAGTCAATGCAACCAATGCCCGATTATTGCAGGGAACGGGGGTTGATGCATTGCATATGAGTGGAAAAAGTGTGCGTGATAGTGCCATGACTTTCCGCAATCCGCAAATTTTCATGGGAGGAGTACCCGGCATTCCGGAATATGAGATTGCTTACAGCGATAAGCGGAAGATTCGGGAAGTGGTAGACATCTTAGGAAAATAAAATATAATACCATGAAAAGTACGTTTGTAGAGAAAATTTTAAATGCACCTGCCGGAAGTATGGTCTACTTGGAACCAGACATCGTGTTAAGTCATGACAATTCGGCCCGCGTACGTAAGATTTTTGAAAAATCAGGGGGACACACTCTGATAAACCCTGAACATTTATTTATTGTACTTGATAGAAAAATGCCGGGGACTACGGACGAACTTATCCGCGATTATAATTCCATCCGTGATTTCATGAAAGAACAACAAGTGGAACATTTTTTTGATTGTGACTGTGGTATATGCCATCAGGTTGTTTCCACTTATTTGCATGGCGGAAATATCATTGTCGGAAGTGACAGTCATACCTGTACTGCCGGAGCTTTCAACTGTCTGGCCGTGGGCGTGAACAAGACAGAAACCGCCTATCTGTGGAAAAACGGAAAAATGTGGTTTCGGGTACCGGAAACGATAAAGATAACGCTGACTGGCAGATTGCGGGATGGTGTATATGCCAAAGATCTGGCACTTTGGATTATGGGAATGTTGAGGGAAGAGAATGTAGCCTACAAAGCTATTGAATATCATGGAGAAGGCGTAAGCATGCTCACGATTGCCGACCGTATGACCATTGCCAATGTTTCGGCAGAAATGGGAGTTAAAAATTCTGTATTCCCACCCGATGACATTTTGGCCGATTATTTTGGAGACTATGCCGTAAAAGGAATATGGGCGGATTCGGAAGCAACCTATTATAAGGAATTTGTAATAAACCTGGAAGATGTCATTCCGGTAGTCATGCTTGCGCATGAGCATCAGGAAGTGAAAAGCGGGGAAGAGTGTGAAGGCTTGGAAGTACAGCAAGGCCTGATTGGTGCTTGTGCCTGCGGTAGAATGGAGGATTTGAGGGTGGTGGCCCGGATTCTGGAAGGTCGTAAGGTGCACTCCGGATTCCGGTTAGTTGTCGTACCGGCCTCATATGCTATCTATCTTCAAGCTCGGAAAGAAGGTCTGGTGGATACTATTGTGAAAGCCGGAGCCTCAGTGTCAGGAGCCAGTTGCGGACCTTGTTTAGGAAGCAGTCAAATGGTACAGGCTGATACCAAACGGTTTATCTCGACAACTAACAGCAACTCTATGCGACGTATGTCGGAAATCGGAATCGAAAAATATATCGCATCTCCAGCAACGGTAGCAATGACAGCTCTTACCGGGAAAATCACAATGGAAAAGAATTATCCTGGGGAAGTTTATCCCTATTGGGGAAATCCTGTCGAAACCCTTCATGTGGATGAATGTGACAATCGGAAAACGGGGAATGTATGGAATTATTCACATGTCCACTATATTTCCTGCAAACAGATTTTTTCCGATAAACTGACCTCCAAGGTGGCGGCCGACGATACGGAAGCCCTGTTGCCTCATCTGATGAAAGGATTGGACAGTACATTTGCTTCCCGGGTAGAAAAAGGGGATGTCATTTTAGCCGGCGAAAGTTTCGGAGCCGGACATCTTGTGAAACATGCAGCATTAGGCTTGGCAGGAGCGGGAATAAAAGCCGTTATCGTAAAGTCTGCCAGCCGCAACTTCTACAGGTTGGCTATTAATTGCGGACTACCGGTCATTATTGCTCCGGAGATTGTGAAAGCTTATCAGAAAGGAAACCGCATTGAAATAGACTGGGAAAACAAATCCGTTCTGATGGGGGACAAAACGTTCACATTCCCTTATATTCATCCGGTCGTATTGGAAATTATGCAAGGGAAGGGGCTGTAATAAACGAGGCTTATCTTTTCTTATACAAAATGGACAACAGAGTGAAATCATCTGAAAGTTCAGTTTCGTGGGTGTGTTTGAGCAGATCTTCAAGAATGGTGTTGACAACATCCTTCGGATGCAGAGAATGGGAGGTACGGAGGTTGGCAAGCAATTTGTCTTTTCCATAGAATTGCGAAAATTTGTCTTCGGCATCAGTAATGCCGTCTGTATATAACAGGAGCAGAGTATTGTCTTTTAATGTATATTTGTATTCATGGTATGAATAGTTTTCCAAAATACCGATAGGTGCATCGGGATAAATCCTGATCGGTTCAATCTTTCTGTCGGGATGGACAACAAGAGGTTCCGGGTGACCGGCATTTGTAAAGGTAATTTCACCTGTATTTATATTCAAAATCCCCACAACCATGGTGACATACATATCATCATCAGAATTGTCGGACATATAGGTATTGATGGTATCGCAAATATGAGACGTTGAGGTTTGTTTGCTGGCGACATACCGGAACAATTTTACTATCGATGCCATGTAAAGAGCTGCCGGAATCCCTTTGCCCGACACATCCCCGATAGCGAAATAGAGCAGATTATTGATTAGGAAATACTCATACAGATCACCGCCTACGCTTTTGGATTGCCGCAATTCTCCTTTTACTTCTATATTAGCCGGCAATTGCAAAGGACGGGGCAAAAAGCGCTGTTGAAGTTTTTGTGCCACACGGATTTCCATTTGTATCTTTTCACTGACTCTTAACTTTTCGGCATAGCTATCCATATTTTGTTGCAGATAGCGGAAAGCATCTCGTAATTCACCGAACTCATCATTGGATTTTATCGACATGATTTGTGCATCTGTCCGCCCGTTTTTAATATTACGGGCATATCCCGTAAATACTTTCAAGGGCTTGGTAATTTGTCGGGCAATAATGAACGTCATGACAATCAGCAATAACATCGAAAAACTGCAAATGATTAAAATCAGGCCATAAAACTTATTGGAGGTAATCAATATTTCATGGTATGGACAAATAATGCAGAGTCGCCAGTTCAGGTGAGAAACTGGAGTATAGAATAAAAAATGTTTCCGGTTATTGCTGGTAACGGTTGTGAAACTTGTTTTCCCTTTTAAGAAATCCTTTCTGCATTTATTGTCGGTTGAATGGGTAAAATATTCGAATATATTATCCGGAGCCGTTTCCAGAGGAGAATAGAGGGTTTCCCCATGATTGTCCGTAAAAAACAAATGGCCTGAATTATACGGTTTTATGTCTGAAACAAAATTGATAAAACGGTCTGTTCGGAAGATAAAACCTAATGTGGCATGTATTCCGTGTTTTTCGGGTAACGGCACACAATAACAGATACATTGTTTATTTTGGCAATTGAGAAAAGCCCAGCAACCGCCTTTGGTATTTTTCCGAAAAATATGGGTGGCGTCGGTAAAAACGGGAGCACTTCCCTTATGGCAGACAATCGAACCTTGTTGCTGACGGATGGCATGCAGGGAATGGGGAGAGTTTCCCGATGAAGCGAATGCGATAAAACATTCGTCCAGATAAGGATAAGATGACAGAATTTTTGAAGGCAGATTTTGGTGTTTATTATGGTCATATGGACCGACGAAATTATTGATGGCCTGCGGAATCTGTTCCACTCCGAGAATCCTGCGATCTAATGCTTGCAGAATATTAGAGGAAACATTGTTGGCGTGATTGAACGCGTTATCGTGGATATATTTTTGGGAAGAAAGATAAATACTGACAGATAGCAAACAAAATGTGAGGAATAAGGCAGATAAAAGTGATAGGATTAATTTTTTCGTAACACTTTTAAAAGGGTTTTTTTCCATCTTTTCTCAGCTTATTATACAATAGAAATTGGGTTATCGACTGCAATTCCGGTGTAAAATAATTTCGTCAATCTGAGGGCGGAGACCGATTCTTCCGGGGAATCCGATATAGCCTTCACCGCGGGAGACATGAATATATTGTTCCCCTTTCCGGTACAAACCGTCATATTGCGGATACATCATCCGGGCCGGGCTCCATTCCCATTTTCCCACTTTAATCCCCATCTGCATGGCGTGGGTATGACCCGACAGGGTCAGCGGAACATCGTATTGTAAGATTTCCGCTTCCCAATGGGAAGGGTCATGGGAGAGAAGTACAACAAAATGGCCGTTGCAATTTCTCAATGCTTCGTCCAATTTACCGTACCGTGGAAACGGAGGATTTCCCCAATTCTCGACTCCTGCAATATAAAGGGTATCTTTTCCACGGACGATGGGTACATTCGTATTATTCAGCATCACAAATCCGGCTTTTTCCATATTTTCGTAGAATTCTTTCATATTGAGCTGCTGCTTTTCCGGATTTTCCCAGTGGACATATGAGCCGTAATCATGATTTCCTGTAACGGCAAATTTGCCGTACCGGGCTTTTAAACGGTTTAAAACCTCTGTCCAGGGACGAAGTTCCGAAGCAAAATTATTGACCATATCCCCGGTAAAAAGAATAAGGTCGGGATTCAGGCTGTTCACTTGTTCTACCAATAAAGGAATCCCTTCATAACGGGAAGAATGACTCCCTAAATGCAAGTCGGAAAGCTGGACTATTTTAAAATTGTCAAAAGCAGGAGGAAGTTGCGGAAAGCAAACAGAAGTAGACTCTATTTTATAATTATATCGGTTGTAAGTAATACCATGCAGTATAATAAAGAAACAAAAAACCGAAACAATGCTTGCTGTCCAAAGGCCTTTTTTATTGAAAGACGGATAAAACCTGCCGATAGGCCAACAGATAAGGTTAATGAGAATAAAAACTAATTTAGGTATGTAAAACAGAAACAGGAGTCCGATACCCAAACCGATCCAATAATACGTTTCGGGGCCTTTTAGGCGGGGAACATAAAAATAGTAACAGAACAAGCCGGCGACAAATATTACGGTGTGAAGCCAGTAAATCAGACGGCTGTTTCGGGTTTTCAGGAATTTTTTAATCCGGACATATAGTCCCAGATCCAGAATGAAAATAAATAAAATACCGAATAAAAGAATGAAACCATTACTGCGCATACAGAATTGTCTTTTAAGATCAGATTACACATGACAATAGAGCTGCCGCCGTCTGCGGCATGAGCTCTATCATATTTTATTGGTTGATATATCGATTAAAACAGGCCGGAAATGTGCCCTTCCTTATCAATATCGATACGTTCTGCGGCTGGTTGGTCCGGCAGACCGGGCATACGCATGATATCGCCCGTAATAGGAATGACAAATCCGGCACCGGAGGCGATTTCAATTTGCCGTACCGTAACGACGAAATCCTTGGGACGTCCCAGTAGTTTAGGATTGTCCGACAATGACTTTTGGGTTTTAGCCATACAAACCGGCAGCTGTTCCAGTTCCAGGGCCTTGATTTTTTTCAAATCGCTTTTCGCTTGGGAAGTATAGTCGATGGCGGCTGCTCCATAGATTTCTTTGGCAATTGTTTCGATTTTACGTTCCACACTCCAATTCCAATCATACAAAGGTTTCAACCGACAGAGACACTGTTCGGCCACTTTGGCTGTCAGTGTGGCCAACCTTTCGGCACCTTTCCCACCTTCCGCCCAGACATTTGCCACTTCTACAGGGACTTCCAGTTGTTTGCACTTTTCTTTCACCAATTCTATTTCGGCTTCGGTATCACTGACAAACCGATTGATAGCGACAATCGGACAAATGTTGAATTTCTTCATGTTTTCAACATGCTTCTCCAGATTTTCCATACCCTTGGCCAATGCTTCCGTATTTTCCTCTTTCAATGCGTCGAGTTTCACCCCGCCATGGTATTTGAGAGCTCTTACCGTAGCCACCAGAACGACGGCGCTTGGATTCAGCCCGGCCTTGACACACTTGATGTCGAAAAACTTCTCGGCTCCCAAATCAAAGCCGAATCCGGCTTCCGTGACAACAAAGTCGGAGAGGGAGAGCCCCATTTTCGTGGCAATAACCGAATTCGTACCTTGGGCGATATTGGCGAAAGGCCCTCCATGAATGATGGCGGGATTGCCCTCTATCGTCTGTACCAGATTCGGTTTGATAGCTTCTTTCAACAAGGCGGCCATGGCTCCGTTGGCTTTCAGATCTCGGGCATATACCGGCTTCTTGTCATATGTATAGCCGATAAATATATTTCCCAAACGTTGCTTCAAATCTTCGAAGTCCTCTGCCAGACAAAGGATAGCCATCACTTCTGAAGCCGCAGTGATATCAAATCCGGTTTCCCGGGGAATCCCGGATGTCGTACCGCCCAAACCGACAATAATATGCCGGAGCGAACGGTCGTTCATATCCATCACTCTTTTCCAGGTGACAGTACGCGGATCCAATCCTATAGAAGACGTCTTGCTCTGGATATTATTGTCTATCAAAGCGGAAAGTAAATTGTGCGCTTTCTCCACGGCATTGAAATCACCTGTAAAATGCAGATTAATATCTTCCATAGGCAACACCTGTGAATAGCCTCCTCCGGTTGCGCCACCCTTGATTCCGAACACGGGACCCAGCGAAGGTTCCCGCAGCACAACGGTCGTCTGTTTACCGATACGGTTCAGGGCTTCTGCCAAACCTATGGATACAGTGGTTTTCCCTTCTCCGGCAGGCGTGGGGGATATCGCCGAAACTAAAATCAGATGTTTGTTCTTGATTTTGCTTTCATCGATCAGATGAAGGGGTAATTTCGCCTTGTATTTCCCATATAATTCGGGAACATCGGCAGGGATGCCTAATTTGCAGGCTATTTCCGTAATAGGTTGCATTCTTACGGAATTGGCAATTTCAATGTCAGTCATAGTTTGGTTGTGTATTGTCGTGTATATAGTTGTTTATTTCAGGAAAAATTCGGTACTGCCGATATTTTCGTTATCGGAGAACAATTCCGCCGTGTATTTCCCTTTTACCAGACTACCGTCATTAGGCCAATAGATAGACACCGGGTCTAAGCGCTCACCTTCATATTCGATTTCCCGTTTGGCCGAATACGTAAGACTGGCATTCTGGTATTTGAAAAAAGATTTATCGCTGAAAGCGATCACCTTACTGTCGGGACGGGTAATACGCAGATAAATCATACGCGGACCACGTTTGGCGGTAATGTTTTTAGGAATAACAAAATCCGCCCGTAATTGAAAACATTTTTTCCAACTGGTTTCCTTGCCCTTCTTATTGATGGGCACGACAACAAAATTCTCAGCTGTCAGCGCTCCGGCACGGGCAATGACCTCCTTCATATTTTTCTGTTCTTTTTCCAGTTTGTTATTCCTTTCCCTGACCCAACTGATTTGTTGCTTCACCTGTGTGTTTTCGGCTGTTAACTTTTGATTCAGCTGGTTCAGAGAATCAATCTGTACAACATAACTACGTAAAACTGTTTTAAGAGTTCCGATTTCTTTTTTATACCGGTTGATTTCAGCATAAGAATTATCTCTGAACTTCTTCATTTCATCAAGCAGCGTGGCTATCTTTTCCTGTTCGGCAGAAAGTTTTTCGTTCAGTGTATCGTTAGTCGTTTTCAGGTTATCGTAATTACTGCTCAGGTCTGTAAGTTCTTGTTCCAGCAACTCCTTTTCCTGGTGGATTGCAGCCACGTGTTTCCGGTTATTGGATTTTTCCACTAAAAAGAAAATGAATAAAACGACCAGTACGATGCTCAAACCGGCAATAATCATCACCAACGTTTTATCTTTTTTGTTCTCGATCAGTTTGTTTTCTTCCATTTTGTCAAAGTATTAAAAATTGCTAACAAAGATATGAAAAATAAGCCGGCAATTTGATGCCGTTCTCCTTTGTTTTTGCATTTTTTTAACGTAAATTGTAGAGGATTAATGTCGGTGGTTATGAAAGAAGATTTTTTGCAATACATTTGGGCTAATTTCCTTTATAAAAGCAGTGAACTCACCACGCACACCGGAAAGAAAGTGCGGATTCTGCATCCTGGGGAAGTCAACCGGAATGCAGGCCCTGATTTCTTTAATGCCCGTGTACAAATGGATGGACTCGTATTAGCGGGAAATGTCGAAATTCATTTGAAAAGCAGTGACTGGTATCGTCACGGCCATCATCTGAATGCGGCTTACGACAACGTTATATTATCCGTAGTAAGAACGGATGATGCGAGAGTATACAATAGCCAGGGACGTGAGGTGGAATGCGTGGTGCCTGAATTTGCGGACGACCTTTACAGGGAATATGTTTTCCTGCGGGACTCCCGTCCACAGCCGGAATGTGCCCGCAGATTCAAGGGCGTGACGAAAGACTGGTTCTATCTGATATTGCCGTCTCTGGCTGTGGAGAGGTTGGAGCGGAAGGTGGAGGATATACGCCAATTGCTACTACAGACAGGCAATGACTGGGAAGAATGTTTCTACCGTCTGTTGTGCAAATATTGGGCGGGGAATGTAAATTCAGAGGCCTTCTACCAGCTTGCAATCCGTCTGCCTTATAAAGTGCTGTTGAAATATGCGGGACAGTTGTCTGTAATCGAAGCCCTGATATTCGGAGTTTCGGGACTTTTGGAGCAGGCGGGGGATGATGAATATGTGAAAATGTTGAAAAAAGAATATGTTTATTACCGTGCCAAACACCGGCTGGTTGAAATGCCTGCACAGACCTGGCGGTTCATGCGCGTTCGTCCGGGAAGTTTTCCGACGGTACGCCTGGCTCTCCTGGCTGCTTTTATCTGTCGGTTTCGGGAAATATTGCCCCATTTGGCCGACACCGATTCCGTAGAAAAGGCAACAGCCTTTTTTGACATAGGGACTTCTCCTTATTGGGACACCCATTATCTCTTTCAAAAAGAATCGGCGGCATGCAAGAAACGCATGGGCAAGACCCTCCGGCAGGTCCTTCTGATTAATGCTTTCGTACCTTTTCTATTCATATACGGCCGGATTCAAGGCAACGAACGCCTGACGGAAAAAGCAGTAAGATGGTTAGAGCAGACCGAACCGGAGAACAATCATATTATACAAGCCTGGAAAAAATACGGCTTTGTCTTTGATTCCGCCTTACAAACACAGGCATTGATTCAGTTGAAAAAGGAATATTGCGACAAACATCTGTGTCTCAAATGCCGGGTGGGGAGAGAAGTGTTGAAAAGCAAAAGCGGGAGAGGACTATCCCTGGAGTAAATCCAATGCTTCGGCCTTTAGTAATTCCGGGAAATGAATCTCCCGTTTTTCCAGACTGATCATCCAGTCTTCAATTTCTTCCTTGCGCAGGGTATAGAGCACATCACGGAATTGCTCCAGTTGCTCGTCCGTATAATTTCCGGAAGGGACGCCTTTCATTTCGTCGAGTTCTTCATCGTCGAAATAATCGATGGTGGTCTCTACTTTTTTAAGTCCTTTCTCACATACGGCATGTGCACCGCAACAGCCGGCATCCGGCGGAGGCGTACCGGGTTCCTGTTCTTTATTCCGGTTTAGATATGTAAACAGGGCTACCCCAAGTATACTGAGAAGCCCTGCTATGCCTATAATAATTCCAACCATTCCGCCTACTCTTTATAGAGTTCTTTTTTCAATAATTTCACCTGGTTGGTCAACTTTTCCACCTCGGCATCGCTGGCTGCTTTTTGCTTACGAATCCAGCCCAGTTTCTTATTGGCTTCGTCAATCGTCTGCTGCAACTTTTTATTTTCATTGCCCAACGATTCCTGTTTGCTGTTGGCCGTCTCCAGTTCGTTTTTCAGCTTGCGGTTCTCCCATTCAAGACTTGTCTGGAGTTCGGTCAGGGCCTTTTTCACTTCATCCCGCTGCGAAGTGAGGGTTTTTATCCTTTTTTCCAAAGAAGCGATTTTTTGGTCTGAAGTTTGGGAAGTGTATTTGATTTCATCCGCAGCATTACTCAATTCGTTTTTTAATTCGGACTGTTTGCTCTCCAGATTGCGGAGTTTCGTATACAATTCGTCTATTTTCTTGTCTTTGGCCGCATTGTTTTCCGTCAGTTGATAACGTACGGTGTTGAAATCATCCTTACTCTGCTGTAGTTCTTTTTCCAAATTCTTTTTCTCCCTTTTCACTTGCAGCAATTCCCTGTCCGTCGTCGTTTTCGCCCGGGCCAGCTCGTCAAATTTCTTTTTGGATACACAGGATGACAACAACACGGCGGTCAGAATACCTCCGGTAATGTATAATGTGGTTCTTTTCATATCAAGTTTCATTTTACTATCGGTAAAATAGCTCTGGTTTTAAAGATTATCATTAACTTTGGGGCAAATATACGAAATAAATAACAGAATTGCTATGAATAAAAAAGTTCTCTCACTGATTATGGTGCTTTTTAGTGTGATATTATTGGGAAAGGCACAGGAAACCAGTAGAATAACGATAAAAGGACGGGTTACTGATGCCTCTACGGGCGAACCGGTTCCGTTTGCCAATTTAGGCGTAGTGGGCACTCTGGCGGGCGTCGCTTCGGATATGGACGGGGAATTTGAACTGCTTTTACCGGGAGCCTATGCCGACAAAACACTCCGGGTGTCTGTTGTCGGGTACGGTCCCTACGATATAAAAGTATTGGAGGCGGCAGCCCAAGGGGAAGGCTGGAAGATTACCCTGCAACCGGTTACCTACACCATCCAGCAGGTGAATGTAAACGCCCAGTCGCTGGTATATAGAAAAATGCTCAAAGAAGCAGCGGAAAACATCAGCAGAAATTATTTTATAAAACCATACAATTACCGGGGCTATTTCCAATATCAGATTTTTAACAATGATGCCCGGGTATCCTCCAAAGAAGCTATTGTAACAGTCTACGACTCGAAAGGATACAACCGGAGCAATACGGAAACGACATTCAAAGAATTGAATTACAAATACAATGAAGTGAGAAGGAGTGAAGAGCCGAAATCCGTACTCGACGGACTGACCTATTTTGACGATATACTGACGGCCGACGTCGTTCGTCACACTCGTAATATTTTGGATGCAAACAACATTCGTGACTATAAACTTTCCAACAAAGGCCGTCTGTTGTTTGAAGGGGATTCCGTCCAGGTAATAGGCTATGAAGTGAACAAACCTTCGCTTTCCACCACGGGAAGTGCTGGGGTAAGCAAATGTTCGGGCGAGATTTATATCAACTTGAAAGATTATGCCGTACTGAAAAACACGATGCACCTGACGGCATCTGATTACAGCCGTTTAGGGCGGAACCTTATTCCTGCCGGGGATTATAAGACGGGAACGGTAGACATGACCGTTACGACCAACTATAAAAAACTGGAAACCCGTTATTTCCTAAGCGGAATCACAATCGCCTACACATACGGTGAAGGAGGGGACAAGACCAGCGGAAAAATGCAGTATGTGACAACACAGGTAAACGCCAGCGATCCGGAGGCCGTGACAGGAAGAATGTATTACGAGGACATACGGACCAATCCTAAATTCTGGGATAACTATACGGTATATTTTGAAAATTAACCGGGAAAACGGTTACTTCAGAAAAATAGCCTCTTTGTCAAGGGGCTTTTTTTCAATGTGCCATTGAAAATCGCGGAGACGCATATCTTCAGGCTTGACCAGGAAAAGGGGATTGAGATTACCGTCGGGTTTCTGGATAAAAATAATATCCTTCACCCTCCGGTTTTCGATATATATTTTGATATACGAACTGATAGCCTTGTTCATCCCGATAATAACTCCTTTGTCATCGGGATAGTAAAGCGTCTCTCCGTTACCGTTCACATCCACCAGATAAAGCTCGTTGCCGCGCATATGTCCCACCATATCCCGGCCTTTAATCTGATTATATTTGGTCGAATCTATCTGATTGACAATCATGGATTTTTCATTCAAATGAAATTCCTTGATGGTATTGTTTGCCATCAGCATGTCAATGTGCGTGGCCGTCATTTGATTCCCGCTGGCCCAGACAATGGGCATTCCCACCAGATGAATGGTGGAATCGGCTACGGGAAAAACCATGGAATCACACAATCCCTGGAGATCCCGGCTGAAAAAGCGGGTCGCATAATACGCTTTCATAATACTATTTCCCGCCGAATCTTTCGAAACGGACAACGTATCTCCATGTATAAAAAGCGAATCCTGTTTGCCCACCAGCGTCAGCACAGCCCGGTCGGTAATGAAAGCATAGTCGTTATTTTTTAATACTTCACCGTAATTGCCTTCCACAACAATATTATTGACCGTATCATACATGTGGATATTGTTTTTCATGACCGCTGTACTGGTGAGACTGTCCACCACGAGAGTATCGGCATAGGCGATATATTCATTATACGTCAGTGCATTATTCCTGTACAGCTCGGCATGGGAGGTGAGGGAATTATACCAGCCGTTCTCCGAATAGAGCGTGCGGCGGTCGCCGTAAATGGTAGTCGGCCCTGTAATCCGGATTATCTTGGTATCGGTATTGTATATGAGCGTATCCGAATACATGGTATAATCCGGAGTATGAACCTTCACGCTGTCCTTAAAAAACATATCGTGGGTCGTGGTATAATAATAGCCCCTATCGCTCACCAGGGTGTTAAGACTGTCTTTCAATGTTCCGGAATTGAAATAATAGCCAATTCTGCCGTTAGCGTCATAATCCAGAAAATCGGTCGTCAGCGTGACGGTAGGATCCTGCATCACAACATGCTTTCTGACCTTAGCCAGCTGGGAATTGCCGTCATATATCATATAATCGCCCCAGAGATGCAGGGAATCGTTCTGAATGGCATGGACGCGGCCGAAAGCTTCCACATAATTGCTGTCCGAATACTGATACAGACTGTCGCAGGACATCACCATGTTGTCCTGAGTCAGCTTCACGTGCCCGATCAGTTTATTCCGTTTCAGAGCCGGTTCCGGCTTATAGAAATCGGCATGCTGTATTTTTATGACAGCCTTTTTCTGGGCTTCGGCCACCCCGAATATACCCCACAGGCAGATAAAAAGGAAAAGGGCTTTTATTGTCAAAATACGGATAATTTAGTATTTATTTTAAAAACTCCCGAATCAGCTCTTCTACACGGATATGTTCCGCCTCGGCTTTGTAATTTTTAAATATACGATGCCGTAAAATGGCCTCGGCGACATACTTGACATCCTCGATATCGGGGGCATACTTCCCTTGTAACGCCGCATGTGTCTTGGCTCCGGCAATCAGGAACTGGGAAGCGCGGGGACCGGCACCCCAATTCAGGTATTTCTCGGCCAACTCATGTGCTCCGGGTTTGCCGGGACGCGTTTTTGCCACCAATTTTACGGCATATTCCGTAATATGTTTCGGGACGGGCATCAGGCGGATAACAGACTGGTACTGCAAAATTTCCGTTCCGCTCAGTATCTTGTTCAGTTTTTTAAGTCCTTCTCCGGTGGTATTTTCCACAATGCTGATTTCCTCTTCAAGGGTGGGATAGTCCAATACCACGCTGAACATAAAGCGGTCCAACTGGGCTTCCGGCAGGGGATAGGTACCTTCCTGCTCAATCGGGTTTTGGGTAGCCAGTACGAAGAAAGGCTGCTCCAGTTTCCGGGTAACCCCTGCGGCGGTAATCTCGCGTTCCTGCATGGCTTCCAACAGGGCACTCTGTGTTTTGGGAGGAGTACGGTTGATTTCGTCCGCTAAAATAATATTGGCGAAAAGAGGACCGGGAATAAACTTGAACTCCTTATTATTATCCAAAATCTCCGTTCCGATAATATCGGAAGGCATCAGGTCCGGCGTGAACTGAATCCGGTTGTATTTCAGATCCAGCGTTTCCGATATGGCCGTCACCAACAGGGTTTTTGCCAATCCCGGCACACCGATCAACAGGCAATGGCCGTTGCTGAATATCGAAATCAACACTTTGTCGATTACTTCTTCCTGCCCGACAATGGTACGGGAAATTTCTTTTTTAAGCTCCTGGTATTTTCCTTTTAACTGGTCGATCAGTTTTGCATTATCTTCCATTGCTACGCTTCTTTTGAGTTACTTAATCCAGCCTTCGTATCTGAACTTTGAATTTTTATAATCGTCATCCAAATGGATATAGGTATCGGCTTGTTTTTCCTTAATCCACTTTTCCAGTTTTTCCATCTGTTTATCCCGTTTCAACATCATTTCGAATATCATCCAGTCATCTTCCAGATTGGCTTTGTGTTGGGGATAGAATGCTTTTATCTTTATGATTTTCAGTTCCTCTCCATGTTCCGTACGTTCATTGAAAGGCTCCGAAACTTGGCCCACCTTCATCCGGTTTACCTGACGTGCCATCTCTCCGCCGATAGCGGCCTTCTCAATGCGGGAATCCCCGTCCGCAGCTGCCATCAGTCCCCCGTTATTGCGGGTTTTCTTATCAGTGGAAAAATAATGCGCAGCCTCCTCAAACGTCATTTTATTATCCATAATATACGTACGGATCGTATCCAGACGGTGGAGGGCCTCTTCGCGCTCTTCATCCGTCACTTTGGGTTGCAGGATAATATGTCGCACATTGATTTTTTCGCCCTGGCGGTCAATCAGCTGAATGATGTGGAAACCGAATTCCGTTTCCACGATTTTGGATATTTTGCCCGGTTTCAGGTTAAAGGCGGCTTCCGCAAACTCCGGTACCATTTCCGTTTTGGACATATAGCCCAATTCGCCGCCCCGGCTGGAAGCCCCGTCTTCCGAATAGAGCACGGCCAACGTGTTGAACGTCTTTTCCCCGTTGAGAATCTGGTCCCTGAAACTCCGCAACCGGTCCCGCAAACGCTCTTTTTCCGCATCGCTCACGGTAGGTTTCAACACAATCTGCTGTATTTCATATTTGTCCGGAATATCCGGCAGACTGTCCTTGGCTAACTTTTTATAATAGCTTTTGATTTCCGAAGGGGTACTCCGGATTTTATCCACAATGTGCTGCTGCATGCTTTCGGCAATCAGTTTCTCCCGGGTTGGAGCACGCAAATCATTCTTAATATCCACGAGACTCTTGTTGAAATAACTCTCCACACGCTCTTTCGAGCCTAATACACTCGTGAAATATTGAATCCGGTTGTTCACTTCAGCCTCCACTTCATCTTCCGTGACGACAATACTGTCGATTTTAGCCTGAGCAACCAGCAATTTCTGTATCAGCTGTTTTTCCAGAATATCGGCACGGTAATCACTCGACGACGAGATGACGCCTTGGCTCTGTTCACTGAGAAATTCGTTCTCGATGTCCGATTTCAGTATAATTTCCTCCCCGACGATGGCCACAATTTTATCCACCACATTGTTTTGAGCGGAGAGATATACCGAAAGCATTGACAGAACGAGCGATAACAGACACTTTCTCATATAGTAATACATTTATGAATTTATATTCTTTCCCTATTTTCAATCAGCCCCCTAAACTAATATATTTTATTCAAACCGGGGAATAAATCTGTTAAATTCCGGCCGACTTTAAAATTTTACAACGAATTTAGTATATTTTCACATGCTTTTTCCGGACGGCTTCCTCGTTAATCTGTTTCTCCAGATCGCTTTCAAACTCGAGTTTCTTCTTATTCTTCAGTATCAGCGTAATTTCCTTCCGGACATAATCGAGAGGGGCGATATTTTCTTTCTTATACACTTCCTTGATTTTCAGAAAATAATAATTTTCGGCATCCTCCTTAATGATACTTTTGGTCTGCCGGAGCTCATTTTCCAATTTAGTCACATCTTCCGGCATCAGATTGAAAAGAAATTTCAGTTCAATCCAGTTGTTGTTGAAATCATCGTATTTTTTGGCGTGGGTAATACAATAATCATCCAGCAAATCCTTGTCCTCCTGTTTCTCCGATTTAAACCACTTGCGCATCTGGTCCAGATGCGGAGCCGTTTTCGGAAGAATAAAGAAAACAGCCTTCACAATAGGAGTATTCAATACGAAATTGATTTTATTCTCCTCGTAATATTGCTCTATTTTTTCTTTTTCAATCTCTTCCGACAGCTTCTGGTTAATCAGCTTTTGTTTATAACGGTAGATTAAAACCGTCATTTGGTAATCTTCTACCTGCTTATGGATATCTTTTTCTTCCTCCGACAGATTTTCAAGAGCCTTGTGAAGCAACAACTGCTTGGTAACCCAGTTGCGTATATAATTCCGGGCCATCAGGATACTGTCGTCCGTGCTCGTCTTGGGAGGGATGATACCGACCACCTCCGAATGCATCAGTTCCGTATCAAAAACGGTTGCTACGACTTCGTCTTCTTCCTGACGGGGGAAAAACTGGCAGGAAGAAGTCAGCAACAAAAGGCAAACAAAATGTGTGAATTTCATGAAGTACGTTTATGGAAGAAAGAATTCGGCGCTCCTGCGCCGGACTCTTTCTCTGTGAATCTGTATTATCTGCTGTAATTGGGCGCCTCGCTTGTGATGGTCACATCATGGGCATGACTTTCCGCCATACCGGAACTGGTGATTTTCACAAACTTGGCTTTGTGCAGCTCCTCGATATTAGGCGCTCCGCAATAACCCATGCCGGCTCTCAACCCGCCGATCATCTGATAAATCACTTCATACAGCGAACCTTTGAAAGGCACCCGGGCCACAATACCTTCGGGAACAAGCTTTTTAATATCATCTTCCGCATCCTGGAAATAACGGTCCTTTGAGCCTTTTTGCATAGCCTCGAGCGAACCCATTCCCCGATAAGACTTGAACTTACGCCCGTTGTAAATAATAGTCTCGCCCGGAGACTCCTCCACACCGGCGAAAAGGGAACCGGCCATCACGGCACTGGCTCCGGCAGCCAAAGCTTTTACAATATCTCCCGAATACCTTAATCCTCCGTCGGCAATCACCGGAACACCCCGTTTCTTCATCTCCTTGGCCACATTATAAATGGCGGTCAACTGGGGTACGCCGACACCGGCGATGATACGGGTCGTACAAATGGAACCCGGACCGATACCCACCTTTACGGCATCGGCACCCGCTTCCGCCAGAGCGATAGCCGCTTCCGCGGTAGCAATATTGCCTACGACAATCTGCAATTCGGGGTAGGTGTTTTTCACTTTTTTCAGCATCTCGATCACGCTCTTGGAATGGCCGTGGGCGGTGTCAATGACAATGGCGTCCACATTGGCCCGTACCAAAGCTTCCACCCGTTCCATCGTATCGGCCGTTACACCCACTCCGGCAGCCACTCTCAGACGTCCTTTGGAATCCTTCGAAGCCAGCGGCTTATCCTTGGCTTTGGTAATATCCTTGTAAGTCACCAGGCCGATAAGTTTATTGTTCTTGTCGACAACGGGAAGTTTCTCGATTTTATGTTGCTGGAGTATTTCCGCCGCTTTTTGCAAATCCGTACTTTCCGTAGTGGTAATCAGTCGGTCACTGGTCATAACCTCCTTGATTTGTTTACTCATCTGGCCTTCAAAGCGCAGATCCCGGTTCGTCACAATGCCTACCAACGTATTGTCATTATCTACCACCGGAATACCTCCGATTTTAAATTCCTTCATCAGGTTGAGGGCATCCTGTACGGTTTTGTAAGGTTGGATTGTCACGGGTGCGTAAATCATCCCGTTCTCCGCCCTTTTCACCATTTCCACCTGACGGGCTTGCTCCGCAATGGTCATATTCTTGTGAATTACACCGATACCGCCTTCCCGGGCGATGGCAATGGCCATGGCCGCTTCCGTCACCGTATCCATCGCGGCGGAAACAATAGGCGTTTTCAGTTCGATTCCTTTGGAAAAACGGGAAGTCAAATCCACATTGCGCGGCAAAACTTCCGAATAAGCCGGTACTAAAAGTACATCATCAAAGGTCAATCCTTCGGCTGTAATTCTATCTTCTATGAATGACATAGGTAATATGTTTTGAGTTTGAAAATATTTTGGCGAAATTACTAAAAATCCGGATTTATCCACCTCCTTTTCTCACCTTTTTTACTTTTTAACTCCTTCCACCTCTTCCGGTTTTAAACTATTCCACTCTTTCAACTTTTTCTTACCTTTGTCTTTTCAATGTAAAACACCATGCCGGACATCCGAGAACTACTGAAACAATATTGGGGATACGACAACTTCCGCAGCTTGCAGGAAGAGATTATCCGTTCCGTTTTGTCAGGCAGGGACACATTGGCCCTCATGCCGACAGGGGGAGGAAAATCCATCACCTACCAGGTAGCGGCATTGGCCACGGAAGGCATTGGGCTGGTCATTACGCCCCTGATAGCCTTGATGAAAGACCAGGTGGAAGACCTGAAATCCCGCAACATACCGGCAGAAGCACTCTATACCGGCATGTCGGCCGACCAGGTGGAATCTGTGATAAACAAATGTATATACAACGGCATAAAATTCCTGTACATATCGCCGGAACGCCTGGCCTCCGAAAAATTCCGCACACGCTTGAAACAGATGCAAATCGGATTGATAGCCGTGGACGAAGCTCATTGCATCTCCCAATGGGGCTATGACTTCCGGCCCTCCTACCTGCGCATTGCGGAAGTGAGAACTTTTTTTCCCAAAGCGCCGGTATTGGCTCTGACAGCCACCGCCACACCCGCAGTGGTCCGTGACATCCAGAAACAACTGAATTTCCGTGGGGAAAATGTCCTCTCCAAGAGTTTCCGGCGCGAAAACCTGGCCTATGTGGTCCGGAAGGCAAACAACAAGCTGGACGAACTGCTGCACATCCTGTCCCGGGTGCAGGGCAGCGCCATTGTATATGTCAGGAAAAGGGAACGGGCGGAAGAATTGACCCGCTTCCTGAATGAAAACGGAATCGGAAGCGATTTCTATCACGCCGGACTTTCCCCCTTATTACGAGAAAAGAAACAGGAAGACTGGAAAGACAACCTCGTCCGCGTGATGGTGGCGACAAACGCGTTTGGTATGGGAATCGACAAACCCGATGTGCGGGTGGTGGTCCATTTCGACATACCGGACAGCCCGGAAGCCTATTTCCAGGAAGCGGGGAGAGCCGGACGGGATGGACGGAAAGCCTATGCCGTGCTGCTTTGCAACGAAGCGACAGTGACGGCATTGAAAGAACGCATCACCCAAGGGTATCCCGAAAAAAAATTCATACGCCGGGTGTATGAATGCCTGGGCAACTATTTCCAGATTGCGGAAGGAGCCGGCGAAGGGTTTGCCTTTGAATTCGATGTGATAGACTTTATCCGGAACTTCAAACTCGACCAGGTGCGGACATTGTCGGCACTGGGCATCTTGCAGGTGGGGGGATATCTGGAATGTACGACAGAGGTGAATTCCCGTTCTCGCATCTGCTTTGCCGTATCGCGGGAAAAACTGGACAACTATGTGCCGGAAAACGGACTTGCAGAACGGTTGCTTATATTATTAATGAGAAGATACGCCGGAATTTTTGCACAATATATCTATGTCAACGAACAATCCCTTGCCGACGAATTGGGAACTGACCGGCGGGTGGTCTATGAAACATTAATAGCCCTGGCCCGGGTAAAAATCATCAGTTACGTACCCGGAAACGACCGGCCTTATATTGTGTATCACCAGCCCCGTTTGCCGGCGGGATACGTGACCATCGGGAAAGAAGCCTACGAAGACCGGAAAAAAGCCTACGAGGGGAAAGTACGGGAGATGGTGAGATACATCGAAGAGCCGGAAGAATGCCGCCAACTTTCCCTGATGCGCTATTTCGGGCAAAAAGAGAGCGCACCCTGCGGGATTTGCGACATATGCCTGCAAAACAAAACCCCGCATTCCGACAGGAAACATATCCGGGATTCCGTGCTGGAGCTTCTGAACAGAGAAGACATGGAACTGACAGCTCTCGTGCGGGAACTGCAAGAAGATAAAAAAGAAGTGATGGCACAAATCCGGATATTATTGGATGAAAACCGGATTTATTACAAGACTCCGACCTGCCTGGCATTGAGCCCCCAATGACTATACCCCAGTCTGATTGCCGAAAAGGGAGAGATGGAGGCGATCGCAATAACGCCATCCGTTCCGGATGCAATATTCGAGCACTTGCCGCGTGTTTTGTCGCAATTCCACCGGATGGGCTCCTAACGGCATAAGGAGAATATCCTCATTTTCCCAACCTTTCAGCAAAGAGAGAAGGTATTGTATTTCTTGCAAATCCTGTCCGCCGGAACAGACGAATTTCAATTGGAAAGACTTCCGGTACTGGAGACAATGGGTGATAAAACATTGAATCACTTTGGGTTGCATCCTCCTTTTTTCATGCAACTCGCCATGCGGAGCTGCCGGAACAGAAGCGGACAACTTCGGTGAGAGACTGAAAAAGTCAATGTATCCGGCCAATTCTTCATCAAAAAGCGTGGCGTTCGTCTCTACGGTCAGATGATAATTCTTAATCTGTTTTAATCTTATACACAATCGCTTAAGAGAATCAATCTGTAGGAAAGGTTCTCCACCCGTAATGACAATATGCTTTAAATGAGCAGTGTTATATTGTACAACCTTACTAATCTCTTCAATAGAAAGCGCAACGGAGTGACGGACGCGATAGGAGGCGTAGGCGGTGTCGCACTCAGAAAAACTTCCGTCCGGTTGTTTCCAGGTACAATGCAGATTGCAACCGGCGAGACGTATGAACAGGGACGGCACGCCGTTCAGTTTCCCTTCACCCTGGACAGTTCCGGGAAAATCAAAACCCGATGCGGGAAACTTGGGCAACCTGTTGCCTTCGGCATCCCATACAATGGGAAAAATGCCGTCCTCAGCCAATATGAGACGATCCGCATTCATTCCGTAAGCATATCCCACCAGTCCGGTGATTCCCATTCCTTCCGGATACCTTCGGTAAAGTGCAGGTCCTTCCCGGTGAATGTTACAAACTTCATATCCTCACGAAACGCTTCCGCATAGCCGGTTGCAGTTTCATGCACCCGCACGGAGGATAACTGCACGTGACCTTCTCCGTTCCGGAAAGTTGTGTTTTTCAGAATGCGGTCGATAGCGTAGAAAAAGAGTAACGAATAGCCTTCCGCCGAAGGAGATACCGGAATTTCCGCCACTCTCCGATTATAATTGTAAATGAACCGCTTGAATTCCTCCTCTTCACCTGCCCACAGCGAATAAGAATGATCAAAACTCTCAATAAACATTTTCACCTGGTGGAGCAGCCCGAAATCCATAACCATAAAGCCCCGGTCAAGCTTGTCGGAAGTGATGAAAACCTCTGCAATATAAGAATGGCCGTGTATATTCTCCCGGCAAAGTACCGACGAACAATTGCGCACGATGTGGGCGGCCTCGAATTTATATAATTTCCGGATAATCATAGGATGGCTATTAGGATTCTGAATCGTTGAGCAGCGGGTCTTGTATCCCGGCTTCGCGGAAGGCCTTGGCACGTAGCAGACAGCTGTCGCATGTACCGCATGGTTTTTCCGTTCCCCGGTAGCAACTCCAGGTCTTACCGAAATCCACGCCCAAAGTCGTGCCCCATTGAATCTCTTCTGCTTTTGTCATATGCAGGAAAGGAGCGTGGAGCGTTATTTTTTTCTTCTGTTCGGCACCCAATACTGTGCCCAGATTGATGGTCTGTTCCATGGAACGGATAAACTCCTCCCGGCAATCTACATAACCGGAATAATCCACTTCACTGACACCGATAAAAATATCCGTAATTCCCAATGCGTCGGCATAGGATGCCGCTACGGACAAAAACACCATGTTGCGTGCCGGAACATAAGTATCAGGGATGGTATTCCGTGCAACATCCCCGTCGTGTATCTCCATTCCCGGATCGGTTAGGGAACAGCCTTTCCATTGGTTCAACAGAAGTTCGACAATTTTATGCTCCTTCACACCCGCTTGTTGTGCAACGGCAACGGCGCTCCGGATTTCTTTATCATGTTTCTGCCCGTATTTGAACGTAATGGCATATAATTCGTCAAAACATTGACTCTTTGCTACATAGAGGGCGGTCGTGGAATCCAGCCCTCCGGATAAAAGTACAATCGCTTTTTTCATGCTTACTCTCAATTATCATTTATCGGTAGCCGTTGATACGGGCTACTCGTCACAAGCAGCGCAAAGATAGGAAAAAAGTTGAAACAGTTGAAGCGGAGGCTTCCTTTCGGCAGTTTCAATCCATACAACTCTTATACTTTTCCCTGGGGTTTCTCTCATAGCACGGCGTAGCAATTGGAATGTAGCGGCGTATCACTTACGCTCCCGGCTGCCGTTGGTCCGCTTCTACATCCCAGTTGACTCGGAGGTGATGGAGGGAAACTAATGAGCAACGTATAAGAAAGTTGAAAGGGTTAAAGAAGTTAAAGAGGTTGAAACGGAGTCTCTCTTCAACTTTTTTTCTACCTTTGTTCCGCTATGATGAGAGTAAGTGTATTCCGTCATAGCGGACATATTTAATTTGAAGCGTTTAGATTTATCCTTACATCGAAAATCGCCAATTTTCAATATCGAAGGATAAGCAGCACAAACGCTCACGTTTGCCGTATATATCTTCTATATACCCGGTCAAGCGTGGGTAACTGTTTATTTCGATATGGGTGTTTGGCGATACCTCGATGTAGATAAACTAAAGTTCCCACGCTTTTTTATTGTCATTAACCAGCCTTTCCGGGGACTTCAAGGTGCTAAGTAATTTTCGTATATGAAGAAATTATTTGGATGTGTCAGTGTGTGTCAAATCTTCTTGCCCGTATTATTGTTGTTGTGTACAATTGCGGGCGTCAAAGCGAACAACATCCGTGTGGAGGGCAAAACGCGAGTGACTGGTTTTACAGGCGATACTGCCATTGTTGAAGTCACTCTTCGTTGGGACAACTCCTGGCGGGATGATTTCAACTGGGATGCCGCCTGGGTGTTCTTTAAGTTCAAGAAACGGGGTCTGGAGAATGCGTGGCAGCATGCTTACCTTTCTTCTTCCGGTCATGTATTGAGTACTGCCGCCGGTAACGAGGGAGGCGGTTACGCTTACATGGTGGGAGTAAATGCCGGAAAGGTAAACGGATTGTACGTTATGCGTAACGGAATCTCAGAAGGGAATGTCAGTGTACGATTACAGGCGAAATGGCCACTTAACGGTACAGGCTTGACCAAAAGTGATTTCGGTAATGCTCTGAATGAGATTTACGTTGCCGTTCATGCCATCGAAATGGTCTACATCCCTTACAACAGCTATTACTTAGGGGACGGGGCGTCCAATAATATGCTGATATCTAATCAAGAAATTGCAAATCAAGGGTATTGTACAACTTCTAGTATATATAATGGTTATCCTGCTTCAAACGCAATATCTGGCAATTCCAGCTATTGGTGTTCTGCTGGAACCGGAAATGAGGAATGGTGGCAGATAAAACTTGCAACTCCTTGCACAATAACCTCTTTTGCATTGGGTGTTTATGCTTCGGTACAATACGGATATTTGGAAGGTTCAAATACAGGGTTGAGTGGAGATTGGAAAACTTTATGGTCAGGAGGGAACAATTGTTTTCCGGTTACGTCTTCTTATCCTTTTTCTACTTATCTGACGGTTGTTTCTCCCGGCTCTTACACTTACTATCGTATTCGAATGAAAAGCAGTAGTTATAGCGGGATTTACAATATTTCTTTGAAGTCACAGGGAAGTCCGATACTTATTAATTCAGAGAATATTTTAATGTTGGGAATAAAAGGTGATAATAATCTTGTTTCCCTTTCCGCTTCTTATCCGAAAGGGTATGCCGGATTCTACATCATGAAATACGAGACGAGCCAGGAGCAGTATGTAGAATTCCTCAACTCTCTGACCCTCGACCAGCAGAAAGCACGGGTAGCAAACAACAACTTCTCTACCATGAAGAGGGGGGATTACGTGTTCGGGGACTTGAAAACACCGAGCAATAGAAACGGCATCGTGTTTGTGGAACAGCGTACCCCGACCGCTCCGGTGGTTTTCGGTAACAATCTCAATCCCGCAAACGACCTCTTTAGTACAGACGACGGTCAGACGTTGGCTTGTAATTACATGAGCATCGAGGATATGATAGCGTATTGCAGTTGGAGCGGTTTACGTCCGATGAGTGAATTGGAATACGAGAAGGCTTGCCGCCGTCCATACCCTCAGTTACCGGAAGCGGGAGAGTATGCCTGGAATAGCAACACAGGAGTAAACTCCTTGAACGGTCTGAGTGATTTGGCTTATTTGGGTGATGAGCGGGAAGTGGCGAACAACGCTTCTCGGAATGTGAACGGCGGTATAAACAACCGTCTAACCGGTCCCGTACGTTGCGGAATGTTTGCGACGTCTTCGACCTCGCAGTTACAGTCGGGCGGAACGTATTGGGGCGTGATGGATATGAGCGGGAATTTAAAGGAGTTATGCGTGAACGTGAACTACACGAACTTTGACGGTGCGGGTTGTGGTGCGGGAGTGTATAATGCCAATCTTTGGGACAAGACAGTCAACCGTTACGGAGTGCGTGGCGGCGGCTTCACAAGTGTAGACAGCCTCCTAAGAACTTCCGACCGGACAGAGGCAATGAACTATTTCACAGCCATCACCCAGCGGGACAGCACAGTGGGATTCCGCGGAGTGTATAATTTATCGGGTATTGCTATTGACGGTGGGAAGATACGGGTCTCAAAAGACACACTTTGTCCGGGGGATGAAGCAAATATCATCAACATAGCGGAAGCCTCCTGTCCAGACTTACCGGACGTACGCTTTCAATATACATGGTACGTAAAGAAACCAGGGGAGGCACAATACATCCTGATTGAAAACGCGACCGGCAAAGATTTAACATATGACGGACTGGAAAATACAACCACAAACACCGTTACCTACCAATTTAAAAGAACGGGAATATGCGCCATGGGGGAAACTTTCACCACGGTTTCCGTTATACTTTCCGCACCCATTCAAATTATAAAACAACCTTACGACACTGACAGGTCCTGCGACTTTTTTATTTTGAGAGTAGAGGCAAAGGGGGGAAATATATTAACTTATCAATGGCAAAAAGAGGGAAGTGACATTGCTGGTGCCACATCATCAACTTATATGAAATCACCGACAAGCAGTGCTGATGTTGCCGGTTATCGCTGTCAGATAAAAAGCGGTTCATGTATAACTTACTCGGAAGTAGCCAAGGTTGCCAACATGCCGGATGTGAACACATTAATAGATACACGAGACGGGAAAACATATCCTGCAATTAAAATCGGAGAACAGTGCTGGATGGGAAAGAATCTGAATTACGGGGTTATAAACAGTACGAAATATTGTTATAACAACACAGAAAGCAATTGCGATCAATACGGCGGTATGTACACCTGGTATATGGCAATGAATAACGCGCCTGCCAGTTCTGTCGGCGTACAGGGTATATGTCCTCAAGGATGGCATATTCCAACTCCGACGGAATGGAATACATTGAAAAGTAATTGGAGTACCAATTGGAATGTGCAAAAAGGAGGCCACCGGATTGCTTCACAAGGAGGAAAATTCAGAGGATTAGGCTCTACTGGTTGCTGGTGGGCCACTCAGGTTATGGGAGCGTATGCTGGTTTTGCATCCGGAGGTGCTGCTCCGTCTTCTTCTTATGATTATGCACTTGGTATTTACAAGTATCCAACCGACTGGAACAGCGTCCGTTGTATAAAGACGAAATAACTCAACTTTTTTAACTCTTCAACTTTTTTATTATCTTGCGGCGCGTTTGCGTATGATACGAAATAGTGAACATAGAGCCCCCGTAATTTACTTTTCCCAATGGAGCCGGAAAGGATATGCCGTTTTTGCTGCATTGGGAAAAGAAGTTGCCTTTGCCACCGTGTCTATTAATATTTGTGAACGGGCTTTGTTAAAGTCGGCGAAAAAGGGAGTGGTGATTGAAGAGATGGACGACGCAAAGGAATGTGTTTTGCGGGAAAAAGCTATGCGCTCGACGACAGAGACAGGATACCGGAGGCAAGCGGGAGAGGTGTGTGCAGACGCAAACGGTATGGAGGATAAAATTGAATGTACAATGATAAGGAGGTATGTCCCGGTGGGGCGTACCTCTTTTTTATGCGGAAAACGATGATAAAAGAGTTGCAGGAAAAAGTATTGGCAGGAGAAGCCCTGGAGCGGGAGAAAGCTGTGGCCTTGAGCAAGGTAGCGGACAAAGAGGCTTTATATCAGGCTGCTGGAGAAATCAGAGACAGGAAATGCGGCAGGCATTTCGATACGTGTTCCATTGTAAACGCCCGTTCGGGAAGGTGTTCGGAAAATTGCCACTGGTGCGCACAGTCGGCTGTGTTTAAAACCCATGTGGAGGAGTATGAACTCATTGATGAGCAGACGTGTGTGGATTTGGCGCTAAAGAACGCGGAATACGGCGTGAGCAAGTTTTCTTTTGTCACGAGCGGCAGGGCGTTATCGGACCGGCATATTGACACGATTTGCGAATATGCCCGGCGGATTCATGCCCGCGCCCCGATTCACCTTTGCGCCTCCATGGGATTATTGAAAAAAGAGCAGCTACAGCTTCTGAAAGAAGCCGGTATACCTCGCTATCATTGTAATCTGGAGACCTCGCCGCGCTATTTTTCCCGTTTGTGCAGTACCCATTCGACGGCGGACAAAATAGAGACCATCCGGGCGGCACAATCTATCGGTATGGAAGTCTGTTCCGGCGGTATTATCGGTATGGGCGAGACAATGGAGGACAGAATAGATTTGGCACTGACGCTGCGGGAGTTGGGGATTAAGTCCATTCCTATCAATATTTTGAACCCGATACCCGGTACTCCCTTGGAAAAGGCGGCACCATTGGCGGATGATGAGATACTGACCACTATTGCGCTTTTCCGCTTTATCAATCCGGATGCTTATCTGCGTTTTGCCGGCGGGCGTCTGCTGATACAGCATCTTGAACGCCGGGCCATTGAAACCGGTATCAATGCCGCCATTGTCGGGGATATGCTGACGACCTTGGGGTCTAAAGTGCTGGAAGATATGCAGAAAATCAAAGATTTGGGATTTTATAATGAATGAATAACTTTATGGATACGATAGCTTTATTGAAATTCGACCGGGAGCACATATGGCATCCCTATACTTCAACGACAGCCCCGTTGCCGGTATATCTCGTGAAGAGGGCGGAAGGTGTATATATTGAACTGGAAGACGGTCGGCGTTTGATTGACGGCATGTCTTCGTGGTGGTGCGAGATACACGGCTATAACCATCCCGTGTTGAATGCAGCGATAGAGAAGCAGTTGCACGATATGTCGCATGTCATGTTCGGGGGATTGACGCATCGGCCGGCAGTGGAATTGGCGGAAAAAGTGTTGTCGCTGGCACCGCGGAGCATGGAAAAGATATTTTTCAGCGATTCCGGTTCGGTTGCCGTGGAAGTGGCGATGAAAATGGCGTTGCAATACTGGTATGCGGCAGGCAAGGAAGAGAAGAAGCATTTTATGACCATTACCAAGGGGTACCACGGCGACACCTGGAATGCGATGTCGGTCTGCGATCCGGTGACGGGAATGCACGGCATCTTTCACGGTTGTTTGCCGATACAGTATTTTGTGGAGCATCCCCAGTGCCGTTTCGGAGCACCCTGCACGGAAGAGGATATACAGCCTTTCAGGGCGTGTCTGGAGGCGCACCACGACACGATTGCTGCGGTGATTCTGGAACCCATCGTACAAGGTGCGGGAGGCATGTGGTTTTATTCGGCGGATTATTTGAAGCAGGTACGGGAGTTATGTGATAAATTTGACGTACTTTTGATTTGTGATGAAATCGCCACCGGTTTCGGCAGAACGGGAAAGATGTGGGCGGTGGAACATGCCGGTATCGAACCCGATATCATGTGTATCGGCAAGGCATTGACCGGCGGTTACATGAGTTTTGCCGCCACGATGACAAGTGCCGGGGTTGCGGAGGTTATCTGTTCGAAGGATCCCTATGTGTTCATGCACGGGCCCACGTTTATGGGGAATCCGCTTGCCTGTGCGGTGGCAAACGCTTCCATCGACCTGATTAAGAGTTATGATATGGAGCACAAAATCGGGGCGATAGAAAAGCAATTGCGGGAAGAATTGGCGGAAGCGGCAGCCTGGCCGCAGGTGGAAGATGTTCGGGTGTTGGGGGCGATAGGGGTTATCGAGATGAAGCAAGCGGTCAATATGGGAGAGATTCAGGCCATGTTCGTGCGGGAAGGCGTGTGGGTGAGACCGTTCGGCAAACTGGTGTATATCATGCCGCCGTTTGTCATCACACCGGAACAGTTGCACGAGCTAACATCCGCGTTGAAAAAGGTTGTACGTGAATTATAATATTATTCCATTTTCTCTATGTTAGAGCGTTATATAAATAAATTGAAAACAATAAAGGAGGCGGGAAATTACAGGCGTCTCCGGGATATTCAGCACAACGGCTTCCTGATTCATGACGAAGGCCGGGAAATGTTGAATCTTTCTTCCAATGATTATCTGGGGTTGTCCACTTATCCGAAACTGCTGGAGGAATTCCACAAGCAGACGGATGTAAACGCGCTACCGTACAGTGCGGTATCGTCCCGACTGCTGTCCGGAAACCACGAGTACTATAAATTGCTGGAAGAGGATTTGGCGGACTGGTATAACAAGGAAGCGGCCTTGGTTTTCACTTCCGGCTACCATGCCAACATCGGTATATTGCCAGCGTTGACGACCAAACGGGATTTGATTGTGGCGGATAAACTGGTACACGCCAGCATTATCGACGGTTTGCGGCTGAGTGAAGCGGAGATGGCGCGTTACCGGCATATGGATATGGAGCATTTGAGGAGTATTCTTGTACAAAACCGGGAAAAATACGAAAATGTCTTTATCGTCACGGAATCCGTTTTCAGTATGGACGGCGACGTGACCAATTTGCAGGAGCTCTGCGAAATAAAAAAGGAGTTCGATGCTTTTCTCTATGTGGATGAAGCCCATGCGGTGGGTGTGAGGGGGACAAACGGGCTGGGATGCTGTGAGGAGCAGGCATGTACGGAGGATATTGATTTTATTGTAGGAACATTCGGGAAAGCATTTGCCTCCATGGGGGCGTTTGTCGTGTGCAGCAAATTGTTTCGCGAATTTTTAATCAATACGCAACGCAGTCTGATATTCACGACGGCACTTCCGCCGGTCAATGTGGCGTGGACCCGGTTTGTACTGAACCGCATGCCCGATTTTTATGAATTGAGGTTGAAATTAAGCCGTATCGCTGAGCGGTTGCGGGAGGTGTTGCGGCAAAGGGGCTGGGAGACACGGGGGGATTCACACATTGTGCCTTTCCTGTGCGGTTCCAACGAGAGCAGTATCGAAATTGCCGATTTGTTGCGCGACAACGGTTTCTTTGCATTGCCCGTGAGGTATCCGACCGTTCCCAAGAATGAAGCCCGTATCCGCTTTTCGTTGAATGCGGCGATACCCGATGAAGACTATGAATGTCTGTTTGATTTTCTGTTGAACGGAATGGAATAAGAGGATAAATCTATGCGAATAGACTGGGTTCAACAGAAAGGTGAGGGGGTGCTTGTCGTTTTCTTCAACGGCTGGGGCATGGACTGCCGGGCGGTAGCTCACTTGCAGACGGATGCCGATTTGATGATTTGTTCCGATTACCGTTCTTTGGAAGCGGAGGGAGGCATACCCGATTTTTCTCCTTATCATACGCTCTATGTCGTGGCTTGGTCTATGGGAGTATGGGCTGCCGCCAATGTTATGCCGGAATGGGGTGTGCAGCCCGACAGACTGGTCGCCCTTAACGGTACGGAAAGACCGGTGGATAATTTGTACGGCATTCCGGTACGCAGTTATGAACTGACGGAAAACGGCATGACGGAACAAGGGAGGGAAAAATTCTTTGCCCGCATGTTTGCAGACAGGCGCGAGGCGGCGTTATTTTCTGTCAACAAACCCCGACGAATCTTAACGGAACAGGTCGAAGAGTTATGCTTGATTCACAAACTCAGCTCTGAGCATAAAAAGTGTATAAAATGGGATAAAATCTACATCTCGGAAAAAGACCTTATTTTTCCGCCAGCCAACCAACGGCATTGGTGGGAGGACAAAGCTCCGACGACAACCCTTGCCGGGGGACACTATCCGTTTTATCATTTCACTGATTGGCAAGAGATATTATAATTCTGTATGATAGACAAGGCGGAAATAAAACATCGTTTCAGGCGGAGCGTGGAGAGCTACGAGGAAAACGCTTCGGCACAGCGGAAAATCGCGGACTATCTGTTCGGGCTATTGGAGCATTTTCTGGACTATCCGCCACAACGGGTGCTTGAAATCGGGTGTGGTACGGGATTGTTCACCCGTCGACTGCGGGAGAAGGTGCAGCCGGATGCCTTGTATGTGAATGATTTGGTGGAGGAGATGTGCCGCAAAACGGCTGAGCGGTGCGGGATTCCTGCAGACCGGTGTTTGGTGGGGGATATTGAAGAACGGGAGATACCGGGGCGGTTCGATTTGATGGTTTCCGCTTCCACTTTCCAATGGTTTTCCCGTCCCCGCGAGACTTTTCAAAAACTGGCGGAACATCTGCTACCGGGCGGATTGTTGGTGTTCAGTACATTCGGTCCGCAGAATATGATTGAGTTGCGTCCGTTTACGCCCCACGGCTTGAACTATCTTTCCCACGAAACACTTGCCGGATGGCTCTCCGGACGGTTTGAAATCCTTTGCTTTCAAGAACAGTGTGAGCGGCTCTATTTTGCAGAGGCGGCAGACGTGTTGCGCCACTTGAAGAAAACAGGGGTGAATGCTTCCGCTTCTTCTGTCTGCTGGACAAAGTCTACACTACAACAGTTTGCCTGCCGGTATGCAAAGGACATAGTAAACGACCGCTTTCCGCTGACGTACCATCCTATGTATTTCGTTTGCAGAAAAAAGGCCTGATTCGGCGTGTCAGTTCCCCGACCCACAGGACAAGGGAAGTGCCACCGATGATATATGCCCAGTCGCGTCCGCTCAACGGTACGGTACGAAATACTTCTCCGCCGAATTCCACTATCAGGAATTGCCCTACGGGAATGACCACCATGATTATCAGGAAACCGCTGCACCGGCTTATGTTCAGGAAGGCAGAGCCGGACATGAATGCTTTGGCGTTAAACATGTTCCAGAATTGCAGGAAAACAAAGGTGGTGAAGAATACCGACAGGTTGTACGGGGAGATGCTTCCCGCCGCATCCGTAAAGTAGTATTTCAGTCCTAACAGCAGCAGGGCAAAGGTAACGCCGATACCAATAATCCGCGAGCGCATGCCCCGGGAGATGATGAAATCGCCTGCCTTGCGGGGATGTTCGTGCATCACGTCCGGATTGGGAGGGAGAGAAGCGAGTGCGGCGGCGGCAAAGGTGTCGATAATCATGTTTACCCACAGCATTTGCGTGACGGTCAAGGGCATTTCATGTCCGAAAACCGAACCCAACAGCACAATCAACAGGGCGGAAAGGTTTATCGTCAGCTGAAAGAGGATAAAGCGCTGGATATTGTGGTACAGGGAGCGTCCCCACATCACCGCTGTGGCAATGCTGTTGAATGAATCGTCCAGCAGGGTGATGTCACTGGCTTCTTTGGCAACGGAAGTACCCGACCCCATGGACAATCCCACATCTGCATAGTTGAGGGCGGGAGCATCGTTGGTTCCGTCTCCGGTTACCGCCACGACAGCGCCGTTTTGTTTCAAAAGTTGTACCAATCGCTGCTTATCCGTAGGACGGGCACGGCACATGATTTTCAGTTGCCCGATTCGTTTCCGTGCTTCCTCGTCCGACAGTTTTTCGAAATCTCTTCCTGTAATGATTTGCTTTTCGGTATCGCTGTTCTGCCATATCCCGATTTGCCGTCCGATTTCCCGGGCAGTGGCCGGTGTGTCACCCGTAACGATTTTGACATCTATACCGGCGTGCAGGCACTGTGCGATGGCAGCGGGCACTTCCGGCCGGATTGGGTCGGAAATGGCTACGATACCCAAGAATATCATAGCGTCCGTCTCCGTTTCCCGGTAAGCGAAACCCAGCGTCCGCATGGCCTGATTTTGGTATTGCAGCAAGCGATTTTCTATTGAGGGACGTTCTTCGTCCAACGGTTTTATGCCTGCCGGTGTCAGTATCCGGTTGCATTGCCCAAATACGATTTCAGGGGCGCCTTTCATATACAGCCGTTTCCCGCCGTCGACAGACTGCACGAGGGTTGTCATGTATTTGCGCTCCGTGGAGAAAGGAAGTTGCTCGATGATTTCCGTATTTTCGCGATACTCCATGTAATCCGCCCCTTGTCCTTGTAACCATAGCAATAATGCCGCTTCGGTGGGATTTCCCAGCGGTTTCACTTTCTGCGGGTCTGAAAAATCAAGATAAGCGGTGGAATTTACACTGATGCTCTCTTTTATGAGGAGGGAAGCGGTGTCGTTGCCGAGCTTGCCGAAGGGTAATGCGTTGAAATCGGCACTGTAAACCTGCATTTGGTTTTGGGTCAGCGTGCCCGTTTTGTCCGTACAGATAACGGTGGTGGCTCCCATCGTTTCACAAGCGTGCATCTTCCGTACCAGATTATTTGTCTTGAGCATCTTGCGCATGCTTAACGCCAGACTCAATGTCACGCTCATGGGCAAGCCTTCGGGCACTGCCACGACAATAACGGTCACGGCTATCATGAAATAGCGGAGGATGCGTCCCGCCGTGTCCAGCGTAAAGAGATTGTCCCACAGAATCGTTCCCGACAGGATGTCTTTACACAGAAGAATAGAAAATGTAGCAATGGCAACTATAAATCCGGCAATGCTGATTAGGCGGGCTAATTTCTCCAATTGCAGGCTCAGCGGGGTTTTGTCATCGGTGATTTCGGTGGATTTCTGTGCCACTTTTCCGAATTCCGTTTGGTCACCTACGGTTGTTATTTTATAAATACAATGGCCATTGACAAGAGTGGTACCCCGGTATATCTGATTGGAGGGATAGGTAGCATCGGCATGGAACGCCGCCGGGTCGGTGGTTTTGTCCGTTACCGGTTCGCCCGTCAGCGTCGATTCGTTCATTTGCAGCGACACGGCCTCCAGCAGTTCCCCGTCTGCGGGCACTTCTTCTCCTGTTTCGAGAATCACGATGTCTCCCACAACGAGCTCTTTTTTGACAACCTCCCGGACATGCCCGCCTCGGATGACCTTGTAGAGCACCTCCTCGTTCATCTGATTGAGCAATTCAAACTTGCGGTTGGCATCCAGTTCAAACCAAAACCCGACTCCCGTCGCCAAGAAAATGGCGCTGAAAATACCGATGGTCTCCGCATATTCGTTGTGCACGATGGATATTATCAGCGAAAGTGTCGCCGCCACCAACAGAATCCGGATAATTGGGTCTTTGAATTTTTCTAAAAACAGTTTCCAGAGAGGAGTGCGGGCAGGAGGCGTCAACACATTTTCACCCCATTTTTCCCGGCTTTCCCGTACTTCCGCATCATTTAAACCGGCGTAGTGTCTTGTTTCCATATCGTGGTTTCAAGCAAGTTAGATAAGAGATATTATTGTATCCTTTATAAGTAAAATCCGGATATAATACATATTATAGTATCATTTACAAAAATACAATAATTCAACGAATACACGGATTATTTGAGGGTGATTATTTCTGTTGTTAGAAAAGAGGTTATTAGTTTCGTTTTTCTCGGTGTATTATCGTGTAAGTGTTTGAATTTTAATTTGATATATTTCCCAAAAAACGTACGTTTTTTTTTGTGATAAATCGAAGCAAAATTAACAATTTTTTAAAGAGTCCAATACCTTTATAATCAAAACATTAATTTTTCCTTACTTCTCTTATTTCTCCGCCCATAAAAACGTACGTTTTTTTGGTGAAAATTTAAAAAGGTATGGAAATCCGTCTTCCCGAAAGGAAAGGAGGTCAATAAAAGGGAGGTACGTTTATTTATTCATTATTAAAAAGAAAAACTATGACATTACTTTACAAGAAAATCCAGCGGGTGAATCCATTAAAGAAGGATGAACCGCGCAAATGGTATCCGGTCGTGAAAAGTCTGGGTACATTGAGTGAGAAAGAGGTTGCCAAACGTATTTCCGATGAAACGACCCTGAACCCGAAAGAGGCGGAGATGGCTTTGGCTCAGTTAGAGAAAGTGCTGGTCAGCGGATTGTTGGACGGCTATACGGTGAAAATTGGCGCCTGGGGGACATTCCAGGTAACAGTGAATGCTAACGGCGCAGATACCGAGAAAGAAGCTACAGCTTCAAAAATAACGAAAGTAAATATCCGTTTCACTGCCGGAAAGTCTTTGCGGGAAGCCGCCCAGAAAGCCACTTTCCGCTCGGCGGCGGACATTGCCGGAGGCAACAACGGTAGCGGTGCCGTAGAAACTCCCGGAAGTGGAGAGACAGGGGAAAGTTAATCCCCTTTTAACCATGCCCAAGATAGGTTGTCTACCTTGGGCATCTTCTTGCCCCTACCTTGCCCAAGGTATCGGGGGTGTCTCGGGCAAGGTAACAGGGAGGGGATGGGCATCCCACCATTAGGTACAAAAAGAAAGTTAAAAAGTGAAAGAGTTGAATTGAGTATTAATGATAAAAACAGAAAAATATGAAAAGATTATTGTATTTGACGTTGTGCCTGTCACTATTGGCAGGATGCAGCAAGGATAAAATCGAAGAAGACACGCCGGTACCGCCGGAAGACGTCATTTTGGAACTCTCGGCAACGGACCTCGTTTTTGAGTCCGGTGGCGGAAAGCAGGAGTTTACCATTTCGTGCAACACGGACTGGACGCTTACAAACGAAAGCGACTGGTGTACGACAGATGTCACCTCCGGCAACGGCGACAAGACTGTTACCGTAACGGTTGCCACTTCCGCCGAGACGGAAGACCGAAACCTGAATCTTTCCGTAACGGCGGGAGAGCGGACTGGCATACTTACCGTGACCGAAAAGCACGGCAACGCGCTGATTATGGCCAAGGACAAATTCGACCTGCCGCAGGACGGCGGGGACGTGGCGATTGACGTCAAAAGCGATGTGGAGGAGGTCATCATCCCCGACGAATACAAGTCGTGGATTACGTTGGCTCCCGACACGAGGGCGGCACAGATTAAGTGCTACGTTTTCATCATTTTGGAGAAGAAAGGTAAGGACGGGAGACGGGGATATATCATTTTCAAGAGTGGCGAACGGAGCGATACGGTATTCATTTTCCAAGCGCCCGAAGAACGATTGATTTTATCGGAAGATACATGCCATGTATCGAGCAAGGGCGGGGATTTGACAGTCGAGTTAAAGACTAAGATTGCCTATGACGTGACCATTCCTCCCGCTGCTGCCTCATGGATTAGCCGGATAACGGAACACTCTTTCCGAACCGACCGGTTGAAACTACACATCGAGGCTGACAGCATCGCCGACCGGAGCGCGGAGATTGTGATTAAAAACCGGTATGGCGATGAGATAGATACCCTATACATCCAGCAAACTGCCCCGCAATCGCCCAAAGAAAACATCACGGCGGCATTCGACCCCGCTTTTGCAGGCTTGTTGCAGCGGAAAGGTTACATTCCCGATTCCACGCGCATATTAATAGAGGACGTTCAGGGCATTGACTCCCTCAACGTCGGTGGAACGTATGAGGATTGGAAAGCAGAAAAAGGCTTGACCTCCTTGGCGGGGATAGAATACTTTGAATCGTTGACGAAATTGTATTGTGCTTACAATCGACTGACGGCTTTGGATGTGAGTAAGAATACAGTATTGAAGGATTTATGGTGTTTTTCTAATAAACTCGCTTCGTTAGATGTAAGTAAAAATTTGAATTTGAGTAATTTGAGTTGCGCTAATAATCAATTAACGTTTTTAAATGTGAGTAACACTACTGCATTGTCTAATTTATTTTGTGACAATAATCAGCTTGAATCTTTAGATATAAGCCAAAATACGTTATTGAATTATTTGGGTTGTGAATTTAATCCCGGAAATGAAAAAGGTATTTTCTCTATAACAGTTTGGAATAATTATGAAAATAAGCTTTCTATTTCTAGATCTTGGAATTATGATGGGGAAAAAGTTATTGTCAGAATATTAAATGATGAATATGGAGAAAATATAACATCAAGTTTTGACCCGTTTTTTGCTAAAATATTACAAGAAAAAGATTATATACCCGATGCTACATATATTGTTGTTGCTGATGTAAAAGATATTGACGTTTTGGATGTTGGAGGTACACAAGAAGATTATGATAGCGGAAAAGGTCTTACTTCTTTAAATGGGATAGAGCATTTTAAATCGCTAAGAGAATTGTATTGCAATTTTAATCAATTATCCTCTTTGAATTTAAGTAATAATACGAAATTAACTTGGTTATGGTGCTTCTCTAATCAATTATCTTCATTGGATATAAGTAAAAATTTGATTTTGGGTGATTTAGATTGTCGTTCCAATCACTTAACCACGTTAGATGTGAGTAAAAATACGGTTTTGTCTACTTTATTTTGTTCTAATAATCAATTATCATCCTTGGATGTAAGTAAAAACGTTGTTTTAACGATGTTGGGATGTTATAACAATCACTTAACCACTTTGGATGTGAGTAAAAATATTGATTTAACTGATTTAGATTGTTCTGTCAATAAACTTACCTCTTTAAATATAGATAATAATATTGCTTTAATTAATTTAGATTGCAGTAATAATCTATTAACTTCTATAGATGTAACCAAAAACTTAGCGTTAGTAGAATTATCGTGTACTTCAAATCAGCTGACTACTGTTGATGTAAGCCATAATATTGCTTTAACAGCGTTAAGGTGTGGTTATAATCAGTTGTCTTCATTGAATTTGGGTAAAAACACGACTTTGACTCAGATAGCTTGTATGGTTAATCAATTATCTTCTTTAGATATTAGATATAATACAAAATTAAAATGGTTGTATTGTTTTGAAAATCCCGGAGATGGAGAAAGTCTTTTTCCTGTGACAGCTTGGTTTGACAATAATACAATTCCAGCAAATATGGAATTGTATTTTAGTGATACTTCTGATGGCAATAGCTGGAATTATGATGGCAAAACTATTACCATAGACTTCCGCAAAGCGGAGTGATAAAGAGAGTTGAAAAGGTTGAAGGATTGGATGAATTAAAAAGTGAAAGGGAGAGTCTTCTCCCTTTCTTTTTGGGGTTAGGATTGCGTCAAATTATACTCTTTATTTCCATATAGTTTATTTATCCACATGGCAAAAAGTTTGTCCGTAATGGCAAAGAAATTGTCAATTTCGGTGATGATGTCTTTTTCGAGCAGTTTTTTCACCGCCGACTGGACGGAACTTGCCGAGGTCAGGCTGTGTCGCTTGATGAATGCCGCCGAAGTGATGCGTTCCGCTTCGCCGTCTTTGGCAATGGCATAAAGTAATTCTTTTTGTTTTTCGGGTATGTTCGACAGTATCTCGCGAAAAATCGTGTCATTTGAGGCTATCATGTTGTCAATGGCGGTCCGGAGGGTGACGAGCGTACACTCTTCGCCTTCGGGTGTGTCGGCGAATGCTTCGTTGAAAGTTTTTTGAATGTAATAGGTGTGTCCCTTGAATAGTCTATAGACTTTCTCTACATTGTGGGACGTGATTTGTCGGTTGCGTTTCTCAAAATGCCCGACGATAAACGGGATGTAGATTTCCGGATCAATTGCTTTCAGTTCCAGTATATCTGCGCTGTGATAGAAAGGTCGTGCCGCCGAGGTGAACATTTCCTGCATCATGTGCCGCTCGCTGCCTGCAAAGATAAAATGGCAGTTGTCCAATTTCTGGATATGGGTTCGTAGTTGCGCCTCAATGTTTTTTTCCGGATAGCGGGCAATCTGCTGAAATTCGTCGATTGCCACGATGCACGGTTTATCCGCATGTGCAAGGTAGTGGAAGATTTCATCCAATGTATATTCCGGACGGTTGATGTCGCCTAATTCCACATTGAAAGTGGGCGTTCCCGAAATGGGATCGAAACCGAATTTGCCGCTGATAGACCTGATAGTCTGAATGAACAGGTCTGCCATTTTTTTACTGCGGGGTAAAAGTGTTTCGTATATTTCACGCCCCAGCAGATAGGTAAATTCCCGCAGGCTGGATGTATGAAGAATATCGATGAAGAATGTATAATATTCTTTGGCAAGGTCGGATTTGTCGTAACAGAATTGAATCAATCCGGTTTTCCCCATGCGCCGGGGCGAAATGATTACCAGATTGTTGCCGTTGGTTATGGACTTGATGAGACGGGCGGATTCCGTCACCCTATCACAGAAATATTCCGGTTGTATTTTGCCCGTTACAATAAACGGATTGGTCGCTTTTGCCATGTGCCGATTGTTTTTGGACAAATATAATTATTCGATACGAATTATGCAAATCGAATAATCATCTGTCAGGTGCAGAACAAAAGCACTAAACAAGTCTCAAAAATGTGAGAATAGAGAAAATGAAAATAAACACCCTCGTTTCGGTGTGCTACTGAAACGAGGGTGTTTTATAAGTAGAAAGATTAAATCTTGCTATTTACGATTTCGAGGATTTCGGATTCAAGGCGGTTGGCCTTTGCGACGATTTCTTCGCCCTGACGGATGATGTCGGCAGCAAAGGCTTTGTCGTCGAGACCGGCGGCATTGATTTTGACGTTGAGGAAAGCACCCATCACGCCGGCACGGGCAGCGAGTGCACCGACCCCGGCATCGGTGACGGAGTTCGGATTACCGGTTTCCGCCATGGCTTTGGCTACGGACATACATTCGTAACAGAGGCGCAACGTTTTGAAAGGCACTTCGGTGGCGTAACGCGTGGCGTCCTGTACAGCTTGTTGGCGAGCCGCTTTTTCCGCTTCCGTCTTTTTCGGTAGACTGAAAGCATCCATAATTCGGTTGAAAGCGTTGGTATCCTCGTCAACCAATTTAATCAATTCTGTTTGGTAGGCTTTTCCTTTTTCCGCCCAGTCGCTGAATTCTTCCCACCGTTCATCCCAGCCTCGCTTGTGGGAGGAGAGGTTGGCCACCATGCTACCAAGAGCAGCTCCAAGGGCACCCATATAGGCCGAAATCGAACCACCACCGGGGGCCGGTGATTCCGATGCTGTTTCATCGGCAAAATCGGTGAGCGTCATGTCCACTAATTTCTTTTTGCCTTTGTCGGCTTCTTTTTCCAGGATGTATTCTATGATTTTTTTGTCCGGCTCAAAGGGATACAGTTCATCCAATCCCAGTGATTTTACGGCAATTTTGATAAGTTCTTTGTCTGATACGCCGGTAGAACGTTGCTGTTTGCGGAGGAAATAGCGTCCGGCATCCAACATGGCCTGTAAGGGGAGAACGCCCACCAATTCGGAACCGGTGACCCGTACGCCGCGGTCGGCCGCCTTACAGCATACCTCGTCAAATGCTTCGTGCATGGAGGTTACGGAAATGTCCGTCAAGTTCATGGATATTTGGGCGATGCCGTATTCTTCGATAAACCAGCCGATGGCCTTCACGGATTTCAACGTACCGGGAATCATCACCGGTTTTCCGTTTTCGTCCAGCACTTTTTTGCCGGTAATGGGATTTCCCTCGCGTTTCACCCGTCCGCGTTCGCGCACGTCAAAGGCAATGGCATTGGCCCGGCGGGTGGAGGTGGTGTTTAGGTTCACATTGTAGGCCACTAAGAAATTGCGGGCACCAACAGCTGTCGCTCCGGTTTTGGCTGTCCAGTCGTTAAGTTCGCGGGGACCGAAATCGGGATGCCATTGTTCGCTGCCGAGACGCTCGCCCAAGGCCTCATATTCTCCGGCGCGGCAAGTAGCCAGATTCTTGCGTTCGGGTGCGAATGCCGCACTCTCGTAACAATACACGGGGATGCTCAATTCTTCACCGATGCGCTTTGCCAGTTTACGGGCATATTCCACGGTTTCTTCCATGGTGATGTTGGATACCGGTACGAGCGGACAAACGTCCGTAGCACCAAAGCGGGGATGGGCTCCTTTGTGTTTCGTCATGTCAATCAGTTCGGCGGCTTTCTTCACAGCGCGAAAGGCCGCTTCGCAGATAGGCTCCGGTTCGCCGACCATCGTGACAACGGTACGATTGGTGGCTTTCCCCGGGTCAACATCTATTACACTGATGCCTTCCACTGTTTTCATGGCATCCGTTATCTGATTGATGATATGCATGTCGTTCCCTTCACTGAAATTCGGAACGCATTCGATAAGTTGTTTTTTCATATGTGATGTTTCTTTATTGATTTGTTACAGCTGTTTTCCTTGCAAAAAGACACGGTCTATAAGGTTGCTACCGTAAGCATAGGGTAAGTATTCTATACCGGATATGGGTTTGGTTATATAAAAGTTTGCAAGTTTACCGACCTCGATACTTCCGGCTTTTTCCTCTACACCCATAGCATAGGCTGAGTTCAGAGTAGTGGCATTGATGACTTCTTCGGGCAGCATCTTATAATTGATACATCCCAGAGACATCACAAACTTCATATTTCCGGAAGGAGAGGAGCCCGGATTATAATCGGAGGCCAACGCAATGGGTAGGCCGGCGTTAATCATGCTTCTAACCGGAGAATAAGGCATGTTTAAGAAGAATGCAGCTCCCGGCAGAATAGTCGGCATGGTGTCACTATCCAATAAACAGGCTATCTCTTCCTGACCAATATATTCAAGATGATCTACCGAAATGGCGTTATATTTTACTCCGACCTGAACACCTCCCGAATAGTCCAGTTCATTGGCATGTATTTTGGCACGCATGCCGTATTTCATGCCGGCATTCAATATCCTGTCCGTGTCTTCTACTGTAAAGAAACCCTTGTCGCAGAATACATCGATGTAATCTGCCAAATCCTCTGCCGCTATGGCAGGAATCATTTCATTGATAATCAGATTGACGTATTCGGTTTGCCTGCCTTTATATTCGGCCGGAACAGCATGGGCGCCTAAAAATGTCGCTTTTATCAACAGGGGCGTGGTTTCTTTTAGCCGGCGGATAACCCGGAGCATTTTCAGTTCGCTTTCCGTATCCAACCCATACCCGCTTTTAATCTCCACGGCACCGGTTCCGAAAGAGGCGATTTCTTCTATACGGGCATAAGCGTCTTCATATAGTTCTTCTTCGGAAGCGTGCCGAATTCGTTCGGCAGAATTCAGGATACCTCCGCCTCGTTGGGCAATCTCTTCATAAGAAAGTCCGCGTATTTTGTCAATGTATTCTATTTCCCTGCTACCGGCATAGACCAAATGGGTGTGGGAATCACAAAAAGAGGGTAGAACGAGCCGTCCGCTGGCATCGATTTCCTGTAACAAGTCTGTTTCTTCCAGTTTGCTGTAATCCAAGTCTTCCATTTTCCCGAAAGCGGCAATTCTTTCATCCTCGATTAGCAAATAGGCATTATCCATATGGGGCAGAACAGACATCTCTTTTCCTGCTACCCACTTGCGGGGTGAGGTTCCGACTTGTACTAATTGTTTTATATTCGTTATCAGTGTTTTCATTTCAGACTTACGGTTTTATTTACGAAAGCCCTAAAGTAGGGAAAAAGATCGGAATTTAAAACGTTTGTACCGAAACAAATCCCCACTGTCTGTCTGCGCTGTTAACTGAACACCTGTAAACGGTTGGCATCTAAACGAAGAAATATAAAAATCAACAGCGTAAATGCCCATAAAGAAGAACCGCCGTAGCTGAAAAAGGGGAGTGGAATGCCGATGACGGGCGCAATGCCGATTGTCATTCCGACATTGATTGCCACATGAAAAAAGAGAATGCACGCTACACTATATCCATATACGCGGGAGAAGTCGGAACGCTGTCGTTCGGCCAAAGTAATAATTCTCAAGATAAACGCCAGAAACAGTAAGATGACTACCGTACTTCCTATAAATCCCCATTCTTCGCCTACAGTACAGAAAATAAAGTCCGTGCTCTGTTCCGGCACGAAATTGAATTTAGTCTGTGTGCCCTGTAGAAAACCTTTTCCGGAAAAACCGCCGGAACCGATGGCTATCTTCGACTGATTCACGTTGTAGCCGGCGCCGGTCAAATCGCTTTCAATACCCAAGAGATTGTTGATACGGTCCTTCTGGTGGGGTTGTAATTTGTCAAAAGCATAGTCCACAGTAATGGTGGCTCCGATACAAAGCCAGGATGCCAGCATGACCAAGAGGATATGTCTCATCTTCCGCTTGTAAATAAAATAGATGCCGAACAGATTCATCAACAGATAGGAGTAGAGCAAAATCCGCTCGTCCGGTATTGTAAGTGCAAACAGCCAGCGGACAAACAGGAAAAAAACAATACATCCCGCCAGAAAAATGACGATGCGGTATAGTTCGTACTTGTTCTGTCTATAATATAAGAAAGCTACCAACGTACTTCCAATGATGATAATCAATACGGTCAACGGGCTGTACAATAGTGTAAAAATGAAAAGAATTACTGTAATGAAAAAAAGCAACAGTATCGAACCATGCAATCCCTCCCGATACATCACCAATAGAAACGAACTGTAAACCAAGGCCGAGCCCGTATCGTTTTGAAATATGATGAGAGCCGCCGGTATAAATAGCAACAAACCGACTTGAAGGAGACTGGAGAACCGCATCATTTTAAAACCGTGGCGGCTCATGACATTGGCGATGGCCAAGGCAGTGGCAAATTTAGCAAATTCGGCAGGTTGCAAGCGTACACCACCCAATTCAAACCACGAGCGGGCACCGTGAACTTCTCTTCCAAACAGCAAAACCGAGACTAACAGGGCTATCAACAGACCGTAAATAATAAATGAAAATGCCGTAAAGAATTTACTATCGGTAAGCAGGATGAAAAATCCCAACACGAACGATGCTCCGATCCATATCAATTGTTTGCCGTATTTTTGGGAAATATCCAGAATATTGCTGTGGTTGTCGTCATATACGGCGGCATATATATTCAGCCATCCCATAAATACCAGCAATACATAAAAAAATATGGAAAGCCAGTCTAAATTTTTTATCAAATCATTTTGTCTGTTCATGTCTGATTGTGTTAATCTTTCAGTTCCGTAGCCTCTTTTTTCTTTTCTGTGTGAGTATTAATCAGATTGGCTTCCAGCATTCTTTTTTCCAACGCTTTTTTGCGGGGGGCAATCTTGCCCGTCAGATATTTTTCTATCAATAAGCCGGCAATAGGAGCCCCGTAGCTGGCACCCCATTCTCCATTTTCCACATAGACCAAGATGGCAATTTTAGGATTATCCTTAGGAGCAAAAGCAAAAAAAGCGGAATGGTCCAGGCCGTGCGGATTCTGGATTGTACCGGTTTTTCCACATACTACAACGGAATCACAGGCCGCAATTCGGGCAGTTCCTCCTTTGACAGCATTTTCCATTGCATCGGCAATTATCTCAAAGTGTTTCTTATCAATGCCGAGTTCCTTTTTTTGTATCAACTGCCTATGACTTTCATCCATCGGACGTACAATATGAGGCGTGATATAATACCCCCGATTGGCGATGCAGGTTACGATATTGGCCATTTGCAAAGGGGTAATCAACAATTCCCCCTGTCCGATGGACAAAGACATGATATATGTGTAATACCAATTCTGAGTACGGAAAATCTTATCATAATAAGCTTGCGTAGGAATGGATCCCGCAGATTCATTCATAAAATCGGGACAGATACGTTGCCCCAAACCGAATTCAAGCACGTAATCCCGCCATTTTCCGTAAGCAGCCCGAACATTAGCATATTTGTTGTTTTCAAGCACCCGACGGAATACATTTACAAAATAAGGATTACAGGAATTCTGAATGCCTCCTTTCAGATCCAGCGGGGAAGAGTGACCGTGACATTTCATAAACTGGCCGTTGAAAGAACTGCCATGATAACACTCATAAGTTGTGGCTGGAGTGATAACACGTTCCTGTAAACCGATTAATCCCTGTATGGTTTTAAAAATAGACCCTGGAGGATAGGTAGCGGTGACAGTACGGTCAAAAAGCGGCAAATGGGGATTTTGTTGTAAAGTTCGATAGTTTTCACCTCGTTCCAATCCGACCAACAATTGGGGATCATAACCAGGGCTGGACACTTTTAACAATATCTCTCCGGTTGCAGGCTCTATGGCTATAATTCCTCCTTTTTTATTCTGCATCAAACGATAAGCATACTCCTGTAAATCAATGTCCAAAGTTGTCGTCAAATTACCGCCCACAACGGCCGGTTCATCATATTCACCGTTTCTATAAGAACCTTTAATACGGTTATAATTGTCTACCAGCAAAATCTTTTTTCCCTTCGTACCCCGTAATATCGGCTCGTAGCTTTTTTCCAAACCGTTAATCCCGGTATAATCCCCCGCAGCATAAGTGCTATCGCGTTCAATTTGACTCTGACTGACTTCCCCGATATACCCGAAAACATCCGCCGAATGAGCTACGTTATATTTTCGCAAGGTTCTCGTCTGAATGAAAAATCCGGGATATTTATACAGTTTTTCCTGTAATCGGGCATATTTCGTATCGGTAATCTGAGATACGACAATAGAAGCCTTGTAGCGGGAATAACGCTTGCATTTGTTCAAATTACGATTCAATACCTCCGGTGTAATCCCCAGAATATTCACCAGCTCCGTCGTATCAAAATCCTTTACCTGACGGGGAATCACCATTAAGTCATAAGCAGCCTGATTATATACTAACAGTTTATTATTCCGGTCGTAAATCAGTCCCCGGGCTGGATATTGCGTTTCCACCCGCTGGGAGTTATTTATGGCAGAGAGTTTATAAGATTCATCTATCACCTGTAAATTGAATAATTGCAGGATGTAGATAACAAATACAAAAATGATGAGTCCGGAAATAATAACTTTCCTGTGTATAAACTTATTCATGCCTGTCCTTTAAATATAGTTGAATATATGACTATATTAAATATAAATCAATCCTGTTTTTTCTTTAATGCTATGAAATAATAGAGCATAATGAAAAAACATGACGCCAAAGTGCTGCATATGATACGAAGAAGCGTAATTCCCCAGTTGGTGAATGTGAAAGCTTCTGCCATAATCAGTACGATATTGAAAGCTGTTGTCAGCAAGAGGGTATATTTAAAAAACCAACTAAAACTGCTGACTTTCTGTGCTCCCTGAATATCATCAATCTGATCGCGGTTGGAAATCATAAGCAAAAGACGCGGACGAAGGTAAGCAATAAAGGTTGTAGCTGCCGCATGTATTCCCATTGTATTATTGGCCAAGTCTACAATCAAACCGAATAGGAAACCAAGTAACAGGACCGTGGTCTTTTTATAATTATAGGGCAGGGTCAGAATAGCCAGTATATAAATATTGATATATATATAGGAGTGAAGCTGTATATTATCCAAAATAGTCAGTTGGATAATATACAGAATAGCCACATGTATCAGATATTTTATATTATTCATTTTTCCTCCGGTTTTCTTTTATTCGTTCTTCCCTACGTCTTCCAGCTTTTTCTGTTCTTCCTGATAACAATAGGCTATAACATAAACATCTGAGTGTTTCCTAAAATCAGTTGCGAGTTTTACTTTTATTGATAAAAAATTAGCAGTTTCCCGGTCAACCGTTTCAACAAAGCCAATCAATTCTCCTTCCGGAAAAATGGAGGAATGACCGGAAGTAACAATCGTATCCCCTTGTTCAACATTCACATGGAAAGGGATGTCATTCAAAAAAGAATAACGATAGTCGTTTCCGTCCCATTGCAAAGACCCGTAATATCCGTTTTTCTTAATTTTAGCGGAAACCCGCAAGTTTACGTTTATTAGCGGAATAATAAAAGAGAAATGATTGCTTGTATTTTTCACGACACCAATTACGCCGTCTTTAGAAGATACGGCCATCTCATTCTGTATGCCATCATTATTACCTTTGTCCAAGGTAAGATAGTTTTTCGTTTTATTGAAAGAACTATTGACTATTTTGGCCTTATAGTATATATAATCTCCTTGAATTCGTAATGAATCCCTATAGAAATGTTCTTGATAAACGGCAAGCAGATTTAATTGATTCTTAAGGTTGGTATTCTCTTCAACCAATCGATCATTTTCGGATTTCAGTGAAAAATATTCCCCAATGTCCGTAACATAGGATGAAATATAGCAAAAAAATGAAGCCGTATGTCTGAAAAAAACAGTTCTCTGATAGTTATTGTGTTCAACTATCAGAGAAAAAGATATGAATTCCAATAATATAAAAATTATAGTAAAATGATACTTTAATATAAGTTTTATAATATTCTTCACTGCTTTAAATTATTGCTGACATCCAACTTATCTAATCAGGAATGAGAATTTATCCACATTTTTCAAAGCAATCCCCGTACCCCTGGCGACAGCCCGCAAGGGATCTTCTGCTATATGGAATGGAATGTTCAGTTTATCGGACAGACGTTTGTCCAATCCTCTTAATAAAGCACCACCACCGGCCAAGTAAATACCTTTATTGACAATATCCGCATACAACTCAGGCGGCGTTTGCTCCAAGGCTCCTAAAATAGCAATCTCTATTTTGGAGATGGACTTTTCCAGACAATGGGCAATTTCCTGATAAGACACCGGGACTTCTACTGGGAGAGAAGTCATCTGGTTCGGACCCTGTACTACAAAATCTGCAGGAGGTTCATCCAATTCAGACAAAGCAGATCCTACATGTATTTTTATCTCCTCGGCTGTTCTTTCCCCTATTTTGATGTTATGCTGATGACGCATATATTCTTGAATATCGTCGGTCAGGTCATCGCCGGCAATACGAATCGATTTGTTTGTAACAATCCCGCCTAATGAAATTACGGCGATTTCTGTCGTACCTCCACCTATATCCACAATCATATTTCCTTCCGGAGCTTCCACATCCAAACCGATACCCAAAGCTGCTGCCATCGGTTCGTAAATCATGTAAACGTCACGTCCTCCGGCGTGTTCAGAGGAATCACGTACGGCTCGCACTTCCACTTCCGTACTACCGGAAGGGATACAAATCACTATCCGCAAAGAAGGAGAGAAGAACTTATTGTTGATGTTTGCCATTTTTATCATTCCGCGAATCATTTGCTCCGCAGCGTTAAAATCGGCAATAACTCCGTCTCTCAAAGGACGGATGGTTTTAATGTTATCATGGGTTTTTCCTTGCATCTGCCGGGCTTTTTCGCCGATGGCAATTACTTTTTCCGTTCTCCGGTCAATGGCAACAATGGATGGTTCGTTTACAACCATTTTGTCATTATTGATGATGATGGTATTGGCTGTCCCCAAGTCAACCGCTATATCTTGTGATAAAAATGAAAATAATCCCATATGTTTTAATGTTTGAAATGTCTCATACCTGTAAATATCATCGCGATGCCGTAACGATTAACGGCATCAATGGATTCCTGATCCCGTACGGAACCACCCGGCTGTATAATAGCTGTAATCCCGGCCTTATGTGCTGCTTCTACACAATCTGCAAAAGGGAAAAATGCATCAGATGCCATGACACTGCCCGCAATACGCTCACCTCCCTGACGAATGGCGTTTTCCAATGCCCAAATACGACTAACCTGCCCAGGACCTACACCTGTTGTACATTTGTCCTTTGCAATAGCAATACCATTCGACTTGGTATGCTTCACAACTTTCCATGCAAACAGAAGATCATCCATTTCTTGTACCGTAGGTTGCCGCTTACTAACTATTTTTACCTCTTTTGCCAACATCAGTTCAGTATCCAAATCCTGAATAAGCAAACCTCCCAACACAGTTTTGGCTTTAAACGCTTTTTTATCTTTATGCCCGATGTTCTCTAATTGTAGCAATCGAATATTCTTTTTCTTTGTCAATATATCAAGAGCCTCCGGAGAATAGGACGGAGCAATGATTACTTCTAAAAAAACCTTTGCCATTTCTGCTGCTGTTTCTCCATCAATCTCCCGATTGGCTGCCACAATTCCTCCAAAAATAGAAACTGGATCAGCTTCATATGCTTTTTTATATGCTTCCAGAAGGGTATCTGCACTACCAACACCACAGGGGTTGGCATGCTTGGCGGCCACAATCGTGGGTTCGTCAAATTCTTTCAATGTTTCCAACGCTCCGTCGGTATCTCCTATATTATTATAGGACAATTCTTTCCCGTGGAGTTGCACTGCAGAAGTCAATGTACCCTCCGTACCTTTTATGGAAGTATAGAACGTTGCCGATTGATGCGGATTTTCACCATACCTTAAATCTTGCTTTTTCTCATATGTAAGAGTCAGGGTTTTCGGAGAAGTGATACCCAAACGTTCCGAAAAATAATTAGCAATCAAAGCATCATAATGAGTTGTATGGATAAAAACTTTCGCTGCTAACATTTCCTTAGTTGCTGCCGAAGTTTCCCCTTTTTCCTGCAACTCTTCAATGACCTTTGAATAATCCTCAGGATCAGTAATGACCGTCACAAACTTATAATTCTTGGCAGCAGCCCGAATCATAGTCGGCCCACCGATATCGATATTTTCTATAATCTCGTCATGTGAAACTCCTGTCTTTAAAACTGTTTGTTTAAAAGGATAGAGGTTACATACTACAATATCAATAGGTTCTATACCTAATTCAGACATTTGTTCCTGATGGCTTTCATTATCCCGTATCGCCAAGATTCCGCCTTCCACACGGGGATGTAATGTTTTTACTCTGCCGTCAAAACATTCAGGGAATTTGGTCAGATCTGAAATATCCTGAACCTGAATGCCTTCTTCTTTCAGTTTTTTCGATGTCCCTCCGGTAGAAATGATCTGCCAACCCAATAAATCAAGGGATTTCGCAAAATCAACAATTCCAGTTTTATCAAATACACTTATTAACGCTCTTTTCATCCGGATGTCGGTTATTTGATTTTATGATTTACTACTCTGATTTTGTGGCAAAGATAAAAAAAAAGAAGATATTTTATCTATAATTTTACAGAACGTGCAATATTTTTATCTTCCCTGCTTTTGATATGTCATTAATATCTGATAATTAATATATTTCCAGCAACTTTTACAGGATAAACTTGAAGAGGTGCCACTCTCGTATTCTCTGTGTCATCATCTTCCGAATCCAAAGGAATGCCATACGGGAGGAAAAAACGAGTTTCACAATTAGGACATCGGGCAATCTGTTCGCCGGACGTAATTTCAATGTGAGTATCTGCATCTATACACTCCGGACATGTAGCATCGTAACATTTATATTCGTCCATATCCGTTTGCATGACAATGATTCCGTTCCCATTATATCCCAACAACTTGCCGGACGGCGTAGAATAAAGAATGTACATGGGGCGATTCGGAAAATTCAAATCACTATAATCCGCCCATCCTAAATTAATACGAGTATCAATAGGGGTGTAAGGTATCACCGTATTTCTCTTCAAATCATTACTACAACTGAGAAATAAAGACAAAAACGGAGTAAATAATAAAAAAAACACTACTTTTGATTGCATCATACGACATATTAAATCCGTACAAATATAAAAACTATGAGCGAAACAAACTCCTCTTCTGATTGGATATATATTCTTTTAACATTACTGACAGCTATTTTTAGCTTGGTAAAATCTCTGTCTAAAAAGAATAAAGAAAATGAATTCAAGTCATCTTCTGAAAACGACACAGAAGAACTCCCAAAACACATATGGGAAGAAATAACAACCGAGGAGTATGCTGACAAAGAAAAGCACGCTCTCTCTGAGGCATCAGAACAAGCACACCAGGAAGCTCCTGCACACGAAAATGAAGAAACAAACATAGAAGAAGAATTTGATTTAAAGAAAGCAATCATTTACAATGAAATTCTAAACAAGAAATTTCAATAGTCCCATAAGTTGCTTATTATAAAACATATACTCTATTTTATTTCTTGTTTTTAGATAAGCTTTTATACCTAAAATATAACTTCTTTTTTAAATACATAATGAATTGTATAACAATTCATTAAAAACATTCTTCAAATACACCTCCCTATTCAATTCCAAAATTATAAATTCTTATAGATGAATTATAAAAAATGCCCCAATAGCCTACTTTTTACACGAACGTTATTAAAAAAAAGACGTACCACATCATCCACAATAGAAAACTCCCAACACCCTACAAAGCGAAAACTAACTTCCATTTCATTTTTTAAAATCAGAAAAACTTGATTTTTTTCTCGGAAAAGAATAAATTTACTTTATTCATTAAAAAAAGGCCCCAAAAAACAAACCCCACAAGACACCTTATTTATTTCAAAAAAATCATTTTTGTCCATTCACCACAGTCGACAAATGAAGCAAAATAAAAATAATTATTTTACAAACTTATTTATTGTTGTCAGTTGGAAGTGCGTGCGAATGGTGGCGTGGTATTACTTATGTTACGGATGGGAAGGTAGTTACATCGTTTTGGAGGAGAATACATATTTACTTCTCATATCCACATTCTACTATAAAAGAAAAATAAGAAAAGAAGATTTTATCCAACAATTGGATGAATTCAGACAAATCATCAGACAACATTAAAATTCATTGTTTTATAATATATAATTTAAGAATAGCAGAAAACATCTCTTAAAACACAACTCAAAAGTATAATAAGTTACATTTATAAGACCACTTTATCCACAACAACAAAATCATGGGAGAAAATTAAAAAGAGGATAGTGTTACTCCAAAAAGAATAGCACTATCCTCTTTTTGTTTAAATTTTGGAAGTCTTTTTTTGCAGCCACACTTTTTCTGGCTCTGTAAGATAAGGAGCAAGCTTGTCAAAAACCTGAGCATGATACCTATTTAGCCATTTTTTATCATCTTCACTCAACAAATCAATCAACATCCCTGAAACATCAAAATAACAGAGGGTTATCGTTTCAAAATTACACCACTCACCAAATTCATTTTTTCCTGCCTCTTGACAGACAATGAGATTTTCATGTCTTATTCCGTGTTGCCCCTCTCGGTACATCCCCGGTTCGTCGGAAGTAACCATTCCTGGAAGAATGGCTTGCGCCCGCCATGTCTGTCGTATATCCTGAGGTCCTTCATGAACACAAAGAAAATGCCCAACACCATGTCCGGTCCCATGTCCGTAATTCATCATTTTATTCCATAAAGGCTGCCTTGCAACTATATCAATATTTGCACCGGTTGTACCCTTGGGAAATACACATCGAGCTAATGATATCATTCCTTTAAGCACCAAGGTATAATCCTCTTTTTCCTGTTGTGTCAATTCTCCCAAAGGAATGGTACGGGTGATATCTGTTGTACCATATAAATATTGCCCTCCCGAATCGACTAAATACAAGCCTTTGTTTTTCAAAACAACATCTTTTCCCGGAACTGCAGAATAATGCGGAAGTGCCGCGTTTTTCCCATAAGCAGAAATGGTATGAAAACTATCTGATACATAATCGGGACAGTTTGCACGCAACTCGGATAGTTTTTCAGCAGCCTCCGTTTCCGAAATCGGGCGACAAACCAACTCTTGCTCCAACCAAAAGAAGAAACGAGTCATCGCAACACCATCCTTTATGCATGCCTTACGAAATCCCTCGAGCTCCACCTGATTTTTAATAGCTTTGTTTAATATAATAGGAGACTCTATATCCGTAACCTTGAAGTTAGAGGCCAAATGGTTATACACAGCATAATTCAAAGTATGGAGATCTGCTAAAAAATGCGAACTCTTTTCCAATTCATCAAAAAACAAAAAAAGATGATGATAATCTCTGATTTCTACTTGGTTGCTTTCTAAAGAACTTATAACTTCCACAGGCAATTTGGAGCATTTGATAAAAAAATAGGATTTTTCCCGTCCAACAACAGCATAATTGATTGCCACCGGATTATATGCGATATCATGACATCTGATATTAAACAACCACGCGATTTCGTCAAGACAACTAAAAAGAAAATAATCAGCCTGACATTTCTGTAATTTAGCCTGTATAGTAGCTATTTTATTTTGCACAGACTCTCCAGCATACCTTTCCTCTAATAAATAAACGGAAGAGATCGGGAGACCAGGTCTATCAAGCCAGATTTCTCCTAATAAATCGGGTTTTCCAACTAATTCTATATTTTTTACTGTCAATACCTCTTTTAAATGCTCAACATCCCGTACGGACATACAAAAACTATCCATCCCCACCCGACATCCAGCTTGGAGAGTGTTAGACAACCATTCAGGATAATCTACAGCACCAGGAACCCTTAGCTTATGCAGACTGATTTCAGTCCCGGCAAGTTGTTTCTCCGCTTGAATAAAATAACGAGTATCTGTCCACAATCCTGCATCATCCTTTGTTATAACAACTGTTCCAAAAGATCCGGTAAAACCGGAAATCCATTCACGTTGTTGCCATGCTTCCGGCAAATATTCACTGTTGTGAGGGTCAGTTCCGGATACAATGTAAGCATCCAATCCTTCACGTTCCATAATTTCACGTAAACGAGCTATTTTTTCCTGTATTGTCATAAGGTGTTATTTTTATAATTTCTCAAATATAATAAGAATTTGGCAATAAGCAATTGAATGTTGTCAAGATGAAAGAGAGAAATGATCAAAGTATTTACATATATAATACGCATAGACATTAAGTTTTAAAATTTAATCATGTTACATTTGTAATAAATACCTGCAACTAATAACTATACCGCACAGTCGTAATTTAGTCTTGGTTTTACCGCCTTATTCATGGATATCAATGTATTGAAAACCAATTTTTTATATTGAATAACAAAAACATTCCATTTAAATATTTTCAATTAAAACAACCTCTAATCCTGCAGTCATCCCTAATTTTAATACAATGTGGATTTATAATTATTTAAAAACCATAGTTTTAAAGAAATTATATAAATAATAAATATAAATAAAAACTATGGCATTTCGGCACATTAAACCCGCATAAATAACTGAACATTATACACATATATAATTAAAGCCAAAATACAAAGCATAAGTGATTGGAAACGAATCTATTTTAAAAGAGGTTATATCCGAAGCATCTTCGTGTGTTACAATTGTAATAAATAGTATATTACAGTTGTAACTTTGATTTTTAATTAATTTAGATTACATTTGTAATGTTTGAAATTACAATATGTATAAACACCGTCATTTTGTCAGCCTTAATGAAAAACAGATTAAATGCCATTATTGAAGGAAAAGGCCTGAGTGCCACTAAATTTGCAACCTTAATTGATGCCAATCCCTCCGCCATTTCTCACCTATTGAAAGGCAGGAATAAACCGGGATATGATTTATTGGTGAGTATAGCCAAAGCTTTTCCGGACATCAGTATGGATTGGTTACTGACAGGAGAAGGAGAAATGTATAATTCATCTAAAAACAAAGGAAAAACAGAATCAGTAAAATCTACAACCTTAAATCCGAAAGCAAAAGAAAGTAACGAATCTCAGCAAGAATATAGAGCAATGACCCAGAAACTTCCATCGCCGGAAATAGCTGCTATGGTTCCACCGATTCCCCAACAAAAAGAATTAAAACGGATTATTCTATTTTTTACAGACGGAAGCTTTGAAGATTATAATAAATAATAAATGTCATGGAACTACAGAAAAAAGAATGAATTTCCTGTAGTTCTCCGAAACTTTTAAATCAAGCCTACAATTTCCTTTACAGACTTAAAGCCATTTCTGTCCAAATAATCATTGATACCTTTTATAACTTTTACAGTTATTGCCGGATCAATAAAATTGGCTGTACCTATCTGAATAGCTGAAGCCCCTGCCAACAAAAATTCAATAGCATCGGTGACATTCATTATGCCTCCCAATCCCACAATCGGTATTTTAACAACTTTAGATACCTGCCATACCATACGCAGTGCAACCGGTTTTACACAAGCTCCGCTTAGCCCACCGGTTGCCGTACTGAGCAGCGGACGCCGTTTCTCAGCATCAATAGCCATCCCCATTAACGTATTAATCAAAGAAAGAGAATCAGCTCCTTCTGCTTCTGCCGTCAACGCAATTTCCTGAATATCGGTAACGTTAGGGGACAATTTCACCATCAGATGTTTTTTATATACTTTTCTTACAGCTTTCACAACTTCCGCCACCGAAGAGCATCGTGTACCAAAAGCCATACCACCTTCTTTCACATTCGGACAGGAAATATTCAGTTCTATTCCCGGGATCCGATCCAGTGCATTTATTTTTTCCGCCGTCGCTACATAATCGGATATCGAAGTCCCGGAAACATTCACCAGGATATTGGTACGAATATCTTTGATTTCGGGATAAATATGATTTACAAAATAATCTACACCCTTATTTTGCAATCCGACGGCATTCAGCATTCCCGAAGGCGTCTCGGCCATCCGGGGATAAGGATTACCTTCCCGGGGATGCAGGGTTGTTCCTTTCACAATAAAACCTCCTAAATCTGTCAGATTAATAAAATCTGCAAATTCAGTTCCATAGCCGAACGTACCGGAAGCTGTCAATACCGGATTTTTTAAATTCAGTCCGTTTAAATTTACATTCAATTCTGCCATTTCAAATCCTTTATGTTAAAAATCGGCCCTTCCGAACATACACATTTATGCCCTTCATGAGTGTCTGTCACACAACACAGACAGGCACCAATTCCGCAAGCCATCATATTTTCCAGAGATACTTCACATTCAATACTATTTTTATAAGCATACCCGGCAACTGCTTTCATCATCACTTCCGGTCCACAACAAAAGATATGATCAAAATGTTGAGCCAATAAAGAATGTTGGGTCGGATATCCTTTTTCGCCATATGAACCGTCTTCTGTTGTGTAATACAACTCTGCATACTGTTCAAAATCTTCTTTGCGTACAATATCCTCCTTCGAACGTACCCCAATTAATACTACCGGACGAAGGCCCCGAGATTTCATCTCTTTCGACAAATGGAACATAGGAGCGATTCCCACGCCGCCACCTACAAGCAAACAACGACCGGAATCTGGAATTGAAAATGAATTTCCCAATGGAAGTATAATATTCAACTTTTCACCTTTCTTCAATTCTGCCAACTTTCGAGTTCCCGTTCCGGCTTTTTTTATCAACAAATAAAGTAACCCTTCAACAGGGTCTACATCATGAACAGAAATCGGACGCCGGAGGAATGTATCGGAAGAATTTTCCACTTTCACATTCACAAATTGCCCGGGATTGATAGGAGGGAGTTCATCGGAATGAAGGGTTAGCAGAAACATACTGTCATTCAGCATTTCGTTTCCGACAACTACAAAATCAAGTATTTTTTTCATTTCTCTATTTTTTCTTTCAAATATTTTCCGGTATAAGACGCTTTGCACTTTATCAATTCCTCTGGAGTACCTTTAAACACAATATCGCCCCCCTCATTGCCACCTTCGGGTCCCAGATCAATTACATAATCGGCACATTTTATCACATCCATATTGTGCTCTATAATCAACACCGAATGCCCTCTTTCTATCAAGGCATTCAGAGATTCCATCAATTTATGGATATCATGGAAATGGAGACCGGTTGTTGGTTCATCGAATACGAACAACGTCGGTTCTGCATTTTCCCGGCTCAAATGATATGCCAGTTTTACCCGCTGGCTCTCACCTCCACTCAACGTACTTGAAGATTGTCCCAATTTTATGTATCCCAGCCCGACATCCACCAACTTCTGTAATTTCTCTACAATACTTCGTTCGCAGTGTCCATTTTCAGTAGAAAAAAATTCAACAGCCTGGTTTACGGTCATTTCCAGAATATCATAAATATTCTTATCCCTGTATTTTATTTCCAATACATCTTCCTTAAAGCGTTTTCCCTTGCAGTGTTCACATTCCAAATACACATCCGCCATAAACTGCATCTCCACCTTGATAATTCCCTCTCCTTGACATTCTTCGCACCGTCCGCCCGGAACATTAAAAGAAAAATGGGAGGGTTTAAATCCTTGCAACTTAGCCATTTTTTCATCGGCAAAAATCTTGCGGATATCATCCCACGCCTTGACATAGGTAACAGGATTGGAGCGGGTAGATTTTCCTATCGGATTTTGATCTATAAATTCCACACCGCTAATTGATTGTAAATCTCCGATAAGCTTATCGAAACTTCCGGTACGGTCGGAATAATCTCCGTAATATTTTTTAAGAGCAGGAACTAATATTGACTTAATCAACGTACTTTTTCCGGAACCACTGACACCTGTAACAGCAGTCATTATTCCTAAAGGAATATCTACAGTCAAATTTTTCAAGTTATTTTCAGTAGCACCGGTAATAGTAATTTTCTTTTTCCATACACGTCTTTTTTTCGGAAGAGCTATCCCTTGTCGTCCATAAAGATAGTCTGCTGTCAACGTATGAGCCGCCTCTAAAGCCTTACGGTCTCCTTGAAAAACAACTTCACCACCCAAGCGCCCGGCATAAGGTCCGATATCAATCACTTCGTCTGCTGCTTTTATAATATCCTCATCATGCTCTACCACTACGACCGTATTCCCCATATCCCGAAGCCGTTTTAATACACCAATCAACCGGGCAGTATCTCGGGAATGGAGACCAATACTCGGTTCATCCAGAATATAAAGGGAACCGACCAAAGCCGATCCCAAAGACGTTGCCAGATTTATGCGCTGGGATTCTCCACCCGAAAGGGTGGAAGAGAGGCGGTTAAGTGTCAGATAGCCTAATCCGACATCCATTAAGAAATCGATACGGTTCTTTATATCCGGTAAAATCCGCTCCGCCACTTTCTTTTGATTTTCGTCCAATTCAAGCTGATCAAAAAAAGTTTTCAGTTCTGCAATAGGCATTTCCACCAATTCCGGAACCGACTTATTACCGACCTTTACGTAAGAAGCTTCTTTTTTCAAACGTGTACCATTACAATCTGGACACTTTGTCTTTCCGGTATACCTTGCAATCATCACCCGATTCTGGATTTTATATTTCTTAGTTTCCAAATGGGCAAAAAAATCATAAATCCCGGAAAAATACTTACATCCATTCCAAAGTAAACTTTTTTCCTGAGAAGTCAGTTCATAGTAGGGGGTATGCACAGGAAAATGGACATGATGCGCATTTTTTACCAATTGATGCTTCCACTCACTCATCACTTCTCCGCGCCAACACATGACAGCATCCTCATAGACACTCAACGTTTTATTAGGTACAACCAAATCTTCGTCTATCCCCAATATACGTCCGTACCCTTCACATTTCGGACACGCTCCGATAGGAGAATTAAAGCTGAACATATTGACAGAAGGAACCTGAAAACTTATTCCATCCGCCTCAAAACGATTGGAAAAGGAATGAATCTTACCGTCCAGTTCAATAAAACATACACCGTTTCCTTCATACAAGGCCGTCTCCACAGATTCCGATACCCTTGAAACCGTATCCCGTTCGTCATTGACAGATATACGATCGATGACAAGATACAGCTTTTCCCGTTCCTTAAACTCCTGCTTATTGGTTACTACATCATCTATGCGTAAAAACTCATCTTCGTATTTAATTCGGGTAAATCCCTGGCTCAACAACAAAGACAAACTTTGTTGTTGGTGCAACTTTTCCGGTTGGGCAAGTATGATTACATTTTTCCCCTTATTGCCTTGCAAAATAAAATGACATATATCATCCACTTGTTCCCGCTTCACTTCTTTTCCGGAAACGGGAGAAAAGGTTTGGCCGGCACGTGCATACAACAATTTGATATAATCATAAATTTCAGTAGAAGTGCCGACGGTAGAACGAGGATTGGATGTATTTACTTTTTGTTCAATTGCGACGGCAGGAGGGATTCCCTTGATATAATCGCATTCCGGTTTGTTTAAACGTCCCAAAAACTGGCGGGCATAAGAAGAAAGGCTTTCCACATACCTTCTCTGGCCTTCTGCATAGAGTGTGTCAAAAGCCAAAGAAGATTTGCCGCTTCCGGATACCCCCGTAATCACTATCAATTTATTCAAGTCGATCGTCAAATCGATATTTTTCAAATTATGGACGCGGATTCCTTTCAGTTCTATAGTTTGTTTTCCCATTCTTATTCTCCTGAATAAATTGTTTACAAAGATACGAAAATTACAGGAATAAAAAAGCACCCGGAAACGGGTGCTTTTCGTGTTTGGAAATACGTTTAAGTCTTAATTAATGACTTGAATTAATTATTCGGAAACTACAGTGAATTCAACATTTACTTTCACCTCTCTGTGAAGTTTGATGACTGCTGTATAGGTTCCTACTTCTTTGATCTCTTTCAACATGATTTTCTTTCTGTCGATATCAAATCCCTGAGCTTGCAGACTTTCTGCAATCATGATATTGTTCACAGAACCGAAAATCTTACCTGTACTGCTGGTTTTTGCACCAATGGTCAGTTTTACAGTCTCGAGTTTCGCTGCCAATTCCTCTGCTTCAGCTTTCAGTTTGGCTTCCTTGTGAGCTCTCTGTTTGATATTTTCAGCAACGATCTTTTTGGCTGATTCAGTTGCAAGGATAGCATATTCCTGAGGAATAAGGTAATTACGACCATAACCCGGTTTTACGTTGATTATGTCGTCCTTATGACCTAAGTTTGCTATATCTGTCAATAATATAATCTGCATTTTGTCCTCCTTCCTTAAAATTATTTCATCAAATCGGTTACATAGGGCAGCAATGCAAGGTGTCTTGCCCGTTTCACTGCGGTAGCTACTTTTCTCTGATATTTCAAAGAAGTACCCGTAATTCTTCTCGGAAGGATTTTTCCCTGTTCGTTCAAGAATTTTTTCAAAAATTCCGGATCCTTGTAGTCAATAAATTTAATTCTGCTCTTTAAAAAACGGCAGTATTTTTTCTTTTTGATCTCTACGGATGGCGGGGTCAAATATCTTATTTCACTTTCATTCTGTGCCATGGCTTATTTCTCCTCTTTTTTTTCGTTTTTACTTCTTCTCTTTAAAGCATACTCATAAGCATACTTGTCTAATCTGAATGTCAGAAAACGGATCACACGTTCGTCACGTCTGTACACGGTTTCCAATTTGTCCACCAAAGAACCTTCAGCTTCAAACTGAAGCAGGTGATAAAATCCGGTGGTTTTCTTCTGGATCGGATAAGCCAGCTTGCGAAGGCCCCACGCCTCCTCATGTTCAATGCTACCACCATTTTCTGTAATGGTGTTTTTGAACTTTTCTACCGCTTCCTTTATCTGTACCTCAGATAAAACGGGAGTTGTAATGAAAACGGTCTCGTAATGATTCAACATAATTAATTGATTATTAGTATAAATATAAAATATCGGCGCAAAGATAACACAAAAACTCTGAATCAAAAACAAAACTTGGAAAAATATCCCTAATATATTTTCCTTTTGTTCAAGGCTTGATGGTATTGACGGGCAAAGTCATTGTGCTGACGCAACGTGCGTGAAAAATGGTGTTCACCCGAAAAATCGCTTTTGGCACAAAAATAAAAATAGTCGTGTTTCCGGTAATTCAGGACAGCATCGATCACCTGAACCGAAGGCATACGTACAGGACCGGGTGGTAACCCTTTATACTTATAGGTATTGTAAGGGGACTCGACTTCCGTATGGATTTTCAGCACCCGTTTCAGCGTGAAATCCCCCAAAGCGAACTTCAATGTCGGACAGGCTGCCAAAGGAATATTTCGCTTCAAGCGATTGATATACACACCGGCAATAATCGGATACTCCTTGGGACGCGTCGTTTCTTCCTCTATAATGGAAGCCAGAATCACGACATCCATAGGAGAGAGGCCAGCTCTTTCCGCCTTGTGTTTCCGCTCATCGTTCCAAAACTTCCGGTACTCTTCCTGCATTCTCGCCATAAAATTCAAAGGAGATATATCCCAGTATATCTGGTAAGTGTTGGGTATAAACATACCAATCAAATTTTCCCGAGTGAATCCCAAACTGGCAACATACTGCTCATCGGTAAGCAACGCCGACAATGCCGAGGAATCAACCGCCAATTGCTTGCTGACGATGCCGGCAAACTGTTCCAATGTCCGGATATTGTTAAATGTAAAATGAACCGGTTCCTGCCGACCGGAACGCAACAAATTGATCAATTCATTATTGCTCATCCGGTCTGTCAATTTATAGCGTCCGCTTTTCACCAGCTCCGGATACTTCTTTAGTCCAGCCACTTTCCGGAAAGTATACTCATTCTGAAGAAATCCTCTTTCCTGCAAATGCAAAGTCACCGTGTCAAACGATTCTCCTTTATGAATCAAGAAAATACCATTATCTTGAACCCGGATATTGGGGCGGTATACAAAAAAATATCCGACACCTGCTGCCAGTATCCCCAAAATAACGAATACCAGCAATAATTTCATTACTATTTTCATACCAACCGGATTATTCTTCGTCCCTGAAATACAGCTTATAATAATTCATATCCCGTGCCGTATCATATCCTTTTTCAATATATTTCCGTTGGCCGTGGATATAAATATGAAAATTCTTATCCAGTTTCAACACATGACGGAAATACTTTTTTTCATCTTTCACCGCAAAATCAGACACCGGAAAAGAAGCACTCAACGGAATCTCCTTGTCCTGCTCATATTGCTTTTTGAAATTCTCGAAAGCCTGGATCACTTCCGGTTCGTGAACCACTTCCTCCTTAAAACGGTCTTCCGAAAAAACTTCCGCCTCCTTAAAGAAATTCAGGGAACGGTTCAGCATATCAATCTGGTCCGCACGAGGCACATCATTTTCCTTGTTATAAATATCTTTCACAAAATCTTTGCACAAGTTCAGATAATTCGCCGTCTGGAAATAACTGTCATTGGCTGGTTGTAATCCCAGGAAATCCGTTGTCCAATAAATGGCCTCCTTGCTATTCGTCTTATCCAGAATAGATACTTTATACCCTTCTTCCGGACGGATATTGAAAATCAGGCAAGCCTTATCCAGTTTTTTGATATTGATTCCGGACTCACTCTCCAACTGGTAAGTATTTTGATTCATCACGATTTTGAGGAAAGTATCCTTGGTTTCGGATTTAAAAATCCCGATAGCATCGCAAACACCTTCTTCAACATTGCAATTACGGAAATAAACCACATACAATTCTCCGGCTTTGATATTCGGATTATTGGACTGCTCAAAAAGTTGTTCCGCAATTCTCACGGATTGTTCGTAAAATCCGGTATTATCGTTAAAAATAGTATTAGCAGCGGCATACACCGGATTATTCATGAACTCCTCCTCATAAGGATAGAAATTATAAAAAGCATCTTTCTTGAAAGAGGAGAGGAAATAATTTTTCAACAAAGCCAGGACATCCGGATCCTCCGGCAGGAAACAGGTTTCTGACAACACTAATTCTCCGCCTTCGTATTTATTTCCGACATTATGAATAATAATATTGCCGATTTCACAATTCTCAAAATTTATCATATTCTTAAAATCTAAAATTAACCCCCAGATTCAAGGTCTCCTTAAATTGAAGTTCATCCGAATAATTTTCGTCATACACCAAATTCGCATACACGGAAGCACGCATAAAATAATTGATCTTGAAATCAATCTGGACTTTCCAATCGGCCGTAAAACTCTGTTTGGGATTGTAATAACTGCTAAACATGATCAACTCATTCCGGATATCCATAATTTTAGCCAAAGGGAACTTATTTCTCAGTTCCACACGGGCACCGGCATCTCCTTTTGATTTTTTACCGGCATCCACACCATAACGGGTCGGATCTATTCCATTCGTATCCCGTACCCAGGTCCATTTGCCGGCAATAGGAGAGAGATAGAGGGAAAAGTTATCCGAAGGCTTGTAGTCAATACCTATAGATAAGGTATAATACCCCGGAGACATAAAATTAGCAACTAACTTCTTCTCACTGTCCGTCGGATACTCATACGAATTGAATATCTGTGTTACAATATTCAACTGTGCAGTATAATACCAATGCTTAAACGCATTTTGTCCGACTTTTGAGTTAAATTCCAGCCGGTCTTCATTCTTGCGTATATCTTCACTACCGGAACGTAAAAATCCCAAACGGTAATGGATAAAATTCTCCCAGCTCGTTTTATTTTTATTGTAATTCAGATACAGCCGGAGATTCGTCAATAAAGAAAGGGAATTTTCACCGCCACTGGCCCAATTGGATTGATATCCTTGCCCCAGAGCCGCTTCCACTTCCGAATAATAACTCCAGTAACGACGCCAGAGTTCTCCGGTGTGGGGCGCACTGATTTTATAATAATCCTCACTCACTTGGTTTTTAATCAGTTCGTCCGGCACTTTCTTATAATCAACACCCCGATTTTGATAGACATCATCATCCACATATAACCGAAGATTATTTTTTTCAGGCAACACCTGCACCCAGGTTCCAATGGAATCACCACTCCGGTTGATTACCCAAAAACGGTAATAATCCTGCCGGCCGTTATTCATCCATATCTCCAGATACTGGTCGGCCCGATTGGATAAATGCACCTGAACGGAATCTTTGCTGATTTCACGCAGCCATATATAATTCGAATCACTTCGTATGTGAGAAACCAGCGTTTTTAAATTACTATTATAATATCGTGTCAGGGTAGTGTCAGACTGGTAGCCATAAGTAGCAGAATAATAATCCGCACTGTCGTTTTCAATCTGCCGTATGGCACTTTGCAACGCATCTTCTTTCTGGGCTGCTTCTCGCATATATTTTTTCACAGCTTCCACGACAGGCCCGACCTGCTCATCTTCCGCATAATGAATCAATACCTCCAAAGCCTGCTTCAGTTCCTGATCTTTTGTCTTTTTTCGTTTCAGCTCCTCAATGGCATAGCGTACCGCCGGATTGGCGATAAAAGCATTTTTCAAATCTTTTTTCAATATGGAAAGATTGTCAGGAAATACAATAGCCGGCACCTTCAAGGGCTCGACAAGCGACTCCTTTTTTTCCATAATCTCCGGGTACAATATCTGCGAATAAACGGCATTTATTCCGCAAAACAGACAAATCGTCAGCAATACCGGGTTCCTCATGCTCATACAATCTCTATTTGAAAGGAGAATCGGGTTCTTTGGCCATATGCGAATAACTCAGACGATCCACCAAACGGGGCATCCATTTACTTAAAAATACGGCCAGTTTACCTTCGACAAAAGTCATGATAATCTCCCGTTTCCGCTTCCTTATACCTTTAATTATAATAGCTGCACAACGTTCCGCAGACATCATTTTACTTTCATCCCGCGGACTTTCGCCTTGCTGCCGGCCTTCACCATTCAAAGCCGTTTTGCGGATATTGGAGGCTGTAAATCCCGGAGCAGCCAACAACACATGCAGCCCTTTTTTCCTGTTTTCAATACGGACAGTATTTAAAAATCCCCTTACGGCAAATTTACTGGCTGCATAACCTGTTCTACCGGGAAGCCCGATATAACCGGCAATGGAAATCACTCCGGCCAGCGTACCATGCGTCTGCAGCAAATAGGGAAGAGCATACTTGGAACAATAAACGGTTCCCCAGAAATTAACATCCATCACCTTGCGGATTACATTCAAATCCAAATCCTCCAGCAACGCCCGCATGGATATACCGGCACAATTGATCAACACATCTATACGTCCGAAATAATCGTATGTCTGTTGTATCAATTCCTTGCAAGCCAATTCTTTCGTAACATCCGTCCGTATGGAAATAACATCCGTACCGCCGGTTTTCAACTCTTTTTCAAGAACAAGCAATTCTTCAATATTCCGGGCGGCAATAGCTAATTTAGCTCCCTGATGAGCTGCTTCAAAAGCCAACGCTTTGCCGATACCCGAAGAAGCACCGGTAATGATGACAACCTTGTCACACATTCTTTTTTTCATATTCTCAGCAAATTTATTTGCAAATATATAATATTTTCATCGGATTTATTCTCTTTTTCTACTTTTCATAGATGTCCTATAATTTATATTATGATAATTATATATAAAAAAGAAAAAGGGGAGTCTTGGCTTCCCCTTTTCCGGTTATTTATTTTTCTCCTTCCAACAGAGCTTTAATATTCTCATACTTCGTCATGTAGTCCGGATTAACGGTTCTCAATTTGAAATAGAGAGCTTTTAAAGTCTCCATCGTGTTGGGTTCTTTCGGGTCAATATCATGGGCTTTCTCAAAATACGGAATCACTGATTCATAACCCTTGTATACTTGCTCCATACTCTTGTTATATTCGTCCGCATCCACGATATCATTTACTTTTTCATGAAATTTAATCACTTCATTCAACTTAGCCGTACCCAGATTATATTGGGAAGCAAAATCCTTCGGATCAATAGTGAGGGCTTTTTCATACATTTCTACAGCCTTTTCCGGCTCGTTCATTTTCTCATACAAAGAGCCTTTTGCCCTGTAAAAAGAAGCATTATTCGGATCCTGCTGAATAGCGGCATCCAGATACTTCTCAGCTTTTTCCGGTTCTCCGCCCAACAGATAATAATTGATCAATTCCACCAACATATTGGCGTCGTTCGGATACAATTCATATCCTTTGTGCAAATACTGTACGGCCTCTTCTTCTTTTTTCTGAGCTTTCAGTACATTGGCCAACATGGCATACGTTCTGGCCGGCTCATAGTTGTATTTCAAAACCTCCTTGTAAAATTTCTCTGCTTCTGCAAACTCTTCGGCTCTGTGGGCTGAAATCCCGGCATTAAAAATCACTATGGTATCAATAGCCGTTGAATTGACAACCGGTGATTTCTCAATTTCCAACACCTTCTTGAAAGCTTCCAAAGCTCCTTTAAAATCCTCCGAATTATAATATTCTACAGCTTTATTTGTAAAATCTATAATCAGATTATCATACTGGGTTTTAAGTTTTTTGCCCACTTTTCCTTTGTCATCCAACTCAATAGCCTTTTGGTAAGCCTCATAGGCAACATCCAGAGCATTCGGATCCAATTTTTTGTAATCAGGCAGCGGACTTTCAAAAATTCCCTGATAAATCTGTCCCTTTACAAGCCAGGACTTTGAGTCATTCACACAATTTTCGTGCGTAATAGCTTCATCAATAAGCTTTTTAGCTTCATCCAATTTACCGGAACTCAGATAACTGGATGCTTGTGAAACTTTTCCCTTCTGTGCGTAGGTAAAAGAAGCACAGAAAAGCATAATCATGATAAAAGTTAATTTTCTCATACGTACAATTGTTATTATTGAATTTATATTCTTTTTGACGTCTTTCAGTTTCTAATAGTTACGTTTTACGCTTCCGGAGCCTCTGCGTTTTCCTGACTTCCCTCCTCTTCCGGAGCATTTTCGTCCTCTTTGGAGGCAGACACCTTGGCTACGGCCGCAATGGCATCATCATTCCGCAGATTAATCAATTTCACGCCCTGTGTATTTCTACCCATCACACGCAGGGATGCAATTTCCAAACGGATAGTCAAACCGGAACGGTTGATAATCATCAAATGTTCCTCGTCCGTCACGTCCAACAAAGCTATCAGACTGCCGGTTTTTTCCGTCAGATTGATCGTCTTCACTCCTTTCCCGCCCCGGTTCGTCGTCCGGTAATCTTCTATATCCGAACGTTTTCCGTAACCATTTTCCGATACTACCAGAACATTGGCCTTCTCCGGTTCCACGCAAATCATTCCGATCACTTCATCATCCTCACTGCCTAAAGTTATACCTCGTACTCCGGAAGCAGTCCTACCCATAGGACGTACTTTTTCTTCCGGGAAACGGATTGCCTTTCCGGACTTCACAGCCAACATAATATCATTACTACCGTTGGTCAGCTTGGCTTCCAACAATTGGTCGCCCTCTTTGATGGTAATGGCATTGACTCCGTTCTGACGCGGACGTGAATAGGCCTCCAGCGTTGTTTTCTTGATAATACCTTTCTTGGTACACAACACAATATAGTTTTCATTTATATAATCCGTATCTTTCAAGGACAAAAGATTGATATAGGCTTTCACCTTGTCATCCGGATCGATATTCAGCAGATTCTGTATGGCACGTCCTTTCGCCTGTTTCGTCCCTTCGGGTATCTCATACACCTTCAGCCAGAAACATTTTCCTTTTTCCGTAAAGAACAGCATCGTATTGTGCATCGTTGCCATAATCATGTGTTCCAGGAAATCTTCGTCCCGGGTAGCCGATCCTTTGGAACCGACTCCTCCGCGGTTCTGTACCTTATATTCACTCAGAGGCGTACGCTTGATATATCCCATGTGGGAAATGGTGATTACCATCTCGTCATCGGCATAGAAATCCTCCGGATTAAACTCTTCCGAAGCATAGACAATGTCCGTACGGCGTTCATCACCATACAATGCCTTCATCTCCAGCATTTCATTTTTAATGATTTCCATTCTTAATTCGATGCTGGCCAATATTTCTTTCAAATGGGCTATCACCTTTTCTATCTCTTCATACTCAGCCCGCAATTTATCCTGTTCCAGACCCGTCAACTGGCGCAAACGCATATCGACTATAGCGGAAGCCTGTGCCTCACTAAAACTGAACCGGTCAATCAAAGTATTCTTAGCCTCTTCCGGCGTCTGGGAATTACGGATAATCCGGATCACTTCATCAATGTGGTCGCAAGCGATAATCAAGCCTTCCAGAATATGGGCTCTTCTCTCCGCCTGATTCAGTTCAAATTGGGTACGGCGGGTGACCACCTCGTGCCGGTGTTCCACAAAATAACGAATTAAATCCTTCAAATTCAGCAACTTCGGTCGTCCGTGCACCAACACGACATTATTCACACCGAAAGAAGACTGCAAAGCCGTGTGCTTCAATAACGTATTAAGCACCACATTCGAAATCGCCTCCTTCTTGATATCAATCACAATACGCATACCTTCCCGGTCGGACTCGTCATTGATATTGGATATTCCTTCGATTTTCTTTTCGTTGACCAGCTCGGCAATACGTTGTATCAGTTCCAGTTTGTTGACCTGGTAAGGGATTTCATGGACAATAATCTTCTCCTTGCCGGACGGCGTCACCTCTATGGAAGTTTTCGCACGCACGATAATCCGTCCCCGCCCCGTCCGATACGACTCTTTTACTCCATTGTAACCGTATATCGTACCTCCGGTAGGGAAATCGGGCGCTTTGATAATATTGATCAGCTCTTCAATATCGATATCATTATTGTCTATATAGGCACAAATCGCGTCCACCGCGTCATTCAGATTGTGGGGAGCCATATTGGTTGCCATACCTACAGCAATACCCGAAGCCCCGTTCACCAAAAGATTCGGAAGCTTGGAAGGCAACACTGTCGGCTCTTTCAAAGACTCGTCAAAGTTAGGTGTCATATCCACCGTATCCTTCTCCAAATCGGCCAGCATTTCTTCGGCAATCTTCTTCATCCTTGCCTCCGTATAACGCATGGCGGCCGGACTGTCGCCGTCTATCGACCCGAAGTTCCCCTGCCCGTCCACCAGCGGATAGCGTAAAGACCAGGTCTGAGCCAAACGGACCATTGTCATATATACAGAACTATCTCCGTGGGGATGATACTTTCCCATCACCTCTCCGACAATTCTGGCTGATTTCTTATAAGGTTTATTGGATGTCACGCCTAACTCACTCATTCCATACAACACTCTCCGGTGCACAGGCTTCATACCGTCCCGGACATCCGGCAATGCACGTGAAACAATCACCGACATTGAATAATCAATGTAGGACGATTTCATTTCTTCCTCAATGTTGATTTTAATGATTTTTTCTCCGCCGTTTTCCATCTATATTTAAATTATAACATTAACCACTTGTAATACAATTCATTTCACAGACTCATTCTTTGCCTATTTTGTGAAAATCCTACAAATGTAATAAATTCAACGGAATTTTACGCAAAAAACAAACTGAAACTTTCTGCCGTTTCATGCAAAGAAATTTTTTCAGATTTCCACTTGCAACGTGTCATAGGCCAAAGAAACATGGGGAGGCAACTCACCGGAAACCTCCGAAGCCAGCCCCATCTGATGGCCGATATGAGTCAGCCAGGCATGTTTCACGCCTAATACGTTCGTTACCTCCAGGGCCTGCGCCAACGTGAAATGCGACAAATGTTCCTCCTTCCTTAAGGCATTTATCACCAGATATTCCACTCCCGCCAATTTCCTCATCGATGTCTCCGGTATGGCACTTGCATCCGTGATATAAGCGAAATTGCCGGTACGGTAACCCAAGACAGGCAGTTTATAATGCATTACCTGTATGGGGATAAACTCTATATCATCAATATAAAAAGGCTCTTCCCCCACCTCATGCAGATCGATTTCCGGTACGCCGGGATATTTATTTTCACCGAAAGCATAAGAATAGTCTTTATAAACCGCTTCTTTAGTCCTCACATCGGCATACACATCCACGGCTCCCTGTTTCACCCAGTTAAAAGCCCTCACATCGTCCAGTCCCCCGATATGGTCTTTGTGCGCATGGGTCAGAAGAATAGCCCGTAAATCCTTCACCCCGGCCCTGAGCATCTGATAACGGAAATCCGGCCCGGCATCCATGACTATATTCTGCCCGTTGATCTCCAGCATGGCCGAACAACGCAATCTTTTATCACGGGTGTCTGTCGAACGGCACACCGCACATTCACAAGCAACGACAGGGATTCCCTGTGAAGTTCCGCTACCTAAAATAGTCAGTTTCATAAAGAGCCTTTACATTAGAAGATTCCGAGCAAATTTAAGAGATAAAAATTTAATTTCCGAACTATTGCATTACCTTTGCTCACAGAATTAAAACCACAGCTATGGGCCGGCTTTTTCTTGTTCCCAATACGATAGGAGAATCAACCTTGACCAAAGTGATACCTGCCGAAGTTATCGGGATTATTCGCAACATACGGGTGTTCGCCACAGAAAACCCCAAAAACACCCGAAGATATCTGAAAAAAATAGACAAATCCATTCAGATTGACGACCTGGTTTTTCTCGACTTGAACGAACATTCGGACAGGAAACAGGTAGAACATTGCCTGAGTTGGCTTGAAAAAGGCGATGTCGGAATCATTTCGGAAGCAGGTTGTCCGGGGATAGCGGACCCCGGAGCGGAATTAGTTGCCTTGGCACAGCAAAAGCACTACCCTGTAGTCCCTTTGGTGGGGCCATCCTCCATCCTTCTGGCCCTGATCGCTTCCGGATGCAACGGACAGAATTTCTCCTTCAACGGTTACCTGCCCGTCAAGGAAAACGAACGGGCCAAAGCCCTGCGCCATTTTGAAAAACAATCAGCAGCGGAAAACCGGACCCAGATATTCATCGAGACCCCCTACCGGAACATGAAACTCTTTCAGGAAATGCTTTCCCTGCTTTCGCCCCACACCCGTCTTTCCATTGCTTGCGATATCACCACTGAAAACGAATACATCCGCACAATGACCATACAGAAATGGAAAAAACAGACACCCGACCTCAACAAGCGTCCCGCCATTTTCATCCTGTACGCACCGAAATAACCGCGGAAGAATATCCTATAAAAATGAAATCAACGTAATCAGAAGGATACCCAAAACCTGTAAAAGCAGCGACAAATTGTTCTTCCAGTCATACCAATAAAAATGCACACCAAGATTTATAAAAGAATATATCCACAAAAGAAGCAGGATGATTTTAAAACATAAAGCACCCGACGATTCTGCATGAAACCACTCTTCGAAAACAGGACTGCCCATACAAAGCAAATGGGTGAAAATGCTGCAAAAACTTGCCAGAACAAAGAAAAACAAACTGTTCTTTAATAGAAAAAATCTTTTTAAAAACCTTTCCATCAGACAAATCCTATTTAGCATCAATATAATACGTATTCATCGTAACAAAACCTTCCAGCACTGCCCCGACAGGCACAACCGCTTGTCGGCCTTTCAGCATCAGAAAACAAAAACCGACGCCCGGCAAAAAAGTCAGTCCGCTACCGATACCCCAGCCAAGTGCTGCCGGTTTCCGGTTTTTCCCATACAAACAAAACGCGCCTTCCAACAAAACATTCTGACCATCAACTGAAATAACAGAGACGGGATAAATTCGTATTGCACCCGCTTTTCCTAATCCCCGGGCTCTGGAACTGTACACCTTACACTCGACCGGCGTACCGGAAGCTATAAGAACAAACTTCCCGGAACTATCCCGTATGTCTTCGGCAACAACCATCCGGACCGGTATTTCTTCATTACTTTTCAGGATATTCTCCGTTTTTAACTTTATCGGTGTCCGATATTTCAGGATGGATTGTGAAAACACGACCTGCACCGTGAAAAGACAAAGAATGATTCCGATAAGTTTTTTCATAACATGGATACGTTTCTATTTCAACCTTAATCCCCGGAAGGTGAAAGCATTATACAAAAAAGCGTGGGAATTTTCCGTTTTACCATATCTGAGGGTCTGGACTCCCTTACACCAGAATAAAACGATACTCCCACGCCAAACCAGATATAAACTGAAAAGTATATATGGCAAGCGAGAGCGTTCGCATTACTTTCTCCTGGTGTTGAAATTGTCCAGATTTCAGACATGAGACAAGCAGAAACGCTTCAGTTAAAATATGTCTGCCCGTAAAAATTCCTTCTTACAGACGCTTCAAATATAGTTAAATTTTTGTTTCCCGTGTCATAAAATCGCATTTACATTTGTCTGTCGGCAGATATACAATATTAGCAAGCATATTTATAGCATTATTTATACAATATTGAATGACTAAAATCAGCGATTCTCCATAAACTCTAATCGTGATAATAACGCCACGAAGTTTTTATCTTTTTATTGCATAATATTTTATATCTTTGCAGAAGAAATATCGAAAGCATTAAAGATGGATAAGCCAAAAAATCGAATAAAAGAGGTGTTGGAAGAGAAAGGCATAAAACAAACATGGTTGGCGGAAAAACTCGGAAAGAGTTTTTGCATCGTTAACTCTTATGTTTGTAATAGACGTCAGCCAAGTTTGGATGTATTGTTCGAAATAGCAAACATCCTACAAGTTAATCCGAAAGATTTAATCAGCAGTAAATAAGCCCAAACATATGAAATGATACGAAATTCTCAAAAGTTCCGAATATAGTCTTGAGCTGTTCAATCGTCTTAATAATTATCGATTTTTGGTTGACTTTAAAAGTCGGTAAAGATAAAAACGAAGAACACGACCAATAAAATATACCATTAGTTCACCCAAATAATATTCCTGATGAATATATTATTAGACACGAATATCATTATCCCATTGGAAGATACGAGTAGGATTCTTGACACGTCCTTTGCCGAACTGCGGAAATTATCTGCAGAACAGCAACATTGTCTATATATTCATCCGATACAGTTTGAAGATATCAACCGAGACAAGAATCAAGAAAGACAGAAAATCGTATTATCTCGATTAAAACAATATTCGCAAATAGAGAATCCTCCCATTCTTTCCGCTCAGGAGTGCGACGAACTCGGTTTGTCACAATCTAATGACAACGACAAGGTAGACAATAATGTATTGTTCACTTTATATCGTGGTGCCGTACATCTTCTTGTTACAAATGATGAAGGCATACACAAAAAAGCCTTACGGATTGGCTTGCAGGATAAAGTATATCGATTAGAACAATTCTTGTTATTACTTCGGCGATATACGACTGTCCCGTTTTCTTTCGATTACACTGGTGTAAAAGAACGTTTTTTATATGAAATAAACAAGAACCAACCTTTTTTCGAGTCCTTGCGTCAATCATACGCTGGATTCGATCAATGGTTTCAGAAATGTGCCACAGACAAGCGAAAATGCTGGTGTATCGAAAACGGAGACGGTAATGTTGCCGCAATCTGTATTTACAAAAACGAACAGGATACTCGACTAACCGATAACGGGGAGATTATTCCCGGACGGATCTTGAAACTTTGTACTTTCAAGGTTGACACAATGGCTCGTGGGAAAAAATTGGGTGAGCGACTTTTGTATATCGCATTCGATTATTGTGTAAAAAACAAGTTGGATTGGGTATATCTACATACGTTCGGAGAAGAACAGAAAACACTTGTAGGACTTTGTTTAGATTATGGCTTTTATTGCCTCGGTAAATATAAACAAGATGATGTTTATATCAAGCCAATGAAATTAATGGATGATAATTGCGGTAGTTTGGATTCTTTGATAAGGTATTATCCCTACTTCAGGGATAATGAATCCGTTCAAAAATTCATTATTCCTATTCAACCGCAATATCATGAAGATTTGTTCCCGGACTTCAGTAGCATGAAAGGCTCTTTATTCGAGAAGGATCAATCGTTATATTCTTGTCAAGGTAACACCATAAAAAAAGCTTATTTATGTCATTCTCGAATCAAATCCATTCGGAAAGGTGATATTGTCCTATTCTATAGAAGCAAAGATCGCAAATCCATACAATGTATGGGTATAGTCGAAGACGTTTTGTCTTCAGAAAATATCGACGAAGTATTTCCTGCCATTGCCAAAAGAACCGTCTACAATTATTCGGATCTACAGCAGATTCTAAAGAAAAAGACGTTGGTAATACTTTTCCGGTATATAGCTCTTGACAAAGAAATATCCTATCAACAGATAGCTAAAGCCAAAGTTGAAGGATATATCCAAAGTATTAGAAAAATTGATAATCAACAATATTCAGTATTGATACATGAAAACTGAAACGATTATATTATCCATTCATCCAAATCATATTGAAAAAATATTATCTGGGGAAAAGCAATACGAGTATCGCAAGCGTATTCCTGCGGATATACGACATATTGTCGTATATGCAACTGCGCCTATCAAAAAGATTGTCGCCTTGATTAAGATTGATTCTATTTTAAAGGGGACGCCAGAAAGCGTGTGGGAAAAAACTAAAAGACATGCCGGGGTTTCCAAGGATTTTTTCATGCTTTATTTTGCCGACCATCAAGATTCTTATGCAATTAAATTTAAAACGGTTTTCAAATTAAAGACTCCGAAATCTTTAATGTGTTTGGATAATAATATTGCTGCTCCACAATCTTATACATACCTCACAGAGACAACAGAGGAATTGTGTAATAAATTAGGAATAAAGTGATTGAGCTATGATAAACTTCGATGAATACATCCGCCAAGGCGAACCACAGCAACGTGAAAAAGGTTACGCATGGCAAACTGCTATCGGCTTGCAGGCAGTCGATGGGCTGAAACCCTCCGATTATCTTATTGAGACCGCACGCAAAGATATCGAAGGCGAAATTACGATTGACGAGGCCGAACAACTTATAAAGAGCTATTACCAGTCGAAAGAAGCTCGCACACCAGAAGATGCGGAAATGCACGAGGCGGACACGGCTTCAACGAACATTCGTAGGCTTCTTACCGAAAAAACATTTGCGTTTACGCTTGTCGGACTAACATCGATTCATCGTCGAATATTCGATGGTGTATTCAAGTTTGCCGGTCAAATACGCGATTACAACATCACGAAAAAGGAATGGGTGCTGCGTGGAGATACGGTGCTCTATGTTTCCGCGCCCGATCTTCGCAAAGCGATTGAATATGATTTGGAACAAGAACGCCAGTTCGACTATTCAAAAGTGGACAGGAATGGATTAGTGAGCCACATAGCTAAGTTTGTGTCGGGACTATGGCAAATCCATCCGTTCGGCGAGGGAAATACCCGAACAACTGCCGTGTTCACGATTCTCTATCTACGTTCTATGGGCTTTGACGTAACAAACGACCTATTCGCCAATTATTCGTGGTATTTCCGTAATGCGTTGGTACGCGCAAACTACCAAAACGTGCAAAAAGGCATTATGCGCAATTCCGAATACTTGGAACGATTTTTCCGCAATCTGTTATTGGGCGAAAATAACGAGCTGCGGAATCGGTATATGGTCGTAAATGCACCGAAAGAATTGGTTACAGAGCAAGTACAACATGATAACCATACAAGTACCGAACAACCTACCGTACAACTAACCGAACAAGTTCGCACTTTGCTGTTAGCCTTATCAAATGAACAATTATCGCTGAAAAGATTAATGGAGAAAGTCGGACTAAAACATCGCCCGACTTTTATAGAAAACTACATAAATCCTGCTGTCGAGACTGGTATTCTCAAGATTCTATATCCCGATAAACCCAATCATCCAAAGCAGAAATATTTGCTGACAGCAAAAGGGCTGGCCTTATATAATGATCTAAAGATAAACCATTCTATATAATAGTTAGTCAATCGCAATTATATTACATTTACCTTTGCCGACATTCAATATTTAATCGATAATGGGGTTGAAAAAGATGCCCCAAAAGCACCTGGCTTTCGGGACACCATCAACTCATTTCACACCCTCTTTACGCCAACTCCACATACTTCGTATCCGAAGCCTTGTCGCCTTTCTCTGAGAGCACGAAGACATACACGCACAGATTCTCCTTCTTCCAGGTTTCGTCCAGCTCCGCCGTCACCGCTTCCGCATCCGAACGTTTATTCAACTCAAACACCGCAACCTCCTCCAACTCCTTCTCCAGCACGGCAGCATACAGCAGATCGGTAGCCTTGCGACACCGCCCGTTCTTCTGTGCCGGATGTGTAAACGTCAGTATAGGCTGCTCTCCGGTACAAGTCACTGTCACTTTCGGAACCTCCAATCGTCCCTTGGAACAGGCGATTCGGGCGTAATCCACCGACACCTTCCCTTCTTCGCTCACGCTTACCACACCGGCATTCGCCTGCATAAACGCATTCTGGGCGCTCAGCTGCTTTTGCCGGGAAGGAAATCCCAACTCCACCGCTTCGCCGAATATATTTCCCCAGTCGGACAATTCGGTAAAGGCACGCCGTTGGCGTTGTTGCGCCGGAGTATTCGACGTATTCTCCTCGATTTTCATTTTTACTATATTCTGTCCTTTCACTTGACAGAACGTTTGTTCGCCGACAGACTTCTTAACCCGCCGTGCGATGGCAGTCGACTGATAAATAGCCATAACTTTCTTTTTTTATTAAATTAAAATACTTGCTCTTTGAACAATCTCCCGTTGCATGCGAGCAAAACAAAACATACAAATGGGGATACTCTTGCAGATGCGCCGGCAAACGGAACCTTACCTGCCCGTCCCGCCGCCTCCCTTCGGCGACCTCCAGCGGCTCGACATCAAACGTCTCGCAATCCTTCATCACAAATAGCTTCAAGCAGTCGTCCACCCGGGCATTCACCTGGTGGGGCGTATTTGTCCACTCCAGCAACCACACTCCCGCTTCCTCTGTCTCGTTCACCCGTAATTCATCCGGTAAAGTCAGTATACCGTCTGCAAGCCGGATTTTGGAGAAATCACAAATCATCCCGTTGCTATTGAACGCGGGCAAATTTTGCTGCACCAACAGATTATACCCGTTCGTCACTTTCCCTTCCGCCGCCTTCTGCCAATAGGGATAAATACCCACCTCCTTCAACGCTTGGTAAAAGATAGCAATAGACGCTATCCTCTCCTGTTGAGCCACTTGTCCCGGTGACGAAGGCGGCTTTACCTTCGTGGGCTTTTTCCGAATACAACGCCGACCTCGATACATATAAAAGATCAAATCATCTATTGCACCCAGGTAGTTGCCTAAAATCGGATAATTTTCTTTTATTATCATAATTTATGATTTATATTTCCCATGATGCCCATAGGTTCATTGTTGGCACAAAGTAAAACTCACACTATGCCAAAATTTGTCCCCCTAATAAAAAAAATGATACTTTTACAAAAAAAAATTACATGGCAAGTCTGAAAGCAATCCAGCGTTATCTGATTATCATCCGGGAAACCCGTCAAAGCAACGGTATAACGCTCAAAGAATTACAAGAAAAAGTAATAGATGAATTAACGGCACACGGCGATACCAACATTGCTGTTTCTGACCGGACACTGAAACGGGACCTCCAAAACATCCGAGACAACTTAAAAATAGGAATAAATTACACACCGTCCAAAGGTTATCACATGGCTGAAGATGAAGTTTCCCAACCAAAAAACATCGAAAACATCCTGGAATCCTTCGATATACTTAATGCCCTGAACGCCGATACGGGCATGAACCATTTCGTTTATCCGGCTCGTCGTCCAGCTCAAGGTCGAGAACACCTATACCCGCTATTAAAAGCGACCCAAAAGAAACATCTCCTTTTCATTCGCTATCAGAAATTCGGAGAACAAGAGATATCCGAATGGGAAATAGAGCCTTATGCCCTCAAAGAATGGCGCAGTCGTTGGTATCTTTTAGGAATAATTAAAGGTAAAAACCAACTAACGACTTTTGGTCTTGACCGCATCATAAGCATGAAGAAACTTGCGGGGAAATTCATTCCCCGTGATATAAACATCTCCGAAATATATCGGGATTGTTTCGGTATTTATAACGACGAAAATATTCCCGCAGAGGAAGTTATTCTTTCTTTTAATAAAAAAGAGGGAGAATATGTAAAAAGCCAGCCCATACATCATTCACAGGAAATCCTGCTCGATCCTACTCATCAAGACAGGCTCGTCATCCGTCTTAAAATCAAAATTACCAAAGAGTTCATACTGGAACTTCTGGCACGTGGCTTCTCACTGCAAGTGCACAAACCTGATTCCTTGCGGCAGGAAATCCTCACGAGACACCAAGAGGCAATAGATATCAATTCCCATAACCTCCAAAGAAATACAGAAGTAGCCGAGCTTGATAATGGCTGTCCGCACTCTTCTTAACTATTCCCTAACTTATCCTAAACCTATCCGTGAATAGGTTTAGGATAGCATAAGGATAGCTTAGGGATAGAGATAATTGCCGGATACCTCGAAGAAAACCAAAACATTGAGATTACTCGAAAGCCTCCAAAAATCACGCATCATCTAAACCATTTACCAGCATCAAAATCTTTTTTATTTTTTTCCCATTCATCCTTCATGCCCGACAGCGGAGGAAGGCTTTCAGAAAATTTACTGTCGATATAAAAAGCCCCCCTGATTTTACTTGATTCTCCCCCGAAAGCATTATGCAAAGCCATTGATTTCAATGCTAAAAATGTATTATTTGTAGGTGTTATCCATTTCCCATTTTTATAACAATAATAAATGAAGCTTTTGGAAACATTAGCATAAAGTCGCCATGAAGACATTTTATTGCGTGGAATATTCATTAAATCAAGCATATATACCTCTTTCCCTCTCGTGAGCCTTTGATACCCTTTGGGTGCAACATATTCCGGTTTAGACTTTAATAAATCCCAATCATTACAGATGAAAAGCACTATTGATAGAACAATACCCAAAAACAAAAATCCCAATAATAACTTTTTTTTCATGTTTTCTAATTTAATCACGTTAATAATAATTTATACACTCTTATCAATAGTTTTTCTGAGGACATGACATAATAAAACCGAGTTCGTCGTAAATACCAAGATTTCCATTTGAATCAATAATGAAATATTCAATATCATCACTGTCATAAGCAAATTTTTTAGAACCGTTTTTATTGGTATAGCGCATTTTATCTTCCGTAAATCTGTTGCCAATAATCTTCCGTAAGATGTAATTGTTGGATTTTTGGTATATCTGGTAAACGGTTTGTGTTCCCAGAGTATTGTCATACCACGTTCCTATTACCTTTATGCCATTCTGTGAGGTGAGTATTAATAACGGAGAGCTTTCTATAAACTCGGATGTTGCCCCAAAATTAACATTTAAATTGGGATTAAAATGACTGGTGGCAAAAGCACCATTCCCAACTTGCATTTCGGGCAAATAGTAGAGTATGAACAAATAAGAATACCGTGCATTCTTTTTCTTTAAGTATTTTGCAATTTCAGTCAATTCCTGTTTATTCAATTTGCGTGGAATACGGACATTTATACTCTTTCTTTGATTATACACCTCATCCACATTGATAATGCTACAACCATATTTATTTAGAACATCGATATCCTGAGTACACCCAACAATTTCTGTTCCCAATAATGCTAAACCTATACAGAGGTAAACTAATCGACTACACACGTGTAAGTGTGATACTTTTTTTCTTTTCATATGCAACATATATCATTAAAATAATTTGAATTAATAACCTTTTTGAATGGAAATCAAACCTTCCATTGCTCTCAGATTTCCTTGGGAAGCAGACTTCCTAAACCATTCGGCGGCTTTCTTTTTATTTATAGGCACACCATCTCCCAAATAATAACAAAGTCCCAAATTGAATTGTGACGCTGCGTTTCCTTGTTCGGCAGCTTTCCTAAACCATTCAATAGCTTTTACCTTATCTTCGGGTACTCCCAAGCCATCTGAATAACAAACACCTAAATTATATTGAGCTTGGGCATTTTCCTTCTCTGCTGCTTTGCGCCACCATTCCACGGCTTTTTCTCGGTTTGCGGCAGCTCCATTTCCATTGAAATAGCAAAGAGCCAAATTACATTGAGCTTCAACAATTCCCTGTTCTGCAGATTTTGTAAGCCATTCTACGCCCTTTTTTTTATTTACAGATGTACCGATACCCTCTAAATATAAAAGTCCCAAATCTGCTTGCGCCTTCGCATGTCCTTGTTCAGCAGCCTTACTATACCATTCTACTGTTTTTGCCTTATTAATTGGAACACCATTACCTTTAAAATAGCAAAGGCCTAAAATATATTGGGCATCAATATCGTCCTGATTTGCTGCTTTACGCAACCATTCCATCGCTTTTAATTTATTGACAGAGGTGCCTATACCATACAAATAACAATAACCTAATTGGTATTGTGCTTTGGAATATCCTTGTCCTGCCGATTTTGAAATCAATTCCAGAGCCTTCTGTTCATCCTTAGGCACATCAATACCTCTCAAATAAAAAATTCCTAAAAAATATTCCGCTTTTGCATGTCCTTGCTTTACAGCTTTAGCAAACCATTCTGCAGCTTTTGAATAATCTACAGGAACTCCGTAACCATGCGCATAGCAAGTTCCTAAATTAAACTGAGAACTTGCCAAACCTTGTTCTGCAGCTTTCATATACCACTCAATAGCTTTTTCTTGATTCTTGGTCACTCCGTTTCCCCTTTCGTAGCAATACCCTAAATTATGTTGTGCCGATACTATTCCCTGTTCTGCCGAATTGCTATAACACTCAACAGCTTTCATAATGTTTCTATGTACACCTATACCATTTTCATAATAATAGCCTAATTGGAATTGAGCCTCAGCATGCCCTTGCCTTGCAGCTTTAAGATACCATTCTGCTGCTTTCATTTTATCAAGTGATATTTCTTTCCCATTATCATAATAATTTCCTAATTTACATTGAGCATCCGCATATCCTTGTTTTGCAGATTTTTCAAACCATTCTACAGCTTTTTCTTTATTTATTTCTACCCCCTTTCCATCCCAATAATACCAACCTAATATGAATTGTGCTTCTGCTTCTCCTTGTTCTGCAGAAAAAGTATACCACACCACAGCCTCAGATGGATTTATAGATACCCCCTCTCCAATAGCATAACAATTTCCTAAACAAAACTGAGCCCCTGCATGTCCTTGTTTTGCAGATTTTTCAAACCATTCTACAGCTTTTTCTTTATTTATTTCTACTCCCTCTCCATTCCTATAACAACAACCTAACGTGAATTGAGCCTCAGCATCCCCTTGTTCCGCCTTTTCCTTATATTCCTCAAAATTCTGTGCAAAGATTTGCAACGAGAAAATAACAATAACAAATAACAATAGTAATCTTTTCATATATAGATAATTAAAAAACAACATACTACTTTTTCTGCTCTGCAGAAAGCTTACGCCACATCTCTAACAATCCATGATAAACACCAACAAGTTCATAAGCCCTTGTATTCCCTTGTTCCACAGATTTTGTAAGCAATTCTATAGCTTTTACAAAATCTTGCGGCACACTTTCACCAAGCATATAACAATTACCTAAACTACATTGTGCTTCTGAAAAGCCTTGTTCTGCAGATTTCTCCCACAATTGTATGGCTTTCTCCCGATTTATGGGAACACCGATACCATTAAAATAACAAGCACCTAAATTAAATTGAGCTACTGCGTCCCCTTGTTCTACTGCTCTACTATACCATTCTACAGCTTTTTGCATATCTTTAGGTACACCTATACCGTGTTGATAACAAGTCCCCAAACTATTTTGAGCATTAGCATATCCTTGCACTGCTGCTTTAGTATACCATAATATGGCTTGCGATAAGTCTATAGATACACCTATTCCATTTTTATAGCAATAACCTATTTGGTATTGAGCCTCAATAATGCCTTGCTTTGCAGCTTTACCAAACCATTCTGCAGCTTTTAAATAATCTGCAGGAACACCCTTCCCTTGTGCATAACAAATACCTAAGTGAAATTGAGCCTCTGCATCTCCTTGTTCCGCCTTTTCCTTATATTCCTCAAAATTCTGTGCAAAGATTTGCAACGAGCAGAAATTAATAAATAATATAAATAATAATTTTTTCATAGCAGGATAATTAACAAAAAAAAATACATGTTAAAATAATCTATTACACGCTGATTCAAGGAATACATACAACACGAAAACCAAGATAATTATGGCTTATTTTAGGATTGTTGAAATCCCGAAGAGATACACGGCTGTAAGCAGAAATACAATCCCAACTACCACCACGGACAATACGAATAGTTTCTCCAATGCCATTATCATATACAAGAATAGAAGTATCTGCAGGACCTGTAGGGTTTATTTGAGAATCAGAAGTATATTTGCTATACCAATCAGAACACCATTCCAATACGTTGCCACTCATGTCATAAATACCTAATTCATTCGGAGTTTTCTTCCCGACTGGTTGAGTCGAATTTTGACTATTTTCATAATACCACCCCACTTCATCAAGCACATTACTGCCACTATACTTATAACCTTTACTCTGCTTGCCTCCTCTCGCAGCATATTCCCATTGTGCTTCTGTCGGTAAAACATATTTTTTACCTGTCAATTCACTCAGTTTTATACAAAAATCCTGTGCATCAGACCAAGTAACATAATACATAGGATAATTATCCCCTACTCCGGCAAGTCTATTTTTAGAAATTTCTTTAGCTCTCTGCTGCTTGAGAGTTGTACCCATCACTTTCTCCCATAATCCCTGTGTCACTTCATATTTTCCAATGTAATAATCGGAAAGAGTCACTTTATGAACCGGACATTCATTATTTTCATACTCATCTCCTTGTTCATCTGTCGCGCCCATCATGAATACACCACCTTTCACGTAGATCATTTCTAATTCCTGTCCGGAAATATTTTCAGTAAAATTTCCACGACAAGCAGCACATAATACCGCATACATTATGATATAAAATATTTTTTCCATTGTTTTTTAATATTTATTACGAAAATTGTTATTAATATTGATACTCGTACGCTCCGACATCTATGGAACTACCGGAAATACGCTTGTATCCTGCTATATCTGTTTTTATTTCGCTTGAAGGAAAATAAATGGAAACACCCGCATTGATACATGAAGAACCTGTTCCTATTGACCAATCGGCAGTCCTCCAGACCATAGAAGCTGCTTTTAGAGCTTCAATAGTTTGCAATCCTCCCGATACATTAGGTCCTATTTTTGTGGATGGATTCTTTAATTTTACCTTACTATTGTCATTATTCTCCACATATATGCAAGAATACTGCGAATCTTTATCCCGTAATGAATTATTCCAAATCAAACAATTATATAAATTTCCACTTTTACTCCCTGAAAAAACTTCATTGTTATTGGCTAATGTACAATTATAAAGGTCTACAGAACCTGAAGAATAATCAAAAACGACATCATTATTAGTGATAACACAATTATACATCTTCAAATTTCCCGATATATTTAAAGAGCCAACATTCCCGCGGAAAGAACAATTTATCATTTTCATTGTTCCCTCGATTAAAAATTGTGTACCGGCATACCACATATAACCATCAATAGTACAATTATTCATTTCATTATTATCTCCATAACAAAAAAATCTTCTCATCACAAATGGTTCTCCATCTCCTATGACACAATTATGGATAGCCACATTTCCTGTCAACAATATTCCTCCATACGTGCTTACCGCAGCAATAATCTGAAAGCCATCTACGATTGTTTTAGTTGAACAAGAAGTTTTGGCAATCCCCAAAATTGTTGTTTTTTCTGTTCTCTCCGATATTGTTTTTTCAGTTCCTTTAAATCCTCCATATATGGCAACTCCACTTTTAAGATTGATTGTTTCATTGTAATTTCCGACTGATACCCATATTTGGTTAGCTTCGGTTGCCTTTTCCAAAGCGGCCGCTATTGTTTTTTTCGCACTGCTCCAACCGGAGCCGCTGTTAGCATCGTTTCCTGAAACAGAAACACAAATCACATTTGTCGGGACGGGATTTGGTTCAGGCTCTGGTTCTGGTTCATCTCCCGTCGTGAATTTCACGACATCACTGTAAGCCGTCCCTCGTCCGTTGATAGCGTATGCCGCTACATAATAATCCGTCTGTTTGACCAGATTATTCAATGTAGCGGAGAAAAGGTCTTGCGTAGTATTCACCACTTGTTTGGTTGCAGTAGACAGAGTAACATAGGGTGATTCGGAGTATAGGAATCCCCGTTCCGTAACCGAGGAGCTTCCGTGCTCAATAATCGAACATTCCACTTTTGCAGATTTGAAAGTGATTTCTTCCACTTTTAAAGTTCCCATTTGCGCCAGGCGGTTGTTTGGGTCATACTTTTTCAACAGCACCTCGACCGGTCCTGCATTTTCTCCAGCCTTAACCGATATATTGGCGACGGTGTTGTTGAGATGTCCAACACAGGATGCCTCTACCGAATAGGTACCAGGTTCAAGGCTTTCAAACCCAAATATCCCATCGGTACCAGTAGTGATTTTTTCTCCTATTGGGAGTAAAGTCACGGAACTTCCTTCCAATGGGGCAGATGTTTCCGCGTTTTTAACCACTCCATGCAATGTCCCCTTGGTACTGAAAAGAGAGACTTCTATAGAATAAGCTGTCCGATTGGCATCGATTGTGATATTTTTATTGGCGTCATTATAGTCCTTGTGGGAAACTTGTATGCTGTAGTCTCCGGGGTCAAGGTCTTTGAATAAGAACACTCCGTCCGTCCCTGTTATGATTTTTATTCCCGCAGGCAAGAGAAAAACGGAACATCCGGCAATAGACAGGGCGGATGCGTTGTCTTTGACTATCCCATAGATGGAGCCCTCTGTAGCCTTGGTCAAAAGGATGTCTACAGAAATAGAAACTGCACCTTCATTGATAATAATCTGCTGTTTGTTATTGAAATATCCGTTACAAGAAGCCTCTACATAATAATTTCCGGCAATAATGTCGTCGAATCGAAATACTCCGTCCGCTCCGGTTGTACGCGTTATTCCCGTCGGCATAAGAGTGACGGAACACCCACTCAAGGGCTGATTATTATCTTTATCCTTTATTATACCAGAGACTGAGCACACGGATTTACCCAAGGAAATATCTACAAGGACAGCATTACCTCCTTCTTTGATTTCAACATTTATTTTATTATTAAAGTATCCGTTACAGGAAACTTCAATCGTATACTTCCCTATCTCAATTTCACTAAATTGGTATGCCCCGTCGACATCCGTTACGATGTTCCTTCCTATAGGTAAGAGTTTCACGGAACACCCGCTTAACGGAAGATTAGTTACGTTATCCTTTACCGTTCCGTGGATAGTACTCATCGATTTTTTTAACAATATATCGGCAGAAGCAATGTTATCAGGCTTGACATCAACAGTCTTTTTATTAGTGGAATATCCGTAGCAAGAAGCCTCTACAGTATAAGTTTCCGGCATTAATTTATCGAAAAAGAATGTGCCGTCTTCACCTGTAGTAATAGTATTACCTGTCGGTTGCAACATAACCGAACATCCTTTCAGTGGTTCGGATGTTTGGGCGTCTTTTACAACACCGGATATATCGCCCGTACTCGACTTGATTTTGCTTACACATCCGGTTATCAAAGCAATAAAAATGAATAATAAAAATATATTTTTCATAACGAAACAGAGAATAAAAAACCTTGTGAATTACTATTTGCATAAGGGGTAAATGTCAGAGAATTTTTTTTATAACGTTTTGCCCCTTTGGCAGCAATGGCATCCACCAAGTTGTAAACATATACCGCTCCAGCCGCAATGATACAGCCATTGCGCACGTTTCTATAAGATGCAGACCTATCGTTGTAGTTTTCACGGACAGAGTTATTCCACTCAGAAAGCGCCTTGTTGCGGTAACTTTTGCTTAGATTGTCACACACACATATTCCCGCTATCGTCGCCACCTGCAGGGAAAGAATCGTGATGCCCTTCCCCATGCTCCGCTTGTACATTTGTCCCCACCCGGGTACAACCATGCTTCTCCACAGGGCAGCCCCCTTGTAGTCCGTCGTAAATTCCAGTTTATCGAACCATACTTTTTCCGGATTATACGCCACTTCAAAGAGCATCCAGCAGGCATTGCCCTCGTAATACTCATCCGCCACGTCGAAGCAGGCATTAAACTCTTCCGTCTCGAAACGATAGCGAGATTGCTGGCGTGTACTCTCATCGTAAACGCTGCCATGGCTCTGTGAGAGGTTCTCCAGGATGTCCTGCCCTTTAATCATCACGCCCTGATTGCGGGAAAGTTCCCCTACCAATTCAAGAAGAGCGTTATTACGGGCTTCCGTCCGGGTTCGCCCCTCTCCCAATGTCACCTTAAAATAATAGGACACATTACTCCGATTCGGCATATCGCCCCGCATCCATGGTGGCCGCTGGGAATACGCCTGACTATACAAAGCTGTCAGGTATACCAGTATCCATAACCCTTTATTCATCGCTTTCCGTTTCAAATCCTTCCCGTACAAAATCGGCTATTTTCCTGGCATATTTCTGTGCCATCTCAGTTTCTTTGGCTGCACGTTCCAACGCTCTTATACGGGCAGCGGAAGCTTTTTCCTCATTTATCAGAAAAAACACTTTATATTGCTTCATACTCCCCTGCTCTTTGTATATTGCATAACTCTCCGTCAGAACACCTTTTACCTCCTGCTGTACTAAACGTTCGTAAGCAGCATACATCTTATCAAATTCCCCTTCAGTATTGCTTTGGTCAACATTCAGATCAGAGACGACACGTCCTTTAAGAGTAGAACCCGCTAAATTAGCATACGTGACAAGTGCATTGTTGTAGGCAGTCTGCTTACACACATTCAAAGATTTACACTGCGATACTTCACCCACCAATTCCACATTCTGAGAGTCTTTCATCTTCTCGTAATGTTCCAACAACGCCACTTCCAGCGTCTTGGAACCACCCGCCAATTGCCAACCGGTCTTTTTGTACTCTTTGATTTTGCTTTTGTACATTTTAGACGTTTCCCGCTTCAACATCCGACTTTGTGCACACACCATACAACTACTCAGCAGCCATAACACACACATGAAAATAATTCTTTTCATAGTCCTTAAATAATTTTACTACCCCTATTCCCGAAAAGGTAAGTCAATTACACAAAAAGCGTGGGAATTTTTTCGTTTTATCACATTTGAGGGTCTGGACTCCCTTACGTCAAAATAAAACGATACCCCACGCCAAACCAGATATAAACTGAAAAGTATATATGGCAAGCACGAGCGTTTGTATCATTTATCCTTTGACGTTGAAATTGTCCAGATTTCAAATGTAGGATAAGCAGAAACGCTTCAATTAAAATATGTCCGCCCATACGGCATTCCCGTATAGACGCGTCAAATATAGAGAAAATATTAGGGTATCGGAAATTAACTTGTCGATTTTTCTTGCGAACATTGTTTTTCTGAATTTAGTTTGTATAGCCGCTTGGATGAGATACGTGCCATGATGTTGGGAGTCTATACGGAACTGTCGGCTGTCCGTGGATGTCAAAAGTCTGTTGCTGGGCATGGTGGGAGAACAGGCTACGCTATTGAACTATTTCCTTTTCAAATAAAAAGAGTAACTTTGTATTCGAAAGTTACAAAAAGAGTGTATTTTATTGGATATGAGCGTATGTTAATTGCTCATGATAGTAATAGGTTACGATTTAGTTAGTTGTCTGCAGCATTATTCTTCTGCGCATTGCATAACCTTCAAAGAACTCTTCGTTTGCGAAAATAACAATAAAACTGGAGATTTTGAAATGAATCTCCCTGTTTTTTCTTTCTCACACAAGTTTTTCCGTAAAAGCAGTTTTATTCGTTGGCACACCATCGCCCAAAAGGATTTTGAACGAACGTGTGCAGACTACTGCATAAGCGGAGAAAAAGGCTTTGCTTCACGCCTAAGCAACAGTTTAGACTGGAATGAGGCAAGGCCCATTTCTTTTGTGCTTATTTCAAAGAGGTATTTTTACGGCTTTTCAGATGATTTATCATTTTTCGCTGTCCCTTTGAGCTGGAAGCGGAAAGCCGTGCGCGACTGCCCGAATCACAAGTTATCTCTCGTAGCAGACAAATAAGGTTGTGTGTCTTATAATCGCTAAAACAAATTCAATCAAACGAATTTCAATAACAACACTCTTATTATACATATTTGATAACTGAGATTCTACATCGAACCTTATTGTTTTTCCTTTAATGGAGTTGCAGGGTTAGTAATAGGATAAGATGTATGAGTTAGAGTTCCACTCTTATGAGTCGAATAGACATTGCAATGATTACTGAGGCAATGAACAATTCCTCTGCTGGGATGTTTACGAGAGCCTTTTGCAGAAATAATCGCACAGCAAGGAGCCAATTTGTCAATCAATACCGAGGTCAGATTATGTTTACTTCCATGATGTGGAACTTTTATCCTACAGCCTGACAAGTTCGTATTATTAGAAATTGCATCAGAGATAGCAGCTCGATTTGCATCGCCCAGCAACAAGAATTTACAATTTCTAACCGGCTCAAATAAAAGAACTATGCTGCCAGCATTAGTTGGCGAACAATCATCAGGCTCGTCATCAATAGACGATTTGGCTTGAATGGATGAAAAATAACCTATATCATCGTATATTGTATTATCCTCATCTTTTCTCCTTTTATTGTTCTTAAGTATTTCTATCGCAAGAGGATGATAGAAATCCAAACTGGGACCTACAACTGAGATCGGAATGTGTAAATGTGTTTTTCCACAATATGCACCATATACATTGCATTTGTTAGATACAGCTAAATCTATGAGGTTAAGTGAATCCGTATCTGTTGGATGAGCATAGCATTCGCGACAATGAGACAACCTATCTCGTTTAGGATATAATTTATTATATTCATCTTCGCTAATTACATCCTCTGGCGTATTAAGCCAAAATTCATTAATAATTACATCTCTATCATTCAATAATCCAAAAAATCCTCCTTTATGATCAGAGTCTGGGTGAGTACATATTGCTAAATCAATAGTATAAGTTTTCCAGTGATTCCAAATATAGTTTTTGATTTTGTCTGAATCGCTGACATTTCCAGCGTCAATTAATACAACATATTGCTCCCCGCTGTCTTCATATCGTATTATGATTGCATCAGCGTCTGAAACGCTGAGATAATGAACTTCGTAATTCGGCATATAATATATTATTGGTTGTTTAATCGAGATATACGTGATGTAATATAAGATACTTGCTTCCTATAGGTACAAAGGAATAGCAGTACACCTAAACTTAATATAATCCAACAGATATTATCTGTTATAAAATTCTTAATATTTGAGAACTGGAAAATTAGCTTGATAATAAGAACTATAGAGAATACAGATATATAGCTTCTGTATTCATTGTTCATTCGACTTAACTGTGTAAGTTTTCCAGACGTATCTTTCAATTCGGCATCCGTAAAATCTTTATGTGACGCACATTTCACTATTTTGAGCATTTTAATTAGAGGCTCAAAGACTAAAGAACTTATCCGAGAGTTTATTATACCAAGAAAATAGAGGATAACGGCAAGTATCCATATATTATTTGTAAGAGAGAATATATCGCAACCTTCCACGCAGAATTTTAATAGGGCAGCCAGCACTGTACCTGGAATTAAATTTGTCAACAAATTGTAGACAGGAATTGATGCTATTATTTTTTCCATTTATTGCATATATTTAATTATAATATTTCATTGAACATGTCTGAAAAGGGAATGCTCAAGCCTCTATAATTCAGGCAATAATGCAAAATTACAAAATTCTTTTCATTATTTCATCATTCAACATAGATTTTGTAACTGACAAAATTCGATATAAATGGTTTCCATACAACACATAAATAAGATTTTTTTCGTATAAGCGGCTTTATTCGTGGCACACCATCGCCCAAAAGGATTTTGAACGAACGTGTGCCAACTACCACATAAACTGAGAAAAGGGCTTATGCCAAAGAGGTGCTTTTACGGTTTTTCAGATGATTTTTCTTTTTCACTGTCTTTTTGAGCCGGAAGCGGAAAGCCGTGTATGATCGCCCGTCCATAAATGGAACAAGCCGTCACCCACAGCTGGCAAACCATACTTCCTTGCAGGTGGTTTGCCCGGTTTCACGCTACCGGCTATGTCCTTTTTTGTTGGGGACTTCCTTTTTTCACGGATGCCGGGACGGTCGTATGGAACAGTCAGGCTATTTCGGTGGCGGTCATCCACACATTGTTACCGGTTACGCTGACCGCCTTG
>CAJUQA010000003.1 GCA_910588375.1 uncultured Odoribacter sp.
CAGGTGCAACGTATTGGGCTGTTATGGAAATGAGCGGGAATCTGAAAGAACTGTGCGCGAATGTGAATTACACAGCTTTTAATGGCGGCAGTTGCGGTACGGGAGTGTATAATGCCAATTTATGGGATAAGACGGCAACGAAATACGGTGTTCGTGGTGGAGGCTTTAACAGTGCGGATGATTTATTGCGCACTTCTGACCGGACGGAGGCAATGAATTACTTCACGACCATTACGCAGCGGGACAGTACGGTGGGTTTCCGGGGTGTGTACAGTCTGTCGGGAATTGAAATCAATGGTGGGGAAATCAGTGCTCCGAATACCGGATGCTGGGGAGGAACAAACATTACTAATGTGCAGGATGCGTTTTGCCCTGACTTTCCAAACGTTCGTTTCCAATATACATGGTACGTCAAGAAACCGGGAGAAGCCAAATTTGATTTGCTTGCTAACGCAACAAACGAGACACTGAAAGGTTATGTCCTGGAAAATAACACCACTTCCACTCTGACTTATCAATTCAAACGGGTCGGTATCTCTTCGCTGGGGGTCGCGGAAAGTAATATCCTGACGGTAAAAATATTGCCGAAGCCTTTTGCCAAACCGGATTATAGCTTCAATGCGGGAAGTTCGGTGTCCGTAACCCAATATTGGGGAACAAACACTTCTGCCCAATGGCAGTTGGAGGGTGCCCCTTCATGGGCATACGTACATAGCAAAAGCTCCAATTCCTTGACAATAGCAGGAGGATTGGTAAATGAAGAATTTACACTGAAAGCCCATATCACACAATGCCCTTCGGATGTATTTTCCGCAACAATAAAAATCAGCAACCTCATACCCTACACCGGCCACATGGACAGCATAAAACTGGCCGCCGGTACATACAAAATGGAATGCTGGGGGGCACAAGGCGGAACAGGATATGCCAATTATAACAGTAACGGCTCAAGTTATGGTTACTCATACGGCGGAAATGGCGGATATACTCAAGGAACTGTAGAGCAAAATACTGTTACTACTTACTACGTTTATGTCGGAGGCCAAGGGGGCTATAGTACATCCAAAACGGGAGGTAGTGGAGGTTGGAATGGAGGAGGTTCTGGAGGAGGAGATGAAGGAGACGACTGTGGAGGAGGCGGTGGTGGTGCAACAGATATACGAATAGAGGGAAAAGCTCTATCCAACCGGATTATGGTCGCCGGGGGTGGAGGTGGTGGTTCTGGGAAAACGGGAACAGGTGGTACCGGTGGTGGTAATAGTGGGGGATACGGACGTTCAGGAAATTCCTCTACTGCAACGACTCCAGGTACGCAAACTTCCGGATATACACTTGGTAGCGGAGGAAGCGGTTCCTATGGAGGAAATAACTATTGTGGCGGTGGTGGTGGAGGCGGAGGTTATCACGGAGGATATGGAAGTGCCAAAGGAAGAGGTGATAATACAGCAGGTGGTGGTGGCGGTTCCGGATACGTCAATACGAACATATTCCAAAATTCCTCCACATCAAATGGTGCAAAAACCGGGCATGGACAAATCAAAATCACCCAAATAAAATAATACTGTCTACAAAGGACTGACAGAATGTTAAAAATTTTAGCCGCCGTTAGCGGGAGATAAAAAATGTTTAAGATTTAACACCGCCAATGGCGGCTTAACAAAAACAGACAAATTTTTCATGCCGCCAATGGCGGGAAAAAATAAACAGGAAAGAATTTACTGCCGCTACCGGCGGCATGATAAAAAATCAAAAAAATAAACCGCCGCCAACAGCGGCACAAAAACAATAACTTATGATTACATCTACAAATTTAAGTATGCTGCGCAACCTGGAACATTTCCAGGTTATGTCAAACATCCTCGCTTATCTGAAAGCCGAGAATCTGGAAGAACTGAAACTGACGACACAATCGGAAGCCTTTGAAAAAGCACTGAAAACCTACGACGACGTATTGGTGCTCGAAAGAGGCAACGCCCTCTCCGAAAAAATCAACCAAGCCGACCTGGACAGAGACCTCGCCCTCCGTTCCCTGCTTTCCGCCGTCAAAAATTACGTATCCTTCCCCAATGCGGAAAAAGCCGCTGCCGCCAACCAACTACTGCGACAAATCGAAAAATACGGGAAACGTATCGACAAACTCCCCTATTTGCAGGAATCCGGAGTCTTGAACAACCTGCTGCAAGACCTCGAAATCAAAGAAAATACGGATTACCTAAAACTCCTGCACCTGGAAGACTGGGTTTCCATACTCAAAGAAGCTGCCGGCCGTTTCAACGAACTGTTTCAGAACCGCGAAAGCGACAATTCCACCAAACTCTCCGGTCAGGTAAAAGAAGCCCGGCAAGCCATACAAGCGGAATTCGAACAATTGACCACCGTCCTCAATGCCTACGAGATTGTCTACGGAACAACCCTCTACGGCACCCTGATTGCCAAAATCAACGAAGCCGTCGAATACGCCCAGACCCAAACCACCCGCCGCAACTCCCGCACCAAAACGGAATCCCCCACGGAATAATAAATACACAAACTCCGGAAAAGCCCACCCTTTTCCGGAGTCCCCTTTCCCATCCATCCCCCTATCCCCCAAACAAATCATCCAAAACCTGACATTATAATCTGCGTAAATGGCATTTTTCACCCCCACTTACGCAAATTATAAAATGAAGTTATGGAATATTGCATGCCTCACGTATTTTGATTTTCTTTGCCATGAGAAAAACGTAAACAACCGTGGCAAATATCACGATTTCGCACATTTTGGTTTCACTGAAAACCCGGAATTTCAGATTGTATTTCACCGGGATGTGCGTGTCTTTGGTAGGCACGTGGATGCAACAGATAGCCATGAGCTGGCTGGTGTACGAACTCACCGGTTCCGTGCTACTTTTAGCCACCATTACTTTCGTTGCCCAAATTCCCATCCTGATTGCCACGCCTTTTATGAGTGTATTCGTGGACCGTTTCAACCGGCACAAAATCCTCTTGTTCACGCAATCCCTTTCCGCTTTACAAGCCCTGTTGCTGGCATGGCTGACCTTAAGCGGACTGGTGGAAGTATGGCACCTGATTGTCCTCAGTCTGTTTATCGGATTGATTAACGCCTTGGACAACCCCACCCGCCAGGCCTTTTATCCCAGTCTCGTACCGAAAGAAAACCTGAGCAATGCCATTGCTCTCAATTCCGCCGTTATCAACGGCTCGCGTCTTTTCGGGCCTGCCATCGGCGGAGTGCTCATCGGTTTGGTTGGCGAAGGCTTATGCTTCCTCCTAAACGGCATCAGTTACTTAGGCGTTATCATTGCTCTGTTGGCCATGCAACTTCCCGCCCATAAAACCAAAAGTGAAAAACAACACCTTTGGTACGATTTACGGGAAGGATTTCATTACGTCTCCCACCACATCCCCATCCGGACATTGTTGTTGTTAATGGCGATTATCAGCTTTTTCGGACTGCCCTTAATGACATTCCTGCCTGCCTACGTAAAAGATATTCTGAACGGCGGGAGTGAATTGTTAGGCCTCCTCCTTTCCTGTATCGGTATCGGCTCTTTCAGTGCGGCCATCTATTTGGCTTCCCGGAAGAGTGTCATCGGACTAAGCAAAATCATTACCTCCGCCGCTTTGATTTTAGGCATCACCCTCCTACTGCTCTCTTCCATTCAAACCCCGTGGCTGGCAGCTGTCGTCTGCATTCCGGCAGGTTATTCCATCATCATTACCGTAGCCTCTATCAACACACTGCTGCAAACCCTGTCGGACGAAGACAAAAGAGGACGGGTCATGGGCTACCTTGCCATGACGTTCACGGGCATCGCTCCCGTAGGAAGCATGATTTTGGGCTTCATCGAAAAATACACCGAGCTCCCGATTATCATTCTTATTTCCGGCATCGCCTGTATGCTTGCAGGAGGCATCTTTGAATATTATCGCTCCCGCATCCGCCAATAAAAGCGGCCGCCGGAAACCCGACAGCCACTTCACCAACTGCGCTTCCCGACTGGTGCTGCCACCTTAGACTTATAAGAAGAAAAGTAAATTTTCTACCTTTGCCCCAAACTTAAAACTTCACATGATGGAAATATCCTCTTTAGCCAACCGGTCGTTTGACGAGCTTTTCGAAGCTTTTGCCGGGGCTTTTGCAGATTATGAAACACAGTGGGACAAAGCCCAGTTGCGTGCCATGCTCAAACGCCGGGGCTTCGACGCCTCCTTATCGTTTGCCGCGGTGGACGCAGGAAAAATCGTCGCCTTTACCTTCAACGGCATCGGGGATTTCAACGGTAAGCGCAGTGCCTATGACACGGGAACAGGCACACTGAAAAAGTATCGCGGGCAGGGACTGGCTTCCCGAATCTTTGCACATTCCCTCCCTTATCTGCGGGAAGCAGGCATTGAGCAATATGTGTTGGAGGTATTGCAGCACAATACCGCCGCTGTTTCCGTTTATCAGAAACAGGGCTTCGAGACGACCCGGGAATTTTATTACTCCAACCAATCGCGGGAGCTTGTACGGAATCCCCGGAAAGAACCGACGCCCGCTTGTGAAATAAAGCCCCTCCCCCTTCAGGAAGTAGCGCTTCTCTCCCATTTCGGCGATTCTGCACCGTCGTGGCAAAACGACCTCTCCTCCCTCCAGCGGGCAGGCGACGCCATTCGCTGTTATGCTCTTTTCGCCAACGGAAAGCCAGCAGGATACGTGGCATTTGAACCCGCCTCGGGCGACATCGCGCAACTTGCCGTCCATCCCGGACACCGCCGCCAGGGCTACGGCTCCCTGTTGTTGCAAAGGGTGCTCGACGAGAATGAAAGCGGCGTGGTGAAGGTTATCAATACGGAGATCGCCAACGAAGCGCTCCACCACTTCCTGGAAGCGAAAAACATACCCACCCGCGGCAAGCAATTCGAAATGATTCTCCCTCTCGGCAGGAGATAATAAAAAAGGAGCAGTTCGCTGAACTGCTCCTTCTTCTTTCCTATCCTGTAAGTTTATTTCTTTGCCAACTGCAAAAGAATATCCATTACCTGAATGGCGCTCTTCGATACTTTCGTACCGGGACCGAATACGGCAATCGCACCGGCATCGAACAGGAATTGATAATCCTGGTGAGGAATCACACCACCCACATATACGAGGATGTCTTCACGTCCCAGTTTCTTCAATTCTGCGATAACGGCGGGAACCAACGTCTTGTGTCCGGCAGCCAATGAGGAAACGCCCACTACATGCACGTCGTTCTCAACGGCTTGTTTGGCGGTTTCTTCCGGAGTCTGGAACAACGGTCCCATATCCACATCGAAGCCCATGTCGGCATAACCGGTAGCCACTACTTTGGCACCACGGTCATGACCGTCCTGACCCATCTTGGCAATCATGATACGCGGACGACGTCCGGTCAGTTCGGCAAACTCATCGGTCATTGCCTTTGCTTTCTCGAAGTCGGCATCTTCGCCGGCTACACTTGAATATACTCCGCTCACGGTTCTGATAACAGCTTTATAACGTCCTACAATCTTTTCACATGCGTAAGAAATCTCACCCAAAGAAGCACGCTTCTTAGCAGCGTCTACCGCCAATTCCAGCAAGTTGCCCTCGCCCGTTTCCACACATTTGGTGATAGCATCCAATGCGGCGTCCACCTCTGCCTGGTTCCGGTTGGCTTTCAACTCTTTCAGACGGGCAATCTGCGCCTCACGTACGGCGGTATTGTCCACTTCCAGAATATCAATCGGGTCTTCTTTGTCCAAACGGTATTTGTTCGTACCGACAATCGTCTGCTCACCACTGTCGATGCGAGCCTGCGTACGGGCAGCAGCCTCTTCGATACGCAATTTCGGAATACCGGATTCGATAGCGGCAGCCATACCACCCAGTTTTTCAATTTCCTGGATGTGAGCCCATGCCTTTTCTACCAATTCCTGTGTCAGGCTTTCCACATAGTAAGAACCTGCCCACGGGTCAACGGCCTTACAGATGGTTGATTCTTCCTGAATATAAATCTGGGTATTACGGGCAATACGTGCGGAGAAATCCGTCGGCAATGCGATAGCCTCATCCAACGCATTGGTATGCAGTGACTGGGTGTGTCCCAGAGCAGCTCCCATCGCCTCAATACAGGTACGTCCCACGTTGTTGAACGGGTCTTGCTCCGTCAACGACCAACCGGAAGTCTGGCAGTGCGTACGCAAAGCCAAAGATTTCGGGTTCTTCGGGTTGAATTGTTTTACTAATTTAGCCCACAACAGACGACCGGCACGCATCTTGGCAATTTCCATAAAATGGTTCATACCGATAGCCCAGAAGAAAGACAGACGCGGTGCGAAAGCGTCGATGTCCATACCTGCATTCACTCCGGCACGAAGATATTCCAATCCGTCTGCCAACGTATAAGCCAATTCAATATCGGCGGTGGCACCTGCTTCCTGCATGTGGTAACCGGAGATAGAAATGGAGTTGAACTTCGGCATATTCTTGGAGGTGTACTCAAAGATATCGGCGATAATCTTCATGGAGAATTTCGGCGGGTAAATATAGGTGTTACGCACCATGAACTCCTTCAGAATATCGTTCTGGATGGTTCCGGACAATTGGTCAAGGGTTGCTCCCTGTTCCAAACCGGCCACAATGTAGAATGCCAAAACAGGCAGCACGGCACCGTTCATCGTCATGGAAACGGACATCTTGTCCAACGGAATCTGGTCGAACAGAATCTTCATATCCAGAATAGAATCCACTGCCACACCGGCTTTACCCACATCACCGATTACACGCGGGTGATCGGAGTCATAACCACGGTGCGTAGCCAAGTCGAATGCCACGGACAAACCTTTCTGTCCGGCAGCCAGGTTACGACGATAGAAAGCATTCGATTCTTCTGCCGTAGAGAATCCGGCATACTGACGAATTGTCCAGGGACGCAACGGATACATGGCAGAATACGGTCCGCGCAGATAGGGAGGAATACCGGCCACATAATCCAGATGTTCCATACCTTTCAAATCCTCTGCGGTATATACGGGTTTTACCGGTATCAATTCCGGTGTCGTCCAGTTTTTGGCGATGTGATTGGCTTTTTCCCACTCCGCAGCGTTGGTGGTTGCCTTTTCAGCCGCTTTAATATTTATATCTTTAAAATTCGGTTTCATCTTTACAAGTCTTTAATTAAATGCCTAATTTAGCCTGATAACTTTTCAGTTCTTCCAGCACGTTATTCTTCACGTGGATATAGTTCATCAATCCTTTGGCCTCCAGTTCGGGACGGCTTTCGGGATTACCGGCAACCACCACAATGGCTTTGTCTTTCAGCTTTTCAAAAGCCTCCGGAGCAAATCCGGCATATTCATCGTCTGAACTGCAAAGAACCACGATAGCAGCCTTGTTTTCCATACAAGCCTTCACACCTTCATCCACGGTCTTGAAACCGTTGTTGTCTTTCACCTCGAAACCGGCGCATGCGAAGAAGTTGCAGGCAAACTGAGCACGTGCCTTACGCATGGCCAGATTTCCCATCGGGAACATATAAACCACCGGACGACCGTTTTTAGCGGCATAGGTATCGGTTTTCAAGCGCAAAGCTTCGAAAGCCTGTGTACCGCGGTAAGGTTTCAACGTTTCGATAGTAGCGCCTTCTGCCGTCTGGTCTTCCGGTTCCAATACACACGCGCAAATGTTTTTCTCCATCTTTTCGTTGAAATTCGGGAACTGGTTCACACCCACGAAATTCTCTTTCCGCTGGGCAATGGCCAGGTCACGAGCCTGTGCGGTAGCTTTTACGGCAGCCTGTACAAAACCTTTCTTCAACGCTTCCACATATCCGCCTTGTTCCTGTACTTCCAAGAACAATTTCCAAGCAGCCTCAGCGATATTCTGTGTCAATTCTTCGATATAGTAAGAACCTCCGGCAACGTCCACGATTTTACCGAAATGAGACTCTTCCTTCAACAGCAACTGCTGGTTGCGAGCCACACGTTCACCCAATTCGCTCGGATGACATTCGTAAACATAGTCGAACGGATGAACGGTGAAAGAATCCACACCGCCCAACACAGCCGACATCGTTTCGGTCTGCGTACGCAACATATTCACGTTCGGGTCATAAATAGTCTTGTTCCATTCGGAAGTCTCCGCATGGATATTCATTTTGCACTTGCAGTCGCAAGCCGGCTTGTAAGCCTTCACAATGTGTGCCCACAAATAACGGGCGGCACGCAATTTGGCGATTTCCATGAAATATTTGGAACCCGTAGCAAAATGGAAACGGATGCGGGGAGCCACTTCGTCCACGCTCATGCCTGCATCGGTCAGTTTGTCGAGATATTCCACGCCGGCAGCCAAAGAGAAGCCCAGTTCCTGCACGATGGAAGATCCTGAATTATTGAAAACATAACCGCCCACTTCAATAGTCTTGAAGTTAGGGTAAGCAGCCATTTTCTCTGTATTTTCTTTCGCAGAAGCAAAAGGATTCTCGCAACATACTTTTCCTTTCAAAGCCATTGCCGAAAGCGGGTCGATATTGATGCCTCCGTAAATCTTTTCCGGAGCGATGCCGCGTTCTTCCGCCACTGCTTTGAAAGCGTCCACGATAGCACATTTCTTGCATCCGGCAACGAAGTTGATTTCAACACATTCCAGACAAATATCTTTCAACAAGGCAGCCATATCGGCTTTGGTGAAATTCTTGCTGTCCGTCAAGACAAATCCCAAAGAATTCACTCCTCTGTTCAATACATCCAACGCCTTTTTGTTGGCTTCCGCTACATTCTCCACCACAATATCCTGACGCACATACCAGTCGTTGCTGTCTTTCTTGTTTCCGCGCACATAGGGGAATTCTCCCGGGAAACAATCCAGATTCTTCAGGTCTTTCATGTTCTCCAACCGGTACATCGGCTGTACATTAAAACCTTCATTGGTTCTCCATACGAGCTTTTTATTGAAATCGGCCCCTTTCAGGTCCACAGTGACTTTGTCCACCCACTCCTGCATCGTGTTCGGGGCAAATTCACCGAAAAGCTTCTGATTTACTTTTTCTGCCATAATTTATATATTTAACTGTAACTGTTTATGTATAAAAACGAACAAATTTAACCCTTTCGGGGGATTAAAAAAATTATTTACTTCCTTTTTTCCGTAATGCAAACGTTTAAAACAAGTATCACACCCCGAAAAGCTCCGGACACTGCCCCAATATTTTCCCCATAATCACAGCGGCAGCCTCCGCATCCGCCAAAGCATGATGGTGATTTTCAAGAATAAAACCGCAATGGGCAGCAACCGTGTGAAGCTGGTAATTTTCCAACCCCTTAAAATACCTGCGTGACAAACGGCAGGTGCAATAAAAACGGTAATCGGGATACGGCATCTCAAAATGAGCAAAGGCCGCTTTCAGGCATCTCTCGTCAAATACACTGTTATGAGCCACCAACGGCATGCCTTTAAGCATCGGAGCCACCTCCCGCCACACTGTAGGGAATGCCGGAGCATCGTCCGTATCTTCCCGCGACAACCCGTGAATCTCCGTATGTTTCCGGAAATAATAATTGGGTTCGGGATGAATCAGGCTGTAATACTGGTCCTCTATCCTGTCCCCGTTCATCACGACAACCCCGACAGAACACACACTCGTCGGCTGCCAGTTGGCCGTTTCAAAATCAATGGCTGCAAACCGTTTCATCTTTCTATTTTCGTAGTATATCATCAAAGGAATCCGCAAGCGCAGGCATACCAGAAAGCACCAATCCGGCACCTGCCTCCTTGAGTTTCTGTTCCGGGATAGGCCCCGTATTGACAGCCACCGTAAAAACACCGGCAGCAACAGCCGCCTGTACCCCCAACGGAGCATTCTCCACAACCATCGCTTCTTCCGCTCTCACCCCTGCCTTCTCCAGACCTTTCAAATAAGGCTCCGGATGCGGCTTCCCATGACGGACATCAAAAGCTGTCACCACCCGCTCCGCAGCAAACATCCCGGGAAATTCCTTTTCCAATCTTTCCAACAAAGAACGCTGTCCCGAACCTGTCACCACCACCGGTATCAAGCCCTTATCCCTCACTTTTTCCAACACCTCCCTGGCTCCCGGCATCACATCCACCGCAGGCAATTCATTAAACTGACGACTTTTCTCCGCATAAATCCGTTCTATCTCCTCCTTTGTAGCTTCCCGCCCATAAGCCCGCTCAAAAATAAGATTGATCGTCCACTCCCCGGTTGCCCCTTCATACAGATAAAATTCATCCCGCTCACAAGCTATCCCCATACCGGAAATCGTCCTATACCAAGCCAACGTGTGATTCTTCATCGAATCGAACAACACCCCGTCCATATCAAACAACACCGCTTTCACACCCACTCTCCGCATTTTTTCATCTTTTTTTCCCATCTATTCTCTTTTAGAAACCACACAAAAATAGACAAAAACCGGCTACCCAAACAGGTAACCGGCTATCAATTTTCACCTATGAAAAAGTTCTTACAAGAAATAACGACAATCTATCACCTGCTTGTCCGTACGGGTATGAATGTCTTTGAATTCCTCCCAGGCGGTAGCAATGACAAAGGCGTCAGCTTCGCGCACTATCTCATCATAACCGTCATAATACGCTATCTGCAAATCCGGGTAATATTTCCGGAACTCCGCATTGGCAACAGGGTCATAGCCACAAAGATGGGTATAGCCAAGCAAAGAAAGCTGACGAATAATCTTAACGCTCGGAGCATCACGCACATCATCGGATTCCGGCTTGAACGACAAACCCAAGATAGCAAGCTTAATGTTCTTATTTCCTCCGACAGCTTTGTCTATACGTCGCGCAATAAAATGAGGCATACCATCATTGACTGCGATTACATTTTTCAGTATCTGCGCATCAAAGCCCGCCGTTTTCGCCACAGCATACAAAGCGTTGGTGTCTTTAGGCAGACAATAACCGCCATATCCGCATCCCGGATAGGCATACGACGCCATATTGCAACCTCCCCAACGCTTATCCATATGCAGTATCCGAAAAGCCTGAGCCACATTGATATGCCCAATGTTATCCGCTACCACGGACATCTCATTCGAATAACTGATAAGAGTAGCCAGCAAAGTATTGGACAAATACTTAATAAACTCCCCGGTATTGAGATTCACACAGAAAACCGGGACGGTTACACTACGATACAGATCGCGCAACACGCTTTCCGAACGGGTGTCGCTCACGCCAAGCACAATACGGTCTGCATTCATAAAGTCATCCCAACAATGCCCTTCCCGTAAAAATTCCGGATTATTAGCTATCCCTATTTCCGTTCCCACATGCCATCCCTTGCTTTCCACATAAGGCACAATTTTACTCTCCGTCGTGGAAGGCGGTATTGTGGACTTCACGACCAATACCCGGAAACGTCGGTCTTTCATACATTCCAACGTCTGATCGACAGCCGTCAGCAAATAAGTCAAATCCGCCTGACCGTTCTTCCCATAAGGCGTACCGACGCAATAATATACACAATCGCTTTCAGGGATAACCCGATCCAATTCTGCCAACGAAACCGGATAAAAACGTTTATTCAAATGACGCCCCAAGGCCTCATCCAATCCTTTTTCCAAAAAAGGCAATTTTCCCGAGCGAATCGTATTCAACCGTTCTTCATTGACTTCAACACCATACACCGTATGTCCGTATTCCGCAAACCCCAAAGCAGAGGTAAGCCCCACAAATCCCAGACCGAAAACCGTAATTACCATTTGTACTCCTCCTCTCCGCTTTCTTTAATGAAACTCAAAAACCTTTTCACTCCCTCACGGACAGAAATGGAGGGAGAATAACTCAACACCCGCCTTGCCTTCTCGATATTAGGACAACGACGCTGAGGATTATTCGTCAGATAGTCTTTATCCTCAGAAGTCGCATAAATCACTTTTCCGGTATAACCAAATACCTCTTTACCCGCTTCCACATAATATTCCGCCAACTGTGAAATACTGATTTCCGGACTCTCAATCCCGATATTAAAATAATCGTACGAGCCATGAAGCAAAATTTTGAGATAACCGTTTATAGCATCCGCTATATAACAGAACGTACGGGTCGGCGAACCGTTGGACAAAATTTCAATATTCCGGTTCTCTTTAATTGCCAAAGCAAAATCGGCAGGGACACGTTTGTCATTGATTCTCATTCCCGGACCATAATTATTAAAGGGGCGGGCCACTCCGATAGGCATATTGTATTTTTGAGCAAACAACATACACATCGTCTCCCCGAACCGTTTCGACTCATCATAACAAGCACGCGGACCGGTAGCCGACACATATCCGTAATATTCTTCGGAAGTAGGCACATGAGCCGCATCCGGATTACCGTATAACTCACTGGAAGAATAAAACAGAAATCCTTTGATATTCTTCCCTTTATAGAAATCCAACAACGACCGGAGCCCCCAGATATTGGCATCCAGCGTTTCAATAGGATACTGGCGGTAAAAAACCGGCGAAGCAATAGAAGCCATGTGAATGATAAAATCGGCAGTCTCAGCCCCTGTTACATCCTCTATCTTATCCGTTATGATATCAAACTTCCGGATATCAAACAAGACATCCTGTTCCAATTTCTTTACCCACGCCGGATAACCCAACATAAAATTATCCAACGCAATCACCTTTTTCAAACCCAATTCAGCGGCCTTATCCTGAAAAAAGTGCATAAAATAATACCCCAGGAAGCCTCCACAGCCGGTAATCAGCAAAGTGGCGCCTTTCAACTTCTGCCGTTCTTCAGCAGATAAACCGTTATACGTGTGATTAAAATCATCCTTCAGAACATTCGGAATCATATCGTGTCTTTTTAGTTAAATCATAGAATAAAGCCCCCAAAGATAAATGAAATAAACGAGCGAAAATTATTTTTCATTCACATTTCGCTTTTAATTTATACATTTGCAAAAAAATAATTCTATGGCTACCTATGACATTCGTCCCCTGCAATTACGCATGTTAAAGATATTACTGGCTTTCGACAAAATGTGCCGGGAGCAAGGTTTACGGTATTGTATCATGGCGGGCACCATGATCGGTGCTGTCCGTCACAAAGGTTTCATTCCCTGGGACGACGATATGGACGTCGGAATGCCGCGCCCCGATTACGAAAAATTCATCGCACACTGCAAGGAATGGCTACCTGCTCCCTATGAATTTGTATGCGGAGAAAATGACCCGAATTATCCACTGCCTTTCGGCAAGATACAAGACTCCAGCACAACACTCATCGAACGCCGGCACCTCAGCTATTTGGGAGGAATCTATGTAGATGTATTTCCTTTGGATGCCGTACCGTCAAACCCGCTGGCGCGCAGATGGCATTATGCGCAATACCAATTTTATAAACAAGCTCTTTATCTGGTACACCGCGATCCTTACAAACACGGACACGGTCCCAGTTCCTGGATACCCTTACTCACCCGCAAGCTATTTACGATGGAAGGATTGCAACGTTCCATCCGGAAATTGCTCAACAAATACGATTACAACCAATGTTCCTTAGCTGCCGACTATACCGACGGACTGCGAGGAGTGATGAGCAAGGAAATTAACGGGGTATATACGCCTTACGAATTTGAAGGAGAAACAGTAATAGGCATCAAACGGTATGACGATTATCTGACACAAATGTATGGCGATTACATGCAAATCCCGCAAGGAGATCACCGCCGCCAGCATAATTTCCACTACCTCGATTTGAATAAACCCTATCGCGAATATAAAGAAGACGCAGCCCCTGAATCCTGATTACCGGAGCCAGGGTGCGTTTCCTTCATCCCACAGTTTATTTAAATAATCCCGGTCTCTTGCCGTGTCCATGCACTGCCAAAAACCTTCGTGCAAATAAGTCTTCAACTCTCCGTCGCTGGCCAACTGTTCCAAAGGTTCCCGTTCAAACACCGTAGAATCATCCCGAATATAATCGAATACCTTCGGACTAAGCACAAAGAAACCGCCGTTAATCCATCCCTGGTTAATCTGAGGCTTTTCTTTAAATTCCCTTACATACAAATCATCGTCTATCTGTAACTCGCCAAACCGGGCCGTAGGGTGCACAGCTGTTACCATAGCCAAGCGACCGGAAGCTTTGTAAGCCTCCACAAGTTTCCCGATATTCACATCCGAAACGGCATCCCCGTACGTCACCATAAAATCCTCCTCTCCGACCAGTTCTTTCAAACGAAGAATACGCCCTCCGGTCATCGAATTCGAACCGGTATCCACCAATGACACTTTCCAATCCAAAGGCCTCTCATTGATATACCGAATCTGCCCGTCGGACAAATCCATCGTAAAATCATTATTCAAAGCGTAATACTGCAGGAAATAATTCTTAATCACCTCTCCTTTGTATCCCAAAGCAATGATAAATTCCTTATATCCGAAACGGGCATAATGGTTCATAATATGCCACAAAATAGGCTTATTTCCGATCTCCACCATCGGCTTGGGCACCAACTTGGTATACTCCGATAGACGTGTTCCAAACCCGCCGGCCAAAATAACAACTTTCATGAGCTACAAACTATTTATAATGGAACATATCGATTCTATATCCTTGTCCGTAAGTTCCGGATGCATCGGAATAGAAATCACCTTGCTATAAATATCTTCCGTCACCGGCAACGCATAAGCAGACTTGAAATAAGTCAGCAGATGATTCGGACGATATTGTATGCCGAATTGTATATCATGGGCTTTCAGTAATTCCACCAACTTATCCCGCAAGCCGTTCTGGACTAATAGCGGAAAAACATGAGGAACAATCTGCTCATAATCCATCGGAATCAACCGGACATTTTTATTTCCCTGCAGCAATGAAGTGTACTTTCGGGCAATATATTTGCGTTTCGGTGCAAATTCAGACTCAAAACGACTGAGTTGCACCCGGCCGATAGCAGCAAAAATATTACTCATGTGATAACGATACCCCTGTGCCACCACATCAAAATCCCAACTTCTTTCCCCCTTGTAGCGTTTTTCCGAATCCTTGCATACACCCAACAGGCGTGCATCACTCACAGCCTGAATCACATCAGGATCATTTGTAAAAACAGCACCTCCTTCTCCGGAAGTGATATTCTTGATACCGTCAAAACTAAAACAAACCACATCTCCAAAAGAACCGACTTTCCGACCGTTATGTACACAGCCGAAAGCATGGGCAGCATCCTCCACCAATCTCAAACGATGCGTTTTTGCAAATTGCTGGTATGCATCAATCTGACTGATATTGCTGGCATAATATACCGGCAACAGCACTTTGGTTTTGGAAGTAATCCTTTTCTCCGCATCGTTCAAATCAAGCGTCAATGTTTCCGGATCGACCTCACAACTCACCGGCACACATCCTGCTGCCGTAATAGCCTGGTAGGTCGAAACAAAAGTAAACGAGGGCACCAACACCTCATCACCCGGATGCGTCACAGCCTGGATAGCCAGATGAAGTGCCGCCGTTCCGCTATTCACACATATACAACGATACCCTCCACCGATATACTGTTCCAACTCTTTTTCGAAAAGACCTACAGTCTCTCCCATTCCCAGATAACCTGATTTTTCAATGACTTGGGCCACTGCCTCCGATTCCCGGACACCCACTACAGATTTAGACAATCTGATCATAAGATTCTTATTTTCAATTCATAATTCACCAATAAAAACGTACCTTTAATTTGGAAAAAAATAAAGGACGTTTGACAAAATTATACAATTTTTCCCACAAGCCAAAACATTCATAATCAATTCATCCCGTCAGAAAGATTCCATTCCTGTTTTCTATACGGATTCACCACATAAACGTACGTTTCTTTGGGCATTTCAAAAACCGGGCAGGTTGAAGAGGACGGCAGGAATAAGCAACAGGAAGCCCAAAAGGATAAAAAGCAATAAAATCTTGCCGAACCATTTCACCCATATTTCATAAGGAATGCGGGCAAGTCCCAAGGCGCCTATCAAAACGGGGGATGTGGGAGTAACCATATTGGTAAACCCGTCGCCGAACTGGTAAGCCATGACCGTTGCCTGCCGGGAGATTCCTACAACATCCGAAAAAGGCGCCATAATCGGCATGGTCAAAGCCGCTTTGGCGGAACCGGACGGGATTATAATATTTATCAAAGTCTGTATGCCGTACATTACTCCGATGGAAACGACTTTCCCCGCCTTGTGCAATCCTGAGGCCAAAGCATGCAAGATGGGGTCAATCACTTTGCCATCCTGTAACACCTGAATAATTCCTCCCGCCAAAGCCACCACAATCGCTACCGAAAGCATATCTTTCGCCCCTTCCTGAAATAATTTAATCACCTCCTCTGTTTTCTTGCCTGCGGCATAACCGGACAGAATGCCCATCGCCAGAAAGAGGGCGGAAATTTCACTCAAATACCAACCGTATCCCATCACGCCGACAATCAAAAAAACAATGGTAAACGCCAGGAGCACCAAAACAAAAAAGTGAAACGATTTCTTCAACGCCCATCCTCCCGACAAAGCAAACAACCCCGTCGCCAGCGGTACTGCACAAAAATTTAAAACAACGGAACCGATACGAAATTCCGTCAAAGGATAATACACGGAAAAGACCACCAAAACAGCCAACAATATAAAATATACATACACGCTCTGGCGCAAAACCGCATACTCTATCCGGATATCGGCCTGTTTTTCCTTCTGCCTCCAATATTCATCTGCCCGATACATCGGAGAATATGACGGATTCCTTTTCACTTTGCCGGCATACCGCAACACGCAAATAATCAGACATACCGTCAGCACACACCAACACGCCAGACGATACTCAAACCCGGAAAACAGGGGAAGATCTGAAATGCCCTGCGCAATACCTATTGTAAAAGGGTTCAACACGGCTCCGGAAAAACCGACATGCGCCGCCACATACACCATACACAAACCGGTAATGGAATCATAACCCATGCTTATCGCCAACGGCACCAGAATAATCACAAACGCCAGCGTTTCTTCACTCATGCCGAAAACAGCGCCGAACAAACTGAATAAAACAATTACCGCCACCAAAATGACACGCTCCACTCCGATGGTCTTCATCAACCGGTAACGCTCTAACCGGCGGGAAGCACGCAAAAAAGAAAGAATGCCCACATCAATTGCCTTGCTGCTGTTCAGCAATTGAAATGCGCCGCCGACAATCAGCAGAAAAGCGATAATGCCCGCCTGCTTCTCAAAACCGTCCAACAAAGAGGAAAACACCTGCCAGGTCTGAGGCGCCGCCTCCACCCGATGAAAAGAACCGGGCACAATAACCGTCCGTTTCACCCCGTTTACATCCGACGTCTGACGCTCATATTCACCCGCCGGCACTACCCATGACAACACAGCGCAAAACAAAATAACCGACACGATAATCGCATACGTATGAGGGACTTTTTTCAACAATAACATACACCTGATTTTATCGCACGAAGATACCAAAGAGTTCAATATCATACAAACAGGAAAAAATCAGTCTCAAGATTAACAATCTGCAAAAATCCCTTTGACCCCTTATAAAATATTCGCAATTTTGTTTCCCGATTAACACACACTAACAATTAAACAACATGAAAAAAACGAAAGCCGCCATCGTAGGGTATGGCAACATCGGCAGGTATGTATTGGAAACCCTGCAAACCGCTCCCGATTTTGAAATTACGGGTATTGTCCGCCGTGACGCCTCCAATATTCCCGCAGAACTGCAACCTTACAAAGTAGTAGGCAACATCAGCGAACTGCCGCAAACAGACGTAGCTATTCTCTGCACGCCTACACGCAAAGTGGAAGAATATGCCTCCGAAATACTTGCCAAAGGCATTCACACCGTAGACAGTTTCGATATTCACACCCAGATACCGGAATTACACCAACGCCTGCACGCCATTGCACAACAACACAACCGGGTTGCTGTCATGTCTGCCGGCTGGGACCCGGGAAGTGACTCCGTTGTGCGGGCCTTATTGGAAGCGTGTGCCCCCAAAGGCATCACCTACACCAATTTCGGTCCCGGCATGAGTATGGGACACACTGTTGCCGTAAAAGCCGTTGAAGGTGTAAAAGCGGCCCTGTCCATGACCATTCCTACCGGCACGGGAATCCATCGCCGCATGGTATATATCGAACTGAAAGACGGATATGATTTCAAGGAAGTGGCACAGAACATCAAAAACGACCCTTATTTCGTAAACGACGAAACCCACGTGATGCAAGTGGAAAGCGTGGACAACCTACTGGACATGGGACACGGTGTCAACCTCACCCGCAAAGGCGTATCGGGCAAAACCCAAAACCAGCTTTTCGAATTCAATATGAAAATCAACAACCCGGCACTGACCGCCCAAATCATGGTATCCGCCGCAAGAGCCGCCATGTTGCAAAAACCGGGATGTTACACCTTGATTGAAATTCCCGTCATCGACCTCCTCTACGGCGACCGCCAGGAATTAATCAAACATTTGGTGTAAAGAAAGTTGAAAAAGTTAAATATAAACTGTCCTCTGCTAAAGGACAGTTTATATCTAATCTTTCAAGCACCCCAAAGGAACGACTTTCACTCCGTCAGGACGGGAATATGCCATAGGCCCTCCCGTAACCACCATAAGTAAATCAGGTTCGCGAAGTCGGATTTGTTTCTCTTTCTCATTAGATTGTCTGACAAGCTCTTTTATTTCAAGCAAGTGCTTTGCCCCCATTTCTATTTCGGCGCTACCGAGCTTGAACTCAATCAATGCATAGCGACCGTCATAAAGATGAAGCACGGCATCGGCTTCCAAACCATATCTGTCATGATAATAAGAGAGCTGACCACCCAATGCTTGGGAATAAGCTCTCAAATCCCGGATACCCATACATTCAAATATAAAACCAAATGTCTTAAGGTCCATTTCCAATGCTGCCGGAGACAAACCAAGTGCAGCAACAGCAATGGAAGGATCAACCAATTCCCTTTTAACACCCCTTCTGATGACAGTCGCCGATCTGACAGCGGGAGACCATGCCTCCATATCCTGTATAACGAAAAGCCGTTTCAAGGCCTTCGTGTAATCATCAAAAGTCTTGTCAGAACATCCTTCACTCATGGCTTTCACATCCTGAAGCAAACTTGTTTTCTTGGCAAGTGTGGAAAGATTGCGGGCATATGAACGGATAATGGCCTTTGTCAGGTGGGGTTCCCTCTTGACACCATCCACTTTAATAATATCAGTAGAGGCAACACTCTCAAAATAATCCCGTGCTATCATGAATTGAGCCGCACGCGTACCGAGTTTAAGGGTAGCTGGCCACCCTCCACGACAAGCAGCGTAAATGAGATCGTTTACATTCATTTCCGAAGTAGCCCCTTCAATTTCATAATTCGCATTGTCAAACAATTCTTTCAATGAAACCGTACCATTCGATTCCCGCGACTCATAAAGGCTCATCGGTAACATACGCATGCGGGATATACGGCCGACACCACTATGCAATATCCGGCTATCATCCACAGAATTACTGCCGGTCAATATAAATTGCCCCGGCATCCCCCGCTCATCGACCATCGTCCTGACAGCATCCCACAAGAGGGGTGCATCCTGCCATTCATCAATAAGACGAGGAGTTGCCCCTAACAGCAAGTTAGAAGGCCGGGCGGCAGCCGTCGTCAAATAAGCCTCCCGCATATCAGGATTTTGCAGCTGAAGCATACTTCCTGCCTGTTGTTTGGCCGTTGTCGTCTTACCGCACCACTTAGGACCTTCAATCAATACGGCTCCTATGGCTTCAAGACGTGTCCGTAATTCTTTGTCTGAAATTCGAGCTAAATATTCCATCTCCATTCCAATATATAACAAACACAAAGATAGAGAGATATATTTTCTCAAACAAATTTACTTCGGTTTTTTGAGGTATTTTACTTCGGTTTTTTGAGGTATTTTACTTCGGTTTTTTGAGGACTAAAATCTATCTTACCCAGATTCGGTATTCTCCATATCCGGGACCTCCAATACTACAAGCATGTCCCCATTCCACATATATAGAGTTATTACGATAGGGCCAAATAAAATAAGCATCCATTCCTCTATCATCGTCAAACATACATCTTCTGTAATTTGTCGTTCCTTCATGAAAACCGGTTGTCATGGCAGCATCGCCATATCTGCGATAACAACAGTAATCGGCAGGATATTCTCCTTTATAAGTTGGTGTCGCAAATACACCTCCACCATTACATTCCGAAGCCTTCCAATAGGAATTACTGATTTTATTACAGGCATCCCGGCCTTCCGTCCAATACGTATCAAAATCAATCGTATTAATCCACGCGTCCGCAAATTTATGCGGCATATAGATATTTCCCAAATAAGGCGCATTATAGACACCGGTTGTGTAAAGAGTCGATACGGAGGTATTCGACAAACTGTTTACAGTCAACATCCAGCCTCCCCCCTCACTGGTCATATTGCTATAAATCGGCAACGGCTCATTTCCTCCGGGGCCATCGGGATCTATCATATAAACTCCGTCCAACGTGGCCCCCAGACCTTGATAGACTTTTGCATGTTTGGGTATGGAGGACAAACCGGTGAAACCTTTCACCAATACCTCCCGTGCCTCTCCTTTACAACCGTGTTCATTGACAAAATACACCTTGTATACTTCCGGAGAAGCCGACGTTGTCACCTGCGCGGCATCACAGGGCAGGATATTCCCACCCGGCGTTTTCCACTCCGACTTGTTTTGTCCCTCCACAATACAAGGCAAATTGAATTGCGTCCCCACAATCGAATTATAACTGGGCGGAACGGAAGGCACATCAGTCGGCATCGTTCCGACAGTGACGGCTATTTCATTACTTTCCGCATTACCCAAAGCACAAGTACAAGCCCGCTTAAACCAAAAAGTTACGGCATTTGAAGTTGTATTTACAAATCCATCATACACCAAATTCTCTCCGGTCTCGTTTTCAATCAAACTATACTGTGTTTCCCCCGGTTTCTTCACGTACCATATATATTGGAAACGCATATCCGAAAAACCGGAACAGGAAGCGACCCGAATATTTTCTATGTCTGTTTCTTCCTGCGGACAAATATTTGTCGGAGCATGAATCTCTCCGGCATCGATGCTTACCGAATTGGAGAGTGTGTACACTCCGCGGAATCCCACAGTGCTGTCCCGCTGGGTGATGGCTGTGAAATAGTTCATTGCCTCTGTCCGGTCGGAAGTTCTTAGGAGGCTGTCTACACTTGTGAAGCCGCCGCCACGCACTCCGTAACGGTTGACTGTCTTGTCCCAAAGATTGGCATTATACACTCCCGCACCACAACCCGCACCGTCAAAGTTCGTGTAGTTCACGTTCACGCATAACTCCTTTAAATTCCCGCTCATATCCATCACGCCCCAATACGTTCCGCCCGACTGTAACTGCGAGGTCGAAGACGTCGCAAACATTCCGCAACGTACGGGACCGGTTAGACGGTTGTTTATACCGCCGTTCACATTCCGAGAAGCGTTGTTCGCCACTTCCCGCTCATCACCCAAATAAGCCAAATCACTCAGACCGTTCAAGGAGTTTACTCCTGTGTTGCTATTCCAGGCATACTCTCCCGCTTCCGGCAACTGAGGATAAGGACGACGGCAAGCCTTCTCGTATTCCAATTCACTCATCGGACGCAAACCGCTCCAACTGCAATACGCTATCATGTCTTCAATGCTCATGTAATTACAAGCCAAAGTCTGACCGTCGTCTGTACTAAAAAGGTCGTTTGCGGGATTAAGATTGTTACCGAACACGACGGGTGTATTTGCTTTCCGTTGTTCAATAAACACAATACCGTTCCGGCAACTCGGTTGGGTAATGTCCCCGAACACATAATCCCCCCGATTCATAGTAGAGAAGTTGTTGTTTGTGACCCGCGCTTTCTGCTGGTCGAGGGTCAAAGAGTTCAAGAATTCCACATACTGCTCCTGGCTTGTCTCGTATTTCATTACGTAAAAGCCGGCATATCCTTTCGGATAAGAAGCCGCCAACTGGAGCTTTTCCGTCAGCGTGTTCCGTGCTACACTGTAATAAAGTGCCTCTTCCGAATCTATCCGCAAGGCAGGTACTTCCTGTTCCCACAGAGCCACATCGTAAATCACCAAATAATTCCCCGTCTCCCGAAAACGGTAATATTGATAGCTTCCCGGATTTGTGATTTTGTGTTTGCTCTGCGTGATACTCCAAGAAGAACCGCTACCACTCCATAAGACGGACCAACTGGAGCCATCATTACTACCTTCCAAAAAATAGCCTGAACCCGCATAATGTGTACGGATGGTGAAATAACGCATCTCCTTTTTCGTACCGAAATCTATCATGAACCATTCATCGGTCGTACCAGCTGAATGATAATGACTATTGATGTTGTTGTCAATAGCATAAACAGGTAAAGAAACATTCTGATTGGGATGAATGGAAGAAGCACTAAGAATCTTGTAACCGTTCAAGCGGATGGGATTCCGCTCCGAACCGTAGAATTCATGGAAACAGAGATTAGACAAGCCATCCCCTAAGTAATAACTGTTGTAAGGGATGTAGACCATTTCGATGGCATGAACGGCAACGTAAATCTCATTCAGAGCATTACCGAAATCACTTTTGGTTAAACCCGTACCGTTAAGTGGCCATTTCGCCTGTAGCCGTACACTGACATTTCCCTCTGAGATTCCGTTACGCATGACGTACAGTCCGTTTACTTTTCCGGCGTTGGCACCCACCATGTAAGCGTAACCGCCTCCCTCGTTACCGGCAGCAGTACTCAATACGTGACCCGATGAACTCAAATACGCATGCTGCCAAGGGTTTTCCAACCCACGCTTTTTGTACTTGAAGAACACCCAAGCGGCATCCCAATTGAAATCATCCCGCCAGGAATTGTCCCAACGAAGGGTGACTTCGATAACAGCCGTATCGTTAACGATACTCACGACTCGCGTTTTGCCCTCCACACGGATGTTGTTCGCTTTGACGCCCGCAATTGTACACAACAACAATAACACGGGCAATAACACTCGACACACACAGACACATCCAAATAATTTCTTCATACACGAAAATTACTTAGCACCTTGAAAGTCCCCGGAAAGGCAAGTTTGTAAAATAAAGAAAGCGTGGGAACTTTAGTTTATCTTGTAAGAGGTACGACCAAGCACCTTCCAGACAATAAACAGTTACCCACGCTTGGCCAGGTATATATATGTGTATATACGGCAAGCGATGAGCGTTTGTACTGTTTATCCCGTCTGTTAAAAATTGGTCGTTTTCTTACAAAGGATAAAACTAAACGCTTCAATCAAATATGTCCGCTACGATGGAATACGCTTACTCTCATCGTAGCGGAACAAAGGTAAGAAAAAAGTTGAAAGAGTTAAAATGTTGAAATGGTTGAAGAAAAGTTACCTTTTAACCTCTTAAACTTTTTTAACCTTTTCAACTTTTTACAAAACCGGCCTAAAAAACTCAATCCACTGACGGTGGATATACAAATTCCGTCAGCGGATGTACAAATTTCGACGGTGGATATATAAATTTCGACAGTGGATTGAGTTTTTCCTATGGGAAAGACAAATAATAGAGCTTACATAAGTATTTTTTCAACTTTTTTAGTCAGCCTTTTCCATTCATTCAATCTCCCCATGACACAAAAACCCCGTTCCTTTGTATCGCATTATCGATGAAATAATATAGTTTTGCATAAAGTTCATCTTTTTAATTATGACGGAAAAATTAAAAGAAGAGATACGCAAGAGTTGCGAAGTTTTGAAGAACGGAGGAGTTATTCTCTATCCCACCGACACTATCTGGGGATTGGGTTGTGATGCGACAAACCCCGAAGCCGTCAAACGGATTTACGACATCAAACAGCGGGCGGACCACAAGTCGATGCTGGTCTTACTGGATGATGCGGGCAAAATCGCTTCCTATGCCGACGTACCGGATATAGCCCTGCAACTCATTGAGGTCTGCGACAAACCGACTACAATCATTTATCCCAACGCCCGTCATTTAGCTGAAAATCTGATAGCGGAAGACCGTACCATCGGCATCCGAATTACCGCCGAGGAATTTTCCAAATCACTCCTTTACCGGTTCCGTAAACCGATTGTATCCACCTCCGCCAATATCAGCGGTCAAGCGGCTCCGGCCTGTTTTGCAGAAATCAGTGAAGAGATTAAAAACGCGGTGGATTATGTGGTGGATTTCCGGCAAAAAGAAAAGAAGAATTCCACCCCTTCCAGCATTATAAAATTAGGTATAAACGGAGAGATACAAATTATCCGGAAATAAGTTGATTTTTCAATTAGGTATTTTATGGCACTCATTTTAAATATAGATACTTCCACCTCGGTTTGTTCGGTCGCCTTATCCCGGGACGGGCAATTGCTCGCATTGAAAGAAAATGACGAGGGATTAAACCATTCGTTGCTTTTAGGCACTTACATTGACGACATTTTAAAAGAAAACCATTTGACAGCAGGCATGCTGGATGCCATTGCCGTAAGTATGGGACCGGGTTCTTACACCGGTCTGCGTATCGGGGTTTCCATGGCAAAGGGTTTATGCTACGGGACTACGAAACCGTTAATCGCAGTCAACACGCTCCAGGCTTTAGCGGCAAGTGTCTCCAGGCGCATTGGTGAAGATGCCCTGTATTGTCCCATGATTGACGCCCGCCGCATGGAGGTTTATACGGCGCTTTACGACAAAAAGAATCATTCCGTCATGGAAACAAAAGCGGAAATTATTGACGAAAACTCTTTCCAGGAGATTCTACAAAACCATATCATATACTTTTTCGGAAACGGGAGCGACAAGGTAAAAACCATCCTGACCTCCCCGCATGCACATTTCCTGACAGACATCAAGACCTCTGCTGTCAATATGCTCCCCCTGGCTGAACAAAAATACGAAACGCAGAGTTTTGAAGACGTTGCCTATTTCGAACCTTTTTACCTGAAAGACTTCATCGCCACAACACCCAAAAACAAGGTTTTAAAATAAAATATTATTCTCCAAACAGAGCAGCAGTAAAACTCCTATATATGATTTTCATAAGTACTTCAATCAGTCTTCGACCTATCAGAATTTACAACTGGAATCTGTAAATCATGATTTTTTCATTTTCTTCATCTATACCGTCCCAAGCATAATAATACGGTGCGATATATCCCAATATTTTTAAATTTTTAGGAACCTCGACGTCTCCTATCAATACCTTATCCTTGTATATCTGCAACCCATCCATAACATGTCCTTCCCCTTTCTGATAACCCCTAAAAAGTATTCCAGTCTCATCTATATATTGCAAATCCGTATAAATTCCCCTTTCCCGTCTATTTTTTTCATTGCCCTTCCGGAATTCTTTCAAAGAATGAAATACTGCCTCTTTTTTCACCATATCCTTACCGGCGTAGCCATAGGCAGATAAAGGCTGAAAATCGGCATTGAAAGTATAAATTGTCGAATCTCCTTCGTACGTCAAATAGAAATTTCCTGTTTTATCTATATCATAAAAAATAAAATTCAAATGTCTTAAACTCGGATCTTTCTGATAACTATCCGGATAATTCCCCTTTACCGTTTTCAATTTACCCGTCGGCAAATCAAGTTCCATTAGAGGATGAGCATTTCTGAAATACTCCTTGGGCGACACAATAAAATTATAGGTAGGATGATCCAACATTACCGCAGTATAAAGATTATCTCCGTAATTTTTTATCCCCATATTAAAATAAGAAAGAGTATAATTATCTGGAATTTCAGGATCTACAGCAGTCCGCGTTCTATTTCCCCTCTGTAATATGTATTTAAATTTTAATTGAAATTTCTCATCAAAAACATAACAATCATTCTGCGGACCAATAATAAAATGAGAACCGTCTTGCAAATAAGCATACCCGTCTATCATTCCTGCCGGCAATTCTGTCGGAGCGTTTCCTTGTCCCAAATAGCGTTGTTTCAATTTTCCGTCCAATGCAAATTCAAATATCCAGCAAAATCTCGAATCGACTAAAAGAATACTTTCATCCGTAAGAGAAACCGTTCCCACATAAGACGAACCGACATGTTCCAAAGGAATACTCTGCATTTTGAGTTTTTGAAACGTATCTATTTTAGGCAAATTTTCGACATACACGGATTTTGATTCATTCCGACATGAACAAATTACCGACAGTACAATACACCCTATTACAAATAATCTCATTTTTTATTTTTTAATTTAAAAACAATATTTCCCCGCCTTAAATTTTGAAACAGGGATATTCGATATCACTCAGAACAATTTTTGTCATACTCCCAACACTTACCAGTTCCAGTTGGGGCACATACAGCTCCATGATTATCAGCTTTACAACCTTTACCATAAACAGCGCCACAACGACATGTCATCTGTGATGGATTTTTATCTGTCCCCGTTGAAGCATCATCTGCCTGAAGATTAAAACTCATCAAAATAAAAAACAATGACATTAAACACATCAAAACCAAAAATAATTTTTTCATTCTCTATCAATTTAAATATTACTACTAATAATAATGTAAAAACACCACTACTATAAAATTATACAAATAAAAATAAAAAAAGCCATATATTCCAAATTATATATAGCTATTTTTCACAAAAAGTAATTACTGTTGAATATTTCATAAATCTCATACTTTATAAATACAATACGAAGATAGATGACAATAAGCATTTAATCTCTTCAGAGTTCCTTATTATAGAAGATTTTATTATTTTTGCCTACAGAAAAATTAATCACAATAAAATCAATAAAATGGCAACAACTGCTGATTTCAAAAACGGCTTATGTATCGTTTTTAAAGACGATTTATATACAATCGTTCAGTTTCAACATGTAAAACCGGGTAAAGGTCCCGCTTTCGTAAGAACAAAGCTTAGAAATGTAAAGACGGGAAGAATCTTGGAGAACACGTTTACCTCCGGAATCAAAATCGACACGGCTCGTATCGAACGCCGTCCGTATCAATTCCTGTACAAAGACGGGGAAGACTATGTGATGATGCACACCGAAACCTATGACCAGGTAAATATTCCGGAAGACTTAATCAACGCCCCCCAGTTCCTGAAAGAAGGCGACGCTGTGGAAATGGTGGTGCATGCCGACACGGAAACACCTTTGTATGTTGAATTATTACCGAGTGTCGTACTTGAAGTGACCTACACCGAACCCGGATTAAAGGGAGACACGGCTTCTTCAACGGCATTGAAACCGGCAGAAGTGGAAACGGGTGCCAAAGTAATGGTTCCGCTTTTCATCGAAATGGGTGAGAAAATCCGTATCAATACGGCAGAAGGTACCTATATGGAAAGAATAAGATAGGAAACGTCAGTACCTGATTAAGATTTTAGATTGTAAATTTAACCGATTTACAATCTAAAATTAAATTTCCAACACTTTTTCCGGTTCCCGGCTCATTTCCCCTATAATCTGTTCGGCTGCATTTTGTTCTGCTTCTTTTTTTGAAGCACCTTTCCCACATCCCTTCAGTTCCCCTGCAATTAAAATTTTACAGACAAAACGGTTTCTCCTGCTACGGAAGTTTTCGTCCACCTGAAAAGAAATTTCTTTCTTATTTTTTTGCCCCCACTCAATCAGACGGCTTTTATAATTCCGGTCAACCGTCACCAGGTCCTTGATATTAAAGAAATTAGGAAAAATGAATTTGTCTATGAATTTTTGGGTATTGGCAAATCCCTGATCCAAAAACATGGCTCCGATAAAAGCTTCAAAGACATCCCCATAGACATGCTTGTTTCTGGATATATCCGATTTTGCGACAACGGCTTTATCCAAGCCGATGTTTATGGCCAATTCATTAAGGGATTCACGGCTCACCACTTTGGAACGCACACGGGTCAGAAAACCTTCGTCTTTTAAAGGAAAAAATTTGTAAAGCAATTCAGCTACGATGGCTCCCAAGACGGCATCGCCCAAAAATTCGAGACGCTCGTAATTCAAAACCGTTCCGTCCTTTGTATAATGGGACGCCGATTTATGAAGCAACGCCAGTTTGTAAAGATTCCGGTTACCGGGAACAAAGCCTATCTGAGAAATAGACAATCCATAAAACTTATCTTTGCGATGAAGATAAAGTCTTATGGATTGAATTATTTTCCTAACCACACCTAAAAAAGTTCAGAGGCGATTATTTTTTGATTACAACACAGGCATTGTGTCCGCCAAAGCCAAATGTATTACTGATGGCTACATTTACCTTTCTCTTCTGCGGTGTATTGAATGTGAAATTCAATTTCGGATCCAATTCCGGGTCAAGAGAATGGAAATTGATGGTCGGAGGAACAATGTCATTTTTCACGGCCAGCACACAGGCAATTGCCTCAATTGCCCCGGCAGCACCGAGTAAATGCCCCGTCATTGATTTTGTCGAACTGATATTCAGTTCGTAAGCATGTTGTCCGAAAGCTTTCTGAATGGCTTTCGGTTCAGCCACGTCGCCCAAACCTGTAGATGTACCGTGTACATTCACGTAATCCACATCTTCGGGTTTCAAGCCTGCGTTTTCCAAAGCTCCCAGCATCACATCGCAGGCACCTTCTCCGTTGGGATCGGGAGCCGTCATGTGGTAAGCGTCACAGTTGGCACTTCCGCCAGCCAATTCCGCATAAATCCGGGCACCTCTTTTCACTGCATGCTCATATTCTTCAATAACAAGACTTGCACCACCTTCACCGATTACAAATCCGTCTCTCTCGGCATCGAAAGGACGGGATGCTGTTTTCGGATCATCATTACGGGTTGAAATCGCTTTCATGGCACTGAAACCGCCCACGCCCGGAACACTGATAGCAGCTTCCGAACCGCCGGCAACAATAACGTCAGCTTTTCCCAACCGAATGATATCTAATGCATCAACCAAAGCATGAGCCGATGAGGCACAAGCGGAAACCGTCGTATAGTTCGGCCCTTTCAAGCCGTTTTCTATCGCTATCATTCCGCCGGCCATATTGGCAATCATTTTAGGTATAAAAAACGGATTGAACCGCGGCGTTCCGTCTCCGACTGCAAAGTCTCTGCATTCTTCGAAGAAAGTCTGTAAACCGCCGATACCGGCTCCCCATATCACACCTATCCGCTTTTTGTTTTCCTGTTCCAGGTCCAGGCCGGAATCTTTAATCGCCTCTCTGGCGGCAATGATACCGAACTGGGTGTAAAGATCCATCTTACGCACTTCCTTCCGGTCGAAATAGGCCGTAGGATCGTAATCTTTCACTTCACAGGCAAACTGTGTACGGAAATTTGATGCATCAAAACGAGTAATAGGACCGGCGCCACTGACACCTTTCATCAAATTGTCCCAAAACTCCGGCACACTTTTACCAAGCGGGTTTATTGTTCCTAAACCTGTAATTACTACTCGTTTCAAGGTCATAAAATTATTGTTGTTTTTTACTTCGCGTTAGCTTCTACGTAAGAGATAGCGTCACCTACCGTCGTGATCTTTTCTGCCTGATCGTCCGGAATGGTAATATTGAATTCTTTTTCCAATTCCATGATCAATTCTACCGTATCCAAAGAATCAGCTCCCAAATCATTTGTAAATGTAGCTTCCGGAGTAACTTCTGATTCATCCACTCCTAATTTATCAACGATAATAGCTTTTACTCTGCTTGTAATGTCAGACATAACCTTAAATTTTAATTAGACATAATTAATTCTATGCGAAAAATACGCGCATAATTATCAAAATTCGGAGGCAAAGTTAGAGTTTATTTTTTTTCTAAAAAATTTTTTGGCAGGAATATAACTTTTACTAACTTTATCGCACTGATTTTTAATCAATTACACGAATGAAAAAAATAGCAATATTTGCCTCAGGCTCAGGTTCTAACGCTGAAAATATCATTACTACTTTGGCAAATAATCCCGATATAAGGGTCGATTCCGTTTTTTGCAATGTGCCGGACGCCTATGTTTTGGAAAGAGCCAAAAAGCTGCAAATTCCCGCTTTTGTATTTAACCGGCAGGAATTAAACGACCCGGCGCATGTATTAGGGCAACTCCGGGAACGGCAAATCGATTTTATCGTACTGGCTGGCTTCCTCTGGCTGATGCCATCAGCCATAACGGCCGCTTATCCCGACCGGATTGTCAATATCCATCCGGCTTTATTGCCTGCCTACGGCGGCAAAGGGATGTACGGAGCCCGGGTGCACGAAGCCGTCATCGCTGCCGGAGAAAAGCAAAGCGGCATTACCATCCATTACGTAAATGAGCGGTATGACGAAGGAAATATTATTTTCCAGGCCCGTTGCGACATCACACCGGAAGATACGCCCGATACCCTGGCACAAAAAGTACATGCCCTGGAGTACAAACATTTTCCCCATGTGATTATGGAAGCGATTAGCAAGCTCCGGTAACTTTACAATCCTATGAAATTTACACACTTTCACGTCCATTCCCAATATTCGATACTCGACGGGGCGGCAAGCATCCCGGGGTTGGTTGACAAAGCGATTGCCGACGGCATGACGGCTCTGTCACTGACAGACCACGGCAATATGTTCGGCATAAAACTTTTTTACGACACTTGCCGGCAAAAAGGAATCAAACCTATATTAGGATGTGAAGCATACGTGGCGAGGGTCTCCCGGTTCAATAAGGAAAAACCCATTGACAGGTCGGGAGAACACTTGATTTTGTTGGCAAAAAACCTGACGGGCTACAAGAATCTGGTAAAACTGACCTCGGCTGCCCATATTGACGGTTTCTACTATCGCCCCCGTATAGATAAAGAGCTTTTGGAAAAATACCACGAAGGACTGATTATTTCCTCTGCCTGTCTGGGAGGCGAAATCGACCAGAAAATCATGGCGGGCGATCTGGAAGGAGCCGAAAAAGCCGCGCAATGGTATAAAGACTTGCTCGGTGACGATTATTACCTGGAAGTGATGCGCCATCCCGCCGCCGACCCCAGACAACGGGCGGAAATATATGATAACCAGGAGCTCTGCATCCGGGAAAAGCTGAAAATAGCCCAAAAGTTAAATATCAAAATCATCGCGACCAACGATGTGCATTTCCTGAATGAAGAGGATGCAGAAGCCCACGACCTTTTAATCTGCCTGAATACCCGTAAAGATATCGACGACCCGAACCGCATGCGCTATACCCGACAGGAATGGTTTAAAACCACCCAGGAGATGGTGGCGCTTTTTCCGGATATTCCGGAAGCCATAAGCAATACGCAGGAGGTGGCGGACAAAGTGGAAGAATACCAACTCGATTCGGACCCTCTGATGCCGGTTTTCCCGATTCCGCCCGAATCGGGAACGGAAGAAGAGTACCGGCAAAAATATACGGAAGAAGACCTCTTCAATGAATTTACCCGAGACGAAAAAGGCAATGTCGTCCTGACGGAAGAGGAGGCAAAAAAGAAAATCAAGAAGTTAGGGGGCATCGACCGCCTCTACCGTATCAAACTGGAAGCGGACTATCTGAAGGAACTGACCATGAAAGGGGTTGTAAAACGCTATGGCGAAAACCCCTCTCCGGAAATCATGGAGCGGATTATCTTCGAGCTTCATATCATGAAAACAATGGGTTTCCCCGGTTACTTCCTTATTGTGCAGGATTTTATCCAAGCCGCCAGGGACATGGGCGTTATCGTCGGACCGGGACGTGGATCGGCAGCCGGGAGTGCCGTTGCCTATTGTTTAGGAATTACGAATATCGATCCGGTAAAATACGATTTGCTGTTTGAGCGGTTCCTGAACCCCGACCGTATTTCCCTCCCCGATATTGACGTCGATTTCGATGATGACGGGCGTCAGAAAGTATTGGAGTGGGTGACGGAAAAATACGGGGCGGACAAGGTGGCACATATCGTGACTTTCGGCAGTATGGCCGCCAAAATGGCCATCAAGGACGTGGCGCGCGTATTGAAACTCGACCTGTCCGAATCCAACCGCTTGGCAAAAATGGTGCCCGAAGCGCCCAAAATGACCCTTAAAAAGGCATACAAGGAAAACCCCGACCTTGAAAAGGAAAAAACCTCTCCCAATCCGCTCATATCAAAAACCATCCAGTTTGCCGAAACATTGGAAGGCTCCGTACGCCAAACCGGTGTGCATGCCTGCGGTATTCTGATTAGCCGGGACCCGCTGACCGACCATATTCCCATTATGCCCACCGAGGGAGAAAGTCTGATGACCACCCAATATGACGGACATTTTGTGGAGCCTATCGGTTTGATCAAGATGGACTTTTTGGGACTGCGCACCCTCTCTATCATCAAGACCTGTCTGGAAAACATCAAGAAATCCAAACACATTACCTTAGATGAAAACCAAATACCTTTAGATGACGAAGAAACATTCAAGCTATTTTCACGAGGCGACACCACGGGATTGTTCCAGTTCGAGTCCCCCGGTATGAAAAAACACCTGCGGGCTTTGCAACCGAACCGCTTCGAGGACCTGGTAGCCATGAATGCCTTGTACCGTCCGGGACCTATGGAGTATATCCCTCAGTTTATCAAACGAAAACACGGGGAAGAGCCTATCGACTACGACCATCCGATGATGGAACCTTATTTGAAAGACACCTACGGTATCACGGTCTATCAGGAGCAGGTGATGTTGCAGTCGCGTGCGCTGGGAAACTTTACACGCGGTATGTCGGATACCCTGCGAAAGGCGATGGGTAAAAAGAAATTCGAATTGCTGGCGGAACTGAAAGGGGAGTTTGTAAAAGGATGCCAGAACAATCCGGAGTTTGTAAAGGGAGCCCAAGAAAAAGGGAAAAACGTAGAGGAACTGGTAAATAAGATATGGGGCGACTGGGAAGCGTTCGCCTCTTATGCCTTCAACAAATCGCATTCGGTATGCTATGCTTATATCGCCTACCAGACAGGATTCCTGAAAGCCCATTATCCCGCCGAGTTTATGGCGGCCAACTTGAGCAACAATCTGTCGCAAATTGAAAAGGTGACGATATTCATGGACGAATGCAAACGCATGGGACTGAAAGTGCTTGCCCCGGATGTCAATGAATCGGACAATGATTTTACGGTAAACGCCCACGGAGATATCCGTTTCGGCATGGCTGCCATCAAAGGCGTCGGGGAAGCCGCCGTCGATAAGATTATTGAAGAACGGGAGAAAAACGGTCCTTATAAAGATGTTTTCGACTTTTTTGAACGCATCGATTACAAATGCGTCAATAAAAAAACGCTGGAAAATCTTATCATCGCCGGCGGTTTCGACAGTTTCGGTTTCCATCGCGCCCAGTATCTACAACCGGTAGATGCAGTCAGCACGGTATTGGATACCCTGGTCAATTTCGGACAAAAGAACCAAAAAGACAGTATGAATCTCCAGGTTTCCCTTTTCGGAGGGATGGAAGGCTATGAAGTGGCCCGCCCGAATATTCCGCACTGCGAACCGTGGAGCGACCTCGAGAAATCAAAACGGGAAAAAGAGTTAATCGGTATTTACCTGACATCCCATCCCCTGGACAGTTATAAACTGGAAATCAAGGCCATGTGTACTCCTCTGGATGAGCTTTCCGGCAATATGGAAGCTTTCCGAGAAAAGGATATCACCATTGCCGGCATCATTGTCAACATGCGACAGGGAAAAACGAAGAAAGGCAATGATTTCGGGATTTTGACGATAGAGGATTTCAGCGGTACCTACGAGCTTCCGTTTTTCGGCGAAGATTATATCAAATACCGGAATTATTTCATTCTGGAAACGGCGATCTATATCCGGGGAAGGGTACAGACTAAGAAATGGAGCAATGACCCCAACGATCTTTCATTCAATATACAAAGCATCGATTTGCTGGGGGTTATCGGGGAAAATCTGATAAAGTCCATTACACTGTTGGTAGACATTGAGCAACTGAATATGGAAACGCTCAATGAAATCAACCACCAGTTTATCCACGCCCAGCACGGCAACAACCCGGAAGAGAACTCCGATGTGCCTCTGAACTTTGTCCTGTATGACAAAAACGGCAACAACGTGAAAATGTTCTCCCGAAGCTGTAAAATAAACCGTTCCCGCGAATTGTACGAATATTTTGAAAATAATGATGTTATTAAGATGAAAATTAATTAATTTCGCCGGATAAAGCGACGGGTGTATTACCGCTTCAATGTGAACCAATCTATTTGTAATCTTTCCCGTATAAAAGGGAAGATATGTAATATATGAACTTAAAATAATTGATATGGCTATTTCAGTGAATGATTCTAATTTTGAGGAAACTGTTTTACAGGCAGGACTTCCCGTTTTAGTGGATTTTTGGGCAGAATGGTGCGGACCTTGCAAAATGATGCTCCCCATTGTTGAAGAAGTTTCAAAGGAATATGAAGGCAAACTTATCGTTGCCAAAGTGGACGTTGACAGCAGTCCCGCCACGGCAGCAAGATTCGGTATCCGGAATATCCCAACAATTCTTTTCTTCAAAAACGGAGAAGTTGTCGACAAACAAGTAGGTGCCGCCCCCAAAACATCATTGGTTGAAAAAATTAAGGCTGTACTTTAAAAAATAACGGAGAATCCGGGTGAATAACATCCCTGTGATTCTCCGTTTTATTTGAATCCCCGTTTTGATATGGCTGCCACGTTAGAGGAAATCATCCAATACGAACAATTTGACAATCTCGAATTTATCGCTTCGCAGATAGTGTCGGGATTTATCACAGGTTTACACCGCAGCCCCTATCACGGTTTCTCTGTGGAATTTGCTGAACACCGGGTATATAACAACGGGGAGTCTACGAAACACGTCGATTGGAAATTATATGCCCGTACCGAAAAACTTTTTGTCAAACAATACGAAGAAGAGACAAATTTGCGTTCCTATATCGTCCTTGACACCTCTTCTTCCATGCTTTTCCCTTATAAATCGGACAAAATTTCCAAACTTCATTTCTCTGTTTATTGTGCCGCATCCCTTATTTATATGCTCCGGAAACAACGGGATGCCTCCGGGATTTGTCTGTTTTCCGACAAAATAGAAACACTGACAGATTCCAAGCTGTCTCCGACCCATGCGCAAATGAAATATGCGCTGTTGCAGAATCTGCTCAAAGAAAACGCGGTCTCCCTGAATAAACCGACCGCCACGGCAGAAGTGCTCCATCAATTGGCGGACAGTATCGACAAACGGTCGCTTGTCATTATCTTCACCGATATGTTTTCCAACGGCGATACGGAAGAGTTATTCTCCGCACTGCAACACTTACGTTACAACAAACATGAAATCATCCTGTTTCACGTAAAGGACAAACGCATGGAGGAACAATTCGAATTCTCCAACCGCCCCCACATATTCATCGACATGGAAAGCGGCCGGGAAATCAAGTTCTCTCCCAACGAAATACGGGAAACCTACAAGGAAAAAATCAAAGAATTCTACCAGGATATCAAACTCCGTTGCGGACAATACCAGATTGATTTTGTGGAAGCGGACATCAACGAAGGCTTTCGCGAAGTATTGCTCCCCTACCTCATCAAACGCAGCAAACTCTACTAAATCTCATCCGGCCAGGGGCACGGTTGTCCCGTCAATTTAAAAGAAGGCCGCTGCGCATCCACCGTTCTAAGATACCGTCCCAATTCTTTCGACAGTTTTTTCACCAATCGCGGATGTTCGGAAGTTTTGTTGTGCTTTTCCCCGATATCCTCCTGAATGTTGAACAACTCTTTGACGCCGTTTTCATAATAATACACCAACTTCCAGTCCCCGTCCCGAATCGCCGCCGTAGGGCCTATGCCGGGTCCGGTATTTCCCCATATATTCGGATAATTCCAATAAAAGCGGCGTCCTTCAGATGGATCACCCGTTCCTTTCAACAGGGGAACGAAACTCACGCCATCCACGTGCTGCACCGTCTTGTATTTCTTTATCCCCGCCATCTCTAAAATGGAAGGATAAAAATCCTCTATAATCAGCGGTTTGTCACAACTACTGCCTGCTACCGTCACGCCCGGCCATTTGACAATCATCGGCTCACGTATTCCTCCCTCATATGCGGAACCCTTGCCACTGTTTAAAGGAGCGTTCTGCGTGTGCAGGACACCGTCACGCCATTCCGGAGCCGAAGATAGTCCCCCGTTATCCGACATAAACAGAATAATGGTATTGTCCGCCATATCGTATTTCTCCAGATAATCCATCAAATCCCCCAAACTCTTATCCATTCCCTCTACCAAAGAAGCATACGCCGCCTCTTTCGGCGTCAATCCCTTATCTATATACTTTTGATAAAAGCGCCCGTCCTTGTCTATCGGTATGTGAACGGCATAATGGGACATATATAAAAAGAAAGGCTGGCGGTATTCTCGCGCTTTATCCAACGCTTTTTCCGCCTCTAAAGTAAGCGCTTCGGACAGGAAAACATCTTTTCCCCAATATTGTTCCAATCCCGGAACGGCAAACCAGGGATTCGGTTTCCCGTCCGTCCGGTTGCCATAATTTCTTTCACTCAAATAAGTTGTAGCCGCCCCACCCGCATGACCGGCAATATTTACCTCAAAGCCCATATGACAAGGATTCTCCCCCGGCGTATTCAAAGCCCCGAAATGGGCCTTCCCGCAATGGATGGTGTGATAACCGTTGTCTTTCAGAAGTTGCGCCAAAGAAGTCACTTGGCAGGTACGCTCGATACCCGGTACCTGGCATACTCCGTTTACATTCCATTCGGGCAATTGCAAAATATCACTTTCAAGGTCAGTGCTCTGATTTTTCGGATAAGTCCAATTGGTCACCCGATGACGGGCAGCATTCATCCCCGAAATAAAACTGCATCGGCTGGGCGAACTGATACTACAAGCGTATGCTTGGGTGAATTTCATCCCCTGTTCCGCCAAACGCTCCATATTCGGTGTTTCAAACTTGTCATTGGAAGCCGTCCGCCGTTCCCAGAACGGCACGGAGGTATCCTGCCATCCCATATCATCCACCAAAAACATAATAATATTCGGACGGTCATTCCCTCCCGTCTGACCGAATCCCGCCCATCCCGACAGCGGGACAGACACCAGCGAAAGCAATAGTTTTTTATTCATTATTCACAATAAAACACTTTATCGCCCTAAAAATACAAAAACTATTCCGTTTTTTTCAATTCATCATACCGGGTAAAAATTTGAACCATATCCTCCTGCCTTATCTTCCATTTGTTTTCCTTACAACACTTTTCCATATCACCCGCATATTTCCCGAATATCCGAAAAAAATCCTTTTTAGTCCGGGGCAATGGCAAAGGGGACGCATCATCCATACTATAATATAAGGTATGCTGCTGCCGGAAAGCGTCCTTTTCGCGCTCCTGATAACCGTTGGCTTCCCTGCCCTTTTCTATTTTACACGTATGAAGCAGAAAAACACGGCAGGAACTCCCCCGATAAAGCAATTCCAAAATTCCCGTTTTCACCTTACTGCCCCAATAATATTCATCGTAAACAAAGCTCCGGTCACCGATTCTCACCTCCCGGACTTGCTTCGACAAATTAAGGCTACGAATGGAATCCTGTTCGTTTTTCAATAGTATCTGTTCACCATATATAAAATACCTCATCGGATACTCCAACGTCTCTCCCGACACCATAATTACCTGTCCCGCTAACCACGGCTCCTCTAAAAAAGGGCTCCCGGCATAATACAAAGCAAGCGATTCAAACGTAGCCGCTTCCGGCAACATGCTCAACCGGAAATTATTCATCGTGGTATTGATACTGTTTACATCCTGTGCATGAACCGTAACAATACATCCCAGAAAAAAAGAAATAAAAAATAGCCTTTTCATATTACAACCCGAATTTATAAAACCTATCTTAAAAAGATAGGCTGTCATCCATACGTCCGACAGCCTATCATCACATTATGTCAAAAAGAAAAATACTCTTTATTCTTCCACTTTTTTCATGGTTGTAATAATCGGGAACCAACCGCTAAGACTTGCATTTAGGATAGCATAAGAACCCGTTACTATCCCATTGTAATTCACCTCGCCAACCACCGGAGCATCAACCAAACTTGAACCGGCTATGTTAAAGAAAAACCTATGGTCGCTACCACCATTGGTGAACACATACTGCTCTATAGGTATGGAAATTGTTCCATTGTCCCAATCCACCGTAGCTTCCAATTCCGAAGGCAAACCCTGAAAAAATCCTTTTATTACAATCGTGTTTTCATCCACTTTCTCAATCTCCACGTCATAAAAGTCGCCGTAGCCTGTCATGTCTAACACGGCCCCGTTTCTGACGTCTTGTGCCAACCATGCACCTACCAGCCAGTCCATGTTGAATTCAAAAAAGCGGCTCAAATTCACTCTGACAGAATGGGTTGTCCCTTCCTGAATCATAGAAGCATCCGCATCCAATTTCAACGTCAAGGTCACACCTTCGGGAGTCAGATTATCGTAATTTCCTTTAATCTGAATCTTTCCAACATACTCACCCGCCGGAATCGTCACACTTTTGGAAACAAAATCAAAATCCGTTCCTTCTACTGCTGTAGTATTGGCAGCATCCACAGACACCGTAAACGTACGGGCTTCATTGCTTTTGTTGGCACATCCGACTTCTATCGTCACCATCCCGTCTGCTTCACTACGCACCACCTTAGAAATTGTCTTTTCCGAAAAAGAAACAAAATCCGGGCCATTATAAATAATCGGGTCATTTTCACAGCCCGTCAGCAATAACGCTGACAAGGCTATAAATAATACATATATTTTCTTCATAATCATCAATAATTTTAATATCCGCTATTCTGTTGTATCTGAGGATTGGCATTCGTTTCATGCGTCGGGATAGGCCATACGAAACGGAAATCTCCCGCTTCCTTGCTAATGGCAGTAGAGGTTGCACCATTGTTCAAATAAACAAAAGTTCCATCCTGCGGCGTACGTCCTGCCAGACCTACGCCGTAACGTTTCAAATCCCACAACCGGTTACCTTCCATGTAAAATTCTCTCTGACGCTCTTTACGGATTTCATTTGTCAAAGCTGCTCCCGCATAAGACTGCGCCGTATAACCGGCAATACGTTTTGCCTTGAAAGCATTGAGATAAGCCAAGGCATTCGTTGCATCTCCCGATTCGTTATACGCTTCCGCCAAAATCATATACATTTCGGCAATGCGCAGAATCTTCGGCATGTTTATGAAATTCGTAGAACCCGTATACAAAGCCGGATTACCCGGATATTTCGTACAATAGTAAAGCGTTACCGTTCCCGTAGAGAAAGTCATTTCCGCTTCATCGAAATATACCCAGAAACGAAGGTCATTCTCTTGGTCATACAGATCAATGACATCCTGTGTCGGCAAGAAATCCGGTTGAATCTTCGTTCCACTTGCCGATTTGTCAATCAAATATGTACCGGTAGCACTTCCCAGCTGTCCGGTTTTAAAAATCGGCTGGAAAATAGTTTCCGTAGATTCATCATTCGTCCACATCCGATAGATAGCCTGAGCAGAAGTCACTAACGGATAAGCATCTCCGTCCACCAACGGTTTAGCCATGGCAATCGCTGTCGTATAATCTTTCATCTGCAAAGCCACTCTTGCCTTTAAAGCGGTCACGGCATCCACCGTCACATAACCGGAATTTTGCTCTCCCGGAGCCGTTACATACTTGGCAGCCGAATCCAAATCGCCTTTTATCAAAGCATAAGTTTCAGCCAATGAAGAACGTGACGGATAAGTAGAAGAGTTACTGGACGGTTCATATTTCGTCACCAAAGCTACACCCAAATCACTGCTTGCCGTAGAAGCATTGTAGGCTTTACAGAAACGAAGAGTTAATTCGTTATAAGCCAGAGCACGCATAAAGTAAGCATCACCCAAAGCCCGTTTGGCAATTGCTTGGTCTTCGGCAGAAAAGGTAGGAATCAAATTTTCCGCTCCTTCAATCAAAAAATTACAGTTACTAATCAACGAATAGAACGTTGCCCATTGACCGCCGTCTTCTGCGGTAAATTGCCAACGATACCAACTACCGTATGTATTGGAATAATCAATAACGGCATTCAAACCATCGGCCTGTATTTCCGGCTGTAACACATAATCTCCCGTAAACTGTCCCCGAAGATAGGCATAAAAACCATTCCGGAAATTATTGAAATCGCTTGCCGTTTGCAAAGCCTCGCCGGTAGGGATTTTATCGTAGGGATATTTGTCCATATCACAAGATGCGAACAAAAACCCTCCAATAGCAATCAATGTATATAATATCTTTTTCATCTGCATAAATTTAAAATTAGAAGTTCAATTCAACACCGAATTCATACTGTCTCGTATTAGGATATTTTCCCATGGACAGATTCGAATCGACTTCCGGGTCATAACCGGAATAATCCGTAAATGTCAAGAGATTACGTCCGATGGCATACACTCTGGCTCCTTCCACAAAACCGGTTTTCTGCAACAGACGTCTGGGGAAAGAATAAGATAATGTCAAATTCTTTAACCGCACAAAAGAAGCATTTTCCAAGAAGCGATCGTCCATCTGTATCTGCTCTCCCACTTTCGGGATATCGGTATGCTGTCCCGGTGCGGTCCAGATATTCAACAATTTCTTAGACTGGTTGCTTTCTGAAGCGAATCCGGGATTTTCAACGAAGTAACGGTCATTGTTCCACATATACTTCTTGGCCACCCAAGTGAAATCGGCATTCAAAGAAATGCCTTTCCATGCCAACGTCGTAGCGAAACCTCCTGCCCAGGGAGCAAAACGGCTTTTACCCGTAAACTGTTTCAAATCGTCCGAATATGTCTCGGTCACATTACCCTCCGGAGTATACCAAAGCTGTTTGCCGTTCGCAGGATTGACACCGGCATATTTGGCATAGAAAAATTCTCCAAACTCATGTCCTTCCGCATATTTCAATCCCGTACCCGCCTGCACGAAGTTCTCGAATCCTTCGTACAATTTTTCAATCCGGTTTTTGTTGTAGTTGAAATTGGCACTTACGCTCCAGAAGAAGGCGCCTTTACTGAATATATCGTAACTGGCTGTAAAATCAACACCTGTATTTGTCATTTCACCTACATTACCGTATGCGGATTCATGTCCCGTAGTATAAGAGAACGGCACACTCATCAACATATCGGTGGTTGTCTTTTTATAGAACTCCACGTCTACATTCAAAGCATTGAACAAACGGCCGGAAACGCCTACGTTCCATGACTTGACGGTTTCCCATGTCAAACCGCTGTTCTGCACACCGGAAAGCCACCATGCGGAAGCATCATTATACTGGCCGCTTCCGATAGAACCGATATACAAATAATCATCGATACCGGAGTTACCCGTAGAACCGTAACTTAATTTCAAACGCAAGTCATTCACCACATCCACGTTTGCCAAGAATGATTCCTTTTTCACATTCCACATCAGACCCAATGAATAGAAAGTACCCCAACGCTCATCCTCCGGGAACAAAGAAGAACCGTCCCGACGAACAGAAGCATCGAAATAATATTTATTCCGGAAATCATAATTAAAACGGGCAAAATATGAATTATAAACAGTCTCAGTCAAAGAAGCTCCGAACGGGCTATCCGTATAAGGAGTCTGTGAAGCGGACAGCAACATCAAACGCCGGTCGCTCTGTCCCTGCGTACAAGCATTGAAAGTCTCATCTTTCTGAACAATGGATTCCTGTCCCACCAACAAAGAAAGGTGATGATCTTCTTTCACATCCATCTTATACTCTGCCGTATTGGTAAAGGTGAAAGAATAAAAACGCTCGAAAGCTTCCCGTACTTGTCCGCTATATCCATTATTTTCAGCCGGATAGTATTTATACGAGTTGCGCCAATCAAAAGCATCTGCCGATTGCTGAGCCCGGATGGTCAAACCTTTGACAGGAGTCAACTGGATAAAGGTATTACCCATGATACGGGTCGTTTTGTTTGTCTGGGGCTGCAATTCCATAATGTAAGCGGCATTATACATACCTAATTCATCACTGAAAATCCAACGGTCTCCCCATTTGATATTTCCATGTTCATCATACGTATAAGTATAAGGAGAGTATGACGGATCTTGCCATTTAGCATAGTTCACCGGATTATACCAACCATTGGTTGTAGAGAATGTCGTTTTGTATTTTTCATGAGACAATCCCAAGTTTACCCCAACCTTCAACCAAGAAGCGATTTTCGTATCAACATTGGAACGCAATGTCATACGCTGCATTCCGGAATGGTGCGTAATACCGTCCTGATTAAAATAACCGGCAGAAAAGTAATAATTGCTCTTTTCAGAAGCTCCCGTTACCGAACCGTCGATTTGGTACGTCGGTGAATTGTCTTTAAATAGGTAATCTTTCCAATCCGTATCCACCTTGTATTTTGTAGCCCATTCCTTGTGTGCTTGGAAAGAAGCATTGTTAGCCAATGTCGGATCGATGATTTCCCGGAATTTCAGGTATTCCTGTGCATTCATCATATCCACATTGTCCACTGCCATCTGCGACCATCCGTATTGTGCACGTACCTGCATTTTAGGTTTCTCGCCCAATTTACCGCGCTTGGTCGTAATCACCAACACTCCGTTAGCGGCACGGGCACCGTAAATAGCCGTAGCCGAAGCATCTTTCAACAATACTACATTTTCAATATCGTTGCTGTTCAAGGCACGGAAAGCAGAAGCCGTTACCGGCGTTCCGTCCACAATCAACAACGGAGTATTGCTGGCATTCATTGAATTAACCCCTCTCAAACGCATGGAGAAACTTGCACTCGGCTCTCCGGATGCCGTATATACTTGCAAACCTGCCACCTGTCCCTGCAAAGCATCAGCCACATTCGCAACAGGGCGGTCTTTTAATTTTTCTTCTTTCACCGTAGAAACACTACCCGTGATAGAACCCAACTTCTGCGTACCGTACATCCCTTCAATCACCACTTCATCCAACATCTCCGCATTCGCTTCCATCTCTACATTCACTACAGTCTTTCCAGCCACCGGCACTTCAATGTTTTTCATACCGATAAATGAAAAAACCAGCACTTCATTCTCTTTCACTTTCAATGAAAACTTTCCATCCATATTCGTTGCCGTTCCCTGAGATGGATCACTTTTCAGAGAAATCGACACCCCTGGCAAAGGCATCTTGTCCTTTTTGTCAATAACCGTACCGGTTATCTCCCGCGTTTGCGAGAAACATATCTGTATTCCCACAAACGTAAGGAACACAAATAGTCCAATCAATTTTCTCATACATTTTAATTTTAAGTTAGACATATTTAGGCTGTTTTGTTTCTTAAGTGTTAAAATATGTGTCAAAATCCACCGATCCTCGTTAAGATTTTCTTAAAAACATCCCTTTTCAGAAAAGTGATACATGCTTGGTAAGCATGTGACACACGTTTATCTTTTTGATTTTAATTTATTTAGCTGTTTATTGAAAAAATTACCCTATATAAAAATTGTCTTTTTAAGAAATTCTTAACGCAACAAAAATACAATAACGCAAATATATGTAAAATATTATATCCTGCAACACCGCCGGGGAATATTTTTATTATGTAATCGTTTGCTGTAGAACTTTTTTGATAAAGAATCACAAAAAAGATGATTTTAAACTTAAATTTAACAAAAATCAGAATACACCCAAAAGAATTTTAACACATATAAGAATTACCATTAGATATATTGCATTTTGAAATCAGACTTTTTCTTTATCCAAACATTCACTTTAGCTATTTTAGGAATATATCTTGTATTTTTCAAAAAGGGGTTACTTTGGCATAAAGTAAGTTTTTGCTGGGCAATACATAACCCTTTCTTTTGCCTATGTCTTTCCACTGAATGAATCTTTTCCCATTCTGGGCTGTTCCGGAACGGAGTTGATTCGGACGGAATTCAGAAAAATAACGGTAGTATCTATAAGAAGGAGCGGTGTATTGTTATAGAAAAGGTTTACAATCCCTGTATTTCTTCAAGGGAAAGATTCGTATATTTTACAATCACATCCAGCGCTATCCCGTCAGCAAGCATTTTCTTTGCCATTATCACTCGTTCTTCGTGACGTCCTTCTGCCCGTCCTTCTGCTCTTCCTTCTTCCCGTTCTGTAAATATGTTATCACGCAATATGACTACATTATCTAAATGGCGATAATAAGCTTTCAATTCATCTTTGCTGAGCCGATCCAATTGCAAACGCTCACGTGCTTCCACAAGCCCCGGAGCCGTTGCATCACTGGGAATTTCACCGGTGTTGAGAAAATAAATCCATTGTTCCAGAGGAACTTTTGACCAACGGTTGAAATCATTGACCCGTAAAATATAATATTCGGGATACAATTGACTTACTTCCGACACCTGGAAAGTCTGTTGCTGAAAAGGAGAAAGGCGAAGCAATTCATTTGTATGAAGCCCGCGAAATTCCGTTTTCCCATGATAGACGGTATCTGTCCCACTACCCAGTGCAAAGTATACAATGTTTATGCTATAAACTTTTCGGATATTCCGATAACCTTCTCCCCGGTTAATGTATTCGGTCAAAAGTTTAGATACTCCGAAAAGCATCCGTTGAAAATAGGCATATTCATTATTGTTTTGAATTTCAAGAAGGATCAACACTCCCTTGGAATCCTCCGCCAGAATATCGACACGGTTGTATTTATCATATTCGCTTTCCTGATTGCTTTCACTTTCAAGTAGTCTATGTATGGTGATTTTCTCTCCCAATAGAGTCGTCACAAGGCCTTCCAATACTGTGAAATTCGCTTTGTCGCGCAAAAGGCGTTTCATTGCCCAATCGAAACGGATATAATTTGCCATAAGCCGTATTTTAATGTCCTCTACGAAATAACGGATTTATTTTCAATTAAACAAATTTCATCCGATTATTTTAATCATTTCTGATTTAGCTTTACATTTTAAATCATATTGTTCCTTTTGGGCGTCTCTCTTTCCCACTTATTGTCCTATGCTTACCAAGCATGTATCACTCTTCTAAAAAAGGATGTTTTTAAGAAAATCTTAACGAGGATTGATGGGTTTTGACACATATTTTAACATTCAAGAAACAAAACAGCCTAAATATGTCTAACTTAAAATTAAAATGTATGAGAAAATTGATTGGACTATTTGTGTTCCTTACGTTTGTGGGAATACAGATATGTTTCTCGCAAACGCGGGAGATAACCGGGACGGTTATTGACAAGCACGACAAGTCTCCTTTACCCGGAGTGTCTGTCGTCGTAAAAGGTAATCCTTCCACAGGAGTTGCTACGGATGTTAATGGAAAATTCTCGTTGAAAGTAAATGACAGCGATGTGTTGGTGTTTTCTTTCATCGGTATGAAACCGCAGGAAATGGCTGTGAAAGGACAAACGAATCTTACCATAGAATTGGAACCTGCCAGTGAAGCGTTGGAAGAGGTCGTAGTTGTTGCTTACGGTACAGCAAAGAAAGAGTCTTTGACTGGTTCTATTTCTGTTGTAGACAGCAAAGAGATTGAAAAACGCTTGACCACGAGTGTAACGGGAGCCTTAGAAGGTTCTGCACCGGGTGTACAAGTAAACAATACCTATGGTGAGCCGGGTTCCGCTCCTTCCATTCGTATCCGTGGTTTCGGTACGTTGGTTTCCGGAGCTTCCGACCCTTTGTATGTAGTGGACGGTGTACCTTTTGACGGTAACATTGCAGAGTTGAACTCCAATGATATCGAGAGCATGTCTATTTTGAAAGACGCCGCTTCTTCCGCTTTGTACGGTAACCGGGCTGCCAACGGTGTCGTTCTTATTACGACAAAAAGTGGACGGGGTGCCAGCAAGCCTTCTGTTACTTTGCAAATAAACCAAGGTATATATAATAGAGGTATTCCCGAATACGACCGTCTAGGTGCTAACGAGTGGATGGAAGAAGCATGGAGAGCTATGCGAAATTATGCCATATCAAATAATTTAAGTGCTTCCGCTGCTGCCTCTTGGGCATCTCAGAATGTTATTAAATCTTACGCCCGCCGTAATATCTACGACCGCGCCGACAATGATTTGTTTGATAGCGACGGTAATTTGATTGCCAACATCTTGCCGGGCTATACGGATTTGGATTGGAACGACGATATCGAACGCAACGGCTACCGGCAGGAATACAATTTGTCCGCCAGTTCATCCGGTGAGAAACTGAACGTTTACTCTTCCATCGGTTACTTGGATGAAAAAGGGTACATCAAGGCTACGGGATACAACCGTTTTTCAGGTCGTATCAACACCACCTATACGCCGAACAAATGGTTAAAGGCCGGTTTGAATTTAAGTGGTTCTACCACCAAACGTAATTACAATAGTTCTGCTACCGGAAATTACTATTCCAACCCGTTCTATGCCACCCGTTACATGGCTCCGATTTATCCGTTGTTTATGCACAATGCCGACGGTTCGTATGCATTAGATGAATTCGGAAATAAACAATACGATGTTACCTCTTCTTATTTGGATAATCGCAACATCGCTTATGAATTGCGCAACAATAAACAGGAAAGCCGCCGGAATATATTGAATGGACAGGCATTTGTAACACTGTCTTTACCTTACGGATTCGGTGTTACTGTTAAGGGAGACATGAGCAATAGTACTTCCAATAATAAAAAATTTGACAATCCGAATATTGGTGACGGTGCGACCAACAACGGACGTCTGACCAGTTATGCCTACCAATATACCAACTACACTATGCAGGAATTGATTAACTGGAACCACAGTTACGGACTGCACAACATTGATGTGATGTTGGGACATGAAAATTACAGCTGGGAACGGAAATATACATCCGGAATGAATACGGGTATGGCTATTGAGGGGATCTTAGTCATGGGCAACTTCCTGACCAACTCTTACTACTCCGGTTATGATGACGAATATAAAACGGAATCTTACCTAACCCGTATTCGTTACAATTACGATGAACGTTATTTCCTTGAAGGTTCTTATCGTCGGGACGGTTCTTCTCGTTTCCACGAAGACAACCGTTGGGGTAACTTTTTCTCTGTGGGTGCCAGCTGGAACATCGGGAAAGAATCTTTCATGAGCGATGTTGATTGGGTGAACAACCTGAAATTCCGTGCAGCATACGGAGAAGTCGGTAACGATGCCGGTGTAGGCTATTATGGCCACATGGCATTGTATGAAATTGATAAAAATGGAGGAAATGCAAGTTTGATAAAGCAAAGTCTAGCTGCTCCAGAAATTAAATGGGAAACGACCCAAACCTTGGATTTCGCTTTGGAAGGCAGATTGTTCGATCGCTTGAATGTGCAAATCGGTTATTTCGACAAACGCTCCAAAGACCTGTTGTTTGAAGTTCGTTTGCCGCTGTCCGCAGGTTCATATCCGTGGCAAGATATCAACAATATGACCCAATACAAAAACATCGGTACTATTTCTAACCGTGGTTTAGAAATCGCTTTAGACGTGGATGCTATCCGCAACAATGATTGGCGGTGGAACATCGGATTGGACGCTACTATCATGAAAAATGAAATCATAAAATTACCGGGCGGACAAGATATTTTGCATGGTACGCAAAACTATTCAGAAGGTCATTCTATCTATGAATTCTATACTTATCATTTTGAAGGTGTAGACCAGATGACCGGACGTTCCCTTTACACGATTGACCCGGAAAAGGCGGAAAGCGCTGCGAAAGCTGGAGAACTTGTCACCATCAACGGGAAAGATTACACCACCATCACCTCTTATGCCAAACGTGACTGGGCAGGTTCCGCTCTGCCGGATGTGTACGGTTCTTTCCACACTAGCTTGTCTTGGAAAGATTTGAGTTTGAATATGCTGTTCACCTATTCTTTGGGCGGGAAAGTATATGATGCCAGCTACAAATCATTGATGGGTAGCTCTGCCATGTCAAGTGGCTCAGCTTGGCACAAGGATATATTGAAATCTTGGAACGGTGTACCGGAAGGCATGACAGAAACTTCCGCCAACCGTATAAAAAAGAACGGTACACCCTCTCACGATTTCAGCCTTTCTGACGATAACAATGCTGTTAGCGACCGTTGGTTAACCGATGCCTCTTACTTGGTATTCAAAAATCTGAATCTGTCTTACAGCTTGCCGAAACATATAACAAGCCGCTGGGGCATTGACGCTCTGATGGTAAGCGCAGGTATTGAGAACCTCTTTACGAAAACCGCCCGCAAGGGATTGAATCCACAGTATTCATTTAGCGGAGGTTCAGACGATACATACGTAACAGCCCGAGTTTACAATTTAGGACTTACGCTGAAATTCTAAATAATTGAATATAAAATAAAAAAATATGAGAAAGTATATCAGCAAATTATTTATCTATAGTTTAGTTGCCTGCGTATCATTTTTGACATGGTCATGCAGCAGCGACTATTTGGATACAACGCCCACATCTTCCGTCGGATCGTCTGCTGCTGTCGGAACCACAGATAATGCATGGAAAACATTAAATGGAGTGGCTCAACTCATGATTACCCAACATTCTTATTACGGTCAGGGTTTTAACGGAGAAGGCTACGTCATGATAAGACTGGAAGGTTATCCGAGCCAAAACTATAACTACAACTATTACGCTAATGGTTGGGCTCCTCTTTTCAATCAAACATTTCTTAATCGGACAAATTCCATATACAACTCTTATGCGTGGTATTACTATTATTCTATAATCGGTAATTCCAATTCCATTATTTGCAACATTGACGCAGCGGAAGGGAGCGATAGTGAGAAAAAATTCATCAAAGCTTCGGCATTGACATTTCGTGCCTATGCTTTCGAGAAATTGTTGCACTACTATTGCTGGCGATGGAAAGATTCCAACAACGGAGCCTCACAAGGTGTTATCCTTCGTTTGGATGAATCCACAGACGGTATGCCTTATTCTACGATGGCAGAATGCTACGCTCAAATCTACAAAGATTTGGACGATGCGATCGCCTTATTTAATGAAAGCGGTATCGACCGTGCTTCAGGAGAAGTCTGGACGCCGAACGTAAACGTGGCACATGCCGTTTATGCCCGTGCCGCATTATACAAAGAAGATTATGCCAAAGCTCTTTCCGAAGCCAAATTGGCCCGTCAAGGTTATCCGCTGATGAGCAACGCCGAATATCATGCCGGTTTCTGCACCCCAACCAGCGAATGGATTTTCGGAAGTTTCGGCGGTTCGCAAGAAAATATATGGTATTATAGCCATGGTACCCAATATGCTTGTAACGGATATTACGCTTCAACACAACCGACAGGTGCCGGTGCTATCGGCCGTGAATTGATTAACCGTATTCCCGACAACGATGCCCGCAAGGCTTTGTTTCTGACGGAAGACAAATTTCCCGGCTATGACTGGAACGATGAGGATGTTTTGGATCCGGATTACGCCATCTTCTGGGATGATGATTTAATTGCAGAAGCAGAAGCCTATATCAATCAGGTTGCCGCTCCCGGTTTGGACGCACCTTATCAAGCCGGTTACTATTACTTGGGCGCACAGTTGAAATTCTATGTATTCGACCTGCCGGGTGTAAGCTATCTGCCATTTATCCGTTCTTCCGAAATGGTATTGGTGGAAGCGGAAGCCAATTACTTCCTGAACAATACAGCCGATGCACAGGCTGCTTTGGTTGAATTGAATGCAACTTCAGGCCGTAATCCGCAATATACATGCACCAAAACCGGTGATGAACTATGGAACGAAATCATGGACTACCGCGAAGTAGAACTTTGGGGTGAAGGTTTCGGCTGGAGCGACTACAAACGCTGGAACCGTCCGGTAGTTCGTAAATCCGTAGCAGAGGGCGGTAATGCTTATCCTACCGTTGCCATTACCATTCCCGCAGACGGGGTAAACAAATGGACATGGGATGTACCGTTGAACGAAACGGATTACAACGACGCTTTGAAATAAGCCTTTATAATAAATTTATTTTTAATCCCTCGGAAAATTTTCCGGGGGATTATTGATTTATACACTTGTCTTTGCCTAATATTTTCCGATAAGTTTGATTTTTTTCTACATTAAAAATATATAATTATTAAATCTGTCCGATTTATTATATTTACACTGTGTAAAAATACGCGATGCACTGCGTAAAATGTAGATGTATGTATAGAAGACCAGAATGTCAGATAATTAAGATATATCAATATATGAAAATTGCATAATAACAGACAATTTTCTGTCTTTAAGGAATATAATTTTGATTTCTATCTGTTACACAATCTCCATTAAATGCAAAAGCCCTATTCCAATTACAAGCTGGACAGATTTTTACCTATGGGATTTTTAGCTTAAGGGGCAATTAAAATTATCAAAAAAGCCTCAATCAGTCATCTATTAACCGAAGTTTATTGTAATTTTACAGAAAATTTCGGATAGTATGGATAAAATTATATGCAGACCACTGTATGTGAATATGTTGAAGAATCGCAAAGATAATGGAGAAGTAAAGGTTATTACCGGATCACGCCGTAGTGGTAAGTCGTGGTTGTTAAGTCACTTGTATAGAGACTGGTTAATTGAAAATGGCGTACCGGAACAGAATATTATCTATGTGGCATTGGATTTAGATGATGATTCGAGCGAAAAGGATCTTCGGGATCCAAAAATATTGAAGAAATTTCTGTATCAACGCATTACGGACAAAACGAAACATTATTATGTATTTTTGGATGAGATTCAAGAAGTGGCGGATTTTGAACGGGTAGTGAATGGATTGAATGCAAAAGATAATGTTGATGTATATGTAACGGGAAGCAATTCCAAATTTTTGTCATCGGATATCAAGACTATTTTCCGTGGACGTGGCGATGAAGTAAGGGTTTACCCGTTATCGTTTAAGGAATTTTGTACAAATAGAACTGAGCCGCTAAGCGAATTATGGAAAGAATATTATACTTATGGCGGTATGCCTGGGTTGCTGCAGCAAAAGACGAAGGAACAAAAAGTGCGATACCTGCAACGGCTTTGGAACAAAACATACCTTGATGATGTGGTGGAGCGTAACAATATCCGAAATCGCCAAGCATTGGAGTCTGTTGTAGATGTATTGTGTTCGGCTATCGGCAGTTTGACGAATCCAAGCAGAATTGCTAATAGTCTACAATCGGTACAGAAATTGAAAGTAGACGATGAAGCTATAAATTCATATCTAAAATTCTTAGAAGAAGCTTTCCTGTTTGAAGGAGCACAACGTTTCAACATTAAAGGTGCAAAATATTACGAGTCAATAAAAAAGTTTTATTCGGTAGATGTGGGGTTACGTAATGCAAGGCTTAATTTTCGCCAACAAGAGATTACCCATATTATGGAAAATGTTATTTACAATGAATTAAGGATGCGGGGATTTCTTGTGGATGTAGGGGTCGTAGAGAACCGTGAAAAGAAGGCTGGAAAAATGACTTATGTGCAATATGAAGTGGATTTTATTGCAACAAACGGTACAGAAAAATATTACATCCAATCAGCATACATGTTATCTGATATGGCGAAACAAGAACAGGAATTAAAGTCTTTTCGTAAAATCCATGATACATTTCAGAAAATTGTAATTGTAGGAAGCGACGTTGCTTCTTATCGCGATGAATGGGGGTTTTTATATATCAGCCTATTTGATTTCTTGTTGAATGACAATGTTTTGAAATAAATCCCATGCAGAGACCTAAATAGGTAAAACAAGTACTGAAGGATTTTTTCTGCTGACAATATACCGACAACGAATCACAGTTGGTTTCGATTGTTGGGCAGCAGTTTGTAGTTTGAAAAATACCAATAGTTAGAATTTTCTGAGAATGTAAATTTATAATTTGCAAGTTTTATTCCTTGCATAGGGATAGCTCTATTTTTCAATTATTATGTAATCATCTCTTCCGAGCGATTAACTCTTCTCTTTTCATTTTGTTCATAACATTTCCATCTTCTTTTTCTCTTCTATCCCATGCTTACCAAGCATGTATCACTCTTCTAAAAAAGGATGTTTTTAAGAAAATCTTAACGAGGATTGATGGGTTTTGACACATATTTTAACATTCAAGAAACAAAACAGCCTAAATATGTCTAACTTAAAATTAAAATGTATGAGAAAATTGATTGGACTATTTGTGTTCCTTACGTTTGTGGGAATACAGATATGTTTCTCGCAAACGCGGGAGATAACCGGGACGGTTATTGACAAGCACGACAAGTCTCCTTTACCCGGAGTGTCTGTCGTCGTAAAAGGTAATCCTTCCACAGGAGTCGCTACGGATGTTAATGGAAAATTTACACTTCGCGTGAATGATAATGACATGTTGGTATTCAGTTTTATCGGCATGAAACCATTGGAAGTGGCTGTGAAAGGCCAGACGAATCTTAAGGTCGAGTTAGAGTCTGCAACCGAAACGTTGGAAGAGGTGGTGGTAACCGGTATGCAAAAAATGGATAAACGGTTATTTACGGGTGCGACAACCAAGTTGTCGGCAGACAATGTTAAATTAGATGGTGTAGCGGAAATCAGCCGGGCTTTGGAAGGACGTGCTGCCGGTGTGTCTGTGCAGAATGTGTCCGGGACCTTCGGTACGGCTCCTAAAATCCGTGTACGTGGAGCTACTTCTATTTACGGTAGTTCCAAGCCTTTGTGGGTGGTTGACGGTGTGATTATGGAGGATGTGACGGAAGTGGATGCGGATGCATTGTCTTCGGGAGATGCCGAGACATTGATTTCTTCCGCTATCGCCGGATTGAATGCAGATGATATTGAAAGTTTTCAAATTTTGAAGGATGGTTCTGCGACTTCTATTTACGGGGCACGTGCAATGGCAGGTGTGATTGTCGTGACAACCAAAAAAGGAAAAGCCGGCAGTAATAAGATTACATATACGGGTGAGTTTTCCATGCGTTTGAAACCGAGTTATGCCAATTACAATATCATGAATTCACAGGAACAAATGGGTGTTTACCGTGAAATGGAAAGAGACGGGTATTTAAATCTGGCAGAAACTTATCGGGCTTCAGAAAGCGGTGTGTACGGAAAAATGTACCATTTGATTAATACGTATAATACGACTTCCGGAAAGTACGGATTGGCAAATACGAAAGAAGCACGCAACGCTTATTTGAGGGAAGCGGAATACCGTAACACGGATTGGTTTGATGTCTTGTTCGATAATTCCATTTCACAGAATCATGCCATCAGCATGTCGTCCGGAACGGAAAAGGCTTCTTACTACGCATCTTTAAGTTTGATGAACGATCCGGGGTGGTATAAGAAAAGTGAAGTAAAACGATACACGGCAAATATCAACGCGTTGTACAATATATTCCCCAGCTTGTCTTTAAATTTAATCGGCAACGGTTCATATCGTAAACAGAAAGCACCGGGAACGTTGAGTCAAAGTGTGGATGTGGTTTCCGGAGAAGTGAGACGTGATTTTGATATCAACCCGTATTCTTATGCGTTGAATACTTCCCGCGCCTTAGACCCGAATGAATATTATGTGCGCAATTATGCTCCGTTCAATATATTGAACGAATTAGAGAACAACTTTATTAATTTGGATGTTGTAGATTTGAAATTCCAGGGGGAATTGAAATGGAAACCTATACAAAAGGTTGAGTTGTCCGCATTGGGAGCTTATAAGCATTCCAATACGACACAAGCACATGAAATACGTGATTATTCAAATCAAGCATGGGCTTTCCGGGCAATGGATGACGCTACGATGCGGGATGCCAATCCGTGGTTGTATACAGACCCCGACAATGCAAATTCATTACCGGTATCTGTATTGCCGGTAGGCGGTTTCTACAGGGAAACCAAATATTCCATGAACAGTTATGACTTTCGGGCTACTGTAAGTTATAACGATGTATATAACGAAGATCACATCGTAAACTTTTTCGGTGGTATGGAATTGAATGCCGTTGACCGTAAAAGGACATGGTTTAATGGGGTCGGTATGCAGTATGAAATGGGACAGCTTCCCTCATATAATTATTTTTATTTTAAACAGGGGAACGAGGAAGGATCTGATTATTATACGCTCAGTGAGACTCGGAGTCGTTCGGCTTCTTTCTTCGGAACAGCCACATATTCCTGGCAGGGGAAATATACTGTAAACGGTACGATTCGGTATGAAGGTACGAATAAATTGGGGAAAAGCCGTTCGGCACGCTGGTTGCCTACATGGAATGTTTCCGCCGCATGGAATATGCACGAGGAGAATTTTTTTGAAAGTCTGCGCCCCGCCCTATCTAATTTTACATTAAAAGGGTCTTATTCCCTGACAGCAGATAGGGGACCGGCAAGCGTAACCAACTCAAGAGTGGTGATTCAGAGTTACAACCCTTGGCGTCCGTTTGCCAGCGTGAATGAATCCGGTCTGGAAATTTATGATTTGGAAAACAGCGAATTGACATATGAAAAAAAACATGAATTGAATATCGGTGCAGAAATAGGATTTTTGAAGAATCGCATTAATGTGTCTGTGGATTGGTACAAACGTAAAAATTATGATTTGATAGGTATTATCAATACGATGGGCATCGGCGGACAAATTTCCAAATATGCCAACGTGGCAAGTATGCGTTCCCATGGCGTCGAGCTGACATTGTCTACCCGCAATATTGTGACAAAAGATTTCAAATGGAACACGGATTTTATTTTCTCCAAAACAAAAAATAAAGTAACCGAATTGGAATCCAATGCCCGTGTTATCGATATGATTACCGGTACCGGCTTTACAATGGCGGGCTATCCGGTACGTTCGTTGTTCTCTATGGATTTTCAAGGACTTAATAATGAAGGGTTGCCGACTTTTATCAATGAAGATGGCGTACAAACCGTCAGTGACATTAATTTCCAAGAACGTACCAACAAAGACCATCTGGTGTATGAAGGTCCTACCGACCCGACGATTACCGGTAGTTTCGGCAATATGTTTACATACAAGAATCTCAGACTGAATGTTTTCATGACTTACTCTTTTGGAAATGTGATTCGTTTGGATCCGATTTTCAGTAACAGATATTCCGATTTGGATGCAATGCCGAAAGAATTTAAAAACCGCTGGACGGTATCGGGTGATGAGAGCAGGACAAACGTTCCGGTGATTGCCGACAGACGTCAGAATGCAAACGACACTTATTTGAGCTATGCTTACAATGCTTATAATTATTCTACAGCACGCGTTGCCAAAGGTGATTTTATTCGTATGAAAGAGATTTCCTTGTCATATGATTTCCCGAAAAGATGGTTGTCTGCCATTAAAGTAAGTGATTTCTCATTGAAATTACAAGCAACAAATCTTTTCCTGATTTATTCGGATGACAAGCTAAACGGACAGGATCCGGAATTCTACAATACCGGTGGTGTGGCAGCTCCTATTCCGAGACAATTTACATTGACGGTGAAATTAGGTATTTAATAAAATAGATTGAATGATATGAAGAAATATAGTTTATTATATATAGCTCTCGGCTCTCTCATGGCTTTGAGTTCATGTGACAGTTTTCTGGACACGATGCCGGACAACAGGGCTGAAATCAACACGGAAAGTAAAGTTACTTCTTTATTGGTATCCGCTTATCCAACCAACGCAAGCATCCTAATGACGGAGATGTCTTCGGACAATGCGATGGATAACGGCAGTCGTTTCACTCCGGGAGAACAAGTGCAGGAAGAAGCCTATTTGTGGCAAGACATTACAGGCAGTGGTAATGATTCTCCTAAAAACTTCTGGGATGGCTGTTATAATGCCATCGCCGCTGCCAACCAAGCATTGGCAGCCATTGAAGAGATGGGTAATCCCGCTTCTTTACAGGCACAACGAGGAGAAGCTTTGGTATGTCGGGCATACGGACATTTTGCCTTGGCTAATGTATTTTGTCTGGCATACAATCCGTTAACGGCTGATAAGGATTTAGGACTTCCTTATTCGGAAGCGCCCGAAACAGAAGTTGCCCCCCATTATGTGCGAGGTAACATGAAGGAGTTGTATGCAAAAATCTATGCCGACTTGGAAGAAGGACTTCCGTTGATTAACGATGAAATTTACAGCGTTCCCCAATATCATTTTAACCGTAAAGCAGCTTATGCTTTTGCTGCCCGATTCAATTTGTATTATCATAATTACGATAAAGTAATTGAATATGCGAATGTCGTATTGGGCGCAACACCGGAAAAAGTAATGAAAGATTGGTATGAAATTGTGATGAATACCGCCAGCAATTGGAGTGTCCGTGTAGATATGTATATTTCCGCCAGCGAACCTGCCAATTTATTGTTATTGCCTGTTACTTCTTCTTGGGGATATTACGGTGGCCCTTATGATTTAGGAAGAAGATACGGACATGCACAAGCTATCTGCAAGGAAGAAACCGGACGTGCACCGGGAATGTGGGGAAGTTTCTCCAATTTACTCCCTTATAAAAACATGTGGGGATATGATGAAAAACTGGCTGTATCAAAAATAGGAGGTTATTTCTACTATACGGATAAAGTAAACGGTATCGGATATCGTAAAAATGTCATATTGACCTTTAGTACGGACGAAACGGTTTTATGTCGTGCGGAGGCTTACGCATTGCAAAACAATTTGGATAAAGCTACGGAAGATATCAACATTTGGTTAGCTTCCCATACGTTACAAGGATTGCAAGTTTCGACACAAGACATTGTTGATTTTTACGGCTCTATTGAAAATATGCCGATAGACAACAGTGTACGCACCATTAAGAAAAGAATCAATCCGTTGGGCTTTACCGTAGCGGAAGGCAATCAGATGGAAATTATTCAGTGCGTTCTCCATTTACGTCGAATAGAAACCTTGCTCGAAGGTTTACGTTGGCAAGATATCAAACGTTACGGTATTGAGATTTCCCATAACCGTGACGGTCAGAGCGATGATGTATTGAAAGTGGATGATCCCCGTCGTGCTATTCAGTTACCGCAAGATGTAATTAATGCCGGTCTGGAAGCCAATCCAAGAAACTAACATAAAAGGATAGAAATATGAAAAATATAAAATGGTTATTTATAGCATTTGCTGCCATGAGTTTATGGGCGTGCAGTGAGGATGATTTGGATTCGACCAGTATCTTTGATAAAGATGCTACCGTTAAAAATGAGTTCGACAAATGGTTAGAGAAAAACTATACAGTTCCCTACAATATCGAGTTTAAATACCGTTTCGAGGATAAGGAGTCGAATACGCAGTATAATCTGGCTCCTGCCGATTATGATAAAGCCATGGCACTTGCCAAAATGACGAAATTTCTTTGGCTGGAATCTTATGAGGAACTTTTAGGTCCGAATTTTATCCGCACCTATTGTCCCCGATTGATGCACCTTGTCGGCTCTCCCGCTTACAATTCCCAAGGTTCAATTGTGTTGGGAACAGCGGAAGGCGGTTTGAAAATCACATTGTATAATGTGAATGCCATTAATCTGGAAGACATCGACGTCGAGATGTTAAACTATTGGTATTTCAAAACGATGCACCATGAATTTGCCCATATATTGCATCAGACAAAGAATTATCCCACGGATTTTAATTTGATTTCCGCCAGCAATTACCAATCAAGCAGTTGGGTAAATGTGGAAGATCAAGAGGCTTTGGATATGGGTTTTGTTTCTCCGTATGCTAGTTCCGAGACGCAAGAGGATTTTGTTGAAATCATTGCTATCTATGTTACCAATACACCGGAATATTGGAATGCATTGGTAGGAAGTGCCAGTGCAACAGGTCGGGAACTGATTAATCAGAAACTCGCTTTGGTGAAAGATTATTTGAAGACAAGCTGGGGGATTGATCTGGATGCTTTGCGCGATATTGTACAGCGCCGTTCCGGAGAAGTATTGTCCATGGATTTATCAACACTTAATTAAGAATGAATATGAAAAAAATATATTATTTACTCTACTTGGCAACAGCGGTGTTATTTGCCGCCTGTACCAACGAAGAAGATGATTTGTTCGACACGTCGTCTGCCTTGCGTGCTGATGAAGCGATAGAAGCGGATTTGAAAATTTTGACCGATGCGGCAAACGGATGGTTGATGGAATATTATCCGGAAGCACAGCAAAGCTATGGCGGGTATAATGTATTGTTGAAGTTCGGAACGGACGGGAAAGTAACTGCTGCCAGCGAATTATACGATGGTTCCGACATGGTTACCAGTCTCTATTCCGTTAAACAGAGTGCAGGTATCGTGCTTTCGTTTGATACGTACAATGAGATTTTCCATTTCTTTTCAGATCCCGGTGATCCCGCAGGAGTAGGCGGTAACGGTTATGGCCTGGAAGGCGATTACGATTTCCTGATATTGGAAGCTACTGCGGAAAAAGTGACATTGAAAGGGAAAAAGGCAGGAGGTGTCGCCATGTTAACTCCGATGAAAGGAGATTGGGAAGAGTATATTACGGAACTTCAAAATGCGGAAGAAGAAATGAGTTTTCAGAAACTGCAATTGGAAATGAATGGAAAAGTCATTCCGGTATCTATTTCTTTCCGTACACTGACTTTTACTTATACCGTGGAAGAAAACAGTACCTCCATTGTCGCTTCTTATATCCAAACGCCGAACGGTTATAAATTTTATGAGCCGATAGAGGTGGACGGAACTACATTAAGCGGTTTTATTTTTGATTCAGAAGCAGAAATTTTCACTGCCAATGATGATAATAGCATTAAATTGGTACCGGTCATTCCGTCGCTGAATGAGCAATTTGTTTCTGGAAATTGGTATTTTGCTTACAGTGAAATCAGTAGCGCTCTTCAGCCTTATTTTGCCATGGGGGCCAATGGCAGTGCATCAGAAGGAGAACAAATACTTTATATGTACATGGGAACCTCCAATGATGGTACTTATTCTTTCAATTTCAGAAGTGGAGGTTATATCGGCTATCTGACTTACACTTATGTTTTAACGGGTGAAGATGAGATTACGTTAAGTTTTGCATTGCAAGGGGATAATAATGGTAGTTATTATTATAGTAGTTGCAATTACAATTACATTACTACCGCTATCGGCAGTTCTGCCGGGGCAACTTACAAGCTAACAACAGATAATTTGAAATCACCGTCTTTCATCACATTGACGAGTACCACAAATCCGGCAAGGTATTTTACACTGTATCCGAATTTGATAGCTTATCCTTTCACAAAATAGGAAAAGTTTATTAATTGTTTGGCAGGAGAGTGTTTACGATATGTAGACACTCTCTTTTTGTATGCCTGCGGATGTCTTAAATAAGAATAAAATATAGCCGGATAATTTCATCTTTAAAGGTTTTTGATAACTTTAGCCCGCCAAAACAATATAAACTTTGCTTAAAAATGAATCAGAAAGTTGTTTTTATCGTGATGTTGTTTTCCCTTTTTGCCTGTCAGGATGATAAACTGGAGCAGAAAGAAGAGGAAAAAGTGCAACCGGTTTGGATGGCGGAAACCCGTACGAATTTTCATCCGGGGGTGATCCGGATTAAACTGACACCCGATTCGGAAACGCAGGTTCAAGTGAGTTCCGCCAATGGTGTGGCACAAATGGGTATATCGCGTATAGACCAATTGGCTGCGAAGCTCGGAGCGACAAAGATAGAACGTGTGTTCCCGCCTGCCGGGAAATTTGAAGCCCGTCACCGTGAAGCGGGTCTGCATTTGTGGTATAATGTTTACTTTGATGAAGATATGCCGTTAACACGTGCTGCCGGAGATTTGACGTCTTTGCCGGAAATAGAAGTTGTGGAACCGATTCGCAGAATCAAAAATGTAGATGCCGGTCAAAAGGTAATTCCCGCCACTCTTGCCAAGAGTATTGTTCAGACAGTGTCTTCTCCTTTCAATGATCCCGGGCTTAAAGATCAATGGCACTATAATAATGACGGGGATTTTCAGTATTCGGAAGCCGGTGCGGATATCAATCTGTATGAAGCGTGGAAAGTATCGGCCGGTTCGCCGGAAGTGATTGTTGCAGTAGTGGACGGCGGTATTGATTTGGAGCATGAGGACCTCATTGACAATATATGGCATAATGAAGATGAGTCCGCAGGAAATGCGGATTTAGATGATAACGGTTACAAGGGAGATGTAAACGGCTGGAATTTCGTATCCAATACGGCAACGATTAAGCCGCACGGACATGGGACACACGTGGCGGGGACTATTGCAGCGGTAAATAATAATGGTAAAGGTGTGTGCGGCGTGGCCGGAGGAAGCGGAAATAATGACGGTGTGCGGGTTATGAGCTGTCAAATTTTTGAAGTTAATCCCGATGATCCGGAGAAGGACAAAGGAAGTCAGTTGATTCCTGCCGCTATCATATACGGTGCGGATAATGGTGCTGTTATCAGCCAAAATAGCTGGTCTTATGTATTTGATGAGGGGGTAACTCCAACTTTTGACCAAGCAACTAAAGAAGCCATAGATTATTTTATTCAAAAGGCAGGAGTGGATAAAGACGGAAATCAAACCGGGCCAATGAAAGGGGGAATCGTTATTTTTGCGGCAGGGAATGAAGATAAAGATTATAATGCCTATCCGGCAGCATATGAAAAGGTACTCGCAGTAGCCTCTATGGCACCGGATTTTACGAAAGCTTATTATTCCAATTATGCTGATTGGGTGGATGTCACCGCACCGGGCGGCAGCTTCCGCTATGGGGGTAAATATTCGGATAAATGTGCTATTTTAAGTACTTATCCGGAGAATAAATATGCCTATTTGCAAGGTACCTCTATGGCTTGTCCTCATGTTTCCGGGATAGCGGCTTTGGTGGTTTCAAAATTCGGAGTAAATCAACCGCTTACTCCCGACGATGTGAGAGAGCGTATTTTGGAGAGTGTGAAAGATATTGATCAATATAACCGGGCCTATTTCGGTAAGATGGGAATCGGATATGTTGATGCGGCTGCCGCGTTACAAGTAGATGAAGGTATCGCACCGGAACCTGTGGCAGATTTAAATATAGAATGGCAATCCAATTCGGTAAAACTTACTTGGAGCGTTACGAAAGATGAAGATAACGGCACACCTGCCCAATATAATGTATATGTGAGTAGGACAGCATGGAATGATGTAGATTTCGAGACTATGACACCCAATACGACCGTCGACGTCAGACGAAAAAAAGTGGGGGAAGCCGTAAGTGCTAAAGTAGAAGGGCTTACAGCAGAGTCTGATTATCATTTTGCAGTAGTCGGTGTGGACCGTTTTGGACATTTTTCAGAACCAACCTTGGAGGAGGGAACCACACTGCCTAACCAAGCTCCTATTGTTAAAGCAAAAACTACGGGAGATATTGTCTTGAAAGCCCACGAAACAATAGATGTAATGTATGAAGTGACGGAACCGGAAGGACAACCCTATACTTTTGCCTTGTCTCACGATGATGCCGTATCCGCAACATTGGAAAATAATGTTATCACCGTGACAATTGAAGGTCCGAAAGCTATTGCTGGAGAACATATTGTTGTTTTAAAAGTGACGGATGAACCCGGAGCTTTTACTGAGGTACAGATTCCTTACCGTGTTTTGGAGAATCATGCCCCTTTTATTACAGAAAAGGTATGGGAAAACGTTTATTCCGATCGTCTCGGCGGACAGCAAAGTTTTAATTTGAAAGAATATTTCAACGACCCGGACGGCGAGATATTGAATTACGAAATTACATCCTCTGTTGACGGTTTAATCCAAGCGGAAGTGGCGAATGAAGTATTGACAATTACGACAGCAAAATCTGGCAAGGGAACGATAACAGTCAAGGCTTCCGATTATTTCGGGAAATCTGTCAGCCGGGAGTTTGTATTGATGTCGCGTGATGGTACGAAGGAAATAGATTTATACCCTAATCCGGCTGTAGATGTGGTAAATATACGTATGGGACAGGAGGTCGACGGACCGGTCCATGTGAAAGTGTACAGCAGTGCCGGAGCCTTGGTACTTGAGGAATTAGTTCTCGTAAAACCTTTTGAACCGGGTGTTTTGAATGTCAGCAAATTGAGCGGTGGTACTTATACGATTGTAGCTGTCTACAACGGGAAAGAAGTGAAAAGCAGTATTGTCAAATTATAACGGACCATGAGTATGAAAAAACGATATATTCCTTTTATTATTTTGAGCGTTCTGAGGTTTGTTGCCAGTGCTCAGACAACAAACAACAGCGATTCTGAGGCAGCATCCTTTTTAGGGATTACTCCGGATGCCCGTTCTGCGGGTATGGGAGGTGTGGGTACCGCTTTAAGTCCCGATGCCTTTTCTTTCTATCATAATGCCGCTACCACCCTTTTTTCAAAAGAAAAAGGTAGCGTTGCGTTCTCTTATACGCCGTGGATGCGGGATTTGGTATCCGGAAGTACATTGTATAGTGTCGGAGGATTCTATAAAATAGGCCATAAACAAAGTGTTGTTGCCGGTTTTCGGTCTTTTTCCCATCCGGACATGAATATCAGCGACGAAAACGGAAATATAACCGATAAATTTACTCCGAAGGAATGGGTACTTGACTTGGGATATTCCCGCTTGTTGACAAAAAACTTGAGTGTGGCGTTAACGCTGCATTATAGCCATTCGGATATGGGTTCTTATAATGGTGCGGATGCTGCAAGTGCTGTAGCTTTTGACTTGGGTATATATTATCAACGTAAAACCAATTTGGTCGACAGTGCCACGTGGTCTGTCGGATTACAGGTTGCCAATATCGGTTCTAAAATAAAATACTCGGATACAAAATACGACCTGCCGGGAAAAATAAGTTTAGGCGGGGCATTGAACTTGCCTTTCAGTAAAAATCATATTTTGAATTGCGCTCTTGATTTCGGTTATCAAATGATACCTTCAGGCAGTTCTAATTTTTATGCCGGTATCGGAGCTGAATACACCTGTATGAAATATGGTGTGTTAAGGGCAGGATATCATTTAGGAGATAAGGACAAAGGCTATGACAGTTATGGTAGTCTTGGTTGCGGCGTGCGCTATCATTACATTTCGGGCGATTTTTCATACCTGCTTGCAGGATCCGACAGTCCGCTAAAAAACAGTTATCAATTGACTATAGGCGTTAATTTTGGACTCTTCTGTGCGAAGAAGTAATCATCCTATCATTAATATAACGGAGCTGTCTGGTTTTACTTAACCAGACAGCTTTTTTATGTCCCAAAATACTGAATGGTTAATTCCCCTCTTTATTTAATCAGTGAGATTTAAAGGGGACGTCTTATTCACATTTACAAAATATTATCTTATTTTGACTTTAGGCGGTAAATTATGTTTTCCGCCTAAAATTATATTATGTAACTACTTCCCCCTTCCATAAAAAGTATTTTTTATTCTTTTCTTCTTCCCATTATCACATGCTTACCAAGCATGTATCACTCTTCTAAAAAGAGATGTTTTTAAGAAAATTTTAACGGGAATTGGTGGATTTTGACACATATTTTAACACTTAAGAAACAAAACAGCCTAAATATGTCTAACTTAAAATTAAAATGTATGAGAAAATTGATTGGACTATTTGTGTTCCTTACGTTTGTGGGAATACAGATATGTTTCTCGCAAACGCGGGAGATAACCGGGACGGTTATTGACAAGCACGACAAGTCTCCTTTACCCGGAGTGTCTGTCGTCGTAAAAGGTAATCCTTCCACAGGAGTTGCTACGGATGTTAATGGAAAATTCTCGTTGAAAGTGAATGACAGCGATGTGTTGGTGTTTTCTTTCATCGGTATGAAACCGCAGGAAGTGGCTGTGAAAGGACAAACGAATCTTACCATAGAATTGGAACCTGCCAGCGAAACTCTCGATGAAGTCATGGTTGTGGCTTATGGTACGGCAAAGAAAGAATCGTTTACAGGTTCAGCAGAAGTTGTATCAGCCGATAAATTACAAGAACGTACAGTTGCGAACGTAACTAAAGCATTGGATGGTCAAGTTGCGGGGGTCATTTCTACTTCCGGTTCTGGTCAACCGGGTTCAGGAGCTTCAGTACGTATTCGCGGTTATGGTTCCATCAATGCCTCAAGCAATCCCCTGTATGTAGTAGATGGGGTTCCTTATGACGGAAATATTAATGCTATCAATCCAAATGATATTGAAACTCTTACCGTATTGAAGGACGCTTCTGCCGGAGCACTTTACGGAGCCCGTGGAGCAAATGGCGTAGTAATGATTACAACCAAACGGGGGAAAAATGGCCATGAAAAAATTAATCTTACGTTAAAAGCTAATGTAGGTATTAGCGACAGAGCCATTCCACGTTATGAAACATTAAATACCAAAGATTGGTTGGAAATGACGTATCGTGCTTATTATAACGATTATGTATATGTAGATGGTTATAATGCCAATTATGTACACGATAAAGTCGTTTCAAGCATCAATAATACAATATTTTCCAATGGAATTTATAATCCGTACGACAAAGTTGCTACTGAATTATTCGACGCCAACGGTAAAATAGCATCTAATGCCCAATTGAAATATAATGAAGACTGGATGGATGAAATCGAAACAAGTAATCCGATCCGGCAAGAATATACTCTTACAGCAGATGGAGGAACGGAAAAAACGAAGTATATGCTTTCCATGAGTTACTTGAATGAGGACGGTCTTTTGAAAGAAACCTCTTTTGAACGTTATACAGGCAGGGTAAATGTGGATATGAAACCCAAAGAATGGTTGAACATCGGTTTGGGAGCCAATTACTCTCGTAATAAAACAGATTTTTTGGATTTTACCGGTGCTTCTACTTCTAACGTATGGTATTCCGCACAATTAATGGCTCCTATTTATCCAGTTTATGAAAAAGATGCGCAAGGGAATACGATAATCGACGCAAATGGTAAAAAAGTTTTTGATTACGGCAAGAATCGTCCGGCAGGCGCTCAAGCTAATTTTAATTGCGTAGCTACACTATATGAAGACAAGATGGCCTCATCTAGCGATAATGTAAGTGCCCGTGGATTCTTCGAATTAGCTAAATGGGGTTTCAAATTTCGGACAAATATCGGTATTGACAATGTAAATACTTATCAAACGACTTATTACAATCCTATTTTCGGTAATGCCGCCGGCTACGGACGTCTGTCAAAATATAATTCCCGTACGTTCAGTTATACTATGAATGAATTGCTGTCCTACGAAAAGAAAATCGGAGAACATGCTTTCGATATTATGGCAGGTCATGAATTTTATTCTTACAAATATAACTATCTGATGGCCCAAAAAACCGGTTTCCCTTTCGCAGGCATCATGGAACTGGGGCCTGGAACCACAATTGCCGACGCTAATTCCTATGAGGATAATTATACTGTCCAATCTTTTTTAAGCCGTGCCAATTATAATTATGCCGAAAAATATTATTTATCAGCCAGTTTCCGCACGGACGGCTCATCCCGTTTTCATAAAGACAACCGCTGGGGTAAATTTTGGTCAGTAGGTGCGTCATGGAGACTTTCCCAAGAAGAATTTATGGATTCTTTTTCCAATTGGTTAGATAATGCAACATTAAAAGCAAGCTACGGTGTTCAAGGTAATGATAATATCGGTTCATTATATGCATGGCAATCTTTTTACGACTTAGGATATGCCAATGCCGGCCGGCCAGGTGCTGCAGTAAGTTCTCTTGAAACTCCAGCTTTGAAGTGGGAATTGAGTAAAAATCTAAATATTGGTCTGGAAGTCCGCATATTTAACCGTTTAAACGCAACAGTGGAATGGTATAAAAAGAAAACCACCGATATGTTGTTAGCGTATCCGATGGCTACTTCTTTAGGTTTCGACAGTTACAATGCCAATGCCGGGAGCATGACCAACACGGGATGGGACATTACATTGAGCGGTGATATCATCAAGACCAACGATTGGAACTGGAATATGACACTAATGGGGTCGACCATCAAAAATAAAGTCAATAAATTGACAAAATCCGGAGCTCCAATTATCAGTGGTAGCCGAATCATCAAAGAAGGAGAAGAATTGTATGCATTCTATGTGGTACGTTCTGCAGGTGTAGATCCCATGACAGGAAGTCAGTTATACTATGCTTTCGATACAGATATAAACGGGGATAAAATCAAAGGTTCGGAATATGTAACCGCTGATCGAAATTTAGCAAACGGGAAACGAGAAATTTTCGGCAGCCGCATACCGGATTTGTATGGCTCTATTTCCAATAGCGTCCATTATAAAGGTATTGATTTTTCCATATTGCTGACTTATTCAATCGGCGGTAAAATGTTGGATGGAATTTATAATGACTTCATGAATCCGCTTTATATGGGACAAGGTCGTCATAAACATTCCTTACGTGCATGGCAAAAACCGGGCGATATTACCGATATTCCTCGTCTGACAGCCAATCCTCAGGATTTGGTAACGGACAAGAGCCTAATTGATGCGTCCTATTTATCAATTAAAAATATCCAATTAGGTTACACATTTGGCAAAAAACTGTTGGGTAGAAGTGGAATAGAGACGTTACGAGTATATGCAACAGCTGACAATCTGGCGATTTTCACCCATTTGAAAGGTATGGATCCTCAATACAATTTTACAGGAGGTACAGATTATTCTTACACCCCGAACCGAGTATTTTCTCTGGGTGTAGACTTAAAATTTTAAACATTAAAACAGATTATATATGAGAAAGATTATATTTTTCGGTGCTGCTTTTCTGCTGCTCTTCATATTATCGTCATGTGAAGATAAATTGGAAACGGAACCGACCAATCGCACTTCAGGGAGTACGGTTTTTTCATCCGACGATAATGCCATGGTAGCATTGGATGGTATTTATCGGATGATGTACATTGCCGGTTGGTCATCTGGAAACGAACATCAAAATTTCGGACACATGTCTACTATTCTTTTTACATCACTGATGGGAGAAGATATGGTACAAGCCGCTCAAGGTAACGGTTGGTTCTGGTTCGATTATACCTATTCCGTACGTAATTATTACACTAGCAAGGCCTGGCGTTCTTATGCCACATGGAATTATTATTACACTCTTATTTCCAATGCCAATTATATCATCGCTGCTGAAGGAGAGATCCCCGGGACCAAGGAAAGAGTAGATTATATCATAGGATCTGCTTATGCCATCCGAGCTCACAGTTATTTTATGTTGATCCAAGCATTCCAACAGACCTATAAAGGTCATGAAGATGCACCTGGTGTACCTTTATATACGGAACCTACAACCGCTGCTTCAGAAGGGAAAGGACGCGGGACTGTGCAAGAAGTATACGATTTGATTACAAGCGATCTGGATAAGGCTATTTCTTTATTAAAAGGCTGGAATCAAGAACACGTTTCCCATATCGACTACTATGTGGCCAATGCCATCCGGGCTCAAGTAGCTTTAGTAATGAATGATTGGGATAAAGCTGCAAATTATGCCGATGAAGCAATGCAAAAAGAGGGCAGCAGTTTGTTGACTGATTTCACATTCGGCATGAATGATGTAAGTAATTCATCCGTTATGTGGGGTATGGATGTGATTGCAGACCAAAGCACAACATTTGCCTCTTTCTTCTCGCACATGGATGCAACAGAAGACGGATATTATGCTTACTCATCCAATAAGTGTATAAGCAGTTGGTTATACAGCCAAATCAATACTACTGACAAGCGCATCAAATGGTTTCAGGATGATAAGGGAACCACCACTTACAATGCCGGAACTTCCAAAGAAACCATAAAAAATACACCTTACAGCCAGCGCAAATTTTTATGGCAAGATGCGAACAGCGGTTTAGGAGATTATATCTTTATGCGTATTGAAGAACCTTTGTTGATCCGGGCGGAAGCGCTCTGCCATGCCGGTAATTATCCGGCAGCTCGCGAATTGATGAAGACTTTGGGCGAAGCCCGCGACCCGCAGAATTATGCTGAAGCTTTAGCTAAGGTGAGTAATGACAATTCTGTCACGTTTGTTTCTGCTGGAACGGTGAGCACGTTAATGGATTATATTTTAGTACAACGCCGCATCGAATTGTGGGGAGAAACACCGCGTATATTTGATATCCTGCGTTTAAGAAAAGACGGCTGGACACGTAAATTCAGCGGTACGAACCATCCTAACGACGGGCAATTGAATAAATTCGGCGCAGCCTCCTTAGGTTTCCCGAGTGATTATAAGGAATTAATCCTGACCATTCCGCAAAGCGAGTTCGACGGGAATCCCAACATGAGTTCCAATGATCAGAATCCTATGTAAAATGCAATGATAATTTGAATATGAGAAACATATATACTTCAGTATTGATTCTTTTATTGGCAGGATTTTTCGCTTCCTGCGATAAAGACGTAAAGGGTCCTCTTTATGATGAGGACGAGATTACCGGAAAAACCGGAAACGTTGTTCCGAAAGGTGCGACATTTCAAGCTGTTTCTTTCAATCACGAAATGGCTGCCGAAGACAATGGAAAAATCTATGTGCCGGTTCTTCGCAATAGCGAGGAAGTAAGTAGCGTAAAAGTAGCATTCTATAATACCTATGTTATTGATAAGAACAGCAGCGGAGGAGATATTACTGAAAAAAGACTGGAAAATACCTTTGAGGCAGAAGACGGTAATGTTTTCACACTGGAAACTCCGACTGTTACCTTTGAGGCTGGAAAATTAACCGCCTATGCCATCATTTCTTACGAATCGGTAGATAATTTAGACCCAACGTTATCTTATGCTACATCATTGGTAGTGACGGAAGGCAATATCGGACTAAACGGTATTAAGGAAACTTCTATGGTCGTTAGCCGAAAACTGACATTCGAAACTATTGGTACTGGTTATTTCGTTCCACCTTTCGGAAATTTCTTTAATAAAGATACTTTGGCAAAATACCCCACAGGTATGGTTCCGATGCCGATAGAAAAAGCAGAGGAAGGAAACATTTTCCGTATTGTCAATCCGTTCGGACGTTTAAATCCGGATAATGCCGGAAGCGACCTTGTATTCGTAATTCAGAAAGAATTGAATAGCGATGGCTATCATAAAGTGACCTATACCAGCTTTGCCACAGGTTATCATATGGACGAGGAAACGATATGCTGGGCTCATTTTGTACCTAAATATCATGCAGAATATTGCCACTATTCGGATGATGATCCGGAAGAACTGCTCGTTACGCTATACGGACGTTTTATGAATGAAGAACAAACAAGCGGTTACAAACCTGGCTCACCATTCATTCCGGACGTTTGGTCTTATGAATACTATGTCATCATGCCTTCCGATTATGTTTATACTGAATAATGATTTAAAAACGAATAAAATATGAATAAGATACTATATAGCTTCGTATTTTTTGCAGCGTTGTTTATCAGCGGCTGTAACGATTCGGACGACGGTTTTCAGGATTTAAAGAATACGGTGACGTTTTCCGAAAGCAAACTGACCTTTGATGTGGAAGGTTCCAGCAAAACCATTGCCATTACCACCAATAAGGATTGGACATTGAGTTGTGATGCCGAATGGTGTAGTATTTCCGCAACCTCAGGACATGCCGGTACAACTAGTGTCATCATTACTACAGAAGACTTGCCTAACGGCAGTTATGAAGACCGTGTAGCAACTTTGACTGTTAGCAGTGAAGGAGTGACTTCCGGTAATACTTTCACGATTGTTCAGACTCGCTTCCCGTTTTTGAAATTTGACGGTGATACCGTTCGGTTGGATAATTCAGCACAGTACTTCGAAGTAAAAGGCAAATACAATTATGGCTATAAAATCCAGAAATCATCCTGGATAAAAGATGTTGATCCGATTACCGGACGTGCTGCCATGAATGAATATACATTGAAATTCAAAGTGAATATCAATATCCACGAAGAAAGAATCGGTAAAATCATAGTATCCAACTATGCCAATACAGTTTCTTCCACTATTTTTGTAAAACAAGCCGGAGAATTTTCTCTTACCTGGGAAAACATCGGCACAGGAAATTTCTATGACGGCTATTGGATGGAAAATTCATACGATGTGGAAATTTTCCAAGCTAAAGGTTTTTCTGATTTTTACAAAATAGCAACCCCTTATACAAAATTTATAGAAGAAGAAGGTCCTGCTCTTAAAGAAGGAGGATTTCATCTTGGCACCCCTTCTCCTGAAATTATTTTGTGGGTAGATGAAAACGACATCGTAGATTTTGACAATTTTTCTGTTGGAATTACACATCCTAATTATGGTCCTTATTGGGCATATTCACCCAGTTTGTTTACAAGCGGTGATCAAACTCTTTGTAAAAAGAATGGAAATACAATTACATTAGCTCCTTCAATGTATTTCCCCTTAGCAGAAGGAGGCTTCGGACAGGCATATTGGGCTGAAAATCCGATAGAAATAACTTTGCCAACGACGGAATAAAACTTATTTAAAATTTGCCTTATAAGCCGTTTTAGTTTTTAAAGCTAAAACGGCTTATTCATTTATACAAATGCATAGCTATTTCCCGATTTTAAAAATAATCCATTCTTAAATAATTTTTTTAGTAAGTTTTTCTACTTTTGTAATGATATAATAGGAATAATATATGCTGACGACTAAAAATTCTTTACCCGGCTTGAAAGAAAAAAGATACCAGCAAAAAAAGGATATCATCAGTTTTCTTTACAAGATGGGAGAACTTTCCAAACCGGAAATTTGCCGTTTGACCAATATGACCACTCCGACTATCAGTCGGATGATCGAAGAGTTAATCGACGAAGGATGGGTAACCGACCAGGGACAAGGAGCTTCCATCGGGGGGAAAAGACCGCATATATTCTCTCTTAATCCGGATGCCACCTATATTATGGGCGTAGACGTCGGACGAATCCACTTGAAGATTGCTATTTTCAATTTACGGAAAGAAGTCATCGGCGAAATCAAGGTGTATTCCTCCCTGTTAGAGGAAGGCAAAACAAACGAAGAAAATATCCGATACATCCGGGAGAAAATCAATCAGACCCTATCGGAATTGAACATCCCCTATTCCAAAATCAAAGTAGCGGGTTTCGCCATCCCCGGGCTGATAGACAGTGACGGAACATCTTATACCTATTTCACATACGAAAACAATAGCGTCAAACAAGTACTCGAAAAAGAATTAGGAATTCCCGTGTTTATCGATAACGATTCCAAAATCATGGCCATGGCCGAACATACTTTCGGCGTAGCCAAAGGAATTCCCCACGCTTTATGTATCAGTGTCAATGAATGTATCGGACTAGGTATGATTTTGAATTCACAGCCTTACACCGGTTACAAAGGTATGGCAGGGGAATTCGGACACATCCGGATTTCGGGTCTGAGCGAACAATGCTATTGCGGGAAAATCGGATGTCTGGAAACAGTGGCCTCCGGACGGAGCATTGTAAAAGCAGCGAATGAAGCCATCACCAAAAATGTCACCACAGCCATCCGGACTTTGACGGGAGAGAAAGAAATAACATTGTCGACCATCATCAAAGCTGCACGGCAGGATGATATTTTCGCTATCGACCTGCTTCAAAACGCCGGCGAGAAAATCGGAGAAGGCATATCTACCTTGATTCATCTCTTCAACCCCCAGGTATTGGTTGTCGGAGGTGAAATAGCAGATGCAGGCGAATTAATCACGATGCCCATCCAGCAGATATTAAACAAATATACACTCACCCGTCTGAAAAACCAGTGCGAAATCAAATTAAGCAATTTGAACTCCCACTCCACAATCATGGGGACTCTGATGGTGGTCATGAAAAATTTATATTACGACTCGGACAGCAATTTTTCTTTATATTAAAGACATTACAATTTATCAACAAATAAAAACTTAATACTATGATGACAACTTATATCGCTAAAGGCGAAGGGGCTGACCGGTACGAAAAGATACCGGTTGAAATATCAGAAACCCCGGAAACAGCCGTAAAAGCTGTAGCCAAAGAGATTGCAGAACTTATCCGTTCCAAAGCCGCAAAAAATGAAAAATGCGTATTGGGGCTGGCCACCGGTTCTTCACCCATCAAATTATATAAAGAGCTGGTCCGGATGCACAAAGAGGAAGGATTATCATTTAAAAATGTAATTACCTTCAATCTGGATGAATATTTCCCGATGACCAAGGATTCCGAACACAGCTATCACTATTTCATGCATCATCATTTGTTTGACCACATTGATATAGACCCGAAAAACATTCACATTCCGGACGGGACTTTAAAAATCGATGAGGTCGAAAAATTCTGCAAAAGCTACGAACAAAAAATCGAAAATGCCGGCGGCATCGACCTCCAGATTTTAGGTATCGGACGCACGGGCCACATCGGATTCAACGAACCGGGTTCCCCGATTACCTCCAAAACCAGAATGGTTTATCTGGACAGACTGACAATGAAAGACGCATCCGGAGAATTCGGAGGTATTGAAAACGTTCCTACCCGTGCCATTACGATGGGTGTAGGAACTATTATGAAAGCCCGGAAAGTGATTCTACTGGCATGGGGAGAAAATAAAGCTCCTATCATCCGGGCTACAGTAGAAGGCGAAGTATCGGACAAAGTACCTGCCACTTTCCTGCAAATTCACACCAACGTGCAATTCTTCATCGACGAAAAGGCAGCCGAAGAACTGACCAGAGCCAATCGTCCGTGGTTAGTGAGCAAAGTGGACTGGAACGACAAACTGATCCGCAAAGCAGTCATTTGGTTGTGCCAAAAAGTGAAAAAACCGATTCTGAAAGTCGAAGACAGTGATTACACTGAAAACGGCATGAGCGACCTGGTAAAAACATTCGGCTCTGCAAACAAAGTAAATATACAGGTATTCAACGACCTGCAACACACCATCACCGGATGGCCGGGAGGAAAGCCCAATGCCGACGACTCCACCCGTCCCGAAAGAGCTAACCCGTATCCGAAAAGAGTTATCATTTTCAGCCCGCATCCGGATGATGATGTTATCTCTATGGGAGGTACATTTGCCCGTTTGGTAGAACAGGGGCACGACGTACATGTGGCTTATGAAACATCGGGCAATATCGCTGTTTTAGACGACTATATCTACCAGCAGATGGACATTGCCGCATCTTTCACCCGCTTGGTGGGAGGCGATACCAAAGCCATGGACGCCGCATTTGAAAAAGTAAAACAATTGATTGCCAACCGCAAACCGGGAGACAGCGAACCGAACGAATTATTGCCCTTCAAAGGAGCTCTTCGTCGCGCAGAAGCCCGTGGTGCTGACCGCTACTTAGGTGTACCCGAAGACCATGTACATTTTCTGAACTTACCGTTCTATGAAACTGGTACGGTTAAAAAGAACCCGTTAGGACAAGCCGACGTGGACATCATCGTGAAATTGTTACGGGAAATCAAACCTCACCAGATTTATGCCGCCGGCGACTTGGCTGACCCCCACGGAACTCACGGCGTATGCCTAGATGCCATTTTGCGCGCTTACGACGTAGTGTGCGATGACGAATGGTTCAAAGACTGCTACACCTGGTGGTACAGAGGAGCCTGGATGGAATGGGAGATCGAAAAAGTGGACATGGCGGTGCCCATCAGTCCGTCAGAACTGTCCATCAAACGGAAATCCATCTACAAACACGGTTCGCAAAACAACGGCCCCGCTTTCCCGGGTGACGACCCCCGCGAATTCTGGCAAAGAGCCGAAGACCGCAACCGCAACACGGCAGACATATACAATAAATTAGGCATGGCGGAATACGAAGCCATGGAAGTATTTGCCCGCTACATCCATAAGAAAAAATAATCAGACCTTCGGGACCCGATGCAATATTCGGGTTCCCGAACTGTTCACCATTAAAGTATAACATCATGAAGAACAAAACCACGCTTCTTATCATGGCCGCAGGCATGGGTTCCCGTTTCGGCAGTTTGAAACAGATTACCCCGCTCGGTCCCCACAAAAAAGCATTATTGCACTATACCATTTATGACGCTGTACATGCCGGTTTCGATAAAATCGTATTCGTCATTCGCGAGAGTTTCGCCGAAGAATTTAAAAACTTCGTCGGAAAATATGCGGAAAGTTTGGTGGAAACCGCTTACTGCTATCAGGACATGAACAAACTACCCGGTGGCATGCCTCCGATTGACAGGGAAAAACCGTGGGGTACCGCCCACGCCATCTGGTGTGCCAAAGACGCCATCCACGAACCGTTTGCTGCATTAAATGCCGACGATTTCTACGGAAGCGACGCCTTTGTAAAAGCCCACGATTTCTTGGCTAACAATCATAATGAAAAAGAATTCTGTCTTATCGGTTACCGTCTGGCAGCCACTCTTTCTGAAAACGGAACGGTTTCCAGAGGAATCTGCGAAGTGGACGCCAACAACTACCTGACCGCTGTTACCGAATGCACCAAAATCGGCACACAGGCAGACGGCAGCATCAAAGACGAAGAACTGAACAAACAGTTAAGTCCGAATGACGTGGTATCCATGAATTTCTGGGGATTCACACCGACTGTTTTCTCCGAAATAGAAAAACAGTTCATTGAATTCTATCCAAAGAACAAGGACAACCTGAAATCAGAATTCTACATACCGAAAGTAGTGGACCAGATGCTGAAAGACAAAGCCGCCCAGGTGAAAGTCATCCCGACGGAAGCCAAATGGTTCGGAGTTACCTACAAAGAGGACACTCCGGGCGTAAACGCCGCTTTAGCCGCTTTTGACAAAGAAGGAAAATATCTCGATTTATAAAATCCTATTTCCTATCGGCCGGGGACGGGAGTACGCTTTCCGTTCCCGGTTTTTGTTTTTTTCAAGGAAACATTATCTTTGAACCGCTTAGTTCAATTTGATATGTTACAACGTATTATTGCTTTTATATCTTTCATTTTCATTGCAGCAGCCAGTTGTGCCCAGCTTGTGACCAAAAAAGACTACACTGCTGCCTTTGCCCTGCAGGCGGGAGCTGAAAGCGGAGTCTTGATGACCTCCAAAATTTCGCAAATCAAAATCACTCCAACTGCCGGATTGAAAATGACTTTCCCCTTCAACCGGAAATGGTTCATCGGAAGCGAAATCAATTACAGCCAGCTTAAAACACTTAACAAATATTCAACTCCGACAATGCGGCTGGAACTTGACTTGGAACAAATCGCAATTCCCGTATACGCCAAATACATGTTAAACTCCAACCGCGATATGCTTCTGTTCGGAGGCTACGTATCCTATCTCCTCTCCGACGCCCCCACTGTCCCCCTTGGGAACGAACTCAAAAAATGGGATTACGGCTTGACTATCGGATATGAACACCTTTTTACCCGACATTTGGCATTGGCTCTCAAAATCAATTGCGGCGTACAATCCCTGACGGATGACATCGATGATAAAAAATTCATTCCTCTTAAAGCAAGCCTCACACTAAGCTACGACCTCTTCCGCATCGGCGACTGCGGATGTCATTAATCCATTGTATTATGCAAAAAAACATTCTTCTCCTCACCTGCCTGTTATGGCTAAACCTCTGCCACGCACAAAGAACCGTGCATGACCTGCTCCCTGAACACTCTTTCACCGAAGGCATTGAAGGTCCTGCCACTGATTGCAAAGGAAATATTTATGCAGTCAATTATCAACGACAAGGCACCATCTGCAAAATCACCCCCACCGGAGAACACTCCGTGTATGCCATTTTACCCGGCACATCTGTCGGAAACGGCATCCGGTTCGGTAAAAAAGGAGAAATGTATGTAGCCGACTATGTAAACCACAACATATTTAAAATCACCCGAAACGGTAAAAAAGTAAAACTATTCGCCCATGAACCGGCAATGAACCAACCGAATGACCTCGCCATTTCGCCAACCAACGGCTATTTGTACGCCAGCGACCCCGATTGGAAAGCCGGCACAGGCAAACTATGGCTCATTAAACCAAATGGGGAAGTCATTCTTTTAGCGGAAAACCTCGGCACCACAAACGGCATCGAAGTCAGTCCCGACGGCAAACACCTCTATGTAGGCGAATCTGCCCAACTGAAACTATGGAAATACGACATCCTCGAAGACGGCACCCTGACCAACAAACAACTGTTTCATAGCTTTGAAGGTTACGGCATGGACGGCATGCGATGCGACATAAACGGCAATCTATATCTCGCCCGCTACGGGAAAGGCACCGTTGTCATTCTCAGTCCCGACGGCCATCTACTGGAAGAAATCCGACTCAAAGGGAACAAACCGTCCAACCTCACCTTTGGTGGCAAAGACCGCAAAACATGCTACATCACCATGGCCGACCGCGGTTGCCTCGAATACTTCGACGCCGACTTCCCCGGAAGAGAATAAAAAAGGGATGCCTTAGGGCATCCCTTTTATTACATTTTTATTAATATCCGCCGGCCTCAGCTATTTTTTTAGGAATATCCGTATTGTCCAACTTGCCGGTAAATAATTGGGAACCGGCACCAATGGCATATACCGGAACAACGCCTGCCGAATGGCCGCCGCTTGTCCAGCCGACCAAAGCAATGGCATCCATGATTCTTATCGCTTCAGCGGCAAGCTGCTCGTTTTCGGCATACAGGTCTTTCTCCATTTTTGCACCTCCCTTGCCGAATGATTTGGTATAAATGTCTTTCAAACGGGCTTCCTGTTTGTCACTCAATTTTACCTCTTTCCAGAATCCGAGTTTTTCACTCAACAAAGCGCGAACATCCTCCCAACTCACTTTATTCTTCTTCGCCGTACGAAGTGCCTGTATCTCGTGTGTCAATTGTTCCTGCGACAATTTCTGATACTGCAATACCTGCAGATTCAAAGCATATCTTCCGGTACCCAAAGCGATTCCTCCCGTCTCATGGTCTGCCGTAATCACGATAAGTGTTTCATCCGGATGCTGATTATAAAAATCCAATGCCTTCTGAACAGCTTCCGCCATGTCCACCACTTCTTCAAAAACCGTTGCCGCATCATTGCCATGACACGCCCAGTCAATCTTACCACCCTCCACCATCAGGAAAAATCCGTCATTCGGTTCTTTCATCAAAAAACGGATAGCATTTTCCGTAATCTGTGCCAAGGTCAAATCACCCTCTTTCCGGTCAATGGCATACGGCAGACATCCTTTTTCCGCCCCCTCTTTCTGAATAAACACGGCTTTTGCAGCGTCTGCATACTCCTTTTCAAACGCCTCATCCCCGCGGATAATCTTATAACCGGCCTCCTCTATGAGTCCCGTCAGTTCCGGTGCGGTAGAATCCTTTTTACTTTTAGGTTGCAGAAATCCGGAACCGGCATAAAAATCAAATCCCGTTTTCGGCAAATCCGTACCGATTTCATAATACATCGAGCGGCTCGGCTGATGTGCATAAAACGCGGACGGCGTCGCATGGTCAACACTCACGCTGGTCGTAATCCCCACTCTTTTCCCGGCTTCTTTCGCTTTCACGGCAACACTGTACAGCGGAGCCTTATGAAGACTATCCATACCGATTGTACCGTTCTTTGTCTTCGTTCCCGTTGCCAACGCTGTTCCCGCGGCAGCCGAACAGGTCACGGAATTATACTTGGAATAAGTCGTAGCGAAATTCACCACCGGGAATTGGGTAAAATTCAACGCCTTGACACCGATTCGGCCTTCTTTCTCCGCCAAATACATCTCCGTGCCATTCACTTGGTTCACACCCATGCCGTCCCCGATAAAATAAAAAACATACTTCGCTTTCTTCCCTTGGGGAGCTTGCTGACACTGCGGCAACAGCATAACTGCCACTGCAATAAAAACCATAAAATAGAATATCCGTTTCATATACTTCATTTTAAAATTGGTCTCAAAACTAATTATTCTCTTTTACATTTCTTCTTTCCTTTTTAAGAAAAATTACAGACCGATTAAAATTCTTCACTTCTTTTTTTATATCAAACAAACCTTTATCTTTGTGGTGATTGTGCGCGCGAAAGCGAGATGTAACAACATATTAATCAATAAAAGTAATACTATGATTTATTCACAGGAAGTACAACACATGTGCGTTGTAAAAAAAGGACCCAATCACGGTCCGGCACCCATTCCCGAAGAAGGCAAATGGGTACGTTCTAAAGAAATCAAAGATATTTCAGGACTGACCCACGGTATCGGCTGGTGCGCCCCGCAACAAGGAGCCTGCAAGCTGACGCTGAACATCAAGGACGGTATCATCGAAGAAGCATTGGTAGAGACTATCGGTTGCTCCGGTATGACCCACTCTGCCGCTATGGCATCTGAAATCCTTCCGGGAAAAACCTTGTTGGAAGCCTTGAATACCGACTTGGTATGTGACGCTATCAACACGGCTATGCGCGAACTTTTCTTGCAAATCGTATACGGTCGTACACAGAGTGCTTTCTCCGAAGGCGGTCTGCCCATCGGCGCCAGCTTGGAAGACTTGGGTAAAGGACTTCGCAGCCAGGTAGGTACCATGTTCGGAACCAAAGAAAAAGGAACCCGTTATCTGGAAATGGCAGAAGGTTATGTTACCCGCATGGGCTTGGATGCAGACGGCGAAGTAATCGGCTATGAATTCATCCACTTGGGTAAATTCACCGACTTCCTGAAAAAAGGCATCGAACCGAAAGAAGCTTTGGAAAAAGCAAAAGGAAACTATGGTCGTTTCGCAGAAGCAGTTAAATATATCGACCCTCGTCACGAATAAATTAAATTGAAAAACTATGGCATTATTTGAAAGTTACGACCGTCGTATTAATCAGATTAACGCGACCCTGAATAAATATGGTATCAAAGACATCGACGAAGCAAAAGCTATCTGCGATGCAAAAGGCATCAACCCTTACGACATCTGTGAAAAAACACAGCCCATCTGTTTTGAGAATGCAAAATGGGCTTATGTCGTAGGTGCTGCGATTGCCATCAAAAAAGGATGCACCAAAGCCGCTGATGCAGCCGAAGCTATCGGCGAAGGCTTGCAGGCATTCTGTATCGCCGGCTCCGTTGCCGCTGACCGGAAAGTAGGTTTAGGCCACGGAAACCTAGCAGCTATGCTGCTCCGCGAAGAAACCAAATGTTTCGCTTTCTTGGCCGGACACGAATCTTTCGCCGCCGCAGAAGGAGCCATCGGAATTGCGAAATCAGCCAACAAAGTACGTAAACAACCGCTTCAGGTTATTTTGAATGGCTTGGGTAAAGACGCTGCGATGATTATTTCCCGCATCAACGGATTCACCTACGTACAAACACAGTTCGACTACTATAGCGGAGAATTGAAAATCGTAAAAGAAAAAGCATACTCCAACGGAGAACGCTCCAAAGTACGTTGCTACGGAGCTGACGACGTACGCGAAGGTGTTGCTATCATGCGTCACGAAGGCGTGGACGTTTCCATCACCGGAAACTCAACGAACCCTACCCGCTTCCAGCACCCGGTAGCCGGTACTTACAAAAAAGAATGTATGGAAACCGGTAAAAAATACTTCTCTGTAGCTTCCGGTGGCGGTACGGGACGTACGCTTCATCCGGACAACATGGCAGCAGGTCCCGCCAGCTACGGATTCACCGACACCCTCGGCCGTATGCACGGAGACGCCCAATTTGCCGGTTCTTCTTCCGTTCCCGCTCACGTAGAAATGATGGGATTCTTAGGTATGGGTAACAACCCGATGGTAGGTGCTACCGTTGCCGTTGCCGTTGCCGTAGAAGAAGCCAGCAAATAACCACCCGTAAGTCCTTAGACTTCATATAAATCCTGCAAGTTCCGGCTTGCAGGATTTTTTGTAATCCCACAAGATTTCATAAATTTGTGAAATTGAATTAGAATAGATTACGAATAAATGTGCATGAAACAAATCCCTCGAAGGATATTTTCAAGAATGTATCAAATTTGATAGCACGATGAAAGAAAATAAAGTAATCATATACACTACTAACGACGGTAAAACCAAGATTGATGTAAAACTTGAAGAGGACACACTATGGCTTACGCAAATTCAAATGTGTGAACTATACCAAACGAGCAAATCAAATGTAAGTGAGCACATTAAGCATATTTTTGAGGAAGAGGAACTCACAAAAGAAGCAACTGTTCGGAAATTCCGAATAGTTCAAACAGAAGGCTCTCGTAGTGTGGAACGTGAAGTGGAACACTATAATCTTGATATGATTATTGCTCTTGGCTATCGCATCCGTTCTATCATTGCCACAAGATTCCGGCAATGGGCAACCGAGCGCTTGAAAGAGTATATCATAAAAGGATTTACTCTTGATGATGAGCGACTAAAAAAACTGGGCGGTGGTAGCTATTGGAAAGAATTACTGGAGCGCATTAGAGATATTCGTGCTACTGAAAAAGTTCTATATCGCCAAATACTTGAAATATATGCAACAAGTATAGATTACGACCCGCGAGCAGCTGTGTCGCAAGAGTTCTTCAAGAAAGTACAAAACAAAATACACTATGCTATCCACGGTCACACTGCTGCTGAATTAATCGTGGAGCGTGCTGATGCCGAAAAAGACTTCATGGGATTATTGACTTTTAAAGGAAATCATCCTACTTTGATTGAAGCAAAGACGGCAAAGAACTACCTGAACGAAAAGGAACTTCGTGCAATGGGACAACTTGTATCTGGATACTTGGACTTTGCTGAACGTCAAGCAGAACGTGAGCAAGTAATGACAATGAACGACTGGGCAGCGTATTTAGATAGAATATTAACAATGTCCGGTGAGCAATTGTTACAAGGTACTGGCAACATATCTCACGAAGAAGCCATGGAACACGCCACAACAGAATACCGTAAATACAAACAGCGTACTATCAGTGATATTGAGCGGGACTATTTACTTTCAATTAAAACAATTGAGAATTGGGGTAAAAACAAGAATGATTAAAAATCTAAAGGTATTCTTAAAAAAATATATCTGAATAAGAAATATCATTTTTATAATAGGAAAAACTCTATCCACTGTCGGTGGATATACAAATACCGTCAGCGGATGTACAAATTTCGACGGTGGATATATAAATTTCGACGGTGGATTGAGTTTTAAGGCCGGTTTTATGAAATTTATTCTATAATAACTTCTTCAATTCTTCAATATCTGGCAAGGCTCTACGAAGTCGTTCCGGCATATCTTCGGATGCATGGTAAGTAGCAACCCCCATCGGTTTGTTATAATCACGAACCGCAAACTCTACAAAAGTCTGATTCATCTCTCTACAAAGGATTATTCCGATAGAAGGATTCTCATGCGGTTTTCTCACGTATGAATCCAATGCGGAAAGATAAGTATTCAGTTGCCCTAAATACGACATACGAAATTTTCCGGACTTCAATTCAACCGCTACCAAAGAATTGAGTTCCCGATTGAAAAACAACAAATCAATGAACATTTCTTCTTCTGCCACCTCAATACGGTATTGATTACCTATAAAACTAAAATCCTGCCCAAAGGTCATAATAAACTTCTTCACGTTGGCAACGATGGCTTTTTCTATAACGTGTTCATTTATATCTTCTTCCCGCTCATCCAATTGTTCTATATTGATAAAGTCTAACAAGTAATCATCTTTAAAAGAACAGATAGCTTTAATTGCCTGTTTCGTATCGGGCAGTGTTTGGGCAAAATTATTAGGCAATGCTCCCCGATGGTGGTAAAGGTCCGCTTTCAAATAATCCCTTAAAGTATATTTACTCCAATATCGAATGGCACATTCATGGATATAGAACAATCTTTCATCCAGACTTTTAGCTTTAGCTATAATTTCCGTATGATGACTGAAACCTATTGAAAGAAAATCACTCCTATTAAATTCGTCAGCCAGTGGCTGGCGAATTATGCTCAACAACAATTTTTCATTCAACACTAAATCATCAGCCAGTGGCTGACGATTTAAAACAGATTCCCATGCTTCATAAAAAATCCGCATATTCTTTATATTCGAAGCTGAAAAACCTCTTAATCCCGGCAGTTCTTTCTGCAACATCAAAGAAATCCGCTCTATCGCACCTTTACCCCAAAACCCTTTACGGGAGTTTTCCGAAACATACCGTCCAATGCCATAATACAAAGAGAGTTGTTCTTTATTCACTGATGCAGCAGCACGATACTGACTACGCAAGATAGCTTCCTTTATCGTTTTTACAGCTTCTATATAATTCTGAATTATATCCATTGTATTTCTATTTAAATGTAAATATACAAAATAATACAGAGAATCAACAACGCCACTTCCAAAACTAATAAATTAAAAATGAAAAGATTAGGTTTTCAAGCACAATAAATATTAAACTATTTTAAAAAGAAACTTTCAACTTTTTCTTACCTTTGTTCCGCTATGATGAGAGTAAGCGTATTCCGTCATAGCGGACATATTTGATTTGAAGCGTTTAGTTTTATCCTTATATCGAAAACGACCAAAATTTCAGTATAACAAGGATAAACAGTACAAACGCTCACGTTTGCCGTATATATTTCCTATATACCCGGTTAGGCGTGGGTAACTGTTTATTTGTTATACGGGTGCTTGGTCGTACCTCGATATAGATAAACTAAAGTTCCCACGCTTTTTTATTGTCATTAACCAGCCTTTCCGGGGACTTCAAGGTGCTAAGTAATTTTCGTGTATGAAGAAATTATTTGGATGTGTCTGTGTGTGTCAAATCTTCTTGCCCGTGTTATTGTTGTTGTGTACAATTGCGGGCGTCAAAGCCAACAACATCCGTGTGGAGGGCAAAACGCGAGTCGTGAGTATCGTTAACGATACGGCTGTTATCGAAGTCACTCTCCGTTGGGACAACTCCTGGCGGGATGATTTCAACTGGGATGCCGCTTGGGTGTTCTTCAAGTTCAAGAAACGGGGTCTGGAGAATGCGTGGCAGCATGCTTACCTTTCTTCTTCCGGTCATGTATTGAGTACTGCCGCCGGTAACGAGGGAGGCGGTTACGCTTACATGGTGGGAGCAAATGCCGGAAAAGTAAACGGATTGTATGTCATGCGTAATGGAATTTCAGAGGGGAATGTCAGTGTCCGACTACAGGCGAAATGGCCTCTTAACGGTACAGGACTTACTTCCGCGGATTTCGGTGACGCTCTGAACGGGATTTACGTTGCCGTCCATGCCATTGAAATGGTATATGTTCCTTATGGGGCGTACTACTTGGGGGATGCTTCTTCTTACAAAAGTTTCGCAGTAGGTGATACGGCTGCCGTAGTCATTGACTCTGAAAATGCTTTGACCCTTTCTGCCAAGAACGGTATGCCGAATGTTTCCTTGGCAGCTTCCTACCCAAAAGGGTATGCGGGTTTTTACGTAATGAAATACGAAACAAGTCAGGAGCAGTATGTGGAGTTCCTTAATTCTCTGACCCTCGACCAACAGAAAGCGCGGGTTGCAAATAACAACTTTGCTACCATGCAAAGAGGGGATTATGTGTTTGGAGATTTGAAAAATCCAAGTTGTCGGAACGGTATCGTGTTTATCGAACAACGAAAAGCAAATTCCCCCGTCGTATTCGGTAACAATCTGAATCCCTCAAACGACCTCTTCAGTACAGACGACGGTCAGACATTGGCTTGTAATTACATGAGCATCGAGGATATGATAGCGTATTGCAGTTGGAGTGGTTTACGTCCGATGAGTGAATTGGAATACGAAAAGGCGTGCCGCCGCTTCTATCCCCAAGTACCCGATAAAGGGGAATACGCCTGGAATACAAACAACGGAGTGAACCGTTTAAACGGATTGGGTGATTTAAATTACCGTGGAGACGAGAGGGAACAGGCATTGAGTTATTTAAAGAACGTAAACAGCGGTACAAGTAATAGTATCAACGGACCCGTACGGTGCGGCTTGTTTGCTACGTCGGCTACGAATCAGACCCAGGCAGGTGCAACCTATTGGGCTGTTATGGAAATGAGCGGGAATCTGAAAGAATTGTGCGCCAATGTAAATTATAGTAATTTGGACGGTGGCAGTTGCGGGACGGGAGTGTATAATGCCAATTTATGGGACAAGACGGCAACGAAATACGGTGTGCGTGGCGGAGGCTTCTCTTCTCCCGATAGTTTATTACGAACTTCCGACCGCACGGAAGCAATGAATTACTTCACGACCATTACGCAGCGGGACAGTACGGTAGGATTCCGCGGAGTGTACAGTCTGTCAGGAATTAAAATCAATGGCGGTACTATCAAGAATACGGAAGATACGGCTTGTTGGTCGGGTACGGAAATTGCCAATATGCAGGAAGCATTTTGTCCCGACTTTTCCGATGTTCGTTTCCAATATAATTGGTACGTCAAGAAACCGGGGGAAGCAAAATTCGACATTATAGACAATGCCGTAGGAATAACCTTGAAATACGGACATTTCGAAAATAAAACAGCTTCCCCTGTTGTATATACATTTAAACGTATGGGCATTTGCGCTATGGGTGTGGCGGAAAGCAATGAAGTGACGGTAAAAGTCTTGCCGGAGCCGTTTGTAGCTTCCTCTTATACATTCAATCCTTGTCCTGTTGCGATACCGCATCGGTGGACAGGATTACAAAAAGAGTGGCGAATTGTAGAAAATCCGGATGCCCTCATCGTGGAAGACGGAAGTAATCTTTTGGTTAATAACCTGACTGCTAACGGTGTATATACTTTAGAAGCCCAATTTGAAAAATGTCCAGATATTTTCACCACTCAAATCAATGTAACGAATACAGTGATTCTAACAGCTGCAACTACATATGGGTATACGGGTAAAGCACAATGTGTGGTATTGCCGGCAGGAAAATATAAAGTAGAGGCATGGGGAGCCCGGGGTGGAAATGTATCCGGGTCGGCCGGAGGTAAAGGCGGATATACTCAAGGCGAAATTTCTTTGAATAAACCGCGCAGTTTATATATTTATGTCGGACAAGCTGCTGGAGGGGGAGGAGGAGCAACAACCCGCGGTGCTACTTGGAATGGAGGGGGAAGTTCACAAAGTGGTTATTCCAATACCCATACGTCTGCTGGAGGGGGAGCTTCTGATGTACGTATTGTATATGCAGCTTGGAATAATTTCCAAAGTTTAAAATCCCGCATTATGGTCGCAGCCGGAGGAGGGGGAGGAGTATATTGGACCGGAACTTCTTTGACCAGAAATCGTGCAGGTGGTGCAGGTGGCGGTCTAAATGGCGGTGTCGGAATCTTTTTACAAGATTCTCATCACGTATCTTCCACCAATGCAACGGGAGGTTCACAGACAGCAGGAGGACGTAGTAATAGAGGATTTGCCGGTTCTCCCAATGTAGGCCGTTTCGGAATAGGAGGAAACGGTACAAACTCTTGTGGTGCAGGAGGAGGATATTATGGCGGAGGGGGAGGAAAAGACTATGGTTATTGCATGTCTGCCGGAGCCGGAGGTTCATCATTTATTTCGGGATACAGTGGTTGCGATGCTGTTAGCGATTCTTCCACCTCTGGCAATATTATCCATACAGGACAACCCAATCATTATTCCGGATTGTTCTTTACCAACACATCCATGACGGCCGGTTCAAATTACGGCCACGGACAAGTACGGATTACACCGATGAATTGAATATAGAATCCTCGAGAGTAAATGCAAATTTTCTCTCGAGGATATAATCTTTTTTCAAGGATACGAATCAGATATTACTTTTTGTCGGGACGGTTGACCAGGCCGACAAACCAAAGCAGGATAATGGCTCCCAATACAGAGGTGATAAGACTTCCGACGATTCCGCCGGTGGAATAGAATCCGATAAGGCTGAACAGCCAACCTCCCAATACGCCGCCGATGATACCGATTATCATGTTGATCAAGATTCCGTATCCGCGTCCCCTCATGATTCTGCTTGCCACCCATCCGGCAACAAGTCCAATAAGAATATACCAAATAAACATCATAATTGTAATCTTTTTAGTTCAACATAACCTATTTACTCGTTTTAGCGGGAAATGGTTACATTGCCCCTCAAAGAATACGTTATCGGGGTTCTTTCCAATCCCCGTGTTCCTGTATCAGTTGTTTCAACGCTTCTATGGCTTCTTCTTCCGGGACGGCGTTTCTCACCCGCTGCCGGCCTTTGTAAAGATTCACTTTCCCGTTGCCGGCTCCCACATAACCGTAATCCGCATCACCCATTTCGCCGGGACCATTGACCACACAGCCCATAATCGCTATCTTCAAGTGGTCCAGGTGGGCAAATGCCTGTTTGACTTTCGCCACAGCTTCTTCCAGATTATATAATGTCCTGCCGCATCCGGGACAACTGACAAATTCCGTTTTGTAGCGGCGGACGCCTACGGATTGCAATATATTCCGGCTCAATTCCAATGCCGCACCCATTTCATCCGCCAATGTTACCCAAAAACCTGCGGCAAGGTTGTCCATAAAAAGTCCGCCGGTATGGGCTGCTATTTTTAAACGCCCTTCTTCCCCCGCAGTGTCTTTTGCCCTCACAATCACCGGACATGTCTGTCCCGCCCGTCCTATCATCCGTCGATATTCATGATAATCGGCCGATTCCGGAGAGAGTACCAGGATGCCGTTTTTCTCTTTTAATATTTCCAATAGCTCCGCATCAATCTGTTCTTCCCTTTCCACTTCCACGAAGATATGCGCGGCCTCCGCGTTCCCATATCCTTTTTTCACCAAATCCACCGATACAAGAGGGCAGGCATTGCGATTATATACATGCGCCATTTCCAGATTTTCCCCCGGCACAATCACTGTAATATTTTCCGGCAATTTGGTCAGCTCAGGTCCCAAGGCCTCTGTATAAATCATCTCAGGCGCTTTTCTTCCCGCTTGCAGCCGGGCTCCCGTAACAGGGTCTGTTTCCGGCTGCTGCACAAACCCCAAGCGCAACATCACCTCTTCATTCAATACCTCTACGGAAGAAATATCCGCCACAATGAAGGGTTTGACATTTTCATTCCCCCGCCCGCTTCCGTTATACACAAATTCCGGACGACACAAGGCAACCAATTTGCGTGCTACCGGGATTTCGCATTCCGGCGCTTCCGTTAAAGACACCCGTATCGTATCACCGATGCCTTCATTCAACAAGCAACCGATGCCTGCTGCCGAGCGGATACGACCGTCCTCTCCTTCTCCCGCTTCCGTGACTCCCAAATGCAAAGGATAATTCATTCCTTCTTCCTGCATTGCCTGCACCAAGAGCCGAACAGCCTGAACCATCACACGGCAATCACTCGATTTCAGAGAAATCACGACATTACGGAAATCCACATCGCGACATACCCGCAGATATTCCATCGTTGCCTCTACCATTCCTGCCGGTGTATTTCCATAGCGGCTCATAATCCTGTCGGACAATGAACCGTGATTCGTACCGATACGCACCGCTGTACCATATTGGCGGCAAACGTCCAGGAAGGCAACAAATTTCTCCCGTAAACGCGCTAACTCGGCTTTGTATTCTTCCTCCGTATAGGTAAGATTCTGAAAAGTGGCCCGTTTGTCGATGAAGTTGCCCGGATTGATACGCACCTTTTCCACGTATTTGGCCGCCACGGCTGCCGCATCCGGATTGAAGTGTATGTCAGCAGAAAGCGGAATAGAATATCCCCGCCGATGCAATTCCTCCCGGATGTTCTTCAAGTTTTCCGCTTCTTTCACGCCCTGAGCCGTGATGCGTACCAACTGTCCCCCGGCTTCAATAATACGTATGGCCTGCTCCACACAAGCATTCGTGTCCATTGTCGAAGTGTTCAGCATCGACTGTACGACCACAGGCCGGTCATAAGACAGGATACAATCCCCGATTTTTACCGATATAGTTTCCCGGCGCATAATGATTTTATTCTTTAAATAATTTTCTGATATTCTGTGTATTCCTCGTATTTTGTATATCTTTTCCCTCCGGGGTATAAATATAATCGAGTTCGTCTTTGTATAATTCAAGCACCTTGCGACGCACTATTTTGGCAGAGGAGTTAATCGTCCCGTCGCTTTCTTTTAAGGGCTCCGGCAAAATTGCCACCACGGCAGGCAACCACCGTTCCGGGAAAAGTCCTTCGTACTTCCCGCCCCGACGGAATTCCATCAGTTCCCGGTGGATTTTCATCAGCATCAACTTGTAGGTTTCCACCGTCCCCCATTCCGCTTTTTTCCTTTCCGCATATTCTTTTAAAGCGTATTTATTCGGAACTATCAATCCCGATGTATAAGGAGACTGGTTGTTGTAAAGCACACAAGCATCAATATAAGGGGATTTTTCGACAATCGCCTCTTCTATTCCTTCGGGGCTGTATTTCTCTCCGTCATTGGCTATCAGCAATGATTTGAAACGTCCCAGGACATACAAAAATCCGTCTTTTCCCATATATCCCAGATCGCCGGTATACAGCCATCCGTCCCGCACGGTTTCAGCCGTCGAGGTTTCATTCCGCCAATATCCTTTCATCACATTCCCTCCGGAGATAACAATTTCACCGGTTTCGCCCGATTCGGCCTCTTTTCCTTCCTCTGTCAGAATTTTCAATGCCATCGGTCTGACTGGAATGCCCGAGGAACCGAATTTATGTTTTAAAGGCGTGTTGGAACTGATAACGGGAGAAGCTTCCGACAGGCCATACCCTTGATACATCGGTATCCCCAAAGCCGAAAAATAGTTTTGCAATTCCACATCCAAGAGCGCACCGCCGCCAATGAAAAAATGGAGATTTCCGCCGAAAATTTTTCGAATCCGCTTGAATACCATGGCATCAAAAAATCTGACCAAAGGATAAAGCAGGTATCTCCCACCTTTCGGCCCGTTTCTCTGTTCGCCATAATAGCGGTATGCCAGTTTCAAGCCCCCATGATATAAGATGCGGACAAAAGCACCTTTCTTGCCTATCTCCGTTTCTATATTTTTTCTGAAGTTCCTGGCAATAGCGGGAACACTCAACAAGATATGAGGTTTGATTTCCCGGATATTGACCGGAATATTACGGAGACTTTCCATCGGAGAACGGCCGAAATCCACGGCCGCTACGGAAGCTCCGTTGTACATAAAGGAATAGAGCCCCACCGTATGGGCAAAGCTGTGGTCCCAAGGCAGAAATAACAATATACGATAGTGTTGCGGTATGCGTATCAGAGAATCCGACTGGAGCACATTGCTGACAAAATTGCCGTGGGTCAGCATGATTCCTTTCGGTTCTGCCGTCGTACCGGAAGTATAGATAATGTTCGCCACCTGTTCCGCCGAAATGGAAGAAAGCAGCTCATCGAGATTCCGGCTATAGTGCTCCAGCCAAGCTTTGCCATTTTCCACAAGGCTTTCCAAGGGGATATATCTTTTGTCCTCTCCCGTATCCGATGAAAAGACATAGATTTTCTCTACCGTTTCCAGTTCTCCGATAATCCGGGCTATCGTACGCATGTAATAGGTGGATACCATCAAAAAACGGCAACCGGAATGATTCAGACGGAATACCAATTCCTGTTCGTTCAGACGGATACTTAAAGGCACATTGATACCGCCGGCATACAATATTCCCAGTTCACAACACACCCAATCCGCACAACCTTCCGCCAACAAAGCTATCCGCTGTCCCTTTTTCAATCCGGCATGCAACAAGCCTCCCGCAATTTCCCTCACCCGCTTTTGCGTCTGTACATAAGTCCTCGCTTCGTATTTGCCCCCGATTTTCTCCCACAAATAAGGATTATCCGGATATTTAGCACAACTCTGCTCAAACAAATCTATAATCGTATCCATAGGTTCCCTCTCATCGTTCTGACAAAATTACAAAGAAATTCCCGTTTTACCGAATAGTATCTTTTTCCGGCAGAAATGCGCCTTCGGTTTCCCGTTGGCTATCCGTTTCAGGAAACTTTTACCGCCATGTTTACGTATAACCCGTTTCACAGTTTAATATTTGAGGCGATGAGATTAGTTATTTCGGGTATATTGATACTGGCCATTTGGATTATGATTTCAGTTTTTAAAGGAGAAGTTAAAACATGGGAGGGGAACAGCCCTGTTGCCGTATCCGGTTTCACGAAAACAACGGATATTTTCTTAAAAATTTTTCCCGAAGAACTGCATCCCTGGCTCCGCTTCCACGAACAGGCAAACATCCCGTTTCTCAGGAAATAATCCGCTTCTTTGTTTTTTTATTACATTTGAGGCCGCAATATTTTCCGGTATGGCTACAAAAATAAACAAAACCAATGCGGCCCGCCTCTTGGACAAAGCCGCTATCCCCTACGAACTCATTCCTTATGAAGTGGACGAAAACGACCTGGCCGCCACCCACGTTGCAGAACAATTGCATGAGGATATCCGATGCGTATTCAAAACATTGGTATTGCACGGAGACAAAACCGGTTATTTTATCTGTGTTATTCCCGGCGACCAGGAAGTCGACCTGAAATTGGCAGCCAAAGTTTCGGGCAATAAAAAGGCGGACTTAATCCCCATGAAAGAGTTGCTACCCGTCACCGGTTACATCCGGGGCGGCTGTTCGCCGATAGGGATGAAAAAAAGTTTCCCTACCTTCATCCACGAAACTTGTCTTCAGTTCCCTCATATTTTCATCAGCGCCGGCATCCGCGGGCTGCAAATCAAAATCGCTCCCGATGCCCTCATCCGTTATACCTCCGCCCAGCCCTGCCAACTATTCTGATGTTTCATCCAGGGAAATCAACCAGAATAGGTTGATTTTACAGAATCAACCAATAATGGTTGATTTTTTGCAGGGAAACAATAAAAAAGTTATACCTTTATGCGTCAATTTCAAAAAGTTTGGATATGGATAATAAGTTTACGATATATAATACCATGAGTCGCCGGAAAGAGGAGTTTGAGCCGTTAAACCCTCCTTTTGTAGGCTTGTATGTTTGTGGACCGACGGTTTACGGTGATGCGCATTTGGGACATGCCCGTCCCGCCATCACGTTTGACGTGCTTTTCAGGTATTTGCAATATCTGGGCTATAAGGTCAGATATATCCGGAACATTACGGATGTCGGGCATTTGACAAATGACAGCGACGACGGGGAAGACAAGATTGAAAAAAAGGCGAAGCTGGACCGGCTGGAGCCGATGGAAATCGTTCAGTTTTACACGAACCGCTATCATAAAAATATGGAGCAGCTCAATACGCTCAGTCCAAGTATTGAACCGCACGCTTCCGGTCATATCATAGAGCAACAGGAACTTATTAAAAAGATTCTGGAAAACGGATTTGCTTACGAAAGCGACGGCAGTATCTATTTTGACGTAGAGGCCTATAATAAAAAATATCCGTACGGCAAACTCTCCGGCCGGAAAGTGGAGGAATTGTTTGCCAATACCCGACAGTTGGACGGACAAAACGAGAAACGCAATCCTTTCGATTTCGCCCTTTGGAAAAAGGCTTCGCCCGAACACATCATGCGCTGGCCTTCGCCGTGGAGTGACGGTTTCCCCGGCTGGCACCTGGAGTGTTCCTGCATGAGCCAAAAATATTTAGGCGATACGTTCGATATTCACGGAGGCGGCCTGGATTTGCAGTTTCCGCACCATGAATGCGAAATCGCCCAAAGTACAGCGGCTTACGGCCACGAAGCCGTACGTTACTGGATGCACAACAATATGATTACCATCAACGGACAAAAGATGGGCAAATCGTTGGGTAATTTCATTACCCTGGACCAATTGTTTTCCGGCGAAAACGACGTGTTGGAGCAAGCCTATTCACCAATGACGGTGAGGTTTTTCATCCTTCAGGCACATTACAGGAGTCCGCTCGATTTCTCCAATGAAGCCCTGCAAGCCGCAGAAAAAGGCCACGAGCGACTAATGGCTACCATGGAGGTATTGGAGCGTCTGAAACCTTCAGACAAGAATACTGTCCACGTGGACGAATTAGTGGAAAAATGTTTTCAGGCCATGAACGACGATCTGAATACACCGACACTGATTTCACATCTTTTTGACGGTGTACGCATGATTAATTCTGTTGCAGCCGGACAGGAACACATTGACGCCGCCAATCTGGATAAACTGAAAAAATTGTATCACGACCTTGTTTTCACGATACTCGGACTGAAAAAAGAGAATGAGTCCGCCGGGAAAGACCATGAAGTGTTAGGAAAAGTGCTGGATATGGTCATGTCTATCCGCACGGAAGCCAAACAAAAGAAAGATTGGGCTACCTCCGATAAAATACGGGATGAGCTCAAAGCCGCCGGTGTGAATGTGAAAGATACCAAGGAAGGATACGAATGGTCGGTTGAATAACACGGAATCCTATGTCTTATTTTTATTGTATCGTATGTTCTCTGTTGCTGATTTGTTGTAACAGCCGTCCTGCAAAGCAGGCGGAGCCGGGTATTACCGTTCCGGCGGCACCGGCTAAAAACAATACGAAGTACGTAAACAGCATACAATTCACCTCTCCCGCCCCCAATGCGACGTTCAAGTATCACGACGCCGTGAATGTGGCGTTCAGCACCAAAGAAAAATTTCCGGCAGATTCCGTCCAGATTTTCTGGAACGGGGAGAAGGCTGCCACCATAGGAGCCGGTAAAACGGAATACAACTACCGGATTCCGGCAACCAAAACAGGAAAGAATACTTTTAAATTGGTTGCTTTTCATCCGGACAACAAACGGAGTGTAGCCACTCTAACCGTCACTGTAAAACCCGACCGGGCACCGGAAAAACTTCAATACAAAATCGTGCGGGAGTATCCTCACGACACGAAAGCATATACCCAGGGATTGGTATATCAGGATGGCATATTGTATGAAAGCACAGGACAATACGGCGAATCGGGCATCCGGAAACAGGATATGAAAAACGGGAAGATACTTTCTGCCCTGAGCATCGACAACCGACTTTTTGGCGAGGGCATTACTCTCTTGAATGATAAGATTTATCAACTGACGTGGACTTCCGGAAAAGGCTTCATCTACGACCTGAAAACTTTTTCCCTGGAATCCACTTTTACCTATAACACACAAGGTTGGGGTATCACCACGATAGGCGACAAGCTGATTATGAGCGACGGAAGTCATAAACTTTACCACATAGCCCCCTCTTCTTTCAATATCATGAAGGAAGTGGAAGTGTACGACCACAACGGTCCCGTCAAAAACCTCAACGAACTGGAATATATCAACGGCCTGGTATGGGCGAATGTGTGGATGCAGGACCGCATTGTCATCATTGACCCCGCCACGGGAGAAGTCAAACAGGAACTGGACTTGGGCCGGTTGCTGTCGAGAACCGAACGCGCCAGACTCGACGACAGCGATGATGTTTTAAACGGAATCGCCTGGAATCCGGAAAAAGGAACCGTGTATGTCACGGGGAAAAGATGGCCCAAATTATTTGAAATAAAAACGGAATAAATCCATTCTCTATGATTGATGTCAAAATAGAAGAATCGTGGAAAGAATTACTGAAAGAGGAATTTGAAAAGCCTTATTTCGCCGAACTGACTTCTTTTGTCAGGGAAGAATACAAGCAGGCACGGATATTTCCTCCCGGCAAGCTTATTTTCAATGCTTTCAATCACTGTCCGGTAAGTAAGACGAAAGTCGTCATCCTCGGTCAGGATCCCTATCACGGTCCAGGACAGGCTCACGGGTTATGCTTTTCCGTACCGGAAGGTATCGAACAGCCCCCTTCATTACAAAATATATTCAAAGAAATCCACGACGATCTGGGTACGCCAGTTCCGGCTTCAGGCAATCTGGAGCGCTGGGCAGACCAGGGAGTGCTGTTACTCAACGCCACGCTGACCGTCAAGGCTCATTGCGCCGGTTCGCATCAGAATAAAGGTTGGGAAACTTTTACCGATGCGGTCATCCAGCAACTCACCCGGAAGAAACGCAATCTGGTTTTTCTCCTGTGGGGTTCTTATGCCCAGCGCAAAGGGGCGTTTATTGATACCAACTGCAATCTGGTATTGAAATGCGTACATCCTTCTCCCCTTTCGGCCAACCGGGGCGGATGGTTCGGCAACCACCAGTTCAGCCAGGCCAACCGATATCTGAGAGAACACGGGATGAGTGAGATTAAATGGTGATAACTTCGGGGACTTTAAAACCCATTTATTTCCTATTTCGTATTTTTATTTTTATTTTTGAGGCAGATTCTGTAAATTTTAAAAAATATACTATGGTAAATTACAAAGATTTAGGGCTGGTAAACAGCCGTGACATGTTCAAAAAAGCCATGGAAGGCAAATATGCCATCGCAGCTTTTAACTTCAACAACATGGAACAAATGCAGGCCATTATTCAGGCTGCCGTGGAATGTAAATCACCGGTTATTCTTCAAGTTTCAAGCGGTGCCCGCAAATATGCGAACCAGACTCTTTTGCGCTACATGGCTCAAGGTGCCGTTGAATATGCCAAAGAATTGGGATTGAACATTCCGATTGTTTTACACTTGGACCACGGTGATTCGTTCGAGCTTTGCAAAAGCTGTATCGACATGGGTTTCTCTTCTGTCATGATTGACGGTTCCCATCTGCCTTACGATGAAAACGTAGCATTGACCAAAAAAGTTGTAGAATACGCTCATCAGTTCGACGTAACCGTAGAAGGTGAATTAGGTGTATTGGCCGGAGTGGAAGATGAAGTATCGGCAGAACACCACACTTACACCCGTCCGGAAGAAGTGGAAGACTTCGTAAGCAAAACGGGCGTGGATTCTCTGGCTATCTCCATCGGTACTTCTCACGGTGCCAACAAATTCAAACCGGAACAATGCACCCGCAATGCCGACGGTATCTTAGTACCTCCCCCCTTGCGTTTCGACATTCTGAAAGAAGTGGAAAAACGTATTCCGGGCTTCCCGATTGTCCTTCACGGTTCTTCTTCCGTTCCTCAAGACAAAGTGGCCATCATCAACAAATACGGCGGAGCATTAAAAGACGCTATCGGTATTCCGGAAGACCAGTTGCGTGAAGCAGCCAAATCGGCAGTTTGTAAAATCAATATCGACTCTGACGGTCGTTTGGCCATGACAGCAGCCGTAAGAGAAATTTTCGCGACCAAACCGGCAGAATTCGACCCGAGAAAATATTTGGGACCGGCCCGCGATTCTCTGAAAGAGCTTTACAAACACAAATTAGAGAATGTATTGGGCAGTGCAAACACTGTAAAATAAAGTAGTTTTCTAACTTTCATAAAAAAAGCTGGCTGAATAGCCAGCTTTTTTATTTCAAACTCGGCTTTTACAAACCGAACAATTCATTATACCCCGGATTCTGTTTCAAATTCGGATTCAGATTAATCTGATCTGTCGGAACCATATTAAGGTAATACGTATCCAACCATCCTTTACCGGTTGCCAATGGGCCCGGAATGGTATAAATCCAGCCTGAACCGGCAGCATTGTTCTGAGGATTAGCATATCCGGAAGTATTGATTGTATTGTAATCAACAAAATCACCGGTATATTTTCCCGTACCATAAGGTACATTCGTTGCCGTAATCCACATACCGCACGGCTGACGATTCACATACCACGGTGCCTTATGCCATCTCTTGATGTCATAGAAACTGAATCCCTGTCCCATCAATTCCACCATACGTTCCCGACGGATTTCCCAAAGCACGGGATCCACCTCATAATTTGTCAAAGCATCATATCCCTGTGTCCAAGCCGCCGTACCTTTATCCCGGTTCGGATCGAAATTCGCATCGATTTCCGCTACATTCATATTAGCTACTCCCGCACGTTCACGCAATCTGTTTATGGTTATATCCGCTACCGACTGACCGAATTGTCCAAGTTCCCAAGCAGCTTCCGCATAATTAAGAAGCACCTCTTCTATCGTAAATATCGGCTTGTCGGATGTCTGAAAGTTATCATTACTACCCACTTCCCAAGCTGTATAATGTTTCCAGAAATAATATCCCGTCCAGCAACGCATATAGTTATCCGTCTGGCAATATGACGTAATATTGGGAGCGGAATGAGCCATGCTGCCGCCCCAGTTGTGTCCCGGGAGGCGTTTGCAACCCAATGATTCGTCGCCTGTACCGTTTTCACAAAAAACGTTGGCTCCGAAATAATCAATATAAGTCCGGAATTTGTCGGCGTACTCCTGCGTTATTGTATAGTTGCCATATCCGTTCAAATCCTCCCCTGCTTTCCAAAATGTCCATTTTTTAAATGTCGTAACATTATCCGGATTAGCGTTGTTCTCGACCTTAGCCTGTACAGGAGGTTCGAAATTAATATGCAACCGGGGATCCCTATCTGCAAAATAATCCCACAAATCCTTGCCCTGTCCTCCTTGGAAACCGGAAGAAGCGTTGGTAATCGGCTTACCGTTTTTCATCAAAAACATATCCACCGTATACTGCGGAGCATCAGCACGATGTGCCTCCACATGAATCAAATCACTGAATCGATGCATCAATATACCGCTCACATACTGTTTATACATGATAATACCCGGTTTCCCCGCCAGATTTTCCGATGTCATAATTTCATCGTATCCGGCTCCGGGATAATTATTCATACCGTTACCGAAATAAAGAGAAGGATATTCATCCATTAATTCTTTAGAAATCTTCAAACATTTCTGCAAATAACCGTTGTAATCCTCATTCAATCCATGATATTTCGCCCACGTTCCCTCACGCAGCAAGAATCGGCTAAGGGCGGCCTTAATAGCATTGGCAGTCAAACAATTATCACCATCCTGAGATACATCACCGATATTGGCAATAGCATATTCCAAACGAGTAATGATACTATCCACCACTTCGGCACGAGGGGTTCGTTCTCCGTAAGCCTCTTCCGACTCATCGGTAAGCACATTGTTTATCCAGGGCACATCACCATATTTAGCCACAAGTTCCATATACCACCATGCATGAAAGAAATATCCTACAGAACGCCAATGGCGCTGTTCTTCCTCTGTTAAATTACCGTCATTCAGATGACTAAGCATAATATTCACCCGACGGGGATATTCAAAATTCCAATTATCGGAACTGGTTGTCGCCGAAATTGTCTGATAGGCATAGGGATTTCGCATATTATCACGTGTCGTCATGACACCGGCATAATAATCGCTCGACCACTGTCCACCATAATAATACGTATTTCCCGAAAAATTGGTATAAATTCTTGTATCCGTAAACAAAGCATAACACGGATTCATGTAAGCTTTGAAGTTGTCATATGTCTGAAAAGCATTCGTCTCCGTCAGACCCGTAAGCGGTTCCTTTTCAAGGAAGCTGTCATTACAAGCAGTAAAGACAGACGAAAGCGCGATACAAATCGCTATAAAGTATTTTATTTTCATAGTCATAAAATTAAATTAGAATGAAATGCTGGCACCGATAGACCAGGTACGATAAAACGGATAAGACCAAGAAAGACTTTCCGGATCATACCCTTTAGGCAAAGAGGTGAAAGTCGCCAGATTTTCCACACTCACATACAAACGAAGTTGATCCAAACGACACTTATCCAATAACTCTCTCGGGAAAGAATAAGACAACGTTACATTCTTTATACGCAAATAAGAAGCATCCTGTATATATTTCGTACTGGTACGGGTATTGGAACCGACATTACCTTCCTGTCCGTAAATACGGAACAATTTGGCATTCGGATTTTCCGCCACCATATAATCGGGACTTTCCGGGTCATAACTTTTCGCTCTCCAATAGTTAGTTTGGTTGTAATACAACGGCCAGAACACACCGTCACTACCGCCACCACCAAAGGGATACAGAGCCGAACCGCCCAATACATAATCCCGTTTGCCTACACCCTGGAACATCACGTTCAAATCGAAACCTTTATAACCTACACCTAAATTACCGCCAAACTGATAACGGGAAGTGCTGTTTCCGATAACTTTCATATCACCGGGATTCTCTAACGTATTTTCTCCGTTATCAATAACACCGCTATTGTCACGATCCCTAAATTTCACATCTCCAGGTTGAACAGTGTATCCATTAATGGAAGGAATTCCTTCTTTCAATACCCACATTCCCAATTTGGCTTTCTGCAAATCGAAATCATCAATACTGTAATAACCGTCAGCTACATATCCCCAGATTTCATTAAATTTTCTCCCTTTATAATAATAATTCAAATTTCCACTTTCATTATTATACTTGGTAATTTTAGAAACATGGTCATACACATTAAAACCCACACGATAATTCCAATCACCTATACGGTCCTGCCAGTTTACCGCAATCTCCCAACCGTTCGTGCGCATATCGGCAACATTCTGCAAAGGAGCGCCGGCACCCACTGTTGAAGGAAGTTCCACACCGTTAGCAAGCATACCCTCGGTATTCCGCTGATACCAGTCAAAAATCACATTCAAGCGATTGCCTACCGCATTCACATCCAATCCCAAATCCAACGTCTTCACGGTTTCCCATGTATAATTGGCACGTACAAGTCCCGGAGCCGTCGTATAAGTCGTTTTATTATCCCCATCAAGCCAATAAGTACCCTGCGCAATATTCATGGTCGGTACAAAACCGTAAGGATCGATATTTTGGTTACCTATCGAACCATATGAAGCACGGATTTTGAATTCATCCAACCAATTCCGGGACCATTCCATAAAATTTTCCTGTGCCATACGCCATCCCACTGAAACAGAGGGGAAAAATCCGAAACGATTCTTTTTAGGGAACTTGGAACTTCCGTCATAACGGGCATTCACCGTCAACAAGTATTTCTCATCGAAATTATAGGTCAAACGTCCGAAACCTCCCCGGATAGAATACTCTTCATAACCATCAGCAATATTTTTAGTACCGGTACCACCTCCGAAAGAAGGCACTGTCGGAACGGATTGTCCTTCAATCGAAGTATTCAAATAACCATACCATGAATTCTCCTGGTTGTATCCCAACATGACGCCCAAAGCGTGTTTACCCAACTGGACATTATAATCCGTATAAAGGTTCAAGGCGTTATATTTGGTCGTATTCGTATTTATCGTATAAGTATCCCTTGTCGGATCAGTAGGATTGGTTTTAATTGCCAGCTGTACATCGGCAAATCTCAGAATATCCGTATAATTTTTGTATCTGTAATTTTTCTGATTATATGTATATTCCGCCATAATATTCCAACCTTTCAACGGCTTGAAAATAGCCTTTGCCTGAATACGGGGAATAGAAGTCGTTGCCGTAGAAGTAGGCGAAACTTTATAGGAATTGCGCGGAGAGTCAATAATAAGATCCTCTGTCGTTCCAAGGATCTCCGCCGGCATATATCCTTCCGGATACCAGTTAATCAAACGGGTAGCATACGGATCACGGATATTGGAAGAAAGAGCCTTCGTCTTGCTGTCCGTATAATACATCGTTATCTCCTGGGTATACCACTTTGTAATATCCGCCGATATATACGAAGACAACGCTTTACGGGTGTATTTATCTTTATCGGTAACCATCGGACCGTTTTCATAGCTATAATTTCCGGAAATACGGAAACGAATCCTGTCGGAACCGCCGCTAACGGAAACATTGTGATTTGAAAGCACACCGGTTGTCAAGGCATTTCCAAGCACATCCCCTTCTTTCAGATAATACACTTTGCCATCCGTATGTTTATAAATACCGTTATCATACACACCTTCGAGTCTTCCCTGTTTATACTGGGACAGCAATTCCTTCCAAGTAGTGAGAGAACCGTCTCCCGCCCAATATTGACTTGAATAACCGGCCTCTTCATAAGCCGTGATATAATCCTCCAGAGACGCCTGTTTCGGTTTCGTCAATGAAGATTCCCATCCTTGGTTAAAGCTGTAATTAAACTTAAAACTCGTATTATTTTTGGGACGTTTCGTCGTAATCAAAACGACACCGCAAGCGGCACGCGCACCGTAAATAGCTGCAGAAGCAGCATCCTTCAATACGGAAACGCTCTCAATATCATCCGGATTCAACGCATTGATATCTCCCTCCACATTGTCAATCAATACAAGCGGAGAACCACCATTAATGGAAAGATCACCACGAATATTAAACGATTTGCTTTGTCCGGGTCCGGAAACTCCCGACACCATCAAACCGGGAATAGCTCCCTGCAAAGCTGCCGAGGCACTGATAACAGGACGGTCGCCCAAAACTTTGTCCATCTTCACTTGAGAAACGGCACCTGTCAAATCAATTTTTTTCTGCGTACCGAAACCTACTACCACCACCTCTTCCAACGTTTTGGTATCTTCCTTCAAAACAATCGTAAGCGGTGTCCCGTCCCATTTGATTTCCTGTGTTTCATAACCGATAAAGGAAACCACCAAAATGCTGCCTACCGGCACATTTTCAATAGTAAATTTACCATCGAGATCGGTGGACGAGCCTGTCGCCAAACTTTTCACCAACACCGAGGCCCCGACGATCGTTTCGCCTGTAGCGTCTTTCACCACTCCGGTACATGTTCCCATCTGCTGCTGGGTCAACGCACCTACCGTTCTCTTTCCCGCCTGTGCATAGTTGCCTATACAAAGAGCAAAAGAGAATAATAGCATTGCTGCTAATTTCAAGTGTTTTGTCATAACTAAAATGTTTAAAATTAAAAATCCGTATAAATAATATCCGACCGTTCTGAAAAAAATAACAAATATCGAAACGGTTTTACTACTATTTCAATTCAGCTTTACACACCTTATCTCATTATTTTTTAAGCACATACATAAGTGATTTCCACACATCACTTTATTGTTTTCATATGCCTACTAAGCAGGTATCCTTTAGCGTATTGAATCATACGGATAACAGATATTTAATTTTTATTAACAAACCAGACGGGTTTGAAGGGATTTTTTTAAGAATATTGGAAAAAATTAATAAATAAACTCTATATTTGTTCCAACATATTTAAATAGATAAGAAGAAGAGAAAAGTAATATTATTACTTAAGTATTAAGAGAGTTCTTTTTAATTATATTATAATCAAACGATTGCAAAAAATTAATACCTGCTTAGTAGGCATGTATCCTTTTTGCGATGATTTTCTTAGTCCGCCATCTTCCGCTCATTTTCCAACAGGGGCCAATTCGGGTCATAGACATGCGCCTTTTCCATAATGGCTTTCAATTCTTTTACTTTTTGCGGTTCGGAAGTCAACAAATCCGTTGTTTCGGAAGGATCGGCAGCCAAATTGTATAACTCGTATACCGAGCGGTCACCCTGAGAAGCTTTCAGACGTATCAATTTCCAGTCTCCTTTTCTCACGGCCTGGCGTCCGCCTGCTTCCTGGAATTCAAAATAAAAATACTCATGTTGTTTCTGTTTGCCTTTTCCGGTCAGCAAAGGCATCAGACTTATTCCGTCAACCGAACTTCTCGCCTTGTTACCAGTCATTTCGGCGAACGTCGGCAACATATCCCAGAACGAACACATAAAATCGGTGGTCCCCTGTTTTACAACTCCCGGCCAAACGGTAATAAACGGTACACGAATTCCACCTTCGTACACATCCCTCTTATAACCGCGGAAAATACCGTTGCTATTAAAAAAGTCTGGATCTGCCCCTCCTTCCAGATGCGGTCCGTTGTCGCTGGTAAAGATAACAATCGTATTGTCATCCAATCCCAATTCCTTCAGCTTTGCCACCACTTGTCCCACATACACATCCAAACGGTAAATCATAGCGGCAAACGTAGCGTGAGGTTCGGGCTGTGAACAATATCCCCCTTTCCGGAAAGCCCCGCAACCTTCATCACATCCTTTAAACGGTTTTTCCGGATACATACCTCTGAATTTCTGTATAATACTATCTTCCGGTACTATCAACTCTGCATGAGGAATCACATACGGAAGGAACAAGAAGAAAGGCTTGTCTTTGTTATTATCCAAAAATCTCAACGCCATTTGCTGAATCGTATCCTGGGTATACACCCCATATCCGCCGTTATAATTTCCCGTCAATTCCACCCTCTTTTCATTGTGCCACAAATGGTCGGCATAATAATTGTGAGCCAACAACTGGCAATTGTAACCGAAAAATTCATCCACGCCCTGTTGGTTAGGATCACCCACCGTACCGGGAGCCCCCAATCCCCATTTGCCAAAAGCACCCGTAGCATATCCGGCACGCTTGAATACCTGGAAAATGGATTCCATATTTTGTGGCAACGACATCTGTCCTTCCGGTTCCACCTCCTTATTCCCACGGATGGGAACATGTCCCGAATGTAAACCGGAAAGCAGGCAAGCCCTTGACGGAGCACTCACCGTCGTTCCCGAATAACATTGCGTAAAAAGCATCCCCTGTGCCGCCAAGCGGTCGATATTGGGAGTTTGGAACTTCTGCTGCCCATAACAACTGACATCACCGTAACCTAAATCGTCGGCAATAATAAAAACCACATTCGGAGCCTTTTTCGCCGGCTTGGCAGCATCCGCCTGTCCATAAAAACATAATCCGGAAGCTAATCCGGAAAGTAATAAACCTTTATTCATTTTTCTATTATTATTTTTGAGTTGATGCAAATATGCATAAAAAATTGGGATTTATGATTATTTTTTTTACATTTGGAAAAGATAGAAAAGATTCGTAATTCTATTTACTTATCTTAAGCGAGAGGGATAATATAATATTTACACTTAAAACTTAAGAGCCATGAGAACTTTTCATTTTTTATTGACAGTTTTGGCAGTTATTTTCATTTCTGCCTGCGAAAATCCGGAAATCCGCGAATTTGCTTCCACTGACGATTTAATCGCCAGTTTAAAACCGAATGAAAAAATAGCCTGGATGTTGAAAGTACCCTCCGGCACTGAAGTTGCTGCTAAAAATGGAATTATACACATCCAATTTCCCGAAAACGTAACAGCATGGTGTTACAACCCGACCACCGAAACATGGACTGCAAACACATCATTAGATTATGATTGCAAATGCCATTCTGGAAATAACAAATGTACTCCCTATACTGCAAAAGGCCAAGTTGGTTGTTTCACGGAGATAAATGATCCCTGTTCCGATTGCAGAGGAACCGTAAAAACCGAAAAAGATCCGGGAATAGAGCCCCATAGTTTTAGTACGATTGTTTACGACCATAATAATTTCAATTCGTTCCTTATATTAGACTCACCTAATACGGCATTACAAAAATGCCACCCGGCAACAACCGATGAAATAAATAATCCGGAATTAACAAGTCATATATTTGAATGGCTGAACGAAATAGTAGAAAAACACAAAAATCTCTATAATAATGCCGATTTTTCCAATGACCGATTGCCGGAAGGATTTGGTATTGTCCCGTTCACCATTTCTAAAAATCTTGGGAGTAATGATCTCAATGATTACTCTGTTGCTTATTTAATTGTTCCCCAATGCGTCATAGAAAAAGAAGGCTTGCCGGAACTCACCCAAGTGCGTTATTTCAGTAATGATGACATGGTATCGGATCGGGTAACTTCATCCAAAATGAGTTGTTCCGGAACTTGTGCAGAAGGGAGTTGCACATTAAAATCTTATGCAGGAGGGATCGTAAAAGGATGTGAAGGCTGTAAATCAGGCTGTACGCTTCACATCGAATAAACAAGGTATCTAATTAAACTAAAAGGGAGGCTATTACAAGCCTCTCTTTATACATCATTTACCAAAAACAATTTTCACTTTCCGATATTCTTTTTCCGGCGTTTTTATTGTACCTTTGTGCCCTAATTTTATCAATACAGAATGCAGAATTTAAGGAACATTGCCATTATCGCCCACGTGGACCATGGCAAAACGACTCTTGTAGATAAAATGATTCTACAGGGGAAACAATTCAGAGACAACGAAAAACAGGGAGGAGATTTAATTCTTGACAATAATGACCTCGAACGGGAAAGAGGCATCACGATTCTTTCCAAAAACGTATCGGTGAGGTACAAAGACTATAAAATCAATATCATAGACACCCCGGGTCACTCCGATTTCGGAGGCGAGGTGGAACGTGTGCTGAACATGGCGGACGGTGTGCTGCTGTTGGTAGACGCTTTTGAAGGCACCATGCCCCAAACCCGTTTTGTGCTGCAAAAAGCATTGGGACTGGGGAAAAAAGCCATTGTCGTCGTGAACAAAGTAGACAAGCCCAACTGCCGTCCGGACGAAGTGCAGGAAGAGGTGTTCGACCTGATGTTTTCTTTAGGGGCATCAGAAGAACAGTTGGATTTTGTAACCATATACGGAAGCGCCAAACAGGGATGGATGTCCACGGACTGGCGCACGCCGGGCTCCGATATTACGCCTTTGTTAGACGCCATCATCGAAAACATCCCGGCTCCACAGGCTGCAGAAGGTACTCCCCAGATGTTAGTCACTTCGTTGGAGTACTCTTCCTACATCGGACGTATCGCCGTCGGGAAATTAACCCGCGGGACGCTGAAAGCTGGACAGGCCGTGACCCTGTGCAAAAGAGACGGCGTTACTTTTGAAAAAACCAGAATCAAGGACCTGATGCTGTTCGAAGGGCTGGAAAAACAGAAAGCGGAAGAGGTGAAAGCCGGAGAAATCTGTGCCATCGTAGGCATCGAAGGATTTGAAATCGGTGACACCATTGCCGACTATGAAAACCCGGAAGCGTTGCCGCCGATTGCCATCGACGAACCGACCATGAGTATGTTGTTTACCATCAACAACTCACCGTTTTTCGGAAAAGACGGCAAATATGTCACTTCACGCCACATCAAAGACCGGTTGGACAAAGAACTGGAAAAGAATTTGGCTTTGAAGGTGGAACCGGGACCCAGTGCAGATTCGTTTGTCGTATTCGGCCGCGGCGTGCTCCACTTGAGCGTATTGGTGGAAACTATGCGCCGGGAAGGATACGAACTACAGGTAGGCCAGCCGAAAGTCATCATCAAAGAAATCGACGGCAAGAAATGCGAACCGGTGGAAGAACTTACCATAGACATCCCGGAAGAATTTTCGGGCAAAGCCATTGAAATGGTCACCAAACGGAAAGGAACCCTCAACAATATGGAAACCCGGGAAGATCGGGTACACCTGGACTTCGACATTCCTTCCCGCGGTATCATCGGTCTGAGGAGTAATCTTTTGACGGCTTCTGCCGGAGAAGCGGTTATCGCTCACCGTTTGAAAGGTTTCGAACCTTACAAGGGAGAAATCGAAATGCGTATCAACGGTTCGTTGATTGCCATGGAGACAGGCGACACATTCGCATACGCCATCAATAAATTGCAGGACCGCGGTAAATTCTTCATCGAACCGGGCGAAACGGTATACGCCGGTCAGGTTATCGGCGAAAGCACCCGTCCGGACGACATTGTCATCAACGTCTGCAAATCCAAAAAACTGACCAACATGCGCGCCAGCGGTTCCGATGATAAAGTGAACATCGCACCGCCCGTCAAATTCAGTCTGGAAGAAGCCCTGGAATACATCCAGGAGGACGAATATGTAGAAGTAACACCGCATTCCATGCGGCTACGGAAAATCATCCTTGACGAAACCGAACGCAAACGTCACGAAAAATCAAAAAGCGGAGAATAAGGAATCAAGTTTTTATATATCTTTGTTCTGTCTTTGGTGCCCTACCCCGATAACCGGGAAGGGTGAAAAGGGAACCGGGTGAAAATCCCGGACAGTACCCGCTGCTGTAATCTTCCTTAAGGAAAAGCACACTTTGCCACTGCTGGATTGTCCGGCGGGAAGGCGCTTCACTCCGGAAGTAAGTCAGAAGACCTGCCAAATGACGAAATGTCAGCTTTCGGGATAAAAGCAAAGGACCATATCTGACCTGCCATTTGGATTGTTCCGATTTTCCCCCGAAATTACATGAGGCCAGAGGAAAGACGGACTGTAACTGTAAAATTCTTTTCTTTGGCCTCTTTATTCCGGATAAGTTTCCACCAGTTCCGTAGCAGGAAAAGCCAGTGAATCGTTTTTTGTTTTTTCTTCAACAGGGAAAGGGGCATCCTTGTATTTCCGGATAAGGGCGTGCACCTGTTCCACCTCTTCCGGAGTCAGCTGCCCTGCTTTGAAAAATTCAATCACCTGTTCTTTGTTCACCCACAACACGACAAATTTGTTGTTGACATTCCCCAGTTTCCAGGCACGGCTTAGCGACCGGTCCGGGTCGTTATACACATACGCCTGCGTTCCGGCTATTTCTTTCCGTATCATGAAGCGCAACAGGGAATTGGCCAGCAAAGGCGCATCCTTCAAATTGATGATACCATAGGAATCGATATTTTCGTTCGTAAACGGGTGTTTCTTGAAATAGTTCCGGAACTCCTTATTTTGGCTGGGATGGTCGGGATCGACATAAAATATCAGTAAATGTTTCTGACCCAAGGAAGGCAACGACAAAGGTTTGTTGTAGGCATCATAAATGGTGACGGGACACACTTTCTGTCCGACCTGTGCCGACACGGGAAGTGTACCGGCAAACAGAGCCAGCAATAAAAAAAGGAAACACCCTTTTTTTAAAATTATTCCCGAATAATCAAACATTGGCATCATTATTGCCGTAACTTTTCCGATATGATTAACCAATAAAAACAGAAATTTTACAGCAAAATACGTGCTACATTTCAGCCAGCAAACATTTTTTCCATGTTTACCCGACTATTTTTCATTATAGGCCTGCTTTGCAGCATCAGTTTCCACTCCCTGGGGACAGATTTAAGCAATAGGGCAGACACACTGACTTCCGATACCGCTGTCCGAAGAAATATCTTTCAACGGATTTACAAATATTTCCAGGACTCCAACAAACCGAAAGAACATAAGAAATTCGACTTTTCCATCATCGGCGGCCCCCATTATTCCAACGACACCAAATTAGGGCTGGGATTAGTTGCCTCCGGTCTGTTCCGGATTGATAAAAACGATTTGACGCTCTCGCCTTCCAACATCTCTTTTTACGGCGACCTCACAACCACCGGCTTTTATCTGCTGGGCATCAAGGGCAACACGATTTTTCCCCGCGACCTTTACCGGCTGAATTTGAATCTCTACTTTTTTTCATTCCCCAGCAAATACTGGGGCATCGGATACGACAACGGCCGCCAGGATGACCATTACACCAATTATGACAGGAAAGAGACGCAAATTAAAATCGATTTCCTCCGTAAAATCGCCTCCAATACATACATTGGCGTCACCGGCATGTACCAGCATGTAAATGGGAAACACTTTAAAGACATCACCTTTCTCAACGGAGAAAAAAAAGACATCAGCAGTTTAGGCGGCGGCGTACTCCTCACCTACGATTCCAGGGATTTCATCCCCAATCCTTACAAAGGCATCTATATCAAAGCGGAACAAAAATTCTTCCCGGGATTTCTGGGCAACTCCTACTCTTTCAAACGGACGGAAATCCTGTTCAGGCATTACGCCCGATTATGGAAAGGCGCCATCATCGCCTCGGACTTCAACGGCACATTCAACTACGGCGACACCCCGTGGAGCATGGTGGCATTGCTTGGCGGCACCTATCAGATGCGGGGCTACTATGAAGGGCAATACCGCGACAACAACATGCTTGAAGCCCAGGTCGAACTACGGCAAAAAATATACAACCGCCACGGCGTAACTGTCTGGGCGGGAGCCGGGAATGTATTCCCAAAAATGAAAAAATTCCAGTGGAGCGAAACCCTTCCCTCTTACGGCATCGGTTACCGCTGGGAATTCAAAAACCGGGTAAATGTCCGCCTGGACTACGGTATCGGGAAAGGGCAAAGCTCTTTCTATTTCAATATCAACGAAGCATTCTAACATTTCATTACAATTTTCAGTATTATAACAACATGATACATTCTACTATCGCCAGGTCCTTGAAAAATTTCCTTGTCAATCCTAAAAAGTTATTTTGGTTCTACATCGGTCTGAATCTGATTCCCAGCCTCTGTCTGATATTTACGGAACCTTTCACGTTTATCGGAAAAATCATCTTATTGACTTTCCCGGCAGGGCTTTATTTCATTTTATTCTCCCTCAAAAAGAATACGGGAGCAATGCAGCTGCTTCTGTTTCCGCTGCTGATTTTTCACGCTTTCCAACTCGTATTGTTCTACCTGTTCGGCGAAGCGGTTATCGCTGTGGATATGTTTCTGAACGTAGCCACCACCAACGTCAGCGAAGCCGGCGAGTTGCTTGACAACCTGTGGCCGGCCATCATTCTGGTCTGCCTGCTGTATATCCCGACCATCGCCATTGCCATCGTCACTTGCAGACACAAGATTCATTTGCCGGCTGCCTACCGGAAAAAGGCTATTGTTTCCGGTGTGGCTCTACTGCTCTTTTCCTTCGCCCTCACATTCGTCGCCCGGAATAAAAATACCGGACGTTTCACTGTCCACGAAGATATTTATCCCGCCAATGTGCTCTACAATTTAGGATTTGCCATAAACAAATGGCACAACAGCCAGCGTTATCCGGTCACCTCCAAGGATTTCAGCTTCAAGGCGAAAAAACAGGCCAATGCTCCCCTCCGCGAAATTTATGTCATCGTGGTGGGAGAAGCCAGCCGGGCGGAAAACTGGCAACTTTACGGCTATTCCCGCCCCACCAATCCCCGGCTTTCCCAAGAACCGGGACTCGTACTATATGAGGATGCCATCACCCAATCCAACACAACCCACAAAAGCGTGCCTCTGATTCTGTCCGCCGCTTCCGCAGAAGATTACAGCGTCATCTATTCCCACAAAAGTATTCTGGATGCCTTTAAGGAAGCCGGATTCACCACCGTTTTCCTCTCCAATCAAATCCCCAACCGGTCGTTTACCGATTTCTATGCCGAAGAGGCTGATTTCCATCACAACATCCGGACTCCGAAAGAGGGCGGACTGATTACCGTCAACAATTTTGACGAAGCCATGTTGCCACTGATGCAACATTACATCGATTCGCTTCCCGGCAACCTTTTTTTCGTCCTCCACACATACGGTTCCCATTTCAATTATAAAGAAAGGTACCCCGCAGAATTTTCCGTCTTCAAACCGGACAATGCAACCGGCGTCAAGGCAGAAAACCGGCAGCAGCTGATTAACGCCTACGACAACAGTATTTTATATACCGACGATTTCCTTCACCGAACCATCGGTATTTTGAGAAATACGCCTGCAGCCTCCGCCCTGTTTTATACATCCGACCATGGCGAAGATATGCTCGACGACAGTCGCAAACGCTTTTTGCACTCTTCTCCCAACCCGACTTTCTATCAATTGAGAATCCCCATCTTCATGTGGTTCTCAGACAATTACCAAAACGCATTCCCGGAGAAAGTGCAACATGCCGCGGACAACCGTACAAAACCCGTGGCGACCAATGCCGCTTTCCACACAATGTTGGACGCCGCATCTATCAACTCTCCTTATCTTGATACCGATTTGTCGCTGGTGCATCCGGGATTCAAAACCGTGCAGCGCATGTACCTGAACGACCACGACAAACCGATTTTCTTTTATAATGCCGGATTGAAAAAGGCGGATAAGGAAATGATTGGGAAAAGGCAATTATTTATTACTTTTGCCGAGAAATCTGTAAACCCATATTGAGAAAAAAGGATGAAAATAGCAGTGGTTGGCGCGAGCGGTGCCGTAGGACAGGAATTTTTACGCGTATTTGAAGAACGGAATTTCCCGATAGATGAGTTGCTGTTGTTCGGTTCTCCCCGAAGTGCCGGGACAAAATACACCTGCCAAGGCAAGGAATATGAAGTGAAACTGCTGCAACACAACGATGATTTCAAAGGTGTGGACATTGCCTTTGTATCGGCAGGTGCTGGCACTTCCAAGGAATTTGCCGGGACCATCACCCGCCACGGCACCGTGATGATTGACAATTCCAGTGCATTCCGCATGGATGAAGATGTGCCTTTGGTCGTCCCCGAAGTCAACGCCGCCGATGCCCTCAACCGTCCCCGCAACATTATCGCCAACCCCAACTGCACTACGATACAGATGGTTGTCGCCTTAAACGTGATTGAGCAAATCAGCCATATCAAACGGGTACGGGTAGCCACCTATCAGGCTGCCAGCGGAGCGGGAGCCGCCGCCATGCAGGAACTTTACGAGCAATACAAACAGATTTTGGCCGGGGAAAAACCCACGGTGGAAAAATTTGCCCACCAACTGGCATTTAACCTCATCCCTCATATCGACGTTTTCACGGATAACGGCTACACGAAAGAGGAAATGAAAATGTTCCACGAAACCCGCAAAATCATGCACTCCGACATTCAGGTGAGTGCCACATGCGTGCGCGTGCCGGCCTTGCGTGCCCACTCCGAAAGCATCTGGGTTGAAACCGAAACACCGATTTCAGTCGCAGAAGCCCAAGCCGCATTCCGCCAGGCAGAGGGAATCATACTTCAAGACAATCCGGAACAAAAGGAATACCCCATGCCGCTTTTCGTTTCTGGCCAAGACCCGGTATACGTAGGGCGAATCCGGAAAGACCTCGCTTTTGAGAATGGTTTGACATTCTGGGTCGTGGGCGACCAAATCAAAAAAGGAGCCGCCCTGAATGCCGTTCAGATTGCGGAATACCTTTATAACAACAAATTGCTGTAACCAGTGAAATCCGCCGTCCGGATTTCCTCTTCCGTGAGGGAATGCCATTCGGGCGGGATGGTTTGTTCCGAACAAACGAAACATTTGTAGCCATTATCTATCCCGCATTCATGAAGGGAAAGGGCCAAACGGCCGGTTTCTTTGTATATTCCTGGATTTTTCCCCTCCCAACGGACATAAAAGGAATTCAGCGAGGCGGACAGTCCCGTCCCCATATATTTCAATACACTTTCCTTCGCACACCAATAGCGGAAAAACAGTTCCGTCCGTCCCTGTTCCGAAGCCTCCGACAAACAGGCAATCTCTTCCGGATGAAAAAAACGCTTCGCCACCGCCAGCCGCTCCTGGCCGATTCTTTCAACATCCGCACCGACTTCCGTATCCGAAAAGGCACACACGACATACTCGCCGGAATGGGATATGTTGAAAAAAAGCGGGACATCCGTTTCCAGATAAAGCTTGCCATGTTCATTAGCATACAACCGGATTTCCTCCGGCTTCCGGTGAAAAACGCGGGTCAGGACAAAAAAAAGCAGTCTTCTTCCGGTCTCTTTTTCCCTCCGGGATTTCTCTCCGGCCTTCTTCCGGCAAATCCCCTTTCCGCCGACGACCAGCGACTCCGATAACCGTACATAATATAAACTCAGCATAATATCCTCCGGGAAACGGCATGTTTATCTTTTCTTTTACAAAAGAAAGAAGTATATTTGTTTTAACAAAAAGAAGTACGAAAAATTGCAAGCCGAATTTTTCAAGGATGCCCGCCTTCATTAAAAAAAACGTTTGAAATTTGGTTTTTTATATGAATTATTCTACTTTTACCCCGAAGAAAGCGAGATGTAATAACATACAATTAAAACGATACCATGGAAATTAAAAAGGCACCGAAAGTGGATCTCGAAAAGAAGAAAGGTATTTTCTTCGAGATCGGTCTTGTGCTTGCTTTAGGAATCCTGCTATATGCTTTTGAATGGAAGACAGAAACCAAGAAAACGCAAGATATGCAAGGTTCTGAAGTAGAGCAAGTGGAAGAGGAAATCATTCCTGTTACAACACAGAATACACCACCGCCTCCTCCACCTCCCCCCGCTCCGAAATTAACAGACTTAATCAATATTGTGGACAATGACCAGGATATTGACGATGAACTGGAAATCACCGATGCGGAAGACGAAACGGAAAATACAGTGGTAGACGTTACCCAATTTGAAGATTTTGGTGAAGAAGACACTGGTGAAGCCCAGATTTTCCAGGTAGTGGAAACGATGCCTTCTTTCAAAGGGAACATGAACAAATGGTTGAAAGACAACGTTAAATACCCGATTCTGGCACAGGAAAACGGTATCTCCGGACGTGTGTTCGTAGCATTCGTGGTTGAAACGGACGGTAGCATTACCGATGTGAAAGTAGCTCGGTCTGTAGACCCCTCTTTGGATAAGGAAGCCGTTCGCGTGGTAAAAGCCATGCCGAAATGGAATCCGGGAAAACAGAGAAACAAACCCGTACGTGTAGCATTTACCGTACCCATTAACTTTACTCTGTCCAATTAATATCCCATACTTTAGAATAAGTGGAAAGGGCTGTCATTCATGTCAGCCCTTTCTCATTCCTAAACCTTGATTGTCCGCTTCATACAAAATTTTCAACCTCTCATTTTATTCATTTTAACCTCAACAACCTATATGGGTTATTATTACACGAAAAAAGAAGCTGAAAAAGCGGTATTAGTAGGCGTAGCGCTCCAGGATGAAGGAATCAGCTACGAACAGATGACGGAATACCTGGACGAACTGGCCTTCCTGGCGGAAACGGCAGGCGCAGAAACCGTAAAGATATTCACACAGAACCTGGACAAACCGGTTCACAGTACCTTTATCGGAAAAGGGAAACTGGAAGAAATCCGGCAATATCTTGAAGAAAACGAGACCGACATGGTCATTTTCGACGACGAACTGAGTCCCACCCAACTCCGGAATATCGAAAACGTATTGAAAGGTGTCAAGGTACTTGACCGTACAAACCTGATTCTGGACATTTTCGCCAGCCGGGCGCGTACGGCCCATGCCAAGACCCAGGTAGAACTCGCCCAATACCAATATCTGTTGCCCCGGCTAACCGGAATGTGGACTCACCTGGAAAGACAAAAAGGCGGTATCGGCCTGAGAGGACCCGGAGAAACGGAAATCGAAACCGACCGCCGGGTTATTCGGGATAAAATCACCCGTTTGAAAGAACAACTGGAAAAAATAGACAAACAGAAAATCACCCAACGCAAAAACCGGGGAAAACTGGTACGGGTAGCATTGGTCGGATACACCAACGTCGGTAAATCCACGCTGATGAATCTGTTGAGCAAATCGGAAGTATTTGCCGAGAACAAACTGTTTGCCACTCTGGACACCACCGTCCGGAAAATCGCAATCCGGAACGTTCCCTTTCTGCTGGCGGATACTGTCGGTTTCATCCGGAAACTGCCGACACATCTCATCGAATCGTTTAAATCCACACTGGACGAAGTGCGGGAAGCCGACGTGATTTTACATGTGGTGGATATTTCCCATCCCCAGTTTGAAGACCAGATGAGAGTCGTCAATGAAACACTGGCAGAGCTTATCCGGGAACCCAAACCGACTATCATCGTCTTCAACAAGATAGATGCTTTCACGTACGTCAAAAAAGAAGAAGACGATCTGACTCCGGTGCAACGCTGCAACTATAGCCTGGACGACCTGAAACAAATGTGGATGTCCAAACAGAATACGGAGACCGTATACATCTCCGCCGCCCGGAAAGAAAATATCGAAGAGCTGAAAGAGAAACTCTATGCCATTGTCAAAGAAATCCATTCCGCCCGGTTTCCTTACAATGACTTCTTTTATGACGAGTATAAAGAAGAAAAAGAAGAAGAAATCTAAAAAAAGAGATGGCGGTAAACCATCTCTTTTTTCTCATACGGAGTTTTTATCCCCGCTTCACTATCGTGCGGTTATTTCACAATAACCAGAAAATAGTTTTTCTTACCGCTCTGGGCCAGAATATATTTCCCGTCAATCAGATCGTCCGATTTTATAACGGCTTCCTCGTTGACCTTTTCTTTGTTGATACTGATGGAATTCGCTTTCAACGCCCGTCTGGCTTCTCCTTTGGAGGACATCACGGCAGTTTTCTCTGCCAGGAAGTCCACAACCGGAATGCCGGCATCCAAATCGGACTTCTTGATTTCAAACTGAGGCACACCGTCAAATACGGCCAAGAAAGTCGCCTCATCGATTTTGCGCAAAGTCTCGGACGTTGCATTGCCGAAGAGAATCTGCGAAGCTTCCAGAGCCGAGTCGAAAGCCTCTTCGCCATGAATCAGGCAGGTAACCTCTTTCGCCAGCGTCTTTTGCAATTTACGCAAATGGGGAGCCTGCTGGTGTTCCGCTATCAAGGCATCGATTTCGGCAGGAGGCAATATCGTGAATATCTTCACATATTTGGCCGCATCTTCATCCGTCGTGTTGAGCCAGAACTGATAAAATTTATAGGGTGACGTACGCCGGGGATCCAACCAGATATTTCCCGATTCCGTTTTCCCGAATTTCTTTCCGTCGCTTTTTGTCATTAACGGCCAAGTCAGGGCGTAAGCATCCAAGCCTTCTTTCCGGCGAATCAGTTCCACGCCGGTTGTAATATTTCCCCATTGGTCGGAACCGCCCATCTGCAACATGCAACCGTGATTTTTCCGCAGATACAGAAAGTCATACCCCTGTACCAACTGGTAGGTAAACTCCGTAAAAGACATGCCCTGTGCCGCTTCCGCACCCAGACGCTTCTTTACGGAATCTTTAGCCATCATGTAATTGACCGTGATGTGTTTTCCGATGTCCCGGATGAAGCCCAAAAATGAAAACTCCTTCATCCAGTCGTAATTGTTCAGCATCATGGCCGCATTGGAGGCTTCCGAATTGAAATCTATGAACCGGGAAAGCTGTCCTTTGATAGCATCCATATTCCGGTGTATCGTCTCTTCATCCAGAAGATTGCGTTCCTGAGACTTTCCGCTCGGGTCTCCAATCATTCCGGTGGCACCGCCTATAATAAAAATCGGCTTGTGACCCGCCATCTGAAAATGTTTCATCATCATCACCGACACCAGATGTCCCACATGCAGGGAATCCGCCGTCGGGTCTATCCCCACGTAAGCCGTAGTCTGTCCCTTAGCCAATTGCTCTTCTGTTCCGGGCATGATGTCATGAATCATGCCCCGCCACTTTAACTCATCTACAAAATTCATCGTTATATCTTATTTGCATTTATTTTTATAATCCTGTTTCACTCCGGCAAGCACCTTCAAGGTGCCCACGTCAATAATACAAAGTCCCCGTAGTTCTCCACAAAATTTTTACCATGATTGTCAAAATCGGATCATGTTATATATTTGCTGCGCAAAGGTAAGAAAAGGATGATACAAAAGACTGCCTTCTTTGGTCTCTTCGCTTATAAAATGAAATTTATCATCCAGAACATCCGTAATGAGCAACACCACACAAAGAATGATAAAATATTTCGCAATTCCCAGGCAAGTCCCCAGAAGTTTGTTCACCAATCCCAGCGACACCATGTCCACTATCTTCGTCAGTACTTTTCCCAACACACATATCAACACCACTACCACCAGAAACGTGACAGCCAACGCGATATATGAGAGATATTTGGAAGTAATATTCAGAAAATCATGCAAAAAATTCTCCGTATAGGCGGAATAGCGGATAGCTATAAACACCCCCAATACCAATCCCGCCAATGTCGCCACTTCAAAGATAAAGCCTTTTGAAAAACCTTTGAAAGCGCCATACAACAAAGGGAGCAACAATATGATATCTATAAAATTCACACCATTTTCCGTTTAGGGGAATCAAAGATAAGGGGAATTCTTTATTTTTCCCATTCTGACTTTGAAAAATTGAAGATAGCGGTTTCAAAATTTGTCATTTCCATAGGAAAAACTCAATCCACTGTCGAAATTTATATATCCACCGTCGAAATTTATACATCCGCTGACGAAATTTGTATATCCACCGTCAGTGGATTGAGTTTTTAAGGCCGGTTTTATAAAAAGTTGAAGCCGTTAAAAAAGTTAAAGAGGTTGAATGAGTTGAAAAGTTGGAAGGGAGCCTCTCTTCAACGGTTTTAACTTTTTCAACATTTCAACTTTTTTTCTACCTTTGTTCCGTTGCGATGCGAGTAAGCGTATTCCGTCGCAGCGGACATATTAATTTGAAGCGTTTAGCTTATCCTTGGTAAAAAAACGACCAATTTTAGCATCGAAGGATAACAGTACAAACGCTCGCGTTTGCCGTATATACACACATATATACCCGGTCAAGCGTGGGTAACTGTTTATTTCGATGCGGGTGCTTGGTCGTACCTTTTACCAGATAAACTAAAGTTCCCACGCTTTCTTTATTTTACAAACTTGCCTTTCCGGGGACTTCAAGGTGCTAAGTAATTTTCGTATATGAAGAAATTATTTGGATGTGTCTGTGTGTGTCAAATCTTCTTGCCCGTGTTATTGGTGTTGTGTACGATAGCGGGCGTCAAAGCGAACAACATCCGTGTGGAAGGCAAAACGCGGGTTGTCAGTGTCGTTGGCGATACTGCCATTGTCGAGGTGAATCTCCGTTGGGACAACTCCTGGCGGGATGATTTCAACTGGGATGCTGCCTGGATATTCCTTAAATACAAAAAGCGCGGTGCCCTCGCCCCCTGGCATCATGCATACCTCACGCGAGAAGGACATGAAGCTACGCCCCTGACCGGAAACGAAGGCGGAGACCACACATTCATGTTCGGAGAAACAGGCTCCGGCGCCAACGCAAAAGTCACCGGTGTCTATCTCATGCGCGACGCCATATCGGAAGGAAAAGTCTACGCCCGACTCCGACTCAAATGGATTATCAATGCCAACCCGCAAAACCCTCTCACCATCGCTGACTTCGGCGATGACCTCAAATCCATATACGTCGCCGTACACGGCATAGAAATGGTGTACATCCCCTACGGAAGCTACTACCTCGGGGACGCCTATTCCGACAAAAGCTTCGCCGTCGGAGATACTGCCGCCGTATTCATTGATTCCGAAAACGCCCTAACACTTTACGCCAAAAATGCTGCTCCTTCTTCCTATTTAGGTATAAATTACCCCAAAGGATATGCCGGTTTCTACATCATGAAATACGAAACAAGCCAGGAACAATACGTCGAATTCCTCAACGCACTTACCCTGACGCAACAGAAGGCGCACGTGACAAACAACAACTTCGAACAGATGAACCGCGGGGAGTACGTTTTCGGAGATTTGTCGAAACCCAATTGCCGGAACGGCATTGTCTTTATTGAGCAAAAAGGGAAAAACGGACCCGCCGTATTCGGAAACAACCTCAATCCGAACAATGATTTGTTTTCCACAGATGACGGTCAGACACTGGCCTGTAATTACCTTTCCCCTTACGACATGCTGGCCTACTGCGACTGGAGCGGACTGCGGCCGATTAGCGAACTCGAATACGAAAAAGCCTGCCGAAGACCCTATCCGCAAATACCCGATAAAGGGGAATACGCCTGGAACTCCAACAACAACGTAACCCCATTGAACAGCCTTTCCGACCTGCTCTATTTAGGTGACGAACGGGAACAAGCGAAGACCCATACCAAAAACGTCAACAGCGGCAACCATCTCGATGGTCCCGTGCGGTGCGGGCTGTTTGCCACCTCCGCCACCAACCAGGCTCAATCGGGGGGAACGTATTGGGGAGTCATGGAAATGAGCGGCAATTTGTGGGAGATGTGTTTCAATACCATTACCGGAGCCTCATTCATTGCAAATGATTTCAATTACTCTCACGGTAATGGCGAAGTGAATACAGACGGAACAACAGATATTTCCTATAGTTATTGGCCGGCAAATACGGGAGCGATTGGAATAAAGGGCGGCAGTTTCAACAGCCCGGACACATTACTGCGCACCTCCGACCGCAATTTTGCACTCGGAAATTATTTCACAACCATGACCCAACGCGATAGCACCGTCGGTTTCCGCGGAGCGCGAAGCCTGTTGAATACCACCGGATTTGACGGAGGGGCGATTTTATGTCCGAACGGAACAGACACAGATTCAACTTGCGTAGGAACAAATATAGAACTGACCGGAGTTTTACCCAACAACAGCGTCGGGAAACTATCCTACGTATGGTACGTCAGCGAAGACAACGGTTATTCCTGGAAACTAATAGAAGGTGAAACGGGTGCAAATTTAAACTATGAGGATTTTATTAATCCCAATACAAGCAGTTACAAATTATATAAATTCAAACGAAAAGCGACCTGCGCTGTAGGAGAAGCCGAAACACAGGCAAACGTATATGTAACTCCATTACCTTGGACTGTCTCACCCGAAATCTATAGCAATCAATATCCTTCTTTCACGGTCACATCTACCTGGGCAACAATGCCGCAAACACACTGGACTCTGGAACATGCTCCGGCAGGAATTTCCATTTCGGCAGACAAAGGAGTGGTATCGGGCTTAACGGCCAATTCCGTTTTCTGGGCAGATGTAACAGTGTCATCGGATAAATGTCCGGGAACTAAATTTGAAAAAAGAATTGTCATCCGTCGGGACTTCTCATCAGTGGGCTCTTCAAGCATTACATTAGAACCCGGAGAATATGTCATGCAATGCTGGGGGGCGCAAGGAGGACGAGCAACACTTAATAAAGCCTATAAAGGAACTCCCGGTAAAGGTGGCTACAGCTATGGTGAATTGGTTTTGACCACTCCAACCACCTTTTATACATACACCGGAGGACAGGGAGGTGACGGCGCTAAAAATTGCAGCAAATATTGTGGTGGAGGTTCTCCAGGATCAAACGGAGGAGGTTGGGGAGGTGACGACGATAACGATGATAACGGCGGTGGTGGGGGTGGCGCCAGCGACATCCGCTTAGTTTCCGGTAATCTCTACTCCAGAATCATGGTTGCCGGAGGGGGTGGAGGATGTTGTGGAAACGAAACAACTGCTGGTGGAGGGGGTACATCAGGAGGAACTCCCCCAAAAGGCAGTGCAGTAGGTGCTACGCAAACTTCCGGCTATCTATTTGGCCAAGGAGGGGCAGGAGGAAGAGGAGGAGATAATGCTGTCGCAGGAGGAGGCGGTGGTGGCGGTTATTATGGTGGAGTTGGAAATGGTAGACATGCGGGTGCTGGCGGTTCCGGCTTCGTCTCCGGAATGTCGGGGTGCAACGCCATCAAGGGCAACGGAGATACAACCCCGACAGGTCAGCCCAATCACTACAGCGGCTTCGTTTTCCGGAATGCCAGTATGTCAACCGGAGTACAATCAGGGAACGGTTGGATACGAATTAGTCCGGTGGTGCCTTAACCCCAAGAAAAAGCAGAAGATGAAGAATATCTGAACTATTTCAGGGGTCCGATTTTTCAATTCCCCATTATTTTCGTATTTTCGTCGTCTGGTAAAATTAGGTGTTGTATAACTTAAAATCAGTATAATGTACAGAACTCACACCTGCGGACAACTGAGAATAGAAAATGTAAACGAAGAAGTTTGCTTAAGCGGTTGGGTGCAGAAAATCCGGAACCTCGGAGCCATGACTTTCATCGACCTTCGCGACCGTTACGGCATCACGCAATTGGTCGTAGAGGAATCGGCTTGCGAAGAAATAAAAGAACAAGCCGGCCAATTGGGCCGGGAATTTGTTATCCAGGTCAAAGGAAAAGTAGTTGAAAGAAGCAGCAAAAACAATAAAATCCCGACGGGCGATATTGAAATCCTGATTACGGAACTCCATGTGCTCAACCATTCGGAGATTCCTCCTTTCACGATTGAAGACAATACGGACGGAGGCGACGAGATACGGATGAAGTACCGCTATCTGGACCTGCGCCGCAGTATGGTCAGAAAGAATCTGGAATTGCGTCACCGTATGGCCCATTTGGTAAGAAATTATCTGGACGGACAACAGTTTATGGAGGTGGAGACCCCCGTACTGATTAAAAGCACACCGGAAGGGGCCCGTGACTTTGTCGTTCCTTCACGCATGAATCAAGGACAGTTCTATGCCCTTCCCCAAAGTCCGCAGACGTTCAAGCAATTGCTGATGGTAGCCGGATTCGACCGCTATTACCAGATTGTAAAATGTTTCCGCGACGAGGATTTGCGTGCCGACCGCCAACCCGAATTTACACAGATTGACTGTGAAATGTCGTTTGTTGAACGGGACGACGTACTGAATATTTTTGAAGGAATGATACGCCACCTGTTCAAGGAACTCCGGGGCATCGAACTTCCGGAACTCCCGCGCATGAGTTGGCAGGATGCAATGGAATATTACGGTTGTGACAAACCGGATATCCGGTTCGGCATGCGGTTCGTCGATTTAAGCGGAATCGCCAAAAACAAAGAGTTTGCCGTTTTTAACGGCTCCGAATATATCGGCGCTATCTGTGCTCCGGGATGTGCGGCCTACACCCGCAAGCAATTGGATGAACTGACGGAGTTTGTCAAACGTCCCCAAGTGGGAGCCAAAGGGCTGGTCTATGTGAAATACAACGAAGACGGCACATTGAAATCTTCGGTTGATAAATTTTATGACGAAAATGATTTGAAGTCGTGGGCAGCGGCCTGCGATGCCAAACCGGGCGACCTGATGCTGATTCTTTGCGGTCCGAAAAACAAGACCCTGCCCCAATTGTGTGACTTGCGTCTGGAAATGGGCGAACAGCTCGGCTTGCGGGATAAAAATGTATTTAAACCGTTGTGGGTGGTTGATTTCCCGCTGTTGGAATGGGACGAAGAGACGCAGCGTTTTTACGCCATGCACCACCCGTTCACTTCGCCCAATCCGGAAGATATTGATATGATGGAAAGCAATCCGGGCGCCGTTCGGGCCAATGCTTACGATATGGTTATCAACGGTGTGGAGGTAGGCGGCGGTTCTATCCGGATTCACGACACGGAGTTGCAGCAACGCATGTTCCGCTGTCTCGGTTTCACGCCGGAACAGGCAGAGAAGCAGTTCGGCTTCCTGCTGAATGCTTTCAAATACGGAGCGCCCCCCCACGGCGGTATCGCATTCGGATTTGACCGTCTGGTTTCCATGTTTGCCGGACTCGACAGTATCCGGGATACCATCGCTTTCCCGAAAAACAATTCGGGACGGGATGTCATGATTGATTCGCCGTCGGAAATCAGTGAAGAGCAGTTCAAAGAATTAGGCATAGGATTAACCCGCTGACAACCGATAGGAAAATATGTTTAAAGACGTTATCGGACACCAGGACATCAAGCAACGGCTGATTGCCTCCCTGCAAACGGGACGCATCAGCCATGCCCAGCTTTTTGCCGGTGCTACCGGTTACGGTTCTTTGGCACTGGCACTGGCATTGGCACAATATGTCCTTTGTACGGGCGACAAGAAAGAAGACGCCTGCGGGGAATGTCCTTCCTGCAAGCAGATGCGGAAACTTATCCACCCTGACCTGCATTTTGTTTTTCCCGTTGTCCGCAAAGCCAAATCGCCGGTTAGTGATGAATATATAAACGAGTGGCGCAGCCTGTTGTCCCGCACCGCCTATTTCAATCTGGAAGAATGGTATGCCGAAATGGGGATAGAGGACAATGCGCAAGCCGCCATATATACTGAAGAGAGCGGGAACATACTCCGGAAACTCAATCTGAAATCCTTTGAATCGGATTACAAAATCATGATTATCTGGCTTCCGGAGAAAATGAATCCCGAATGTTCCAACAAGCTTCTGAAAATCATTGAAGAGCCTTATGACAAGACGCTTTTTCTAATGGTTTCCGAACATCCGGAGCAGATTATCAACACCATACAATCGCGAACCCAGCGTATTCATGTCCCGCCGCTGGAACAGGAGGAAATCAAACGACAGCTGATGAGCGAAAAAGGGCTCCAGGAAGAAAAAGCCGGAGAATATGCCCACATCGCTGCCGGCGACTGGCACCGCGCCCTGCGTCTGCTGAATGAATCGGAAGAGCAGATATATAACCAGGAAAAATTCATCAGCCTGATGCGGTTGTGCTGGGAGAGGAAAATGCTCCCGGTGAATGAATGGGTGACGGAAATGGCCGGTGCAGGCAGAGAAAGGCAGAAGAATTTCCTTACCCATGCCCTCCGCATGATCCGCGAGAATTTTGTAAAGAATTTCGGTCTCCAAACGCTGAATTACATGACTGAACGGGAGAAAAATTTTTCCGTTAAATTCTCACCCTATATCCATGAAGGAAACGTAATACCTTTATGCGAAGAATTCGAAAGAGCGTATAATGATATAAGCCGTAACGGCAACGCAAAAATTGTCCTGACCGACCTCTGCATCAAAGTGATGCAGAATATCCGTCCCTCATGACAAAATAAATTTAAGACAAGACAATACTATGAATGAAAATAACGACAATATAATCCCGCAGGAAGAGAACGGATTGCAATCCGCGCCGGAAAACTATTCTCAAAATACGGAAATACAGTCCGAAACGACACAGACGGAAAAAGAGGAGGCCAGCAATGAGCCGCAGGAACAAGCCCCCCACCGGGAAACAGTGATTGACCACCGGTTGTTGGCCGGGAAATTATCGGTGTACAATTGGTTGAAAGACGTACCTAACAATAGCTGTCCTCCGGAAATAGTAGAAGTAAGATTCAAAAATACGCGGAAGGCTTTTTTCAGCAATCCCTCGGGGCTGCTGCTCCAGGAAGGCGACATCGTAGCGGTTGAAGCCGCTTTAGGCCATGACATCGGTATTGTCTCCCTGACCGGAGAACTTGTGAAAGAGCAATTACGTATGAAAAGGGTGGATTTGGAAAGGAATCCGCTGAAAAAGGTGTATCGGAAAGCCAAACCCCACGATATTGAAAAGTGGCAGCAGGCCATCGCGCTGGAACATGAAACGATGATACGCTCCCGCAAGATTGCGGCCGACCTGAAACTTAATATGAAAATCGGCGATGTGGAATATCAGGGCGACAAAACAAAAGCCATTTTTTATTACATCGCCGAGGACCGGGTGGATTTCCGGGCACTGATAAAAGTGCTGGCAGAAACCTTCCATATCCGTATTGAAATGAAACAGATCGGAGCCCGCCAGGAGGCCGGGAGAATCGGAGGTATCGGTCCTTGCGGCCTGAAATTGTGCTGCTCGACGTTTATCACCAATTTCATTTCCGTTTCGACGTCGGCAGCCCGCTATCAGGATATTTCCCTGAATCCGCAAAAACTCGCCGGCCAATGCGGGAAACTGAAATGCTGTCTGAATTATGAAGTGGATGCCTATATTGATGAACAAAAGGATTTTCCGTCTGTCAATATCACGCTAAATACGGGCGAAGGGCTGCTTTATCATCAGAAAACGGATATTTTCGGACGTGCCATGTATTATGCTTTTGACAAAGAAGGAAAAGGAACATTGGTGAAATTGCCCGTGAAACGGATTAAGGAAATTATCGCCATGAACCGCAAAGGCATTATTCCTCCAAAAGCGAGCGACAAGGAGGAAGAACCGGAAGACATTAAATACACCGACGGTGTAGGAGAAGAAAGCCTGAGCCGTTTTGACGAGAAAAAACAAAAAAGACGCCGCCCCAAGAACCGGAACAGAAACAATAACAGCAATAACACCGGCGGCAATAACACAAACGGACGCGGAGAGAGCAATAACAACCGGCCTAAAAATAACCACCCGCCACGGAACAACCGCCCCAACCGACGTCCGGAGCAAGGGAGTGCACAACCAGAATAACCGTTGATTTATGAATAATTACCGTCCATATTCAGGGATTACGCCCGCAGTCAAAGTACTCATCCTCCTCAATGTGGTGATGTACTTCCTGACTGTATTTATCGAACAACGGACCGATATCCGCCTGTCGAATATATTGGGACTGCATTTACCCCAATCCGAATTCTGGGCTCCCTATCAATACATTACCCACCTGTTTATGCACGGCAATTTCGGGCATCTGTTTTTCAACATGTTCGCCCTGTTCATGTTCGGACGCATTTTGGAATCGGTGTGGGGTACCCGGCGGTTCGTTTTCTATTATTTCGTCACAGGCTTAGGGGCTGCCGCATTAAACAGCTTTGCGGGCTGGTGGGAATACCATAAGATGTATGAGCAGTTCCTCGCCTTTCAAAACACGCCCCAACCGGAACTTTTGGCTGAATTTATCCGGGCGCATATCTCCCATCCGGCCTCCTGGGTATGGGAATTGATTGACAATTGGACTTCCCAGCCCGATTCCATACAATATATCCGGGCGGGCGAAGAACTTTTCCAACGGGTTATTACCGAGACTGTCAATATTCCGACTATCGGGGCTTCGGGAGCTATTTTCGGTATCCTTTTAGCCTTCGGTATGTTATTCCCCAATACGGAGTTATATTTGATGTTCCTCCCTATCCCTGTGAAGGCCAAATATTTTGTTGTCGGATACGGAGTCATTGAGTTCTTCCTGGGTATTCAAAACAGTGTCGGGGACAATGTGGCTCATTTCGCTCATTTAGGAGGCATGTTGTTCGGTTTCTTCCTTATCCGGTATTGGAATAAAAACCGGAAAAAATTCTATTAAACACTAACCAACGGCGATTCGATGTATTACGGAAACACAGGAGCTCATTTTTCCGGGAATGTATGGAGCGGTCTAAAACAATCTTTCCGCCAAGGTTCTTCACTGACGAAGTTGATTTATATCAACATCGGGGTGTTCCTGTTTATTAAAATCATCGATGTCCTATTCATTTTAAGCGGTCATGCAAACGCATCGTATACTGTTTTTTTAGACAATTTGGGATTGCCTGCCTATTGGGAATTTTTTCTATATAAACCGTGGACAATGGTTACCTATATGTTCACGCATTTCAGTTTTTTTCATCTCCTGTTCAATATGTTGTGGCTCTATTGGTTCGGCAGTTTCTTTCTGAACCATTTCAGTCGCCGGGAACTCACCACCGTATATTTTTTAGGCGGATTTTCGGGAGCGTTGCTTTACCTGCTCAGTTACAATCTGCTTCCTTTTTTCAGGGTTTCCCTATTCCATACCACGGCCATCGGCGCCTCCGCTTCTGTCATGGCTATCGTTTTTGCGGTGTGTTGTCATTTACCCCATCACCGTATTTATATTTTCATGCTCGGTCCGATAAAGCTTATTCATCTGGCACTTTTCACCGCTGTCATTGACCTGCTGAGCATTCCTTCCGCCAATGCAGGGGGGCATATTGCCCATTTAGGAGGAGCTTTGTTCGGCTATCTTTTTATCGCAGGGGTGCGGCATCGCCTCAATCCGGCAACAGGCTTTGCATCTTTTTTTCAAAAAATCGGACATGTATTCTCCAGAAGTCCCCGTATGCATGTAAAATATAAGAAACCTGTTTCGCAAATGAACGATCGGGAATACAACGAATACAAAAAACAAAAGGACGAACGAATCAACAAAATTCTGGATAAAATTTCCAAGTCCGGCTATGAAAGTCTGACCCGACAAGAAAAAGAAATTCTGTTTAAATCAGGCAAATAATCTTCCGGTATGATTAAGCTTTTGGACAAAATCATATTCATTGTCAGCCTCGCGACGCTCTCTGGATTGCTCGGAGCCTATACAGCCCGATATGTTAACCCCAACATTTTCGTCATTCCGTCTCTCCTCGGGCTGGCTTATCCTTATCTGTTAATTGCCAATATTCTATTATTGTTTTACTGGGTGGCCCGCTGGAAAAAAATGGGTATCGTGACCCTTCTCATTCTTTGCGCCGGAATTCCCTTTTTCACAAGCTATTACGGCACCAACCGCTCCGATGCGGCATCCGTCTCTTCCGATATTTCCGTTTTATCCTATAATGTACGCTTTTTCGATAAATTCGGCTGGAGCAAAAATAAACAAACCTACCATAAGCTATTGGATTATCTGAACCAGTTTAAAGGAGATTTCTGTTGTTTGCAGGAGTTTCCCACCAATAACAATACTCTCTCCCCCCAGCAAATCATAAAGGGGCTTTCCACTTATCCCCACCATTCCCAGCACAAGGACATGGCTATATTTTCCCGCCTGCCCATTCTCCATACAGGACGAATCACTTTTGACAAAAGCCATACCGGTTCTGCACAATACTGTGACGTTCTGAAAGGAAAAGATACTATCCGGATTTATAATATCCACCTCGAATCTTACCGGCTCGGTCACAAAGAGAGGAAATTTGTCAAAGAAATTACCAACGGGGCGACACATGATTTTTCTCAAGGCGTCAGGAATATCCTTTCCCATATCATCCGCGCCAATAAAGCCCGAGCCCGTCAGGCTCTTCTGCTGAGGGAACACATCACCCGGTCTCCCCACAAAGTAATTTTGTGCGGTGATTTCAACGACACCCCGCTTTCCTATACATATAATACCATCCGCTCACAACTCACGGACTGTTTCCTGCAAAGAGGGCACGGTTTGGGAAATACCTATATCGGCGAATTTCCTTCGTTCCGCATCGACTATATTTTTCACTCTCCCGGATTTATCACCACCGATTATACGCGACACAGTATCAGCCTTTCGGACCATTATCCCATCAGTTGCAAATTAAAAATTCACCCATAACTTTGTCAATTGACAAATAAATCCTATTTTTGTAGCGCAAAATCAGCAAGGGGAATTAGCTCAGTTGGCTAGAGCGCTTGCATGGCATGCAAGAGGTCGTCGGTTCGACTCCGATATTCTCCACAAACGGACAGCACAAAGGGTTGTCCGTTTTCTTTTTTTTCGCTAACTTAGCATGCTCATCGAAAAAAAATAACCATGGAGGGAGAACAACAGATCCTGACCAAAAAAATCAGCCCCTATAAAATTATTTATCCGATTCTGATCGGATTGGCTGTTGTGTCATATATGCTTTATAAAGAGTTTGACATCCAGTCCTTCGAAAATATCACGTTTACCTGGATTTCCGTTTTTTGGCTGGCGGTTGCCGTGATGTGCATGGCTATCCGGGACATCGGCTATGCTATCCGGGTCAGGATACTTTCCGGTGAACGGCTTAACTGGCGACAGGCTTTCCGCATTATTTTCCTTTGGGAATTTACGTCCGCGGTCACCCCCTCTGCTATCGGAGGCACAAGTATCGCCATTCTGTTTGTCAATAAAGAAGGTATTAAAGTGGGCAGAAGTTCCGCCATCGTGATGGCAACCTCCTTTTTGGACGAACTCTATTTTATTCTGATGTTTCCGGTTATTCTTCTTTGTGTCAACCACAGTGCCCTGTGGAATATTTCGGGGAGCAGCGAGACTGTTGTCAAAAGCCTGTATTGGTTTGCTATCGGCGGCTATTCACTGAAATTAGCCTATCTGTTGATTCTCAGCTACGGACTTTTCAGAAATCCCCGCGGACTGAAATACTTACTCATGAAATGCTTCAAATTCCGTATTTTACGGAAATGGCGACACAGTGCCAATGAAGCCGGTTACGACATTATCCGCAATTCACACGAACTAAGACAAATGCCGTTCTCTTTCTGGTTAAAAACATTCGGCGCTACTTTTTTTTCCTGGACAGCGCGGTATTGGGTGGTCAATGCCATCCTCATGGCTTTTTGGGCGGGAAGATATGACTGGGCGCAACATTTCCTGATATTCGCCCGGCAATTGGTGATGTGGATTATGATGTTGGTCAGCCCGACTCCCGGAGGAAGCGGTTTTGCCGAATATGTATTTTCCAAATATTTAGGCGAATTCCTACCCGGCGCAGGGGTTGCCATTGCCATGGCCATCCTGTGGCGACTAATCAGTTATTATCCCTATTTATTTATTGGTGCCTTTTTAGTCCCGAAATGGGTAAGCAGGCATTTCGGCCAGGGAAAAATCAAAACTAAATATTGACTATGGGACGGATGTTTGAAAGAAAGGATACCCGCAAGTTTGACTTAAAACCCCGTTATTGGGATCCGGACAAAGAAGAAAGAGAAGAACGGGAAAAACGTGTGAAGGCGGAATTAGGTATAGAAGAAAATGACAAAGATGTGTATGTTCCCCATATAGATGGGAAATTCAGAAGCTTATACAATGAAAGGAAGGCCAACCGGAGAGGCTATAACGGGAAATATGCCGTCCGCATGTTTCTCATACTGATCGGTGTATTTCTGATTGTACTTTACCTGCTGATGCGCCATTCTGAAAGTCTGTTCCGGTTTTTTGGTATGTAAAAGTATATTTTAATATCGCTCATGTCTGACATTATCCAATTATTACCCGATTCAGTAGCCAACCAGATTGCAGCGGGAGAGGTGGTACAGCGTCCCGCCTCCGTTGTAAAAGAACTCATGGAAAATGCCGTAGATGCCGGAGCCAAACACATACAGGTGGTATTGAAGAATGTAGGGAAAGCCCTTATCCAAGTCATTGACGACGGCAAAGGGATGTCTCCACTCGACGCCCGTATGGCCTTTGAAAGACACGCTACTTCCAAAATTTCCTCGGCACAGGACCTTTTTAACTTGCAGACACTGGGATTCCGGGGAGAAGCCCTTCCGTCCATCGCTTCCGTATCCGAAGTGGAATTGAAAACCCGGCAGGAAGAAAACGAGTTGGGCAATTTCCTGTTTATCGCGGCATCGGAAGTCAAACAACAAGAAGCGGTAAATACTCCCCAAGGCACAAATATCTGCGTCAAGAATCTTTTTTTCAATATCCCCGCCCGACGGAAGTTTCTGAAATCCGATAATACGGAATTGCGCAACATCATCAACGAATTTCTTCGGGTAGCCTTAACCCATACGGATATTGCCTTTAGCCTCAGCAATAACGGCAATGAGATATACAACCTCCCGGCATCAGGTATCAGACAACGTCTGGTGAACGTATTCGGGAAAAACATAAACACCAAACTTATTTCCATCGAATGTGTCACAGAACTGGTCTCCATCAAAGGTTTTGTCTGCCATCCGCAGCATGCGAAAAAGACTTACGGCGAACAATATTTTTTCGTCAACAACCGGTTCATGAAGCATCCCTTTTTCCATAAAGCCATCCAGGAAGCCTATGCCGGCTTAATCAGCGGAGATGCCATCCCGTCCTATTTCATCTATTTCACGGTCAATCCCTCACTCATCGATGTGAACATCCATCCGACCAAGACGGAAATCAAATTCCAGAATGAAACGGATTTTTTCCAAATACTGATGGCCGGTGTAAAAGAAGCTTTGGGGAAATTCAATATCACCCCGCCCTTGGATTTTGACACGGAAGGAGCTATCGAATACAATCCGGCGCAAACGACCAAGCCATCGCCTTATGTTCCGAAAGTCAATTATAATCCTAACTATAACCCTTTCAATTACCGGTCTGCAGGAATCAGTATTGAAGAATCGGATTTTGAAAAAGGGAAGACCCAAAAAGCCCCAGCGAACTGGGAATCCCTGTTTGAAGGGCTGAAAGAAACAAAACAAGCGGAACAGACCACTTTGCCCGGTTTGGAAGAGACAATGCAAATCACGGAACCCAAAGCCAGTTTCATTCAGATGAAAGGACGCTATATCGTGACGCCCGTCCATTCCGGCCTGATGTTTATCGACCAAAAGAGAGCACACGAAAGAATACTTTTTGAACAGTATAGCCACACGCTCTCGACACAAAAAGTAGCCGGACAGAAGAACCTGTTTCCGGAAACCCTGGAATTGTCCGCAGCCGACTTCACCCTCATCCAAGAAATCCGGAAAGATCTGGAATATCTCGGTTTTGAGCTTCATGAATCAGGAGAAAAGGGATTCGCTATCGACGCAACTCCCCCCGATTTATCGTATTCTCACGCCAAAGATATACTGACACAACTTATCGAATATTATAAAAGTACGGAAGGGGATATTAAAGACAAGATGGCAGAAAGGGTAGCTTTGGCTTTGGCAAAAGCAGCGGCCATCGCATACAACACGCCTTTGGATGCCAAGGAAATGAATGACCTGATGGATAATCTTTTTGCCTGCCAGCACCATAACTATACGGCCGACGGAAAAACCATCATTCACATATTGAGTTTTGAGGAGGTCAATCCTTGGTTTAAGTAAGAAACAACAAATCCGGATAGCATGTCCATTCAAGTAGAAAAAGTCAGTAAATTTTACGGGAAGCAGAAAGCCCTGAACGAAATCAGTTTTACCCTGAATTCCGGAGAAATATGCGGATTTCTCGGTCCCAACGGCGCGGGGAAATCAACATTGATGAAAATCATTACAGGCTATCTGACCGATTTTAGCGGAGATGTTCTGATTCGGGATTTCAACACCAAGCATTTTCCGTTGGAGGCCAAAAAGAGAATCGGTTATTTGCCGGAACACAATCCGCTTTATCCAGATATGTATATCCGCGAATACCTTCTTTATGTAGCCCGCTTATACCATACGCCCAAACCGGCAGTCCGGACGGAAGAAATCATGGAGCTTACAGGTCTGCAACCCGAAAGAGGGAAAAAAATAGGACAATTGTCCAAAGGTTACCGCCAACGGGTGGGATTGGCACAAGCCCTCATCCATGACCCGGAAATCCTGATATTGGATGAACCCATGACCGGATTGGATCCCAACCAAGTAGAAGAAATACGGCATCTGATTACCTGTATCGGAAAAAACAAAACCGTCATGTTGTCCACCCATGTCATGCAGGAAGTCAAGGCGATCTGTGACCGGATACTCATTATCAACAAAGGGAATCTTGTAGCGGACAAATATAAAACAGAATGGCACAGCGGCGAAGGAGGCGGACTGCTGATTGAAATCCGCTTTGCTCCGGATTCCGATACCCATTGGCTTGCAGAACAGGAAAATATCACCGTACAACAAATTGAAGCCAATGCTTTCCGAATAGAAACGGCAGCAGGATACGACCCCCGCATCCCGCTTTTCAATTTAGCGGCACAATATCATGCCCCTATCATAGAACTCAAAACGAAAGAAAAAAATCTGGAAGAAATATTCCGGGACTTTACGTCTTGACTTCCCGCAGATTCAAGATTGTTCCCCGCCCTGCAGGAAAGAAGTGTCCGCATACCCCGCCCTACTCAAAAATTCACGGAAAGAATCACTTCCGGATATTTTACGACTGATGTACATATCTATCCATTCCGTTAATATCCGACGGTATGCCGCCTGTTTCAAAGAAACTTCGCGTTCCTTTAACCGTTCCTCCACATAATAACAATAAGATTCCGAAGGCAGGAAATCCTGTTGTCCAGTCAGTCGGATATGGCGTTCCGGATAACGGACCAATCTTTCCAAGGCAGACAATTCCAATTTCTTTTCTATCAAAGCCGTAAATAATGCGTTTTTCCCCAAGGAATCCGAAATATGTCTGTCCGCTTCCCGACTCTCTCCAATGTACCTTAAAAAAGCCTCTTCATCCAACATATACACAGAATCGGCCATAGGACGAAAATATTTACCGTTCCAGATTTCATTCTTCACAGCGCCCGCCCCCGTAAACTCCGCCCCGAAATCGTCTGGAAGAAGACTCATATATATTTCAAACCCCTTGCCGGACTCCACCAGTAAAGGCAATCTGTAAATCCCGTATTTCAACTCCCCTTCCGAAAAACCCGACAAGGAGGGTAACGCTAATACGGCAACTCCCATCGAATCCAATATTAAAGGGTATTCCCGACCGTCAATAGTCAAAATGGCCGGAACGTTTTTCTCCGCTCCGACAATACGGACGTACACTTCCGGATGTACTTCCGGACGACAAGCTCCCAGTAATAATCCACAATAAATACAAAAAATAATTCTCAGCATATAATAAAAGTCCACGAAAAAGAAGGTACTTTCATTCAACCTTTAAACGGAATTTTTTCCACTCTTCTCTGATGGCGTCCCCCTTCAAATTCCGTACCCAGGAAACGAGCTACCACTTCTTCCGCTTCTTCATAAGCGATAAAACGGGCGGGAATAGCACACACGTTAGCATCATTATGCAAACGGGCCAACCAGGCAATCTCCACATTCCAGCACAAAGCGCAACGAATGCCCTGATGTTTGTTGGCAGTCATGGAGACTCCATTCCCACTGCCGCAAAGCACTATCCCTTTTTCAAACTCACCGTTTTCCACGGCTACCGCCAAAGGATGCACCGTGTCGGGATAATCCATACTTTCCGGAGAATAAGTCCCGAAATCTTTTACTTCATTCCCTTTATTTCTCAGATATTCGACCAACTTCTCCTTATACTCGAAACCAGCATGGTCGCAGGCTATTGCAATTTTCATAATCCTTGGTATTATAACATAAACAATTCACCTTACAAAGGTAAAGATTATCAGTTATGAAAGAAAAAAGAGGTTTAAAAAAATCGGAAGTGACCATTACGGTACTTCCGATTCTCTATACTCAAAACCTCCAGAACCCGAATCACAATTCAGAGTATTAATTTATACCCTTTTCCATGAACATTAATGATTTCAACCGAAGAATCTTTTTTCAAATGTTTACGCAATTTCGTGATATACACATCCATGCTTCGGGCATTAAAATAATTATCGTCCGCCCAAATGTTTTTCAAGGCATAATTTCTTTCAAGCACTTTATTGACATTCATACACAACAATCTTAGCAATTCCGATTCCTTCGTCGTCAATTTCTGTTCTTCCTCTCCGTCAAATAACGTCTGTTTCTTGGAATTAAAAGTAAGCTTACCGATTTTGAAAACTTCCTGTTCATCTTCCGGTTTCAATCCTGTGGAACGACGTAACACAGCTTCGATTCTCAACAACAATTCCTCCATGCTAAAAGGTTTGCTCATATAATCATCCGCCCCCAATTTAAAGCCTTCCAGTACATCTTCCTTCATATTTTTTGCCGTCAGGAAAATAATCGGTATTTCACTATTAATCTGCCGAACTTCCTTCGCCAACGTAAACCCATCTTTCTTTGGCATCATCACGTCGAAAATACACAAATCGAACGGCTGATTCAAAAAAGCTTCATGAGCCACCTCTCCGTCTTCACAAAGCACCGTATCAAACCCTTTCGCCCTCAAATATTCTTTCAAAAGCATTCCCAGGTTTGTATCATCTTCGGCTAATAAAATTTTAATTTTCTCATCCATAACTATATAGTTTTAAATAATTTCCTTGAAAAAGATACGATTTTAAAAAAATAAGGTTCTCTTTACTTTTTGTTTTTTTGACGTCAATGGTAAAATAATGTCAAAGCGGCTTCCCTTATCCAGCGCACTTTCCACCTCAATACGTCCTCCGTGAGCCTCTATAATCTTCTTCACATACGATAACCCCAAACCAAAGCCTTTCACATCATGCAAATTGCCGGTAGACACCCGGTAAAAACGCTCGAAAATCAGTTTTTGTTCTTTCGCTGCAATTCCTATGCCATTATCGATCACACTGATAATAATTTCATCTCCTTTGTTACGGGTGTATACGCTGATTTCCGGTACTTTCACACAATATTTAATCGCATTATCGAGCAAATTGGAAAATACATTGGTAATATGCACTTCGTCCGCCACAATGTCATCCCTTTCCGCATCCAAATGTCCGAACAGCTGTCCTCCCTTATCTTCCACCCTCAAGCGGAATTTGGTCAATAAATTTTCAATGACGGCATTCAAATCCACATTTTTCAATTTCAACTTCATCCGGGTTTCGGTAAACAAAGCCGTCTGTAACACCTTTTCCACCTGAAATGTCAGGCGTTTGCTCTCATCCCGGATAATTCCGGCAATGTGATCTATCGTCTCCGGCGTCTGCTGCACTGCCCCGTCCTTTAACATCTGGGCAGCCAGAGAAATTGTTGCAATAGGCGTTTTAAATTCATGCGTCATATTGTTTATAAAATCATTCTTGATTGCAGACAACTTCTTTTGACGGATAATGACCACTAAACAGAAAACAAAACAAAGCACCAGCAACAATGTAATAATCAAACTGGGTAACAATAACAACACAGAAGAGAGCGCATCCTGCATATGATCCGGAAAAATCAGATAGAGTGTCGCCTGGGCTTCCTTTTCCCCGAAAAACATTTTCCGGGTATACGTGTAGTCGGAATGTTTATTAAAAAAGCATTGGGACATCGTTATAAAACGGTCCTTTTCCTTAACGGCGAACTCAAATTCTGCGGTTATCCCGTTATTCCGCAATTTTTCGGAAATAACATTCCGTAAATTCATTCCTTTAATACGGTCTTCCACCGTCCGCTCAGGTTCCGAAAGTTTTTTCGCCAAAACCAGATCGAAATCGGTTCCCAACTCCTCTTTGATAGCTTGCCGGAATTTCAACAGCGATGTCTGAAAACCGGCATTGTTCTTCTGTCCTAAAAACTCTCCGTTGTTGGCATCGCTCTCATCATAGTCTATCAGATTCAAAATCTGATTCGGCACAATTTCCCCCTCATTCCCTATTTTTACCTTTTTGTATTTCCCCTTGACATCCACCCCCTTCTCTTCACTCTGTTGTTTCTCCGCCTCCTCCCTTCTCAATTCGTCCTGCTTATCTTTTTCCTCAATATAGGCAATAACCCCTGTCAACGAGCGATTCACACTATAATCAAACTGTGCCTTTTTTAATTTAAAGGCCGTCTGAAAATAGCGCGCCTGTATGTAAATCAACCCCAGCAAAGCCACCCCCAACACTACACCCAATACAATAATCTGCTTTTTTCTCATACCCCACAAATATTATCCGTTTTTAAATTCATAAACCACACCGTCTCACGCCACTGATACTTCAGAATAAAGTCGGCTCCCAGTCCGTACGCCGGACATCTTTCCCCAAATGCTTAAAAGCCAGTTCCGTCACCTCACGTCCCCGAGGCGTGCGTTTTATAAAGCCTTCCTTTATTAAAAAAGGTTCATATACTTCCTCCAGTGTTCCAGCATCTTCACCCACTGCCGTAGCAATTGTTGTCAACCCGACAGGACCTCCTTTAAATTTCTCAATAATGGTCAGAAGAATCTTGTTATCCATCTCATCCAATCCATACTTATCGATATTCAAGGCTTCCAACGCATAACGGGTTATCTCTCTGTCTATTTGCCCAGTCCCTTTCACCATAGCAAAATCACGCACCCTTCTCAGTAAAGCATTGGCAATTCGGGGCGTACCCCGACTCCGGGAAGCTATTTCCAAAGCTGCCTGACTGGTAATTCCGATATTCAAGATGGCTGCCGAACGATTGATAATACCCGACAAAACATCTGTGTCATAATACTCCAAATGGCAATTGATTCCAAAGCGGGCGCGCAAGGGAGCCGTCAGCAAACCGCTGCGTGTCGTAGCCCCTATCAGCGTAAAAGGATTTATCTGTATTTGAACGGAACGGGCTGCCGGACCTTTATCCAGCATAATATCTATCCGGTAATCTTCCATGGCGGAATACAGATATTCTTCCACAATCGGACTCAACCGATGAATCTCATCTATAAAAAGGACATCGTTTTCCTCCAGATTAGTCAGCAAACCCGCCAAGTCCCCCGGTTTATCCAACACCGGTCCCGACGTAATCTTTATACCCACGCCCAATTCATTGGCAATAATAGTAGACAACGTTGTCTTTCCCAATCCCGGAGGACCATGAAGAATCACATGGTCCAACGACTCCCCCCGCATTTTGGCGGCACTGACAAAAATCCGCAGGTTTTCCACGATTTTCTTCTGGCCCTGGAAATCTTCAAAACTCAAAGGCCGCAAAGCACGCTCAAACTCCTTATCCGTTTCCTTTAAACTGTTATCTCTTATATCAAAATCCGTCATATTCTACGCATCTGCGTCCAAAAATATAAAAACAATACCTCACCTCAAAGTGTTAAAATCGAAAAGTAATGCAATAATAAACAAATTAAGAGAAGATTAACATTTTACAATAATTGCCGGATATCTTCCTCTATTTTCCGGATAGCCGGATATTTCCCGTAAGCAATGTTCCTTTTCAATTGCGAATCTACATTACGCCTGTTCTTATACAAAGCGGCAATAGCGCCACGGGTACGCCGGTTGTGCTTTTCCCCTTTCAGCAACATTTTACACACTTCCCGACACAGGCAACTGATCATATCATATACATTATGTCCCCGCAGAAACAGATACGTCGTTTCGGGCAACACCCCCATCCGCGCATATTTCTCCCGTATCCGTTCCAAATCCGCATTCGGATATTTCCGCTCAAAATACATTACCTTCCTCCTTACTTTCATTTCCAATTCCTCGAGCACCTGATGCCCGTTGTCACCGACAGAAAGCAAAGATTTCCGGGAAGTCATATTGATATACTGATTAAACTCATACTTGTTAAAACGAACGGGATCCGATTTCAAAAAATAAAGATGCCAGATAAAAAGTTCATAGACAATACAGGAAAAACGGTTCAGAAATTTCTTAAAATCAAACAGCCGGTTCGGCACATGCGCAATCCGGCTGCACACCTCATCCAATCCGTCTGCATAACAATGATGATTTTCAAAAGAATACGTGTACGTCTGCAAAATAAAATGCCTGGCATCTATCCCCTTCTCCTGCAACAGATAACGGTAATCACTGTCAATGCAGATAAAAAAATCCGGGCTCAAAGCATGGACATATTTCAAACACTGCGTCACGCCGCACGTTTCGTGCCCGAACTCATTACGAGACCCCGCCAGAAAATGAAAACGGTCGTCAGGGCGGAAGTGTTTGAGCACCGTACTCCAGAAAACAATATCATCCTTGTTTTCGACATGCACCGCCGCCCGACACCGGAACATCTTTGCATCCGATGCAAAACGCCTTGCCAAACCGGCAAAATACTCCTCTCTGTTTTCACTGCCCGCACCTACACCAAACATACTTCAACAATTTATACCCACCACCTCCTGCACATCCTTTATTCCCTGATTTTCACCAAATCCTCCACAAAAAACAACTTATCTCCCCACCCGTCACCAAAAAGACTGGGGGAATGAGTAGACGTTATAATCTGACAATGAGGATTCAATTTCCTGATTTCTTCAAACAAACGGTATTGCCACTCTATATGCAACGAAATCTCCGGTTCATCCATCAAAAGAATATAAGGCTGTTCCTCCATCAGAAACACACGCAATAAAATAATCAGCAACTGTTTCTCTCCCGAAGAGAGCTTATACAACGGGATCGTCTCTTCCCCATCCTTAAATATCAAATGATTTGTATGCGGGTCTATCTCAATAGTTTTCTGAGTCTTGGCAAACAAACGGTTTACGGTATCGTAAAACATCTTTATCCGTTCATTAATTTTTCCCGCCTGTTCCGGAAAATTCGTCGCTTTCAGACGGTAATCCGAAAAAGAAGGCCGTTCTCCGCCGATATTATAGACTATATCGTGAAGTTCATTGTAAAGCTGGCTATACTCCTTACCCGCCTTAGGCTTATCTTTTATAGGAACATCAAACGTACTGATTTTCAGATAATGCAACGGTGACAAATACTTTTTCAATTCAGCAGCCGTTACTTTAGAGTCATATTCCACCACAATATCATTTATCCCGACCTTCACCCCCACTCCGTATGTCTTCAAACGCTTCACATCTGCCGTAAAAACAGAATCGATAATATTGAAAAGAGTCGTTTTACCGCTTCCGTTAATCCCGATCAGGATATTCACATCCGGATTCAGATTGTCCCAACAAAAATCATATCTCTTCCAGACATTACAAATCTCTATGCTATGAATCAAATTTGCTTTCATATTCAAGGCCTTTTCACAAAGATATAAAACTAAAAACGAAAAACAGAATGATAAAAACTATATTTTTGCAGCGATTTATTCTAAATACCAACACCATGAAAGCACTATACACCATCCTGTTGCTGATTTTCTCCAACATATTCATGACCTTTGCCTGGTATGGACACTTGAAACTACACGAAATGAAAATCACCAACAACTGGCCGCTTATCGGAGTTATCTTACTGTCATGGTCAATGGCCTTTTTCGAATACTCCCTCCAGATACCCGCCAACCGCATCGGCTTCGAAGGCAATGGAGGCCCCTTCTCTCTTGTTCAACTAAAAGTCATACAGGAAGTCATCACTCTGATCATCTTCGCCGCCTTCACCATGATTTTCTTTCAGGGAGAAACCCTGAAATGGAACCACATCGCCGCCGCCGTTTGTCTGGTACTGGCCGTATATTTCGTATTCATGAAATAAAAACAAACTCTGTAAAAATAATAGACGTCCGTTGTCTAATTACTTTACATACTTTTCACCTCTCATTCCGATAACATACTCATATCCATTGTTTTATAAACTTGGCACACTCTTTGTTTTTTTCAAACAAAAAACAATTGCCATGCAAAAGATATTTCTCAATCTCATTTTCCGCAGAATAAAAAGGAACAGGCTTTATACGACAGTCAACGTACTTGGACTGAGCATTGCTCTTACGGCCACCCTGCTCATATACAGCCACGTCGTCAAAGAATTTAAAACCGACCGTTTTCACCAAAACGGAGAAAACATCTATCGGGTCAATCTGTCCGGAATCTTCTCTACCGCCTGGAGCGCTACCACCTGCGACGGATTAGGTCCCGCTCTGCAAAATGACATCTCCGGAGTAACACATTACACCCGTATCAACCGGCTACAATACCAAATCAAAGCATTGGAAGCCACCGACTATATCCAACCGGAACACTGTTTCGCCGCCGATAACCAATTCTTCCAGATGTTCTCATTTCCGTTGATTTCAGGGAGCATACCCGACGAAACCCAAGAAGACTGGTGCATCATTTCTGAAAAATATGCCCATCTCTGTTTTGATAACGAAAATCCAACCGGAAAATTACTCGTCTTAAAACCTGAATACTCAGCCAGCAAACCCAAGGAAGTCCGTATCGCAGGAGTGATGAAAAATATTCCCGATTGGTCATCCATACAGGCGGATATCATCTTAAACCATAAACATCGAGCCGCCGTCAATTATCTTTGGAATAATTACAACGTGGAGACCTACGTTCAACTTACTCCACACACCAACCCCCAAGACATATCTTCTTCCATCCCGGAATTATTTAAAAAATACAATCCCTTTTTCAAAGACCGGAAAGACCTGCAAGGAGAACTTCAACCGCTTACCGATATATATTTCGGCTCCTCGGGTATCGAATTCAGCTCATTCTGGGGATACATCCCCCACGGCTCCCGGTTACTTACCCTCATATTAAGCGGAGTAGCCTTAATTATATTCATATTGGCGGCATGCAATTACATGCTGATAAAAATGGCCAACCTTAATCAAGAACTTTCATTGCTGGCCGTCCAAAAATGTTATGGAGCCGACTCCCGTTCCATACACATGCAACTGGTAACGGAAATGGCATTGCAAATCTTTGCCGCATTACTCATAAGTATAGCCGGAGTCAAAACGCTGCATCCTTATTTTATCGGCATCATGTCGCCCAAACAGCCCTATCCCCTACAATTAACCTTTACTGAAATCAGCTTATACCTGCTTGCCATCACAATCCTGACCGGCATCATCGGTACAGTTCTCTATCTTTATACACAAAAGCACCTGACTTTACACACCATAAAAGACTTGACAAGCAAGCGTTCCGGACGTTACGACCTAAAGAAAACACTTGCCATCGTCCAAATGTGTATTTTCTGCACCTTGCTTTTCGTTTCCGTTATCGTGCTCAAACAAATGCACTATCTGGAAAACAAAGATTTAGGGCTAAACACCGAAAACACCTTTTGGATACAAATACCCAATTCCGCCCCAAACACCTTAAAAAACGAAATCTTACAAAACCCGAAAATCATTCATATCAGCAACAGTTCGGCCATTCCCACAGAAAGTATATCGCAAAAAAAATTTACACTTCCGGACGAACCGGAAAACACACAATACTGTAACGTCCTCCTCGGAGACCAGGATTTCCTTTCAACTTTCCGGATTCCACTCACAGAGGGAGAAAATATCAACCCGGAAAGTTACCGAAGAAATGAAGAAATAAAAAACCTGTTCTACCAACAAAAGTACAAAGCCGAAGAACAGGGACAAACCTTTCCTGCCGAATTCCCGCAACTTGAACACCAGATACTGGTAAATCGGGAATTTGTAAAAAAATATCAATTGATACAACCCGTCGGGACCATATTATCAGGAAACTATAGCCAATATTACCGAATTGTCGGTATAACGGAAAATTTTAACTATCAACCCCTTTATAAAAACATCGAGCCCGTCATCATCTGCTACAATGCAGACCTTTACAACACAAGCAGCTTCAACCTCCATTATCAGGAAGGCAGTCGGGAAGAGGTACTGGATTTTCTCCACACCGTCAATGAAAAGCAGCCAACCCACTACAGCAGCTTAAACTACAATGAATACCGCTATTCCGATATTTACGACAAAGACGTCGCCTTTATCCGGATGATTAACGTCTTTACCCTGATAGCTTTATTGATAGGAGGCATGGGAATATTCGCGTTCTCCGTATTCCTCGCCGAAAACAAAAAGAAAGAAATCGCTATCCGGAAAGTCAATGGAGCAACAGCATGGAAAGTAATAACATTACTAAACAGCAGTTTTCTGAAACGAACCCTTTTATCCTGTCTGATCGGTCTTCCCATAGGCTACTTCCTCATCCAAAAATGGTTAGAGAACTTCGCCTACAAAACCTCATTGGAATGGTGGTTGTTCGCCGGAGCCCTCCTCGTCTGCTCCATTTTCGTCATACTGATTATCAGTTTCCAAACATGGAAATCCGCCACCCTCAACCCCGTTGAAAGCCTGAAAAGAGAATAAACATTCATTTTGTTACGGTGGTAACTGTTACTGCCGTAACAAAAAACAAATGCCCTGTTTCTGCATATACAAAAACAGGGCATTATAAATCAAATAAAAGATTATTCTTCTTTTATCAAATTGAACTTCGTTGAAATTTCTTTCTGTTCAATAACCTGACGAAGATTAAAGCGTCGGCGCTGTGTCACATAACCTGCTTTCTCACAAATAACCTCAATCTGAACATTACCTGAATTATTAAAAGTCAAACCCTTAATATCAAACGTCTCTGTAGACTCGTAAGGTGTTGAACCCACAAAATTCTGATTTGTACTCTTCACTTCGGATGTAGACGACACCACACGTGTATACACATCAGCACCTCTGGGTGCAGACTCAACAAACCAGCGGATAACCGTCGATTCCAATGCCGTATTGCCATCTCCTGTAACTTGTTTATTTTTTTCAAGTTTAGGTGAGGAAGCCTTTTTGAGGAAGAAAGCTATTCTGTCCCAATCCACATCGCGAAGAGCATTGGCATAAGCTGTATTCAATGTCTGTGTTGCAAGCGTAAAATCATTGGCGCTGCCACTCCGGTTTGCACGTCCGGCAACCAATACATTCGGATATACCAATGTCCGGTTTTGGTCGTAAGCTTCAATATTGAACTGAACAGTAGCAGACCAACCAATGCCCGACAGATAATTCACATTGAACTCTTTCAAAACCATCGTCAACATATAATCCGTCGAAACATCAGCATCTAAATTAAATCCCATCGTCCGCATATAACGCCGAACACTTTCCGGAATAAATGACATCACCTCCGGATTCACCGTCACCTGCGGCACATGAATAGCACTGGCATCATACTTTTGCAACACTTTCGTATTGGAACGACCATCCTTTATATTAAGACGGATTCCGTAATCCAAATTCACATACTTATTAGCGTCTGCATCCGCTACCAAGGCCAAATTGATTACTTTGGGCGTTGTCGTGACTATTTTACCCGCACCACATGCCATAAAAATGAACACAATACAACATATTGTGACATATCTAATATTCAAAAACTGTTTCATAATTAATTATTGGTTTTAAGTTTAACAAGTTTAGCTGTAACCGTAGATTTATAAACCACATCTTTCTTACCAACTTGCTCCACATTTGTAGCAACCGTCGGAGCAATAACGGCATCTGCTCCTTCTTGCTTAGCAATATTGATAACACGATAAATCGCCAATCCTCTGGCAACTTCCTCCGGAGAAAGTGCAGCGGAAGCAAAAGGAGCATCTCCGGAAAGATAACCGACTCTGAAAATTCCACTAAACTTACAATCCCAACCCATTTTCCCATAAGTATATTTTACGGAAAAACCGTCATCCGGGCTTTCGATTTCATAACTATCCGATTTTTGACGAAAGACTATAGACGCTTCCGCTGTAATCGTATTCAATATTTCATAATCATTCCTTTCAAGATTCAAAACCTCTAATGAAGCCGTGTTGATTGTGTTCACGGCACGAGGAATCATCTTTTTTGTCGGACCGCAAGAGGTTAAGCATATTGCCGCAAAAAGCGATACAAAAATAAACTTCTTCATATCAATAATTTAAACTGTTATTAGATTAATTAAATTGTCCAAAAAGGTTAGAGGAGTACGGATATAAAAAAAGCGTGGACAAAACTTTGTTATCCGTTCTTGAGGTCTTCGACTACCTGACAACTGAATAAAAAGTAAAGCCCACGCCTGTTGGCGTGAGCGTCCTGCTTTACTCTCAGTTGTCATTTGAAATTGTCGAAGTTTCAAGAACCAGAATATAAGCTAAACGCTTTTTCCAATATTTTAAAATATACGCACTTTCATGCTTTTATTATCCCATAGGCAAACAAAATTTGATTTGTCACAAAAGTATAAATCTTAATTAAATCCTACAAACTTCCTATTTCATAAATACAAAAGCCTAGGCTTTGCGCATAAAAGGTTGGGGCCACAAAATTCTGATTTGTACTCTCCACTTCGGATATAAATGACACCACACGGGTATACACATCAACTCCACTGAGCGCATTTGCACGTCCGGCAACCTATACATTCGGATATACCAATATCCGGTTTTAGTCGTAAGCTTCAATATTAAACTGAACAGTGGCTGACCAACCACACCCACTTTGTTACGGCGGTAACACAATGTCTATTTTATTCTGTTCAGCAGCCATGCAATGTTCTGTCCGAGGTTTTTCATGTTTGCCACAGCCTCATCGTCTTTCATGGCTTCGCCCGGCAGACGTCCGTAGGCGATGTTCCAATAGGTGGAACCCACGACGTACATTTCTTTGTTGAGGAAGAAATGGTTGATGGTGTCTATGGCGTTCATCGCTCCGGCACGCCGGGCGACGACGACCGCACCGCCTGCTTTGTGCCGGAACATTCCCGGATTGGTATCGCTCACTACACTGGCGCGCTCGATAACAGCCTTGAGCGTGGACGAAACATCGGCCGAATAGGTCGAAGAACCGAGAATGATGGCATCCGCTTCGGTCATCTTGCGGTAAAGCTCCTGAAAAATATCATCGCCGAACACGCAGTTTTTCTTTCCGGCACAAGCGAAACAGGCTTTGCAAGGATTGATGGTATTGCCCGCCAACTGGATGTGTTCCGTTTCGTATCCCTCTTTTTCCAACTCGCCCAATACCAGATTCAGCATATCCGCCGTATTGCCGTTCTTACGTGAACTGCCGTTGATTGCCAATACTTTCATCTTTCTATGTTCTTTTTCGGACAGTCCCAGTACATCGGCGGCATTTACGCCACCGATGCCCAGGCCTATCCCTGCCGCTACTGCACCCATCTTTTTGAGTGCTTCGCGGCGGGTTATCATTTTTTCATCATTCATTTTCGGTTATTTATAGGATTCCGCGAATATCCGAACGATGTCTTCGTCCGACATCTGTACCCGGTCGGCGGTAAACATGATGCCCATTACTTCGCGTGTGTTGCGCATAAATGTCTCGAACTCGTCGGGCGTAATGCCGTAGTCGGACATTTTCAAATCCGCCACCCCGCAGGCTTCCTGCAAGCGGACAAGCGCCGTAATGAAATCCTCCGGTTCGGTGGCTTCGGACATACCGAGTAATTGTGCCAATTCGACGAAACGGTCGTCGCAGCCGTGGTTGCGGACGAAATAGCTGAAATATGCCTTGCTGATCATAATCAGTCCGGCTCCGTGCGGCAGATTGGGATGATAGGCGGAGAGTGCGTGTTCCAGTCCGTGTTCGCTGGTCAGCAGCGTGAGCGTCATCACAGCTCCCGACAGGGTGTTCGCGAATGCAACACGGGTACGGGCTTCCAAATCGGAACCGTCCTTCACGGCACGCGGCAGGTATCGGGCGAGGTTGCGGATTGCCTCACGTGCGTTCATATCGCTGGCGAGGTTGGCACTGGCGGCGATGAATCCCTCCACGCTGTGGAACAGGGCATCGAACCCCTGAAAGGCGGTAAATCGAGGAGGGACGGAGAGCATCAGCTCCGAATCGACGATGGCGAGGACGGGAAAGAGCGATGGGTGCATGATGAATGCCTTTTCGTTCGTCTCCTCTTTGGTGATGACGCCGCAGCCGTCCGTTTCCGAGCCCGTGCCGGCGGTGGTCGTAATAGCGATGATGGGCAACGGGCGGTTTTGTATCGGTTGTCCCTTGCCGGAGCCTATAGCTACATAATCCCATAAATCGCCCTCGTTGGTTGCAAGCAGCGCAATGGCTTTCGAGCAGTCCATGACGCTGCCGCCACCCAATGCCACAAGAAAGTCCGCCTTGTATTCCCGTGCGGCCGCAGCTCCAGCTACGGAGTTGGCGACCGTCGGATTGGGCATGATGCCGTCGAACACTTCGGTTTCCACACCTGCCCGATGCAGTTGTTCTTCGGTACGGGCGAGGTAGCCGTTAGAGCGGGTGGACTTGCCGTTGGAGATGACTATCAACGCACGTTTGCCCGGCATGGGCTGTGCATGGAGGTTGTTCAACTGTCCTGCCCCGAAAAGAATGTGGGTAGGAATGTACTGGTCGTAACTGAGATTCGTTTTCATTGTCCTATGTTATTTTAATTATCACAACACTAATACCAGTCGTGCTTTTCGTTCCGATTGAGGGCGGCAATCTGTGCCATTTCGTCACCGGTCAGCGAAAAGTCGAAAATCGAAATGTTCTCCTTGATATGGTCGGGATTGCTCGAACCGGGAATGATGATCACACCTCGTTGCAAGTCCCATCGGAGGATGACCTGTGCTACCGACTTGTTATGTTTGGCTGCAATTTCGGACAGTACAGGGTCGCTCAACAGCTCCTTTTGATGTCCTCGACCACCGAGGGGATACCATGCTTCGACGACGATGCCGAGGTCATGGAGGTGTTCCACTACCTCCGTGTCCTGATAATATGGGTGAACTTCGTTTTGGACTAATACCGGTTTGATGTTCACTTTCGGCAGAAATTCGTTGATTTCCTTGATGTAGTAACACGACACGCCAATCGAGCGAATTTTGCCTGCTGCCACATATTTCTCCATCGCCTTGTACGCTTTCACGTCGTTCGTGCCGGGATGATGCAGCAGCATGAGGTCGATATACCCGATGTCGAGCTTGCGCAGGCACTCCTCAATGGCCGCTTCAGGGTTGGAATATTGATTGGGATAGAGTTTGGTCGCCACGAAAATCTCCTCGCGCGGCACACCCGATTCGCGGACACCCTGTCCCACTTCCTCCTCGTTGCCATAAATGGATGCCGTATCGAACTTGCGGAAACCGGCGGCAATGGCCGTTTTTACGGAATTGATGCAGGTTGCCCCATGCAAGCTGTAAGTTCCCAGCCCGACAATCGGCATATCGTAACCGCTACTTAGCTTTATCGTAGGGGCGTTGCCGTTCGTCCCTTTCGAGAGGTCGAATACGCCCGTATTCGTATTGTCGTTGAGATTCAAATCCATGCTTTCAATCCATTTTTCGATTGTTTCTTTCGATTCGTTTCCGCTGAACCGCTGTCCCTGTTTCCATTCTGCTTCGGCTGCCAGACGATGCAGGTCGGTGTTACTCGACCCGATGCCGCTGGAGTGCGAGGTGCAGAACGGAACGATGGTTTTGCCCGCGAGGTCGTGGCTTTCGAGGAATGTGAAAATGACTTTCGGAGCCTTGCCCCACCAGATGGGATAACCGAGAAAAACTACATCGTAATCGGCGAGGTTCTCGCATTTGCCCTTGATGGCAGGGCGTGCCGATGGGTCATTCTGCTCGCGGTTGGCACGGGAGGATGAATTGTTGTAGTTCAAATCTTCGGACGTGTAAGCCGTTTCGGGTTCGATGCGCCAAGTTGCCGCACCGGTCGTCTCGACAATCCGGTCGGCAATGTCTTTGGTCGTGTTCGTACAGGAGAAATAGACTACCAAGGTACGGCCATCCGTAGGTTGCGGATTGGGTGTCGGGTCGGGATTCGGTTCCGGGTCAGGAACTGGTATTTCGCTTTCGACTGGTTCATCGGCCGGACTGCAAGCTCCTGTCGTGAGAGTCAACCCCGATATAAGGAGAAGTGATGATATAAGCATTTTCATATCTTTTATTGTTTGATTTTCCGTAATATTTTTGCAGGAACACCCGCGACAATGGTGTTGTCGGGCACGTCTTTCGTCACGACGGCTCCGGCGGCGACGATAGCGTTCTCGCCGACCGTAATGCCCGGCAGGATCATCGCTCCCGCACCGATCCATGCCTTGCGGCGGACGACTACCGGCTTGACCAGCAGCCGATGCCGCAACGCCGGTTCTTCGGGGTGGTGTTCCGTCAGAATCTTTGCTCCCGGCCCGATGAAGACCCCGTCTTCTATGGTGATGCCGCCTTGGTCGAGGAACGTACAGCCGAAATTGATGAACACCTCTTTGCCTACACGGGTCGTCTTTCCGAACGCCGTGTAGAACGGCGGGAACATGCGCACGGAAGCATCCAGAGGCTGCCCCCAGATCCGTTCGAGCAGTGCCCGCACTTCGTCGGGCGAATGGTAGCCCGTGTTCAATTCGCCGACGAGCCGTCGGGTATTCTCCACCTCCTCGCACAAACGGGGAAAATCGGGATCCGTTTCCGTAATCCGCTCGCCGCGCCGCATTCTTTCTATTATCTCGTTCATCGTTACGCCCCTTATTTTATCGTACTCATGTCGATTACATAACGGAACTTCACTTTCCCGTCGGCTACATTACGCCAAGCCTTGTCTATTTCGAACGCATCCGCCTTGATGATTTCCACTTCGGGATAGATGTCGTGCGCTACCGAATAGTCAAGCATCTCCTGCGTTTCTTTAATGCCACCGATAAGCGAACCGTACACCTTGCGCTGCGAGAGAAAAGCCATGTTTGCAATATTCAGTGTCGATTTGTCGGGAAGCCCCACGATAGCCATCTCGCCGCCCATTTTCAGCATGGCGACATATTGTATCGGCTCGTAGTTGGCAGGGATGGTGCTAATGATGAAATCGAACGTGTTGTTCAGTCCTTTCATCTCTTCGGGATTGTTCACATTCACATAGCGTGTTGCACCCATCCGGGCAGCATCGGCACGTTTTTCCTCGGTACGGTCGAACACAGTGACGTCAGCACCCAGGTCCACAAGATACTGAACAGCCATGTGTCCCAATCCGCCATAACCGGCTACGGCCACCTTGTCGCCTTTCTTGACATTGCTGAAATGGATGGGCGACCACGTCGTCACACCTGCGCACAGAAGCGGTGCGACCCGTTTCAGGTCGGCGTTTGCAGGTATTTTGATAGCAAAATTCTCGCTTACCACAATATTGTCCGAGTAGCCGCCCATCGCCATCTCGCCGTCGTGATAGATGTCTTTGGAATTGTAGGTAAAGGTCGTACCTTTTTCGCAGAACTGCTCTTTGTGCATTTCGCAGGAGGAGCAATGTCCGCAGGCATTGACCATGCAGCCGACACCTGCCAAGTCGCCGACTTTGAATTTCGTGACGTTCTTGCCTACTTTCGCTACCCGTCCGGCGATTTCGTGTCCCGGAATCATAGGATAAGAAGCATACAATCCCTGTTCCTGCTGTTCGTCCCAGGCGGCGTGCAGGTCGCTGTGGCAGATACCGGCGTACAGGATTTCAATCTGAATGTCGTTGTCGCCGATAGCATGGCGGGTAAACTCGTAAGGATGGAAGGTGTCCTTCGCGGAGAACATGGCGAATCCCTTCGCGGGGACACGCTCGTTTGGATTTTGTGCGACGGCCGAAGCGAAGAAGGCAAACGCCGTCATGGTTGTAATTACTATCCGTTTCATATTCGCTTGATTTTGAACTGTTATTTTGTACGATGCAAAATTAGGGCGTTCAGTCATGCGGCCCGGTACCTTTCTTACGGACAGAAGTACCCCGATTACGGGTTTTATAGTAAGCGTTTCGTTGTGATAGTCAGCAAATTACCCGGCTTACGGGTAAAAGTACCCGAATTACGTGTTTTGCCATGCAGCGCTTTCATTATCGGAGAAAATGTATTTCCTTTGTAGGGGAAAATAAGGATATGATAGAAAAGCATTTATAGAATTATGAATACGGAAGATATAATCAAAGCGGACACCATCGAGCAGTATAACCGTTTTTTCGGGTTCGAGACGCGCCACCCGCTGGTGGGCATCGTGCACTTCGACGCATCGGTGCCGCAACCGACGCACCGGATGACACTGGGATTTTATGCGTTGTTTCTCAAAAAGACGACCGGGTGCATCATCAACTACGGAAAGACGACCTATGATTTCGACGACGAAACCGTAGTGAGTTTCGCTCCGGGTCAGACGGTAGGTATCCATCGGCTGGAAGACGGTCCTGCGCCGGAAGCCATCGGATTGCTGTTCCATCCCGACTTCTTGCACCGCACGTCGCTGGGACAGAAGATGAAGCAGTATTCGTTTTTCTCCTACGCATCCAACGAGGCTTTGCACCTTTCGACCGAAGAGCGTATCATCCTGCAAGATTACATGGAGAAGATCGTCCGCGAGTTACAGCATCCCATCGACAAGTTCTCCAAGTCCCTGATCGTTTCCAATATTGAGGTGTTGCTCAACTACTGTATGCGTTTTTACGAGCGGCAGTTCATCACGCGCGAGGATATGAACCACGATGCGTTGGCGCGTTTCGAACGGCTGCTGGACGATTATCTCTATTCGGATACGGCAGCGAAAGAAGGAATCCCGACCGTGAAATATTTCGCTGACAAAATTTGCCTTTCGCCCAACTATTTCGGAGATTTGGTCAAATCGGAAACCGGGAAAACCGCACAGGAGTATATCCAACTGAAAATGATTGCCGTGGCCAAAGAGCGGATGCTCGACCCGGCGGGAACAATCAAGCGGATTGCCGAATCGCTGGGATTCCAGCACCCGCAGCATTTCGTCCGTTTCTTCAAACGGCAGGAGGGTTGCACGCCGAAGGAGTTCAGAAACAGAATAATGGCGTCCTGAAACAATAAAAACGCTCTTATTAACAATATCTCCAACAACTTTTAAAGATGCAATAGCCGAAAAAACATCGGTGTCTACTTTGGGGAGCTGTCATACAAAAAAGGCAACCGAAACAAGTCGGTTGCCTTTATCTGAAAAAATTCTCTTCGATTTAACCACGGATAGCTTCGATTCCCGGTAATTCCTTACCTTCGATATATTCGAGCAAGGCACCGCCACCGGTAGATACGTAACTTACCTTATCAGCCAAATGGAACTGGTTGATGGCAGCTACCGAGTCGCCTCCACCGATTAAGGAGAAAGCTCCGTTTTCCGTAGCTTTTACAATGGCATCGGCCACCGCTTTCGTACCTTCGGCAAACTTCGGCATTTCAAACACACCCACAGGACCATTCCACAAAATAGTCTTGGAACTTTCTATCACCTTGGCAAATTTTTCACGGGTTGCCGGACCGATATCCATACCTTCCCATCCATCGGGAATATTCATCGGATCGCATACCTGTGTATTAGCATCATTACTGAAAGCATCGCCGACAACAGCCTGATCGGAAAGTACCAGATTTACTCCGGCATCCTTCGCTTTCTGCATAATATCGCGAGCCAAATCCAACTTGTCTTCTTCACAAATGGAAGAACCGACATGACCACCTAACGCTCTTTTGAAAGTATAGGTCATTCCTCCTCCCAAAATCAGATTGTCCACCTTACCCATCAGATTCATGATGATATCAATCTTGGAAGAAACCTTCGAACCTCCCATAATTGCGGTAAACGGACGTTTCGGATTCTGCATCACGCTGTCCACAGCTTTCAACTCACCTTCCATTACATAACCGAACATCTTGTCATTCGGGAAATATTTTGCAATCAACGCCGTAGAAGCATGCGCACGGTGAGCCGTACCAAAAGCATCATTAATCCAGCAATCGCCCAAAGAAGCCAATGTTTCCACAAATTTCTTCTGGGACTCCTTCACAGCAGCTTTAGCCGCTTTTTTCTCCTCATCCGAAGCATCTTCCTTCAAACCGCGGGGTTTACCCTCCTCTTCGGCATAGAAACGAAGATTTTCCAATAACAACACTTCACCCGGTTTTAACTCGGCAGCCTGTTTCTTAGCACTTTCTCCCACACAGTCGTCGGCAAATTTCACCGGACATCCCAACAATTCCTCCAAATGTTTCAGAATATGTTTCAACGAATACTTCGCATCCACGCCTTTCGGACGTCCCAAGTGTGACATCAGAATCACAGCACCACCACCGGCCAATACTTTCTTAATAGTAGGAACGGCAGCTCGCATACGAGTATCGTCCGTAATCTCAAATTTATCATTCAAAGGCACATTAAAATCTACACGAATCAATGCTCTTTTACCCTTAAAATCGTAAGTGTCAATCGTCTGCATAAAATTATTATTAAATATTAATGAACATTCAAAAACTCCCGCTACCGCGAAATTTTACACAATAATAAACTATTCTGACGAAAGACACAAATCCCGATACGGATATTTTTCACAAACCGCCGACACCTTCCCGATACTTCACGCTAAACTTATCCCAAACAACCGTCACTCCGGCACGTAGATGATCTCCCCGTTTTCCAGTTCGTAGGCGATGCCAACTTTCTTGCCCCGTTTGCCGGAGGTCTGCTGGTCTTCGGAGGGGGTGTAGCGGTTGATTTTCTCGCCTTCTTTGGTGATGATCTCCATGTTCTCCTTGCCGGGGTTCTTCACCATGGTGAAGTCTTCCTTGGAGAGCATTTCGGTCATGTTGTAGCGGGTCACGAGGGCGACCATGAGGGCGACGGCAAAGACCATCGCCACGTCGAAGAGGTTGGAGACGACGCTGATGGGGTCGCTGTCCTCCTCCTTTTTCAAGAGATTCCTTTTCATGCGCGGTTGCGTTTTTCGTTCAACAATTCAGCGAGGAAATCCAGGTTGGTCATGTCCTGCAGGTACCAGCGCTGTTTCACCTGTTGGGTGAGGAAGCCGATGGCGCCGGCGAAAAGGCCGATGACGGTGGTGGCGAAAGCGACCTGCATGTTGTACGCCATCGAGGCGATGTCGCCCGTAGAGAGTCCTACGAGGGCGGGTCCCATGGGTATCAGCGTGCCCATCAATCCGAGGATGGGACCCAGTTTGGTCAGCGTCTTGGAGGTCGCGAGGTCTTTGTCGGCAGCAATCTCGAAGTTAGCAAGGAGGCGCTGCACCTGCGCGCTGCTGTCCTTTGCTTCCAGGATGCGGCGCATGTAGACCACGACGAGGGAGTTGGACTTGGCGGGCAATTGTTCCGCGAGACGCTCCACGTTGTCCGCCGTGAGTCCTTCCATCTGCTCGCGAATCAGCTTGTCCGTCTTGCGGATGGCGGCGTATTGGCCGAAGAAACTGCCCACGAGGAGCAATGCCCGGAAGAAGAGGGCAATCAACAATACTACAACGGGAACGAGCAGCCCCGTTGAAATCCAAAACATGATATCAGAAATCGTATTCATTGTGTGTAATTATTTAAAATATTCAACTTGAATTATATCCTCCCGCTCCTCCACCGCCGCCAGAGCAGCCCGAGCAAGGCTCCCGCGGCGAAGATTCCCACGCAGCCGCCGAGCGCCGCCCAGTCGACCGTCGCCGTTCCCTGCACCGCCGTGCGACCGTTGACCGTGGCGATGACGCCCAGGACGGCAACCAGCGCATTGGTCAGGAAAAGGAGCTCCAGACGGAGCTCCGGTTCGGGTACCAGCCATTTGACGCCCCAGCGCCCCAAGGGCAGCAGCACCAATACCGCCAGCCCGAATCCCCACGCCACTTGGCGGAAGGAGATGCCGGGGAGGGCGAATATCAGTTGCGTCAGCCCGAAGAACAGGACGGGAAGGATCAGCACGCCGGGAAACCAGTAGAGGATTTTCCACGCCACGCGCATCCGCCTTTTGACGGGCGAGACGTTCTCCAAGTGGACGGAGAGGAGGCAGAACGCCATCTGCAGCGCCACCTCTACCGTCAGCACGACTGCCGTGTCAAGCATCAGGGCGGTGTCGGAGAGCCAGTCGGCGATCTGCGTCTTCGATTGCTCGATGGCGTAAGGCCACATCGCTACGACGAACGCCGCAGCCGTCCCGGCTGCCACCGCCGTCCCCCGGAACCGCCAGAAGGTCTGTTTCAACAGGAAGTTGAAGGCGGTCAATAACATCAATATCCAAATAATCGTATCCATTCCCCTCTCCGTTTATGCTTGGTTTTTCCGACGGCGGCGCACCAACAGCGCCAGTCCCGCCAGGGCGACGATGACCGCTGCGGCAACCCACGGGGCTGCGACCTTGGTCTTTTGCTGCTCCGTCTGCGGGTTCAGCTCCTCTTTCTTCATCACCACGCCCTTGTCGTCGCGGACGGCCGCCTCGCGGATTTCGGAAATGCTTTTCTTGTATTGCGCCGCAGTCGCCGGGTCGGTCTTCGTCGCGATGAAGTCGCGCAACTTCGCGTTGTCGCACACGAATCCCGAACAAGAGGGACGGTATTTGTTCACCAGTTCGGTGTGCAGCTTCGCCAGTTCGGCAATCTGCTCCTCGCTGGCTTTCCACATGCCCTTGCGCACCGTTTCGAGCATGACCGCCGTCATCTCTTCCAGCGCCGCGGGGTTCTGCTGTTCGAAGTATTTTTGGACGCCCAGGTCGAATTTGTCCTTGACATAGACGTCGAAGATATCGTCCCACAGCTCCTTGTCCACCACCTTCGGCTTCATCACGTTCCACCCATAGGTGTTGCGGATGGTCTCGGCGAACGTGCCCGCAGAGGAGGCCTCTCCCTTCATCTTCTCGCGGATGTAGGCAGGGTTCAGTATGGTCGTCCGCGACTCCACACCGATGGACTCCTTCAGTTCCTGCATCCGGTTGTTGTTGCGGTTGCGGTAGTCGCTGAAGTAGGCGTCGGGGTCTTTGCCGGTCACGTTGCGCACCGCGAGGTTCATACCCCCCATGAACTCATACACGTGGTCGAGGCTCAGCGCACCCCACGTGTTGCTCTGCCGGGGTTGCACGACGACGTCCGTGCGGGTCAGCGCCGCTTCGAAGGCATACTTGCGGAAAGCCTCCCAGTTCTTCTCGCTACCGTAATAAGCGCCCATGTTATTGAGGTAAGTGGCGGCAATCTCCGACTCGTCCTCCCAGCGGTCGCCCGCTTCCACCATGCCTTGGATACCGGTGCCGTAACCGCCGTTCGCCCCACCAAACACGCGGAACGCAGCCATCTCCCGCGCCTCTTTCGGGGAAACGCCTTTCTCGGTCAATGCCCGTTCGGCTTCGACCACACCGGCAGCCACCTGGTTCTCGTAGCGTTCATTTCCCGCTGCGGCAGCCATTTCCACCGCCCGGTTGATCAGGAAGAGGCGGGAAGCCGCCAAATCGCGCAACTGTCCGGAGGTCTGCACCACCACGTCGATGCGCGGGCGTCCCAGTTCCTCAGAAGGTATCAGTTTCAGGTCGCTCACCCGCCCGAAAGCGTCCCGCACGGGTTCCACGCCCAGCATGTAAAGCACCTGCGCAATCGTCGCGCCGCCCGTCTCGATGAACTCGCCCGACCAAAGGGTGTAGCTCACCTTCTGGGGATATTCCCCGTCGTGGCGCTTGCGGTACATGTCGATGGTGCTCTTCGCCAACTGCATGCCCTTCTCCCAAGCCGCTTCGGTCGGCGTTTCCTCCGCGTTGACGGCAAACATGTTCCGTCCCGTGGGCAGCGTGTTCGGATTCACAATCGGGTCGCCGCCGGGAGATGGTGCCGTATAGCCACCGTTCAAGGCGTTCACCATCGATGCCAGTTCGCTCTCGGGGCTGCCCAGCAACTGCTGCTTGTAGTTGCGGATGTTCCGGACGGTCTTTTCCACTTCGGAAACCGCCAGCGCGAATTCTATTTCTTCCTTCGTATATTCTTTTTTCTTCCCTGCCATCGCAGCCATCATGGCAGACATGCCGCCTCCGCGCTGCGCTGCGGGCTGTTGTCCCTCCGGCTTTTTGCCTTTCATCGCCGCTTCCATCTTCTTCATGGCTTCCGGACTGGCGCCCATCTTCTTCGCCATTTCCATCGCTTTCTTCGGATCCATACCGGCTCCCATCTCTTTCATCTTCTCACGCATGGCCTCCGGCATCTTCCCTTCCGGCATTCTTTCCCCCTGCTTCCTTCCTTCCGGTCTCTTGCCTCCCCGCTCTCCTGCGGGGTGCTCCTTGCGCGCAGGTCTCTCCTCCTGCATTGCCATCATCATCGCCATCATGCCTTTCGGTGCATTGCGCTCTGCCACGATTTCCCGTGCCTTTGCCAGTTCCGCCTTGGTAATCCCGGCAATCCGGCAAATCTGCTCGTCCGTCACGGGCGCGGTCTGCTTCAACTGCTGCCCCACCAACTCGCGGGCGGGGTTCAGGTAACGCTGCGTGAATATCGACTTGTGCTTCAGCACCCGCTCATCCGCCTTGCCGCGCTGCTTGTCCAACGCCAGCAGGCTGTAAGCGATTGGTTCCGTGGACATCGAATAGACGGACGAAACAATCCGCGCCGGTTCATACGGCACGCCCATCGTATAAAGCTGTCCGGTAATCTTCTCCGCCGCCAGCTCCTCCGCGAAGTTCTCAATGCGCAGGATATCGTCTTCCGTATAGGGCACCGTCAGCACGCTGTCCAATCCCAGTTCGCGGTGGATGCCCAGCTTCACCGTCGCCGCCTTCACTGCCAACGACGCTTTCTTCAACGCGGCGGCATCCACGCCATCTTCTGCTCCCAGGCGGGTGTTATAGACCTTCACTTTCTCCATCAGGTCGCGGTAGACGCCCCGCACGCTGCTCTCCAGGAAAGGAGGCGTCAGGTAGGACTGCAAGCCGGCATACGAACGGCGTTTGGCAATCATGCCCTCGCCCACGTTGCCGATGGAGTAGATATAGAAATGAGGCACCGCCCCCACCAGGCGATCCGGCCAGTCGTTGCTGCACAACGCCACTTGCTTTTTGGGCGTGAACTCCAAGCTGCCGTGCGTACCGAAATGGATCAGGGCGTCCGCCTTGAAACCGTGCTGCATCCACAGGTAGGAGGCGATGTAGGTATGCGGCGGCGCCATGTTCGTGCCGTGTACCACCTGGAACGAGTTGTCCCCCGCCCCGGCAGCGTTCTGCGGCATCAGCACCACGTTCCCGAATTGCAGACGCGCCACGCCCAACCGACCGTCGGGCGTCGTCATGTAGCTGCCGGGGAACTCCCCGTTGGCAGCCACCACCTCCGCGTACTTCTCCGGGCGCAACGAAGCCTTTACCCAACTTTCATACTGCTCCTTCGTAATCAATTCCGGATGGCCGCTCTTCATAAACTCGTCGAACGCCCCCTCGGCATACGTGCCGAAGACCGCGCCCTGTGCCATAATCATCTTCTCCAGCTCCTTGTGGTTGGCAGGCAGACCCTCCACCTTGTATCCCTCCGCCTTCAAGCGCTTCAACAGGTTGTAGAGCGAAGGCGCCACCTCCATGCCGCCGGCACTCATGGCGTTCTGCCCGGGTCCCTTATAGTAATAGATGGCCACCCGCTTCTCGCTGTTGGGTTTCTTTTTCAGGTTCAGGTAATTGTCCACGTTCCGGACGAACGTCTCCAAGCGTTCCGGCACGGCGAAGGAATGCCGTAGCCCCTCCTTGTCCTTGTATTGCGCGAACAGGGCATACGTGCGGATGGCACCGTCGATTTCCGGCGTCACCACGCTCTGCGACAGGAAACCGCCCGACATGCCCATCGGGTCGTCCTCCCACTCCTCGACGAGGCTGTTCACCGTCAGCGGCGCGAACAGCAGGATGTTCTTCTCTTTCAGGAACTCCACCATCTTGTCGCCCATGCGCCCGTGCGCCATGTTGATGACCGCATCGGGGTCAATCTCGTCCAGGAAGGTCATGATTTTCCGCATCGAAGAGACCGGATACACATTATACCCTGCCTGCTCCAACGCCGCCACCAACCCCGTCGGGTCAGCCATCTGTCCGGTCACCACAATGCGGCGCGCCCCCTCCTTATACAAACCGTTCTCCCGCAGGAAACGCTCGTAGTCCGCCACCGTCGTGAACTCCATCTCATCGTCCGCGTCCTTCACCCCGGCGTGGTACAGGATATCGGAAGCCCGTTCCACCGGCTCCTCCACGTCGGGAGTACTGCCAATCTTCCGGTCGATTTCCTTGCGGATGTAGTTCAACAGATTCCGGTAATTCTTCCGTCCCCCGCCGCCGAGGTAAGCCGCCAGTTTGGCGATGTGCACGGAATCCGTGCTGCAAATGTTATTGGCAGGATTCGTCGCCATCGTCGTATAGACCGGCACGCCACGTTCGGCGGCACGCTGTATCTGCTCGCGCTGTTCGGCGACGATGCTCAGCCCCATGCCGTTCACGAACACCATGTCATACCCCGTCAGTCCGTCCAGTTCATCCGTCCCCACCTCGTACACCTTCACCATCGGGTTGTCGTTCGCCTTGGCGATGCTCCCCATCGAAATCGTCTGGAAATTCACGAAAGCCACCCGCGTCACCCCGAACCAGGTGCGGTATATCCACACCCCTGCCAATACGACCGCGAGCACGGCAATAGTCAATATGATTTTCTTTTTCATCTTCATTTGTTTAAAGTTTCAACAAATCCGCCACGTTGATTCCCAACGTTCCCACCACCTCGATTCCCCTCTGCGGGATAACCGAAGAGTCGGCGGCGGCGTTCTTCGCCTTGAAATTCAGTAAATTGTTCAATCCCAGTCCCAAGCGGAAGCCGCGCGGGAAACGCGCCCCCAGGTTGAGGTCGACGGAGGTGTAGGCATAATAAGGGGTCAGCACATAATTCCCGTCATCGTTCTTGTTCCACACGTCCACTTTCGACAGCCAACGGCCGTTCAGCGCCGCCGACGTCCTCACCTTGCCCACCTGCCGCGCGTAGTTCGCCGTGAAGGTCAGGCTGTGCGGGCGGAACACCGATGTGTTGTAGCCGTCCACGTCGGCGTGCGTGTTCACGTACGAGTAGGAGCCGTTGAACGTGAAACCGCAATCCAGCCGCACCTGTCCCATAACGTCCACTCCCGTCTTCCGGCTGCTCGCGTGGTTGTAATACTTCTGCGCCAGCGTACCGTCCTCCTCTTCGTACGTCCCGAGGTAAATCTCGTTCCGGTATTTCGTGTAATAGCCCGACACCGAGCCGTTGAACACCCCTTTCGTGTACTCCGCGGAAAGCGTCCCCTGGTGACTCTCTTCGGGCTTCAAATCCTCATTGCCATAAATCATGAAACCGAAACCGCCCATCGGATAAGAAGAATACAACTCCTTCAACGTCGGCAGGCGGAATCCCATGCCGTACCCGCCACGCAGCGACAGCCCCGCCCAGCGGTACATCAACGAGATGTTGGGGCTCGGGTGGAAGCCGTAGTTGGAGTGGCAGTCGGAACGCACGCCCGCCACGAGGCTGAACGCCTCGGAAGCCTTCCACTCCTCCTGGACATACACCACGTAATTCTGCTGCTTGTAGTCCAGTTGCGCCTCCAGGTCAAACCAGTAGTGGTGCATCTTCTGCGTATTCACTTCCGCCCCGGCCGTCAGCAGATGCCGCTCCGCCAGCTTCCCGGAATAGTTCAGGCGCACCGTATTCGTGAAATCCTCCATCGTCGTGCGGGAGGGGTAGCCGTCCGAATAGACCTCCTTCTTCAGGTAGTCATCCATCATGTAGGAAAGCGTCAGCAGATGGTCTTCCCCCATCATGTAATGCACTTTCGGGTTGACGGTCAGCGTGGAAAAGCGGTCTTGTATCCCGTCTAACTCATACGGATTCTGCAAATTGTTACGGTAATACCCCACGGACATTTCCGCCTTTAACGCATCCGTAAACGAATAGCCGAGCCGCTCGTTCACTGACCATACATCATAACCCAAAACTACGGAAGAACCCTTTGAGGCTGTATCGCGCCACACGGTATCTTTCCCGTGCACTTCCTGCACTTGAGCCTTCCGGTCTTTCACCTCGTAGGGGTCGCTCTTGCGGTAGGAAAAAGTCGTATAAGAAGAAAAACGATTCAATTTCGTACCCACTGAAGCGGAATATTTCATCTCATCCTTGCTCCCGATACGGGCATTCACATCCGCGGTAAAAGGTCGGTCGGCATTTTTCGTGATGATATTCACCACGCCGCCCATCGCCTGCGCCCCGTAGAGCGCGGACATCGCACCCTTGACCACCTCGATGCGGGCAATGTTGTCCACATCAATACGCTCGAAATCGATATTCCCGTTGGAACCTTCCCCACCGATACGCTCACCATCTACCAAAAACAACACATACCCCCCTTCTGCTCCTTGAAACTTCAAAGTCGGCAGATTCGAACCGTGCGCTGTCCCGAATTGCAACCCCGGCAATGCAAACTCCAACAAATTCCGAAAATCCAATGGATTAATCTGCTTAATCTCCCGTTCCGAAACCACCCGCGTCAAAACAGGTGCTTCCTTCAACGGCTTCGGCGTACGCGTACCGGTAACAACCACCTCTTCCAAAGAATTTGGAGAAGGCTCCAACCGAATGGTCAGATCCAAATCCTCCTGACCATTCCACGCACGCTCCTGCGGTTTATATCCCGTAAAACTAAAACATACCACCTGCTGTCCGCTCTTACGCAACGACAACACAAACTCCCCTTTCGTATTCGTCCCCGCTCCGATGGTAGTTCCTTTCACCCAAACAGAAGCACCCGGTAAAGGTGCTCCTGTTTCGTCTAATACAACTCCCTTAATGGTGGCGACCATTGTCGGGGCAATTTCCACTTCCGCCCGCACGGACAATACCACCAATGAGAGTACGAATAATAGTATCCGACGCATCGTTATTTCACTTCGCTGTAAACAAACTTCGCAGTCGTCTTACCTCCAAATGTATAAGCAGTGAACTGCATTTTCCATACCTTCCCATTTACTTTGACAATAAATACATTGTCATTCAATTCATACGTATAAGGAGGCATCGTTCCTGTCGGCTTTGCAGTCACCCAACCGCCCAGTTCCTTGTTCAACTTCACATCCTGATACCCCACAAAGCCGCTTTGCATCCGACTCATATCCGCCATTACAGAGCCCTCCGTATCCGCCACCATATCCTCGTCTGCCGGAACATGGGCAGCCTTAACAGCCTCGAAATTCCGAATGTCCAGTTTTTTCGCCAAACCGTTGTTTGTACGTATATCGTATTTATGTACGGCAATATCCCAATCCAACGCACTCTCTTCCGCAGCATCCACTTCGTAAGTGTAACTATCTGCAACTTCCGCTGTATAATTCATCGTAATATCCATCGGCATGGCTCCCGGCTTCAATTTACAAGCCAACTGTACCTCCGCACCTTTGGTTGTACCGATAGTACCGGTAAATGAAAACTTATAAAGCGTTTCTCCGACAAGCGTTTCCGACTCCACACTCGTCAATTCCCATTTGTCACCCACTTTCTTTGCTTCTGCACGGGTTGTCAGCGTAAACGGTTTAGCCGGTGTATTCCCCATTGCCATCGTCAAATCCATGAACTCTACATCCACACTGTCCGCAGACACCCGGCTAACGCTCACTTTCACATCCTCCCACGACATATCCGCAAACATTCCCGTTCCTTTCAAATCCCCCGTATACAAACCGGTCACCGCCCCTTCCTGCTTCTTTATCTCCAACGTCGCCGTCTTCTCGTCAGCGAAACTGAAGTAAGTCCATTCCCCGTACTCATGCGCCACCACAGCAGCCTCCGTCCCCTCATCATTCTTGTTATTGTCATCATCATCGCTACACCCTGTAAACACCAGACCACTCAAAAGCAGTCCACACATTAATACACCCAATTTTTTCATCTTACTATTTATTTTTAAATTACTAATATCCTATTCTCGCTCTATCTATTTAGAACGGGTCAAAAATATATCACCACCCAACCGCTAACAATACCTAAAAATTGTGAATCTCATCGGAAAGCATACCAAAATATGGGGAAATATTAGGATTACCTCAAGTTTATAATTAGATTTGTCTACGATAGGAAAGCCCAATAATAACCACGTTTAAGTTTGACTGATTAGCTGTTTGAACAAATGAATATACATCAATTATATATGCGCAAGGCTTTGGAAGAAGCCCGGACGGCGGCAGAAGAGGGAGAAATACCGGTGGGGGCAGTCATGGTATGCAAAGGAAAAATCATCGCCCGCGCTCACAATGAGACGGAGAAACTGAATGATGTGACCGCCCATGCGGAAATGCTTGCCATCACGATGGCGGCGGCGACCTTGGGAGGGAAATATTTGAATGAATGTACGCTGTATGTGACACTGGAACCCTGCGTGATGTGTGGGGGCGCGATAGCATGGGCGCAGTTAGGAGAACTTGTTTACGGGGCAGCTGACCCAAAACGCGGTTTCAGTAGAATCACGCCTTCCGTGCTCCACCCGAAGACGAAGGTAACGACAGGAATTCTGGAGGAAGAATGCAGCGAACCTCTTTTGAAATTTTTCAAGGAAAAACGTTAATGATAATGAGTCATTGTGTCTGAGAAACTAGACCTAATTTCCCAAATTGTTCCCAATACCCCGGAAAGGATTTGGTCACCACGTCCCTGTCCCGGATAACCAAACCAGGAAATTTCCAGGCTGCCGGAGCAAATGCCATGGCCATCCGGTGGTCGTGATAGGTGGCTATTTCCGGATTCCTTGTGGCACAACGTTTTCCGTCCCAGATTAGCCTACTGTCTCCTTCCGCCCTCAGACTATAACCGAGCCGTGCCATTTCCTCAATTAAGGCGGCGATACGGTCAGTTTCCTTGATTCTCAATGTTTGGACACCGGAAAAGACAAAAGGGATTTCTTTCAAACAAGAGGCAACGACAAACGATTGGACCAAATCGGGCATTCCGGTAAAATCAAATTCCACTGCCGACGCCATCGGGCGGCAAGCTTTCAGTCGTACCGCACCCGCTTCAAAAAAGGTCTCCACGCCCCATTTTTTCCACACTTCCACCTGCCGGGCGTCTCCCTGCAAGCTATTGGGCAACAAACCGGGCAAACGCAGTTCTCCTTCTCCCTTGACAGCAAGCCATTCATAGAAATAAGAAGCGGCACTCCAATCCGCTTCTACAGAAAACGGTACCGGCGTATAGGGACGGGGGCAAACCTCCACCATGTTTTCCCCGACCTGTACTTCCGCTCCAAATTCGCGCATGAGGGCGGCCGTCATGTGAATATAGGTGCGGGACACCACCTGTCCTTTTAATATCAGTTTCAGTCCTTTGGCCATGTAAGGAGCTATCATCATCAGTGCCGATATGTACTGGCTGCTCACCGATGCCGGGATTTCGAGTTCTCCCCCTTCCAGATAAGAGCCCCGGATTATCAAAGGCGGGAAGCCTTCTTTTTCCTTGTATTCTATCTGGGCACCCAAGCGATTCAAGGCATCCACCAATACCGCCACCGGCCGTCCTTTCATTCTTGCGGAACCGGTTATTTCCCATTTCCCGGCAATGCGCGATAAATAGGCAGTTAGGAAGCGCATAGCCGTACCGGCGTGGCCAATGTCGAAAGAGGAGTCATTCGAATTCAATACGTTCAGCATCACTGCCGTATCATCACAATCGGACAGATTATAAATGGGCATCAGACTGTCGGACAAAGCACTGATAATCAGCACCCTGTTAGATATGCTTTTGGAAGCGGGAAGCTGAATGTCCCCGCCGGTTCCGGTTGGTTCAAAATGAATGGCTATATCCATACGCTCAATCCCTTTTCGACAATATTTCCAATGCTTCCGTCACTTCCCGGCGGCTGCAATAGTTGTCTATGCTGACTTTTCCGGGAGCTTCCAGCAAGGTGAAATTAACCCCTTCTTTTTCATTTTTCTTATCGTGCAACATCCATCCGTATAGTTTTTCCGGGGAGGCCGAAGGGGTGTAGACCGGATACAATGCCTGTATAAATGTTCGGATTTCATGATACAGGCAGCGGTCAAAACCTTTTTTCAACACGGAGAGGTATAATTCCGCTATCATGCCGTGAGCCACCGCATCGCCATGATAAAATTCCGTTCCTTCTTCAATGGCGGCACTTTCAAGGGCATGCCCCACGGTATGCCCGAAGTTCAAGGATTTACGCATTCCTTTTTCTTTAGGGTCTTCGGTAACCACTCTTTCTTTCACCTCTACGGATTCTTTCAACAATGCGGAGAAACCGGCAGTGGAAATAACGTCCCTGTCTACGCCCAGTAGTTTTTTCAAATGTTCGCCACCGCACAACAAACCGTGCTTTAACATTTCCGCAAAACCGGAAAGTATCTGACGAGGAGGCAAGGTTTTGAGGAAAGTGACGTCAATCATAACTTTTTCGGGGGCGGAAAAAATGCCTATTTCATTTTTGAATCCGTTGAAATTAATGCCCGTTTTTCCTCCCACGGAAGCGTCCACCTGTGCGAGCAAGGTGGTGGGGATATTGATACATTTTATTCCCCGTTTGAAGCAGGAGGCGGCAAATCCACCGACATCCGTCACCAGTCCCCCGCCGATATTGATCAGAAGCGAGTTTCTCCGTGCCTGCCGGGCGGACAATATTTCCCAAATCATTTCGACACTCCGCAGGGATTTATGAGTTTCTCCGGCAGGTATCGTCATGATGCGTTCCTCTCCGATTTTGTCATTCCTAACCACAGGCAAGCAATATTTCCGGGTGTTTTCGTCCGTCAGGACAAAAATCCGCTCCGGGGCATAAGATTCGAGTTCCCGCGACAAATCGCCGACAATATCCGAAGTAAATACAACAGGATTCATGGCTTGAATTTTTGACAAAGATAGTGCAAGTTGTCCGCCAATGGGTAAATTCCCATCGGTTTTCCGGTAATTTTTCATAAATTTGTTATACAGCCTTTAACAAATCCAAGCGATGAACAGCGACAATACCCTAAAAATGCAAGCGGGCATTACGTTCCTGCCCAAATTAAATTCCCGTCTTTATCTTCCGTTGATAGAAGCCTGCGGAGGAGTGGAAGGTTTCTTCCTGGAAAGCGAGGCGGCCCTGAATGCCCTTTACCCCACTTTCTATCTGAAAAAAGACCTGTTCGACCGGAAACAGGCGTTGGCGATGGCGGAGAAAGAGCTGGAATATATCGACCGGATGAATATCCAAGTGTGCAGCGTGGAAGACCATCGATACCCTTTCCTGTTGCAGCAATGCGAAGACGCCCCGCTGGTCTTTTATTATAAGGGACAATTGTACTCCAACGAACGGACTTTCCTTGCCATCGTCGGAACCCGCAAAGCTTCTGCTCCTTACCGCCTGCGGGTGGAGAACATTATCGGGGAGTTGCAGCGTTTATGCCCTTCTTTGGTTACCGTGAGCGGTCTGGCTTTCGGTATTGACATCACAGCCCACCAGGCAAGCCTGAAATATGACATTCCCACTTATGCCGTTTTAGGCCACGGCCTGCACACGCTTTATCCGGCTTCCCACAAAAATACCGCAGAGAAGGTGCTTGCACACGGCGGAGCCCTGATTTCGGAGTTTCCTTGTCAATCCCGGATTTTCCCGGTCAATTTTCTGCAACGCAACCGCATCATTGCCGGTCTTTGTCAAGCCACTTTTATCGCCGAGTCGGCCATAAAAGGAGGAGCAATGGCAACTGCCCGGATGGCACAATCTTATTCCCGGGATGTCGTAGCTCTTCCCGGTCGCCCGGAAGATAAAATGTCCTCGGGGTGCAATCTGCTCATCAAGCAAAATATCGCCGCGTTAGTCGAGAATGGCGAAGATATCGCCCGGGTTTTAGGCATCCCCCTTCGTCCGGCCGAGGAGGAACAGCCCACGCTTTTCAGCGATATTTCCGAAGAGTCTATAATACTCAAAATCTTAGCGGAACAAGGCAGCATGAATATCGACGACCTAAACAGGGCAACACAGATTCCCCTGCCCCAACTTTCCGCTTTGCTGACAACCCTGGAACTCCAAGGAAAAGTCCTTTCACTGCCCGGTAACAGCTATACGCTCTTATGACCGGATGATTTGGAGACCTCTGTTATTTTTCATTATTTTGCCCGGCGGAGAGAAGTATATCATAAAAACGTTTTAATCTGTCAAACTTCAACATGTCATCTATTTTCAACGAAAAAAATATGATTGCTGCCATTTCAAAGCAGCTTCCGCAAGACCAAACCTTCAAGGCAGGGATTCACGCCATAGTCAAGAAAGCGGAACTCACCAGAGTGTATGCCAATGCCTCTCTTGATTCAACCGGCACCATGATAAAATCCAATCCAGAAGTCCCGCTACTCCTACTTATGAAAGAGAAACACTGTACTTTCGATGTCTATATAGGCTTTTCAAAGGATTATCTTGTAATTGTTCCATGCGAAAAAGAGAAGTGGTATTATAAGTATGAAGAAATTACCGATCCGAAACACGTTGCTGAATTCGGGTGGGTGGCGACCGGTATTAACTCAGCAATCCATATTTCCGATATTCTTCCGGTCTATCATATTTCGGATATTGACAAGTGTGAGATAAAAAAGAATTGGATAGGAGCATATGTATGCAAAATGGAATTCAAGAATGCAGATAAGATGCAAGTTCTCCTTCCTCCGCTGACCGGTCTTTTCGGCGGTATGCCCAATCACTCGGCTTATCGTAAGGCTATTTTGGAAGTGTTGCAGAAACATCGCGGAGAATGACGCAACAGTCCCGTTTCTTTACAGTATTATAATAGTTTATCAAGATACGAGGCTATCTGATTTCAAATTATAAGCGAAAAACACAAATTCGCCTAAAAAAAACAAGTATAAAAAATTTTGGAATATTAAATAAATGGGTAATTTTGACTCGTTGAAAACGTTTGAATTGTTTTAAACAAATCATAGAAAGACTAAAATTATACGACATGAGAGCAGAAATTAAAGAATTCATGGATGCCTTGAAGGCAAAAACAGTGGGTGAACCGGAGTTCCATCAGGCTGTAGAGGAAGTTATTGAAACAGTTTGGGATACCTATCAGGCAAACCCGAAGTACAAAGCCAACAAGATTCTGGAGAAGATGGTTGTGCCGGAAAGAGTAATCAAGTTCCGTGTGCCTTGGGTTGATGACAAAGGTGAAGTTCAAATCAACGTTGGTTATCGCGTACAATTCAACAGCGCTATCGGACCGTACAAAGGTGGTTTGCGTTTCCACCCGTCTGTAACGGAAGGCCAGTTGAAATTCTTGGGTTTCGAGCAAACTTTCAAAAACTCCCTGACTACTCTCCCGATGGGTGGTGGTAAAGGTGGTGCCGACTTCGACCCGACTGGCAAGTCCGACAACGAAGTTATGCGTTTCTGCCAAAGTTTCATGACCGAGCTGTGCAAGCATATCGGTGCGGATACCGACGTTCCCGCAGGTGACGTGGGTGTAGGCGGCCGTGAAATCGGTTATCTGTTCGGACAATATAAGAGAATCCGCAACGAATTCGTAGGTGTATTGACCGGTAAGAACAGAGAGTTCGGCGGTTCCCGTATCCGTCCGGAAGCTACAGGTTACGGTGCATTGTATTTCGTACAGCATGTATTACACCACGCAGGTAAGGACATCAAGGGTAAGACTGTTGCCATCTCCGGTTTCGGTAACGTGGCTTGGGGTGCTGCCAAGAAGGCAACCGAACTGGGAGCAAAGGTTATCGCAGTATCCGGTCCGGACGGCGTTTGCCACATTCCTGCCGGTATGAATGCAGAGATGATCGAATATATGCTGGAACTGCGTGCATCCAACAAGAACATTGTTGCTCCGATGGCCGACAAGTTCTCCGGCGTTACTTTCACTCCGGGCAAGAAAGCATGGTCTATCAAGTGCGATATCGCATTGCCTTGCGCATTCCAGAACGAGCTGAATGAGAACGATGCAAAAGAATTGTTGGCTAACGGCACATGGTGCTGCTGCGAGGTTTCCAACATGGGATGTACGGCAGAAGCAATCCACACCTTCCAAGCAGCAGGCATCCTGTTTGCCCCGGGTAAGGCTGTGAACGCCGGCGGTGTATCCGTATCAGGTTTGGAAATGAGCCAGAACTCAGAACGTTACAGCTGGACGGCAGAAGAAGTTGACCAGAAATTGGGTCAGATCATGAAGGATATCCACGACACTTGCGTAGAATTCGGTAAACAACCGGACGGTCGTATCGACTACGTTAAAGGTGCGAACATTGGTGGTTTCATCAAAGTTGCTGAGGCCATGTGCGCTCAGGGACACGTATAAACCACGTTCTTTTTCATAACAAGAGGGAAGACCTGTCCGGCCGAAAGGCGGGACGGGTTTTCTTTTTTCAAGAAAGACGGGAAAAGTTGAAAGGATGATTTTTTTCTTTATTTTCGTGGTGTTTAAAGAGCAGAGTAAGAACTATGTTTATCGATACGCATTCACATATTTACGGGGAAGAATTTAACGAGGACCGGGAGGAAGTTATCGAAAGGGCGCGGCAAGCGGGTGTGGAACGGATTATCCTTCCCGATATTGACGCAGAGAGCCGTCCCGCAATGCTGGATTTACGGGCAAAGTATCCGGAGATGCTGTTTCCGACCATCGGATTGCATCCTACATCGGTAAATGACGACTATAAAACCGAACTGAAGAAGGTGGAGAAAGCGTTGGAGGAAGACAGGTATTACGGTATAGGAGAGTGTGGTATTGACTTGTATTGGGACAAGACTTATTATAAGGAGCAATTGTATGTGTTTTCCTATCAGTTGGGGTTAGCACGGGAAGCCGGTCTGCCTGTCATCATCCATTCGCGGGATTCGTTGGAGGAGATTTTCAAGGCTTTGAAACCGTATCCTTATATAAAAGGCGTGCTGCATTGTTTCCCCGGCAACGCGGAAGAAGCCCGACGGACTATCGGTTCCGGTTTTCTGCTCGGCATCGGGGGAGTGGTGACTTTCAAAAAGAGCCTGATGGCTGAGGTAGTACGGGAGGTAGGGTGCGACGCCCTTATCCTGGAAACGGATTCTCCCTATCTGACGCCGGTTCCGCACCGGGGAAAAAGAAATGAAAGCAGCTATATTCCGATTATCGCTCAAAAGATAGCCGAACTGACAGGAACGGAGATAAAAAAAATTGAGGATATCACGACCCGGAATGCAATGAATTTATTTACTTTGTAATACGAAAAGTTCTACAAAGCCATTCCATATGAAAAAATCGGTTCTTATCATATACACAGGAGGTACTATCGGAATGATCAATGACCCGGAAACCGGCGCCCTGTGTCCGTTCAATTTCGAGCAGATAGCGCAGGAGGTTCCGGAAATTAAAGAGTTCGGTTTTACCATAGACAGTTATACTTTACCTAAAATCATCGATTCGTCGGATGTCAAACCGTGTCTGTGGGAGGAACTTTGTCATATCATCCTGAAACATTATGACGATTATTGCGGCTTCGTCGTCTTACACGGCACGGATACGATGGCTTATTCGGCTTCGGCTTTAAGTTTCATGCTGTCGAACCTGACCAAGCCTATCGTTTTTACGGGTTCCCAGCTACCTATCGGGACGATTCGAACGGACGGGAAGGAAAATCTGATTGCCGCACTGGAGATCGCCGCCGCTTATATCGAAGATAAGGCGATTGTGCCGGAAGTGTGTATCCTTTTCGGGGATAAATTATTCCGGGGGAATCGTACGACGAAAATCAATGCGGAGCGTTTCGACGCTTTTCAATCGACGAATTATCCCCCTTTGGCGGAGATAGGCATCCATATCCATTATAATTACGAGGCTATCGACTATTCCCCCCGCATCGCGCCTATATCCGCTTTTACCCAGATGGATACCCACATTGCCATATTGAAGGTATTTCCCGGTATCCGGCCGGAAGTGATGAAGGCAGTCATCAATATTCCGGGATTGAAAGGATTGATATTGGAAACTTACGGAGCCGGGAATGCCCCGTCGAATGACCAGTTCCTGTGTTTAATCAGAGAGGCCATCGAGAAGGGGATTATTATTTATAATGTCACCCAATGCCAGGGGGGAGCGGTTGAAATGGGTCGTTACGAGACCAGCTGCGAACTATTAAATATCGGTGTTACAAGTGGATACGACATCACAACGGAAGCCGCCGTCTGTAAAATGATGTATTTGTTAGGCCAAGGAAAAGACGCTAATGAAATTAAAAAAAGATTAAATTCGGCTCTAAAAGGAGAAATAACGCCAAATCGTGTTGGGTTTTAACATTTTTTTTGTACCTTGCTCCCGCATTTCGAAGGGCTGTAGGAGTTGAGCACAAAGGTTTGCATAAAAGAGAAAAAACATACAGAGTTAAATTTTAATTATTTATAAACTAAAAATCAGTTAAATTGATCATGAGAAAATTATTCGCACTCATAGCAGTTTTAGGAATGCTTACGATTGGAGCATCAACTATGCTAAAAGCACAGGAAGCAACAGAAGCAACGGAGACCGAACAAGTTCAGGCTACGTCCATCGGTTCCAGTGACGAAGATGTTGTTGAAAGCACATCATTGCATGCAGCTATCAAACAGAAATTCATCGAGGGTGGTGCCGGATTTATGGCTGCCGTTATCCTCTGTTTGATTTTCGGTTTGGCTATCGCTATCGAAAGGGTTATTTATCTGAACTTGTCCGACACCAACACGAAGAAATTGGTTGCCGGTGTGGAAGATGCCCTGAACAATGGCGGCATTGAAGCAGCAAAAGAATATTGCCGCAATGCAAGAGGACCTGTTGCCAGCATTTTCTATCAGGGTCTGATGCGTTATGACCAAGGTGTAGATATGGTTGAGAAATCAGTTGTATCTTACGGTTCCGTACAGATGGGTCTTTTGGAAAAAGGTCTGACCTGGATTTCCTTGTTCATCGCTATCGCTCCGATGATGGGATTCTTGGGAACTGTAATCGGTATGATCGAGGCTTTCGATAACATCCAGGCAGCAGGTGATATGAGTCCGGCATTGGTTGCAGGAGGTATCAAGGTTGCTTTGATTACGACCGTAGGTGGTTTGATCGTAGCTATGATTCTTCAGGTATTCTTCAACTACTGTAACTCAAAAATTGAAGGCATCGTGAACAATATGGAAGATGCTTCAGTTAGCTTGTTGGATATCTTAGTAAAATACAATCAAAAAAATAAATAATAACCATGACTGAGAAAATATTAAAAATCGTCACAATCGTAATGTTTGCCATTACGGTGGTTATTCTGGGCTTCTTTATCTTCGGAGGAGAGGTGCCCGACCAAGTTTACACCACCCCGGTATATGCGGCATCATTATTGAATTGGGCATATATATTGTTTATCATAGCTGTTGCTGCCGCTGTGATATTCCCGATTACTCGCCTGTTTACCCGTCCTAAACAAGCCATGAAAAGCTTTATCGGGCTGGCAGTTTTAGTTGTCGTAGTTCTGATTGCTTATGCAATGGCAGACGGCACACCGATGAATATCATAGGATATACCGGTACGGACAATGTTCCTTCCCGATTAATATTCTCCGATACGATCATCTATACAATGTATATTCTCTTCGGTGGTGCAATCATTGCAATTTTTGCAACTGAACTGTTGAGAAAAATAAGATAATCATTCCCCTTCGGGGGATTAGATAAAAAATAACGATATGGCAAAAAAAACACCGGAAATCAACGCGACTTCGACTGCAGACATTGCATTCTTGCTGCTTGTATTCTTCCTGGCTACAACGACAATGAATGTCGATTCTGGTATGTTCCGAAGATTACCGCCCTATCAGCCGGATAATACTGAAGCACCCAAAATCGCACAAAGAAATATTTTGCAGATTTTGGTAAACAAAGACAATATGCTTCAGGTCGGGGGGGAACCTCTGGACGTAAACCGTTTAAAGGAAAAAGCCCTCGAGTTTATTCTGAATCCGATGAATGACCCGAATCTTCCGGAAACTTCACCGAAAGAGATTGAAGGTTTAGGCAATGTTGACGTTTCCAAAGGAGTGATTTCGCTTCAAAGCGACAAGGGTACTTCTTATGAAATGTATATTGCCGTACAGGATCAGTTGGCTGCAGCATTCAGCGAAGCAAGAGATCGCAAAGCAAAAGCAAAATGGGGCAAAAAATACAATGACTTAAACAGCGACCAACAGGAAGCGATTAAGAAATGGGTTCCCATGTCGATATCTGAAGCAGAACCTAAAAACATAGGAGGAAAGAAAAAGTAATGGCAAAGTTTAAAAAAGACAGTAAAAAGGAAACACCGGCTATTTCTACCGCGTCACTACCTGATATTGTGTTCATGTTGCTGTTCTTCTTCATGGTAAGTACTACCATGCGTGAAGTGACCCTCATGGTTCAGAACAATATGCCTCAGGCGACTCAGATAGCAAAGCTGGAGAAAAAATCGTTGGTAAGTAATATTTATGTAGGAAAACCGACGAGTCAATACCAAAAGGCTTATGGAACGGAACCCCGTATCCAATTGAACGACCGTTTTGCCACTCTTCAGGAATTAAGTGCATTCGTCGCTGCAGAGCGAGAAGCACGTAAAGAAGAGGATAGAAACAGCATTACCAATAACCTGAAAATACAGTCACAGACCACAATGGGTATTGTTACGGATATTAAACAGGAGTTGCGTAAGGCTAATTCCTTAAGAATCAATTACGGTTCAAGACAAAAAGTTCAAAATTGACCTACTATTCAATAAAAAGGGGGACGAAAGTCCCCTTTTTTTTATTTTATTTATTACTTTTGTAACCGCATTTGGTTCCGTAGTTCAATGGATAGAATGAAGGATTCCGGTTCCTTTGATTGGGGTTCGAGTCCCCACGGGATCACAAGACTACCCCAAAATACTAAAGATTAGTGTTTTGGGGTTTGTTTTTCACAAAGTAATGGTATGAATGTAAAGACCAAAGGGTATATTTTGGGGGCTATTGCAGCCGCTACTTACGGGATGAATCCCCTTTTTGCCCTTCCGCTGTATGAGGCCGGCATGGATCCGGATTCGGTACTGTTTTTCAGATATCTGTTTGCAATCCCCGTGTTGGGTATCATGCTCAAAAGCAGAGGGAGAAGTTTCCGGTTAAAGAAAAAGGAAATTCTGCCATTAATCATTATGGGGCTATTGGTTTCCCTATCATCATTGGCCCTGTTTCAAAGCTATAATTATATGGAAGCCGGGATAGCTTCCACGTTGTTATTTGTCTATCCTATCCTGGTCGCAATGATTATGACTCTTTTCTTCCGGGAAAAATTATCTTTTCTAACGATATTGTGTATTTTACTGGCTTTAGCGGGTATCGGTCTGCTCTATAAAGGGGAAAACGGTACGACACTCAGTTTGACAGGTATCGGTCTGGTGATGCTTTCTTCGCTCTCGTATGCTATTTATATCGTCAGTGTAAACCGCCCCCGACTGAAAGATATCGCTACGCTTAAACTTACTTTTTATGTTTTGCTTTTCGGTCTGTTTCTATTTTTCGCCCGAGTGGATTTCGGGCGCGGCCTGCACGTTGCCGGAACGTGGTATCATTGGGGGAATCTGATTGCCTTAGCTATTTTTCCGACGGCTATTTCTTTTCTTTGTACGACCCAGGCCATCCAATATATCGGTTCCACCCCGACAGCCATCCTCGGTGCCCTGGAACCTTTAACAGCCGTATTTTTCGGAGTGACGATTTTCGGAGAATCACTGACTTTCAGGCTCCTATGCGGGATATTCATGATTATTGCCGCCGTTACGCTTATTATAGCCGGGAATAATGTGACCGGCATGTTAATACGTTTCCGGAAACTTTTTCCCCGGCTTCCATTCAAAAATAATAAACAAGAGTTATTTTTGAATGACTGATTCATATAATCATGCAGACGGTTTCAAGATTCACTCCCTGGAAAGTTATCGGTGGCTATGTTTTACTGTTTTTACTGAGTGTCCTCAGTGCTATTCTGATTTATAATCAAATTACCCAATTCATTTATAAGGAGGAGCAGGAGGACGGTTCCACCCAAAGGTTGTTTTTTATCGGAAATATCCTTACAGGCCTCTACGAGTCGGAAGCACTGAGCAATGCATTTGTTCAAACCGGAGCACAGAATTATTTCCGGAAATACCTAAATATTCTGGAGAAAACGGAAGCGGACATCCATTCCCTGAAAACATTAACCATCCGTAAGGAACAACAGCTCCGCATAGACACTATCAGTCAATTACTGGAAAAGAAAGTGCTCAATCTCCAGGAGCTTGTCCGGGTGAAACAGTCGCTTGCACCGGATGATTTTTACAGTAAGGCCATTTCCGATATTGAGGCCAAACGGGATACGGCACAGGAGAAAATCAACATACGAAAGAGATTCGTTACCACAGTAGACAGTTCATATATAAAATCGGAGAAAAAAAGGCGCTGGTTGTTTTTCAAGGCGAAACCAGACTCGGTGCTTAAGGTATCACAATCCCAGCACACAATTATCGATACCCTCCCGGGAGAAAGCAATACACTGAACACAGACAGTATCGTGCATGTTTTAAAATCGACCTGGGAAGATTTGCAAAAACAAACCCGGGAGATTACGACCCAGATTAACCGGAAGGAATATGCCCTGATACGACAGAGCACTTATATCACCGACCAGTTGAAACGAATCCTGGGGGAATACGAAAAGGAAGAGATTTATCATGCCCAAAAGAAGCAAGAGAGCCGGGAAAGGACGATTTCCATGCTGACCCGGATTTTTACGTGTGTCGCTGTCATTACGCTTCTGTTCATGGTATTTTTCATCTTTTTTATCCTGCGGGATCTTTCCAGAAGCCAACGCTACCGGAAGCAGCTGGAGGAAGCCAATCACTACCGGGACCAGTTGCTTAAAAGCCGGGAGAAATTGATTCTGACAGTAACCCACGATATAAAATCCCCTTTAAGTTCCATTCTGGGATATATCGAGCTACTGGACGGGACGAATCCTGACAAGAGGCAATCTTATTTCCTGGAAAATATGAAAGGTTCCTCCCGGCATATTCTGAATCTGATTACGAATCTATTGGATTATTCCCGATTGGAGAATAACAAAATGACGCTGGAAACAGTTACGTTCAATTCGTTTCAATTGTTTAAAGAAACTTGTGACAGTTTCCTTCCGCTTGCCCTTTCCAAACAATTGAAGTTAAACTGTCAAATCGATTCCCGTCTGAATTGGGATTTCACGGGAGATGCCCTGCGTATCCGTCAGGTCTTGGTAAATATTCTGTCGAATGCTATCAAATATACGTCTTCCGGTTGTGTTTCTTTTCAGGCTCTTTTCCGGGAAGAGGCGCAGGAAGCAATTATCCGCATCCAGGATACCGGTACCGGTATGACCGAAGAAGAGCAAAGAACCATATTCGACGAATTTACGCGTTTGTCCTCCAACTCGTCTGCGGCAGAAGGGACGGGACTCGGTCTTACCATTACCTTAAAGCTGATTGAATTATTAAAAGGCCACATCCAGCTGGAAAGCGAAGCGGGGAAAGGCAGTTGTTTCACTATTACCCTACCGCTCCAAGCAGCTCTGTCAACAGATAGTCCGGCGCCTGCACTTCCTTTCCCGGATTCAGATTTTAAAAATTTAAAGATACTGTTGGTGGATGACGATCCCCTGCAATTGGAAATGACTGCCGCTTTACTGCATAAACTGGGCATCCAGACCGGCACAACAAGCACGCCGGGAGAAGTAAGCGATAAGTTGCAGTCCGTTTCCTATGACATGATTTTTACGGATATTCAGATGCCCGGCATGGACGGCTTTGAGTTGGTCAGACAAATCCGTAGTTTTCCTAAGACCCAAAATCTCCCGGTTATCGCCTTATCTGCCGATGCAGAAAAATCGGAAGAGGACTATTTGCGGGCAGGCTTTACGGCTTATTTAGGCAAACCGTTCACCTCTGCGCAAATCGTGCAACTCTTGAATCAATTGACCGGTAAAAGTGTCGTACAATCATGCAATGCTCCATCTCCCCGAGAAACGACGGAATCCCTTGACAAAGGCTATACATTGAAAAATATCCTGTTGTTCACAGAGCATGACACAGAGGCTATGTCACAGATTATCGACTCTTTTTGTGCGGAGACCGAAAAACATATCCAATCCCTGGCTTCTTTAGCTGCCGGGAAAAAATGGGAGGAAATTTCCCAGTTGGCACACAAGATGCTACCTATGTTCCGGCAATTGGAAGCACACGTTGAAACGGATTTATTGGAAAAATTGGAGCATCCGACCCAGCCTTTTTCAGAAAAGGACATCACGGAACAAACGGAACGAATTATCACTCTTTCCCAAAACTTGCTTGAAAAGTTATGCAAAAATCATGAAAATAGCCTGCGCGTAAATTTACAATGACTGTTTTTCCGAGGCTCCGTATTTTCTCTCGAAAATATCGAAGTGCTCTTCTCCCCATTGCAGCATGGAATCGATGATAGGCAGAAGCGATTTACCGAGGTCGGTTATCCGGTATTCCGAGCGCGGTGGCAATTCGGGATAGATGGTCTTGTCAACAAGCCCGTCTTCAATCATTTCTTTCAGCTGAATGTCGAGAACACGCGGAGCCGCTTCCGGAAGAGATTTGTGAATCTCACTCGGACGCTTTGCCTCCCCCGACCGGAGTTCGTCAAGGATACACGACTTCCATTTAGATTCTATCAAACTCATTGTCAAGCGCAGCGGGCAGTCAAGATCCACCGGCATTTTCTTTTCGTATACCATATTCAATTTATTCTTTGCGCAAAGATAGTGAATATACATGTAAATCAGCATACCGAAAAATTTTTCGGTATATGAATATTTTTTCGGTACTTGATTTTATTTAAATACCCTTTTAATTTTGCATTCAGATAATCAAACAAATAACTTTAAGATATGAGAAACGAAATCAAAGAGTACGAAGCAGTGGCAAAAGCCGCAGAAAAGTTTGTCAAGAGTGTAGCCGAAGGCAATAGTGAATATGCCAAGTCATTATTTACGAACGATGCTGTTCTTTTCGGTATTCTCGACGGGAACTTAGAACATGGGTCCATCGAACAGTTTTATCACAATGTCGACACGGTAGCGGCAGGCGATAATTTCAAAGCCCATATTGATGTGCTTGCCGTTGAAGAGACCGTGGCCGTGGTACGCGTTCTTGAGGAGGGATGGGGAGGAAGAATCGATTTCACAGACTTTCTGCTTCTGCTTAAACTCGACAACGAGTGGAAGTGTGTTGCCAAAGCTTATAACCAGAATTCCAATACCATAAAGAAATGAATAAGTATCTGTCAGTTCTCCTTTTAGAGGCTATTATCGCCGCAGCATGTTGTAACAACCATTCATCGGGTAACAAAAATGAAACCAATAATAATGAAATAACAAAGACCATTATGTGTAAAACAGCAACATCCGAAGAACTTACCGGAATTCGTAAAGCTCTGGACCTGTATGTACAGGCAGCCATAAAGGGCAACAGCAAAATTGCCCGTCCCGCTTTCGCAGAAGGGGCAACTATCTCTCATGCAGAGAATGACTCTCTAATCTGCCTTCCCATCCAGGCATTGTTCGATTATTACGATGAAACAGGCAAGCATCCGGCATCCTACGAAATCACCGAATACAGTGTTTCCGGCGATGTGGCTATGGTGCGGATAGATTCCAAATTTGGCGATACAGCCTTCTGTGATATGTTCAATCTCGTGAAAGCCGGGGGAGAGTGGAAAATCGTCAGTAAGATTTTCAGCGTCAAGTAAACTTAATCACCCGAATAATCGTTCCAATTTCAAATCAATTTATGTCATATGAAAATACTTGTTATAAATGGAAGTCCCCACTTGAAGGGGTGCACCGACCGGGCTTTACGCGAAGTCGAGCAGACACTTGTTGCAAATGGCCTGGAAGTAGAGCGCATCAATATCGGCAACAAAGATATACGCGGCTGTATCGGTTGCAATTTTTGTAGAGAGCATGGCAGATGCGTGTTCAACGACCTGGTAAATGAAGCCGCCCCCAAACTGGCCGAGGCTAACGGCGTGATTATCGGCAGCCCGGTATATTATGCCGGTTGCAATGGTCAGGCGCTGTCTTTTCTTGACCGTTTGTTCTACAGCACATCGGGTACTGTTGACAAGACCATGAAAGTCGGTGCTGCGGTAGTGTCCTCACGGCGTGCCGGCTCCACATCCGCATTTGATGAAATCAATAAATATTTCACCATCTGTGCAATGCCTATCGTATCAAGCACTTATTGGAATGAAGTCCACGGTTTCACCGCGGAAGATGTCGAAAACGACCTTGAAGGGCTCCAGACAATGCAAAATCTTGGTCGCAACATGGCTTTTCTGGTCAAAGCCATTGAGGCGGCCAAGAAAGAAAGCGGTCTGCCTCAACAAGACCGTTCCTCGTTCACCAGCTTTCACACAGAGGGATAATGAACAATTCGTATATAACTGACGTGAGCGACTTATAAAAGTCGCTCACGTCAGTTATAAATATTCATTTATTATAAAAAGCCAGCTATTCTATCGAATATAATTTCATTTTATTATAGAGGGTTTTCCTGTCAATCTTCAAAAGACGGGCGGCCTCCGTTTTGTTATTATGAGTTTTCGCCAAAGCTTCCCGTATCAGAGCCACTTCATTTTCTTCACGTCTGGAAGCAAAATCTTCCGAGACCGCGCTTTTTACGGGCAGAGCAAGTTCTGCGGGAATGTCATTCCTGCCGATAAAATCAGTCTGACAAAGCAAGGTGGCCCGTTTCACCACATTACGCATTTCGCGGAGGTTGCCGGGCCAGTTGTAGTTTTTAAATATCCGCAGGACTTCTTCGTCAAAACCAATCACTTCTTTTTCCAGTTCCTCGTTGGAAGCCGCCAGAAAATGATTGGCAAAAACGGGAATATCCTCCCGGCGTTCACGCAAGCTTAAGGCTTTCAAGGAAAATTCATTCAGACGATGATAGAGGTCTTCCCGGAAGTTTCCTTCCGCCACGGCTTTTATGAGGTTCTCATTGGTAGCCGAAATAATCCGCACATCAAACGTCACTTCCTTATCACTTCCCACGGGTTTCACCTTGCGCTCTTCCAAAGCCCGAAGCAACTGTACCTGGACATCATAGCTGAGGTTCCCGATTTCATCCAAAAAAACGGTCCCGCCGGAAGCCGCCACAAAATAACCGGTTTTGTCATGAACAGCCCCCGTAAAAGCACCTTTCACATGACCGAAAAATTCACTGGCTGCCAGGTCTTTCGGAATTGCACCGCAATCCACAGCTACAAAGGGAGCCTCTTTCCGGTTACTCCGGGAGTGGATTAAACGGGCGATATACTCTTTTCCGGAACCGCTTTCCCCGGTAATCAATACTGTCATCATCGTCGGAGCCACCAAACGGATATATTCATACAATTTTTCCGCTTCCGGGCTTGTTCCCTTGATATAGGAGACAGAAACACCTTTTTTTTCCCGTCTTTCCTTTAAAGGATTTTCCTTTTGCTCTAAAGCGTCCTGAATTTTTTTCAATATCTCTTCCGGAATGACAGGCTTCGACACATAATCGAATGCACCGGCCTTGATGGACTCCACAGCGGTAGATATATCGGCATAGCCCGTCATCAGGATTACCTGCGTACCGGCATGGCATTTCTTGATACTCTTAAGCAAAAAAATCCCGTCCTTATCCGGCAAGCGCAAATCGGTCAATACAATATCGAATGTTTCCGATTGCAATTTCTTCAATGCACTTTCCGCCGAAAAAGCATCTTCCACCGAAAATCCTTTCTTCGCCAGCCAGGTCTTGAGCATCAAACAAAATGTAGTATCATCATCTACTAACAGAATTTTTGCCATAATTCACCGATTTGTAAATTTCCATCCCCCGTTCTTACCATTCCAACAAAATTTTATCCTCTCCGCCCGCCTTGGTCCGGGCAACAATTTCATTCACCCCTTTATGCAACTCCACACCATTCCAGACAAATGTCCCGTACTCCCCTTTCTTTTTTCCCAACGAACGGCCATTCAGGCTCAATTCAACAAGAGGTTGGTTGGAATATACCTTTATCGTCTGCAAAGCTTCAGAACGTTTTGTCAGACGCCGCCCGGCAATATACACAAAGGGGTCATCCCGATTCCAGTTGGCCTTATAAAAATAAAAAGCATCTTTCTTTACTTTCCGGTCAAAAGTAACCAACCCCTTGTCATTCTTCCCGTTCATTTCTCCTTCCTTCCGGTGGGCAGCACCGAAATCGAACATATTCCACACAAAAGTTCCCCATAGGAACGGACGGCTGTCGATAGCTTTCCAATGTTCTTCGTGGAAATAGGTTTGCCAGTTTTCCGGATGCCAGTAACTTCCCGCAACAGTTTTCACCAAATCCTCCTGCTGGTGCAGCACACTTGCTCCGGCACCGTATTCACTTATTCCGATTGCCCGCCGGGGATACCGCTTATGTACCTCATCCGCCCATCCGCCGATACCGGAAGGCTCTCCGCCATACCAACCGTAATACATATTCCAGGCGACGACATCCGTCAATTCATTGATGCGCCCCCCTTGATTGCTTGCCGAAGTGGTCAGTCGCCCCGAATCCAGTTGATGTGCCAGACGATTTAATTCCATGATATAATCCACGGGGTCGTCTCCCGCCTGTTTCAACTCATTAAACAATCCCCAGAAACAAATAGAGGGATGGTTATAATTCTGCAATATCAGCTCCCGAAGCTGGTCCTTTCCATTTTCCTTAAACGACGGCTGGTCCACAAATCCTTTATCCCGGTATCCGCCCGGTCCGACAAACGGGATTTCCGCCCAAACCACAAATCCGTATTCGTCACATAAATCATACATCATTTTATCCTGGGGATAATGAGCCAACCGCACCGCATTCACTCCCATTTCCGCCATGATTTCCATGTCTTCCCTATGATGCAGCGGCAATAAGGCGTTTCCTATTTCCGCCCGGTCCTGATGTCTGCATACCCCTTTCAACGGCAGATGTTCCCCGTTCAAGAAAAAACCTTTATCCGGATCCACCCGAAAATAACGGAAACCCACTCTGTCCTCTATCCGGTCAGTCACTTCCCCTCCCGTCACCAATTCTACGGATATATGATAGAGATAAGGGTCTGAACGGCCATTCCACAAATGCGGTTTTTCAACTTCAACCGATAATTCCACACTATGCCGCTCCGAAAAAAGAGTCTGTTCCTTGCCGGCAATTTCCTTTCCCTCCGCATCCTTCAAAGAAAATCTCAAAACGGCCGGAGCATTCAATTCCCCCTCCCAAAGAGCCTTGACTCTTAAATCCGCTTTCTCGCGCGAAACATTTTCCTGGCTCACGTATATTCCCCGCGAACCGAAATCAAACAATGAAAAATGCAAAGGCTCCGCAACGACCAACTCCACATCGCGGTATATACCTCCGTACATATTAAAATCCCCCAAAAGAGGCATCACATCCAACTGAGGAGCATTGTTCACCCGTACCCAAATCACATTTTTCTCTCCGAATTTCACATACGGTGTAATATCGGCAGCAAAAGCCGTGTAGCCTCCCCGATGTTCTTTCACATGCTTTCCGTTCACAAACAGGTTGGCCACCGTATTCACGCCTTTAAAGTAAAGATATAGTTTTTTCCCTTTCCAGGCTTCCGGAATTACCAGCTCCCTTTCGTAATTTCCCAATCCCCGGTAATAATCGGCTTTGCCGGCCAGAGCATCCTGATTCCACATATGGGGGAGCGTAATTTCAGCATATACGCCTTTGGCTGTTTCATAGCCCGGAGTAAAACGCCAGGAATGATTCAAAGAAATTACCTCGCGACACCAACCCGTGAAGGTCAGACATCCCAATAAAAACAAGAAAAAATATTTCATACCCCAGTATTTCAATCTGAACAAAAGTATAAAATACGCCTAAATAAAAAAATTCTCCGGATTGTTTATCTTACATGAAGGGAGGTACATCCGACAGGGGCAGCCCGCCAGCGTCGGGTTCGGATGAAAGTTGTGCTGCTATACTATTTCCACTATAAATACAACCGGAATAATACGCAGACAACTTTTCACACAAACAGCCTAAACTTTATTATCTTTCATCAGCTTACCACCGCTTCGGATTATTCCAAATACGGTTTCGGCATCCACTATTTCAAAATACATCACTCCTCATAAATGATTCGGCAAATATATGCATAAATATTTATAACACACCAACAAATATGCATATATTTTCAAAAATACGGAATAAATTATAATCGGCAAGCCCATGTATGCATAAATATGAATATTTTAAAATCTACAAGCAATACCTCGACTTTAATTTCAATTCAATAGCAAAAACCTCCCATTTATACTAATTCATCACAATTCTTTTTTGTTTCTGAATAATTTCATAAATTTGTTTCGAAAACGTTAACATCAATAGATTATGGAAAACACATATACTTTAAATCCGAATCCGTTAGTACAATATTTACAAAAAGCCCAAAAGGACTTTACCAAAGCGGATCTCATCAAATACATCACGGAAAATCAAATCGAAATGGTGAATTTCCGCTATGTGGGAGCAGACGGGCGACTGAAAACATTAAACTTCATTATCAACAGCCTTCAGCATCTGGACAGCATCCTTACCTACGGCGAACGGGTGGACGGCTCCAGCCTGTTTCCGTACATCGAAGCCGGCGCAAGCGACTTGTATGTTATCCCGCGTTACCGGACCGCTTTTTTGAATCCGTTCAGCGAGATTCCGGCCATCGACATTTTATGCAGTTACTATACCAAAGAAGGCAAACCGTTAGAGAGTGCTCCGGAATACACATTACGCAAAGCACACGAAGAATTCAAAAAAGTAACGGGCATGGAATTCCAGGCGATGGGTGAATTGGAATACTATGTTATCAGTGAAAAGGAAGAACTTTTTGAAACCGAAGACCAGAGAGGTTACCATGAATCCACCCCTTTCTGCAAATGGGCCGATTTCCGCTGTGAATGTATGCGTGCCATTGCCCAGACAGGGGGACAAATCAAATATGGCCATTCGGAAGTAGGCAATTTCACATTAGGAACCACAGCCTACGAACAGAATGAAATCGAGTTCCTGCCGGTCAATATTGAAGAAGCCGCCGACCAGTTGGTCATCGCCAAATGGATTATGCGTACACTGGCGGAACGCTATGACATCAACCTGACCTTTGCTCCTAAAATCACGGCAGGCAAAGCTGGAAGCGGTTTGCACATCCATACCCGTCTGATGAAAGACGGGAAAAACATGTACCTCGCAAACGGTCAGTTGACCGACACGGCACTGAAAGCCATTGCAGGTATCCTTGACATCGCCTCTTCCCTGACGGCTTTCGGAAATACAAACCCGACGTCTTATTTCCGGTTAGTGCCCCATCAGGAAGCCCCCACCAACATTTGCTGGGGAGACCGGAACCGTTCCGTATTGGTACGCGTACCCTTAGGCTGGACGGAAGGAGCGGCACAAATGATTACCGATGCCAACCCTCTCGAAAAAGCGGCACAGGAATCCGACCCCGGTATAAAACAAACGGTAGAATTCCGCTGTCCCGACGGTTCGGCAGACCTTTATCTGTTATTAGCCGGTTTAGCTGTAGCAGCCCGTCACGGCTTCGAGATGAAAGACGGAATCGAATATGCCAAAGAACGTTATGTCAGTGTCAACATTTTTGATGAAGCACACAAAGCGACCGCAGAAAAACTGAGCCATTTACCGGCTTCCTGTGCGGAATCGGCCGAAAATCTTGAAAAACAGAGACACATTTACGAAGAACACCAGGTATTCAGCCCCCGTCTGCTGGACGGCATCATCAAAAAGCTAAAATCCTATGATGACAGAACGCTGAGACAGGAAATCGGCAACAATACGGAACGTATCACCGAACTTGTCGGAAAGTACATCAACGCAGAATAAAAACACCATTATCCCAAACGGCATATAGACGGGCGACAAACAGAAACCCGTCTATATGCTGTTTTTTTATTATACTTCCTTCCATTTTTAATTCATCGCCCTGCATCCCCTTACATAAAACCGGCCATAACCGGTTTGTATTTTCACTGGAGTTTCGCTAAAATAAACTGAAAGCTTTTTTGAATTTTATTCTGATTATTTTCAAATCATATTCGCTCATGAACCACTTTACTCCGAATTTGCTCCGAATTTAATCTGAATATACTTGGTGTTTATATCAGTGAAACTTCAGCGAAAACAGGGATAAAAGAGACATCGGTTTTAGTAATTTTTGACACAGCGCACCGTGAATCCATTAAATTTATCAGTAGAGCCGTTTGCATTTACGCCTGAACTTGTAAAATATAATTTTCTAGCATTAGCAGCATTAGTATAAGTACTACTCCAATAATTTCCTTCACGATTTGCTAAATTGACTGAAGCTTGTGCATATCCACCTAATTTCCCTTCAAAAGTTCCTGTCCCAGGATAAATTTTATTTACAGTATAACATAATGCCGTATATAATTTTTGAAATTCACCTGTACTACCCCCACTTGGTAAATGCCATCCCGGAGGACAAATGCCTTGCCATTGGATAGGACTATTGCCATTTACATTTCCTGATGGGTTACCTCCGTTATATCTGGCATTAGCATTATTCATTGCTCCTTGCCAATTATACATATAACCCGCTCCAGATCCACTACCAGGTCTACATACACCCCAATATCCGGAAGCAATTTTATTTGAAATCGAACCCTTATAGTAAGAATTAAATACCGAAGCGTTACAATTTCCAAATCTTAAATCCTCCACCATCCACCAATGCCCATCCGGCATTTTACGGATTTTATAAATTTTTCCATCACGAGAATCAAGCATAGTACTATCCTCAATGGGATAAACAATACTTATTGTATCAGAATATTCCGTTCCACAACTGCCGGAAACTCTACAAAAGTAAGTTCCATTATCGGCAGCAGAAAGCGGATTTTTTCGATATACTGCAGCATTAGCTCCGGGAATATTTTCATTATTTTTTACCCATTGACAAGTTAAAAAGGAACCCTGTATAGTCAAATTTAAAATGATGCCATTACAAAAAAGATTGGAAACATTTAAATCTTGTGCAATAATGGCTGTTTTAAATAAAATAGTTAAAGTTGTTATTGTTTCAGCAATACCAAGTGCACAAATACACATTCGCTTAAATTCATATGTACCAGACACTTGAATAAAATCTTCTATTTTTGAATATCTCAATGTTTCACCGTTTATATTTTCCATTAACTCAAATCTCGCCTCTCCCGGTTTCTTGACATACCAGGTATATTGGAAACGCACATCGGGAAAATCAGGACAGGACGCAGCTTTTATATTTAAAATATTGGCTTCGTCTCCCGGACAAATAGTATCCGGACTACATTGTATTTCCCCGCCGTCAATTTTAATACCTGAAAGACTATACACACCGCGGAATCCTACGGTACTATCGCGTTCCGTTATAGTTGTAAAGTAATTTATCGCTTCCGTCCGGTCGGAAGTTCTTAAGAGACTGTCCGCACTGTTGAACCCGCCACCACGAACACCATAGCTACCTACAGCCGTACTCCAATAAGCAGGGTTATACACGCCTGTCCCGGAACTACTGCCGTCCAAATTGCTATAATTTACATTGGCGCAGAGTTCTTTCAAATTCCCGCTCATTTCCATAACACCCCAATATGTTGCGCCTGATTGACTTTGGTTGGTGGCAGAAGTACCGAACATCCCGCAACGTACAGGACCGTTGATACTGTTCGTAGTACCGCTATTCACATTCTTCAAGTAACTCACTGCCTGTTCTCTCTCGTCTCCTCGAAAATTTAAGTCACTAAGAGAAGAAAGGTGGTTCACTCCGTTATTTGTATTCCAGGCGTATTCCCCTTTGTCGGGTACTTGTGGGTAAAAGCGTCTGCAAGCCTTTTCGTATTCCAATTCACTCATCGGACGCAAACCGCTCCAACTGCAATACGCTATCATATCCTCAATACTCATGTAATTACAAGCCAACGTCTGACCATCGTCTGTACTAAAGAGGTCGTTAGCAGAATTCAGATTGTTACCGAACACGACGGGGGTATTTTCTTTCCGCTGCTCAATAAAGACAATACCGTTCCGGCAACTCGGTTGGGCAATGTCCCCGAAGACATAATCCCCCCGATTCATAGTAGAGAAGTTGTTATTGGCAACCCGCGCTTTCTGTTGCTCCAAAGTCAGAGAATTAAGGAACTCCACATACTGCTCCTGGCTCGTTTCGTATTTCATCACATAGAATCCGGCATATCCTTTCGGATAGGAAGCTGACAATGTTCCTGTCCAAGATGTATGACTTGATGCTAAAGTTAAAGCCTCTTCCGAATCAACCACACAACTCTCCAAATCTTTCTCTGTCATGGCAATGCTCTGTATGACGATACCGTCGTCTGTGCGTACGGCTCCAGACATTTCGATGCGATAATAGCGATAACTTCCCGGATGGGTTACTTTTAATGTATTTTGAACGGGATAGGCAACACCGGTTCCCCACCAATCGGTATTAACGCCTGTATACAGTCGAGTCCAAGTCAATGAATCGTTGGAACCGGTCAGATACCAATTCCCTTTCGGGCGGCAATCCTGATTGCCGGCACAATAATTGGAAGCGGCAGATACCCCGAAATAGCGGATGGTTTTCGGTGTTTTGAAATCTATTTGCACCCAACCGCCACCGACAGCATTAAAATAAAGGGAGCTATTGGGATAGGCGGCAGCAGAACTCCGGTCAGCAATGTTATCTACGCTACCGGTTATTACCGAACTCTTAATACTGTATTCATATCCGGAATTATTATCGATAATGTCATAAACCGATGGAAGCGGAGAACCTTGGGCTTTATTCTGCAAATTGTCATAAGAAAAAGCATCCCCCAAGTAATAGGCCCCATAAGGAACGTACACCATTTCAATGGCATGAACAGCAACGTAAATACCGTTCAATGCGTCACCGAAATCCGCGGAAGTAAGTCCTGTACCGTTAAGTGGCCATTTCACCTGTAACCGGACACTGACATTTCCCTCTGAGATTCCGTTACGCATAACATACAGTCCGTTTACCTTTCCGGCATTGGCACCTACCATGTAAGCATAACCACCACCTTCGTTACCGGCGGCAGTACTCAATACGTGACCTAATGAACTCAAATACGCATGCTGCCACGGATTCTCCAATCCCCGCTTTTTGTACTTGAAGAACACCCAGGCGGCATCCCAGTTGAAATCATCCCGCCAGGAGTTGTCCCAACGAAGGGTGACTTCGATAACGGCAGTATCGCCCGTGAAACCGGTCACTCGCGTTTTGCCCTCCACACGGATGTTGTTCGCTTTGACGCCCGTTATCGTACACAACAACAATATCACGGGCAATAAGATTTGACACACACTGACACATCCAAATAATTTCTTCATACACGAAAATTACTTAGCACCTTGAAGTCCCCGGAAAGGCTGGTTAATGACAATAAAAAAAGCGTGGGAACTGTTAGAATTATCGTAACTGAGGTTCTGGTAAACCCATGGAACAGATAAAACGACACCCCACGCCTAACCAAGTATATAGAATGTATATACGGCAAACGTGAACGTTTAATTCGCTTATCCCTGTTCCATTAAATTTACCAGATTTCAGTTACAGGATAAATCTAAACGCTTCAAATCAAATATGTACGCTGCGACAGAATACGCCTACTCCATCATAGCGGAACAAAGATAGGAAAAAAGTTGAAAAGGTTAAAATATTGAAAGAGTTGAGACTATGTGCTTTTGCTATAAGAAGTATTGATTGTACTCTATTTGGACAACGTTTAACAGGATTGACATTTAAAAAAGGAGATGTTGTTGTATTTAAATACAACTTTCATTATCTTTGCTACATGAGAAAGATAATAGCATACAAAAACTATTTTATCGATTTTGTAAAAAAGCTGTCAAAGGAAGAAACGAATAAGATCCGCCGGGCGTTGGACTTATTCAAGACAGAAGACAAAATGCCAAGACACTTTATAAAATTCATACGTGATGGTATTTATGAGTTCCGTGTAAACTACGGTAACAATGAATTCAGAATATTTTTTATCTATGATGGAGATACTATTGTCATCCTTTTTAACGCATTTAAGAAAAAAACGCAAAAAACACCTGACAACGAAATAAAAAAAGCTATAAAACTAAAGGAGGAATATTATGGAACTAAAGGAAATAAGTAAAGACCTCTATGATGTAGACGCATGGCTGGATGAAGGACTTGGAAAAGAGGGAACGCCTGAACGTGAAAAAAACAGAGAAAAAGCATGGGAAGAGTATAACGCACAAATACTTCTTGACGCACGCAAAAATGCAAGATTGACGCAAGCGGAACTTGCCAAACGCATCGGAGTGGACAAGGCGTATATTTCAAGAATAGAACGTGGAATGATTGTGCCGACTGTCGCCACATTATATAAGATTGCCTCTGCTATGGGATTAACAGTAGAACTTAGACCAGCATAAAGAAAAATTGAAAAACTCCGAGCACAGGCAGGAGACTCAAATCAATTGGAAAAGCAGTGCATAAAAAGGTTGGCAAAAGTCAACCTTTTTATATATTTGCAAAAACCAAAATCAGGCATCATGCAAATCACAGTAATCGGCGTGGCCGGAGGTACCGGCTCAGGAAAAAGTACTCTGGTAAAAAAATTACAGGAAGCTTTTGTTGAAAAGGACGTCATCACCCTCAGCCACGATTACTATTACAAACAAAATAACGACATCAGTCTGGAAGAGAGGCGAAAACTCAATTACGACCATCCGCAATCATTCGACACCGATATGATGATCGAACACGTGAAAGCCTTGAAGGACGGCGTAGCGATAGAACGTCCCGTTTACTCTTTCGTAGACCACAACCGCCTGAAAGAAACCGTCAGGGTTATTCCCGCCAAAGTGTTGATTGTGGAAGGGATTCTGATATTTGAAAACAAGAAGTTGCGGGACCTTATGGATATAAAAGTATTCGTCGATACCGATGCGGATATTCGTCTGGCCCGACGCATCCTGCGCGACGTACGCGAAAGGGGACGAAGCATGGAATCGGTTGTCGGTCAATATATCGCTACAGTAAAACCCATGCATGAAGAATTTGTAGAACCTTCCAAAAAATATGCGGACGTTATTATTCCGGAAGGCGGCTTTAATTCTGTCGCGGTGGCGATGTTAATAGAAAACATCAAATCCGTCATCCGCTGACAGCCCTAATTTCCCTTCTATAATTCTATTGTAAAACGGGTCTCTTTATTCGGGACAGAGTGAACCCGTATGGAGCCGTCATGCGCCCGCATAATCTGACGGGCAATACTTAACCCGATTCCGGAGCCTTGCTCCTTGGTCGTGAAAAAGGGAACAAATATCTGTTTCATCAACTCTTCGGGAATTCCCGGTCCATTGTCTTTGATGGTAAAGACAGTACGGTCTTCTTCCGTCTTTGCGGCTGCGATTTCAATGCAGGCATCCGCTTTTCCCTGCAAAGCCTGTATGGCGTTTTTCACGATATTAATCATCACCTGCCCCAGCAAATTGGAATCGGCATACAGCTTTAAATCTTCCGGCACCTTGCTCATATCGATTTTTACAGACTTGAAATTATCTTCCGCACTGCAAAGAATAACAATCCGCTGTATAAATTCGGAGACATTGAACAGCTCTTTTTCCGGAGTAGGGATACGGGTGAATTTACGGTAAGATTCGACGAAAGACACCAGCCCTTTGCTTGTTTCACTGATAACATGCAGCCCATTAACCGCATTGTTCCGAATATCACAATCCGCCACATGCGCATCTTCATACAACGTCAGCAACGTGTCGCTCAAAGAAGTGATGGGAGCAATGGAATTCATGATTTCATGCGACAACACCCGGATTAATTTAATCCAGGATTCTATTTCCTTCTCATCCATCTCATTGTTAATGTCATGGATCACCACCAACCGGACCGCTTCTTTATTCAGCCACAAACCCGTAGCTTTGATACTTAACTGGACCGTACCCCTTTCCATGGTTAACGAAAACGTCTTCTTATCCCCCGATTTGATATTATCAAACAACACCGTCAGTGCCGGATCCACCCTGTCAAGCTGACGAAGATGTGTAAATACACCCAAACCCAACAACTTCAATGCCGCAGCATTTGTCTGCACAACAAATCCCTGGGAATTCAGGACAACAATCCCCGAATTGATGCTCTCCAATATCAACTCATAAAATTTCTCCTGTTGCTGCGACTCCAGCCGGGTTTTTCGAATGATATTCTTCATCTTGTTCAGGATATAGCTCAAAAACATCTCCGAACTCGTACCCTTCCGCTCAATGAAATTAATCGAATAATCATCGTTTTCCATGGCTTCAAAGAAATAGGCAATCTTGCGGTTGACCGAATTGTATAACGTCAGGGTTTTGGATATAAAAAAAACGGTACCGGCCATACATGCCATTCCCCACCCGTTGGCCCCCGTCATAAAACAAAAAAAACTTCCCACCGAAAAAACAATGATGACGAGAATATATAACAGCAGGTATAATGATATTTTATGGAACATAATCAGCGAGCTAAAACATGAATTTACAAATTGTACTTTTTCATTTTATTATACAAAGTCTGCCTGGTTATTCCCAATTGGGAGGCAACCGCCGACAGGTTTCCGTTACTTCGGTCAATGGCCAGTTTGATCATCTGTTTTTCCATATCTTCGAGCGTTTCGTTCCTGTCAATAAAAGTGGTCGTCACCGTTTTGAAAAAGAAATCGGAAGGTTTGATGGAATTTCCTTCACACATAATCACCGCTTTCTCCACAGCATGCTGCAACTCCCGGATATTTCCCGGCCATTTATATTCTATCAGTTTGTCCTTGGCGGACTGTTGGAGTTTAATATTCTCTTTCCCGTATTTGGACATATACTTTTTCAAAAAATATTCGGCCAAAGGCACAATATCCTCCTGACGCTCCCGCAAAGGCGGAATTTCAATATGAATCGTATTAATACGATACAGGAGGTCCTCACGGAACACATTCTTTTCTACCATATCCTGTATATTCCGGTTGGTGGCACATATTAACCGGATATCAATATCTATCGGTTTATTGGAACCGATACGGGTGATTTTGCGATTTTGCAGCGCAGCCAGCAACTTGGCCTGCAAACCGTAGGACAGATTGCCGATTTCATCCAGAAACAAGGTACCTTTATTCGCCGCCTCAAATTTTCCGGCACGGTCTTCCTTGGCATCCGTAAACGCCCCTTTTACATGTCCGAACAGTTCACTTTCAAAAAGCGTCTCCGTAACAGCTCCCATATCGACGGAAATCATCACCTCCGACGAACGGTTAGACAAACGGTGAATTTCCCGGGCTATCATCTCCTTTCCCGTTCCATTCTCGCCCGTAATTAAAATATTGGCATCCGTTTTGGCCACCTTGCTTATCAAATTGTATACCTGCATGATGGCCGGAGAGGTTCCCCACAATATGGAAGGTTCGCTGTTAAGCTGGTTTTTCAAGACATTTTTTTCCTCCTTCAACTGTTTCACCTCTCCCTGCGATTCCCGCAAGCGATAGGCGGACAACAACGTCGCCACCAATTTGGCATTGTCCCAAGGTTTCACGACAAAATCCGTAGCCCCTTCTTTCACCGCTTTCACTGCGAGTTCAATATCGGCATAAGCCGTGAAGAGGACTACCGGAATATCAGGATTCAATTCTTTGATCCGTGACAACCAGTACAAACCTTCATTTCCCGTATTGATAGCCGCTGAGAAATTCATATCCAACAGAACGACATCGACTTTTTCCTCCGCGAGGAGTGCGGGAAGCCTATCCGGAGCCAAAGATGTAATCACTTTTTCAAAATAACTCCCCAACAAAAGTTCTACAGCCGTCAAAACCGATTTATTGTCATCCACGACCAATATTGTTCCTTTTTTTACCATGACGTTCGTTTTTGTTTTTCCAAAACTAAAAAGCATTTTTCATACTCCGGCAAAGGTTGTAAAAAAATTAGACACTTTCATCTCTTTTTTTATTCAGCCCGTATTCACGCCTTCCACTTCCCCCCTGTAAAATAATCACACAACATTGTCTATTTTTTTTACACCTTCATTTTCAGAAAGCCATACAGTATATTGATTTACAATCGTTTATTACTTTGGCACGATTTTAGTATAACTTTCAGCAAAAACAGAAAAATATAAAAGCGATTCATATGATCAAATTAAATTTATTACTCCTATTCCTTACACTTCTAAGCATTTCATCAAACGCGCAGACTAAGAAATGGAGTCTGCAAGAATGTATCGATTACGGCGTGGAGGAAAGTCTAGCCATGGAACGCCAATTACTAAGCAATAAAATTGACCGCACATATTTGAGAGACGCCCGTCTCGACCTGTTGCCGTCCATCAGCGGTTCTTCAAGCCTGGGATATAATTTCGGACGTTCTATCGGTGAAAACAACACCTATGTCAACACCCGCATCATGTCAAACAATTACTATCTGGGAACATCCCTGAACCTGTTTTCCGGCTTCAAGGCTATCAATACGCTGCGCTACCGCAAAGTGTCGGAATTGCAAGGGCTGGAAGAATCTGAGAAAAAAGCCAATGATATTGCAGTCAACATCATGCAGGCATTTTACGATTTGGCTTATACGGAAGGATTGATTGAGATTTCCGAGGAACAATTGGAAAATGCAAGATTGCAATTAAAGAAAACGGAACGCCAGCATGAATTGGGTATCAAACCCAAAAGCGACCTGTTTGACATACAGGCCCAAGTGGCAGAAAGCGAATTCTCCCTGATTTCCAACCAAAATAAAAAAGCCACGGCTTTAGTCACACTGCAACAGGCCATGAATTACCAATCGGACGAAGAATTTGAAATCGACGTCACCTCTTTAAGCAGCATCCTTCCGGAAAACGAAAAAATTCATGCAGACCAAATTTTCAATCAGGCCGTGGACCAATTGCCCGAAATCAATGCAGCCCAATTGAGTGTGAGAGCTGCACGGCTCAACTGGTACATTAACAAAGGAAATCTATTGCCTTCTTTCAGCATGTCCGGAAGTTTCAACACGTATTACTATGACACCCAAGACAATCCATTTTCCAAGCAATTCAAGGACAATCTGGGAAAAAGCTTCGGTTTCAGCGTGAACATTCCTATTTTCGGAGGCTTATATAGACATTCCAATGTTACCCGCGCCAAATACCAGATGAAAGATGCCGAATTCGCTTACCAGCAAACCATGCAGAACACATACAAGGAAATAGAACTGGCCGTATTGGACCTCCAGGCCGCAGCCCAGGAATATAACATGGCCATTAAAAAACTCAATTTCAACGAACTTTCTTATCAATCCAACCGGAAAAAATATGAACAAGGTCTGGTAACAATGCTGGACGTCAATACAAGCGACAACAATCTGAGACAAGCCAAACTGGATTTATTGAGAGCCAAACTGACATACGGCATCAAAAAAAGGATGGTTGATTTTTATAAAGGCACTCCGTTACAGGCAAAAATCAAACATTAAATCCACTTATACAGAATAATCATTAAATAAAATACGACATGGACAAAATTATCGAGCAAAAAAAAGGATTAAAGAAAAAACATATTCCTTACATCATAGGATGTGCATTCGCTTTATTATTCATCGGTTGGCTGATTTTCGGCAATCACAGCTCGACGCTGAGAGTGGAAAAAAATAAAATTACCATTGAGAATATTAAAAAAGGGATATTCAACGACTATATCCGCATCATGGGCAACGTGGAACCTATCATGTTCTTTCAGTTAAGCGCCCTGGAAGGCGGACGCGTAGTGGAAAAAGTGGTTGAAGAAGGAGCCATGGTGAAGAAAGGCGATATCATTGTCAGACTGGAAAATCCGAATCTCTCTATGGAGATTCTGAAAAGCGAAGCCGATTTGGCCTACCAGGAAAATGAATTGCGTAACACATTGCTTTCGATGGAAAAAGACAAACTGACCATCCGTCAGGATCGTTTGCAAAGTGAACTAAACGTGACCCGCAACAAACGGAAATACGAACAAAACAAAAAATTATACGAAGAAGACCTCATCGCCAAAGAAGACTATCTGACAGCCAAGGAAGATTATGAAACTTCCGTCGAAAACAACCGCATGTTAATCGAACGCCAGAAACAGGATTCCATGTATCGTGAAATCCAGGTGGAAAATATGGAAGAGAGTCTGAATAATATGCGCCGGAATTTGAAATTGGTGCGCGAAAGATATGACAATCTGAACGTAAAGGCTCCTATCAGCGGGCAGTTGGGAACCTTGTCGGTGGAAATCGGACAAACCGTTTCGGGCGGTATGGAAATCGGCAAAATCAACGTGCTCGACAATTATAAAGTAGTCGCCCAAATCGACGAACATTACATCGACCGTGTCAGAAAAGACCTGGAAGCCTCCCTGGAACGCCAAGGCACCAACTATGAAATGAAAGTCCTGAAAGTCTACCCGGATGTAAAGGGCGGGCAATTTAAAACGGATTTGGGCTTTGCCCAAAAGATGCCGGAAAATGTAAGAACGGGACAGACATACCACATCAATTTGCAATTGGGACAATCGGACGAATCCGTACTGATTCCCCGCGGAGCTTTCTATCAAAGTACCGGAGGACAATGGATTTTCGTCGTTTCGCCCGATGGCACGGAAGCTTACCGCCGTCCCATTAAAATCGGCAAGCAGAATCCCCAATATTACCAAGTCATAGACGGTCTGGAACCCGGCGAAAAAGTAATTACTTCCGGCTATGAGATGTACGGGGACAACGAACGTCTGATTTTAAAATAAATGTAACTATTTAACTATTCTTACGTCTAATATATAAAAACAAGAAATGAAAGCATTACACTATATCGGACTCGCTTTATTAGTCCTCGGTTTATCTTCCTGGAACCTGAAAAAAGAACAAAAAGGTTCCGGAAAAATCCTTAAAGAACAACGAGAAGCCGCCTCCTTTGAAGGAATTGAGGTTAACAATGCCATTCGTGTTTTCCTCACCCAGGGAGATAAAGAATCGGTAGAGGTCGAATCCGATGACAACATTGTTCCTTATATCCAGACAAAAGTCCGGGACAAAATTTTACACATCACTTTACAGGGAAACAATCAAATCCGTAATTTTTCTCCTCAACTTCCCATGAATGTATATGTAACGATGAAAGACCTGCGGGAAATAAAAGCTTATTCTGCCTCCTCCGTTAAAGCGGAATCCACCTTCACGACAGAAAAACTTGAACTCGACATCAGTTCCGCCGCCACATTGAAGTTAGAAGTAAAAACACAAACCCTCGACGTGGAAATTTCTTCGGCAGCCAGCGTGACGTTAACAGGCTCCACCAACAAGATGAAAGCCGACCTTTCTGGTGCCAGCCATTTTAACGCCTCTGATTTGGAAACCTTAAAAGCAGATATCGATATGAGCGGAGCTTCCTCCGCCAAGATAAAAGTAACGGAAGAACTTCAATACGATGTTTCCGGAGCCTCCCGACTTATATACAGCGGTAATCCCCAAATATATAATGCCGAAGTCAGCTCTGCAGGAAGCGTAAAGAAAAAGTAATTATTTAGGTTTGACATACTTAGGCTGAGAAAGAGATTATAAAGCTTTATTTACTATAAATCAAATAGTTAAATCAAGCTTTAAAATCTCTTTAATTTTTAAAAAAGAGTTGCATATTTCCTCTATTTTTGTGAAAAAATAAAGTATGTGCAAGCTCTTTCCTTTTTTGTTTCCCCTGCTCCTGTTAGGATGTAAAACCTCCGCTCCTTCCTTCTCAACAAATTTACAGCAATTGGATAAACTCTTGGGGCATAGTCCCAAATCAGTAGCAGACAGTCTGTCGCATTTGGACATATCCCGTATGAACAAAGCCGACCAAGCTTACTTTTACCTGCTTGAAGCTTCGGCAAAAGACAAAAATTACCGCAAACTTACCAGTGATTCCACCCTTCGCATTGCTGAAAAGTATTTTACACAAACCAACGACCGCTATAATCTGGGACGAACACAATATTATATCGCAAAATATTTTTTCAACGCCAATCAACCAACCGATGCTTTCATTATTTTAAAAGAAGCTGAAAATAATATACACCAAGCCCCGCCGACTGATTTTCACTTATTGGGATTGATATATTCACAACACGGAGCTATTCATGCCAGACAAGGAAATTATCAAGAAGCCCAATATTATTATCAAAAATCCTTTAACGCCTTTACTGAAACCAAAGATACCGTTTCCATGTTAATAAGTACCAAACAATTAGCATGGGCTCTCGTTTGTCAAGAAAAATATAAACAATCAAAAGAAATTCTTCAAAAAGGTATTGATATTATTGAACAAAACACTAAAACAAATAATCCCCAACTATTACAGATACATGCCAGCCTATTAAACGTCCTAAATCTATATTATCAGAAAACTAAAAATTATAATGAAGCCTTAAACGTGAGCAAACAAGCTATCATCCTATTAGAAAAAGAAAACATCCATGTCCCTTCAAATTATTACTCTGCCCTAATTACCACCTATATTGACAAACATCAAATCGATAGTATATATCCCTATTGTCAGAAAATGCTGACTAACTCCATAACAGAGAAAAACCTTCTGAATCAGCTCACTGTTTACAAAAATCTGATTGACTATGAAAAGACAAAAAGAAATTATAAACCCCTATCCGAACATCAAGAAAAATACATTGAATTAAAAGACACCTATAACAAACAATTAAAATTCAACGAGGTAATCAAATTGGAAAAGAAATACAACTATTCGGAAAAAGAGCGGCTATATTACAAAGCTAAAACTAAAAACCTTTGGCTGTTGATTCTCATGCTAATCCTTATTATCATAGCCTCTCTCATTCTTTTATACTCCACTTGGCTGCAACGAAAACTGAAAGACAAAAATTTACAGTTATCGGAACAAATCAAAAAAGTGGAATGGGGACTTGTATTATCAAAAGAACTCATCCGAGAAAACTCCAACCAATATATTCAGTTGGAAAAAGTCCTCAACCGGTACGCAACACTGGTTCCTCAACAATTGTTCGAAGAATTCCGTTCGCTTCATCATAGCCAGCAAATCCAATATTCTCAACGTTTGCTCTTTTCTTTGACAAACATAAACAACGAATTCTCCCGGAAGTTAAAGCAAAAGCACCCGAACCTCACCTCCAACGATATTCTTTTGGCTTCCATGATCCATTATCAATGGGAACTTGAAAACATAGCCCACGTTTTTCAAACTTCCCTTGAAGCTATACAAAAGAGAAGCATCCGCCTGAAAACAAAATTAGAAAGAAAGGAACGGAACATTGAAAGCTTAGAAAAATACCTTATAAAAAATCTAAAACAATGTCACGACAATACATGTCCCGCCACAAAATGAATTAAAGCACTAATAATCAAAACAAAAATTTTACACCAAAAGTATTTTGTCCCGTTATCTGTCTCCGTCAATTATTTGCTGGAAGCAAAACTATCCCCTTACTTGAGAAAAATTTTAACAGCAAATATTATCAAATTATGAGAACAAAATTATTCATGTTGGTGTGCGTATTAGGAACATGTCTTCTTTTATCAAAGACTTCTTTTGCTCAATTGACTGAAGAAAACATCAGAATTCAATCTCAATGGGACGTAGAATTCGGTCCCGTATCACTTGAACCGGAATATCTGACGGCAACGTTATCCCATGCAAACAAAACCATCAGCGGAACATTCGCATTCAATTACGGCGTTGCCACATTCTGGATTATCAATGAATCCGGCGAATTGTGCCTGAGCGAAGAATTCAATGCTCCTGCCAACGGAAATTATCTGCTTGACCTAAGCAAGCTGAAAGCCGGCAAATATCGTTTACAATGCTATTTGCCCGGCAATCCGATGCAAGCGGGTTATTTTGAACTGTATTGATACTCTCAATTGATTTAAAAAGTCAATTTTCTGTTTTGCTATGCTCGACCCCTATCAGAGCATAGCAAATTTTCTCACAAAATTTTACTAAACTAAAACACGCCCTGTGGGCATGAACCTGCACTCCGGAATAAAATCTGAATTTTCACCAAGCTTTATACCAGATTATATTCTACCTGTGCAGGTTCTTCTTTATTTCATCCCGCCTTCCATCCGCAAAACATCCGATTTGCACTCTCTTATTTCATTTCATCTTATTTTTTATTAAGTTCGCACTATCAAGACAATTGATTGCTTAGAAGTTATATTCATTTACTATATCACCATGAAAAAAAACATCTTATCCATTATTTTTTTCTTTGTCTGCCTGGGTGCCTATGCACAGGAAGCCCGGCTTTTAAGATTCCCGCACATTCAGGGAGATAAAATCGTTTTCTCCTATGCAGGAGACCTGTATTCGGTTCAGGCAAATGGAGGAACGGCCCGACGGCTGACTTCCCACAAAGGTTACGAAATGTTTCCCCGCATATCGCCCGACGGAAAATACATCGCCTTTACAGGGCAATATGACGGTAACACCGAAGTATTCGTTATCCCGGCTGAAGGAGGCGAACCCCGCAGATTAACCTTTACTGCCACTTTAGGACGGGATGATTTAGGCGACCGGATGGGTCCCAATAACATTGTTATCGGTTGGACACCCGACAGTAAAAACATCCTGTACCGTACCCGCCAATACACATTCAACGACTTTACGGGACAACTTATGACGGTTCCTGTAGAAGGTGGCGAATCTATAGAACTACCCTTGAAAAACGGAGGATTCGCATCCTTCTCTCCGGATGGAAAACAATTGGCATACAACTATATATTCCGGGAATTCAGAACCTGGAAAAGATACAAAGGGGGAATGGCCGACGACATCCGGATTTTTGATTTCGACACGAAAAAATCGGAAAAAATCACCGACAATCCGAACCAAGACATCATTCCCATGTGGAGTGCCGACGGAAAAGAAATCTATTACATTTCCGACCGGGACAATGTCATGAACCTCTATGTCTACAACATCGAAAACAAGACCACCAAACAACTGACCCACTACACCGACTACGATATCAAATTTCCGGCTATCGGAAAAGACCAAATCGTGTACGAAAACGGAGGATACATTTACAAATTCGACACCCGTACACAACAAGCCGAAAAAATAAACATATCCATCGATAACGACCAGACATACTCCCGTCCGGAATTAAAAGACGTCAGTGACGACATCAGCCATATCGACGTAGCTCCCAACGGTGAACGCATATTAATCACCGCACGGGGAGACATCTATTCCCTTCCTGCCAAAGAAGGCATCACCTACAACCTGACAAACTCTTCCGACGCCAACGACTTCGCCGGAAGCTGGTCGCCGGACGGAACACAAATCGCATACATTTCCGACAAAACAGGCGAATTCAATATTTGGATAAGGGACGTACAGACCGGCAAAGAACGCCAATTGACCCACAACCTGAAAACCTATATCTTCGACTTCCTGTGGTCACCCGACTCCCACAAAATCCTATGGAATGAAAAGAAAAACACACTCAACATCACAGATGTCATCACCGGACAAACCGAAACCATCGAAACATCCGGCCTAAGCCCCATTCATTCCTACAACTGGTCGCCGGACAGCAAATATGTCACCTACACCCTGCCGCAGAAAACAATGAGCGACATCGTGGTATACGACATTGCCAACAAACAGAAACACCTCATCACAGACGGTTGGTTCAGCTCCAGAGCGGCTAATTTCAGCAAAGACGGGAAATACCTGCTGTTCGTCTCTTCCAGAACTTTCAACCCGACATACAGCAACACCGAGTGGAATCATATATACAACAACATGCAGAAAGTATATATCCTTCCATTAACCCATGACGCTGAAATACCTTTTGCCCCTGAAAACGACGAAGTAAAAACCGAACAACCGGCAAAAGACACGCAGACGAAACAAAACAACAAAGAACAACCGACAGCACTTGCATACGACTTTTCAAACATCGGGAACCGAATCATAGAACTGCCCGTTGCTCCGTCCTCCTACTACAACCTTCACATGATTGGCAACAATATCTACTACAATCGCAGGGGACAGACTTGGGTCTACAACCTCGACAAGAAAAAAGAAACCAATCTGACCGCAAACATCAGTTTCGGTCCCGGCTACAAAAAAGCCATCGCGATGAGTGGAAGAAACATACAAGTCATCGACATCCCGACTGCTCCCGTAAATACGGACAAACCCATTTCACTGTCCGGCTTAAAGAAAAACATCGACTATCACCAGGAATGGCAACAGATATACAACGAAAGCTGGCGCCAGATGCGTGATTTCTTTTATGCCAAAAACATGCACGGCGTAGATTGGGACAGCGTTTACAACAAATACAACGCACTGATTCCTTACGTAAACCACCGCACAGACCTCACCTACATCATCGGTGAAATGATTGGCGAATTAAATGTCGGACACGCTTACTCCCAAAACGGAGAACATCCGGAACCTACCCGGATTCCTATGGGACTGCTCGGTGCCCGTTTTGAAAAAGCCCCCTCCGGCTATTTCAAAGTCCAAAAAATCATTCAAGGAGCCAACTGGGACAAATCCACCCGTTCACCCTTGACCATGCCGGGAGTTGACGTCAAAGAAGGAGACTACATCATTTCCGTCAATGGAAACTCCCTTAAAAACTCAGACAATATTTTCCGCCATCTCATCGACATGGCAAACAAAACCGTCGAGCTGGAAGTAAACAGCAAACCTTCCGCCAACGGTGCCCGCAAAGTACTGGTAACCCCATTGGCCGACGAATCCCAGCTTTATTACTACAACTGGGTACAAAACAACATTCGTAAAGTAAGTGAAGCCACCAACGGTGAAGTAGGTTACATCCACATTCCCGACATGGGGGTTGCCGGACTCAACGAATTTGTAAAACACTACTATCCCCAATTAAACAAAAAAGCGCTCATTATCGATGACCGGGGGAACGGAGGAGGAAACGTATCACCGATGATTACCGAACGGCTGTTGCGTACCCCCATGTTTTACACCATGCACACGAATCAAACGGAAGGTTCTGTCAATCCGGTGGGTACTTTTATCGGCCCCAAAGTACTTTTGGTGAATGAATACTCCGCTTCGGACGGCGACTTATTCCCATACAGATTCAAATACAACAAACTGGGCACTATCATCGGACGGCGCACTTGGGGTGGAGTAGTCGGTTACAGTGGTACGGTTCCGGTTGTTGACGGCGGTTCCATCGTCACGCCTTCTTATGCTCCATATGCCGTTGACGGTAGCGGCTTTATCATCGAAGGCACCGGGGTCACCCCTCACATCGACCTTGAAAACGACCCTTACAAAGAATACATGGGTGAAGACGAACAACTGAACAAAGCCATCGAGGTCATTCTCGAAAAACTAAAGACCGAATCACCACAACAACCTGCCATCCCGGACTTCCCGGACAAATCAGGCAAATAACAAACCTTATCACAACGCCCGAAAATAAAATTTCGGGCGTTTTTTCTTACCATATAAAATTCACAAAACAACACCATCTCCACAATAGGTCTTGGAGTTATTCTCTGAAAGGGATGCGGAATTTTTGAAGAATGACTTTAAAGTTATCTTGTGCCGTGAGGCAAGTATCCATCAAGTACTCCTTGATGTTCGGCCAGTTGCGGAGTCCGTTGTAATAATACATTTTCAAATCATCGGTAATTATGAAAGGTACGTATCCGCATCTCAATAGTTCACGGAACATTATCAGTCGTCCCACCCGCCCGTTTCCGTCCTGGAAAGGATGGATGGCTTCAAAACGCTGATGGAAATCCACAATATCCTCAAAAGATGGATTTTTCCGGGAATTGTACTCCTTAAGCAATGCTTTTATTTCCGAATGAACATCCTCGGGAAGGGTTGTATCACCGCCTCCAACTTCATTAGGCAATTTCTTATATTCACCTACCCGAAACCAACTTTTACGTTCGTCGGAAGTCGCTGTTTTCAATATGCGGTGCAGTTCCTTGATGAATTTTTCTGTAAGTTTGTCATCGGTATTATCTATGATATAATCAATCGCCCGGAAGTGGTTGGAAGTCTCCACAATATCATTCACATTCACCGGCAGATCTGAAACTCCGACAGTATTTGTCTCAAATATGTAGCGCGTCTGATCATGCGTAAGTTTACTCCCCTCGATGTGATTTGAGTTATATGTAAGGTCTACTTGAACGCGATGATAAATGCCCCCCTTTATTTTACCCTCTTTTTGTTCCCTTAAGGACTTAAGAAGCGGGGACTCTTTTCTCTGAGCCTTTCTTTTCGGTAATTCCGCATCAACGGGAATATTCCATGTCTTTCCAACGAGGAAAGCACCATCAATTTTACCTTGAGCGCAATAATTTCGTGCGGTTCTTTCGGATACGCCATGCACTTCAGCCCATTCTTTTACAGAAATGTAATCCATCTATCGGCAAGTTTTCACAGATTTTCTATCGCGAAGATAGCAAAACTTGCCGTTATCGGCAAGTTTTACACAATATAAGCATTCATACTTGACGTATAAAATTCACAAAACAACACCCTCTTATAGAAATAATTCCATAAACACAAAGAAAAACTCCATACTTCGGTGAAATATGTAAAAACTTCGACGAAATATATACAAATTCTGTCGAAATATGCACATACTTCGGCGAAGTATAAAGTTTTTACATGCATATTATATACTTTAATACCAACCTCCTTATAAAAATTCACTACTATCTCCACGGAAACCGGGGTGTATCTCCGTAGTATCCGGGGCCTTTAGCTATATCCTACCTATGCTTCAGCTATGGTTCCGCTATGCTCAGATAGTCCAACCATAGAGCAACCATAGCCCAAGTATAGCTAAAAGACAGAGATTCCCCGGAGATACTTCCCAATTTCTCCCCAACTACCTCATTCTGCCACAAAAAATACTTACCACCCCATATTGGCAGTATATTGAAATTTATCTACATTTGTTTCGTTACAGAGAGCCATCTCGGTAACAGACATATTTTTGAAGCGTTTAGCTTATCCTTACATTGGAATCTAGACAATTTCATACACCAAGGATAAAATATAACGTTCATGCTTGCCGTATATACCGTCTTGATATATACAGGTTAAGCGTGGGTAATCGTTTATTTGGTGTAAGGTAGTCTAGAACCTCAATGTAAATAAACTATAATTCCCACGCTTTCTTTTTTATTATAAACCTACCTTTTCGGGAATCAGAGGTGCAAAAAACACTATATGAAAAGAATCATGTACTACTTTCATCTTATCTTGGGTTATTGCATACTACTCACAGCATGCACTCCCCAAAACGATTTTAGAATCACGAAAGAATTTGCAGATGCCGTAAAACAATATTCACAACTATCTTCATTTAAGGATGGCCTTGCAGCTGTTGAAGCTAGTGGAAAATGGGGCTTCATAGATAAAAATGGGCAACAAGTTGTTCCATGTATATATGACGATGCCTCCTCTCACTTTTCGGAAGGAATAGCCAAAGTCAAGATGGGAGAAAAATGGGGCTTCATAGATAAAAACGGGGAACAAATCACTCCATGTATATATGATAACGTCTGGGATTTCTCTGAAGGAGTAGCTTTAGTCGTGATAGATAAAAAACGAGGATTCATCGATAAAACGGGAAAACAAATTATTCCATGCGTATATGATATAGTTTGTCCCTTTTCGGAAGGTTTAGCCATAGTCATGATGGGCAATATTGGGAATAGGAAATGGGGCTTCATCGACAAAAACGGCAAACAAGTTATTCCATGTATATATGATAATATCCGGGACGGCTTCTCTGAAGGGATGACTCAGGTCAATATAGGGGGTATGGATTGTGGTGCTTGGATAACTGGAGGGAAATGGGGATTTATCAACAAAAAAGGGAAACAAGTTATTCCATGCATATATGATTACGCCTTTGATTTCTCAGAAGGAATGGCAGCAGTTAGAGTTGGAGAGAAACGGGGATTCATCAACAAAAAAGGAAAACTAATTGTACCATGTGTATATGATGCTGCCTGGGAACATTTTTCAGAAGAAATGACTGCGGTCAAAATTGGAGAGAAATGGGGATTCATTGACAAAACGGGAAAACAAATTATTCCATGTATATATGACGATGCCCATAACTTCTCGGAAAAAATGGCTAAGGTCAATATCGGGGGAAAATGGGGATTCATTAATAAAATGGGGAAACAAGTTATCCCATGCATATATGATTACACCTGTGATTTCTCAGAAGGAATGGCAGCTGTTCAGGTTGGAACAAAATGGGGGGTCATCGACAAAAACGGAACACAAGTTATTCCATGTGTATATGACTATGGCTATGGCTTCTCTGAAGGATTAGCGGTAGTTGAAATCGGGAAGAAATACGGATTCGTTGATAAATACGGCACCAGCACATTTGATTTTGATAAATAACGATAAAACATACCCAAACAGCCATGAAAAAAGACAATTCTGATATTAAATTATCAATACGAGATTTTGGTGAAAAGAATTTCCATCTCATAAAAGGAGTATATGTTCATAAAAACATTGAAAACATAGATACACCCATCTTTCGATATATGAAATTTGAACATTTACTTTCTATTTTAAAAAAACAAAAATTATACATTCCTAACAAACTCATGTTTCCTGATTTAAGGGAACGCGGATATAAAGAATACTTGCCATTCATCTTCAATCTGCAACCTGTTGCACGCAATAAAGAAGAAAGAGAAAGGAATAAAAGAGAATACGACAATGAACAGGCTGCCAAAAAAGTTTGCGTTTCCTGTTGGACATACGATATCCAAAACAATAGTCAAAAAACAGAGGATATCCTCGAAAATTACCTGATGTGGAAAGCCTATGCCTATCAAGAAACAGGATGCCGCATAGAAAGTTCTATACAGGATTTAATCGGTTGTATAAAAGAACCGAAAAAACAAGAAACAATCCTATTAGCTAATGTGATATACGAAAAAGAGGGATGGGATAACTGTTTCGATTCTGTTTTCAAAAAAGCACCATATTATTTTTACGAACAAGAAGTAAGACTATGTGTCTTAACATCAGAAGGATATATCAAATTACCTATTGACCCGTTCAAATTAATAAAGAAAATCACCTTTTCTCCATTTGTAAGTAAAGAATACGCTGATTTTCACATTTCCAAATTGACAAATAAATATCCAGAATTAGAAAACAAAATAGAAAGTTCTCATATTCTTGAATATCCTATAAACAAATAATCAAATTTTTAATATTATCATGAAAAATATTTTTCTTCGTTTCAGCATTCTATTTTTAACATGTTGCAACATTTATAGTTCTTACGGAAACAATGATAACAATGATTCCGATATTTCTGAAAATATTCTATGTTATATAATCACTACAAACAATTATTCTTTTGTATCTACAAAAGAAGTAAATATGACACAAGAATATTTACAAAACTTAGGTATAGAAGAAAACTATAAAACGCTCATTATCGTATTTGACGATCGATTACAAACAACTATTTGTGCACAAGGATTCTACGAAAAAAAGTTTTTAGATTCTACAGAATTAAGAAAAATTGCCGATGAACTTATTCAAAAACATAAAACCCGTCCGGAGGTTTTTGATAATATTTTAGGTTTACAATGGGGAATGCGTTTGGAAGATGCGATTCACAAATTACAAGAAATTGGATTGTATTCTTGGACACAAGCGTCAGACACACAGATCATGTATGTACAGAATATCGCATGGAATGGAGTATTATATGGTGCTGTAGAATTATCTTATATCATATCTAATAAGCAAAATAAGTACTTAGATGGAATTATATTTTTAAAACTCTGCGATAATGCAGAACAAACCAAATCATTAGGAGAAAACATAGTTTCTTCATTAATGTTCAAATACGGCAAAGAAGCTATTCGCATAAATACAGATCAAACAAACCGACTTATTAAATATTATGAAGTCTACGGATCTATTTTCGATATGGAACTCCCTATTACCATGGCACGGATCAAATTAGCTTTTGGTTATGATGGGGTTAATGGACATGGTATCACACTTTGGTATAACGGAATGCTCCAAGCACAAGAAAAAGTAGAGGCTGATAATAATCTGTAAATTTCATTTTTAACATCATCCATATTTGATTTTGTTATAACATTGCCATATATTTGTAATACAAATACACATATATTGTTATAACAATATGGAAACAAATATTATTCAAATCGGGAATAGCAAAGGGATCATACTGCCTGCTGAAATTTTAAAGCAGTTAAAACTCTCTTTAAAATCCGCTGTAAGTGTATCTTTAGAAGATAACAATATCGTGATAAAAGCACAACCGCGGCAAGGATGGGAAGAGGATGCCATACGTTTACACGCCGAAAGCGGTGATGAATTGCTTGTTCCTGATGTATTTGAAGACGAAAAATTTGAGGATTGGACATGGTAAAACGATATGATGTGTATTGGGTAGATTTAGATCCTACGCAAGGAGGAGAAATTGCAAAAACCCGTCCGTGTGTGATTGTCAGTCCTACAAGTTTAAATAACCATTTGAAAACTGTTATCATAGCTCCTATCACTTCAACTATCCGAAATGTATCTTTCAGGGTTGGCTGCTCCATTGCCGGGCGTAACGGAGAGATTGCTGCGGACCAAATACGAACGGTAGACAAAAAACGCTTGAAAAAAGTAATGGGTACACTAAACAGCCACGAGATAGCAGAATTACAACAAATATTCAATCAAATGTTTTGTTTGTAACATCCTCGGCTTTGAGATACTCAACAAAAGGGCATTTTATTGCACTTTTTCTTGTCCATAGAGATAAATTGCATTAAATTTGTAAAGAATAGGCAATATTTTGCACCAATGGACTATACGATTATTAAAGAGCGACGTGCATTGTTGGGGTTAACCCAACAGGATTTGGCCGATTATGCGGGATTAAGCTTGCGTATCGTCAAGAGCATTGAAACCGGTAAAGGAAACCCATCTGTCTCCACTCTCTCAAAGATTGCGGATACCCTCGGTCTGGAATTATTCTTAAAAGTACGGGAGGTCAGTAAATGAGACAGGCAGGGATATATTGTAACGGCATATTAGCCGGAATACTTACCGAAAGCGACAATGGACAATATCGGTTTCGGTATGACGACGCGTTTTTCACAGATGAACGGCAAACAGCCATCTCCCTCTCTTTTCCTAAAAGTAAGCAAGAATTCATATCGGATACTCTATTCCCTTTTTTTTACAACATGCTCTCGGAGGGGGCGAACAAGGCATTCCAATGCCGCACACTCAAGATTGACGAGAATGACGCCTTCGGGCTTTTATTAGCAACAGCGCATACGGATACCATCGGCGCCATAACGGTAAAAAAGATATGAAAACAAGAACGGTTTGTCCCGGCCATTTGGCCGAAGGGTTCGACAAGTATTGCCCGCACAGGACATCCCTGCCGTACCGACTTCGAGACCTTTGGACAACGAATCGGCGTACTGCCCAAGAAAATGAAGACAATTCTTGACATGTTCGCACAGGAACAGGCAGAAGTGTATACGTTAATCAACCGCTCTTTTCTCGATGAAAAAATTAAACGGATGTACCAACAGTCGTATCGAGAACGGTTGAGCCGTTTTTTAAGACACGAATAAGTCACAATTATTCCGCTAGGCGGCCGATGGCTTTGAGGTATTGGGTTTCGCTCATTTTGAGGGCGGCTTTGGCTTCGACCCATTGGGTCTGAGCTTCCTGCCACTGTGCCTGGGCTTCCAAAAGGTTGGTGAGGCTTTCCATGCCTACTTTATATTGGTTGTTGCTGATTCGTAGGTTTTCTTCGGCTTGCAGCAGAGCGTTTTTGGCCATTTTAATACGGGTCTGGGCATCCTGGATACCGAAGCGGGCGGCTGCGACTTCCAGTTCCATCAACTGGGCGGATTTTTCAAGATTCAGCCGACTCATTTCGTGTTCCATCCGGGCAGCTTTATATTTATTACGTCCTTCTCCCCAATAGAACAAGGGTATTTGAACAAAAGCCAGCGCGTTAAAAGAAGCTTTCGCTTCGCGGCTTCCATTCAGTTCCAGGCCTCCCCCGTAGCCGTAACCTGCAGTCACCCCCACCTGTGGCAAAAAATCCGAACGGGTAAGGCTCACTTCTTTTTCTTTCAATACCGTTTCTTCCTGCAACAAATGATAATCGGGCCGTTGCGTAATAGCAGCAGGTTGTGCCAAAATGCCGGGCATAACCGTTTCCGACAGACTGTCGCGAATAGAGATATTCGTTTGCAGGCTCAGACCGATGAGACGACAAAGATTCATCTGAGAAAGTACCAATCCGTTCCGGGCTTTCTGCACCATTAAATCGGCTTCATTATAGCGCACCCGTACTTTGAGTACGTCATTTCCCGTAGCCATCCCGACTTTTGCAGTATTTTCGACATTTTTCAACAATTCCCCCACGGCCTGCCGGTATGCCTCCGCGGCTTTCACCTGTTCCTCCACGCCCAATAATTGCCAATAGGCTTTATCCGTCTCCGCAAATACATCCGAACGGCTCAAGCGTATATTCGCTGTCGCCATCGCTTCCCCGACTTTTGACATTTCATGTGCCGTACGGACTTTTCCTCCCATATATACCGGTTGCTGCAATTGCACACCTACCGTATAAACACCTCTCATTCCCACCTTTATTCCAATATCCGGCAGAAAGGCATATTCTTTAAAAACAGGTTTCCCGTCTGTACCGATTATCGGATGCCCTGTAGAAGGGTCTATCGCCACATTCGGTTGCAAAGTTCCGTTTTCATCGGGCACATAGGTCGGCAAGTAGCCGCCTTTCAGTTTATAAGAATACTTTTCCTGGTTATAGAATCCCAAGCCCGTCGCCGACAAGCGGGGGAAATAACCGGCATGATATGCTTTGGTTTCGGACTCCGCCTTTTCCAGTTGCTTTTGTGCTATAGCTATCTGTTTGCTATTCTCCAACGCCATTTCCCGACATTGCTGCAAATCCAGAATCACTTGTGCATCCGTTGTCCAAGCGAAACAAAACAAACTGAAAATCAATATCGTTTTTTTCATATTCTATCTTCTATTCATAACACAATGCCCCCTGTCCTCAACACATTCTGATCCGGATAATATGACCTCTTTTCCGACGGGGGTGACTAATCCGGTAAAACAAGGAATAAAGCACAGGTAATACGACCAATGTGATGATCGTCCCTACCAGCAACCCGCCCATTATCGTCACGGCAAGGGCTCCGAACATATCGTCATTAATCAAAGGTATCATACCCAATATCGTTGTCAATGCCGCCAAAAGAACGGGACGTAGCCTGGAAGACGAAGCATCCAAAAGAGCCCGGAAAGGCTCTTTCCCCTCATTAATCTGTATCCCCACTTCATCTACCAGCACTACGCCGTTCTTGATCATCATTCCGACTAACCCTAAAGCTCCGACAATCGCGACAAAACCGAATTCCTTATCCGCCAACAGCATACCGGCAACAATTCCGGTCACAGCCAGCGGCAGGCACAAAAGTATCATGACGGGTTTACGGAAATCCCGGAACAATCCTATCAGTATGGCAACTACCAGGACTATCGCCACCGGCACATTCTTAAACAGATACTGCTTGGATTGGGTACTGGCCAGATATTCGCCTTGCCATTCCGTGGTATATCCGGGAGGTATCTGCAAAGAGTCGATTTTAGCCAGTATATTATTCCTGACTTCCGTCGTCGTAAAACCGGGAGCATTGTTACACTGTGCCGAAATGGAACGCTGTCCGTTATAGCGTCTTACCAAAGGGACTTCCCATTTCATGCCGACTCCGTTCGCCGCCTGATTGAGCGGTACCGACCCGATCATATCCTTTACGATTTCATCCGTGGAGACCATCCCCATCATCAATTCTTTCACCGTTTCCATATTCAATTCCCTGACCGAGGGGGTCAGACTCCATACAGGAACATTTTCAATCTGCTCCGGTCTTTCTCCTTTGGCATCCACCGTCTTGATATAAACAGGAAGCGCGTGATCCCCTTCATAGTAGGAAGCAACCGGAAGCCCTTCCGTAGCGGCCAATAACGCCAGACTCACATCCTGTCTTGAAATATCCACCTCCCGTGCTATCTGCTGGAAATAGCGCACATCCAATACAGGTGTCGTCGGTCCCCAATTATTCGTAACCAAAATGGCAGAAGAATCCTCCCGCATAATCTGTTCCACCTGGCTGCACAAATTCTTCAATACAGCCGGATCGGGCCCCGCAATCATAAACTGAATCGGGAAATTCATATACATCAGATTATAGCGTTTTATCCGGACATAACCTTCGGGATAGTGTTCCGAGAGGTATTTCTGCAATTCGGGCAAATTGTCTTTCAGTGTCGCAGGTGACGTAAAATCCACAATCAGCTCTCCATAGCTCAGTGCCGGTTCCGCCACCGTCCGTACCAAATTATAGCGGGAGGGAGTTCCTCCCAGACTCGTCGTAACCGCCGTAATTTCCGGCCGACTCATCAGATAGCGTTCCATGGATGCCAAATCGGATTTCACTGTTTCGGGATTGGTGCCATAAGGCATTTGGTATTCTATATACAACTGGTTATAGCTCAAATCCGGGAAAAATCCCTGTCGGATAAACCGGAATCCCCACACGCTCACCAACAACAAAATCACGATGGCTATAATCACCGGCCAACGGTTGTAAATCGAAAATTGCAAGGCGTTCCGATACATCCGATACACCGGCCGTCGGTAGAGTTCTTTCTCACTAACGGTTTTTCCCTTTGTTTTCAACACTCTGTCCGCCTGTAAAGGCGCATACGCCAATGCCAGTATCCAGCTCAGCCAAAGCGATACCGCCAGGACGATAAACAGGTCGCGGACATATTCACCTGTGGTATCAGGTGACAAGTATATCGGGAGGAAGGTCAGTATACCGATTGTCGTCGCTCCCAACAAAGGCCAGCCTGTTTTTTTCGTAATATTCACCAGTGCTTCGGGTTTTCCGATGCCTTTCTGCAAATCGACCATGATGCCGTCCACGATGACAATAGCATTATCGACCAGCATTCCCATCGCGATGATAAACGACGCCAAAGAAACCCGCTGCAATGTGCCGTGCATCATGTGGAGTACCACAAAAGAGCCCAACACGACTATCACCAGACTCACTCCGATAATATACCCGCTACGGAATCCCATAAAAAGCATGACTATAAAAATGACAATCACAACCGATTCGACCAGATTGACCATAAAAACATTAATTGCGCTTTTCACACGAGTCGGCTGAAAAAACACTTTTTTAAAGTCAATGCCTGCCGGAATAATTTCCGTTTTCAGTTCTTCGAGTTTCCGGTCCACCACTTTCCCCAACTGAATGATATTACCACCTTCTTCCATGGCAATAGAGATGGCGATGGCGGGTATCGTGTCGTATAACAGTCCCTCCCGGGAGGGTTCGGCATAACCGTGTTCTATCTTTGCCACATCTCCCAACCGGATGTTATCGCCTTCATGCCCTTTAATCAACAAATTCCGGATGTCGTCAAGGTGGCGGAAATTTCCATCCACCCCCACCCGGATTCTTTTATTTCCACTATTGTAATATCCGGAATAGACCGTCTGGTTCTGACTTTTCAACGTCAAAATCACTTCGGCGGGATGCACTCCGAGATTCGCCATTTTATCTTCCAATACTTCTATATTGACACAAGGCTGATGCTCCCCGTATATATCCACACTGCTCACCCCGTCAATGTCCAGCATCGTGCGCCGCACCAGCTGCGCATAGTCCATCATTTTCTGGTAATCGAAGCCGTCAGAGGTCATGGCATAAAACATTCCATACACATCCCCGAAATCGTCGAGCACCATGGAAGGCTGGGCGCCTTGGGGCAATTGTCCCTGCACATTCGCCACTTTGCGCCGGAGGATATCCCATTTCTGTTGCAATTCTTCCAAAGGAACCGTACTGCTCAATTCCACCAATATTTCCGACACGTCATCCATGGAACGGGATTGCACATGGTCCAAATCCCCCATAGAGCGGATGGATTTTTCCAATAAATCGGTCACTTCCAGTTCCACCTGAAAAGCAGAAGCCCCGGGATATGCCGTCACAACCATCGCCTGTTTCACGGTAATAGCGGGGTCTTCCAGCTTACTCATGGTCATAAAGGCGTAAATCCCGCCGACCACCAAAACGAAAACGAAAAAATAAACCAGTGCTTTATTTCTTAAAGAATATTCCGTCAGATTCATAAATACAGGCAGTGTTAAGGTTACAAAAGATGACCGACATTGGAACCGGAAGCAGGAGGAAGGATACGGATTTCCTGTCCCTCTTTCAAGGCATTCACTCCCGCCGACACAATCACGTCTCCAGCTTGTACGCCGGCACTGACAATCACCGTTCCGTCTTTCAATACCCGATATACTTCCACCGGACTTTTCCGGACGATTTTCCGGTCCGAACCTTCCACCCGCCAAACATAGGAATGCCCGTTTTCCTCCACCAATGCGGAGATAGGAATAACGGAAAGTTTTTCGTCCGCAGGTTTATAATGAATTGTCACGCTGGCGCTCATGCCGGGAGCCAACAAAACGTCTTTGCTTCTTTTCAATCTGAAACGGGCCTGAAAGAGCTGGTTGAAATTCGCCTGTTGGTTCATCTCCACAAACTCAAGCGCAAAAAGGGTATCGGGATACACATCCACTTTCAGCCGGTAGTCCAGGAAATCACCGCTCCGGATGAAATCCCCGGCAGGAATGTCCGCATTCACTTCCAGATAATCATCATCAATCATGGACAATACGGGAACTCCCTGATTCACGATTTCATAGCCACTGAAATATTTTTTCTGTATGTACCCGCTGAAAGGCGCTTTCAGTTTCGTATCCTCCAAAGCATTCAGGCGGGCGTGATAGAGAGCCCATGCCTGTTTTTGCGCCGCCACGGCTTTATCGTAATCATTTTCCGAAACACTGTTTGTCCGGTACAATTCAATAATCCGGTCCGTCTCTCCCTTTACCTGTTTATATCCGGCGGCGGCGGCTTCATACTGAAGGGTGTAATCCCGGGGATCCAGCTGTGCCAGCAGAGCGCCTTTCTGTACATATTGCCCTTCTTTCACCCATATTTTATGAATCGGTCCGGCCACCCGGAATGACAGTTTCACATCGGAGGCGGCTTTCAGTATGCCCGGATAAGTGACGGAAAAATCCCCCTGATGCACATCCACTGTTGTCGTTTTCACCAACTGTGCAATTTCCAATGGCGGACTACTTTTACGACAGGCGGACACGAAAACGGCAAGAATAAACCCGATACCCCAACGGACAAAAAAGCAAAGGAAGCTCCTCATGATTTTATAAGGTTTTAAATTTTAAAACGTTTTTATATATACTTAAATGCCGAAAAGTTGTTACATCTAAGGGATAAAAAAAAATGATAAAGAATGTAAACGGGTATATTTTAGTATATTTGTCAAAATAAGGTAAACCATGAAACATCGCTGCCATGCCGACTAAGGCTAAATTTCCATAAAAGACAGTCCATTACTTATCCCGGTAAAATCCTATAAATTCGTTTCATTATCCATTAAGCCCACTAAAAATGTTTATCAATCCAGATAAATCAACACAAGAAAGAAAAAGAAAACCCATCGTTGCCGCCTATTTACGGGTAAGTACGGACAGACAAACCATTTTAAACCAAAAAAGTGAAATACAGAAATTCTGCAAAAGACAAGAGATAAGAGTAACCTTATGGTGTACGGAAACCGTCAGCGGCACCAAAAGAGAGGATGAAAGGGAATTGGGGACACTGCTCAAATATCTCCGAAACGGAGATACATTAATTATCACCGAAGTTTCCCGGCTCAGCCGGAAGCTGATAAACATCATGAATATCATTCACCAATCCATCGAAAAAGGCATCACGATACACAGCATAAAAGAAGGATACAAATTCGACACATCTATCAACAGCCAGGTCTTGGCCTTCGCTTTCGGACTTTGCGCGGAGATTGAACGCACCCTCATTTCCCAACGCACACGGGAAGCCCTGGCCCGGCGAAGGTCCAGCGGTATGAAACTGGGACGTCCCAGAGGAAGCGGAAGCACCACCAAACTATATAAACATCTGGAAGATATCCGGATCATGCGCCTACAAGGCGCTTCTTTTCACAAAATAGCCCTAAAATACGAAGTATCCACAGAGACTCTCCGTCTTTTTTATCTCCGATATTTATTGAAAAAAACACCTTTAAGGAGGAGGAGAAGAAGTTCCAGAAAAAAAACGGTTAAAAATTAATTTCCTTTCCTCCATGCAAGTTTCTACCCCCGCCCCTTGTTTTTAAAGTCTTCCCGTAGCTTTGAGATAACCTGTTTCACTTAAACGCAATTCGGTTTTGGCATCAATCCAATCACTCCAGGCTTTCTGCCATTGTGCCTGAGCTTCCATATAACCGGTAAGAGTCTCCATTCCGACCTCATATCTGTTTTTGCTCTCCGTCAGATTTTCCTGCGCCTGCGTAAGGGAATGAGCCGTCAACTTTACCCGCATGGCAGCATCTTCCACCCCGAAACGGGCCTTTGTCGCTTCCAGCAACATCATTTGGGAAGCATCTTCTTTTTTGAGTTCGCTCATTTCCTGCTCAGCTTTCATCGCCTTGATTTTATTCCGTCCCTCACTCCAATGAAAAACCGGCACCTTCAAAGAGGCCAAAGCCATAAATGAAGCGAGCCCTTCCGACTCCCCGTTCATGCTTATCCCGTCCGTATAACCATAAGAAACAGAGACGCCCAATTGGGGCAAAAAGTCCGAACGTGTCAGTTCCACCTGCTTTTGCTTTAATTCAATCTCTTTATCCAGAATTGAATACTCCGGCCGTTGGGTAACGGTAATCCCATTTTCCAAAATCCCCGGCGTTATCATGCCGCTTAAAGAATCCTCCGCTTGCAGAGCCGTATTCAAATCCAGCCCGATGACACGGCACAGGTTCATTGCCGCCAATTGCTTGCCATTCTGTGTTTTCTGCAATAAAAGTTCAGCCTCGTTCAATTTCACCTGGGCTTTCAGCAAATCATTCCGGGAAGCCATGCCCACTTGCCGGGCATCGGTCAGGTTCTTCACCAATTCCGCCACTACTTCCTTGTATTTCTGTGCCGATAATTCCAATTCCTGCAAACGGACATACTGCCAAAAAACACCGTCAGCTTCCGCTATCACCTCAGCCCGATTATAGTGGAGATTCAATTCCGCCATTTCGGTCCCGATAGCCGACATCCGGTAAGCATGCCGGATTTTCCCTCCCATATAGACGGGCATTTCCAGAATTCCCCCCACAGTATAGGCATTCTCCAATCCCACTGCCAACGCAATATCAGGCATATAGGCATATTGTGCGAAAACCGGACGACCGTCGGCCCCCATCACCACTTTTCCATTCCCGTCCAGCAAATAATTGGGTACCAGCGTACCGTTTCCTCCCGGCACAAACGTAGGCAGGTTGCCACCGTCTATTTTAAAAGAATAATCTTTCTGCATATACGCATACGTCCCCATTGCCGACAATTTCGGGAAAAAATTAGCCCGGTAGGCTTTTTTATCGTAACCGGCTTTCACCACCTGTTTATCGGCGACAGCCATTTTCTTGCTACTTTCCAATGCCATTTCCCGACATTTCCGAAGATCAATTTTCACCTGGGCCGGAACACCTGTCCCCACCAATATCCCCAGTAAAATCAAAACTACTTTCACCATATCATCCATTTGTTTTTTTCATACCGAAAAACAACGCATACAATACCGGAATAAATACCAGCGTAATCACCGTACCCACCAGCAATCCGAACATAATGGTCACCGCCATCGCCCCGAACAAATCATCCGACAACAAGGGAATCATTCCCAATATGGTCGTCAACGCAGCCATCATCACCGGGCGGAACCGGGAAGACGACGAATCGAGCAAAGCGACTTCCGGTTCTTTTCCGGAACTTATCTGCAACGTGATTTCATCCAGCAGGACGACCCCGTTTTTAATCATCATCCCGATAAGCCCCAAAGCCCCGACTATCGCCACAAAACCGAAATCCTTCCCTGTCAGCAACATTCCCGCCACAATCCCGATCATCGCCAGCGGCAGGCAAAGAAAAATAATCGCAGGCTTTTTAAAATCACGAAACAGCATAATCAGTATGGCCACCATCATCACAATCGCCCAAGGCAAACTGCCGAAAAGGTATTTTGTAGACTGGCTGCTGGCGCGGTATTCACCCAACCATTTGTAAGCATAGCCCTCGGGCAGAGTAATAGTGTCTATCGCCGGCATAATAGCCTGCCGCACCTCTTCTGCCGTAGCCCCCCACACGTTGTTGCACTGTGCTTTCATTGCCCGTTGCCCGTTATAGCGTCTCACTACGGGGTCTTCCCAACAAACATCTATTCCCTTCGTAGCCTGGCTCAACGGTATGGAGCCAATAGCATTCCGCAACAAATCCTCGCTTTTCACCGTTCCCGTCAACAGGCCTTTCAAAACTTCCCCGTTCAATCCCGACACCGAAGGCAGCATGCTCCACACCGGAATATTATTCAATATTCCCACTTTTTCCCTCTGATGGTCCACACTCTTCAAATAAAGGGGCAACGCATGCGTCCCTTCATAGTAAGCCCCCACAGGCAATCCGTCCGTAGCCGAAAGCATGGACATCCCGATATCCGTCCGCGACAAACCGACCGTACGGGCTATGGGCTGGTCGTATTCCACACTCAGCACCGGAACCATCGGGTTCCAATCGCGCCTCACCAGCATGGCAGCCGGATTCTCCTGCATAATCTTTTCGGCTTTGGCCGTCAGCTCTTTCAATACTGCCGGGTCCGGTCCCGTAAACATCAGTTCCACCGGGAATTTCTCATACATCAGATTATATCTTTTTATCCTGACATACGCATCGGGATAGTTTTCCGTCAGATAGCCCTGCAATTCCGGGATAGAAGCCTTTAATCTTTCGGGGGTCTCAAAATCCACGATAAGCTCCCCGTAACTCATCGAAGGTTCGGCAATGGAACGCACCAGATTGTAACGGGAAGGCGTTCCCCCAAAACTGGTTGTCACATGTTCAATGCCCGGATATTGCATCAAATACCGCTCAATCTCTCCCAAATCCGCTTTTACCCGTTCCATGCGGGTCCCTTCCGGCATCTGGAATTCCACATACAACTGCTTGTAACTCAAATCCGGGAAAAATCCCTGGGGAATATAGCGGAACAAATACAGGCTCACCCCTAACAATACCAATGTCACAAGCAATGCCAGCTTTTTATGCCAAAGCATATACCGCAGGAAGTTACGGAATATCCGATACACCGGGCTGTCATACAACTCTCCGGCCTGACGGGCTTTCACCTTCAATGCACGGTCCGCATGCAGCGGTATCTGCGTCAAAGCAAGTATCCAACTCAACAATAACGACACGGCCAGGACAATAAACAAATCCCTCACATATTCACCCGTCGTATCCGGCGACAGGAATATCGGCAGAAAAGCCAATATCGCAATCAACGTCGCCCCCAGCAACGGCCAGGCGGTCTTTTTCGTGATATTCACCAATGCCCCGGGCTTCCCGACACCTCTTTCCAAATCCACCTGAATGCCGTCAATAATGACTATCGCATTATCCACCAGCATCCCCATAGCGACAATCAATGCCCCCAGGGACACCCGCTGCAAAGTCCCGTCAAACAGATAGAGCACCACAAAAGAGCCCAACACGATAATAATCAACCCCGTCCCGATAATCATCCCGCTCCTCAAGCCCATTGTCAGCATCAACACGACAATCACAATCAGAACGGATTCTATCAGATTCACCATAAATACATGAATGGAATTACTCACCTGATCGGGCTGGAAAAAGACTTTATGGAAATCGATTCCCACAGGCATACGTCCTTTCAATTGCTCTAACTCCTTATCGACCACTTTTCCGAGGTCTACGATATTTCCGCCCTTTTCCATGGAAAGCGAGATACCCAAAGCTCTCCAGCCGTCATAGCGCATTTCATTCCGGGAAGGCTCCTGATAGCCGCGGGTCACGGAGGCTATGTCTCCCAACCGCAATTGGTCCTGCTCATGTCCCTGGATAATCAGGTTGCGAATATCCTCTATGGTTTGATAATTGTCACTGATTTTCACCCGCACCCGTTCGTCGCCGCTATTGAAATAGCCCGGATAAACCGTCTGGTTCTGTCCGTTCAGGGTCGAAAGCACCTCCAAGGGATGCACGCCCATATTCGCCATCCGGTCCTGTATGACCTCAATATTGATGCAAGGTTTGCGGTCGCCGTATATCTCCACCCGTCTCACACCTTCAACGTCCTGCAATTCCCGTTTCACCAACCAGGCATAATCCAACAGTTCTTCATCGGCTATCCCATCCGTTGTCATGGCATAAAACATCCCGTACACATCCCCGAAATCATCCATCACCACAGAAGCCACAGCCCCCGAAGGGAGTTCCGCCTGGGCATTTGCCACTTTCCGCCTCAGCATGTCCCATTTCTGTTCCAGCTCGTCGGGCTTCACGGTACTTGCCAATTCGACCGTAATCTGGGAAACGTCCGCCATGGACTTCGACTGGATATTGTCGACTTCCCCCATGGAACGTATGGATTTTTCCAATATGTCCGTCACTTCCAGTTCCACTTTATGGGCGGAAGCCCCGGGATAAACCGTAATCACCATGGCCTGCTTCACTTTGAGCTCCGGGTCTTCGAGCTTACTCATAGAGACAAAAGCAAAAATGCCGCCCACGACCAATACGGCAATAAAAAATTTTATCAAAGCCCTGTTGTTCAGAGCATATTCCGTGATATTCATATTCTCTACTCTTCTGCTTACAACAATCCTCCGACATTGGTTTTACTCACCGGCTTCAACAGGCGGACTTTCATTCCTTCCTTTAAGCTATGGACCCCGGCAGACACCACTTTTTCGCCCGCCTGCAAGCCTTCGTATATAACCATCTGCCCGGTTTTCAATATTTTCCTGGGCACCACATCCCGGCTTTTCACGCTACCGGACGCCTCATCATATATCCAGACTTGTGCTTTTCCCTCTTTCTCGAAGACCGCCGCTATCGGTACCACCGTCAACGTGTTTTCCTCCGGAGTATATTCGATAGTCACATTCACACTCATCCCGGCTGCGATATTCACATCCTTTTCCGCATTCAGCCGCAAGCGCACCCGATACAGCTGATTCAGATTCGCTTTCCGCGTCATCTCTATCAACTCCAACGGAAAAACCTTGCCAGGGAAAATATCGAATGTACAGGAGAAGGATTTAAAATAATTCTGCCGGATATAATCAGCAGACGGGAGGTCCACTTCCACCTCAAAATAACGGTTATTAATCATGGAAACGACGGGCATTCCGGCCCCGACTGTCTCATGTTCATCAAAATATTTCTTCTGGATATACCCGTCAAACGGAGCCGTGAGCCGGGTATCCGCCAACGCATTTTTATGCGCCTCGTATTTTGCCGTAATCTGCTGCAAACCATACACCGCTTTATCGTAATCATTGACCGGAACACTTCCCCGTTTATACAATTCCATCACCCTTTCGGCTTCCGCCTTGATTTGTCTATATTCAGCCTCCGTGGCCGACAACTGGATTTCATAATCCCGACGGTCGATTTCCGCCACACATTGCCCTTTCCTCACAAAAGCCCCGACTTCCGCAGGCAAGGCAGCCAAAGGTCCTGCCACCCGAAAAGAGAGGTTCACGTCCGAAGCCGATTTCACCTTTCCCGGATAGACAATCGCCAGCTCATTCTGATAATTGCCGACAACCTCCACTTTTACCGTACCCGTAATTTCCGCATTTTTTACGTCTCCGTGGCCGCAAGCACTACACAGCAGTGAAAAAGCCACCATAGACAACATACCATTTTTCAGCATATTCATAAATTTTAGCAACACCGATAAATACACAAAAACACTGTCTGCACACCGGACTTTTTATACTTTTCGGTATGTCCGCATGTATAAAATCACACTCTGACCAAAGAATACAGCTGCTCGTATTGCGCCCTTATCGAAGAAAGCGCATACGACACATCCTGTCTCATCACCAGATAATTTATCACCCCCGCCATAATATTCAATATATTCCCGGCCAAAACGGAAGTATCCACATCATCACGCAACTCGCCCGTCTGCTTGGCCTCCAGTATTAACTGTTCCAACTTGGCCAGACGCAACATTTTAGCTTCCACTGTCACTTTTTTCAATTCCGGGAAAATCGCCACCACTTCCACCAACAGCGACAGGCACAATACTTCCGGAATATCGGATCCGAACGACCTTGCACGGTAGTCATGAATCCCCTCAAACTTCTTTATAGCCAGATCGATATATTCACGCAAAGAACTGATTTGCTTAAATTCAGCCGTACGGTGCGCGTTAATCAACGCGTAATATTCTGTCAGCCCTTCTTTCAGTACCTCTTCCTTACTGCCGAAATGATAATAAAACGTCCCTCTCGTAATCCCCGCCGCTTTTTCAATATCATGCAGCCTGACAGCCTTGAAGCCTTTTCTGAGAAACAGCAAAAAGGCTTTCTCCGTAATTTCAGTCCTCTTATTCGCCATACACAGGAAACGTTACGCTACATTTCATTTTTTATCAGCATATAATACTGCCCGTATTGCAGGCGCATATCCGAAAAAGCATATTTCAAATCCGCACTCGACAATTCTATGTTCACCAAACTCCCCGACACAGACATCAAATTGCGCGCCAATATGGAAGTATCCAGATTCCGCTTTATTTCCCCGTTCTGTTTCGCTTTCAGAATGACCTTTTCCCAACGGGACAGACGCTGTTTGGACAACTCATCGATACGCTTCCGGTAGACGGGAAACAACTTTTCCACCTCCAGCACCAACTGAAAATACAACTCCTCGATAATAAACCAACCGAACAGTTCCTGCAATTTCTCCATCCTACGCACTTTTTCCCCCACAACCACGTCTATGTATTCCTTCAAAGAAACCACCCGCTCAAATTCTTCTTCACTGATTTCTTCCATCACCGTGGCATAGCGCTCCAGTCCCTCTTTCAGAATTTCTTCCTTATTTTTGAAATAATAGTAAAAAGCACCCTTTGTCAATCCTGTCGCCTTTTCCAGGTCTTTCAACGAACAGGCATGATACCCCCGGCTCAGAAACAGAGCAAAAGCCTTATTTATAATTTCTTCGCGGAGCTGATTCATATTTATACTTTCCGGTATGCAAAGTAACAACTTTTTTCTTAGTCCCCCTTCTTCCGGCAGGAGAAAAAATAAAATATGTCCAAAAAGCAGACACCACCTGTCCATTTTTTTTACATACGCCCCAAACCGATTTAATATAAAACACTAATTATCAGTGTTTTGATTTTTTGGCACGAAAATAGCTATAGAAAATACGAACGAATGTAAAATCATTTAAAAAACAGGATATATGATACAAATTGAGAACTTGAATAAAGTATTCCGTACGGAAGAAGTGGAAACATCGGCATTAAACGACGTTTCCCTGCACATCAAAGAAGGTGAATTCGTTGCCATCATGGGGCCCTCCGGATGCGGTAAATCCACCCTGCTCAATATCGTCGGACTGTTGGACAATCCCACTTCCGGCAAATACTATTTCGACGGCAAAGAGGTCGGCACGTTAAAAGAAAGACAGCGCACCATGGTACGCAAAGGGAACATCGGTTTCGTATTCCAGAGTTTTAACCTCATCGACGAACTGGACGTGTACGAAAACATCGAACTGCCTTTGATTTATCTGAAGATGAAAGCTTCCGAAAGAAAAGAAAAAGTAAACCAGATTCTCGACCGAATGAAAATCAGCCACCGGGCTAAACATTTCCCGCAACAACTTTCGGGAGGACAACAACAGCGCGTCGCCATTGCACGTGCCGTAGTTGCCGGTCCGAAACTGATTCTCGCCGACGAGCCGACCGGTAACCTGGACTCCAAAAACGGTATGGAAGTAATGAATCTCTTGACAGAATTAAACAAGGAAGGAACCACCATCGTTATGGTTACCCACTCCCAACACGATGCGTCATTCACCCACAGGGTTATCAACCTGTTTGACGGACAAATCGTGACCGAAAAACCGAACTTATAATTTTCTCATAAGTTATAGCTGCGAAATAGGGTTGCCGTTCCGGCAGCCCTATTTTATTTCTTAACCTTGTAGATGCGATTGATAATGACGGCAATAGCACCGTCGCCGGTCACATTGGTGGCGGTTCCGAAACTGTCCATGGCGATATAGAGGGCTATCATCAAACCCTGCGCCATTTCGTCAAAACCGAGCATGGATTGCAGCAACCCCAAAGCAGCCATAATAGCCCCGCCGGGAACGCCCGGAGCAGCCACCATGGCAATCCCCAGCATCATAATGAATCCGGCAAACTGCCCGAAATGAATATCCAACCCTTCCATCAGCATGATAGCCATGGCACAGGCTACAATTTTCATGGTACTTCCGGACAAATGGATGGTGGCGCAAAGCGGGACGACAAAACCGGCAAGCTCAGGCCTCACGCCATTTTTCACCGTCTGTTCCAACGTCACCGGTATTGTTGCGGCGGATGATTGCGTGCCCAATGCCGTCATATAAGCAGGCAACATGTTTTTAAACAACCGGAAAGGATTGGCTTTGCCGACAAGCCCCGCTGTAAAAAACTGCAAGAACAGCAATATCAAGGTCATGATAAAAATGACCACAATAATTTTCACAAACACTCCCATCACTCCCGCTACCTGCCCGGAAGTGGTCATGTTGAGAAAAATACCGAAAATGTACAAAGGCAAAAGCGGGATAATCACCGACACAATCACCAAGTTGATAATATCTTTGAAATCTTCCATCATGCCTTTCAAACGACAACCCGGAATCACCGACATCCCCAGTCCCAAAGTGAACGCAAGCACCAAAGAGGTCATGACCCCCATCAAAGGCGGCATCTCAATCGTAAAATAAGGCCCCAGTTCTTTGACCGATTCCGCCGACGGCGAAGAAAGCTTGTCGGTGGAATCCAGCAGCCAGGGATACACCCCGTCGCAGGTGAAATACGTGAAAAAGCCGGAAAACAACGTAAAACAATAGGCTAACAATGCCGTAATCAACAACAACCTGCCCGCTCCCTTGCCCAAATCGGCAATCCCGGGAGCAACCAGTCCCAAAATGAGCAACGGGATAATGAAACCCAGGAAGTTACCGAACAACGAGTTTACGGTCAAAAAAATACGGACCAGCCAGTCCGGGAAGAAAAGGCCGCAGGCTACACCTAATCCGATGGCAAGGATAATCCTGGGCAACAAACCGAATCGAATACGTTTCATGAGTAATTCCGGATTAATAGTTACATAGATTGTACGACACAATGTTACAATTGTTTTAAAGCTTTTACAAATTTCCCCGGCAGATTTTCCTGAATTTCTTTACTATTGATTCCCAGGGTTTTCCCTGTATTAAGTTCGGAGTAAATTCGGAGCAATTTCAGAGTATATTCCGAATAAAGTTGTCCGTCGCCGAAAATAATCCGAATAAAATCTGAAAATAATCAAAATTTCAAATTACTATGATTTAGCGAAACTATAGCCCATATATTAAGGGATATATGACTTTCCTATGGATTAACGGGATAAAAAAAAGGTATATGCTAAAGAAGCATATACCAAAAAAGAGGGGAAAAGGGAAAATACCTGTTCCCTATTCGCTTTTGAGTGTTTCCACGGGATTAACGGTGGCGGCTTTCCAACTCTGGTAGCTGACCGTCAACAACGTAATGAACAAAGTAATCACGCCGGCCAGCAGGAACACCCACCAATATATCGCTACCCTGTAAGGGAAACCCGTCAACCAGAGATTGACGATGTACCAGGCCACCGGAACCGCCAATACGAAAGAAACGGCAATTAATTTCAGGAATCCTTTGTTCAGCAGTATCAGCATCTGCGCTTCCGTAGCTCCGTTCACTTTGCGGATGCCTATTTCTTTCACTTTGTAGCGGGCGTTGAAAAGTATCAAACCGTAGATTCCCATCAAGGCAATGACAATGGTAATCAATCCGAATATCGAAATCAATTTGGCAAAGTTCGCTTCTCTCCGGTACATTAATGCCATGGTTTCATCCAAGAATTTCACATCCCCCCCTTTATCGGAGAATTTCCGGTAAGTCTGATGGATAAAGTCGATGGTTGCCGGCAGGTTCTTGCCGCTTATCTTGATTAAGGCATTGCTTCCCTGCCCTTGGTCATCCCCGCAGACAAAGGCCATGGGCGTGATTTCTTCGCGCACGGAACGGAAATTGATGTCTTCACACACGCCGACGATTTGTCCCATGTTGCGGAAACAGCCGATTTCTTTGCCGATGATGTTTTCGATACCGAATTTGTTTACAAATTTTTGGTTGAAAATAATCTTGTTCACGTTCTTTTCGTTATGCTCGAAGAAGTCCGTACCCTCCACCAGTTTAATATTGAAAAAACGAAGGAAATTATGCGCCACCGGCCAAGAGTAGAATTGTACCTGCTGGCCGTCGAAGTGGCGTCCCCATCCCATACCTACCGAGCCGGGCAGAAAACGGCTCGTCGTATAATCCAAGACTTCCGGGCGGGTCCGCAACTCGTTCTCAAAAGCGTTCAATTGTTTGAACAAATCTTCATTCAAGGTAACATATACGACATTTTCGCGGTCATAGCCCGGATTCATATCCCGCATATACTGGTGTTGCAGTTTGATGAAAACGGCTACGGTAATCAGGACGATTGTCGTAAGGAACTGGAATAGCAACAGGGCATTCCGCAAGCGGATACCTTTCGGCGTCAGTGCGAAGGTTCCCTTCAAAACGAGTGCCGGCGGGAAAGAGGTCATATAATACGCAGGATAAAGTCCCGCAATGACGCCCATAACACAAGCGATAACGGCAATTCCCGCTATCATGTACAAGTTGGCGCTGAAAGCCAGATTGGCGGTAAAGAAATTGGAAATGGGCGATGCCGTAAACAGGGACGTCCATACGAACGAAAGCCCGAACGCGAATAAGGAGAGCAACAGGGATTCAAAGACAATGCCTCTGCGTAGTTGCCCCTGCATGGCGCCCATGACTTTCTGGGTATTGATTCGCTTGATGCGGATAGGTGCCAAAGCGGTCGAGAAATTGATAAAGTTCACATAAGCGATACCGATAATGATAATCGCAATGGCTATCAGGCACAAGGTCGTATTCAGATTCCCTTTCTCTCCGATTTCGGACTGTGCTTTAAAATAGAGATCTTTTATCGGGGTCAGGAAGAAATTCAGTCTCTTTTCGCCGGTCTCCGACTTGCCGTAATTATCCAGTTCGTTTATCTTCTTGGCGACGTCTTCCGGCGACACCCCTTTTGCCAGTTTATAGTAAGGAAGGAAAGACCATTCCGACCAGTCATTGTTCCTTAAGCGAAAGAGGACGTTGGTTCTTATGGAATTATTTTCGGGAAAATCTTTATAAACCAAGGTCACGGTCACTGGGGTATTGCCGAAATTCACGTTTTTCCCTAAAGCCGATTCCGTGCCGAAAAACTTTTTGGCAACGCTTTCCGACAAAGCTATGGAATAGTCACCCTCCAGACAGGTTTTCGGGTCTCCGGCAATAATCTCCGGGGAGAACACATCGAAGAAACCGGGCGTAACCCCGAAAACAGATTCCCAGTATTCCGTCTTATTTCCCAAACTGTCCGTTGTGCTTATCGGTGAATCCCAACCCTGCTGAATGGCACAAAAAGCCTCTATGTCGGGAATATTCTTCGCGAACTCCTCCACGCCCGGTATGCAATAGTTGGCGCTGTAATCCGTGCCTACGTTATCGTAATACTCTTGCAGGAAGATGCGCTCTTTGTCCTTGAACGACCGGTTGTACCCAAATTCATAAAAAACCTGGAAAGAGATAACCGTCAAAATCGTAAAAGCGACAGACAACCCGATAAGATTCAAAACAAATGATAGTTTATTCCGCTTCAGCGTAATGAAAAATTCCCGAAACATAGTCTTGTATTTTAATAAATGAAAAATAATTCTTAATGTTTTCCATCATTTCAACAAGTTATGTGCCATTCTAAATATCAATCTGTACACCAATACATTAACCAACTCAAAATCCCGGTCATTTGTCAAAATAATAGACACCGTCTGTCAAAAAATTGGACGAGTGAAGGAGAGAAAGCGTGTTTCCCGCTTCACTTGATTCCGGATGAAGCAGAAAATACGGTCAGCTTTTTCCTATCTTTGTTCTGTAAAAATTCCGGGCGAATGAAACCATCTTTTCTTTTTCGGTGCGTGTTCATACTCCATTTCTGTTTGGGGATGGGGTCTGTACGGGGATATGCGAATCTTCCCCAAGAATCACCAATTCAGAATATAGCTGGCCGTTTCCAGCCCGGGAAATCGGCAGCGGAAGCATTGAGAATGGCAGACCGGATGTATCGTGCGGGGCAAAATTTTCATTCCGATTCCCTTTTGCAAAAGGCTCTTCACTATTATGAACGGCAGAAACCGTGTCCCGAACTGACGCGCCTTTATTTTTACACAGGATTGTTTTATGAACAGAGGAACCAACCGGCGGAAGCCCTGAAACGATATACGCTGGCGGAAACCAATGTCGCCCTCGTTCCCGACAGCCTGTTTTCTCCTGCCATTGCCCGGAAGATTCTCGCCTTACAACAAGCAGTGGGGAAAAAGACGGCTGAGGACCTGCAATGGGAAACCCGTTATACGGAGCTTTTGCAACAGTCTGACCAATGGCATGCCGCCGCACGGGGATGGCGCACGGCGTGTATTGTGCTCACCTTTTTATTGCTTGCTTTTGCCGGAATTTCGCATTACCGGACACTTTACCGCAAACGCGAACTGTTCAAAAGCCAGCTTTTCATTGAACGCCTGCAACGGGCGGAAGAGGAATTAAAAGAAAAGATGTCCCGGCAATTGCATGAAAAAGACGGCAAACTGAAAGACTTTTTCCGTCTCCGTGTCGAAATGATTAAGGAGTTTGTTGAGTTTTCCCAGAAGTATGCCAACAATCCCGAAAAGCTGAGATACAAATTTCAACGCACTATTTCCACCGATTCTTTTTCTCCCACCGATTGGGCGTTACTTCTCGAAGGAGTGAATATCACGGGCAACGGCATCATCAGTTATCTGAAAAAGAATTATCCGGAACTCACGGAGGAAAATTTGCGCTACTGCGCCCTTATCTGCGCCGGGTTTGAAACCGATGAACTGGCTGTCCTGTGGGATGTTAATAATACGTCTATTTACAAACGCCGCACCCGCTTGCGCCAAAAATTAAACCTGCCCCAGAATCAAGACCTCAAAAAATATTTCGATGAGCTTATTGCCCGCCTCCGCTGAAAATGTGGTGTTCTTCCCCCTCTTTCCAAGGCTTGGAGGCAGTGTCCCGTTTTTATTTAAAAATACTTCTGAAAATCAAGTATTTGAAACACCCGTGTCTCACTCTTTTTCCCTGTGTCATATAGGAAATACGGTGCAAATCCTCTAATTTGCCTTCCGAAAAAACGACAAAACAGTATCATGATTAAACGTATTTCTTATCTTTTTCGCGGACTGCTCCATGCCAAGGGAAGCAGTTTGACTAAAATTGTTTCCCTCACCATCGGACTGGTCACCGGTATACTCGCATTCGGTTATTGTGTTTTTGAAACGGATTACGACACTTTTCACCACGATGCCGACCGCATCTACCGGATTGATTACCAAGTTCCGCTCGCTCTGATGGATGAAGTTTCTTTGGAAATTCCCGAAATAGAACTTTCTACCGTCCTTTCAGAACGTATGCCCCTCGCTTATCAGTATAACGGACATACCCTATCGGGCGGTGAATTCCGTTTTGCCGACACGTCCTTTTTCCGTCTCTTTTCTTTCCGCCTACTTTCAGGTGACCCGCAGGCATTACAAGACCCGAATAAATTTTTCATATCGGAAAAGCTGGCTCACATGCTGTTCGGGAAGGCAGACCCTATCGGAAAAGAAGTCCTATACAATCATCAGCCCCTCACGGTGGGAGGCGTATATGAAAATTTTCCCGACAATAGTTTCCTCAAAAATATTAAGGCACTTCATTCTTTGGCAAAAGTCACCAACAGGCAATGGAATCAAGCCGGAGAAAATTATAGCGGTTACATCCGGATAGCCCCGAATGCCGACCCGCAGGAAGTGATTCGCAAGATACAGACAATCATCGACCGCCACCGGACGTCCGAACAATCCTATACCTATGCCCTGCACCCCTTGAAAGACCTTCATCTGAAATACGGCTGGGGCTATTCCTCGGTCTATTTGGTCGGGTTCATGGGGTTGGCCATTGTCATTATATCCTCTCTCAACTATATTCTCATATCCATTTCTTCCCTGATACGAAAAAATAAGGAAATAGCCATCCACAAAGTCAATGGAGCCAACAGCACCCATATTTTCAGCCTCTTTTTCTGGGAAACGGTCGTTCTTACCCTTCTGTCCGGGCTGTTTGTCTATGCCATTCTTGTCGGGTGCCGGCCTTTCTTTGAAAATCTGTTATATAACGACTATGCCGACTTCTTCAACCGCCGTGTTCTAACGGCTATCGGGCTATTCTTCCTCGTCATGCTCCTTTTCACGGGAGGTATCCCCGCCCGGATATTCGCCTCTATTCCGGTATTGCAAATTTTCCGGCAAATTTCACAAAACCGGCGCCGGTGGAAATACATATTGCTTTGGGTGCAATTCTTTTCCACCAGCATGCTGCTTACGCTGTTGCTGATTTTCAGCAAACAGTACGACTATATCATCCATAAAAATTTGGGATATGATACCCGTCACCTCTATTACACGCAGGTCGCTTGCGGCGCCCCTTATCCCTCCATGTCCGCAGTCAAAGAGGAAATCAAACGTCTGCCGTTTGTCACGGAGGCAACATTTGTACATACCCTTCCGCTGTGGACTCCGAAGACGACTGTTTATACCCAAGACCGGCAGGGATTGTTTGAAAGCTGTTATCTCTATGCCGACGCCGATTTTTTCCGCACGCTTCAAATCCCTTTCATCGAAGGGGATACGCAACATTTGTCTCCGGCACAAAATGAAGTGTGGGTCAATGAAAAATTTCGCGACCAAAATACCCCGCAATCCGAAAATTCCCTGTCCGTAGGCAATAATACTATTACACCCCGCGGCGTATTCCGGAACTTTCAGGTCGCCTCGCTCTATATTGGGCAACAGCCGCTTGTCGTCTTCCCCTTACAGGAACCGGACACTTGCCGGAGTTATTATCTGTTGTTCAAAAGTCCTCAAATGACGCCTGAAAATATCACGCTATGGAAAAAGAAACTCAAAGAGGTTACCAATCAGTCCCACCTCAGTCTCTACTATTACCCTTATGCCCACCGGGCCGCTTATGAAGACCAAAAGGATATGTGTACGGCAGTGGAAATCCTTACCAGCCTTGCCCTTGTCATCGTCTTTTCAGGTCTCTTCGGATTTACTGGGGACGAAGTTGCCCGCAGGACGAAAGAAATCGCCATCCGCAAGGTAAACGGAGCCTCTATGCTCTCAATAACCTTCCTTTTGTTGCGCAATATCTGTCTCCTCGCTTTATGCGCCCTCCCGTTCGGTTTGGCAGGTGCTTATTATATGGGGGATTATTGGTTAAGTGAATTTGCATGGCGGATATCCCTTTCGTGGTGGATTCTTGTCAGTGGCGCTGTCTTGACTTTGCTGATTATCGTATTTACCGTTTTATTGAAAAGCCGGCAAGGCATAAAAGCTCCCCCAGCGGAAGCCCTGAAAAACGAATAAACACATTTATTTCAAAGAATTAACTGGGGGGATTTGTATTTTTGCCGGAGAATGTTCACCTTTATCCCGTGAATTTTGAATGAGAATAGTAACCTTTAAAAACAAAGAGATGAAAATAAAAATGTTGATTATGGCATTGGCTTTGGTATTTACCGTAAGCGTTGCCTCCGCACAAAGCAATAAGACCGCTAAAGACGGTAAGAAAGAATGCAAGAAGGAATGCGTAGACAAAAAAGAGTGTTGCAAGAAGGACGCTAAAAAGGACTGTACCGCCTGCGTATGCAAAGACAAACAAGCCTGCAAAGAGGGTAAATGCGAAAAAGATTGCAAATGCAAACAGGCTTGCGCTAAGAAAGACCAAAAGTGCTGCCAAGACGCAAAGAAAGGCGAATGCACCAAAGGCGAAAAGAAATGCTGTAAAGACAAAAAATAAATTATTGTATTTTTTTCTTCATGAAAATTGCCGGTATCACGTTTGATAACCGGCAATTTTTTCGTTTACTATCCACACGAAGAATTACTCACTCTTCAACACTTTCACCGGATTGACATTCGCGGCTTTCCAAGTCTGGTAACTTACAGTCAGCAAAGTGATGACGAAAGTAAAGGCACCTGCCAGCCCGAATACCCACCAGCTTAATGCCGTACGTTCCACAAATCCCTCCTGCCAGTTCGTCACAAACAGATAAGCCACCGGACACGCCAAAAGAAAGGAGATACCCACCCATACAAAGAAGTCCCGGTTCAAAATCAATAGCAATTCTTTCACCGACGCCCCGTTAACTTTGCGGATGCCGACTTCTTTCAAGCGGCGTTGCGTCACGTAATAAGCCATAGCAAACAATCCGGCGACGCTGATGATTAATGTAATGGTCATAGCAACACCCAAAATATTTCCGGCATTCGTTTCCGCCTTATACAATTGCGCATACTGACTGTCGAGGAAATGATAGTCGAACGGTTTTCCCGGATTCAGGTCATTCCATTTCGCCTGCACGATACGGATTGCTTCCTGCGGGTCGCCTTGTACCTTGAAAAAGACGGCGGGATAACCGTAAATGCCCTCATACGAGAAATAGATTTGCGGATCAACAGCCTGATGAAGAGATTTCGTATAGGCGTCCTTCACTACGCCGCGCACGGTATAATAGCCGCCATTTGCAGCCAGACGTTCACCTACAGCATTCGTAAATCCCAACATTCGGGCAGCGGTTTCATTGATAATACAATAATGGAGCGAATCGCCGGCATCTTCTGCAAACTCTTGTCCCTCTTTCATCTCCATTCCCATGAGCCGAAAATAATTGGGTTTTATCTGGCAGAATTCCATCAAATAGTTTTGATCGTCTCCCGATTTTGCAACGGCATCCCCGCGACACCAGCCCAGCGGGTCGGTATCTTTCTGCGTAACCTCTACAATGGAAGGATGTGACTGCATCTCCTGACAGAATGAATCGTAATTCTTTATGAAACCGCCCCGGTCCGCCACATAAAAAATATTCTCCTTATCGAAGCCCAAATCTTTATGTATCATGTATTCCACCTGCTTTTCAATAAAAAATACCGAAATCAGGATGACAATCGCCGCCGTGAACTGGGTAATGATTAATCCCTTTTGAAGAAACGACAGATTTTTCCCTTTAAATTGTCCTTTCAAAGTCTCCACCGCATTGAACTTTGTCATATAAAAAGCGGGAAAGGTGCCGGCAGCCAACATAACTATAAACATAATCGCCGCCAAGAATCCGTATAACAAGGGACTCTTAAAATCAATGGACAACCGATAATCCGCCAGCCGGTTGAACAAGGGCAAAGCCATCGTCGCCAGTATCGTACCGGCAATAACCGCCAATATCACATAATAAAATGTTTCCCTATAAAACTCCCCTATCAGCATGCCTTTGTCCGCTCCATGCGTCTTGCGGACCCCGATAGACTTCGCCCGCAAAAAAGAAGTGGAAATAAACAGATTGATGAAATTAATACAGGCAATCACCAAAATAACAAAAGCCGTCAGCACAAATACCATCACCAGATTCTTATTGCCGTGGACGACATTATCGAATTTCAGCGTATTGTTAAAATAAATATCCGACAACGGTTGTAACCGATACTCGAAAGAGAGCTGCTTGAAAATAGGATTCGATTGTCGGATAACTTCCGTCATGCTTTTCTCAATCTTGGATATAAACGCCGGATTCGGAATTTTGAAATAAGTAATGTAAGCATCCGATGTTCCATAATCAAGAGTTTGCGCCCAATAACCGGTAAAAGGCGCCACAATATGTGTCTGCAAATGGGAATTAATCGGCATGTTTTCCATCAATCCCACAACTGTATAATCTTTTTCACCCAACCGCACGGTTTTTCCTATCGGGTCTTCACCGGGAAAATAACCGGTAGCGGCATATTCATCTATCACCAACCCGTCCGGAGCCGATAAGCAGGTTGAAGGATTACCGGCCTTTAACGCAAAAGAGAAAAAGGTGAAAAAAGAAGAATCCGCCAGAAAAATATTTCTTCCGGGATAGAGGACATTGTCAATCGTTATATCATACGTCATGGGCGCTACCCGACACATGGACTCAATCTCCGGGAACATCCGGAGCGCATCTTCCCCCGCTTTCTTATAAGTGGCACCTACTTGGGCAAACTCGCCGTTCAGGATTATCGCCCCGTTTATCCGGTACATCTTATCCTTGTCCCGGTGGAAAGCATCAAAACTGAACTCATTCACTGCCCAAAGCCCGATTAAAATCACAACGGCTATCGCCACCGCCAAACTGCCGATACTCAACACCCCGACCGTCTTCTGCTTTTGCAGATTTCTCCAAAATATTTTCAGACTATTACTATACATGACATAAAATTTATATTACTCCTCCTATCAATTCGTATGCCAAAAGAAAATCACAATGAAAATCAACGACATAAACGACACGACCATTTCAACAGTGTCTAAAATCTTTACATCAGGTGTCAAATAATCAACCACCAGATTCCCTTATGTTTCCTTTACAAAATAACCACCTGTTTTTTTCGCGCCACGATACTCTATGAGTCCAAATCCGGCCAACATTTTCAATGCGCGCTTTATCGTTGCATCACTCTTCCCAATTAATTTACTTAAATGGTTACGCCGGATTCCCGGATAATGCCTGACGGCATCCAATACCATTTTTCCCATCCCGGAAAGACAATTTAATGGGTCATTTAATGGGTCATTTAATGGATCATTTATGAGCCTGTAATTCTTTACACGCTTCTGAAAGATCACGGAAAAGAAACCTTTTGTTTCAAAAACAGGCTCCGGCAATCCGGCTTCTTTCATAAGCGCACACATACGGGGGATACCGGAACCAACCTTTTCAACGAGATGCATACGGGTAAACAATCCGAATATAAGAGGATTCCGACTCATACTCTTATGCCCGAATTTTTCGGCAACGCCAGGCAGTAAACCTCCCGGATTGGAAATTTCCACCCGGTCGTCATAGACTTCCACCATTATGGTCGCTCCTTCTTCATAAAAGTCTCGATGGCAAATAGCGTTCATAACCGCCTCTTTAAATACGTCAAGGGGCACTTCCCAAATTTCCTTACGCGGCCCTGTACCTTCAATGATATATTCCACCTCCAACTTGCTTTCTATCCATGAAAGTGTATCAATATATTGCTGATAAAGAGGACCAACAAAAGTCTTATCGTCAATTATATGTACTTTATCAAGACCTTTAAAACGCACACAACGGATAACGGCATGAGGAAATTTGCGTTCCAGTTCTCTGCCGAAGAACAACGCACCTGCATTTTTGACAACTCCATCCTCTGAAAGCAATTCAAGATTATCAAACAATTGAGGCATTGAAATATCCTTGGAAATATGTGATTTTTCCAGAAACAACTTTAAATTCCGTAACTCGACATCATTCTCAATATCAAACCATTTACAGGGGATAGCGTCATAAAAGATTTTGGAACATTCAGCAAAAAAAGCCCGTATTTCTTCCGCAGATTTCAATTTCTGACAATTTGCTCCTTCCCTTACATAAATAACACCTCCCATAATATAAGGGCGGTCTTTGCCGGCAGGGACATCAACAACCCACACAGTCTTTCCTTCTACCTCTACCGAATAAAGGTCACAATGCAAAGCAGGCGAAATTTCTCCTATGGTATCCTGAATAGCCGAACGTTTATTATTGTCGATTTCTGCACCTATAATTTCGTTATCATTATCTATACCGATAAAAATATATCCTCCGGCAGCATTGGCAAACCCGGCCACTTCCTCTGAGAGCTCGCGGACTTTAGAAGGCACACGAACTTTGAAGTCCACATTATAACCTTCTCCCCCTTTTATAAACTCAATGATTTGAGATGCAGTCAACATAATTACAAAATTAGCGATTTATTTCCAATAAACCACAATACCTAAACCACTTACATCATATCATTCATTCTTCAATACCTCCACCGGATTTACGGAAGCCGTTCGCCAGACTTGCCACGTAGTAATCAATAACACAAACACGACGGACACCACGAATACCGTTAAATAAATCCAACCGCTTAATTCCGTTTTGTAAGCAAAATTTTCCAACCATGTATTCATGGCATAATAAGCCACTGGCAAACCGATAACGCAAGCAATAAATACCCGCGTGATAAAATTCCGGTTCAACAAGCCAACAATCTGCCATTCCGCCGCTCCGTTCACTTTGCGTAATGCCACTTCTTTCCTCCGGCTTTCCGCCATAAACATGGAAAAGGCAAAAATTCCCATTCCGCTGATAAAAATAGTAATGCAGGTAAATACGTTAATCAATCTCACCATGGCAATATCTTTGTCATACAGCTGTGAATAACTGTATTCCCAATAAGAAAATTCCGATTGGGAAAAATGTTCTTCATACTTTTCTTTCAGATATTTCAACACATTCTCCCGGCTCCCTTCCCGGTAACGTACCAGCATGGATAACGTCCATTGAGGCAAATGATAAACAATAAAAATAGGCTGGATGGCTTCATATAGGGGGAGAAAATGAAAATCTTCCGCAACACCGACAATCCGGAAGTGCATGCCGCTTCCATCTTTCGACTGAATGACCGTTCCCAACGGATTTTTCAACTCCAGTTGTTCTACGAATTTCTGATTGACAATAATCTCCGGACAAGTCTTTTCCGAAAATATACTGCAAAATACTTTCCAGTCGACAGCATGAGGATAACTTTCTTTACTGATTGTCCTTCCTTCACATAATTTAATCCGATAAGTATCTATAAACTCCTCATCCGCTTGCACTACATAACTGTTCACTGTTTTCTCCGGATGCCGTTCATCGACATAAACACTTGTATTTTCTCCGATAAGAGGCAAATTCCATCCATTGGATACCGATATTATATCAGGATTTTGCATCCATTCCGAACGTAGTTGGTCCACGTTCATTGTCCAGTCTCTCCAAATGATTTGTACCACATTCTTGTTATCAAACCCCAATGGACGGTTTTTAATAAAATTCATCTGCCGCACCAAAACGACGGAACAACAAAGCAACGTGGAAAAAATGCAGATTTGCGTAACGGAAAGCACTTTTCGGATATCCCATCGGTGCTCCGGATGAGTAACGGACGCTTTTATGCCGTTCCGATTCAAATGATGTAAAATATAAAAGGACAATATGCCGGTAATCAGCAAAACGAAACACAGCAACAATCCACCGAACACAAACAGTTCACTCCCCGTGAAATGTAAAACGTAAGGAGACTTCGGAGAGATAATCCGGACAAAAAAAGGATGCAAAAACACCGTAAGTCCCGCCATAATAATGGTTGCCAATCCGACATGAACCATCGTTTCTCCGAACAACTGTTCCCATAAATGCCGGTTGCCGGCACCAAAACAACGCTGCATGGCCAAACGGGCGGCATGGCGATTCACCCCGGCAATTTTAATCATCACATAATTACAAGAAGCCAATAGTAAAATCAGCAAAGTAATACCGCATAAAATTCCATTCAAACGTTTGGAGCCGTGCGGAATCTCTTCCAACAAATGCCCGGAACCGAAATAAATATCGGTCAACGGTTGTAATTCTACGGAGAAATTGTCGGCCTTAATCCATGAGTAATTTTCTTCCATCACATGGGGCATCCGCTCCTCTATGGCGGCAATATCCGCTCCCTCATTCAACTCAAAATAAGCATACAATCCCGAACATCCCCAATGACCATATTTTTCTTTGACAATGGACAAATCGGTCACGACATCCGCCTGCAACGTAGAAGAAACCGGCACATCTTCCATGACAGCCGCCACCCGATAGAAATATCCCTTATCTTGTTCATCGCGACAATTTTTCATAAATAACGGTTCTCCAACCGGATTCCTTTCTCCCCAAATGCGGCTTGCCATGCTCTTTGAAACAACCGCCCAGCCCGGAGCCTCCAGATTTTTCAAATCGCCTGTTATCAAAGGGAAAGTAAAAATATCGAAAAAATAACGATCAGCATACATGTTTTGTACATGAAAAGAGCCGTCCTTATCTTCTTGCGGACCGGCAATAAAAGTAAAAGCCGGAGACACACGTGTATAATGTTTTATTCCGGGACATTCCGTTGCCGTAGCCGAAATCCAAGGATAGCACACGAAAGACTCCCAACCTTCAGGCCAATGCCTTGTTACACGGTAAATATGCTCTTTATTCGCATGAAAACGGTCCGTTTTCCATTCCTTGACCACATGGCTATATATCAGCAACGCCGCAGTCAATGCCACAGCCAGACCGACAATATTGATAAACGAATAAAGCCGGTTATTCTTTATATTCCGGACAATCAGTTTAAAATATTCCTTATACATCGCCATCCTGTATTACTCATTCTTCAAAGCCTCCACCGGATTTGCCGATGCGGCTTTCCAACTCTGCCAACTCACAGTCAGCAGGGCAATAGTCAGTGTCACCGCTCCGCCCAACAGGAATATCCACCAATATACCGGTGTTTTGTAACTGAACCCTTCCAGCCAGCGATGCACGGCATACCATGCAATCGGACATGCTAAAATAAAAGATACCAACAGCAATCTGAAAAAAGTACGGTTCAGTAACACCATAATCTGACTTTCCGTTGCCCCATTCACTTTCCGGATACCGATTTCCTTGCGTTTATACTGGGCATTGAAAACCACCAATCCGTATACCCCAACCAAAGCCAGCACAATCGCAATGCCTCCCATCAGAAACACCACCTGCATCAACTTCTTCTCTCCTTCATAATTCTGTTGCAATGACTGGTCGAGAAACTCAAACTTGAATATTCCGTCAGGAGACAAACGCTCATAGGCCTGCCGAACATTCTTCAATGTAGCGGATAAATCGTTTCCCGACAACTTCAGGAACATGTAATTATACTCCTTCCCCTCCTGACAGGTAATTGCCAAAGGCATCAGTGGTACCCGTAGCGACATATAGTGAATATCCTTTATCACACCGACAAACCGTCCCAACTTAGGACTTGTTGCTATCGTCGTCCCGAAACTGTGTTCCAACACGGGATGCTTCCGGATAGCCGTCTCATTCAAAATAAGCTGTGCCGACTGGTCCGACTCCGAAAAATTCTCCCCTTTCACCATAGAGGCTCCGATAAAATCCAAAAAGTTTTTATAAACAAACCAGCGGTTCAACTGCAACGCCTCGCCTTCCACCTCCAATCCTATACCGAAAATCTGACTATTCAACCCCACAACATGGTCGGCAAACGTATAATCCGTTACCCCCGGAATAGCAGTCATCTCGGAAATCAATACATTCTGACTTCCGGACAAACTTCCGTCCAACTCAAAAAAACCGATATTTTCCGTATCATACCCTAACGAAAAATGTTGCATATAGCGATATTGCGCACCGATAAACAGTGTACATATAATCAAAACTATCGATGTAATAAACTGGAAAGCCATCAATCCGTTTCTCAAGCGCATGCCTTTCGGAGACATCACGAAATTTCCCTTCAATACCAGTGCAGGCTCAAAAGAAGTCACATACCACGCGGGATAAAGCCCGGCAAACACTCCTAACAAGACGGCGGCACCGCCGATAACTGCCAAAAGCACCGCATGCTCGGCGGGAAACAACGACATATCAAACAGCGAGGCAAATCCTGACGACGCAAATAAATAAAGCAATCCCATTGCCAACGCAAAAGCGACCAAAGAATAACTCACCGCTTCCCCCACCAAACGCATCCTCAACCTACCCACACTTGCGCCCAACACTTTTTGCGTATTCACCGCCCTCATCCGCGTCGGAGCCAACGAAATGGAGAAATTCACAAAATTGATTTCGGCTATCAGAATAATAAGGATACCTATCGCCAGCATAATCCCGGCACTCCGTTTCGTTCCTTTTTCAAAAGTATCAAATACCGTCGTCTGGTCGTAAAATATTCCGGTCAAAGGGGAAACCCGCAAAAAGAACTTTCCCTCCTTCTCCATCTGCTCTTTTTTATGCAACCCTTTAAAAATCTCCTCCATCGGCTCAATCTTCATCCCGTTCACCTGTTGCTGCAAAGCCTCCCGATCGCTATTCGCCGACAAAACATATATCTGGGTGCTCCAGCTTCCCCACTCATCGCTTTCCGCCAGACGGGTATAACAATCATTTTTAAAAACCGAATTGCCGGGCAAATCCCGATACACCGCCGCCACCCTGTAGCTGTTTCCCATTCCGCCAAACACCTGTTTCCCCACAGCAGACTCCTTGCCGAAACACTTCCGGGCAATAGATAAAGGAATCATCAACATATCGGGTTCTGTCAACGCCTGCCGGGCATCTCCCTCCACAATATCAAGCCCCAGCATATCGGCAAAAGAACCCGAAACCCTCATACATCCTTCCTTAAACCTATCGGAATCTCCATTTTCCTGTTTCAACGTAAACACAATTTCACCCTGTCCGCCGATTATAAAATAATCTTCCACCAAAGGACACTGCTCTTTCAATAAAGTTCCCACAGGTTCCGGTCCGAAAGCGCTGTATTGCATCGAAACCGGGAAAAGCGTCTCCGCCCGGAAAATCCGGTCGGCATTCTTGTGAAACCGGTCATACCCGAATTGAAAACTCAGTTGTATCGCAATCACCGCAAAAGCGGCAAACGCCACGGACAAACCGAAAACATTCAGCACCCCCGCCGTCTTGAAACACCGGAAATTCATCATCAATTCGTGCAATACCCTCATACTCTTCTTTATTGAAACAATTTACTATTCATTTTTCAGGGAATGTACCGGATTTTCCGTAGCAGCCTTCACGCTCCGCCATAACAAAGTGGTCAAAGTCACCACCACGGTCAAGGCTCCCGCGATACAAAATATCCACCAACTCATTTCCGTACGCTGCAAATACGATTCCAGCCAGCGACTCATGAAATAATATGCCAATGGACAAGCAATTAAAAAACTGATTAAAACCGGCTTCAGAAAATTCATATTCAACAACCACAGGATTTCACTCACCTTGGCACCGTTCACCCGACGGATACCAATTTCCTTTCGTTTCTGATCCGTCATAAACGTAGCCAGACCGAACAATCCCAAACAAGAAATGACAATGGCCAACACGGAAAAGAAAGAAACCATCTGGGCAGACTGATGTTCGGATGTCACCCAATATTCCACATCCCTGTCCAAGAAACGCACCACCGGCTCCTCACCGAAAATCTCCTTCGCCCGCTTTCTGACCAACTCATACGTTTCACCCAACTTACCCCCCGCAGCCTTTACACTCAAACACCCCACCCACGGTTTTTGCTCCAAAATAGGAGAAATAAACAACGGTTCCTGTGCGTCTTTATAATCATTAAATTGAAACTCTCCCACCACTCCGATAATTTTCAGTTTACGCTCACCCCATATCAAATACTTCCCCACCACATTCCCGCCGATCATCTCTTCTAACTTGCCGTTCACCAGAATACCCTCCTCCGCTTCCGTAAAAAACGTGCCCTCTTTCAAATGAATATCGTATGTCCGCTGAAAATTCTCATCCGTATACAACATGGAAATTAAAGGATTCTGCGTGGGGTCCTTACCTTCCCACGTAAAACCCACCCCATTCCAAAAAACAGAAGTAGGTATCGAATTTGAAACACTCACCGCCTGCACCCCCGCCTCTTTCATCAATTCGTCCCGCAACACGAAAGCCTTATCTCTTTGCGCTTGATTACGCAAAGACACATACACCACTTCTTCCCAATTATATCCCAAATCCATCGTCCGATACATCCGGATTTGCTTGGAAATAATCAACGTGCAAATAACCAAGGTAACCGACACCACAAACTGTAAAACCACCAACCCCTGACGTATCCGGGCACTTGAAACCCCGGCGGCATACTTGCCTTTCAATACCTTTGCCGGTTGGAAAGAAGACAGATATAAAGAAGGATATATCCCAGCCAAGGCCGTCGTTACAACCAACATAATCCCACCTATCCAGAACACCTCCGGACGTACCAAATCATAAGCCTTAAAACTGCCGCCGATAATCGTTCCGAATAAAGGCACCAGAAAATACGCCAACGCAAATGCCAGCAAATAGGAAAGTAAAACAAGCAGGAAAGTATTACACAAATACCCCACAATCAAAATTATTCGGGAAGCACCAACTACTTTACGCAACCCCGTCTGAACGGCGGAACGTGAAAAACCCGCCGTGGAAAGATTGACAAAATTAATGCACGCAATCAACAAAATCACCAAAGCAATCCATCCCATCAGATATACTTTTCCGATATGTCCGAAACCATACAGATAACGCTCTTTCAAAAGTCCTGTCTTGATATACAACTCATTTTCAGGTGCCGCTTCCATTGCCCGATTTTTGACTTCTTCGGAAAACTTCACGTACCCCTCCATGCTTTTCAATAGCACATAACTCTCATAACTATTGTTATACCAAGAGCCCAATCCCTCCATATTGCGTTCCATCGGAATAAAAATAATCTCCTCCCGGCCTTGTGTCGCCACCGTACGGCGACGGGGTAAATCCGCCATGACACCGCAAACTATAAAATTTCCCACTTCCGTTTCCAACACCTCGTTCAACGGAGACCTGTCTCCGAAAATAACCTTGGCAGCCGAAAGGGTCAATACGCAACGATCCTTTTCGCCGGGCACAAAAGGACGACCTTCCGACACCTCTAATCCGAATAAATCGAACAGGTCATAATCCGCATCGTAAACCGACACATTGTAAGATTCCGTTTCCCGCTTAACAGTACGGGCAGCACTTTGTATGCGGGCAGCTTTCTCCACTTCCGGACGCTCCTGTTTTAACGCCGTCGCCACTGCGGGAGAAACTCCGAAAAAAGGACTCCGTCCCTCATGATACCCTTGTAACGTCACAATCCGGTCTATATTTTTAAACCCGCGGTCCGTTTCCACCTCCTTCAAAACCCACATGACAATCAACAGACAACATGCCAGCCCCGTCACCAACCCCAACATATTAATCCAATTGGCTTGGCGGTTTGTGCGGAAACTTCGGAGAAAACTTTTTAAAATACCCATTATCCCTTTTTATTACTTATAACTTCAAACCTCCCTCCACCGTAGCCATTCCCTCTTTCAGATAACCGTCCATAATATTCACGATACGTGTCCCGTACTTCGCATTCTGCTCGGAATGGGTCACCTGAATAATTGTCATTCCTTCCTCTTGGTTCAACTTCTTCAATAACTCCATAATCTGCCGTCCCTGCTCCGAATGCAAATTACCCGTAGGCTCATCTGCCAGCAACAACCGGGGCTTTGCCACAATCGCCCGCGCAATCCCCACCAACTGCTGCTGTCCGCCCGACAACTGCTCCGGAAACAAATCCTGCTTCGCCACAATATTAAACCTATCGAGGATGTCCGCCACAATCGCCTTTCTCTCCTTGCCTTTCACCCCCTTATACACCAGCGGCATTTCGATATTTTCATACACCGTCATATCCTCCAAAAGATGATATGCCTGAAAAATAAACCCGATATAATTCCGGTGACATAAATTTTTATCCTTCTCGCTCATCTTGTGGGCCGGATTGCCCATGAAAAAATATTCTCCTTCCGACGGCTCATCCAGCATGCCGATAATATTCAGTAACGTCGACTTTCCTGCACCACTCGGTCCCATAATACTCACAAACTCCCCCTCATTCACTGTAAAATCCACATTCTTCAAAATAAACGTACGCTGAAAGCGCGACTTATAATATTTATCCACTTTCTTTAATTCAATCATCGTTTCCATAAATTCCTTACCTATTATTTCATTTACAATACTATTCATTTTTCAGCGAATGCACCGGATTCACCATAGCAGCTTTCACACTCTGCCATCCTACAATCAACAAAGCGATAAAAGCGGCAAAAACACCTGCCACTCCGAAAATCCACCAGTTCAAATCAATACGATAAGCGAAACCGCTCAACCACTGTGTCATCGCATACCATGCCAACGGGCATGCCAATACGAAAGCCAGCAAAATCCATTTCATGAAACTATTGACCAGCATACGCAACACTTCCGCCACCGTTGCCCCGTTCACCCGACGGATACCGATTTCCTTCACCCGTTGCTGGATAAAATAAGCTGCCATCGCCAAAATACCCATCATGGACAAAACAATTGCCAGTATGGAAAAATAACCAATCAACCGCCCCGTTCGCTCACTGCTTTCGTACCACTGATTAATTGTCTGATCCATAAACTCAGCCTCAACAAGCGCCCCGTTAGTAAACTGACTATACACATCAGTCACCTGTTTATAAGTCCTGCTTATATCCGAAGAATTTATCTTCACCAAAATACTCCAAGGCCACTCCCCTTCCTGCAAAGGCTTAAAATAAGCCGGTCCCACCTCCTGTGTCAAATCGCGGAAATGAAAATCCTTCACTACTCCTAAAATCGGAGTACTGCTCTCTCCGTCAAAACTGCACTCTGTCGGCATACTATCCAGCTCCAAAGCCTTCACTCCCGTTTCATTCAGCCATATTCCCTGAGGCGACATGGCGACATGATTCCGTTTCACCTCAATGCCCATCAACCGGAAGAAAGCCGTATCCACTTTAAACGTCTGAAAACTCAATGGCCGGTCATGATAAGTAAACGAATTATTATTCCCTCCGTCCACCGGACTACCACACACAAACGATACACCCGTTACCTCCGGTATTTTCTCAAACTCACTCCGTAAAGCTGTTTTCTGTGCTCCATTTACACCACTATTCCCAATACAAATCACATTTTCCCTGTCAAATCCCAATTGATAATGACGTAAAAAATCCGTCTGTTTCCAAATCACAATCGTACAGACAATCAACGCAATCGCTATCGTATACTGGAACGAAATCAACGCCTTGCTGTAAACACCCTTGCTCTTCTTGCGGAAAGCCCCTTTCAGCACATCCACCGGATTAAAGCGGGTAATCAGGAAGGCAGGTGCCAGACCGGCAATTATCCCCAATACCGCTACCGCCAACACGGCCCACAAAATCATCATACCGTGGCAATGCTCCCCGATAACCACATGCGTATTCAACAACTGATTAAATATCGGTTGGAATAGATAGCTGAAAACAATGGCCAAACCGAAAGAGATAAAACAGAGAATCATCGACTCTCCGATGAATTGCCGGAACAACTGTCGGTTGTCCGTACCAAGCAACTTCTTCACCGATGCCTCCTTTGCCCGGAAACCTGCTTGCGCCACCGACAAATTATTGTAATTAATCAATGCCAACAACAAAATCACCAAAGCAATTGCCGCCAACAACGTCACCAACATCTGACTGTTTCCGTGTGTTCCGACCCCGTCTTTTCCTCCGAAATAACACTCGGCCAAAGGTTCAAAATTAAATTCCTTCACATATCCACGCTGATACAGCCAATATCTTTCCTGAAAAAATTCCTGAATATCCGGAGCCTTGGAAGGCAAATCCGTCCCAGCCTTCGCCATCACATAAAGCCCGAATGAACTGTTTCCGTCATTCTGCAACACCCACTGATTATTCCATAATACACTCAAAAAAGGGAAAGGTACTATCCCGTCGGCTTTATTAAAATGTGTATTCTCAGGTAAATCCTCTACCACTCCGGTGACTGTCAGTTTATGACTTCCGTTACACAACAACTCTTTCCCGACAGCCTCCTCGTTTCCGAATATCTTGCGGGCATACGAACGGGTAAGTACCACCGAATTGGTAAGTTTCAAAACCTCTGCCGGATCTCCCTCCAACAAACGGAAAGAAAACATATTGAAAAATGTAGAATCTACCAATAGCATATTGAAAATCACCTGTTCATGCTGTAAATTCTCTACCGACTCCGAAGCTCTAAACAAGCGGGTATAACACTCCACCTCCGGATATGTACGCTGCAAATACCCCCCGATTGTAGGACCGAAATTGGAACTTCTCTCATTCACTGCCCGGAAAATCCGCTCTTTATTCACATGAAACTGGTCTACAGACAACTCCTGCCGGATATAAGCCCCCAACAGAATAACAAACGTCAGCGACAAAGCAAATCCCAATACGATAATACCGGTATACAACTTATTCCGCCACAGATTGCGAAAAAACAGGTTCAGATTTGAAATACTCATAATATGATAGTTTTATAATTTTCTACACATACCCTTTCTCCAGCAATACGCATGCCAATCACGCCAACCACATGATAACCAATTATATACAAAACATTATATATTATCAGAGTGTAAAAAAATAAGACACCGTACGTCTAATAATTTTACAAAAAAGAAAAGGAAAAGAATAGCCGGGACGGCATAATTATGTCATCCCGGCTATAAATCAGTATTCATTATAACAATTCAGCTTTGAAGCCAGCGGCCTGAACGGCGGAGAGAATGGTTTCAACAGGAAGGGTTGTTGTTACCGTCAGGATTTTATCCGGACTGCTTACATCCGCACTCCAGTCCTCCGGAGCGAGTATTTCATTCAAATGAGGTGTCAGCTTGGCGACACAGCCCCCGCATTTCAAAGTAGTTTTAAATCTATATGTGTTCATATTCTCCGTATTTATATATTATAAAATGTCGTAAATGCTTTAATTACATAGTCATGGTCCTGCGTCCCAGCAGTTTCGCGTACCGAGTGCATTCCCCACATAGGATTACCTATATCCACACCCCGGAGTTCCATTTGGGAGAGAAGGATATTGCCCAACGTCGAGCCGCCCGCCATATCGGAATGATTGACAAACGTCTGGTAAGGTACTCCCGCCATACGGCACACCGTGGCAAAAACAGCGGCAGAATCACCGTCGGTCACATACTTTTGATTGGCATTCAGTTTAATAACCGGCCCGCCATTCATCACGGGATGATTGGTTGGATCATGCTTTTCAGGATAATTCGGATGCAAAGCGTGAGCCATATCCGCCGAAATCATAAACGAATGGTGGATGGCACGATGCAAATCTTCCGTACTTCCTCCCAGACCGGCAACAATCCGTTCTATTATCGTCCTCAACATCGGTGAACCGGCACCCTGTTTCGTACCACTTCCCACCTCCTCATTATCAAACACAGCCAATACTTTTGTGCCGTCGCAATCCTGCGAAGCCAACAACGCTTTCATTCCGGCATGCACCATCGCCAAATCATCCAACTTGCCGCATGAAATAAATTCATCCTGCAACCCGGTGAAACAACCTTTTTCATAATCATACAACGTCAGGTCAAAATCCAGAATCAGTTCCGGTTCTATCTGCATTTCTCCGGCAATCAATTTCAGCAGGAAATTATCCTTCTCGAAATGTTCGTTAATCATCCCCAACACCGGCAGCATATCCTTCTGTCTGCTCAGCGGATTGCCTTGCTCATTAATCGTGCGGTTAAAATGAATCGCTATATGGGGAATAACCAGCAAAGGCCGTTTGAAATTCACAAACCTCACGGCCGGCTTAAGCGGATTATCGCTTTTAAGCAACACCCTCCCCGCCATTGACAGGGGACGATCGAACCAGGTATATAAAATCGGCCCGCCATACACTTCTGTATTCAACTTCAGATACTTCCCTTCCACCGTCATTTCTGCGGCAGGCTTAATACGAAACGTCGGTGAATCGCTGTGGGCACAAATCAGTTTAAATCCGTTTTCAGCCACATCCCCTTTTCCGGGCACAAAAGCAAACAGAGAAGAATGGTTTTTAGTAACAAAATATCTCCCTCCCCGTTCGATATGCCATGCTTCTCCCGAAAACAACTGTTTAAACCCCTGCTCCGTCAACTCCCGTTTGATATTCTGAATAGCGTGGTAATTGGTCGGACTTTCATTGATAAACTGTATCAGTTCCTGTGCAGCTTCCTTTTCCATAACAATATGATTCTAATTTCCGGTTTTGTGATAATGGATAAACACTTCATTTCCTTCCTCAATCTGTTCTTTCAGTTTTTTACTGAACATGATAAAAGGAGGATTCACCATGCTTTCCTTATTATATTCTACATTCGAATAATTCTCGGGATTCACCACCAATCCGCCGGCTGTCTCCACAATCAGCTGTCCAGCAGCCGAATCCCATTCATAACAACGTCCGAATTTCGGATAAATATCCGCCAGCCCCTTCGCTATCTCACACTGCTTGGCGGATGCCCCCAAAGGTATCAGTTCCACACTATACCCCTTCGTCTGCAAATAGTCGATATATTCAAACTCGGCCTCCGTCATATTAAAACGGCTGACCACCATTTTCAGTTTCGAGCCGGTAGAAGTATTCTGTGAAAGTTCGGATATGACGCCGTCTTTTTTGATATAACACTTGTCATTCTTGCTGGCCCATATAATTTCATTATCCCGGACATTATTGATAACGCCGAAAATCGGCTGACCATCCTCAATCAAGGCAACATTCACACAAAACCGCCCGTTCTTATAAATAAATTCCTTTGTACCGTCGAGCGGGTCCACCAGCCAGAACATATCCCACTTTTTCCGGACATTGTACTCCGGAACATTCGATTCCTCACTGACAACCGGTATATCGGGGAAAAGAGACTTCAAATCCTTCCGCAACATCTCATTCGACAACTTATCGGCCTCGGTCACCGGCGTGGCATCGGCTTTCATTTCAATATCCAGATCCTGTTTCTTATATACGTCTAACAAAGCATTTCCCGCTTTTTCAATCATTTCCAGAACCTGATTGATACTTTCTTCTGCTAACATTCGGAACAATATTAATTTTCATCTAAAGTTAGGCTAAAGTAGCAAATAAAATCCGAAAGTTAAAAATCCTGACCCGAATAAAAACAAAAGAATCCGCAAAATCCGGACAAACACCTGCACCGCAACACTATTTACCAATATTCGACGCCAATTAATATAGATAAAATAATATTGGGCAACTTTCCCCGGTCCTATCCGTTCTAATAATAGACGAACAAAAATATTTTACAAACATAACCCAAAACCTTACAACCATGAACCAAGAAAACATTCCATACACACAAGCCGCCCGCGAACCCTCCAAAGGGAACAATCCGGAATCCCAAAACAAACAATCGGCGACACACAGCCCTACCAATTATTTCAGGGACAACCTTCAAAAACAAAAAGAAGAAACCAAAAGAAAAATCAAAGAAAAAATGGACGACTGCCTGAAAAACAGACTGAACAAACCCACATTCTTTAAAGAGAAAAAAAGTTGAAAGTTTTTTCTTACTTTTGACCACTCTAAGTGGAATTTTATGAAAGAATACCAGTTTGAATTGGAAATGAAAGTGCGCGACTACGAATGCGACCTGCAATGTATCGTCAACAACGCCAACTACCAACATTACATGGAGCATGCCCGGCACGAGTTTCTCGAAAAAGCAGGGGCCAACTTCGGACAACTTCACCAACAGGGAATTGACGCTGTTGTCGCCAAAGTAGAAATAGAATACAAAACCTCCTTAATCAGCGGCGACCGTTTTGTCGTAAAACTGAACATCGCCCGGGAAGGCGTAAAACTGGTTTTCTTTGAAGACATCTACCGTCTTTCCGACCTCAAACTATGTGCCCGCGGAAGAGTGGAATCCGTTTGTTTAGACCACGGACGCCTTACAAGGGGAGAGTTGTTTGATGAAATTTTTGCCGATTGGCTAAAAAAATAAGATAAAAATTTGGTGCGACACAAAAAAGCACTACATTTGTAGCCGCAATCGAAACAGATCGCACGGGTTCTTAGCTCAGTTGGTTCAGAGCATCTGGTTTACACCCAGAGGGTCGGGGGTTCGAATCCCTCAGGACCCACAAAAAAAGAGACTTGAAAAAGTCTCTTTTTTTTATTATTCCCCGACGGCAATCATCTCCACCGATTGCTCCTGCACCTTGTCCAGCGGATAAGCCCCATATTTCACTTTCGCAAAATTGATTCCTTTCAAATCAATACAACGAATCGAATTATTGTAGGCAGTCTTGTAATACACCCGCCGGTTCGTCAAATCTATCGCCGACGTCCACTGCGTTGCGCTCGGTATATCCGGCACTTCACCGGCAGGCACCTGAATACCGATAGGTATATCGAAATTATTCAGCAAATGAAAACACTGCTGCACCGTTTCAAAAGCGGTAGCCCGCTGCGGAGCGGTATTCCGGTAAAACGCAGCCCGCACAAACCGCGACGGCGGTGTTGCATCTCCGGGAATACCGAGAAATCCCGAATTACCGCCTATCGGTTGCAATGTAATCTCCCCCAAACTCCTGTCGGGCGCACTGCCGGGAAAAAGATTCACATAGTTATTCAAATTCGTCAGATGCCACTCAAAACCAGGAGCATTTGTCAACACCCCCACCGTATTTTCATAAAAATGCGGTACACCCTCTACGATCTCCAACACCGCCTGCCTTCCTGAAGGCTCACCCAACCGCCAATGCACAACGGAAGTTGCCTCCAACCCCACAATACGCACCGACGAAAGCGCCGCCTTCACCTCATCAATGCTTGCAAACTGCGACAACATCCAAGCCACTGCCTGCAGATCACCCAGTGTCCGGTCATTCTGTGCGGGATCATACTTTTCATAACTGCCGTAATGAGGAAAGAAAAACAATCCGGCAGAAAAACCGGCTTCATTCATCCCCTCGGCAATAAACTCCTTCTGCACCACTGCCAATCCCACAACACCATACTTTGCCGTAAAACTCAATCCGTTACTCCCCGTCGGCGTAAACGACCTCAACCGCTCCCCGCGGGGAATAATCACATATTCACTCTGCAACACCCCGCGCGACCACTCAATCGTGCGTGCCTGCACATACGCACCGTCCTTCGCCGTCAGCGAAATACCGGTACAGGCAACCCCTTCAAAAACACTGCCGACCAAAGCGACTAAAACTCCCAATAAAATCTTCATTTTACCCATAATGTCATCATTTTATTACATATACATCCTCATACGCTATGCACAAAACAAAAGATACACTAATTTAACGGAGTTATTTTCACCTGTCCGTGACCAGTATTTCCCGTCATCGTTCCCGTACCTGCCAAATTAGGCATGTTTAGCAAACTTCCCTTTGTCGTTGTCCACTGATACCCTGCACCGTCAATCATCAACGTATTTGTAAAATACAAACCGGAATAGTGAACTGCCTGTCCCGTATGGATAATATTGGAAGACGTCGAAGCGGCACTAATCGCATTACAACCGTTATGCCCCGAAATAAACGAAGAACCGCCGGAACCTGCAGAAGGGCTATAATCTATGTCATAGCCTGCTGCACCACCATAATATCCGCCCCCTCCACCACCACCGGCATTACTCATACTCCCACCTACACCCCATGCTCCCACCATAGGGCTTGCTGTAATCCCGTTATTGCTATATCCTCCTGAAGTCTGTGTACCACCCGTTGCATTTGTTATCGACGTATGGGAACTTGAACTACGTAAATAAACGCCATCACCTCCTATTAAACCTCCTCCATGTCCCCCATCTCGAACACCCGTACTCCGCCACCAAAATCCACCACCTCCACCGGCAGCTACTATCAAGCGGGATTTTAAACTTTCAAAATTATTCCAACTTGCACCTATCAAACGAACATCCGTTGCGCCCCCGCCACTTCCACTTGTTACATAATAATTTGCCATTCCCATACCCCCTCCATTAAAAGAAACATTTCCTCCAGAAATGCCAGCTTGCCCGACGTATATAAAAAAGCTTCGGGATATATTCAACGAAATTTCACCTTTAGCATATCCTCCATACCCACCATTTCCTCCGGAAGAAGAACCACCTACAGCTCCCCAAGCCTCTATCCTATATCTTCCTGCTGGCAAAACGACACACTGTGCCGCACCTGTATAACCAAACGTCGTAGTAGAAGACAAAATCAGCGTATTCGTTATCTGTATCTTCGTCGTAAAAACATCCGGACAACCTTCCATACTACCCTCTAATGTATATATCCCATTCCCTGTCAGATTGGCCACCAATAAATCACTTCCATCCTCTACCACAAAAGCATTCGGATTCTCTTTTATTCTCCACGTGTTTTTCATCCCTGTCCACCGGTGCGGTATCGCAATAGGACAAGGGTCGAATGTATAAGAGGATGCCACAAACGGCTCCGGCAAGACAATCACCGTCACTTGATTACTCTCTGCCACACCCATGGCACAAATCCCCGTGCGTTTAAAAGTGTACACAACAGGGGCAGTAGTTTTATTTTCGAAATGTTCGTACGTTAATGATTCTCCAGCGGCATTGGCAATAATATCGAATTTGGCTTCCCCCGGTTTCTTGACATACCAGTTGTATTGAAAGCGTACATCGGGAAAGTCGGGACAGGAAGCAGCCACAACGTTCAACACATCTGTTTCTCCCCAACAGGCCGTGTCTTGTGACATTTTTATCTCCCCGCCGTCAATCTTAATACCCGAAAGACTATATACTCCGCGGAATCCTACCGTACTGTCGCGCTGGGTGATGCTGGTAAAATAGTTCATAGCCTCTGTCCGGTCGGAAGTACGTAACAAACTATCAGGAGAGGAAAAGCCGCCACCACGCACACCATAACTACCAACTGATGTATTCCAATAAGCAGGGTTATACACGCCTGTCCCGGAACTACCGCCATTGAAATTGGGATTACCTACACTTACGCACAGCTCTTTCAAATTCCCGCTCATTTCCATGACACCCCAATACGTCCCGCCCGATTGACTTTGGTTGGTAGCAGAAGTACCGAACATTCCGCAACGCACAGGACCGTTGATACTGTTCGTCGTACCGCTATTTACATTCTTCAAGTAACTCAATGCTTGTTCTCGTTCATCACCCCGGAAATTTAAGTCACTAAGAGAAGAAAGGCTGTTCACTCCGTTGTTGGTATTCCAGGCGTATTCCCCTTTATCCGGTACTTGGGGATAGAAGCGTCTGCAAGCCTTTTCGTATTCCAATTCACTCATCGGTCGCAAACCACTCCAACTGCAATACGCTATCATATCTTCGATGCTCATGTAATTACAAGCCAACGTCTGACCGTCATCCGTACTGAAAAGGTCGTTAGCGGGATTGAGGTTATTACCGAACACGACAGGTGTATTTACTTTCCGTTGCTCGATAAACACGATACCGTTCCGGCAATTCGGAGTTTTCAAGTCCCCGAACACGTAATCACCGCGTTTCATGGTAGCAAAATTATTGTTTGTGACACGCGCTTTCTGTTGGTCCAAGGTCAAGGAATTAAGAAACTCCACATACTGCTCCTGACTCGTCTCGTATTTCATTACATAGAATCCGGCATACCCTTTCGGATACGTTGCCCCCAAAGAAACAAAACTGTTATCCCCGTTCAAACACACCGTCAAGGCGTCTTCCGAATCCACTGCCACCGGGGAAGCATCCTCCAGCAGGGCTACATCATAAATGACCAAGTAATGTCCCGTCTCCCGGAAACGATAATAACGGTACGCACCCGGATTCGTGATTTTATGCTTGCTCAGAGTCTGACTCCACATCGAACCGTTACCGCTCCACAAGGTCGACCAACTCGAGCCGTCATTACTGCCCTCCACATAATAACCCGAACCTGCATAATGCGTGCGGATAGTGAAATAACGCATTGTTTTCGCTTCCCCGAAATCCACCGTAAACCATTCATTAGTATATCCAGCGGAATGATAATGACTGTTGATATTATCATCTACGGCATATTCGGGAGGATAAGCATTTTGATATATGGAAGAAGCGCTGAGGCTTTCATATCCTTTGGTCCGTATCGGATTCCGGTCGGGAGCAAAATATTCATGAAAACAAAGGTTGGACAACCCGTCACCCAAGTAATACGCCCCGTAAGGAACATATACCATTTCGATGGCATGAACGGCAACGTAAATCTCATTCAGAGCATTACCGAAATCACTTTTTGTTAAACCTGTTCCGTTAAGAGGCCATTTCGCCTGTAGCCGTACACTCACATTTCCCTCTGAGATTCCGTTACGCATGACGTACAGACCGTTTACCTTTCCGGCATTGGCTCCCACCATGTAAGCATAATCACCTCCCTCGTTACCGGCAGAAGTACTCAATACGTGACCCGATGAACTCAAATACGCATGCTGCCAAGGGTTTTCCAACCCACGCTTTTTGTACTTGAAGAACACCCAAGCGGCATCCCAATTGAAATCATCCCGCCACGAGTTGTCCCAACGCAGGGTGACTTCAACAACGGCGGTATCGCCCGTAAAACCGGTCACTCGCGTTTTGCCCTCCACACGGATGTTGTTTGCTTTGACGCCCGTTATCGTACACAACACCAATAACACGGGCAAGAAGATTTGACACACACTGACACATCCAAATAATTTCTTC
>CAJUQA010000004.1 GCA_910588375.1 uncultured Odoribacter sp.
CGGGGAAAGGTTCCACATACTCCCTGAACGGGGATTCTTCCGTATTGTCTGTTACCGTTGCTTCTCTTATAGTGGCTACTTCTTCTATAGGTGTTACTTCCTCTATAGTATCCCTGAATAAAACGGGATGTAACGGTTGTGCCTGTGGCAATAATCTGAGTGTTTCCATAATCTTCTGTTCTGTGTTGCTGTTTCTATTTCTATTTCTATTTCTACTTCTATTTCTATTTCTATATTGAATCTGTTTCTATACTGTTCTGTTCCTGTCCTTCATGGGTTCCGCTTCTATTTCCTGCTCCAGTCTTGACTTGGTTTGATTCAAGTCCGGTTTGTTCTACAACCTCCCTTCATCGGCATAACTGTAATAACCGTCTTTGGAGACAATCAAATGGTCATGCAGGGTAAGGTTCAACAAACGGGCAGCCTTCCTGACCCCTTCCGTGAGGACATCATCCTGCGGACTGGGTTGAAGTTCCCCGCCCGTATGGTTGTGAGCCAGTATGAATGCCGAACTGTGGGTCAGTAAAGCCACTTCCAGAACAAGCCTTACATCCACATGACAACAGTCCATGCCTCCTTCTGCCAAAGGATAGATGCCCAACACCCTGTTTGCCCTGTTGAGCAGGATAACCTTGACATATTCCCTGTATTCAATGGTCTCCTCCTTGAAACCCGCTTCTTTCAGCAGATTGAAGGCATCCGTGGAACTACGTATGCAAACCCTGTCCTTTGCCTTTACTTTCGGTTGGTAGCTGACCCTGATTTCACTCACCTGTGACGTCAGGGGATTGATTTTATTCTTTCTGTGGTTCATTTGTGACTATGATTACTTAATATAGTAAGCAGAGGGAAGGACACAACGGGAGAAAGAGAGAAACTCCCTTGCCTGCCTGAGTGCCCCTGCATCTGCTACATGGTGTATGATGGAATATGAAATATATATAAGTGTAGTGGTAAAGGGAGAGAGCCTATAGCTCTCCCTCATTGTCCACCACTTCAAAATAGGGTGATTCCGTTTCCCTGAGTTTCTCCCCGTATTGAGTGTAATAGCGGGGTATGCCTGTGGAGAAATCCGGTCTGATAGCTTTGAAGGTTTCCCCTGTGGCAAACAGACACTTCCCGACAAGGTATTTTTTCACATACTCCAAAATACTCTCCGAACAATCGGCATAAGGAGGAATATTAATGAACGGATACACCTGTTTGATGCTGTCACCGTCATAAACGGGGAAAGGCTGTACAAGTTTGTTTACACTGACCGTCCCTTTTCCGACGGCTTCCCCTGTCTTCTTGTCGATTAATACGGTAATCAATCCCAAATAATACCTTTCATCGGAGGAATACTTCTCCTTGTGTGGCTTTTCAATCTCTACCCATTCATCGGTAATCTGGTAGTGGTAATGCTTGGATAGTCCCCTTTCACCCTTTCCTACGGACAAATGGTTATACTTCTCTTCGACGGTTTGGGGATGGATGGCATGGCAGCATTTGGGTGCGGGCAATTCTTCCATATCCTGCGGTAGGATAAATTTAATTTTCTTACTCATGACAATAGTGTTTTGAATGTGATTAATGAATTGTTTTTTATTCACTACTATGGAGGGGACTTTATGAGGTGGTGAAGAATGGAGGGCACCATTGAATGGAAATACCACCTAAGGGATAACGGTAGCGGGGGTATATTGGGGGATAAGCCCTACATGAAGGCGGGATATACAGGTTGGTGAGAAACTTTCGTAATGGGGATATACAAGTAATATTGGGAGATTTTTTCACCATTGCTGATTCTGAATGTTTCTTGGTTATATGGTTGAATATTTTTATATTTGTAATCTAAAGGATATAGTGATATGGGCATACTAAAAAAAGTGAAAGCAACAAAATCAAAATGCAAGGAAACAAAACCTGTTTCTTCTACTAAAATCGTGCTCAAAAAGATAAGTACGGAAGAGTTGAAAAATACCCGTATTGCTTCTTATGGGTACATTCTCTAACGGTATATCCTATTATAATTTTAGGTGTGTCTCCAAACAAACCAATAATTCTGGCGATTTAGTTGAAACATATTTATATAGCTTTAAATCGCCTAAAACCCATATGAGATATATAGCAGAGGTTGAATATTATAAATTTGACCTGTATGCTATAAAATTCTATTTAAAGGCTCATCAGCATAGCAAAGACAGATTTACGATACTTACAAATTTACATGAAGCCCGCCCTGTGATATATACTTGTATTGCTATATTGATAGCTATTTTTCATCAAAACAACAAGGCTTCTTTTGCTTTTATCGGCTCTCCTTCCCCTAAAGAAATTGAAAGGGAAAGGAAAAATCCCCGTCGAAAAAAAGAGAATTGTACCCAACGTTTCAGGATATATTCCACGTTAATGTCTACATTTTTTAGTGAGACTTATTTTGAACACCGGACTTCTTCCCGTCATAGCCTTTACTTGATGCGCAACAAATCTTCCCTTTATAGTCTGAAAGAGATACAAGGAATGATAAATGCCATTTATAATATAGATATAAATGATTTGGAATAGTCCGGTTGTTTCGTCTATCTTTTTCCTATTTTTAGGTAAACTCATTATGTATATACTTGCTATATAGCTTATGTTTTTACTTTCACACCTTAAATTTAGGTTGGTGAAAAATTTTCGTAATGGGTATATAAAGCTAAAAGTAGAGGATATTTTCACCACCTTTGTATTTCCCCCCTAAAGAATATTTCTATTTAGATTCTTACTTCCCAGCTAAAGGGATAAATGGAAAAATTCTTCTTATTCTTTTCTAAGAACTGTATTTTCAGAGTAAGCCCGTTTCATTCTTTTAGGGGGATAGAGTTTCGTATCTTTGCTGTATAGACAGATACTTCATTTTTTAATTTCAATTTACCAACACATGAAAATCCAATGCAAGACTTCGGATTGGTTTGGCGTGGAACATGTGAGTTACCATGTAGACCTGCATAGGTTTATAAACATGGAAACCCTGTGTAAGCTATATCCCCAGTTGTTCAATCCTGAAATATGGCTTTCAGCTACACCGCCCAAACCCGTCATGCCGAAGAAAAGGAAACTCGTAAAAAGAAAAAAATAAGAGATTATGAGAGAAGCCAGCTCCTTACTTTTTAGTGTGCTGGCTTTTATTATTTATTCATCGGTGAAAATTTCTGTACTTATTGGTTCTATATCTCCATTATCAGACTTTCTCACCAACTTGGGATTCCACTCTTTAAGGGTGTATGTATAAGGAATTTTGCTATATGAAGGGCTTGCCTTATAATAATCTTCAATAGTGTTCTTTTTTACGGAATATTCAATGGCATAGCGTTTATATATGGTTTCTAAACTTTCTTGAATCTTATCCTGTTGCAATTTTTCATTTAAGGGAAATATCTGTTGTATTTCCTGTAATACTTCCGGAGAGAATCGCATGGTTTCCGTATTGTATTTTTTGAGGGCTTTTTTTATATCGGCACGATTGTATTTACTTTTTTCAAAAACCTCCTTTCCTAATTTTTTAAATGCTTCCACTATTAATTCACCATCCTTTATTTCTTTAAGTAGTAGTAAAAATGTATCAAGGTCAAATGAACAGTCTTTCTGTTTTTGCCCGTATAATTCCTCTAATTTTTCAATCATCAATTTACATCGTTTTGCAAACGTGGATGCCTGCCTGATTTCAAAACGTTCATCTTCCCCTCCGGGCTGAAAAATAGTTTGGTAATCTATATTAAAATAACCTGTTTCTTCATATCCCAGTCGTAATGCTTCGCCTGACAGATATAATCTTCTTACCCTTTCCCTGTTGTATCTGTTGCGGATAGCAAAGTAGTCAATATCTCCGTTTTCATCTATAAATTCCGCAAAATGGACAGCCCCCATTTCTTGCAGTATGGCATTTCTTTGTGTGTCTGCCGTTGCTTTTTGTAATCTGTCTTTTAGACTTTCATGAGTTTTCAGGAACTCCTGAATTTCAATCTCCAACTCTTCATCAGACTTAACGACTAACGTATTACGAATATTGGTAATATGGATAAGTGACTTGTATCTTGTCCCGTCGTCAAATACCTGCCTGAATCTGCCTTGTATCTGTATGGCTTCCGTATAAGGGTCAATCATGGAATGTTCAGCTTGGTATAAATTTGTGAGCAATACGACATCCGGTTTTTCATCTTCCCTTAACCATATATCCAAAGCAGAATAGAAACGGCAAGTAAAGAAATTATATTTAGCCAATGGGTGGCAGAAATTGTCACATACATTTGTGCTCCCTCGCTTTTTAAGTTTTTTCATACTGTCATAAGAACAGAATACTTTTGATTCTTTTGTAATTCCTAATGAATTTATAAGGGCATCCACTCCGTCTGTCGTATTATAGAAAATGAATACATGTCTACTCTCTGCATAGTTGTTGAGTAATATATTGCGTACAGTACCTTCGTAGTTGTTAGTGATTATAAGTGTCAGTTTTTTTTTATAGTCATATTGCGGTTTAATTTTTATCAGGCGGAAATCTTTAAACCGTGGTTCATATACGGGCAATAATGGCGTGGCGGATACCATTGCCTTGTATTTGAACAAAAAGAAATCTGTTATCGGTTGGGTAATTTTCTTCCTGTACCCGCTATCCTGTGTCAGTTTTTCGCATTCATCATACAGACAAAAAAAGAATTCATACATGTTAATATTTAGTTCTCCGCATGCTTTTTTGATTTTCCAAAAACTTTCAGGAGTAGTAATTAGCTTTTTGTAAGTAATACCACTTCGTTCTAAATATGTGACAATATTTTTCCATGTGCATCCTTCATATACGGCTAAAAACTTGTCTTCATTCCATGTCTTATCCCTTATTACCGGCACTGTAGGCTCAATGATGATAGAATGTCGTTTAGTCAGATATAACTCTGAATAGGTAGCCCCAATTCCTGTTTCGGTTTTATCTATAATGGAATCAGTTGGGATGGCAGTTTCTCCAATAGAGCATAGAGCATCCATTAGTCTTTGTCCTTTCAATAATACGGCAACAGTCAACTTTAGAATGATTGGTCGTAAAAAATTTAACATACAGCATATAATTTTATAGTGGTGATTTTTTGCCGGATGAATGACTTTATATACCCATCCGGCATTTTTTTCACCACCCCTAAATTTTAATTTACAGATACTATTCCTGTTTGAAATAGTCAGGAACTTGTAGAAGGTAATAGAAGTAAGAGGGTTTAGCTGTCACCTAAGCCCTTCCTTTTATTAAGCCGCCTGTTTTTTGTATCCTTCTGCGACCCACTCAATACATGGGGTCAGTACTTCGGTCAGGCAACTGACTTTTTCGGCACACCCCATTAACTTGTACATAGTAATAGTTGACGCAGGTACTTTATTAAAGGCAATGACTGTAATTTCTAAGCCATAACGTTTAACAAAGTAATTGGCAACCTGAATGCCATAACGGTTTTTCGCACCGCTTTTCCCTAAGCAGTCGCTAACCGCATTAAAAAGTTTCTGGGCTTCTTCCTGTGTACGTTCTAATTCTGCAACAGGCACCTCACTGTTACCAACAGATAGTAAAAGTGACTGTTCTTTTTTTAACTTTAAGCCAAAGTATAGGCTTGCAGTGCTTTGGGTCAGCTCATTTTTCTTGGCAAATTCATAAATTGTTTTATAAGTTTCATTGCCAGATGCTTGGGCTGCCACTCCGGTTAATTCAAAAGCAGTCAGTCCACGGCTGTACGCCATTGTACAACCAATGCTTTTGAAGTATTCTTGTACACTTGAAAATGTATGTATACATACTTTTTCCAAGCGTTCTTCCAAAAGGAAACGCCAGTATGTATCTGCCGTTTGACAAACGACATACGGATTTTTCACTCCTTCCAAAGAAGATACCGGAGTTCCGTTAATATCCACTAACGGCTCCTGTTCCTGCATGAAGCAAACAGGGTCAGCAAGATTAAAAATAACCTCCAACAGGTTATTTTTATCCATATTCTCTAAAATCCCAATTTTATCTTTGGGTTGTGTCATTGTATAGTTGGCAGGAAATAATAACGTGATTTCCTGTTCTACACCGTTAATTACTGCGACTTTCGTCGTTTTTGCGGGTTCTTGACCCATTTTTTCAAAATTTGTCATCGACATTGAATTTAAATTGTTAATAATATTGTTATCTTCCCCTGCTACCGTATTCATAGCCCCCTCATTCAATTTTTCAGCTTGTAAGCTGCTTTGTGTTTCCATTGTCTCACCTTGTGAGGTGGAAACGTCTTGTACTGATACATCAGTATTTTTTAAATTTATCATTAAAAAAAATTTACTCTTTAGCAACGTGCTAAAGACATGTAATCATTATCAATATATATACCAATATGCTGAAATGCAGTGTGTTATAAATAATTACTTCATAAATAAAAAGCAATTATTTATGTGGAAATTATTTATGTCTGTGAATGAGGGAAGAAATTTTTAAGGGGATGATTGCCCAATAATGCCAAGTCTTCTTTTAGTCAAAAGCCCACCATTTGATAGGTGATTTTTTTTGTTGATAGTATGCCAACATGGCACGTACATATTCTGCATCAGCCTTTTTTAGAGCATCCAAGTGCAGATATTGAAAAAAATCCATGATAAAATATGCCTCTTTGTCAGATAGGATGATTTTATCTGTCATTAAAACTGTCATATGGATGAGATTATAGGCACTTAACATGACATTACAGTATTCCGGTTTTGTTTTTCTGCCTTTTTTGCTTTTTGGGAGGTAGTTTTCTGCCAATTCTTGTCGGACGGCTTGAATATCCATTTGTTCCCCTATGGAATGATAGAGCACGTCTTTCAACCAATTATTCTTATTGTCAAGTTTTAAGGAAACGCCATTGACTGAGATTTTGAGGGAAGTGTCGCTTTTAGATGTATCGTTTCTATGGAGGAACTCATATAATTTCAGTTTTTCTCCCCGTATATAATATTCTTCCGGAATATATATTTCTCCCTCAAACATGCCGTAAGTGTGGATATATTTGGCATACACGGCAATTAAAACAAGGAAAGCATAATAATAGTCATCATGGGGTAATTGATAGTTGTCCCATAATTTGTCAAAGTCTTTAAGTGAAAAAGAAGGTTGGTCTTCGGAAGAGTTAAGGGTAAATTCTATATTATTGCCAAAGTCATAAATAAGAGTATAGGGATTTTGAGGATTATATTTAGGTGGGCAATCTTCCGGATTCCTTTTACGTAAATAAAAATTCATCTGCTCCTCTGTCAGATAATAAGGAATACCTTGTTTGAGCTTTTCAGGGTCTTCCGTAATCCTCCCAATGAGCAATATGGCTTCCATTTTACGAAAGTCATCTATGAACATGACAGGCTCATAAGAAATAGCCTTTTCTAATAAAGGAGTAATACGCTTTAATACGTCACAAGGGATTACGATTTTAGTTTCTGACATGGGGTATTCTTTAATAGGATACAACACCCAAAAATAAAAAAAATACCCCCTCACTCCAATAGAAAAGGAATGAGAGGGTAAATAGGGTTACAATAAATTGCTCATGGCAGCGTCTACCTGTTCGTTTTCAAAACTGTCAAGGTAGATTTGGGTGACTTTTTCAGAGCTGTGTCCCATTGCTTCGCAGATAATGGAGGTGTTTACTCCTGACCGTTTGAGGACTGTCGCGAAGGAATGGCGGGCTACATAGCTTGTTACTTTTATTTCAAGACCTAAATGCTTTCCTATTTTTCTTAAATATTCATTTATCATCTTAGTACGAAATGTTACTCTATTATATTTGTCCTTGGCTGTTTTGTGCTTGCCATAAGTTAAGATTGGGAAAATATAATCCTCCTGTCTGTATTCCTGCTTTCTATATTTATTTATAATTTCTATGGCTAATGGTTGTAGTTTAAATGTTATTAGTTTTTTGGTTTTGCGCCTTCTAAATTGTAACCTTTCATTATTTATAATGTTGGCGTAAGTTAGATAAGCAATATCTACAATATTAATCCCACAACCTAAGTAGCTAAAAATAAACATGTCCTTTGCAAATTCATAAAACGGGAGTGTTCGTTTATTAGATAAAAGTTTAACATCTAAGTCTATGATTCTTTGTATATCTGTTTTAGGAATAGCTCTTTTACTGGTAGCTTCTTTGTATTTACCTACTTTAAACTCATTGAAAGGAGATATACTTGAACTAATAGATTTTGATGCAATGGCTCTATTAAATATTGCTTTTAGACCTCTTAACCGATTGCCAATTGTGTTTTTCTTAAGTTGTTTGGTCACCTGCATCCAATAGACGAAATCAGTTAAGAATGGGACATTTATTTGTTTAAATTCAATATTGCGTCCATGGGTAAAGTCTAATAGGCAATTCAGGCAGCATAAATAATATTTAGCGTTTTTAATCCTATCTTCTGCATATAGTTCTTGAATGTATTTTTCAAAATGTTGTTTTACAAATTGCTTTTCTTCTTTCGTTTTTTTATCAGAAAAATCATCTAAGAATAACTCTTTACCTTCTAAATTAGCAGTTACTATTTTCTTATTGATTTCCTGTTTTTTGCTATCTATTAGAAGGTCATAGTAGGCTTTATTGGGGCAATCTTGTGTTATGGTTTTATTTTGATTATCCCAATAGTTTACGTTTAGTTTGCAATCCAGTGAAATTTTCTTTCTTTGCTTGCCTTGATTGATTGTAAGATAGAGTGGGGCTTCGTTTTTATTGTCTATCCTGTCTGAACGGCAGGTTAAATTAATCGTGAAGTTGTTGATTTCCATAGTATCATGTTGTATTACTATGGCAGATTATAGATATAATAAACCCTAAAATTTTGGGGCAGATTTTGGGGCAGATTTATGCCCAAAAATCCGTTTTTTCCGCAGTTTTCTCCAAATAAAAAAGAGTCAGCTGATTGCTAACTCTTTAATTTTCAGCGGAGAGAGAGGGATTCGAACCCCCGGAAGCTCTCACTTCAACGGTTTTCAAGACCGCCGCATTCGACCACTCTGCCATCTCTCCAATTGCGGCAACAAAGATATGGGTTATTTCGACAAAAACAAAAAAATAGATGTGTTTTGTATATTATTATCTGTTTTTATTTAGGAATGCTTTAAGGTTCAGGATTCTAACGGACTTTTGTCTTTGGGAAAAAAGTGGGCTAACAGTAGGTAGCCGACAAAGCCTGCGAATACGGAACCACTGATGATGCCCAATTTTGCTTGGTTGAGCAATGTCGCACCTTCTTTCGGTAGACCAGCATATGCTAGGTTGGCAATAAAAAGAGATACGGTGAATCCAATTCCTCCCAGTGCAGAGACGCCTAAAAGACCTTTGTTGTTCATGTGTTGCGGCATTTTTAATAAACCGCTTTTTACGGATAGCCAGGTGAAAGAAAATATACCGATTAATTTACCGAAAACCAATGCGATGAAAACGGTAAGAGTTACGCCTTGTATTTGGTTTAGTCCGAAATGTTCGAAGGAGATACTGGCGTTGGCAAAGGCAAAGAGGGGCATTATTACGTAATTGACTAACGGTTGTAAATTGTCTTCCATGGATTGCAAGGGGCTGATTACTTTGTCGGAAACGGATTCTACGTGTTGCAGGATGGACAGTTCCGAGTTGCTGAGTATATATTTATTGTCTGCCATGTCAGTTGTTTCCGGTAGTTTTTCTAAGGTGTTCCGGATTTCTCCCACATATTTGGAGAGATTCAATTTCGGTCGTGCCGGTACGGTGAATGCCACAATCACGCCTGCAATTGTCGGGTGAATGCCTGAATGGAGGAAAAAGTACCATACGATGAGGCCGAAAAAGATGTAATAGAGTTTACTGTAGATACCCCATTTCCCGCCTAACCATAAAATGAAAATGAATAATAGGGACCAAAGAAGATATTCCAGGATGAGGTTGCTGCTGTAAAATGCTCCGATGACAATGATTCCTCCGATGTCGTCCACGACGGCAAATGCCGTAAGAAATATCTTTAAACTGAGTGGTACTCTTTTACCCAGCAGGGATAATACCCCGAGAGAGAAAGCGATGTCGGTTGCCATGGGAATGGCCGCACCTCTTGTTGCGTTACCTTCCGGACATATTAGGCTGAATATAATGATCGGAACAATCATACCACCGCAGGCGGCGATGACCGGAAGAAGGGCTTTTCGGGGAGTGGAGAGTTCTCCTGCCAGCAGCTCCCGTTTGATTTCCAGTCCGACCGAAAAGAAGAAAATTGCCATCAGGGCATCATTGATCAATGATATGATGGTCATGTTTTCACCTCTTATGTTGAATAGATTTACATCTCCAAATTGAAGAATGACTTCTTTCGAGAAAAGGGCGTTGTAGGCGTCGCAGAGAGGTGAATTTGCGATAATCATGGCTGCCAGGGCAACGAAAAAGAGTATGGCTCCTCCGTTGATTTTAGCTTTCATGAAGCGTCTTAAAGGAGACTTGAAAATATTTGTATTCATTGTATTTAAAATTTAAAAGTTTTGAACCATTCTGTGAATTTTTGGATACCGTCTTCCAATGAGGTGGCAGGTGTGTAGCCATAGTCTTGGTTGAGTTTGGTGGTATCCGCCCAGGTTTGATATACATCGCCCGGTTGCATACTTACATATTCTTTACGGGCTTCTTTTCCTAGATTTTTTTCCAAAATGTGGATAAAATCCATGAGTTGTACGGGTGAACCGCGTCCGATATTGTATACAACAGCCGGAACGTCCGGAGTGTCTTGCGAGGCTTGTTCCGGATGTTCGGCGATTTTTACGATACCTTCAATGATGTCATCGATATAAGTAAAATCGCGGGACAGATTGCCGGCATTGAATATGCGTATGGATTTATTGTTTCGAATGGCATTGGCAAATAGCATGGGAGCCATGTCCGGTCTGCCGTAGGGACCATATACCGTAAAGAAGCGGAGTCCGATAGTTTGTATGGCGTATAGATGAGAGTAGGTATATGCCATAAGCTCGTTACTCTTTTTCGTGGCTGCATATAGGCTCACCGGCTGGTCTACTCGTTCTGCTTCATTAAAGGGAACCTGTGTCGAATTGCCGTAAACGGATGAAGAGGAGGCATATATAAACCGCGGACATTGGTATTGGCGGCAGCACTCGAGCAAATGAAGAAAACCGACAACGTTGCTTTGAATATAAGCTTCCGGGTTTTGCAGGCTGTAGCGGACACCCGCTTGGGCGGCTAAATTAATGACGCAGTCGAAATGGTGGTTTTGGAAGATAGTATCCAATTCTTTTTTGTCGCACAAATCCATTTGCCGGAAGCGATAGCCGGGAAGGGTATCCGAGATAATCTCCTGTTTGTAGGAGAGGGTATGGATTCCGCTTTTTTCCAGGCGGGCCTTTTTCAGATTGACATCGTAGTAATCGTTTATGGAGTCTATTCCGTAGATTTCATGTCCCCGTTTTGCCAAGGTTTCTGCAAGGAAAGAGCCGATAAAACCTGCTGTCCCGGTAATGAATATATACATAATGATAATCAGTATTTATGTCGCGCAAAAATACGATAAATTTGTTTTAAAGTCAAAAGTTTTCAACAGTCGGTCTGGAAAAAATAAGTCGCCGGATTTCCGGCGACTTCTCTTACTAACCCTAAATAGAAACAAACTATGAAAAATTTCTGATGCAAATATAGAGGTTTATTCTTTTCTTTGAGAATAAATTTTGTTAAATAGACGAAATGGATATTAGGAATATAATAGTTTGCTCGTTAATGTTTTGAAAGACGTGTAAAAAACTCAATCTTTTCCTAATAATTCCGGGGTAATAGTTATAGGACGGATTTGATTTGCCCACGCCGCTGTGAACGGTACTTCTATCCGGATGTAATTGTCGGTAAAACCACCCATCCTGCCATTGGAATTGTTATCTTCAAACAATACATTCCGGGTTTGGCCGATAAACTGATGATAAAAATCATGCAGTTTCTGTTCCGAGACTTTTAGCAGGGCTTCCACTCGCCGGTGCTTTTCTTGTGGGGATACGGTTTCCCGGATTTCCAAGGCTTTTGTTCCTTGACGTTCCGAATAGGGAAATACATGCAGGCGTGAGATGTTAAGTTGGGAAATAAAATTCAGGGCATCTTCAAAATGATGTTCGTTTTCTCCCCGCATTCCGGCGATGACATCAACACCGATGAATGCATCGGGAATTAAGGTTTTGATGGTGTGGATTTTTTCTGCAAACAATTCACGGGTATAGCGGCGTTTCATGAGATGCAGTACCTCGTTGCTGCCGGATTGCAGGGGAATGTGGAAGTGAGGCATAAAGCGGGTGGAGGTGGAGACGAAACGAATGATTTCATTCGTGAGCAGATTGGGTTCGATGGAAGAGATGCGGAAGCGGCTGATTTCTTCTACTTTCTCTAATGCTTGGATAAGGTCGAAAAATGATTCTTCGCTTCCTCGCCCGAAATCACCGGTATTGACGCCTGTCAGAATAATTTCTTTGATACCTTTTTCCGCTACTGACCGAGCTGTGGCGACCACTTGGCTGATGGTGGCACTGCGGCTTTTGCCGCGGGCGAATGGGATGGTGCAGTAGCTGCAAAAGTAATCGCAGCCATCTTGTATTTTGAGAAAACACCGGGTTCGGTCGCCGAAAGAGCAGGCAAGGTCAAAATTCCCTAATTTGAAAATATCGCATGAATGGGGTTCCTGCTTTTGACGTTCTTCATAGAAACGCAGGTATTCTTCCACTTTGAATTTGTCCTGAGCTCCCAATACTAAATTGACTCCCTCTATCTGCATCAGTTCTTTGGCCCGGAGCTGGGCGTAGCATCCCACAACGACAATGTAGGCATCCGGATTGTGGTGGATGATTTTACGGATGGTTTGGCGTCCTTTGCGTTCTGCGACGTCCGTCACGCTGCATGTGTTGATGATGAAAATGTCGGCACCTTGTTTTTCATCCACTGTTGTAACGCCTGCTTTTTCCAGACTGTGCCGGATTGTAGAGGTTTCAGAAAAGTTCAGTTTGCACCCGAGGGTGATGTATGCTGCTTTTTTGTCTGTCAGAATCATAGAAGATTGTGAATATGAAATGGGGTTCATGGACTTTATCCGGATGCAAAAGTAATTATTTTGAGGGTATTTTTTATCTTTGGACGGGATAAGCTGCTACGGAACAAAGTGGAGGTGAGTTTGACTTTGCTTTCGGTTTGCATTATCTTTGCCGGGGAGAGGCAAGGAAGGGTAGTGAGTACGAATGTTTTTATAATCGGGAATTGTTATGAAGTACTATATTATAGCGGGGGAAGCTTCGGGAGATTTGCATGCTTCCAATTTGATAAAGGGGTTGAAAGAGGAGGACCGGCATGCCGTTGTGAGGGGCTGGGGTGGGGATTTGATGCGGCAGGCGGGGTGTGAGATTGTGCGCCATTACAAGGATACGGCTATTATGGGATTTTTGACCGTATTGAAAAATCTGGGTAAGATTAAGGCTAATATCCGTTTGTGCAGCGAGGATGTGCTTCGTTGGCAGCCGGATGTATTGATTCTGGTGGATTATGCCGGTTTTAATCTGAGGATAGCCCGGGTCGCCAAGGAAGCGGGAATTCGTGTGTTTTATTACATTTCGCCGAAGTTGTGGGCGTGGAATACGGGTCGGGTAAAGAAAATCAAGAAATATGTGGATCGGATGTATGTGATTTTTCCTTTTGAGACCGATTTTTACAAAAAATACGGTTATGAGGCGAAATACGAAGGTAACCCCTTGGTGGATGCGATTCACGGGCGTTTGTTTCAGGATGAGACATTTGAGCAATTTGTGACAGGAAATCGTTTGCCTTCGAAGCCGATTATCGCTTTGTTGGCGGGGAGCCGCAGTCAGGAGTTGAAGCATGTTTTGCCGAAAATGCTGGAGATGACGGAATATTTCCCGGATTATCAGTTTATCATCGCCGGGGCGCCTTCCATGACAGAGGCGGATTATGCGCCTTATTTGAAAGGGAAGGAAATACCGGTTGTGTATGGACAGACTTATCGTTTGTTGCAGCAATCGTCAGCGGCCTTGGTAACTTCGGGGACGGCGACGCTGGAAACGGCTCTGTTGAAAGTGCCGCAAGTGGTGTGTTATAGCGGAGAGGGGGGAATGCTCAGTTATTTCTTGTTTAAAGTGTTTGTAAAAGTGAAGTATATTTCTTTGGTCAATCTGATTATGGGCCGGGAAGTAGTGAAAGAGCTTCTGATGCAGAAACTGAACCGTCGGAATTTGCGGGCGGAACTGTCTGCTCTGCTGGGGCAGTCAGAAGAGAGAAAGAGAATGTTGTCCGATTACGAGGAAATTAGTCGTCGGTTGGGAGTTCCGGGAGCATCCCGTCGTTTCGCGGCTGAAATAGTAAAACAATTATGAGGTGGATTCTAATCATTATTTTTTGTTGGGGAGTAGGGTATATTCAGGCGCAGGAGGCACGTCCCGTCGTGACTTTAATGACTTGGGATGAGGCGAGTATGATGGCTTTGAAAGAGTATAAAATTGTTTTCGTGGCGGTGGGTGTTGCTCCGGGAGACAAGGAGGCCAAGCGTTTATTGGCGAATGAGGCCGTCCAATTGTTCCTCAGTCGGAATGCAATCGGTATCGGGATGGATATGGAGTCGGAGGAAGGGCGTTTTTTCGAACAAAAGCTGTTGAAATATCCTTGGCCTGCCTATGCTTTTTTTATGCCTTATGGTGATCTTTTGGCGATAGTTCCGGTTGCGGAGTTGGCTGGCAATCCGGAGAGATTGTTGGACACTGGCCGGGAGGCTTTGGAAAAGGCAAAGATAAAGAGGAGCAACAGTCGGTCCGTGGTCTTTAGGGAAGAGAAATGGGAGGATTTATTAGCAGAGGCGGAGAGTTCCGACCGTTTGTTATTTGTGATGGGAACGGATAGAGAGAACCAGGCTGGTTTGCTGATGGAAAAAAATGTATTGAATCTGGATGAGGTGGCGGATTTTTACAACCGGCATTTTATAAATACAGTGCTTGATGTTTCCGGACAGACGGAAATAATGGCGAAGTATGGGGTGACCTGCTGTCCTTTTTGGCTTTTTCTCAACGGAGAAGGGAAATTGGTGCTCAAAGCGGAGGGTGGATTGAATGAAAAGGAGTTTATAGAATTGGGACGGTTGGCATTGACAAAAGCGGCAGGCATCGTTTTTGAGGAAAGTACGCCGGATGTTTTGATGGAAAAAGCCGGCAGGGAAGGCAAGAACGTGTTTTTGGAACTATATGTCCCGGCGGGAACAGAGCGGAAGCAATTGGAGAAAAAGGTATTGCGGGATCCGGAGGTGGCCGCTTTTTTTGCCACCCATTTTATAAGCGGGAGTTATGATATGTTGCAGGAAGAGGGGAAGGTGTTGAGGGAAAAATATACTGTTGTACTTCCGCAGACGTTCTGTTTTACGGATGCGCGGGGAAATCTTTTGCATGAAGTGGGGAGTGTGGAGTCGGCAGACGAATTGATTGCGGAAGCCCGGCGGGTTGTTGAGGGAAACGGTCTGGCCGCTATGCGGGAAAAATATGGAAAAGGAGAACGGACAGCGGATTTTGTAGAGGAGTATATCGGGGTATTGGGACGTGCGGGTAGGGTGGAGATAGCGAACGAAGTGGCGGGTGCTCATTTGAGTGCATTGGGGGGTAATTGTTTAAAACAGCGTAAATATTGGGATATTTATTCGGCTTATGTTGTCGATGCTTTTTCGGATTTGTTTGATTACGTGAGGGAACACCGGGAGGAATTGGGGGAGTTGTACGGGCAGCAGGTTGTTGATGGTAAGATTCGGGAGCTCTGGAGAGCAGGAGTCGGAAGTTTTGTGAAAGAGACGGAACAGGGGGCAAAATTTGATGAAGCCGGCTACAAAGAATATGTCAAAAGGATGAAGAAGGAAAAAGTGGACGGTTGGCGGAATATAGCGAGGGAGGCTCGTATGGAGATTGCGGAGAAAACGGGAGATTGGCGTACGTATACAGAATTGGCGGAAGAGCGTTGGAATGAGGAAAACGTGCCCGAAGCCGAATTGTATGCCTGGGGAGTAAAAATCAATGAAAATTGCCGGGATAAATCCATTCGTTTCAAGGCAGCCCGCTGGTTTGCCCTGGCTGCGGTGGAGATGGAAAAAAAAGAGAGACTGAGCGGTAAGGTCAATCTCACTTCTTATAAAGGATTCTTTGAAAAATTGGTAGATGAATTAATCCAATAGCCCCGGTTTATTGTTTTTGATAGAATCGCACCCAGTCGATTTCCATCTTCACCGGCAATTCTTCGGGATTTACTTTGCCCACCCAGTTACCTCCGAGCTGCATGTCTATGAGCAGGTAAAAGGGTTTGTCATACGGGTATTGACCGGGCTGGTCCGTTTCAATCCGGGGATAGGCGAAAATGCGTTGCCGGTTGACCGAAAATACCAAGCTGTCCGGATACAGTTCCACCCCGTAGATGTTGTAATCATTCGGATTGATGGGAGCCGTGGCGCCGCTTGCCGGATTGTTCTTGATACCTAATGTGTAGGTATAGTGCGAGTGTACCGTTTGATACACGATTGTATCGAAATTGAGATGTTCCATAATGTCAATTTCTCCTCCTGTAGGCCATTGGGCATTTTCGGGTAGCATCCAGATAGCCGGCCAGGCGCCTGTCGCAGACCCCAGTTTAGCCCTGATTTCAATTTTACCTTCTGTAAATGTCTTTTTGCCCTTGGTGTATACTCCTCCCGTCAGGTAGGGAGCCGTGTCCTGAGTTTGAGTGTTGTTTTTGATTCCGTAGAGGATGAGGTTACCGTTCTTTACGGCATAGCAGGAGTCGAAAGGACTCATGTAATTGTTCCAGTCGGAAAGTCCTCTGGGAATTTTGCTCCAGGTGGCGGTGTCGATAAACCCTTCGCGGGTAAATGAGTCTTCCCAGACTAATTTCCATGCTTCTTTTCGGGAAGTATGGCAGCTGCATAAGAGACAGCATAAGGCGATGAGTGTATAGTTAAATAAAGATGTTTTCATAATAGTGTTTTAATAAATAACAAAGGCTGTATCAATCTTCGTGAAAGATACAGCCTTTGGGTGTATTGAAACGTAATTATTTGATTACATTCAGTTTTTTACCGATTTTGATGAATGCGGCAATCGCACGGTCAAGCTGTTCGCGGGTATGGGCTGCGGAGAGCTGGATACGGATACGGGCCTGGCCTTTCGGAACCACCGGATAGTAGAAGCCGGTCACGTAAATGTGTTCTTTCTGTAATTCTGCTGCAAATTCCTGTGAAAGCACTGCATCATACAGCATCAAGGCGCAGATAGCCGATTCGGACGGTTTCAGGTCGAATCCGGCTTCCGTCAGTTTTGCCCGGAAATATTCTGCGTTTTCCATCACTTTGTCTCGCAGTTCGGTGCTGGCGCTCAGCATGTCGAAAACGGCGATGGAAGCCCCGCAGATGGCCGGAGATAATGAGTTGGAGAACAGATAAGGTCTGGAACGCTGACGCAACATGTCGATGATTTCCTTTTTACCGGTGGTGTAGCCACCCATGGCGCCGCCCAACGCTTTTCCGAGGGTTCCGGTGAAGATGTCTACACGGTCCATTACGCCGTTGTATTCAGCCGAACCGCGTCCTGTTTTGCCGATAAATCCGGCAGCGTGGCTATCGTCCACCATAACCAAAGCATTGTATTTGTCTGCCAGGTCGCATATTTCTTTCAGCCGGGCGATGTCGCCGTCCATAGAGAACACACCGTCGGTCACGATGATGCGGAAACGTTGGGCCTGGGAGATTTTCAACTGTTCTTCCAGGTCTTCCATGTTGGCGTGTTTGTAACGGTAACGCACGGCTTTGCAAAGACGCACACCGTCAATGATGGAAGCGTGGTTTAATTCATCGGAGATGATAGCATCTTCCTGGCTGAACAGGGGTTCGAAAACACCGCCGTTGGCATCGAAGCAGGCGGCATAAAGGATGGTGTCCTCCGTACCGAAGAATTTGGATATTTTGGCTTCAAGTTCTTTGTGGATGTCCTGGGTACCGCAGATAAAACGTACGGATGACATTCCGTATCCGCGTGCGTCGAGTCCTTTTTTGGCTCCTTCGATGACCCGGGGATCGGAAGACAATCCGAGGTAGTTATTGGCACAAAAGTTCAACACCGTTTCGCCGGTGGTCAGCTTGATTTCAGCACCTTGCGGGGTAGCGATCAGCCGTTCCGTTTTGTATAGACCGGCATCTTTTATCGACTGAATCTCAGTCTTTAAGAAATCTTGAAATTTTCCGTACATATCTGTAATGTTTATATTTTAGCGAGAGACAAAATTATATAATTTTTAATCAAAACATCGTCTTTTGCTTAAAATTCGAAACTTCGGGACATGATTGGCGGAAAGGGGATAAAAACGGCTCCGGAAAGTGGGAATGAGGGCGAAAAGAAATATCTTTGGCCTAAAATTGATGTTGATGATGAATACCAAATCTTTTGAAGCGGTAATCGGGCGGATCCGTGAAATCGAGTTTCAGGAGAAATTCGATATGATTGTTGCGATTGCCAACGGGGGAATTATTCCCGCCGCACTGTTGAACCAGCGTTTGAATGTGGAATTCCAGTTACTGAAACTCAATCTGAGGGATGCCAGCCAGAAGCCCTTGTACGACAGTCCGCGGCTGTTGGAGGAAATCAGGTTTGATGTCTCCGGACGTACGATATTGTTGGTGGAGGACCGGGTGAAGACCGGAGCGACCTTGAATTATGCCCGGCAATTGTTGGCGGGAGCGAAGTTGGTCAAAACATTTGCCGTGAACGGCAAGGCGGACTATTGCCTGTATGATGAGCCTTGTTTCCGTTTCCCCTGGATTTTGGGCTGATTCTTTTGTTTTGCTTCGGAATATAGTTATTTTTGCCATGCAAAATTTCTTCGGGGCAGGGTGTAAATCCCTACCGGCGGTGATAGTCCGCGACTCCCCTGCGAGGGACCGAACCGGTGAAATTCCGGTACCGACGGTGACAGTCCGGATGATAGAAGAAAGGACAGTGCGGCGAAAGCCGCCTGTAATAAAAGAATAGGAATACCCCGGACAATTTGTTTCGGGGTATTTTTTGTTGGTACAGGAAAAGATAACATGAAAAAAGGGAATGAAACGGACCGTAACTATATGCTTCGGGCGATGGAACTGGCTGAAAGAGGCCGGGGTAAGGTGAATCCCAATCCCTTGGTAGGGGCGGTGATTGTAAAAGAGGGAAAGGTAATCGGTGAAGGATGGCATGAATATTACGGAGGCTGGCATGCGGAGCGCAATGCTTTCCGGAATTGTACGGAACCGGCAGTCGGAGCGACGTTGTATGTCACCTTGGAGCCCTGTTGCCACTATGGAAAGACGCCGCCCTGTACGGAAATTATCATCGAGCGTGGGATTGGCAGGGTGGTTGTCGGATTGCCCGACCCGAATCCGTTGGTGGCGGGAAAGGGTATGAAATTGTTGGAGGAGGCCGGAATCGAGGTCGTATGCGGCGTGGAGGAAGAGGTGTTGCGGGAGCAAAACCGGGTTTTCCTGAAATACATCGCTTCCCGGAAACCGTGGATTGCATTGAAAACGGCCATGACCCTGGATGGAAAAATCGCTACCCGCACGAACGATTCCAAGTGGGTGACGGGAGCGACAGCCAGGGAGTATGTACAGCATTTGCGGGAGGAGTATATGGGAATCATGGTGGGCATCGGGACGGTGTTGGCTGATGACCCGATGCTGAATTGCCGGCTGGCGGGTAATGTGCGTCAGCCTGTACGCGTTATGGTCGATTCCGCTTTGCGGATTCCGGAGGATAGCCGTTTGGTGGCTACGGCCGGGACATACCGGACGTTGGTGGCCTGTACTGCGGCCGGAGATGAAGAAAAGCGGGAGCGGCTTGGCAAGGCGGGAGTCGAGGTGTTGGTTTGCAAAGAGAAAGAGGGAAAAGTGGATTTGGAGGAGTTGACTGATTTGCTGGGGGCGAAAGGAATAGATGGTGTGTTGGTAGAGGGGGGAGGCGAACTGAATTACAGTTTGCTGCGAGATGGGTTGGTGGATGAGGTGTATGCGTTCATTGCTCCGAAAATGGTGGGGGGACGGGAGGCGAAAACTCCGGTAGAGGGAGAGGGTGTGGAGAAAATGGATGAGGCGGTGGAGTTGGACGGATTCCGAGTGGAGAAAATCGGACGGGATGTTTTGCTTCGGGCAAGGGTATTATAATTTTATTGTTTGGATATGTTTACCGGAATTATTGAAGAAATAGGGAAAGTAAAGGCTATCGTCCGGGGCGGCCGGAGCGTGGTTGTGGACGTGGAGGCCGCCGTTGTTATGGAAGGAACGAAGGTGGGCGACAGCGTAGCGACCAACGGCGTGTGCCTGACGGTGACAGCTATCACTCCGACGGGATTTCGCGCTGATGTGATGCCCGAAACCATGGACAGAAGCAATTTAGGGCTTTTGCGTCCGGGCGACCGGGTGAATTTGGAACGGGCACTTTGCCTGAACAGCCGGCTGGGCGGCCATTTAGTGGCAGGCCATGTGGACGGTACGGGACGGATTGTGGGAATGGAACGGGATGACACGGCGATATGGATTACGGTAAGCGCTCCGGAGCGGATATTGCGGTATGTTATAGAAAAAGGTTCGGTGGCTATTGATGGCGTGAGTCTGACGGTGGCCTATGTGGACGAAGAGGTGTTTAAGGTGTCGGTGATTCCCCACACGCAGGAGGAAACCACCCTGACGAAGAAGAGAACGGGCGAGGTGGTGAACCTGGAAAATGACATGATAGCCCGCTATGTGGAGAAGTTCATGGGGAAAAAGAGGGAAGGGCTCTCCGTCGGTTTTTTGATGGAAAACGGATTTTAAAATGGAAAATATAAACAGGACAGATATGGAAGAGGTAAAATTTAATACGATAGAGGAAGCGGTGGCGGATTTGAAAGCCGGAAAGCTGATTGTGACGGTGGACGACCCCGACCGGGAAAACGAGGGGGACTTGATTTGCGCCGCCGAATTTGCCACGCTCGAAAACGTGAATTTCATGGCGTCGTATGCCAAAGGGTTGATTTGCATGCCGATGAGCCGTGCATTGACTGAGAAACTGAATTTGCAGCAGATGGTGGCGAACAATACTGACAATCATGCCACGGCTTTCACCGTGTCGATCGACCATGTGTCGACAACGACCGGTATTTCGGCATTGGAACGTTCGGTGACGGCCATGAAGTGTGTGGAGGAAGATGCCAAACCTTCGGATTTCCGCCGGCCGGGCCACATGTTCCCGTTGGAGGCGAAAGCCGGAGGGGTGCTGGAGCGGATGGGACATACGGAGGCGACCGTGGATTTGATGCGGATTGCAGGGCTGAAAGAGTGCGGATTGTGTTGCGAGATTATGCGGGAGGACGGCACCATGATGCGTACCACGGAGTTGCTGGAATTTGCGCGTCAGCATCAGTTGAAAATCATCACGGTGGCGGATTTGATCGCTTACCGCCGTCGGACGGAGATACTGGTGGAGCGGGTGACCGAAGCGGAAATGCCTACGAAATACGGCATTTTTAAGGCCTACGGGTATGTGAACAAGATTACCGGCGAGCATCATGTGGCCTTGGTGAAGGGGAATGTGACGGACGGGGAACCGGTGTTGTGCCGGGTGCATTCGGAATGCCTCACGGGCGATGCTTTCGGCTCGCTGCGTTGTGATTGCGGCGAACAATTGGCCGAGGCTCTCCGGCGCATTGAGAAGAATGGCAAAGGCGTGTTGCTTTATCTGCGTCAGGAAGGTCGGGGCATCGGTTTGATAAACAAGCTGAGAGCCTACCATTTACAGGACGGGGGCATGGATACGGTGGAAGCCAACCTGGCGTTGGGCTTCAAGGCCGATTTGCGGGAGTATGGCACGGGCGCGGAGATACTGGCGGACTTGGGCGTGAAAAAGATGGTGCTGATGACCAACAACCCGTTGAAGATAAAAGGGCTTGACGGCTACGGTCTGGAAGTGGTGGGACGCGAACCCATCGAAATGACCTGCAACGAGAAGAATGAGTTTTACATGTACACCAAGTACAAAAAAATGGGGCACATCCTGCATGTCCGCAACGATTGGAAAAAATAATAACGGAAACATATAAACATTTAATATCATGAAAGTTTTAGAAGGAAAACTGTTGGCCGAAGGACAACGCATCGGTATCGTTGCCGGCCGTTTCAATGAGTTTATTACGGGTAAATTGTTGGGAGGTGCTGTGGATGCCTTTGTGCGTCATGGCGGTGACGAGCAAAACCTCACTGTGGCTTGGGTGCCGGGAGCTTTTGAGATACCCCTGACGGCCCAGAAAATGGTGGAAAGCGGCAAGTACGACGCCGTGGTTTGTCTGGGAGCTGTGATTCGCGGGGCCACGCCTCATTTCGATATGGTGGCCAACGAAGCGACCAAAGGCGTGGCACAGGTGGGATTACGTACGGGTGTACCGGTGATTTTCGGTATTTTGACCACCGATTCCATCGAGCAGGCCGTGGAAAGAGCCGGCACGAAAGCCGGGAACAAAGGTTTTGAAGCAGTCACGACCGCCATCGAAATGATTAATCTGATGAAACAGATTTAACGGAATTTCCCTGTTCTATCAGAAAATTCAAATGCCTTCAATCTTTTCAAAGAATGAGGCATTTGTAAATATTTTGCATCTATGGAAAAATATACAAAACCGCCTTTAACATATAGAGAGCAAGTTGCATTGTTAAAGTCGAGAGGGCTTCGGATTACCGATGAAAGACAAACAGAGGAGCAGCTCGCCAATATTAGTTATTATCGGTTAAGTGCATATATGCGTTCTTTCAAGGAGAAAAAGGAGGGTATGTCGGATATGTTCAGAGAGGGGGTTAGTTGGGAGAATATATCCAGACTATATAATTTTGACCGTAAGTTGCGTATTTTGGTATTTGATGCAATAGAACGTTTGGAAATAGCAATAAGAACACAGATTATTTACCAGTTAAGTCATAAATATGGTTCTCATTGGCAAGATAAGTCAGAAATTTTTGAATCGTCGAAATCCTTAAAGAATCGGGATGGAGATGTCGTAATATTGGATGTTTATTCTGATATACAGAAACATATTAAAGAACAATTGAATAATAACAGAGCGGAGGTATTTATCCAGCATTATAAAAAGAAATACGGGATTCCCTTAAATCCGCCTTCGTGGATGAGTGTTGAGGTTATGTATTTCAATCATCTTTCCCGAATATGCGGAGGTTTGAGAAAACGGGCTGATGTTAATGGAATTGCCAGTTATTTCGGTCTGCCTCCTCACACGTTTTGTTCTTGGTTGCATACAATGAATTATGCAAGGAATATATGTGCACATCATGCCCGTTTGTGGAATCGGGATTTTAATATTATTCCGGGGAAACTGTCTTTTTCAAAACATTTGCAATGGGTCTCTGACCCTGCGACAGTGCAGAGAAGTAAAATATATTATTTTCTATGTATGTTGAATTATATGTTACAAACAGTTAATCCGACTTTTCCGTTTAAGAGAAGATTACATGAATTATTGGAGGAATACAAAGAGGATATTTCGCTTTCAGCGATGGGGTTTTCGAAGAACTGGATGAATGAGAGAATATGGAAATTATAGTATTTTTCTTTTTTAATTGTTTGCTTGATTCAAATTAATACGTATTTTTGTAACGAATTTTTGATACAATCGTTAGATACAAAGATAATAAGCCTCTCAGGCGCGTCAGAAGACAGCATACTTGAGGGGCGTTCTTCATTTTATTAAGCTCCAATTTTTTATATTTTTTTGTTATTAGGGATTATATTGGTGGTAAATACCACACAATGGTGACAAAAATTAACGAAATACGTATTTGGATTTTTTATGTGAAAAGCGGCAGGATTTTCCTGCCGCTTTTGTATTGCCGGCGCAAATAGGAAGTCTTGCGCCGGCGCTTGGTTTAGCTTGGTGATTCTGATTCCCATTGGAGTGGTTTAAAAAATCACCAAAAAAACGTACGTTTTATTTGGCAAACTTTTTTCCACTACACGAATGCAAATGTATAAAAAAATTTTTTCTACAACCGTTTTATTTTCAAAATTTTATCAAAAACATACACTTTCTGTGACAAGTGATTTTTTTGTCTTTTTTTTTCACCAAAAAAAGGTACGTTTTTTTTGTGATATAAATAGGAGTTTTAAAACGTGACTCCGGTTGGTAATGCTTTTAGTGTCAGTGGGATAGTATTTAACTAAAAAACAAAAGCATTATGGCAAAGAAGTCTATATTTTGGTCGGGCTGGTTGGTGGATAATCCGCTGACGGAAGACCCTAACGATTTCACACTGAAGGTGAAAGCGGGCAATATGGTTACCACCGAAGACATCGCCAAAGCGTTGCAGGCGGAAGGTACTGAATTCCAATTGGAAACCCTTGTTGATATTCTCAATAGGGGCGACCGTATCATTCGTAACAAACTGCTTGCCGGGTTTAGTGTAGGTACTGGCGTGTTTTACGCTTATCCCAGCGTTTCCGGTGTGTGGCGTGACAAAAACGAGACGTTCGACGACAATCGTCACAAGGTGGGTGTGAATTTTCAATTGAGTGCTGCATTGCGTGAGGGAGTGAAAGAAGTGGGGGTGGAAGTGTTGGGCGTATCTTCTGCCGGTCCGGAGATTTCGGGCGTGACGGATACGTGGACGGGTGAGCTGAACGGGTTGATTACTCCGGACGAGGTGGTGAGTGTGAAAGGAAGCAATATTCAGCTGGCAGGTGAAGAAAACGAGCAGGGAATTTGGTTTGTGCGGGTGGATGACGGAACGAAAGTCGAGGTGGATATGCGCCGCCTGACGGTGAACAATCCCTCCGCGTTGTCGTTCCGGGTACCGAAGTTGGCGCCAGGGGATTATTGGTTGGAACTGACCACGCGTTACAGTAAAGGCCAATTGACGAAAGCCCCGCGCACCACGCGTTTCGAAAAGGTATTGAATGTACCTGCTGAGACGACGGAAGCGGGTAGTTAGTGTTGAATTTTTAACTCCGGAGTGGGGTACGCACGTACCCCACTCCGGAGTTGCTATTGACTCCACCCTGGAGTACGTGCCTACTCCGCATCGGCGTGCGGGGCTACTCCGGAGGGGAAGAAACTATGGAATGATTGTTAATTTATAATATGATTTATGATGAAAAGATTATTGAAAAAAGTGGTGGCGTGCTTGGGTGTGGCATGCCTGTGTATTGGATTGTGCGGGGGGTGTTCGGATAACGATGATTATGAGGTGTATGCAGTTTTGTATGGAGTGGTGACTGATAATGAAACCGGCGAACCGATTGAAAATGCGACGGTGACGATTTCCCCTTCGAGTTATACCCAAAAAACGGATATGACAGGGAGTTTTCGTTTTGAAAAGTTGGAACCGCAGTCTTATACAATTGTTGTACAGAAAACGGGTTATCAGGTCAATCGTAAGAACGTTACCGCAATCAGTGGTGAGGAAATGGAGGTGAATATTCCTTTGATATTAATTGATACAGAAAATAATAGTAATTAATGAAAATTATGAAACGGATTTTTTATTTGTTTTTTGTAGCTGTTGCTTTTTTTGCTTGTTCCAAAGATTCTGTGGAGATTCTTCCCGGCGGGATTACGGGAAGCGTGTCGGATAAGACTACGGGTGAACCTGTGGCAACGGTGAATGTGAGTTTGTCTCCAGGCGGACAATCAACGGTAACGGGCAGTGACGGTACCTTCGGTTTTGCAGAACTTGATGCAGGGACCTACACCGTCGCTATTCGCAAAGAGGGGTATCTGGCCAATGAAGGTAAATTTAGCGTTGTACAAGGGAAACAGACGCCGGCGCATTTGCTTATCGAACGAATTCCTGCCGTTGTGACCACAGACCCAACGATTGTGGATTTTGGCAGTGATGCCAGCGTAAATACGCTTTCCTTTAAAATTGTTAATAGCAGTTATGAGGATTTGGCTTGGGAAATAGAGCATAATTGCCCGTGGGTACAGGAGGTCAAGCCTAAAAGCGGTACTTTGGAATATGGTAAAACCGGGACGATTGTGGTCGTGATTGACCGTGATTTGTTGGATGCAGGGGAGAATAAAACCATTCTGGTTGTAAAATCTTCCGATGGCAGTTCGCAGGTGGAAGTGAAGGCCGTTGGGGCGGAGCGTAAATTGCCTGCACTAAATACACTTGTCGTTACTGAAATTGCACCAACATCCGCAACACTTCAAGGAGAAATAATTGAAATAGGAATTCCTGCTTACACGGAACGAGGATTTGTTTACAACACCGAACCGATGCCGACATTAGAAAATACGCTGAAACCGCTCACTGCTCCCGTAACGGACAGTGCTATTTACTTCTGTCGCTTAGAGGGATTGACATTCGGTAATACCTATTATGTACGGGCGTATGCCAAGAATAACAAGGGCATTGCTTATGCAACCAATGAGGTCTCGTTCACGACAAAAGCCGCATCTCCGGAAGTTTCTATTCAACTGGCAACAGATGTGGATGTCGTAAACGGCTTTGCCGTACTTCACGGAAGTATAGACAAGGCGGGGGAGCCGGCATATATGGAACGCGGATTTGTATATGCTTTACAAACCACACCTACTGTTGAGGATAGCAAAATAGAAGTAGCGGGGATGGGTATAGGGGAATTTATGGCAAACCTTTCAAATTTGATACTTGATAAAATATATTATGTACGAGCGTATGCAGTTCATGAAGGAGGTGTGGTATATAGTGATTCGAGCATCACCGTCTCCACCCATGCTGTATTACCGCAAGTTACGACACAGGAACTATTGGATGTGGGTATTGCAGCTGGAACAGCTACTTTGAGGGGAACCATTGTCAGTGCTGGTATTCCTGCTTATACAGAACGTGGATTCGTGTACAGCACAACAAATAATCCTACAATTTACGACAATAAAATTGTGGCGAATGGTACGGAAGTGGAAACTTCTTTTAGTGTATATACGGATGAATTACCTAAAGGAAAAGACTATTTCGTTCGGGCTTATGCGATAAATCGCGGAGGGGTGGTTTATGGTACTGAAGTCTCGACGGAATGGATGGCATTACCTGCAGAAGGAATAGGTGTACAGAAGGCTAATATAGGAAAATATGACTGGGATGTTGCAAATGAAGCGTGTAAAAATTCGACTATAGGAGGATATACCGATTGGCGTTTACCAACAATTGAGGAATTAATGAAACTTTATATAAATGAAGAAAAAATAGGAGGATTTCAAAAACGAGATATGTGGGGTTATGAGGTGTGCTATTGGAGTTCTACTTCTTCTGTTGGTATTGGTGAAGATCCTCATATAGGTAGTTATTATTATTACTATAATATGTGTTTTGCAAATGGTAAAAAATACACTCGGTCATCTGGAACTGCGTATGTTCGTTGCGTCCGCACTCTTAAATAAAAATCGAATTACGAAATTTAAAACAAAATAACAATGAAATCATTCCTTTGGCTTTGGGGATTCGTTTTTATTTTTATCGCTTGTTCGAAAAGTGAAAGGATAGAGCCTGCAACAGGTAGCATTGCGGGGAGTGTGTCGGACAAAACCACGGGGGAACCCGTGGGGACGGTGAGCGTGAGTTTGTCTCCCGGTGGACAATCGACTGTGACGGGTAGCGATGGGACTTTCGGTTTTGTTGAACTCGAAGCAGGAGAGCATACTATTGTTGTCCGTAAGGAGGGATATTTGTCCAATGAGAATAAGTTTAGCGTTATATTGGGGAAACAGATGCCGGCGCATTTGCTTATCGAACGAATTCCTGCCGTGATAACCACAGAGCCTACGATAGTGGATTTTGGAAGTGATGCCAATGTAAATACGCTTTCATTCAAAATTGTCAATCGCGGTTATGGGGATTTGGCGTGGGAGATCGAGCAAAACTGTCCATGGATACAAGAGGTAAAACCGAAAAGCGGTACGTTGGAATTTGAAAAAACCGGAACGATAGTGGTCGTGATTGACCGTGATTTGTTGACTGCCGGGGAGAATAAAACCGTTTTAGTCATGAAATCAACGAATGGTAGTTCCCAAGTCGAAGTGAAGGCAGTCGGGGAGGAACGCAGGTTGCCGGTGCTCAATGTGTTGGATGCAACGGATGTTGCGGCTACAACGGCGAAGCTCAACGCTGCTGTGTTGGATGCCGGTGCGCCTAAATATACGAAATTGGGATTTGTGTATGATACGTTGCCGGAACCTTCGTTGGAAAGGGCCATGAGGAAGTTGAGTGTGGCACTTTTATCTGCCACCCAATTTGATTATTCCCTTGACAATTTGACCCTTGGTAAGACTTATTATGTTCGGGCTTATGCCAAGAATGCTAACGGTATGGTTTATAGTAGTAATGAAATCTCTTTTACAACACAGGCAACACTTCCGGAGGTTTCTGTGCAGGAAGCGACGGAAGTGGATGTTTTGAACGGCAGTGCCATATTGCAGGGAACGGTAATCAACGCAGGTGATCCATGTTATGTTGAAAAAGGATTTGTGTATGGTACGGGTATGAACCCGACAGTCGAAAATAACAAAGTGGTTGTAGACGGTACGGCGGAAGGAGGTTTTAAAACCAATCTTTCCGTATTGCCGCTTGAACAGTTGTTTTACGTGCGTGCTTATGCCGTGAGTGTTGCTGGGACGGTTTACAGTTCCGACAATGCGAAAGTTTCTACCCAAAAAGTGTTGCCGGAAGTGACAACACAAGAGGCTACGGATACTTATGTGGCAGCGGGTATGGCCGTTCTGCATGGAACAGTTGTCAGTGCGGGGTCTCCCGTTTATACCGAACGGGGATTTGTGTATGGAACGACACAGGCTCCGACGATAAACGACAGGAAAGTTGTTGCAGAGGGAAGCGGAAGTGTTAATTCTTTTTCCTGTAAAGTGACGGATTTACCGGAAGGTGTTGGTTATGTCCGTGCATATGCCACCAATTCTGCCGGGACAGTCTATGGAAATGTTGTTACGGTGAAGCCGACATGGATTGAGTTGCGGGTTAATGGAAGTAAAATTGCAGTCCAGCGGGAAGATATTGGTATGGGAAGTAGAGCAGAAATGATTGAAAAGTGTAAAAACTCCAAATTGGAGGCTTATACCGATTGGCGTCTTCCGACAAAAGAAGAATTGACTGTTATCTATGAAAATCGAGAAGCTATTGGTGGTTTTTGCACACAGGCTAATAGTGATAAATCGTATTATTGGAGTTCCAGCATATGGATGTCGTCAAAGCCTATACCGGGAACGAAATTTGCGTCCAAGGTGTATCATTATTACCATTTGTATTTTTATGATGGTTCATTGGTATGGACGGACTTTACGACTAAAATTTTTTCCGCTCGCTGTGTGCGGACAATAGAATGAAAAAAGAAAATTAATAAATGATTTGTTTAACTTTAAAATGAAATGATTATGAAAACAGTAATGTATGTGTTGGCAGTTGTAATGCTGTCGTTTGTTTGTAATATGGATGTACAAGCTCAAAGTAAAAAGGATGTGAAAACCCGTACCAAACAGTTGATAAAAGAGGGATGGAAAGTGGAAGGAACTACGACGATACAAGCGGCTTTGGCACGGATAGAGGGGCAGCGAGGATCTAAAGAAATCTTGGTCGGCTCCAGTTACGGTAGCAAAAAAATGAATTTGGCTAAAGCAAAAGCAAGGAATAATGCCATTAATGAGTATGCCGAATACGGTAAGTCTATGGTGAAAGGCCGTATCAATACGGAGTTAGCGGATATTAACGAAGAAGAAGTTGATAATCTCGTGGAAGGTTTTGAAAGAATGGTGGTGCGGGAACTAGAAGGTGAGATTTCCGTGCCCGAATTGGTGCTGTACCGGGGAGAGAATGGAAATTATGATGTGCAGTGTTTTTATCTTGTTGATGAGACCCGTGCTGCCAGAGTGAGAGCCAATGCCATGAAGAAGGCTTTGGAAGAGGCAGACATTGCCCATGAGTATGGCAATAAGATTTCTAATTTCGTAAAGGAGGGTTTTGACAATGCAAAGTAGTTGTTACCGTAGTTTAATAGTTATTGGTTTGTTGCTGATGTCTGTTATGGCATCAGCACAAAACGATGCTTCGGACCGGTTAAAGCCGAAGTGGTTGAATGCAACTCCCAAACCTTCCAATTCCTCATTTGTGTATGTGATTAAATCCGCTATGGGGAGAACGCAGGAAGAAGCACGAAATGCGTGTTTCGATGAATTGATGGCAGATATGGGATTTGAAAAAGGAATGAGCGTTACCGTTAATACTACGTCTTTGGATCAGGAAAATCTGATATATCGGGATGGTCAAGCATTGGAATATTCCGAAAGCAGTTTCCAAAGGAAAAGTATTATTAAGGGGAAAGAGGTTTTTGTACAGGGCTTGAAAATTGATGAATATTGGGTACGGCAAGCAGACGGTCAGATTTATCTGACGACGCTATATGCCCGTTCGCAATTGGATACGAAACCGAGGTTTGACCGTGTGGAATTGACGGAACATTACGGGATGCAAGGTTTGTGGCGGTCACTTATTATTCCGGGTTGGGGACAGTTTTACAAGAAAGCTAACCTTAAAGGCGGATTGTTTCTTGGCGGTTGTGCGGCTTTGGCTGTCGGAGCCGTTTTTATGGAGAGCCAACGCACTGATTATGTGGATAAAATTACGAAAACGCATGATGCGAATTTGAAGCGGAGTTATGCAACGAAACGCGATCATTTTGCTACGGGGCGGAATGTTTGTATCGGAGTGGGAGCGGCTTTTTATATTTATAATTTGATTGATGCTGTTGCGGCTCCGGGAGCCCGCCGCGCAGTGGTGAAAGCACGTAATCGGAATGGACGTAGCTATGCTGTTGCGCCGACAGTGTTGAACGGGGAAACACCCGGTTTGGCGGCCAGTTTTACATTTTAAATTGTATGGGGAATCGGGGGACCGATTCCCTGTTTTTTTTAGAAAGTTATGAGAAAAGTTTATTGTATATTGGTTGTCTGTGGCTTGGGGTGTTGGGGAGGTGGGGTGGTTGCCCAGACGTTTGAAGAGTATAAAAAACAGGTATGGGAGAAATTCAATGCGTATAAGGCGGAGGAGTGGCGGAAGTTCAAGGAGTACCGGGATAAGGTGAATGCGGAGTTTGCGGAGTATATGCGGCAGGAGTGGACAAAGCGCGAGGCGGAGCCGGCAATTCCTGTTCCGGAACGTCCGGAGCCGACGAAACCGGTAGTGAAAGACCCGAACCGGCAGCCGATGTATGATCCGCTGCCTTTTGACGGGGTGCATCCGGTACCCAAGGTGGTGCCCGTGCCGCAGCCGGTGGCACCGTTGCCCGATGTGGTTGTTCCCAAGCGACGTCCGACATTTTCTTTCCAGTTTTACGGTTCCCCTTGTCGGATTTCATTGTCGGAGGAACATCGTTTTAAGTTGAAGGGGACGGATGAAAACAGTGTTGCCGATGCGTGGACATTTTTGTCTTCGGACAGTTATTTCTCGGTGTTTGTGGAGTGTGTGAAGTTGCGTGCCGATTTGCAGCTGTGTGATTGGGGGTATGTGCGATTGGTGGAGAAAATGTCTGAGGCGTTTTTCCCGGCAGAACAGCGGAATGAAGCGCGATTGTTGCAAATGTATCTCCTCACGCAGTCGGGGTATAAGGTGCGTATTGCCAGGACAGAAGGGCAATTGGTGTTGCTGTTGCCGTCGAAGGACGAAATATATGAGTATTCCTATCTGAATTTGAAAGGTGAAAAGTATTACGTTATAGCCCCGTCGTTGAAGCAGCGTTCTTTTCATGTTTTTGAGCGGGAGTTTCCGGAGGAGCAGTTGTTTTCGTTACAGATCCCCTCTCATCCATTGTTGGCTGCTGCACCCTCTAAGCCTCGTCGTTTGGTATCTAAGCGTTATCCGGAGATTTCGGTAGAGACGGCAGTGAACCGCAATTTGATAGCTTTTTACAATGATTATCCGAAAAGTAATGCGTGGGATGTGTATGTACGGGCGTCGCTGGATGAAGAGGTAAAGGAAGAGTTGTATCCTGCTTTACAGAAAGCGATTGCAGGGAAGAATAAGGCGGAGGCAGCCAATGTCTTGATTAATTTTGTGCAGACGGCGTTTGAGTATCAAACCGACCAAGAACAGTTCGGGGTGGAACGGCCGCTTTTTCCCGATGAAACACTTTATTATCCTTACAGCGATTGTGAAGACCGGGCGATACTTTATTCCGTGCTGATGCGGGAGCTGCTGGGGTTGGATGTTGTTTTGCTCCACTATCCGAATCATCTGGCGACGGCGGTTTATTTCGGAGAGGAGGAGGTGCCGGGGGACTATTTCGCGTTGGAGGGACGGCGGTATGTGGTTTGCGACCCGACGTATATCAATGCCAACATTGGCGAAAGCATGCCGCGGTACAAAACCGCAAAAGCGAAGATTGTCCGCGTGAATTAAGAGGTAAATAAAGTGTGTTGATCAATGGTTTGATAGACACACTTTATTTTATGGATTATTGAGAGTTTGTGATGATACGCCAGTAGCCTGCTTTCGTTGCTCCTTCGCGAGTTAGGATTCCCATTATACGTAGTTTGGCAATCTGCTTTTCTACAGCACGAGGGCTGATGCCTATATTGGAGGCCATGGCTTCTGCCGATATAGACGGGTCTGAAATGACAAGGTCTATGATTTTTTGTGCAGTCTTTCCTACATTTTTGAGTTTTTGACCGGCCTCTCCGAACTTTTCTTCCGAACTTTTCTTCCGAACTTTTCTTCCGAACTTTTCTTCCGAACTTTCTTTATTTACACTGAATTCGTTAAGAGTAATATTGGCTCTTTGTGCTACTTTTTCTACAGGTATGTTTCCGGCTTCATTCCAATTCAGATTATAGAAAGTTGTAAAGAAAGAGGATGCCTCTGTTTTGTAGTGCGGTTCTTTACCCGGTAGGAAATTAGGTAGTTTTTCCGTCAGTTCACGCATTTTGCGCAAGCCGGAACCCCGTTTTTCCATATAATCCAGTTGGGTGAACATATCGGCAATAACAGGGTTACGACGTAAAGAGGGAATGTTGTATATGTCACGGTCTTGAATCAGTGTACCGTCAAGCATTGCACCAGGGGATACCAGTTCTATCCGGTCGTCATAGATATCGATATGTACTTCTCCGCCCATGATGGTATAGTCTCGGTGAATAAGGTGGTTTACTAATCCTTCGAAGATGGCACGTTCGGAATATTCGGGTAGATTAAGGCGGTAGTTAGGCATTTTTACCCAACCTCTCATGGTATAATTTTTGATAAAATCCATACCATATTTTAGTAGTAAAACAAGATTGGCTCTGTGTTCTATGGAACTGATGGCATTGTCTTTATATAGTCCATTCCAACGAGTGCAAAATATACGGGATTGAAATACGGTGCAATTGTCTACGAACAATAATCCTGCATGGGTTAATTTCCCGTTTGGCGTTACCAGTCCGAATGATTCCAGATATTTGTCATTCCATTCCTGACGGGTTTGTTCATGGAATGTGTTGGCAAGGATGATGAAAGAGTATTTATTTGCGTCTACTTGGGTCGGAAGGGAATCCCATGTCATGTGTGTGCCTTTCAATACCAATGAAAGCAGTTGTTGGGAATTGCATTCCACGCTTTCATTACCAATCCGTGTATAGGCTGTGCGTGTCCCGTCCTGATAGTAATAATAAGGGGTTAACATTCCGGCTTTCACTTTTACTTCAAGCAAAGAGTGACCCTCGTGTTCTATTGGAATAAGTTGTATTTCGGGTACAGGGTCAAGTCTTGCTTTTATCATTTCACTGATAAAGGAGGCATCCGCTTGTGGATTTTCCAAGCCTATAATTGTTCCTTCATCATTTACTCCATAAAACAAACTACCACCATCAGTATTGGCAAATGCTGAAACAGATTTAAGCCAAGACTTTACTTTTCTGCGTTCCAACATTTCTTTGAAATCATAAGCCGAGCATTCTGCGATTAATGTATTATTGTGTATTTGCATTTTTGGGGGTTGTTGGAGGGTATGTCTTTATATTTATCACAAAGGTACGAATAATGTAGAAAATTCATACGTTTTGGATAGCAAGGAAAACTCCAATTAGTGAACGAGATTTATTTTTTGGGGGTATGTCATGGTGAAAAACTAAGATACTGATATACTATATGTTAGTATTGTAAAAGGTTGAACAAACTGCACTATTTTCGACTTTTTGGCCTTTCAAACTGCGCTATTTTGGTTAAAAAGTGTTTAGAATGAAGAGCTGGTTGAAGTCGAGATTTAATACGGCGAAGCCTTTTTCCGTGGCGGAGAGATTGGCGGGGAGCTGGCGTTGGATGTAGTCGCGGTTGGAGGGGGATAGTTGCACTTTCCAGCCTTTTTCTTGTTTGTCTTTCACTTCAAAGTACATTTCGTCGGAGTGGTGGAGGATGAGGCGGTTGTTGCCGGGGGTGAGTCCCGTGACGTAGAGGATACCGTCGATGGGGCAGTTTTGCATGTGTAGGGTGAGGGTGAAGTCGGCGGGATCGCGTTGTTCCGAATAGATTTCCTGCATGATGCGGGTGGCCGCCATGATGCCCAATGCCAAACCGGGGCAGATGTGGCCGTGGAGTTGGGCGGATTGGAGCAGCAGTTGCGGCAGGTTGTTGTCCAGAATGTGGCGGATGATGTCGATGCGGGGGGCGTCTTTCTGAATGGCGTGGTGAATGGCGGATTGGTCGAAAAGGGAAGTGTCGCAGTATTTGATGTCGATGACGGGGGAGCCGTCGAGGGCGTCGGCTCCTTCCACATATAGTTTGTTGTCGTCCCGACGGAGCAGTTTTACGGTGGTGACGCCGATGTGGTTGGGACGGCGTGGGGAACGGGAGGCAAAGATGCCTTTGGTTTCACCGGTGCGGATGCGGGTGGTCAGTTCCGTTTGTTTTTCTTGGTGGAAGGAGAATAAGAGGTCGAGGTATTCGCATTGTTCGATGTCTGATAATCCTTCGGCGTAAGGGGGAAGGATTTCGATTTCGGAGATTTCTTTTTTGATGTTTTCGGGGAGTTGGCTGACGGTGCACGTATTGTGTACGAAGCCGATGGGTTCTAATGCAATCATGAGCGTTGTAATTAAGTGTGTGTACATAGTGATATTTTAGATTTTATTGCGGAATAATGCAGATGTGGTCGTTGTGGCGAATGATGTCTACCTGTATGTCGTATAGGTTTTGTATGTTTTCCGGGGTATAGGCGGATTGTCTGCCGGCGGCGAACAATTCGCCCTGTTTCAGCATCAGTACGTTGTTGCAGAAGCGTGCCGCCATGTTGATGTCGTGGATGGTGAGAAGGATGTTCATGCCTTCGTCGGCGAGCTGTTGCAGAAGTTTCAGGACTTTCATCTGGTGGTTGATGTCGAGGTTGGCAATGGGTTCGTCGAGCAGCAGTATTTGGGGTTGCTGGGCTAGGGCACGGGCGATGAAGACCCGTTGACGCTGTCCGCCGCTGAGGGTGGATAGGGGGCGCATGGCGATTGTCTCCAATTCGAGACGGGTCAGTAAGCGACTGACGGTTTCGAGGTCTTGCGGGGTGGGGGTGTATCGGATGTGGGGTTTTCTTCCCAGCAGGACGGTGTCGAACACGGAAAGGTCGGTGATGTATTCTTCCGTTTGGGGTATGTAGGCGATGATGCGGGCTAATTGTTCGGGAGAAAGTGAGTGCAAGGGCGTCTCTCCGAGCCGGATGCTGCCGGTTTTGATTTTCAGAATGCGGTTGAGGCATTTCAACAGGGTGCTTTTGCCGGACCCGTTTTGGCCGACGATGGCCAGCATGTCGCCTGCCTGTGTGTGGAAGGAGATGTTTTTCAAGGCGGGGAAACCGTTTTTGTAGGAGAATGAGATGTTGTTTACTTGCAGGTTCATACTGTTTTTTTACGGATTAAGAGGAACAGAAAGAGCGGTACTCCGATGAAGGAGGTAAGGATGCCGACCGGCAGGATGACGGGGGCGATGACGGTGCGGGCGACGGTGTCACAGAGCAGGAGGAACATACCGCCGAAGACGGCGGAGCCGATGATGAGAAATTCTTCGTTGGCTCCTGTGAATTTCCGGACGATATGGGGAACGACCAAACCGACGAAGGCGATAACGCCGAAAAAGGAGACGGCGGCGGCAGTACAGAGGGCGGTGATGACCATACCGGTGATGCGGGTGCGTTGTGGGGCGACACCGATGCTGTGGGCATAGTCGTCTCCGGCACTAAGCGCTTTGTAGTCCCAGCGTTTGAGATAGAAGTAGATGAGGGCAGGGAGGGTGACGGCTGCGAGGAAAAGCAGTTTGTGCCAGTCGCTTCGGCCTAAATCGCCGAAGTTCCAGAATACGATGGAGGCCAGTTGGGCGTTGTCGGCGAGGTATTGGACGACGGCGATGCCTGCCCCGAAAAGGGCGTTAATGATGATGCCGGAGAGGATGATGGTTTCGACGGAGGCTTGTTTCAGTTTGATGATGGAGAGGATGATGGCGAGACCGATAAGGCTGCCGATGAAGGCCGATGCGGTGGTTGCGTATGGGGCGATGGAGGAGAGCCAGTGGGAGGAGTGAAGAACGTTGGTGTTTGCACTGAGAAATACAATGCTGAATGCAGCACCGAAAGCGGCGGCGTTGGAGATACCCAAGGTGTAGGGGGAGGCTAAGGGGTTGCGCAGGACGATTTGCATGATGACGCCTGCCAAGGAGAGAAGCGTTCCGGTGAGGGTGGCCGCCAAGATGCGGGGCAATCGCAGATTGAAGGCGATTTGGCGGTTGATTTCCATGCCTTCTCCCCGGAGCAGTTGTATCATTTCCCCGCTGCCGATACGGTGTGCCCCTGTCAATAGGGCGATGAAGCAGAGCAGTAATAATAGTAGCAGGATGAGGAGGATGAACCGGCGGTTGCCAGTGCGGTATTTTTTGTATTGCAGGAGAATTTCTTTGTTCATGATTCGGAGGTTGACAGTGATTCATGGAAGAGGTTCCGGTAGTTTCCCCAACAGCGGCTTAGTGCGTTGTGAATGGGTTTGCCGACAAATTGCGTCAGGATTTCGTCGGCTTTTTCCGGTAGGAATATATCCGCAAATTGTTCGGGGTAGAGGACTTTGCCCGCATACCAAGCGTTGATGAGCATGACTTCAAAATTGGCGTGATGGTTGTTGTAAGGCCAAAGGGTATAGATTCGGCCGTTTCGGTAAGCCGAGAGCAATCGGTTCAGTTTTGGGTGATTGTTGAAGTTTTCTTCGACGAGGGGCAGGCCGCCGACGTCAATGAATATGACGTCCGGGTTCCAGTCAATAAGTTGTTCCCGGTCGATGTAAGTCCCGTTGATAGGGGATACGTAGGCGGAGTCGATTCGGGTGGCGACGTTGTCGGCACCGATAAATGCAAAGGCAGCGTAGTAGGGGTCGGTGGAGGTGATGTCTTTTTGTCCCCGGTAGGAGATGCCGCCGATGTAAATTCTGGGGGCGTGCGTGATGGTATCTGTCCGTTGTCGTAGTTCAGCGATTTGGCTGTCGATGAAATGCAGGAGTGAATCGACTTTTGTTTCGGTGTGAAGTACCTGTGCAATTTGTTTGAGCGATTGGTAAAAGAGCGGGCGGTTGCGGTGGAGGTCTCCGTATTCGAGGGCAAACACCGGAATGTTTGTGCGTTTTTGCAGGGCGTCGGCATCTTCTATCGTTGTGGCGGACATGAAAATCAAGTCGGGTTTGACCGAGAGTATTAATTCCGCGTCCCCACCCATCGCCGGACCGATAATGGGTTTGTGTGCCAGTTCGGGGTGGGCGAAGGTGTGGGGGAATTCATTTGGCCGGCATTCCTGTTCTTCCACCCCGCAGATGAGCGGGGCGCCTCCCGCATACGTAACCAACCGGATGGCGCCGGAGCGGAGGCAGACAATCCGTGTTACCGAGTCCGGTAAGGATACTTCTCTTTCCAGTGCGTCTGTTACCGTGCGGGTGTAAGCGGTGGGATTCCCGTTTTGAACACGGCAGGAACAGCAGCAGAAAAGACTGCAGATGATGGCAATGATTTTCATGGGCAGGTGTTAGTCTTTGTTAATGTTTACGGCAAGTTTGATGTTGGCGAGGCGTCCGGCGGAACGGTAGTCTTTGGTGTTCATGTGCCGGTTGTTGAATATATTGAGTATTTCCCCGCTGACATACAGTCTGTTCCGGAAAAAACGCTTGGACAATTGGGCATCCCAAACGCCGAATCCGTCGATGGAAGAAGCGTTGTCTTCGGTGGTGTATTGCTTGGTTTTGTAGCGTCCCCGAATCATGGCGTCTATGGTTTTTCCGGTCCAGAGTAAATATCCTTTTATCTGGTGTTTGGGTGCATAGGTGAGGGCTTTGCCGTTTAGTTCCGGTTTTTTGTCGAAGTCCTTGATAGCGGTATGGTTGTATGAATAGTTGATGTTTATTCTCAAACCGCTAATGGGGATGTAGTCCAAGTCGGCTTCCAAGCCTTTCAGTTCCACTTTTGAAATGTTTTGCCGTTGGTATGTGTCTATTTTCCCCCATAATTTTTCTCCTGTGGCGACGTAGTAGAGGAAATCTTTTCCTTTGGCGTAGTAAAAAGCGGGAGAAAGGGTCAGGTTTGGTCGGAGTTGGAATTTGCCTCCGATTTCATAGTTGTTGATTTTTTCGGGGCCTAACCGGGGGTTGGCGATTTTCGGGCCGACCCACATCCAGCCGGAGCGGCAGAGGTCGTCCAGAATGGAAGCCCGGAATCCTTGGGCGTAGGAGAGGTAAACGGAAACGGCGGAGATGGGATTGTAGCGTAGGGCGATGCGGGGTGAGAAATTATCCCAGCGGTTGTTGTTTAGTGTGCCATTGTAGGAATTAAAATCGGTGACGTTTTCCCCGCTTGCCTCGAACCATCCTTTGTGGAAAAAAGCATTGTCATACCGGAGTGCCAGTTGTAGCCAAAATCGCTCTTTCCAAAAGTTCAGCTCATCTTGGGCAAATACGGAAAAGAAGGTCATGGTGCCTCGGTTGAGTACTTTGTCGGGAGAGGTGACGTAATAATCCCCTCCGTCGATGCTGCCGTTTTTAAATTCACTTCCGACGGCAATTTCATTGTATTTCCCGCCAAAATGCATGTGCAGGATGGCTCCCCAGTCGTCGCGGTCGGACTTGACGTCAAACCGTTGGTAAGCGTTTTGGGTGATGCGTTCGTCCAGTTTGAAGTAATCCTGCCGTTGGAAATAGCATGCGAGGTTGTAGGAAAAGGCGTTTTTCTCTCCGTAGAAACGGGTTTGTATGCGGTGGTGGTTGAAATGGCGGTATTCTCCTTCGGGAGCTTCTATTTTTTCTCCTTCGCCCCGTTTGTCCCGGTAGAGGTCGTAAGCGATTTCAACATTCCATAAGGCTGTCGGATTGTACAGGAGTTTGGTGAATACGCCTCCTTCTTTCATGAAGCGGGCGACGCTGTAATCGGGTTCTGTACGCAAGCTGTCCGGAATGTTGTTGAAACCGTCTGTCCGGTTGTAATATCCGGAAATGAACAGGGCGAATTGCTTGTTTAGCCGGCTGGAAATACCCAAGCTGGTTTTCCATGTGTTTAATGTGCCGTAAGAGACCGAGGCATTGGCGGAAAAAGGGGAGAGCGGCTTTTTGCTGATGATGTTGATGACTCCGCCCATGGCATTGTTCCCGTATAGAGAGGAACCGGGTCCTTTGAAGACTTCAATGCGTTGCACGTTGTCTGTGTGGATGCTGTTCCAGTTGACGGACCCTTCGTCCGAGGTGTTTATCGGAATGCCGTCAAACAGTACGAGTGTACGTCCCTGTTCGTCGCCGGCCAATCCCCGGATGCTTACGTTGGAGTGCATGTTGCTGATTCCGTCCGAGCGGGTGGTGTTTACGCCGGAGAGCATCAGGAGAATGTCGTCTACGCTTTGGGCGGGTGAATTACGAAGGAGAACAGGGGTGAGGAGGTTAATACTGCCGGGACTTTTCGTGACCGGACGTTCCAGGCGTGAGCCTGTGACAACGACTTCTTGTAGAGTGAAGGTCGTGTCGGCCCTTTGCCCTTGACAGATGTAAGGGCAGAGCAACAGAAATAAGATGCTGTGTTTCATTGTTTATTGTGTAATGTCGAGAGGCAATATGGCTTTCCTGCTGATAACTTTTATCATGCCTCTCGTTGCAATGTTGCCAGACAGGAGTGTTTGAAATAAATGATATTTGTTCATAACGTTTGGTTATGGATTATTGGCGGTGATACGAAAGGATGGAAAAAAAGTTTCGGTAGAGGTGTTGTAACAAATAAACGGTTTGAACGTAATACACAACTAAATGTGATAAAAGACGTTTGTTTTTTATTGCTTGGGATATGAATCTAAAATAGAAAATTATGCATTTAACACCGAAAGAAATTGACAAACTGATGTTATTGTCCTTAGGGGCTATTGCTGCACGACGGAAAGAAAAAGGATTGAAACTTAATTATCCGGAGGCCGTCGCTTATATCAGTTCTGCCGCCTTGGAGGGGGCAAGAGAAGGAAAAACGCTGGAACAGGTCATGACGGATTCCACGAAAGTTTTAACGAAAGCCGACGTGATGGAGGGCGTGGCGGATATGATTTCCTTGATTCAAGTGGAAGCGGTTTTTACGGACGGGAGCCGTTTGGTAAGTATTCATCAACCGATAAAATAAAAATATTATGGCAGATACAAATAAAGCAGGAGCATCGCAACAAGCGCCCGTGGTTCCGGGGTTTACACCGGAACAGCATGTGGGCGTAGGAGGAGAGATATTAAGTTCAGGGCCGATAGAGTATAACGAAGGGCGTTATACGGCAAAACTGGTTGTTCACAATACGGGCGACCGCCCTATTCAGGTAGGGTCGCATTTCCATTTTTTTGAGGTGAACCGTTACCTTGAATTCGACCGGGCAAAGGCGTTCGGTTGTCACCTGAACATTCCCGCCACGACGGCTATTCGTTTTGAACCGGGAGATGAGAAAGAGGTGGAGGTTGTTGCCTATTCCGGTAAGCAGTATGTCATGGGCTTTAACGGTTTGGTGCAGGGATATACCGGAGATGAGGATGCGCCGACCTATTATCCGAGGCGAGTGTTGGCTTTGGAAAATGCGAAGAATCTGGGATTTAAAATGACAGACGAAGCTACGGCGGAAGCGGAACTTCAAAAGAAAAATCAAAATACAAAATAATATGGCAACGATAACAAGACAGCAATATAATGACCTGTACGGACCTACCGTAGGGGATAAAATCCGTTTGGGAGATACCGACCTGTATGTCGAGATTACAAAAGACCTCTGCGTGTATGGAGATGAAGTCGTTTACGGCGGAGGAAAGACGCTGCGGGACGGAATGGGATTGGCCAATACAACGACGGCGGAAGGCGGTACGTTGGATTTGGTGATTACGAATGTGACTATTATTGATCCGGTATTGGGAGTCATAAAAGCCGATGTCGGAGTGAAAGACGGAAAGATTGCCGGTATAGGCAAAGCCGGAAACCCGAATATTATGCGGGGCGTGAATCCGGAATTGGTTACCGGCACCGCGACGGATTCTATTTCCGGAGAACATCTGATTTTGACTGCGGCTGCCATTGACGGACACGTACACATGATTGCGCCGCAACAGGCATATCATTGTTTGAGCAATGGCGTAACTACTCTTGTCGGAGGAGGTGTCGGCCCTACGGACGGAAGTAACGGTACGACGATTACGTCGGGAACTTGGAATATGAAACGGATGTTGCAGGCTATCGACGGTTTGCCCGTTAATTACGGTTTGCTGGGTAAAGGTAACTGTTCCGTACGCCGCCCGTTGGTGGAGCAGATGTTGGCGGGTGCCTGCGGTTTTAAAATCCATGAAGACTGGGGAAGTACACCGGCAGCTATCCGTGCCACGATGGCCGTTGCTGATGAATTTGACGTGCAAGTGGCTATTCATACGGACACGCTCAATGAGGGTGGTTATGTGGAAGACACGATTGCCGCTATAGACGGGCGTACGATTCATACGTATCATACGGAGGGAGCAGGTGGCGGCCATGCGCCGGACTTGCTGAAAGTGGCTTCCTTGGCAAATATATTGCCTTCTTCTACGAATCCTACTTTGCCGTTCGGTATAAACTCGCAAGCGGAATTATTTGATATGATTATGGTATGCCACAATTTGAATCCGAAAATACCGTCCGATGTGTCGTTTGCGGAAAGCCGTGTACGTCCGGAAACCCAGGCGGCAGAAAATGTCCTGCATGATTTGGGTGTGATTTCGATGATTTCTTCCGATTCACAGGCGATGGGACGTGTCGGCGAGAATTTCCTGCGGGCATTCCAAATGGCAAGTTACATGAAGCAGGTGAGAGGGAAATTGGCGGAAGATTCCGACCAGAATGACAATTTCCGGGTATTGCGCTATTTGGCAAAGCTGACCATCAATCCGGCCATTACATATGGATTTTCAGATGTGTTGGGATCTATTGAAAAAGGAAAGATGGCCGACCTCGTATTGTGGGAACCCGCCTTTTTCGGAACGAAACCGAAAATGGTTATTAAAGGGGGCTTGGTAAATTGGGCGAATATGGGAGATCCGAATGCTTCTTTGCCCACTCCCCAGCCGATGTATTATCGTCCGATGTACGGATGTTTCGGCTCTGCCATGCCCAAGAGTTGCATTTCTTTTGTTTCCAGAGCTTCACACGATGCGGGAATCAAGGAAAAATACGGCTTACAGCGAATTGTGCGCCCCGTACACGGTTGCCGGCAAATCGGCAAACCCCACATGGTGTTGAACGGAAATATGCCGAAGATCGATGTGAATCCCGAGACCTTTGAGGTATTTGTAGACGGTCAGCATGCTTATGTGAAACCGGCTGAAAAATTCCCGTTGGGACAGCTTTATTTTTTCAGTTAAGCATTTTGAGAACAGGATAGACAGTTGTGTGCCGGGAGGATGTTTATGTTCTTCCGGCAACGATTTTATCTTATTAAACTAAAATCAACCTATGAAAATCTACTCGGAAGTTATTGGAAATATTTATACGGATACGAATTGGGCGAAGAGGTTGGAGGGGGTGGAGATAGAGTATCTCGATTTAGACCAATGGACGGCACAGAAAAGTCGTTTTATAGTCAAAAGCAGTACCGGTGCGGATTGTGCTGTGGCTTTAAGGCGGCATTGTCGCATTGAAAATGGGGATATTTTGGAGTATGATGCCCAAAACAATACGGCAGTTGTCATCCGTATTGATTTAAAACCGGTGTTGGTTGTTGATTTGCAGAAAATAGCCTCGTTGGCACCGGATGAAATTATTCGTCGCAGTGTGGAGTTGGGACATGCGGTGGGCAATCAGCATTGGCCTGCCATCGTAAAAGGAACGAAAGTGTATATTCCTTTGACGGTGGATAAAAAAGTGATGATGAGTGTGATGGAAACACACCATTTTGAGGATATGCCCTGTGAATTTCAAGAGGGGCGGGAGGTACTCCCGTTTCTTTCTCCCCACGAAGTGCGGAAACTTTTCGGCGGGAGTTCTCAGGAATTACCCCATAGTCATGTACATCACCATTAAAAAGAATGAGTATGACGGATGAGATAACCCGTTTGATGCGGCTGGTGGAATTTGCTGATTCCGCCTTTCCGGTGGGAACCTTTTCTTTTTCCAACGGTTTGGAATCTGCGGCTTTTGAAGGTGTGGTTGAGGATGCGGAAACATTGGAACAATACACCCGTACCGTGCTACGGCAAACTGTTTACTGCGATGCGATAGCGGCATTGCATGCTTTTCGGGCGGCAGGCCGGAATGATTATGAAGCGATAAAAGAAGCAGACAGGCAGGTCATGTTATGCAAGATGAATGCGGAAGCCCGGCAGATGCTTATCCGTACGGGGAAGAAAATGGCGGAAATCTGTACCCGGATTACGGAAAGCGCCCTGATGAAACAATGGTTGCAGGATATTCGGGAGCAACAAGTGGCAGGAACCTATCCCGTGACCCAAGCGATTTATTTTCAACAATCAGGTTTGACGGAAAAGGAGCTGTTTGTCGCCATAGAGTACGGTGCTATTAACATGGTACTGAATGCCGCCTTACGTTGTGTGAAAGTTTCCCATTATGAGACCCAGTCCATTCTTTATCGGCTTAGTGCCGAGGCAGCAGCCGATTATGAAAGTATTCGGGAGGCGGAATATGAAGATATGGCGGCTTTCGTTCCGGAAATGGATATAATGGCTTCCCTGCATGAAAAGGGAAAAATGAGAATGTTTATGAATTAAAAACTGAAAATAGAATAAAGAATGAGTAATACATGTCGAATCGGTGTCGGTGGACCGGTCGGGTCCGGTAAAACGGCACTTATAGAAGCGATAACGCCTTATTTGTTGAAATCGGGTTTACAGGTACTGATTATCACCAATGATATTGTTACGACAGAAGACGCCAAACACGTCCGGAAAATGCTGAAAGGCTATTTGGCGGAAGAACGGATTATCGGAGTGGAAACAGGAGCATGTCCGCATACGGCAGTCAGGGAAGATCCCTCTATGAATATTGCGGCGGTGGAGGAAATGGAAGCGAAGTTCCCGGACAGTGATGTGGTTTTGATTGAATCGGGTGGGGATAACCTGACCCTGACGTTCAGTCCCGCATTGGTAGACTTTTTTATCTATGTTATAGATGTTGCCGCCGGGGATAAAATTCCCCGGAAGGATGGTCCCGGCATCTCTTATTCCGATATTTTGGTGATAAACAAAACCGATTTGGCCCCCTATGTCCATGCGGATTTGGAAGTTATGCGCCGCGATTCGGAAAAAATGCGTCCGGGCAAACCTTTTCTGTTTACCAATTGTATGACCGGCGAAGGAATAGAGGAATTGGTGGCATTGATTCGGAATATGGCGCTTTTCGACAGAATAGTGCAAAAAGAAGAAGAAAAAGCAGAAGCATGAAAGATTTTGCAAAATGCAGGGAGTTGTCTCCCTACTTGGCGGAAACACCGGCAATGCGATTGGGTGCTCCGGGAAAAAACGGGAAACTCGATTTGGTGTTTGAATTGGATGCGAGTAACAAATCCATTATGAGACATTGGGACCGTCGGGCTCCCCTTATCGTACAGCAGGAACTCTATTTTGATGAGGGCATGCCGGAAATGCCTTGTGTCTATATTTTATCTTCCGGCGGTCCTAATGTGGACGGAGACCGTTATGAAAACCGTTTTACGGTACGTAAAGACGCTTATGCTTTCATATCGACGGGTGCGGCGACGAAGATTGCCGAAATGATTTATAATTATTCGGCCTTGAAACAGACTTTCGTATTAGAGGAAAATGCCTATCTGGAATACCTTCCGGAAGCGACCATTCCTTGCCGCAACAGCCGTTATGTGACGGATACCGATATTCATATACATCCTTCTGCAACGTTGTTTTATGCGGAAATATATACCAGCGGGCGGAAATACTACCGGGAAGGAGAATTGTTTGTTTATGACCTTCTGTCTGTTTGCACGCGGGCGTTTCGACCGAACGGAGTACCGCTTTTTAGAGAAAAGATGGTGGCGGAACCTAAAAGGAAGTCGGTGCGGCATATTGGCGTTATGCACCATTATGATGTTTTTGCCAACGTCATTGTACTGACTCCGGAAAAAGATGCCGCACAGATTTACGAACGTACACAGGCTGTTATGAATCGGGAAGAAAACTTGGCAGTGGGTATCACTCATTTGCCGAATCGATGCGGATTGATATTTAAAGTATTGGGAAAAGAAACCCAACCCGTGAAGAGAGCGGTACGGGAATTTTGTTCCGTTGTCCGTATGCAGATTAAGGGGAAACCCTTACCGGAGGAATTTATTTGGCGTTGAAAACATTTAAAGAAAGGGAGTGAAATATGGAAAATCAAACAGTAACATTACCTAAAATTTTTTCTTTGGATTTTTGCCGAATCTTAGGCAAAGGCGTGGGGCAAGTCATGTTTCAGGATAACGCTTGGACCGGCTTGTTCTTTTTGGCGGGAATTTTTTATGGTTCTTATGCCACAGGTAATCCTGCCGTGGCATGGGGTGCTTTGGTCGGAGTTATCGTATCGACCTTGACAGGGTATTTGTTGAACTATCCGGCGGTGAAAGGACTTGCAGGATTGTGGGGCTTTAACGGCGTATTGGTCGGATGTGCTTTGCCCACCTTTTTGGGGAATGTCCCTTTGATGTGGCTGGCACTTATTATTTTTTCCGCTATGACCACATGGGTAATGGTGGGGTTGAACCATTTGCTGGCTCCCTATAAAGTGAGTTCCTTTACTTTTCCGTTTGTGCTGCTTACATGGTTTGTTCTTTTGGCGGCACGGATTATGCACGGATTGCCTCATGCGGCCTTGGGAACACCGGGACTTCCCGGAAATTTTTCCTCGTCATTGGATCTGTCTTTTGTAAATCTGCTGGTTTATTGGTTACGAGGCATCAGTCAGGTGTTTTTGGTAAATTCGTGGGTCACCGGACTACTCTTTCTAATCGGTTTGGCCATCAGCAACCGTTGGGCGGCGATATGGGCGGCTATCGGTTCTGCATTGGCATTGTTTTTTGCGATATTGTATCAATGTAACAGCAGTGATATAGCAAACGGACTTTTCGGATTCAGTCCCGTCCTGACCGGTATAGCTTTAGGAATAACTTTTTACAGCGTAAATTGGCGAACCTTTCTGTGGAGTTTGGCGGGTATCGTGGCCACTGTGTTTATTCAGGCGGCCATGGATACCTTTTTCACCCCTTTCGGAATCCCTACGCTTACCGCGCCTTTTTGTGTGGCTACATGGCTATTCCTTTTGCCTCATCTGAATTTGGATAAAAAAGTGCTGCAACAAGGGTAAATACGAACCGACAAACAGAATAACCGATGGAAAATACATCCCACCCGTTGAATATGGAAGACATGCCCCTGCGTTTCCGGCATGTATATATCTTGATTATCGCTTCTGCCGGACAAGGCTTCGGAGGTATGCTGGCGATATTGGTCGGCGTGATAGCCCCCTTGCTTGCCATCACGCATCATCCCGCCTTATCCTCTTGGCTTCAAAGTATCATTTGCACATCCGGATTGATAGGAATAATGCTCGGTTCTTTACTTTTCGGGAAGTTGAGCGATAAATTCGGGTATCTCTTTTTCTTTCGTCTCTGTCCTCTCATTGTCACGGGGGCTTCCTTGGGTATTTATTTTTATCCTACGATACCGTTCTTAATTGTTTGCTTGTTTCTTATCGGACTTGCCATAGGCGGTTCCTATGCCCTTGATCCGTCCTATCTGTCGGAAATAATGCCTGTCCGATGGAGAAAAACGATGTTGGGTATCTCCAAAGCCATGTCGGGAGTTGGAAACATAATGATGATATCTATCGCTTATATTGTTTTGAAGCACTCGGACAATCCGGCAATTTGGCATAGCCTGTTTTTAGTCTTGGCCGTGTTGGCGGCGCTGACTTTTTTATTCCGTTTTTGGTTTGTAGAGAGTCCGGCATGGCTGCTCGCCCATGGGAAGCGCGTGGAGGCGGAACGCAATCTGCGTCACTTTTTAGGGCAGGATGTTTCTATCGGAGAACCGGCACCTAAAAAAGTACAACCTGTATCCGTTTCCGAACCCCGTCAAAGCCTTTTCTCCCGGAAAAATATAAGGCGCATTGTATTGAGCGGTGTACCGTGGGGATGCGAAGGAATGGGCGTGTATGGGATCGGTATTTTTACTCCCATCTTACTTTTGACGCTCGGACTGATACAACGGGGCGAGAACCCTTTTGAAAAAGTTGTGGAATCACTGCGCTTCACCTTTTATATAAATCTTTTTGTTATGTTTGGCTTTCTATTGGGATTAAGTGTCGTGAGACGTTATAACCTGATAAAAACCCAATTTTGGGGATTTATAGTGAGTGCTGTTGGATTGGCTATGACATGGATGGGATATGTTTGGCACGCCCCTGCCGGAGTTCTTTTGACAGGATTCCTGCTCTTTGAGCTGGCATTGAATGCGGGACCCCATCTGTCCACATTTGAGCTTCCGAGCCGCGTATATACTTTGCAGGAACGGGCGGAAGGCGAAGGAATCGCCTCGGCATTGGGAAAACTGGGTGCCATTATCGCTACATTTGTCATTCCCCTTTTATTGAGTTGGGGCGGTGGCGGTTTGGTATTGATAGTGGCGATAGCCGTTTTATTATGCGGAGGGATAATTACCCGTTGGCTCGGCTCACAGGTATTGAATGAAAATAATTAGTATAAACGGATAATATTGTAAATCTATGTTTAAAGCGATGTTAATAGCTGGTGCAGGTGGTTTTATAGGAACCTGCCTGCGGTATCTGACCGGAAAATTGGCGCATGCCGTTTTTTCCTCTCCTTATCCTTGGGGAACCTTTGCCGTGAATATAATCGGTAGTTTTGTTATCGGAATCTTCTTCGGTATGGCGGAAAAAGCCCATCTGCTGTCCGCCAACATGAATGTATTTCTGATTACCGGATTTTGTGGTGGTTTCACAACCTTTTCCTCTTTTGCGGACGATATGTTTCTGCTGATGCAAAACAAGCATTGGGGCTATTTCTCCCTTTATCTCATTTTGAGTATTGTCATCGGCATTGTTCTGGTCTGGTTGGGACGCAGTATCGTCAAACCGGCGTAAATGACGGGGCTATTCAATGATTCCTCCGCCGACCACATCGGAACCTTCGTAAAATACAGCACTTTGTCCCGGTGTGATGGAGTCGACGGGCTGTTGGAATACTACCCGTATCTTATCGTCTTCCGGATACAGGCGGGCAATGCCTCCCTGGCTCCGGTAGCGGATCTTGACGGCAACTTCCAGTCCGTCGGGAATTTGCGGATATTTCATGAGATTAAGTTCACGGGCATATAAAGTTTGTCCTTGAAGTTCCTCCCGGGTGCCTAAAACCACTTTGTTCTCTTCTGCGGAGATGGCTACGACAAACATGGGTTGCCCCAGGGCAATACCTAAACCTTTCCGTTGGCCGATGGTATAGTGGGGAAAACCCTTGTGTTGGCCTAAGTGGTTGCCTCGGGTGTCTACAAAATCTCCGGGGCCGTATTTTTCTGAAAAATTTTCGACCTGTTCGTTCAGAAAGGTGCGGTAGTCATTGTTCGGAATAAAACAGATTTCCTGACTTTCTCCTTTTTGGGAGAGCTTTTCATAACCGTGTTGCAGGGCGATTTGGCGTACTTCCGGTTTGGTCAGTGAGCCTAAAGGGAATAGGGTCCGTGCCAGATTGTCCTGGGTAAGCATCCACAGGAAATAAGTCTGGTCTTTTGCTTCGTCAATGCCTTTTTGCAGGAAATAGCGGTTGTCGGCTTGACCGATACGAGCGTAGTGTCCGGTGGCGATGTAAGAGCAACCGTATTGGTCGGCAGTTTCGAGCAGTTTGCCCCATTTGATGGTCGAATTGCAGACCACACAAGGATTGGGTGTCCGCCCCTGGAGGTATTCGTCGATAAAATTGCGGATAACGCAGTCCTTGAATTCCTGGCGGATGTCCAGGATGTGATGTTCGAATCCCAGGTCCTGGGCCATCTTTTTTGCTTCAAAAAGAGAGTCCACACTGCAACAGCCTTTTTCCTTTTCCATACATCCCTTGGAAATGTTGTCGAAGGTGCGGTAGGTCACGCCTACCAACTCATATCCCTGTTCCAGTAGCAACATGGCGGCAACCGTACTGTCAATGCCGCCGCTCATGGCCATTAAAACTCTTTTTTTCATCGGTTTGCGGCTTGGTTGATATTCATATAACGGGCCTCACTGTGATAATCGTCTTTTTCGAACTCCGTGTCCGGTTCTTCGAACGTGTTCACGTCGTCCAGTGAAAAACGGATGTATTTGATTTGTTTTCCCCTGGACAACCATTGCTGCTCATAAAAAGTTTTGATACCTAATATTTTATCCTCCATTCCGGCAGCATACAAATCTTCCGTCCGGACATGGCATTTCAGACGGTTGGTTTGAATCACTTCTGAGGTATAAGCATAAAGGAACGGGCTGTCAGTCTTGAGATGAATCACTCCTCCGGGTTTCAAGAATTGCGTGTAGAGCGAGAGAAAGCGGCTTCCGGTCAGACGTTTGCGAGCCTTTGCCATTTGAGGATCCGGAAAGGTGATCCAGATTTCGGAAATTTCTTCCGGAGCAAAAACGGAGGTTAACATTTCCGCATAGATACGCAGGAAGACCGCATTCGTGATGTTTTGTTCCAAGGCTGCTTTGGCACCGTGCCACATGCGGGCGCCTTTGATGTCGATGCCGATGAAGTTTTTTTCCGGATAGAGTTTGCCCAACCCGACCGTATATTCACCTTTGCCGCACCCGATTTCCAATACAATCGGGTGGTCGTTGCGGAAAATCTCTTTTCCCCATTTCCCCTTTAAGGGATGATCCTTGCGGAATATTTCTTCATGCCGGGGTTGAAAAACATTTTCCAGTTTTTCCATTTCGGCAAATCTGGCTAATTTCTTTTTGGCCATGTGAATATTATTGTTCCGTTTTTTTAATGCTCAAACCTACATTTTTAATGCCTTTCAGGCACTGCATGCGCATACCTTGTTCTATTTCGCAAGTATAGGTACCTGGGGAGAGGTGAGGTTTTTTGTTCAGTTGTTTTTCAATGGATTTGAGGGAGAAACCGTTTCCCAGCCACCGCCCGTCCGGTTCTGCCAGTTTGATGTTTAATGTGTCGCGAAAAAGCACCCGGGAGGAGTCGCGGACTTGGATGAAACACCAGAGGTTGGCCATTTCATAATCGGTAGTGTGACGTATGCCCGTACACAGATCATATGTCCCGTCTTCCGGAATCTCTATCTGGAAACGAAGGGGGTGGTTGATACACCACTCTTCATCGGGAATCGTTTTGTATTCTTGAAAGAGAATATTTGAATGACAGCTTAAACAAAAGAATCCTATCAAAGACAGTATGTATTTTTTCATAGTGGCTGCAATTTATAAAAACAGGATTTCACTTCCGTTTTCGTCAACGGTTAACTCGATGGAAGCACCTAAAATTAACGGGTAATTGTTAGGAATATGTCCGGCAGGAAAACCGAAACATACGGGGTAATCGTAGTCCTCTACCGCTTCCCGGATAATTTCATAGGCGTTTTTCCCGAAATTTTCCCCTTTCATGTTGCTGAAACCTCCGACAATAAGTCCTTGTAAATTTTTCAGTCGTCCCGCCAATTTGAAACTTTGCATCATCCGGTCGATGGCATAAAGGTTTTCTCCCACGTCTTCGATAAACAGGATGGTTTCGTCCTGGGGATATTCGACCGTAGAGGAACGGAGACAATGTAATAGGCAAAGGTTACCCCCTGTCAAATCGGCCCTGACTACTCCTTCCCGATTGAAAGGATGGGCAGGCAGTGTGTACGAATTGACCGTTCCGAAAAGGAACTGTTTGAGACGTTCCAGCGCTTCGTTATCCGTATTCTGATAACTTTTGGGCATGGGGGCATGTAGACTTTCAATACCTAACGATGTCAACTTGGTATGTAAAACAGTGATATCGCTGAAACCGACCAGCCATTTCGGATTTCCCTGGAAACAGGAGTAATCGGCTTTTTCGACAATCCGCATACATCCGTAACCGCCCCGCGTACATAAAATAGCCCGTACGTCTTCCGAATCCAGTGCCCATTGAAAATCTTCAAGCCTCTCTTCATCTGTTCCGGCAAAATAGCCACATTGGGATGTTACATGTTTGCCCACCAAGGGAACAAGTCCCCAGGAGTGTAATATTTCCGTGGCATAATTGACCACTTCCGGACTGATAATCCCTGCGGGAGAAATCAGTGCGACATGGTCTCCGGATTGTAAGTAGGACGGACGTAACATAGTGTCAGGTGTAATCTGTCGGTTATCTGTCAGGCAGAAAGGCTTGTACAGACTTTCGCCTTTTCATCATGCGAAAATACGATTTTTTTATAAATTTGCGTTTCAATTTTAGGGCAAAACATTAAAAAGATACGATATATGAGTCATTTCAAAAGAAATCTGATCACAACCGCCTTGCCGTATGCCAACGGACCGGTGCATATCGGCCATTTGGCCGGAGTATATGTGCCTGCGGATATTTATGTGAGGTATTTAAGAGCCAAGGGAGAAGAAGTCGTATTTATCGGAGGTTCGGACGAACATGGCGTGCCGATTACGATTAAGGCACAGAAAGAAGGGGTAACGCCTCAGGATATTGTGGACCGTTATCACAATCTGATAAAAAAATCGTTTGAAGAGTTCGGTATTTCTTTTGATATATATTCCCGGACTACCTCGAAAACCCATCACGAGCTGTCGTCCGCTTTTTTTAAGAAATTATATCAGGAAGGCAAATTCATTGAAAAAACGTCCATGCAATATTACGATGAGAAAGCGGGACAGTTTTTAGCAGACCGTTATATTACAGGGAAATGTCCCCATTGTGGCAATGAACGGGCTTATGGAGACCAGTGCGAGGCCTGCGGTACGAGTCTGAGCGCCACCGATTTGATTAATCCGGTGTCCGCCATTACGGGCAATACCCCTCAGTTGAAAGAAACGAAACATTGGTATCTGCCGCTGGATCAGTATGAGAATTGGTTGAAAGAGTGGATTCTGGAAGGGCATAAGGAGTGGAAAAGCAATGTTTACGGGCAGTGTAAATCGTGGTTGGACAATGGTTTACAACCCCGTGCCGTAACGCGTGATTTGGATTGGGGTGTACCGGTGCCGATAGAAGGGGCAGAAGGAAAAGTGCTGTATGTGTGGTTTGATGCTCCCATCGGATATATTTCGGCAACCAAGGACTTGACGCCGGATTGGGAAAAATATTGGAAAGACAAGGATACCCGTATGATTCATTTCATCGGAAAAGACAATATCGTATTCCATTGCATCATTTTCCCCGCGATGTTGAAAGCGGAGGGTTCCTATATCCTACCCGATAATGTTCCGGCGAATGAATTCCTTAATTTGGAAGGGGATAAGATTTCCACTTCCCGCAATTGGGCCGTGTGGTTGCATGAATATCTGGAAGATTTTAAAGGGAAACAGGATGTTTTGCGCTATGTGTTGACTGCCAATGCGCCTGAAACCAAAGACAATGATTTTACTTGGAAAGATTTTCAGACCCGCAACAACAGTGAACTGGTCGCCATATATGGTAATTTCGTGAACCGGGCCATTGTGCTTACTCACAAATATTTCGGCGGATTGGTACCGGAACGGGGGGCATTGAATGATTATGACAGGGAGGTGTTGGCTGAAATACCTGCTATCATAGACCGGGTGGAAAAAAATCTGGAAAATTTCCATTTCAGGGAAGCCTTGAAAGAGTGTATGAACCTGGCGCGTCTGGGAAATAAATACCTGGCGGACACGGAACCTTGGAAATTGATTAAAACCGATGAAGCAAGGGTGAAGACGATTTTGAATATCTGTTTGCAGATTACGGCCGATTTGACTGCATTGTCCGAACCTTTTATGCCGTTCAGTGCAGCTAAGTTGAGGGGATTCCTGAATATGGAACCGCTTGTCTGGAGTAAAATGGGTGCTGAGGTGTTGCCGGCGGGACATCGGATCAATGAAGCCGGTTTGCTGTTTGATAAGATAGAGGATGAGGAGATTCAGCGGCAATTAGACCGTTTGCAGGCCACAAAGAAAGCCAATGAACTGGCGAACGTCAAGGCGGCTCCGGCAAAGGAGAATATCACTTTTGATACCTTCCAACAGTTGGACATCCGTGCCGGAAAAATTATTGCAGCGGAAAAAGTGGCTAAAACCAAAAAACTGATGAAGCTCACCGTTGATACCGGTATTGACCAGCGGACAGTGGTATCGGGTATTGCCGAATATTACACGCCGGAGGAAGTAATTGGTAAACAGGTGAGCATCTTGGTAAATCTGGAACCGCGAAATCTAAAAGGCATTGATTCGCAGGGCATGATACTGATGGCAGAAAATGCCGACGGTTCGTTGGCATTCGTGTCTCCGGAAAAGGACGTGATGCCCGGCTCTGAAATCCGTTGAAGAAATAAATAGTTTAGATTCTATAGGATTTAATCCCGTATATATCTGATACATATGCGTATTATCTATTAGTCATCTATTACTCAACTATTAGTTACCTATTAGTTGAGTAATAGATGATAAAGTGTTTATCAGTTGGATTTTTACTTTTTATTCCTATCGGAAAAGAACAGGAAAGCCATTAAAACGAATCAAACAGACAAAAAAAGAGGGACTGAATAACATTTGATTGTTAGACAGTCCCTTTTGTTTTTATTGAATGAAGCGGGTGGCGATGGAATAATTGTCCGAGTCAGTTTCTACTTCGATGACATACGTTCTGCCGGGAAGCAGGTCGATATAGTTTTCTTTGAATACCACTTCGCTATCCGGAGAGTAGAACATCACATCGCAAGCCAACTGCCGGGTTGTGGCACGGAGATATTTTTTCCCGTTTGCCTGGAATATTTCTGTTTGTATGCCCGGATTTTGGGGTAAATTCATATCCTTGGGGGCTGCAAAATAACAGGTTTGTTCATCCCATTGCGTTTTGCCGTTTGTGATGCGGAGCACGGCAACAACCTCTTGCTTGTTTTTTCCTTGCAGGAAGCTTTCCAGGTCAATCGTGCGGATTAAACCGGACGCATTGGCTTTCTGGCTGAATTTGCCACTTACCTTGTTCAGTAATTTTCCGTTGAAATCCAACAATTCAAGGGTATAATCACCTTTTATCGTTTTCAGCAAATCATTGACCACCCATAGTTCCAACGTCTTTTCTGTGACTTTGGGTGCCAATATCACGGACTTGCAGGCTTCTCTGGAAGCATATTGCGCTGCTTTCCAATTGTGGTAATAGTCGGTTGTTGACCAGCTTGCCACAGGCCAGCAGTCATTTAACTGCCACATCAGGGATCCCATACAGTAGGGCATATTCCGACGGTGGGTCTGTACGGCATTGCGCATGGCCTTTGCCTGCAAAACCTGGCTTAAATACAGGAATTGCTCGAAATCTTCCGGAATTTTATAGTACCATCCCATGTATTCTTTGATGCGAAGATTGCCGATGCCGCTACGCTGGTGGGCGGCCATGACTTCGGATTCGATGTCGTAATCTTCCGGCAGGGCGTATTTCTTTACCGTATTGAATTCCGGAAAAGATTGGAAACCGTATTCGCTGATGAACCGTCCGATGTTGTTTTCATACTCTTCAAAACGGTGTTTCTGGTGCCATACGCCCCAATAGTGATTGTCGCCGCTGGTAGCTGGCAAGATTTCATGCGCGTTGACAGCTGTATCCGACATGGGGGAAGAAGGCCAATAGTCGTCTCCGTCGGTATAGGCGGTGATGATTTCCGGCAATAAATGGTGGAATAAATCGGTATAGGCCTTGAATATCTGTTCTTTTTCTGCCTCACTGTATCCTTTTTGCCATCCCCAGCGAGCCCAGGCCGCGTCGATTTCGTTGTTGCCGCACCATAATGCCAGACTGGGATGGTTGCGCAAGCGGACAACATTGTCAATGGCTTCTTGCCGGATGTTTTCTAAAAATTCCGGATTCCCCGGATACATGGCGCAGGCAAAAGCGAAGTCTTGCCAAACCATGATACCGTTCCGGTCGCACAGGTCATAAAAATGGTCGTCTTCATAGATACCGCCGCCCCATACGCGAATCATGTTCATATTGGCGTCTGCGGCATCCTGAACCATTTTTTCGTAATCCTGGGGAGTAATGCGGGGAAGGAAAATATCGTTGGGAATCATATTGCTTCCTTTGGCAAATACCGGCACGCCGTTTAATTCAAAATAAAAGGTAGAACCGGCCTCGTCTTTTTTCCGGATAAGTTTTAATGAGCGTAAACCGGTGGTGACGATTTGGTCGGCAATGGTTTTGCCGTTTTGTACAAGCCGGATTTCAAAGTTGGAGAGGGCAGGTTTTCCTAATCCTCTGCTCCACCACAATTCAGGGTTCTTAATAGTGAAAGGAAGAGTGACTTGATTGTTGCCGGTTTGGGGGCTCATTGTTTTTTGGGCTACCAATTTATTTTTATTCCATACTTCCACTTTTACGGGTTCTCTTGTTTCGGCGAGAAAGTTGACTTCCGCTTCCAAACGGGCTTGCTTTTGGCTCACCTCCGGTTGGCGAATAAAAATATTTTCAATTTTCAGGTCGTTCCAGCCTTCCAATACAACCGGTTTCCATATCCCGGAGGGTACTAAACGGGGACCCCAGTCCCAGCCGAAATGATAAGGGGCTTTCCGAGTAAAGACACTAACTCTCACATCACCCATACCTCCGAATTGGCTGTAATCATTGGATGCCGGGAGAATTAGTCCGTATTTTTCCATTTCTTCCAACCCTTTGGTAATGGGAGAGTAAAAACGAACTAAAAGGGTATTGTTTCCTTGTTTTAACTTTCCTTGCACATCGCATTTCCAAGTGCGGAACATGTTGTTGGGAGAAGCAATTTTTTCTCCGTTGAGATATACATCACACCAAGTGTCCAACCCGTAGAATACCAATTGTTGATTGTTGGCCGTCAAAATCGCGTCCTCCGGTTGAAAAGTAACGGCATATTCCCAATTGATTTTATCAATCCATTGTACCGTAGGTTCATTGTTCCGGTAGAACGGGTCTTCGATCAGTTTATGAGCCATCAGGTCGGTGTGTACACTTCCTGGTACTGTTGCGGACAGCCATTTGCCAACATGAGCCTGCCGGAATTGCCAACCGGAATTTAGATCCTGATGTACAGGATTGGCCGCATAAAGTCCGGAAAATCCGAACAGCATAGCCAGCATGAAAATGCGGAAAGAAATTGTATTCATGATTCTGTATTTTTGATTGTTATTTAGAATTATCTGTATTGCCGATATTCTTGCACAAATTTTACTTCAAAAATAATAAATTATAACAGATTTCTTTCCTTCCCATAAAAAACGATCGTTTTTTTGGGAAGAAAAAAATGAAAATCCAACAAATACTTAAATTTTAACAATAACCTGATAGAAAGCTATTTTATATTATTTAAATTTGCGTCACAAATTTTAAATCTGACGCCCAAAAAAACGATCCTTTTTTTGGGAATGTGTGCTATAAATTAATAAAAATTAGGTAAATTTTATGAGGAAAATCTTTATGAAAGGCCTGCTATTATTGGTTCCGGTGTTTTTTATGACGCTGGCAGCCATGTCACAGAGCATTGTTAAAGGAAAGATTATCGACTCGGAAACCAAGGAAGAATTGGTGGGAGCTACGGTAATGGTAAAAGGAACATCGGAAGGTGTTGCTGCCGATTTTGATGGAAGTTTTGTATTGAAAACAACTGCAGAAGGAAAGCAAACACTGGTATTTAGGAGTGTAGGTTACAAAGAATTGCAGAAAGAAGTGAAACTTTCAGGTGACGCGTTGGATTTGGGAGTAATCAAAATGACAACGGAAGCCATCGGATTGGGGGATGTGACTGTAACAGCTTCTGTCGCTGTGCGTCGTAAAACGCCGGTTGCTGTTTCCGTAGTAGAGCCTATCGAGATTGAAACGAAACTTTCCACACAGGAATTTCCGGAAATGCTAAAATCCACACCGGGTGTATATGCGACAAAATCGGGTGGTGCCTTTGGAGATTCCCGTATTAATTTGCGTGGTTTTGAACAGGCCAATATCGCTGTGATGATTAACGGTGTACCCATGAATGATATGGAATGGGGGGGATTATATTGGTCTAACTGGGCAGGACTTTCGGATGTGACACGTTCTATGCAGGTACAACGCGGATTGGGTGCTTCTAAGGTTTCCTCTCCTTCTGTCGGAGGTTCTATCAATATTGTAACGAAAACAACAGATGCGAAAGCGGGTGGTTCAATTTCCTACGCATTGGGAAATGACGGTTACAACAAAGTAATGTTTAATGTTTCCACGGGATTGCGCAATGGTTGGGCCCTTACCTTACTGGGGGCTAAAAGTTGGGGCGACGGATATGTTCAGGGAACGGAATTTGAAGCCTATTCTTATTTCGGAAATATTTCCAAACAAATCAATGAGAATCACTTGTTATCGTTCACGGTGTTCGGGGCTCCGCAGTGGCATAACCAGCGTAGTAACTATGACGGTTTGACGATTGCCGGTTGGCAGAATGTGGAAAAATATATGGGCAGAGACCGGCAATATCGGTACAATCCGACATATGGTTTCGGATTGCACGGAGAACGCAAGACCTCTTCTTACAACCACTATCACAAACCGCAGATTTCATTAAATCATTCATGGACGATTAATGAAAAATCCAGTCTTTCCACTGTAGCTTATGTATCTATCGGCCGTGGAGGCGGTTATAAAGGTTTGGGTGCCACATCTGCTTATGCCAACATGTGGTACGGTTCCAGTAACGGTACCTTGAATACTTATTTCCGTAATGAGGATGGAACATTTGCTTATGATAAGATTTATGAATTGAATGCCACGAGCGATAACGGTTCCTTGATGGCAATGTCCGAATCCAAGAATGAACATAACTGGTACGGTTTGATGTCTACTTATACTACCAGTATCGGTAAGTATTTTGATGTGTACGGAGGTATCGATTTCCGTTACTATAACGGTACGCATACCAATGAATTGGTTGATTTATACGGAGGCGATTTTTTCATTGATTATTATCGGGGAAATGTAAAGGCCGCCAACAATGCAAATGCCGCCGATCCGGAATGGGTAAACCGGAAACTGAAAGTGGGGGATGTGGTATATAGGGATTATGACGGTTACGTTATGCAGGAAGGTATTTTCGCACAAGCCGAATATAACAAAGGACCTTTGAGTGTATTTGTTGCGGGTGCGGTTTCCAATAGTGGTTATTGGCAGAAAAACCATTTTTATTATGACAAAAAACATGAAAAATCCAAAACCGAAAACTTTATCGGTTGGAATGTAAAGGGAGGGGCCAACTATAACTTGACCGAACAACACAATGTATTTGCTAACATTGGTTACATCTCTCGTGCACCGTTTTATTCCGGTGGTGTATTCTTGTATGCGATGAATAGCAATGCAACCAATCCCGATGCTATTAATGAAAAAGTATTTTCGGCTGAAATTGGATATGGTTTCCGTTCTTCCATTTTCACTGCTAATTTGAACCTCTATCGTACGGAATGGTTGGATAAAACCATGACCCGTACCATTGATTTAAAAAATGGCGACCGGGCAACAATCAATATGAGTGGAATTGATGCTTTGCATCAGGGAATAGAAGTCGATTTCGTTTTCCGTCCGATAAAGGATGTTGATATTACCGGTATGGTTTCTATCGGCGACTGGAAATGGAACAGTGTTTCTTCCGGTTATTTCTATAATTCATCTGGTCAGCCTTTGAAAAACAGCGACGGTGAGATTGCTTCCGGAATACAGGCGGAAGACCATGCCAAAATGACGGTGGATTTGGATGGAACCCGCGTTGGTAATTCTGCCCAAACCACGTTTGCTATCGGTGCGAAGGTACAGCCGTTGAAAGGATTGCGGGTTGGTGCCGATTATACTTACTGGATGCGGAACTATGCGGAATTTTCTGTTGGAGGAAGCAGTGGTGGCGACTTAGTGATGAATGGGTATAAAAAATATGAAACTCCTTGGAGAATGCCTTCGGCCGGAGAATTGGATTTAAATGTTAACTATCGATTCCCGTTGGGTAAATTGTGGGCAACTATTTATGGAAATGTAAATAACGTATTGGACGGAGTTTCAATTTCTGATGCTTATGATGGAACCGGACATGACTGGCAGTCTGCTTATCGGGTATTTTATCGTTTTGGCAGAAACTATTCCGTTCGTCTGAAAATTACTTTCTGATAATTTGATTTAAATGAATAAAAAATGAAAAAACATCTCATATATCTTTGTTTGGCATCTGTGTTGGGATTAACAGGATGCACCGATGTGAATGATGACTTTGAGGGATTGAAGGATATGACAACTCCTGAAAATATGCTCAATAAGGATTATACATTGACAGCGGAAGACTATGCGACGATTAGTGCATTGAAAATAACGGGAGTGGATGCCGACGCATTGAAAGCCGTGAAGACAAATCTTTACTTGACGGATGCTACACCGGCAAAAACGGTATTGCCCGTTTTTATGAACAGCAAATGGGGAACGGCCTCTACAGGTTCGGCTATCCGGATGATTTATGATTTTGGAGGGGAAACGCCTGCTTATCTGGCAGCGATAGCGTCTGCCGAAACTTATACATTGAGTGTAGAGGATTATAAAACGGTATGGGCTATGGAAGGTGTTGAATACCTTACACCGGAACAGACACCGGAAATCGCATTGCCGAAAATACTGAATAAAAAGTTTGCGGAAGCGGAAGAAGGAGATGTGATGATTGCAGAATATGCTTATTCGGAAGAGGAACCGGAATTGGCGTTGCCGATTTTTATGGATGAGGATTTTGGAGGAGTGACAGTAGATGAAAATGTAGCGTTGAGCGGTTGGACTAATTTTATAGAAAAGGGTACTAAAACTTGGATAGGAAGAGAATTTTCCGGGAATAAATATATTCAGATGACAGCTAATGGTAGCAATGAAGATGAAAATATTGCTTGGTTAGTATCCCCGAAAGTAAATTTGGCAGAGTCCTCAGCCCCTACACTTAGTTTTGATATAACCATAGGATATTATAATGCCAGTTGTTTGCAAATTTTGCTTTCCGAAGATTATGTGGATGATGTGACAACGGCTACATGGACGGATATTACAGCCAATTTTGCCATACCTCAGGAACCTACCAATAAATATGGAAAGTCTGCGATTGCCGGATTGATGGACATGAGTGCATATAAGAAAAATATCAATATTGCATTTAAATATACCGGTTCGGGAACAGGTAAGAAGACGACAACTTATCAAATTGATAATCTATATTTGGGCGATGATAATGCAGTGAAAGAAACCAGTGTTTTTAAGGAAGATTTTGAAACATGTGAATTAGAGACAGGTAATAAACCTAAAGTTATTGCATTGAATGGTTGGTTGAATACAAAAGCCGAGCAACAATGGAAAGCGACACAATTTTCCAATAATATTTATGCGCAGGTTTCTGCTTTTAATGCAACTGCCGATAATACGACATGGTTAATTACTCCGGCGATAGCCCTTGCTGCAGGAACAGTTCCAGTGTTAAAATTCGAATTGAACGGAGCTTATTATAATGCGAATTGTTTGGAAGTTTATGTATCGACGGATTTTGATGGCACAAATGTAGAAGATGCAACATGGATAGATGTAACGAGTTATGTGACACTTCCGCAGGACGAGAGTTATCAGGGATTTAAAAACTATTCTATTCCTTTAGTTTCTTATGTGGGGAAATCGGTATATATCGGTTTTAAATACACAGGAGATAAAGCAAAAGACAGGACTACAACTTATCAGATCGATAATGTGAATGTTGTAAATTATAGCCGTTCTGCGGCAACAACCTCTTTGATGACAAAAACAAGAGCTGCCGCATCTCCTAAAAAGGCTGCGGTTGTTGAATTTGCTGAAGGTAAATGGATAGTGAATACAAATGCGGTTGTACTTTCGGAGGAAGATTACAAAGCTATGGGTGAGCCGGGTTCTCATAATAATTTCAGCAGCTCTATTCCTGCCGGAAACTATTTGCCGAAGTTCTTGGAAAATAAATATCCTTATGCGAATGAGGGAGACGTGAAAGCCGTCGTATATAATTACTATGACAGTGAAGCTAAGACGACTGTATTAAAAGCTGACGAATATGTCTATGCCGGAACTTGGCAATATAATAATGTTCCTGTTGAAACCATTACGGAACAATATGCTTATTCAGGTTCTTGGATGTATGACCCTAATGTTACGATAACACTTGCCGTAGGTAGAGGAAATGGTGACGGACATTTCCAACTTTTGACCGATTGGGTTTGGGAAAATGTGGATGTTCCTGCCGGAGTTGCTACTAAAGGAGGTGGATATGTAACAACTTACGCGAACAATGATTACTATTTCGGAGGTTCTGAGTACCAGAATAACTTTGATTTCCGTCCGTCTGCTTGGAAAGCGCAACATGCGGTTGCTTATGGAAATATGAGTGATGAGGAATTGACTGCTTTGATGTGGGAGCGTTTACCGGAAGCAGTAAAAATCATGTTGGAATGCAAATATCCGGAGGCACGTCCGGTAGAGGGATTAAATGTAATATACACGGTTAATTTCGGAGTATATGACGGTAATACTACTGAGATATATACAATACAGTGTGAAGTTACGGCTCCCGGCGAATTTACCTATGTGGAGGAATCATTGAAAAAAGCAGAATAAATATTTATGGTGAAGACACCAGTGTATTTAAAGTTTATTGCGGGCAGCGTGTTGCTGCTCGCAATATTTTTCTCTGCTTGTGGGGATGACCATAAACGGGAGAGTGAACCGGAGGAAGATTTGACCAATACCGTTCCCGGGCATTTGGAAATACCGCGATTGACGGGGGATACGGTGACATATAAATTTATTGAACATACGGTGAGGTATCAAGGGAAAACTGTTTCCAATTATTCGATGGAATACCAGCTTGACTTGCGTCATACCCGTTGGGTGGCGTTTACTGCTTATGATTTGACGGCAGTGGACAATATTTCCCGTACGAATGCTTGGGCGGATGATCCGGAGGTCCCGGAGGACAAACGCTCGGAAAGAACCGATTACAGCGGATACGACCGGGGACATTTGGTGGCTTCCAATGACCGGCGTTATTGTCGGGAGGCGAACGAACAAACTTTTTACTATTCCAATATGAGTCCGCAGTTGTCGAATTTTAACCAGGGAATCTGGCAAAAACTGGAGGAAAACGTCAAAGGCTGGATGCAGGATGACGCATTGCGAGACACGCTTTATGTCGTAAAAGGCGGAACGATACGGGAAGACCAGATATTGAAATACAACGGACCGCACTCCGTACCGGTTCCGAAATATTACTTTATGGCTGTCTTGGCCAAAAAAGGGAAGAGTTATAAATCCATTGCTTTTTGGCTGGAGCATAAAAAATATTCCACACCCTATGATTTGCAGGGCAAAGTCCTTTCTGTCGACGAATTGGAAGAAAAGACTGGAATAGACTTTTTTCCGTTATTGCCGGATGTAATAGAGCGACAGACAGAAGCTTCATACACCCTTGGCGATTGGACCTGGTCAAACAGATAAAAACGGTATTGATTCGCTTTATCGGTACTCATGCTGAATACAATAAAGGCAAAGAACATATAAGGTGTAAGTCCTTCGTGGGTAGGTGATTATCTCACCGGACGCAGTGAACCCACCTTGAAAATAGCCCGTGAAATCAGCCGTAAACTGAATATAGACGCCCATATTGTATTGGGCGTCTAGGGGTACACATGTCTTAATGGGCTTCGTAAATCAGCTTGTAGCCCTTTTCTTTCCCTTGTTTAAACCACTTTTCGGGAATTACTTTCCAATCGTTGCGGCATTGCGGGTTGAGCGTTTTTTTATCCCGGATGTATTCGGTGATATAATAACGTACGTCTTTGGGCTTGATTTCCACGATGCGCTTTTCCATCTCTTCTTTACTCCATCCTAAGCCTTGCGAAAGATGGCCGCCCCCGCCGTTGCCCCGGTAGGAGTTGATGGCTACTTTATACATTTTGTTCGGGTCAAAAGGCGTGCCGTCGGATAGTGATAGGATTTTCACCCGTTGTCCCGGTGCCTTGCTTACATCGACGGTATAGCGGATACCTGCCGCACATGAAAAATTGAAAAACGGGTGAGCAAGTGTGTAGGCACCCCGGCTGTTTTTTACAGGATTGCCTTTTGTATCTGTCTTGAAATTCAGCAGATGGTCGTTGGCAGAACGCATTGTGTTGTATTGAAGTCCGTAGGCATATTCCAGATATTTGTCGATTTCCTCTCCCGTGAAGTTCATCGTATATAAACCATTTTCATAGCTGTACAGATTAAACATATCCCGAATGGTGACGTCTCCTTTTTCGATGCGGGCGTCCATTTGCAAAACCGTGCTGAAAGAAACATCCGCACCTGTGGTCTCCAATTGTACATTGTGAATAAAATCGGTAAATGCCGAGGGACCGAAAATCCCGTCCCGTCCGGAAAGGACTTTACTGAACGTTCCAATAGGGGTATCGATATAAGATTTTACCTTTTCCAAGGCGGGCGTGAAGTGCCGGATATAGGCGGAATCTTTGGGTGTGTTTGCGAGTTTGATTAACTGGGCGTGAATCGTTTTGTCATAGGTTTTGCCTTGGCGTGTCAGGTCAATGTCGATTTTCCCGAGGAACGTGGCGTGTGAATGCGGGTCGATGACTACCACTTTGTGGCCGGCGTCATTGATAATTTCCTCTACCTTTCCCTGGTGGTCATGCCCCATGATGATAAGGTCGAATCCGTCCACTTGCCGGGCTACGAGCATACTGGCATTCTCGTTTTTGGGGGTTGTCGCATTTTCACCTCCATACTCATAATCGAAACCGGCATGAAAGAGGCCTATCAGCAAATCGGGTTGTTCCTCTTTTTGAATCCGGGGTACCCAAAAGCGGGCGGTTTCAATCATATCCCGGAACTCGATACCTTCCCAGAGATGTTTGGGCAACCACTTCGGGATACCGGGAGTTGTCATGCCCAATACGGCAATTTTCAGACCGTTGCGGTGAATAATGGCATACGGTTGGAAATAAGGCTCGCCGGTAGTAGTGTTTACGGCATTGGCCGACAGCCAGGGATGGCGGAGTTCCCGTTTCATTTTGTCATACACCGGATGCCCGGCTTCAATATCGTGATTCCCCACACTTCCTGCGTCATAATGCAGATAATTCATCACTTGGGCGGTGATATTCGTTTCAGCGGTATCAATGACATTATAATAATAGTTTGACGGCTGGCCTTGCAGGATATCTCCGTTGTCTAACAGAATCACTTCTTCCGGGCGGTTTGTACGTTCGTTCTGCACAATGGCTGCCACGTTTGCCAGGCTACTTTTGTTGGGACGGTTTCTTTTCAGATCATAATCGAAAACAGTCCCGTGGACATCTGTCGTACAATAAACGGTCAACCGGGCTTTTTCCGGTTTGGAATGGCAGGAAACCAACAATACGTATACAAGAATAAAAACTATCGGCAACGAGTACTTTGTGATTTTCATGACGCTAACACAGTTATAAATGACATATTTATTTAGGACGTAAAGATAATAAAAAGTGAAAATAGTGTGTCGGCGTATGAATTCCTTTTTTTCTGCGGCGAAAGGGTAAAATTTCATTTAAATCTTTTAACTTTAACCGCTTTTAAATTGAAAACAGATGAGTGGTGTAATCAAAAAAATAAGCTGGGTGTTACCGGCGTTGTTGGTGTGGACGGCTGGGACTGCTTTTGCACAACAGGGAAGCGGAATCCAGAGTGCAGCCAATATCGAAAGTCATATTTCCCTCTTGTCAGTGTTAAGGGGATTATTGGGAATTGCCGCGCTAATTGGTATTGCGTGGCTTTTCAGCAACAACCGGAAAGCCATTTCCTGGAAAGTGGTCGGCATGGGTCTCGCCATACAATTGGTTTTGGCTGTGGGAATTCTGTATGTGCCCTTTGTGCAGGCATTTTTTGAATTTTTCGGAAAGATATTCCTGACCATATTGGACTTTACCAAAGCCGGGAGCGATTTCCTGTTGGGAGATTTGATGGATACCACCAAGGTCGGCTATGTCTTTGCATTTCAGGTGTTGCCTACCATTATCTTTTTCTCGGCCTTGACCTCTTTGTTGTTTTATCTGGGTATCATACAGAAAGTCGTGTATGCTTTGGCGTGGGGGATGACGAAACTGATGAACATTTCCGGAATGGAAGCCCTGTCGGTATCCGGCAATATCTTTTTGGGGCAGACGGAAGCCCCACTGATGATTAAAGAATACCTGGATGACATGACGCCTTCCGAGATTTTTCTGGTCATGACGGGAGGAATGGCGACTATTGCGGGGGGAGTTTTGGCGGCTTATATCAGCTTTTTGGGGGGAGAAGATCCCGTACAGCGGCTGGTATTTGCCAAACATCTGCTGGCGGCTTCGGTGATGGCAGCTCCGGGGGCGGTGGTATTTGCCAAACTACTGGTGCCACAGAACAAGGCGGTAAACAATAACATACAGGTCTCTAAAAATAAAGTGGGGAAGAACATCCTGGACGCCATTTCGAACGGAACGACAGAAGGCGTGAAACTGGCGGTGAACGTGGCAGGCATGTTGCTTGTCTTTGTGGCATTCATCGCCTTTGCCAATTACCTGTTCGGGAAAATCGGCGGCTTTACCGGTTTGAACGAATGGATTGCCCAAATCACGGACGGCAGGAACACCGAACTGAGTCTGCAGTTTATCCTGGGATATGCCATTTCGCCTTTGATGTGGCTGATTGGAGTTTCTGGGGAGGATATGGTTTATGCTGGAAGTTTGTTGGGACAAAAAGTAATTATGACGGAATTCATCGGTTATGTGGATTTGGCGAATCTGAAAGCTTCGGGGGCATTCCACGAAGTGAAATCCGTTATCATGTGTACCTACTTCTTATGCGGTTTTGCCAACTTTGCTTCTATCGGTATCCAGATTGGCGGTATCGGCGGATTAACTCCGAAAAACAAACCTTTGTTGGCGCAATTCGGTTTACGGGCGCTGCTTGCCGGAACATTGGCTTCCTTGCTCTCTGCAACCGTCATCGGAATGATTATCGGGTAATTTCAGGAAAAAACAAGGCACTTACTTTCAAAAAATAATATGTATATTTGTGGCAGAAATTTGTGTAATAACACAAAAAGAATCCATTAAATATGTTTTTTGAAAGGGATCAATACCTACAACAGCTCATTGCTTCCGAAGACAATGGGATGATAAAGATAATCACAGGCATCAGGCGTTGTGGTAAGTCATTCTTGCTATTCAACATATACAAGCAGAATCTCCTATCCAGAGGAATCCCGGCAAATCATATCATAGAGGTAAATCTGGAAGACAGACGCAGTAAAAAACTTCGTAATCCTGATGCTCTCCTTGAGTATATCGACTCACAGATGAAGGACTCGGAGAAGTATTTCATTCTGTTGGATGAAATTCAGTTGGTTCCGGAATTCGAAGATGTTTTGAACTCTTATCTGCACATTAAAAACGCTAATGTATATGTCACGGGGTCTAATGCTAAGTTTCTGTCAAAGGATGTCATTACTGAGTTCCGTGGCCGTGGATGGGAAATCAGAATTCGTCCGCTGAGTTTTGCAGAATACTATGCTAAAGTTGGTGGAGATAAACAGGAAGCCTTAGAGAATTATTATCTATATGGAGGCCTTCCTGCAGTAGTCCAATTAGAAAGATCTGAGGATAAGCAGAACTATCTGAAAGAAATCTTTGAAACTGTTTATCTCAAAGATGTGCTGCAACGTAACCACCTTAGAAATGCCGATGGTATGAGTGAGTTGATAAGAATACTTGCTTCTTCAATGGGTAGCAGCATAAATGTCCAGAGGATTTCAAACACGTTTAAATCTGTAAGTAAGATTGATATTGGAGCCAACACTATCAATCGATACTTAGAGCATCTACAAGATTCATTTATCATTAGTGAGGCGCTGCGTTATAACATAAAAGGCAGAAAATACATCGGGACTGAGACCAAGTACTATTTTGAGGATACCGGCATCAGAAATGCAATTGTAGGATTCCGTCAGATTGAGTACAACCACATCATGGAAAATGTAATATACAACGAATTATGCCGTATGGGATATAGCGTTGATGTTGGTTTGGTGGAAACTTTTAGCAACGACGCAGAAGGCAAAACTATCAGAAAGAATCTGGAGATAGACTTCGTTGTAAACCGCCATGACCAGCGAGTGTATATCCAATCCGCCTATCGTATGCCAAATGAAGCAAAACGAGATCAGGAACTTGCTTCTTTCCGCAATGTAACGGATGGATTTCGCAAGATTCTTATTGAGGGTGACAGGTATCTTACTCACTACAATGAGGAAGGTATACTTGTAATGAGTCTCTATGATTTTTTACTAAATGGGATTGTCAATAATTAAGTCAGAATTTGGCTTTTTTATCGGCGACTGTTGCCGGGATAATTATCGGATAATTTTAGGAAAAAACAGGACCTTATTGTTTCCGGATAAAAAAGAGTCTCTTTTTTTCGACGTAGCAATTTCGAATAAAAAGGATAGCTTTTTGATGTTATTTTTCAACCTTTTTTCACTCTTCAACCTTTTCAACGTTCTTTAGATACGAAAGTCCTGTTCTGTCGTATCTTTTTTCAGTTGGTTGTAGCATTTTTGGATTGTTTCGTAATCGAATCCCCTGCTTAGTCCGAAACGGATAAGTTTGGCTTTTTGTTTCATGGGGTCGCTTTCTTTACTGCTTTTCAGTTTCTGTTGCAACAGATGTAGGCATGTGGCGGAGTAGTCCGTAGTCTCTAATTGGTTCAAGGCTTCGGAAATGATGGTGTCGTTTATCTGTTTTTGGCGGAGAGAAGCGGCTATCTTTTGTTTGCCCCATTTGTTGAAGCGGAATTTGTCGCGGGCGTAAAACCGGGCAAAGCGGCGGTCGTCTAAGAATTTGTTTTTTTGGAGGAAGTCGATGATTTTCTCTTGCTCTTCCGCGCTTATACCCCAATTCTCCAGTTTCCGGCGAATATCGGAAGTGGCATGCTCCTTTTTACTACAAAGGGCGGCGGTGGCGTTGAGCGCCTTTTTCATATCCATGGCTGGCTTTGTCCTTTCTGCGGGATTATATTTCGGCTTCATATCTTCTCTCCTTTAATAAACCGGTCTTTCCCGTAAAAATCTTTTTTCAGCAGGATATTCCGATAATGGTGGTTTTCCAGAAGTTGAATCATTTCGCTTCCAAAAGCCTCGTTGATTTCGAAATAGAGGGAACCGCCGGGATTCAGGTGTGTTTCTCCGAAAGCGGCTATCTGTTCGTAAAATAAAAAAGGTTGTTTGTCGGGAACGAATAGGGCCCGGTGGGGCTCGTAATCCAGGACACGTTTTTGCATTTGCGCTTTTTCCTGTTCGCGGACGTAGGGCGGGTTACTGACAATAATATTGTATTGCTCCGGCGTGTCGAAACGGAAAATGTCCGCCTGTATGAAATCCGCGTGCAATTGGTTGTATAGGGCATTGCGTTGTGCCTGTTCAACGGCTTCCGTAGCGATGTCCAGCCCGGTAATGGAGGCTTGCGGCAGAAAGTGAGCCAGGGCCAGTGCAATACAGCCGCTTCCGGTGCCGATGTCTAAAATACGGGCGGAAGACGGAGCTGTTTCTCTTATCCAGTAAACCAGTTCTTCCGTCTCCGGACGAGGGATTAAAGTGGAGGGGTTTAAGCCGATACGTAGCCCGGCAAATACGGTTTCTCCTAAAATATACTGAATGGGCTGATGGGCTTTTAACTGCTCTGTAATTTCAAAAAATTTCTTCACAAAGCTTTCATCCAAATGTTCGCTTTTTTTGAGATGGATGTCTATATTTGTGTAATGAAACACATCCGTGAAGATGATTTGACAAATACTTCGGATTTCTTCCGGTCCGTATGTATCTTTCAATTCTTCTCTTGCGTATTGAATGAGTGTGAACAACGAGTGATTCATGAAACAAAGATAGAGCGAAAATCTGAAAATGAGAAAATGAAACGGGGTTATCTCCCTTTCGGCATTCCTATTTTATGAGCTGGTCCCTGATTATACAATATGTGTTGATTGTCTCTTATTTGCTGACGATAGTTTCGATTACGTTCAGCATTGTGCTGGAAAACAGAAATCCGGTACGGACTTTGGCGTGGATCGGGGTATTGGTGTTTGTGCCCTTTATCGGACTGCTTTTTTATCTTTATTTTGGGGTGAACTACCGCAAGGTGAAGATGTTTTCCATGAAAGGGCTGGGAGATATGAAGTGGTTGCAGTATATGAGCGAGGACCAGAAGCAGAGGATTAAAAAGGCGGAATTTATCCAAAAGGAGGATATGGAGGAGGTGCGCAAACTGATGACCCTTTTGCTCAATAATAGTAAAGCGTTGCTGACGCGTTACAATAAAGTGGAAATCCTGAATAACGGCAATGAAACTTTCCCGGCCATTTTCACCGCTTTGTGCAAGGCCCGGAAATATATCCATCTGGAGTATTATATCTTGGAGCCGGGGGAATTGCTGGACCGTTTGATTGAAATCCTGATGGCCAAGGCCAAAGCCGGGGTGGAAGTCCGGATTATTTATGACGATGTTGGTTCTTGGGGATTGCCGAAAAAGTACAGGCAGGAGATGAGAGAAGCCGGTATACAGATTTATCCTTTCCTGCCCGTGCGCTTTCATAAGATTGCAAACAAAGCGAACTATCGCAACCATCGGAAAATCATCGTTATTGACGGGGAGACGGCGTTTGTCGGAGGGCTGAATTTTGCCGACCGCTATTTGAACGGAGTGCCGGGAATTGGTGTGTGGCGGGACACGCATCTGAAAGTCCGGGGGGAAGTCGCCACCTCGTTGCAGACGGTATTCTTGATAGACTGGTATTTCGTCCGGCAGGAGTTGTTACTGAACCGGGAGGAGTATCTGCCCTATGTCCGGGAGGATGGCAATGTGATTACGCAAGTTGTTTCTTGTGGTCCCGACAGTGATTGGGCGTCCATACAGCAGGCATATTTTACGCTGATAAACATGGCCAGGAAATATGTGTTTATTTCTACGCCCTATTTTATGCCGGGAGAGACGACGCTCAATTGTCTCAAGGCTGCGGCCATGGGTGGGGTGGATGTGCGGATTATGCTTCCGCATCGGACGGATTCGTGGCTGACACATTGGTGTACCCGTTCTTTTGTCGAGGAATTGCTGGCAGCCGGAGTGAAAGTGTATTGGTATCAGAAAGGCATCAACCACAGTAAAGTGATTGTGGTGGACGGGATTGTAGCCAGCGTCGGGACGGCCAATGTGGATATGCGGAGTTTTGACCAGAACTTTGAAGTGAACCTGATTGTATATGAACGGAATTTTGCCCGGGATATTGCGGCGTCTTTTATGGAAGACCTGAAAGAAAGCCGCGAGGAGAGCATGCACAGGTGGAAATTCAGAAGCGATAAAGATAAGGTGCGCGAATCGGTGGCCCGGTTGTTTGCACCTTTATTATAATAATAGTGGTGGTTATTTTGTTTCTAAACAGATAGGATAATGGAAATCAGTATTGACAGTCGTTCGGTGACAACACCTGCAACGACGATGTTTTTTGCTTTGAAAGGGCCGAATCACAACGGACATGATTATGTGGTGAAATTGTATGAACGGGGGGTACGGAATTTTGTCATTAGTGAGAAAAGGGAGGAGTTTATTCCTTTGAAAGAGGCTAATTTTTATGAAGTGGAGGATGTGCTGAAGGCTTTGCAGACCTATGCCAAGTCTCACCGGGAAAAGCGGCAGGCGGAAGTGGTGGCGATAACCGGAAGCAATGGAAAAACCATTGTAAAAGAATGGTTATATCAAATGTTGGCGGATGATTTTGCGGTTTACCGCAGTCCGCGGAGTTACAACTCCCAGGTGGGGGTGCCCTTGTCTTTGGCGGGAATAGAGGAAAATACGCAGATTGCCTTGATTGAAGCCGGCATTTCCCGCAAAGGAGAGATGGTGAAGCTGGAAAGTATGATTAAACCGGACATCGCTGTGTTCACGCATTTGGGTGATGCCCACGGGGAGAATTTTGCTTCCGTGCAGGAAAAGCTGGCGGAAAAAGCTGTTTTGTTCCGTTATTGTCCAGTAATTGTGGGACGGGAAGGCGAGGCGATGAATTATATCCTTTCGGTGGCACAAAAGGATGTGGATAAAATCGTATGGGGGGAGAGTGATGCTGCGGCGGTCAAGGTGACGGAAACGATGAAAACGGATAAGAGCCGGACGGTGTTGGTGACGTATAAAGGAAATGGTTTTTACATAGATATTCCTTTTTTGGATGAAGCGTCGTATGAAAATTGCATGAATGCCGTTTGTGTCTGCCTGTTGAAAGGAATGAGCGGGGAGAAGATCCGGATGAAAGTGCGGCAATTGCAGCCGATAGCCATGCGGATGGAGATAAAGGAAGGCATAAATCGTTGTGTGGTGATTCATGACTACTATAATTCGGATGCCTCTTCTTTCCGTTTGGCCTTAAATTCTTTGACGATGCAGGATGAGGCGAAGAAAAGGGTGGTGATTCTTTCCGATTTTGTGGATGCTGCAACGGATAAGGTGGCACTTTACCGCGAGGTGGCGGAAATGTTACGGAAGGCTGGTGTGACGTTGTTTATAGGTATCGGTGAAGAACTCATGAAATACAAGGCTTATTTTTTGATGGATTCCCGTTTTTATACCGATACGGATAGTTTCCTGAAACAGGAAAAGCGGGATGGATTTCATGACCAGGCGATTCTGATTAAGGGAGCCCGGAAATACCAGTTTGAATATATTGCCGGATTCCTGCAAAAGCAATCTCACAACACGGTGTTGGAGGTAGATATGGATGCCATGGCGCAAAATCTGACTTATTTCCGTTCGCTGATTCCTCCGACGACCAAATTGGCTGTCATGGTGAAGGCTTTTTCGTATGGCACCGGTTCGGGCGAAGTGGCAAATCTCTTGCAATACCAGGGAGTGAATTACCTGATGGTTGCTTTTGCGGATGAAGGGGTGGCTTTGCGGGCGGATGGCATCACCATACCGATTGCCGTGATGAATCCCCAGCCGGAGGCGTTTGACAACATGATAGAGTTTAATCTGGAACCGGAAATTTATTCACTCGAATTGCTGGAGGCTTTCGACCGTAATTTGGTGAAACACGGCATTGACAATTATCCCGTTCATCTGAAACTGAATACGGGCATGAACCGTTCGGGGTTGGATCCGGAGGAGGTGGATGCCTTGTTGCAGTTTTTTACGGAAAAAAGGCGGGTAAAACTCCGTTCCGTATTTTCTCACTTGGCGGGAAGCGATGAAGCGGTACACGATGAATTTACCCTCCGTCAGATTCAATTGTTTTCCGAAATGGCGGAAAAGATACAGGCGGCGTTTGATTATAAAATCATGCGTCATATTCTGAATTCCGCCGGTATAGAGCGTTTTTCCTCTTATGCTTTCGATATGGTGCGTTTAGGTATCGGACTGCATGGAATCAGTGCGGCGGGAGCGCCTTTAACGCCGGTGAGTACATTCAAGACTTACATCGCTTCCATAAGAAAAGTGAAAAGCGGGGAGACCATCGGATACGGTCGTAAAGGAAAGACAGAACGGGAGTCTTTGATTGCCGTTGTCCCGGTAGGTTATGCTGACGGACTGAACCGTCATTTGAGCAACGGGGTTGGAGAAATGCTGGTGCGCGGAAAGAGAGTGCCTATTATCGGTAACATCTGTATGGATACCTGCATGTTGGATGTTACAGACACGGGGGCGCAAGTGGGAGATGAAGTGGAAATCTTCGGTAAAAATATATTGGTGACGGAAGTTGCTGAAAAACTATCGACCATTCCTTATGAAGTTTTGACCGGTGTCGCTCAGAGGGTAAAACGCGTTTATTATAAGAACTGAGGTGTTGTCAGTCTGTTTATATTAAGAATATTTGGAGGATAAGACATTCTCCAAATATTTTTTATCATATATTTTCCTATATTTAAAAAAAGGGTATATGCTTGCCAGGCGTGTATTATATTTGTTTACCTTTTTTAATATTACAACGTTTGCAATACACTTCTTTTAAGAAAAATTACAATGCAAATGTATATAAAATTAAATTATCTCCAACTCTTTCTTTAATTTTTGCGATAGTCTCTCCTATATTTTAACAATTTTAGCCTAATTTCTATTGTTATTTCTTCGTATTGATACCTGCCTGGCAAGCAGGTATTATTTTAGTTTTTAATCCTGATTCATAGCTGGTTATAGTAAGTGTTGTGTGGAATAAAAGGGAAATTTTTTAATGTGTGATGTGAACAGTTATTACGTTATTTTAAGAAATGCGAATAATTAATTAACACTATAATCTTATGAATGGATGCAAAAAAAGAACAACCACAGAAACGTAATCGTTTGCGGATTGCCGGTCGGCGCTCCCTTATCTCATTGTTATTGTATTATTAAATCTATCATTATCTAACTAATTAATTAACGTATGGAGTTAAATTTACTCAAATGTCGGAAAATCTTCGGATGCGGCACTCTCTTGCTGTTCGTGCTGTTGCTGCTTTTACCGGTGGCAAACGTGTACGCTCAGGGCAAAATCAAGGTGTCGGGTACCGTGGTGGATGAATCCGGCCCGTTAATCGGCGCCCACGTGTTGGTAAAAAACACTGTGAACGGCGTTTCGACTGACGTGGACGGTAAGTTCGAGCTCATGATTGAGTCACCGGCGACCATCCTGGTCTTCTCCTTTATGGGGTATGTCTCGCAGGAAATTATTGTCGGCGACCGAACGACAATCAACGTCAAACTGGAACCTGAATCCGAAATCATGGAGGAAGTGGTTGTTGTCGGTTATGGCGTACAGAAAAAAGAATCGGTTGTAGGGTCTATCTCGACAATCGAGGTTTCTAACCTTAAGATTCCCGGATCTCAACTTTCAACCAGTTTGGCGGGACAGCTTTCGGGAATCGTATCCATGTCCCGTTCGGGGGAACCCGGTAAGAGCAGTGCGGCGGACTTCTATATCCGTGGTGTGTCATCCTTCCAGGGTTCATCGAATCCGCTTGTGCTCGTTGATGGTGTGGAGCGTGACCTCGACTTGGTGGATACGGACGATATAGCTTCGTTCTCAGTGTTGAAGGATGCTTCGGCATCTGCCGTTTACGGTGTACGCGGTGCTAATGGTGTTATTTTGATTACCACGAAAAAAGGATCGACGGGGCGTCCTGAAATCAAGTTGCGTGCCGAAGCGGGTATTACGCAGCCGACCAAACTCCCCAAGTTTGTCAATTCGTGGCAGTTCGCCAAAATGTTTAACGAAGCCTACGGTTCGAATTACTATTCCGATGAGGATTTGGCAGCCTATGCCAACCACACGGATCCCGATTTGCGTCCCGATGTGGACTGGATGAAAGCCCTTTACAGAAACATCGCAGACAAAGAGCGCGTGAGCCTCTCGATTTCCGGTGGTGGTGATGTGGCACGTTATTACATTTCGGGCGGTTTCTACAACGAGGCGTCGATTTACCGGGATGCGGGCGATACTTATGATTATAATTCGTCCATCAACTATAATAAGTTCAACTTTCGTGCGAACATCGATCTCAATCTGACGAAAACCACGGTCATGAACCTCAACCTGGCGAATATTTATGAAAAGAGTTTCTCGCCCGGTACGGACCAGAATATTTGGTCGTGGGCATTCTCGACTTCGCCCAATGCCTTCCCGACGGAATATTCGAACGGTTATCTCTCGGGACCTAACGGTTCGGGACAAAACCCCTGGAACTTGTTGGTGCATACAGGGTATCGCGAACAGTTCTGGAATTCGGCGCAGTCGCTTATCGGTGTAAAACAAGATCTTGGCATGGTGACCCAAGGGTTGAGTGCCAATATCAAGTTTTCCTGGGATGCCTGGAATACCCAGGTGCAGCGGCGCTCCAAGAATCCGACCTGGTATACGGCACTGGATTCGCGTGATGAAGAGGGAAATCTGCAATTCGGAGATCCTTCGAACCGCGGAGATAACTCGCTCTCTTTCGCCAGTTCGACCTCCAGTACAGTGACAACCTATCTTGAAGGTTCTATTAACTATAACCGTCTTTTGGCTGAGCAGCATCGTGTGGGAGCCATGTTCCTTTACAATCACAAGGTGTTGCGCTGGACATCGGGACAAGGTGCCGACAATTCGCTTCCTTATAAGAATCAGGGTATTGCGGCTCGTTTGACCTATGCTTTCCGCGATAAATACATGTTGGAATTCAATATGGGCTACAACGGTTCTGAGAACTTTGCCAGCGGTCACCGTTTCGGTTTCTTCCCTGCCGTATCGGGCGGATGGATGCTTTCCGAAGAGAGTTTTTGGCGGCCGATAAAAGAATACGTCAATACATTTAAAATCCGAGCTTCTTATGGTAAGGTAGGTAATGATCAACTCGGTAATAACAACCGTTGGCTCTATCTGTCGACCGTTATCGATGGCAATAGTTTTACGATGGGAGAGACCGGAGGTAACGGCGGTGGCGGTATAGCCATGGGACGTCCCGAAAACCTTAAGTTCTCATGGGAGGAAGAAAAGAAACTGGATGTCGGAATCGAGTTGATGCTTTTCAACCAGTTGCGCATCCAGGCCGACTACTTCCACAACCGTCGCGAGGGTATCCTTATGTTGCGCAACGGTCTGCCGGGGATTTCTGGTATCGCTTCCAATTCCGGCAAGCAACCTTATACCAATCTCGGTAAAACCGATAACGAAGGTGTTGATATGTCGTTGGAGTGGAACAAACAGTTTGGCAATTGGTATTTCACAGCTCGCGGTAATTTTACTTTCAACCGTAATAAATTGGTTGACATCGACCAGCCCGATTGGGAGTACAGATATCAGAACCAGACCGGTAAACCTTACGGTGCAGGCGGTTCGGGTGATCAGCCCTGGGGATTGGTGGCGCTGGGTCTCTTTAAAAGCCAGGAAGAGATAGACAACAGTCCTGTGCAGAACTTCGGTGAATATCGCGTAGGGGATATCAAATATCTGGATGTGAACGGTGACGGCGTTGTTGATGCACAGGATAAAATCTATCTGGGCTATACCACCATGCCTGAAATCACTTACGGTTTCGGAGTTACTGCGGCATGGAAGGGAATAGATCTGAACCTTTTCTTCCAGGGAGTAGGACACGTAAATTTCTTTGTGAACGGAGGTTCGATTACCACGCCTTTTTCTGATAATGAATCTACCCGGCGGGCTGTGCAGCTCGATGTTTGGAAGAAAGGATGGCGCAGCGACCGTTCTGACGCGGAGAATGCTGCGGCTGCCTATCCGCGTCTGAGTGTCGGTACCGGAGGCGGTTATGAGAATAACAGACAAACTTCATCGTGGTGGCAGCGCAACGGCTCTTTCATGCGCTTGAAGAATGCCGAAATCGGTTATTCTTTCCCGAAAGCGTGGATGGTACGTTCCGGTTTCATACAGTCGCTCCGCGTATACGTTTCGGGCAACAATCTTTGCACTTTCAGTAAGTTCAAACTCTGGGACCCCGAATTGGGCGGAGGTCAAGGTGCTGTTTATCCTCCTAACCGATATATTTCCGTCGGTCTGAATGTTAACTTCTAAATGAAAATACCTATGAAATATAAATTGAAATATCTGTCGGTACTGCTCTTCACGCTTTTCGTGACGGTTTCGTGCGACAGCTTCCTGGACAGACAGGAGGACGAGCGACTCGACTTCGATAAAATCTGGGAGCAACGTTCGCGGACACAGCAGTACTTTTTCAATGTCATGGGCTATCTGCCCAATGACGCGACCAGCGACCTCCCCGGTCAGGGACAATTTGCTGAAAATACGGCATTCGGAGCTTCCGACGAGGGAGATTGTCAGTGGAACCGTACAACCTATACGATTATCAACAACGGTTCGTGGAATGCTTCGTCGCTGCCTAACAGCAATTACAACCATTATTACGGCGGTATCCGCGACTGTAATATCTTTTTGGCGAATGTTATGTCGTGCAGCGATGCCGCTGCTACGGAAACGGAGCTTACCTTGTGGTATAACTGTGCCCGTTGGGCCCGTGCCTATTACTATTTCATGCTTATGCGTGATTTCGGGCCCGTATTCTTGCTTGGCGATGAGATTATCGACGTCAATGCCACGCTCGCCGAATTGGAACGTCCGCGTAATACGTGGGATGAATGTGTAGACTACGTGGTGAGTGAAATGGAATGGTGTTCGACCCGTCTGCCTCAGTCACACACTTCGAGCTATATGGGATTGCCAACGAGCGGTGCCGCTAAAGCGGTGATTTCACGTTTGCGGCTCTATTCTGCCCGTGATCTTTTCAACGGTAACTCCCTTTATCGCGGAGTCCGCAATCCGGATGGAACTCAGCTCTTCCCGCAGAATTATGATGGGCAGAAGTGGGTATTGGCAGCGCAGGCAGCCAAGGCGGTGATTGACGAAGGCATCTATTCGCTTTACCGCGATGAAAGTGATGATCCTTGCTTGAATTACTATGGCGTATTCCAGGAAACTTGGAATAGCGAGTTGATTTATTGTGGCGGAGGATATAGGGGGCGTTCAATATTAGGCATACATACGGCTCCGAAATTGCAGGTTTCTGGCGGTGCTTACGGTGCTTATGGACCTACACAACAGCAGGTCGATGCCTATGCTATGGCGAACGGCCGTTATCCTATTACGGGATATAACTCCGACGGTTCTCCCGTGATTGACGAACAATCCGCTTACAGCAGCAATGAGTTTGCCAAGACTACCTTTTCAAATCCTTTCCTGCTGGCTCTTAAAGCTCCGCAGAATTATTACCAGGGTTCCTGGCCGCAGATGTACAACAATCGCGAACCGCGGTTTTATGTGTCGGTATTCTGGGGTGACAGTTACTGGATGCACAGTGTGTCAGGATTCCACAAGGTATCTTTTTGTCGCGGTACCTATACCACAAGTGGAAACGACTGGCCCAATACGGGATATTTAGTCAATAAATGGTATGATCATACGCTCGACTCGTATTCCGCCGGTCAGTGGGGTAACATTACTTTCCCGACTTTCCGTCTGGGAGAGATTTATCTCAACTATATCGAATCCGTGCTTGAATGTGAGAAAAACGGAGTTACGGGCGAAGGGGTAGACCGTGCGTTGGCAATGCAGTATTGGGATGAGTTACGTGACCGTTCGGGCATGGAGCCTATCACGAAGGCTTATCCCGGTGCTTCCATTGATGAACTGATAGAGCTGGTGCGTAAGGAACGGCGTGTGGAACTGGCGTTTGAAGGCCACCGTCATTATGACACCCGCACCTGGAAGATTGCCACGACGACTGATAACGGCCCGATGTATGCCATGAACATACAGGCCCGTTCCTCCACTGACGTGACAGCCGATGAATATTGGCAACGCACAAAGTATTCAACCCGCGTGTTCAAAAACAATCACTATCTCTTCCCCTTCATGCAGAGAGACCTGGATAGAAACAGTCAGCTCACGCAGAATTACGGATGGTAGAAGATTTTCAAAACGACAGAATATGAGAAAGATAAAAACAATATTCCTGCTGCTTTGCGGCCTAAGTCTGTTCTTCGCCGGCTGCGAGGACAACCGCAAAGAGTATTTGGATGATTACCAGACACTGGTTTACTTCCGTAACGGCGGCGACCAGATGCTTAAACTTTACCGTGTGGGCGAGAACACCGTATACGAGATTCCGGTCTGTAAAGGTGGTCTTGACCGGAAAGCCACGGGTGTTGTGACCGTTTCGGCAATGGAACAGTCGCAGCTGGATATGTATAATCTCGAGAACGAAACCCGTTACCGGCAGTTGCCCGACACTTGTTTTCGCTTCCTTGGCGAGACGGAACTTGCTTTTGCGAGCGATGAAGAAAATAAGGTTATTCGCGTTGAAATACTGACCGATGATGTCAGCACCGTGCAGGAGAGCGACTCCGAAAATGAGTATGTGCTGGCTTTGCAGGTACGTGCCGACCGGACAATCAGTCCCGACATCAATCTGCTGATTCTCCATCTGGACATCGATATTCCCAAATTGTCGCTGGGAACTACCGGCTTACAGAGTTTTTCCTATACGAGCGAGAGTCCCAATGAGAATCCCTATGAAAACAGTGTGGTGCTCGGTTTGGATAATCTTTGGGACTTTACCTGCGGGCTTGGCGTACGGGATCAGGATTGGCTGGATGCTTATAATGCCGCGAACGGAACCGATTATGTATTGTTACCTGCCGAAAACTATACTTTGCCCGATAGCGTGGTATTTACAGCGGGAAACAACCGTACGGAGTTCGAAGTGGTGATTAATCGTAAATCAATGGATTTGCTCCGGGAGTTTGTGGTGCCGGTTTATATCGCTTCCTGCACCAAACCTCAGTTTGTGATAGAGGAAGAGTCTTCTACCATGTTGCTGAATGTGCGTCTGGACCCTGACAAGATTCCTCTGACGGCTGCAATGGCTTCGTCACCCTATACGCATTCGGGGGACGGATTGGGATTGGAGGGACTTTTCGATGAGGAGGTATCGGCAACGTCATATTGGCACTCTTATTATGGGGGAGGTCCTGTCGGAGATCCGGTTTACGGTTACTATATTGATTTGACTTTGGCGGAACCGCTTTCGGCTGTGGTATTTAAGTATGCGACCCGTGCCAATCCGAATGCCGTACCTTCGGAGATATGTGTCGGCGTAAGTAATGACGGACAGACCTGGACCGAAATCGGCCGTGTCTCTTCCGACCTTCCGACCGAGGCTTTGGCATGGGCTACCTTGCCGGCATTCTCTCACAATACGTCCTTTAAATATGTGCGTTTCGGTATAGTGTGCAGTGCCGGAAGTGCTGGCGGTTTGCTGACTGATCCTGCAGGAACTAGTGCGTGTGCGGCGCTTTCCGAACTCGAACTTTACGGTGCGAACCTGGTGACAGAGTAATGACAAATAATTAAATAAACGATTATGAATAACAAAATAACACGTTGGTTGGGGATCGTTGTCGGAGCGCTACTGCTGCTCGGCTCCGGATGTTCAAAGGACGACATTGACGCAATGCCGGACAATACATTCGAGATTGCCGAAAAGGATCTCTCCTTCAACTTCACGCAGGCGCAAGAGATCGTCTTTATCCCCGTACGCACAGGTATTCCTGAAAAATCCTGGACAATCAGTTCCTCGGACGAATCGTGGTGCAAGATTTCCAAAAGTTATACCAATGAAAAAGGATTGCAGCTTGCTGTGCTCGAAAGCGAGGAGCCCGAAGTGCGCAGCGCGATTGTTAAGGTTTCCGCCGGTGACCAGTCTTATGACATCACCGTGCGTCAGCTCGGTTCCGGGCCTGCCATTCTTGTATCTGACCGGACGGTATCGGCTGCCGGAGGTGAAGTTGAGTTGGCTGTGACTGCCAATATCGATTTTCAGGTAGGCAGACCGGTTATTGAAGAGGGGGATGAAAAAGGATGGATAGAGCGTTTGCCGGGAGAAACACGGTCGTTTGCCGAGAGTAGTCACCGTTTCTATGTGCAGGCTAATCTGCTGCCTTTCGGCCGCAAGGCGACAGTAGCAGTAACGGCAACAGAGCCGATGTATCGTGCGGTTTCCACAACCTGTACTTTTACGCAGGAAACAAGCGAGGTGACTCCGTCCGATATTCCGGCGGACAAGCGGGTAGAGCCGCTTGCAGCGACCGACAACCAGCACCATGCCGGTACCGGTATCGAAAATCTGCTGGACGGTAACATGGAAACCGTTTACCATTCTCCGTGGCATATCGATTACGATAATCCGACGACCACGTTCCCTGTTGAGTTCGATTTCGAATTTGACGGTACGAATGCGCTTGATTATTTCGTCCTCTATTCTGGGAATGGCAACGGTAGAATCGGCAAGTTCGATATCTATTATAAATCTTTGGGCGATGCGGATTTTACATTGCTGAATGAAGCGGGCCAACCGTTTGATTTCGGACAACGCGGTGGTCAGCAGACAGCCCGTTTTCCCCGTACGATTGAAAATGTTACGGCTCTCCGTATCAGCATTCATGATGGAGCAGGAGATAATGGTGTCGATGGCGGTTTCGTTTCGGCTCAGGAGATTGAGTTTTATCAATCGATTTCTTCAACGCTTGACGGTGCGATACTGAATGTATTTACCGACCTTTCCTGCTCGGAATTGAAGCCGGGAGTGAACCGTACGGAAATCACTGCACTCTACAACCTTTCTCCTTTCATCGCCCAGCAGGCTGCCGTACGTTTGATGGAGAATAACTATGATGAGTTTGAATATGAATTCCGTGCCCAGACTTATCAGCCCTACAGCGATAATGACTTGAATACGCAACTGCTTACCAAGAAGTATTCCCGTATGGATAATCCGACGGGTATCGAGGTGAAGACGGGCGATCAATTGATTGTCTGCGTTGACAAGGTTCCGGCAGGTCAGAGCCTCAGTCTGGCCGTGTACGGTGAGGCTTCCGACGGATATACGGCTAATTATGGTGGCACGAATGCGGATAATGCCTATGAGACAGTGGACCAGGAAGTGACCTTGTTCCCGGGTATGAATGCGATTACGATTACCAAGCCGGGTATGTGTTATGTGATGAATACGGCACGTCCCCTGAAAGCGACATCGGAGGCGGTGAAAGTGCATATCCTGCCGGGTTGCGGAACGGTTCAGGGCTATTTTGATTTGGAACGTCACAAGACTGACGATAAATATGTGGAATTGCTCAATCGTTGTTCCTATAAATATTTTGTTGCCAAGGGACGAAAGATGATTTTCAATTTCCATACGGCTCAGATGCGTGCGGATGCACCGAACGGCATTTGTTCCGGACTTGAAGCATGGGACAACATTGTGTCATGGCAGCAGGAACTGATGGGCATCGACAAGTGCGACTATTTCAATAATCACATCATGGCCGTGTCGAGCGAAAACCCGCAGGCCTATATGGACGCTTCAAACCGTCGTGTACTTTTCTCGAGGACGACAGCTCTTTACAAGATTATCACACGTGAACAGTTGCTGGCCGAAGAGGACAACACCTGGGGACCGGCCCACGAGCTCGGACATGTGAACCAGGGGGCTATTAACTGGAAGAGTACCACGGAGTCATCGAACAACCTGTTTTCGAACTATGCTATTTACAAAATGGGTAAATACGGTTCGCGCGGGGATGCTTTGAGTGAGCTGGCATTGAGCTATGCCGCTGCAGAAACGTGGGCATTGATGGGTGGCGCGACGCATCAGAACGAAGATACCGAGTTGCACATGCGTATGAACTGGCAGTTGTGGAATTACTACCACCGTTGCGGATTCAAACCCGATTTCTGGCCGAAGTTATTCCAGTTGCTGCGTGAAGATCCGCTGCCGAGTGAGTTTTCCTCAAACGATGATCCTGGGGCGAGTCAGCTCAAGTTTGCTGAAAAGGCTTGTGAGGCTGCCGGAGAGGATTTGACGGATTTCTTCGAGACGTGGGGATTCTTCCGTCCGATAGATGTTAATTACGACCAATACGGCTCGGCACGTTATAGGGTGACCGATGATATGATTGCGGCAACGAAAGCGCGTATTGCAGCCAAGAATTATCCGAAGGCAGCTCCCATGCAGTATATCGAGGATCGTACCACCAAGGGAAATACCCGTTACTGCGATATGGGCTACTATACGACCTTCCAGAGTAAGACGAAGATTACCAAGACTCCGAAGTACACCCTTTCGGGACGTACCTATTCGGTTTCCGACTGCGATCAGGCAGTGGCTGTTGAGTTGCGCAAGGCAAGTTCGGATGAGCTGGTTTATTTCTCGAATCTATCCACTTTCACTGTGTCCGACAAAGCGGATATTTCCAATGTCCGAGTGTATGCCGTGCAGGCTGATGGAGAACGTAAATTAATTAATCAATAAATAACAGACGTATGAAAAAACTTTTATTAATAGCAATTGCATTCTGCACTTTTACGGCTTGCGACGATGATGACAATTCAGAGTTGTGGGACGAAGTGAAAAACCAAGGGAACAAGATTGAGATGCTGGAGAGTGAGATCGAATCCCTGAAACTTAAAATCGAAGGATTGAATCAGACCTACAAGGCTGTTTCGGAAATGCTTAACGGCGGCCTTATTACAGGTGTAGAGGAAGTAACCGACGGGGATAAGAAAGGCTATACCTTCACGGTGCAGACCGGTACGGAAATCAACACTTACACAATCTGGAACGGAGAAACCGTTGCCGCTCCGCAACTCGGTGTGGAGAAAGAAGAAGAAACCGGCCTTTATTACTGGACGCTCGACGGCGAACCGTTATTGAATGCTGACGGAGAGAAAATTTACTCTGCAAAAGCCCCGCAACTGAGAATCAATAGTAGCAGCGAGTGGGAAATAAGTTACGACGACGGTGCTACGTGGAAAAATCTGGGCGTATTTACTGGTACGGTGGTGAGCAATAGCATTGAGGTGGAAGTTGTTGACGGTGTTGTTGTTATTAAACAAGATGGCAAGGATGACATCAAAATCCCGCTTACTCCGCAGAATACTCTCGGCATCACTTTTACAAATATCGGCACTGACGCAGGCGTGCATGTAACGAAGAATGGGGAATACGTTGTTGAATATACACTGAAAAATGCGTCTGCAAATGCTATAGTTAAGGCTGAACTGCTCAATGGAACCAATTTTGAGGTGGAAAATCTGCCCAATGAAAATAAATTTAAGGTAACAGCCAAAGGTCAACTTACAACTGATGTTGTGCTGGTTCATGTATATGACGGTGCAGTGTGTATGCATACGTCGTTAGCTGTTGCTCCTGATATTAAGGTACTCTCAATTGTTGATGCTAAACCAGTTGTATCACTCAATAGTGAAAGTGTTACATATGAAGGTAAGTTGATATTGGATCAAGTTGCTACCGCAGATATTACTCTTACTGTAGCTTCTGGGAATGGCACTCTGTCTGCCAGCAATGTTTCTCTGGCGTCGTCAGTAACAATTGCTAAAGGGCAAACTACGGGTGTTTATCGTGTTACTGTTAATCGTTCTAATTTGACTGCAGGAAAAGCTTATACGCTCCCGATAACGTTAACTCTCTCTGGAGAGGAAATCGCTAACCAAGGTAGCACCATAACGCTAACTTCTTCTGGAGAGAGAGTTGATTTCCAAAATAACTCCATAGCAATAATTGCAGGGCAATTTGTAGAGATATCTCTTCAAGAGAATATGTTTGAGAGCATATATACAGGAGAGGGAACACTTGCAAACTTGTGTAATGGCAATGAGGAAGATTTTTGGGGAAGCAACTACCAAAGCTCCTGTCCTGATGGCGATGCAACATACGGTGTTTATATCGATATTACTTTTTCATCGAAATGGCGTGCACTAAGATTTGAATATTGTACACGCCATAATAATGACAATGCTGTGCCACAAACTATAGTTATCGGGGGGTCAAATGATGGAACTAACTGGACGAAGTGTTTTACAATCACTGAAGAAGGATTACCGACGGCGCAAAATACATGGTGGTATGGTGATCCAGGACATGATTTGGGTGCTTTATATTCTAATATTCGTTTTGGTGTTACAAAAAGTAAAAATGGCGATTTGATAAATGAGGCGAAGAAATCGACAGCCCTTGCAGAGTTGAAGGTGTATGGTTTGCATGAATAGTATGTTTTTTGAAAAAAGGCTACCCTAAGATTGTTTTGTTATAATTGAGTGTCCGCCCGGGGAGAAATTTCCGGGCGGATTTTTATTTTTTTCGGTTTTTATTATCGTTAGTTTCTGGGGGGCATAATCCCAGTTTAAAAAAAGCATAGGTTTTTGTACTAAAAACCTATGCTTTTTGCATCAAAAACCTATGCTTTTTTATTCGGAACCGATAGGTTGTGTTTTTTCCTAAAATTACTTGTCAATATTTTTATACACTCTCTGACTCGCTTGTCACTCCTGCTACTGCAAAATAAAAGAGACAACCTGATATTTGCGCTTTTTAGGAAAAATGTGAATATTCAGTCTGTTTTTCCGTGGAAAAATGTGAAAATAGGGCTATTTTTGTATGGAAAAATGTGAAATCATGAAGCTACTTAAACGTAAAATAGATTCATTTTTCTGCTCAAACGTTTTTTGAAAGAGCATGATGTGGAGAAAGTCTGAAAAGGTAAAGAAGTAAAAAAGTTGAAGAGCTGCATATTTTTCAACTCTTCAACCTTTTAACTTTTTCAACCTTTTTTACTTTAAAGCCTTGATGCTTTCTTCCAGTTCGTCCGGGGTAATGGGCTTGGCAATGATTTGGTTGTTGTTGTCAAGCAGGAAGATGGACGGAGTAGCGAAGAGGTTGAAGTCTTTGGCTGCCTGGCTGTCGAAAGCCCCTTCTACATAAGCGTTTGTCCAGCTGAACGGGTGTTCTTTGGAGTATTTCTCCCATTCTTCCCGTTTTTCGTCAATGGAGATACTGAGGATTTTTACGTTGTGTTTTTTGAAAAGTCCTTTTTGTATCATTCCCGGCAGTTTGTTCATAAGTATCTGGCAGTGGCTGCAGCCCGTGTGCCAGAAGACCAGCAGTGTATAGGGATTGACTTCGGCGTACAGGCTGACCGGGTTGTTGTTGATGTCCATGGCTACAACGTCCGGAACTTTTTGTCCGATAGCCATTTTTTTATATCCTTCCAAGCGGCGTTTCACCATGTCCATGGAACTGCCGCACTGTTGCAGGTAGTTGCTGGATATATGGGCCAGGACTTCTTCCATTTTCATGGCTTCAAAGCCGGAAATGAGGAATTGAAGCAGGTTGTTGCGGATTTCTTCATTTACGCTGATTTGCGGTTCGATGCGGTCCAATACCTGGATGATGGCTGTTTCGTTTTCCCGCGGACCGGCTTCCCGGTTCATGAAGAAGTTGATGTATTGGAAAAGTTTGTCCGTATAGATATTCGTGTAGAGCAAAAGGGTGTCTGTAAATTCTATTCTGGAAAGGAATTGTTCGCGATAAATGGAGTCGCGTTCCTGGGGCGTAAGGTCGCCTTCGGTGAAAGGCATCCGGCGGGTGTTGAGGATACGGGCGGCTAAAGAGGAGGGATGGCTGTTGTAGCAGCTGTCAATCCATTTGTCGCGTTCTATCTGGTATTCTTTGTAGTAGTTGAGTGCCATGTTGTAGAAGGCGTCCCGGTCCGGGTATTGTGTGACCACTTGTTCCAGTGAACCCAATTTCATGAAATAGCGGTTGTCTTTTTTCATGTACGAAAAGTAGTCCCTGTTTTCATCCGATTGAATGACTTCGACGGAGGCTTCCGGGTTATTGAAGTCCAGGGTCAGTTCGACGTTTTCGCGGGTATACAGGAAATCCAGTGCAGTCGGTTGTCTGTTCATGAATTGGGCATAGGGAGAGGAACCCAGAATAGCCCGCAGCATTCCCTGTTCGGTAGACCCGGGGACGTTGAAGGTAATGGTTTGCTGGTTTATGGCAGGCACACTGTCTACGACATACATGTTTCCATTGAATATTCTCAATAGAATGGGTGTGCTTTCAGCAGGCAGATTCCGGACATGGATTTTTACCTGATAATCTTTTCCGATGCACAACAGCGGAAAGAATAAAAACAGAAAGATTAATTTTTTCATACGTATAAGAATTGAAGTTATACAATTTTTGACCGATTTACATAGGGTTCTGATTTACTACCGGAGACAAAAATAATGAAATTCTGCGGATATTTTATTTTGCTGATTTGTTTCTTATTTTTGCTGAAAAAAAGAAGTGGATATAAAAGACTTGCTTCAAAAGTACCTGGATTCGCCTGTGGTGCGGAAATTGACATCGAAACTGCAGGGGGAAGGGAAATACAGATTGACGCATAATGCCGGTTCGGTGACTTCGGTGATTCTGAGTGCCATGTTGCATACCCGTCCGGGATTCCGGGTGGTGGTTTTGGACGACCGGGAGGAGGCCGCTTATTTTTATAATGATGTGCTGGCTTTTGCCGATGAAAAAGAGGTGTGTTTTTTGCCTTCGTCTTATCGGCGTACTATTCACCCGGAGGAGAAGGACAATGATTCCGTGTTGGTCAGGACGGAAGTGTTGGACAGTGTGGTAAAGGGGGAAGCCCGGATGATTGTTACTTATCCCGAAGCGCTGGCGGAGCGGGTGGTGTCGAAAGATGTGCTGGAGAAGATGTCGATGACGGTGCGCAAAGGAGATAAGCTGTCTATTTCGTTTGTTGAGAATCTGTTGGCGGAATACGGCTTTGAGCGGAGTGATTTTGTGTATGAACCGGGACAGTATTCAATTCGGGGAAGTATTGTGGACGTCTATTCCTATGCCGAAGAGTTGCCTGTCCGTATTGATTTTTTCGGGGATGAGGTGGAGAGTCTCCGTTTTTTTGATGTCGAAACGCAGTTGTCTGACCGGAAGACGGAAGCTGTTTCTGTTGTACCGGATTTGAGTAATCTGGAGGAAGGTTATACTTATACGGATTTGTTCGCTTATTTTACGGAGAAACCGGTGTGGTGGATTAAAAACGGACTGTTTCTGAATGACCGGATCAAGGCTTTGCGCAAGGATGCTCCCGAAGGAATATTGACGGATGAAACGCAGTTGTTTGAATATATAGACGGTTGCGGTGTGGTGGAATGGGGACCCGATATGTATTTCCGGGGGGAAACGGTGGATGTGAAGTGTGAGGCGCAGCCTGTGGTGAATAAGAAGTTCGAGTTGCTGGCGGATATTTTGCAGATAAAGCAGGAAGCGGGGTATGAGATTTTTATCTGTTCGACGAATGAGATGCAGTTGCGCCGGTTGCGGGATATATTTTCCGATAAAGGATACAATATCCGTTTCACGTCTTTGGAGGGAGTGGTGCATGAAGGGTTTGCCGATGAACAGATGCGTATCTGCGTATATACTGAGCATCAGATTTTTGACCGCTATCATAAATACCGCTTGCAAACCACGCGTATCCGCAAAGGAAGGGAATCTATCACGCTGAGTGAGTTGCAGAATCTGCATCCGGGGGATTATGTGGTGCATGTCGACCACGGTATCGGGCGGTTCGGCGGATTGGTGAAGATTAACAACAACGGGAAGGAACAGGAGGCCATCCGGTTGGTGTATAAGAATAATTCTGAATTGTATGTCGGGCTGCATTCTTTGCATAAGATATCCAAGTATAAGGGAAAAGACGGCGAGCCTCCCGTTGTGAACCGCTTGGGGGGAGAGGCCTGGAACAGACTGAAGCAGAAGACCAAATCGCGTGTCAAGGATATTGCCCGCGAGTTGATCGCCCTGTATGCCAAACGAAAGGAGGAACCGGCGTTTGCCTTTAGTCGGGACAGTTATTTGCAGGAGGAGATGGAGGCTTCTTTTATGTATGAGGAGACGCCCGATCAAATGAAAGCGATTGAGGCGGTGAAAAGTGATATGGAACATCCGTTGGTGATGGACCGGCTGGTGTGTGGGGATGTGGGGTTTGGAAAAACGGAGGTGGCTATCCGGGCGGCTTTTAAGGCGGTGGCGGACAGTAAGCAGGTGGCAGTGTTGGTGCCGACGACTATTTTGGCTTATCAGCATTATAATACGTTTGTAAAACGGTTGGAAGGGATGCCCTGCCGGGTGGAATATGTCAGCCGCATGAAGAAGAGCGGGGAGATAAAGAGGATATTGAATGATTTGAAGGAGGGGAAGGTGGATATTATTATAGGTACGCACCGGCTGACGAGTCAGGATGTGGTGTTTAAGGATTTGGGTTTGTTAATTGTGGATGAGGAACAGAAGTTCGGGGTTGGGGTAAAGGAGAAGTTGAAGCGTTTGAAGGTGAATGTGGATACTATTACCATGACGGCGACGCCGATTCCCCGGACGTTGCAGTTTTCTTTGATGGGAGCCCGCGATATGTCGATTATCCGTACTCCGCCGCCCAATCGTTATCCTATTGTTACGGAGTTGCACCGTTTTGACGAGAAGTTGATAAAGGATGCCATTTTGTATGAGATGTCGCGGGGAGGACAGGTGTTTTTTATTCACAACCGGGTGGAGACGATACGGGATGTGCAGGATATGTTGCACCGCATTGTCCCGCAATTGAAATCTTGTATTGCTCATGGGCAGATGAGCGGAGAGGAGCTGGAGAAAGTGATGCATGATTTTATCCGGGGGGATTATGATGTGCTGATAGCGACGACGATTATAGAATCGGGACTGGATATTCCGAATGCGAATACCATGATTATCAACCAGGCGCAGAATTACGGGCTGAGCGATTTGCATCAGTTGAGAGGGCGTGTGGGACGTTCCAATAAGAAGGCGTTTTGTTATTTGCTGAGTCCGTCGCTTGAGTTGGTGAATCCGGATGCCCGCCGCCGTTTGAAAGCGATTGAGGATTTCAGCGGGTTGGGTAGCGGGTTTAATATTGCCATGCAGGATTTGGATATTCGTGGAGCGGGGAATATACTGGGGGCGGAGCAGTCCGGTTTTATTTCTGAAATCGGTTATGAAACTTATCAGCGTATCTTGAATGAAGCGTTGCTTGAGTTGCGGGATGAGGAGTTCCCCGCGTTGCAGGTGGCGGGAACGGCAGAACGGAAGGATTTTGTCGCGGAGTGTGTGATTGAGTCCGATTTTGAAGTGCTGATACCGGAATCTTATGTCGAGAATATCAGTGAAAGGGTACGTTTGTACCGGGAGTTGGATAATATTTCGACCGAAGAGGAGTTGGAGGTGTTCGGAAAGAAATTGAAGGACCGTTTTGGCAAGATACCTGTGCAGGTCAGAGGATTGATGGAAGTTGTGCGGATGAGGAGATGGAGTATGGCGCTGGGCGTGGAGCGGCTGTTGATGAAAAACGGGAAGATGATTCTGTATTTTGTCAATGCGCAGACGTCTCCTTTTTATTCTTCGGCAGTTTTTACCCGGTTGCTTAAGTTTGTTCAGTTACAGATGTTGCCCTGCCGGATGAGTGAGAAAAACGATAAATTGTCGTTGGTTTTTACGGAGATAAACGATATTGACAAGGCGGCCCGTTTTGTGAGGAGGATGTGGCAGGAAATAGCGGTTCCGGAAAATGAAGAGGCGGAAAAGTAAAATGAGCGTTGTTGAGTATGAATTTAGTTGTGGATATAGGGAATACCCGCTTGAAGTATGCTTTTTTCCGGCAAGGGAAGAGGGAGCAGACCGGCAATGAGCGGGAAGAAATGTTTGGAGTGCTGGAGAGGTATGCTGCGGAGAGGGAGCCGGTCAGTATTTTTCTTTCCGGAAGCGGGAAAGTGGAAGATAGTTTGCGGAGCCGGTTGATGCATTATGCAGCCTATTGGCAGGAAGCGGAACCCGCTATGCCTTTGCCGGTGACTATTGGTTATGAGACACCGGAAACTTTGGGGTTTGACCGTATTGCCGGGTGTGTCGGTGCCCGTCTTTTTTTTCCGGATAAAGAGTTGTTGGTGGTGGATTCGGGGACGGCCATTACATATAATTATCTGAGTAAGGACAATGTTTTTCTGGGGGGAAATATAGCCCCGGGACAGGAAATCCGTTTCCGTTCCCTGCATTTATATACGGAGAAACTTCCTTATGTCGAAGCGGAACGGGAGTTGAAGGCATATGGGAAAAATACGCACGATGCCATACTTATCGGCGTAATGAAAGGGATTTTGTGGGAGGTGAACGGTTGTATATCGGAGTTTTTGCAACGCAATCCGGACGGTCAGGTGGTGGTGACGGGAGGTAACAGCATGTATCTGGAAAAGAGGCTTCCGCGGAATGTTTTTTTTGAAAGATATCTGGGATTGTATGGGCTGAATGAAATATTAGAGTATACTAAAAAAGATAATAAAACGTAAATTCTGCCGCTTATCCGGCAAATATTAAAAAAATAGTAATAATTTTGCACACAAAGGGTGTGCATTCTTTTTGCACCGGCAGAATAGATCATTAAAATAAGAAAAATAGTCATGAGAAAAATTGTTGCTTTAATTTTCCCGGCATTGCTTTTCGGTGGAATTGTTAAAGCCCAGACCGTTGAGTCGAAGTTCGGGGTTGACAGTATAAAGACGATTGAGCATGCCTCTGTTTATCAGGAATTCGTGAAACAGAAGAATTATAAAGATGCTTTGCCGAGTTGGCGGTATGTGTTTGATAATGCGCCGAAATTTCAGATGAATACCTATACGAAGGGTGAGGAGATCATGCTGAATATGTATACCCAGACGAAAAATAAGGCCTATATCGATACTTTGATGATGGTTTATGACCAATGGATAAAATATTTCAAGGACCATGCCCGTTACGGGGAAGGTTATGTGATCGGGAAGAAAGGATTCAATCTGTACAGACTGACGATGGGCGATGAAGCCAGAACGAAAGAGGCCTTCGGGTATCTGAATAAATCTTTTGAGATGCAGGGCAGCAAGACGCATCCCAATACGGTAAAGATGCTGTTTGCCGTAGCCGATGATTTGTTGAAGAAAAACCAGGTGAGCAAGGATGAATATATCCAGCTTTTCTTGAAAGTGACGGAATATGCCGAAAAGGGTAAGGCACAAGCCGCTAAACCGGAGCCTTATGAAGATGTAAAAACGACGACGGATGCGTTGTTTTTCAATGCCGGCGTGGCTGATTGTGCTACGTTGAACGGTTTTCTGGCTCCGAAATTTGAAAAAGAACCGGGCAATGTTGAGGTGCTGAAAGAGATTGCCCGTTTTCTGAAAAGAAGCGAGTGTACGGATCTCCCGTTGTTTACCAATGTGGCGGAGGCGTTGTATAAAGCAGAACCTTCGGCAGAGTCCGCTTACAACTTGGCTATTATGTTCCTGAAAAGACAGGAGTATGATAAAACCGAAGCTTATCTGAAAGAAGCCATTGAAAAAGGTACGGATCCTTTGGATAAAGCGGAATATTATTTGCGTATGGCTCAAATCAGTCTTTCCAAGAAGCAGTTTGCGGAGTCTAAAAAACATGCGGTGGAAGCTTTGAAATTGAATCCGAATTTAGGTGCTGCTTATTTGAATATCGGTAAAGCTTATGCTTTCGCCAGCAAGTCGTACGGAGAAGATGATTTTGATCATGCTTCCGTATTTTGGGTGGCTGTGGATAAATTCAATAAAGCTAAACAGGTGGATCCTGCATTGGCAGATGAAGCCAACGGATTGATCAAAACGTATTCACAATATTTCCCCAGTAAGGATGAAGCCTTTTTCCGTAGTGTACAGGCTGGAGATTCTTTTAAAGTCGGGGGATGGATTAATGAGACAACCACGGCTCGTTTCAGATAAAAATATCCGTACATGGGCGTGAGTTTTCTCCGGAGTATTTATTTTAAGAGCATTATTGTCCTGGGATGGACAATAATGCTCTTGTCTTGTAAAAATGACCTGAAAGAGGTGAATAAATTGGGGGATTTACAGCAATTGCCGGAGATGGCGGGCGAGAATCTGGTGATGATTTATTCCGATTCGGCCAGGATAAAATACAAGGTGGTTACTCCGCAGTATTTGAAAATAAATCATGGTGAGGATAAGTATGACGAGTTTCCTCGGGGAATTCATGTCATTTCATACGGGACGGATGGGAAGATTGTCGGAGAGATAAAGGCCCGGTATGCTAAGAAATTGGAAAAGGAGAATTTGTGGGAGGCCCGTGACCAGGTGGTGGTCATTAATGGTGAGGGGGCTAAGCTGGAAACGGATTTGCTGTATTGGGATATGACTGAAGAGCGGATTTATTCGGACCGTTACAGTAAGTTGACGGCAAACGGGGATATTATTGAGAGCAGTGAGGGATTTGAGTCGGACCAGAATCTGAAAAATCCGGTCTTCAAAAATATCACCGCCGGTAAAGTTCAAGTAGAATTATAGTCAGATGTCGACCTTAACAATCATATTAATTTGTCTTTTACTCTCTGCTTTTTTTTCAGGGATGGAAATCGCTTTTGTCGCTTCCAATAAGTTGAGAATAGAGATTGATAAGCATAATAAGAGTGTCGCACAGGCTCTGATAGATCTTTTTGTGGCGAATTCGGGGATGTATATTACGACCATATTGGTCGGTAATAATGTGGTGATGGTCATTTACGGTATTTTCATGACGGAGTATTTGACGAAATTCTTCGGGTTCATGCAATTTTCCGTTGGGATGAAGTTGTTGGTGGAGACACTGATATCGACGTTGATTATTTTGTTTTTTGCCGAATTCCTGCCTAAAACATTGTTTCGTTTGCGGCCGAATGCTTTTTTGAGGGCTTTTGCGGTGCCTGTATTTCTATTTTATTTGTTGTTTTTCCCGATTACTTATTTTTCTGTTTGGTTCGGGGGACTTTTGTTGCGGGTATTTACCGGTAAAAAATTAGAGGAGGACGAGTCGGATAAGGCTTTCGGGAAAGTGGACCTGGATAATCTGATAGAAGAAGGGGAAATTGTGGAAGAGGGGAATGAAGAAATTCATGAAATCAAGCTTTTCCGCAATGCTTTGGATTTTTCGGAAATCAAGTTGAGGGAGTGTATTGTGCCCCGGACGGATTTGGTGGCACTTCCGTTGGATAGTAGTCTGGATGAATTGACCCGTTTGTTTGTGGAAACGGGTTTGTCGCGTATTCTGATTTATAAGGAGAATATAGATGATATTATCGGATATGTTCATTCCTCTTCGCTTTTCAAGGATCCGCCGACGGTGGCTAAGGCTATCAGCCGGGTGATTATTGTGCCGGAGACGATGTCGGCTTCCCATTTGCTGAATATGTTTATAAAGGAACAGAGAAGTATTGCCGTGGTGGTGGATGAATTCGGAATCACGGCGGGCATTGTGACGATAGAGGATATTATGGAGGAGATTTTCGGAGAGATTGAGGACGAACACGATCATCAGAATCTTACGGAAACGGTGGTCAATGAACATGAGTATATTTTTTCGGGACGTTTGGAAGTGGATTATCTGAATGAAAAATATCATGTCGGTCTTCAGGAAAACGAAGAATATGAGACATTGGCGGGATATGTGCTTTATTATAATGAGAGTATTCCCGTGGAGGGAGAAAGAATTGAAATTAACGGAATCACCTTTGAGGTTTTGAGTGTTAAAAATGCAAGAATTGAGGAAATAAAGGTGATTGTGTGATTTTTTTCTTTAGTTTTGCTGTAAATTTTAGTTGGCTTTAATATTTTTATTTACTTTTACGGCAAATTGCTAAACGTGGATAGTGCCATGAGAAGAAGTATAATGATTGTTGCTTTTTGTGCAATAAGTTTTATAACGAATGCTCAGCAGGAATCCCAGTTTAGCCAGAATATGTATAATCATATGACCGTCAATCCGGCTTTTGCCGGGATTCGCGGCAATTGGGCGATTTCGGGGATTTACCGGAATTCATGGCAGAAGATGGAGGGCGCTCCGGAAACTTATGCTTTCAGTGTGGATGCACCGGTAAAGATCAGGAATGTGGAGGGGGGAGCCGGATTAACGTTGTTGAGCGATAAGTGGGGAATGGTGACGAATTTGCGGATGATGGTCAATTATGCATACATGTGTACATTGAATTTTGGGGTTTTGAATGTGGGTGCGCGGATCGGAATGGTGAGTACGAAGATTGACGGGGAATATTATATTCCCGGCGGAGAAGGTTTTACTTCTCCGGGAGATGATCCGGCATTGAACAGCAGCAGGGCGGATTTGTCAAAAATTATGTTTGATGCGGGCATCGGCGTATTTTTGTCTGCTGACAAATATTATGCGGGTATTTCGTTAGAACATTTGCCCAAACCGGAAATGAATATCGGTATGAGTGGAAAAATGTTCTGGAAACGCAATCTTTTTTTGACAGGAGGATATACTTTTGCCTTGTCGCCGGCGGTGGATGTGCAGCCTTCGGGATTTGTGAAGACCGATTTTTCCGATTGGCAGTATTCTGTCAATGCCCATGTGGTTTTTAAGAAAACATATTGGGGGGGATTGGCTTACCGGGATAAGGAGGCGGTTGCATTCCTGGGCGGATTGGAACTGAAAAACGGGATTTTGGTCGGATACAGTTACGATTTGAATATTGCTTCCGGTGTCAGTTCGCATCTTGGCGGATCGCATGAAGTGTCTCTGACTTATTGTTTCGGACTGAAAATGGGTAAGAAAGAGAAAATATATAAAAGTGTAAGATTTTTGTAAAACGGATATATTATGGAAATTAAACGGTTGGTTTTTTTCTTTATAATGGTGGTAATGGTTTCTTGTTCTCCGTATAATGGCGGAGGGGAATTGGTAGGGACCCGGAAAGTGAAGAAATGGTTCGAACCCCGGCCTTACGGTATGGTATTGATTCCGACAGGTAGTCTGAATATCGGACAGAACGATGAAGATGTGGCATGGTCTATGACTGCTGCCCAAAAAACGGTATCTATACCTGCTTTTTGGATGGATGAAACGGAAATCACGAATGATGAATACCGTCAGTTTGTGAATTGGGTGATTGACTCTATTATGAGACAGCGTTTGGTGGATGAAGGGTATGAGGAGTTTTTGATGAAAGACCGGAAAGGAAATCTGTTGGATCCGCCTGTGCTGGATAAAAGGGCAAGGATTGATTTTCATAAACATGAGGAGTACAAAGAGGTGTTGGAGGGGCTTGAATATCAAGGTGACGACAGACTCGCCAAAGGAGAGTTGGATGTTCGCAAACTGGTTTATAAATATAGTTGGTATGACTTTAACCAGGCTGCTGCCAATGACCGTTTTTATGATCCGGAAACCGGAACTTATAAAGGAGGAACGGTAATCAACGTGAAGGGTGAAAAGGAAAAAGTAAAAGGGCGTTCTTCTTTCATCATGAAGAAAGAGGTGCAAATTTATCCGGACACGTTGTGTTGGATAAAGGATTTCACTTATATGTATAATGAACCTTTTGTGAAAGAGTATTTTTCACATGTCGGATATGACAATTATCCGGTGGTAGGTATAAACTGGCATCAGGCACAGGCATTCTGTTTTTGGAGAACGGATTTGTTTAATTCCGTATCCGGAACCCGGGTACAATCCTGGCGTTTGCCTTCGGAGGCCGAATGGGAATATGCAGCCCGGGGCGGTTTGCTCGGACAGAAATATCCTTGGGGTGGTCCTTATACCCGGACGCGGAAAGGATGTTTTGTGGCAAACTTCAAGCCGATGCGTGGAAATTATATCGGGGACGGCGGTACCTATACCGTTCCTGTCGGAAATTACGAACCTAATGGATACGGTTTGTATGATATGGCCGGAAATGTGGCAGAGTGGACTGCTGAGACGTATGAAGAGTCTGCTTATGCCGTGACCCACGACTTAAGTCCTTCTTATCAGGTTTTGGCTAAGAATTCGGATAACCGTATTTTTAAGCGTAAAGTGGTTCGGGGCGGTTCCTGGAAAGATATAGCCTTTTATATGCAAAACGGGGTGAGAAGTTACGAATATCAGGATTCTGCCAGAAGTTTTATTGGATTTAGAACAGTGAGAACAAGAATAGAATTTTAATTTATTGAAGAAAGATGGCAAAATTATTTAAGACAAAGGCCTATCAAGTAACTGTAGGTTACATTTATGGGTGGGGAGCGAGTGCCGTGATTATTGGTGCTTTGTTTAAAATTATGCACTTCCCGGGAGCCGGGGTTATTTTAACGGCGGGAATGCTTGTAGAGGCGTTGATTTTCTTTGTTTCCGCTTTTGAACCTCCGATGGAACATTATGACTGGGCCCGGGTTTATCCGGAGCTGGCGAATGGACATTCCGGAAAAGAAACACAGCGTGTGAAGAGTGAAAAGAAAACCGTTGCCGCTCCGGCTGCGAGAGAAAATGTCGTGGCAGTAAGCGGAAATATAGATTTGGGTTTGGATGAATCGGATATAAATAAATTACGGGACGGCATTCATAAAATCATGGTGAGTGCGGATAATTTTGCAGAGGTTTCTGTCAATGTTCCTGAGTTTGCCCGTAAAATTTCAGATGCTACGGAGTCGTTCGGGCAATTGGGCGAGAAAACGCAGCAAGTGGGTGCAATGCTGGAAAATTCGGTGAAAGATTTTTCAGACGGTTGTGGGGAAATTAATAAGATTCTGTTGGATTCCAGCCGTGGATTGACGGATCAAATTAAAGCCAATTGTGAAAAACTGGCAGCCAATATGGGTGTTTCCGCCGAGACTTTCGGTGCGTTGAATAACGCTGTGGACGAACAGATGAAACAGGTGAAGTCGCAGTCTGAAAGCTATACCCAGCAAATGTCGGCTGTGAATAAGAATATCAGTGCTCTGAACGCTTTGTATGAATTGCAGATTAACGAGACGAAAGATTGTCTGGAATCATTCAGGAGCATGCAGGGAGATATGAGTGAGATGTTGGAACATGTTTCTTTGAGCGTGGATAATGCCAAATTGTTTAAACAGGAATCGCAGCAATTGGCTAATAATGTAGCTTCATTGAATTCCGTGTACGGAAATATGCTAAGTGTGGTTAATAACAATTAAAGCGGAGTAGCAGATGGGTGCAAAGAATTGTCCGGAGACCCCGAGGCAGAAAATGATCGGTATGATGTATTTGGTGCTGACAGCGATGTTGGCGCTGAATGTGTCGGCGGATGTATTGAATGCCTTTACGAAGGTGCAGGAGGGATTGTCATCGACAATTGAAAATTATAAGAAGAAGAATGCGGATGTATATAATGAAATTGAGATGGCTTATAATCTCAATGCAACCAAAGTCGCTGCAACCCGGGAGAAGACATTGAAAATTAAAAAGGATGCCAGCGAATTGGTGGATTATATCGAACAGCTGAAGGAGAGAATGGTGAAGTTGGCTGATGGCCCGGAAGGGAATGTGATGGATATAAAAGCGAAGGATAACTTGGATATCGGGGGACAGGTGATGTTAACCGAAAAGGCCGGGCGGGAGCTGAAAATGAAGTTGGATAGTTACCGGGAATTGTTGTTGGGATTTATTGAAAAAAAAGATTCCGTACTTCGCGCTTCTATTTCCACTAATCTGAGAACGGATGTACCTCAGAATCTCGGAAGTAATCTTCAGGTGTGGGAGTCATACAAGTTCGAAAGTATACCTTTGGTCGGTGTGGTTACGATGTTGACGTTGTATCAGTCGATAGTTTTAACGGCGGAACGTGAAACCATCAACTATTTGTTTGCTTTCATGGATTCGGAGTCGTTCAAATTTAATAAACTGGAGGCTTTGGTTATTCCTCAAGCCAGGTATGTATTGACGGGAGAGGAATTTAAGGCGAAAGTGATGTTGGCGGCGATGGATACGACCCAGAGACCGGAAATTCTTGTCAATGGAAGGAGGATCGGATATGAAGGAGATTTCGGTATTTATAAGGAAGCTGCGACGAAAGTGGGTATTCATAAAGTGAAAGGAGTAATTAATTATATTACACCATCCGGAGCAACATTGCCCAAATCGTTTGAGATGAATTACGAAGTGGCTGATCCGGCAGTTGTGATTTCTCCGACGAAGATGAATGTGTTTTATTTGGGTGTGGACAATCCGGTTTCTTTGGCTGCTCCGGGATTGCCGCCGGATATGATAGAACCGGAAATTACCAATGGGGAATTGCTGAAGAAGGATGGTGGATATATCGTTCGTCCGAAAGTTGCCGGAAAGAAGTGTGAAATTTCCGTATATGCGAAGATAAACGGACAGCGCAGGAAGTTGCAGACCCAGGAGTTCCGGGTGAAAGAAGTGCCGGACCCGGTAGTGAAGGTAGCTGGAGAACGGGGCGGTACGATTAAGAAGAACCTGTTGGTGGCAGCCGGAGGCGTGGAAGTGGAATTGGAGAAATTCGATTTCGATATGAAATTCAAGGTACAGAGTTTCAACCTTTATACGGTGGTGGATGGCTATACCCAGGATATGAGAACCAACGGAGCTGCTTTTACGCCGGAGCAGATTAAGTTGATAAAGAATTTGAAACGTCATCAGATATTGATTATCGATCAGGTTATGGTGCAAGGTCCGGACGGAACGGTTCGGAAATTGACTCCTATCTCATTTAAAATTGACTAACAGAGAAGCATATGATAAATAAATTGATTTTGGTTGTAACAGTGCTTGTTTTCGCCGCCTTGCATGCGGGGGCGCAAAATTCCAAAGCTTTTTATGAGAGTGTAGTCCGGAGTTCGGATGATGCGGCCAAACGTCCTATTGTCTTGCCGCCGGTGGATCCTTCTGATATTGTATGGGCCAAGACCTTGTGGCGGGAAGTGATTTTGAGGGAAAAGATGAATTTGCCGTTGTATTATCCGACGAAACCTATTGACGGAAGAATGTCTCTGATTGACGTGATGATGCAGGGTATCGAAAAATCTTATAAAACCGCTTACGACGATGATGAGTTGCAGACGCCGATTACCATGGAGGAAATCAAATCCCGTTTTGATGCCCGAGGAGATACCATGACGCGTTTGAATAATGAAACCGGCGAGCGGGAGACTGTCGTTGTGGCAGCGGAAATCAATACGGACGAGGTGAAACGTCTGCTGGTAAAAGAATTGTGGTTCTTTAACAAGAGGACGTCCCGTTTGGAGACAAGGGTGATTGCTTTGTGTCCGGTGAGGGAATATACGCGCGATGACGGATATGAAGGGATAATGAAGAAAAGATTGTTCTGGATTGATTATGGTGAATTCCGTGATTTGTTTGCCAAACAGAAAGTGTTCAATTACCAGAATGATGCAGGCCGCTTGACGGTGGATGATATTTTCCTGAAACGTTATTTCAATTCCAGAATTTATCAGGAATCCAATGTGTATGACAACCGTTCTATCAATAGTTATGCCGTAGGTATGGACGCTATTCTGGAATCGGATCGTATCAAGAACGATATTTTTAATCAGGAACAGGATTTTTGGGAGTATTAACAGAGAAAGTATGGTATAAAAAAGAGAGCTGCCTTTACGACAGCTCTTTTTTGTGTTCTTGAAGAGCGGAATTATTTTCTGAATTTGAGTTGTTTTTCAAAATTCCGGATTTCTTCTTCTTCCTTGCGGTGGCATATCATCAGATAATTGTCTTTCTCCGCAATAATGAGGTCGTTTACACCATAGATAATGGCTATTTTTTCTTCGGGAATATTGATGATACAGTCCCGGGAATTGTGAAAAATAACCTGGGAAGAATTGCTTGTATTGTTGTTTTCATCCTGTTTGCATAAAGTCTGGAATGCATGCCAGGTGCCTACGTCCGACCAACCGAAGTTGCCTTGCAGTACGTAGACTTGGTTTGATTTTTCCAGGATGCCGACGTCTATCGACACATTGGGGCATTGGCCGTAAATTGTGTTGATGAATTCTTCTTCTTCGGGGGTATTGAGGGAGGTATTGTTTTCAAAGAGGCTATATAGGTCGTAGAGGTGTTTTCGGGTTTCGAGAATAATGTCTTTCACTTGCCAGATAAAGATACCGGCGTTCCATAGGAAGTCGCCCGATTCATAAAACTTTTGCGCCAGTTCGTAGTCCGGTTTTTCGGTAAAAGTTTTGACGGCTGCAATCTTTTTGCCTGCTTCTGCCGCTCGGACTTGTATGTAGCCGTATTGGGTCTCGATGCGGGAGGGGGTGATGCCGAAGGTCAGCAATCCTCCGTTTCTTCTGACAAATTCAATGCCGTCGAGGAGATCTTCCAGATACGCATTGTCGTTGGTAATGAAGTGGTCGGAGGGGATGACTACCATGGTGGCCGTTTCGGAGATTTTTGTTATTTTTTCGGCCGCATACATAATGCAGGTGGCGGTGTTCCGCCGGATGGGTTCTTTTAATATATTACCGCAAGGGAGTTCCGGAATTTGCCGGTGTGTAATGTCTTCATATTCTGCCCCGGTAATAACGAAGATGCGTTCGTCCGGGAAAATCCGGCTTATTCTTTCGTATGTCTGGCGGATGAAACTTTTTCCCGTATGCAGGATGTCTGAAAATTGTTTCGGGCATTGGGCATTGCTGACGGGCCAGAAACGATTGCCGATTCCTCCGGCCATGATTACGCAATAAGAGTCTGCGGGTAGTGGGGTGGGAGATGTTGTCATGGTTGGTTTGATTTTCGGGGTTGTTCTAATTGTTGCCGAATTTACTAAAATTCCGGGAATAATTTATACTTTTACCTTAAATTTCGGAAGGCTCCGGAGCCGGTAAACCGAATCTTTTTATCTGTTCAATACGTTGATTTGTTGTAATTTGAAATCCGATGAAATTTCTATATAAGTTCGGTTCTTATTTGTTGTTTCTGAGAAAGGCTTTTTCCCGTCCGGAGAAAGGCAGTGTATATGTGAAGGAGTTGGTGGTGGAGTTTGAGAAATTAGGTCTCAATTCAATAGCTTTGGTGGTTATTATTTCTTTCTTTATCGGGGCGGTGCTGACGTTGCAGACGGCCTACAATATGGCGAGTCCGCTTTTGCCCCGTTATCTGATCGGCTATCTGACGCGCGAAACGCTGTTGCTGGAGTTCTCCTCGACGATTGTCAGTCTGATTCTGGCCGGTAAAATCGGGAGCAATATCGCTTCCGAAATCGGGAGTATGAAGATTACGGAACAGATTGAGGCCTTGGAGACCATGGGGGTCAATTCCGTATCTTATTTAGTGACGCCTAAGATTGTCGCTTCCTTGATAATAAATCCGATTCTTTATGTTTTCAGTGTTTTTATCGGCATTATCGGAGGATTGTTGTCCGGGCTGCTGAGCGGCGTGGTGAATTTCGAGGACTTTATCTACGGGCTTCATTTTTCGTTCAATCCCTATTATGTGACCTATTCTATTATAAAATCGCTGTTCTTCGCTTTTATTTTCACTTCGATACCCGCCTTTTACGGATATAATGTACAGGGTGGGGCACTGGAAGTCGGGAAAGCGGGGACGAAGGCGGTGGTGGATAGTAGTATCGCCATCTTGATTGCCAATTTGATATTAACCCAAATCATGCTGTAATGATCAGAGTCGAGGGATTATATAAGTCGTTTGAGAGCAAGACTGTTTTGTCGGACATCAATGTTGTTTTTGAAGCGGGGAAGGTGAACCTTATTATCGGTAAAAGCGGTTCCGGTAAGACGGTTTTGTTGAAATCGCTGATTGGCCTGCATATCATTGAGAGAGGGCATATTTTTTACGGCGACCGGGATATTTCGAATATGTCGGCACGCCACTTGAAGGCAGTCCGGGAAGAAATCGGAGTCGTATTCCAGGGAGGGGCGTTGTTCGATTCTTTGAGCGTATTGGAGAATGTGAAATTTCCTTTGAACCTCTTTTCCTCTTTGCCGGAAAAAGAAAAAGAAGAGCGGGCGCGGTTTTGTTTGCGGCGGGTGAACCTGTTGGAGGATGCGGACAATTTGTATCCGGCGGAAATCAGCGGGGGAATGAAAAAGCGGGTGGCGATTGCCCGTGCCATTGTGTTGCAGCCGAAGTTTCTGTTTTGCGACGAACCCAATTCGGGCCTGGACCCGTTGACTTCTATTATCATTGATAAGCTGATAGAAGAGATTACCCATGAGTACAATATGACAACGATTGTCAATACACACGATATGAATTCCGTGTTTGAGATTGGCGAGAAGATTGTGTTTATCCATGAAGGCAGAAAAGAGTGGGAGGGCAGCAAGGAGGAGATTGCCCATACGGATAACCGCTATCTGAATGATTTTATTTTTTCATCGGAGTTGTATAAAAAAATTAGGACAAAATTATGAATCGTTCCATTATGAAAATCCGATATTGGTTGTGGTGCGTGCTGATTGTTTGCTGTGCATGCGGGAGCCATACAAAAAAGGCGGTGTTGGACCGGGAGCAGTTTACGGCCTTGTTGATTGACATGCACACGACGGACGGATTGTTGAGTATCAACCGTGGATATACCGTGGAGAAAGAGAAAAAGAATTATACCTATTACAACGGCATTTTTGAAAAGTACGGCATTACCAAGGCGGATTTCGATTCGTGCATGTATTTTTATGCTTCCCAACCCCAGCTTTTTTCCGATATCTATAATGTTGTCATTGATACGTTGAGCCGGCGGGTTACGGTGGAGGAACGGGTGTTGCAGAAACTGAGGGCAAACGATTCGGTGAATTTTTATAAGGGGCCGGACACGTTGGTGATAGACACGTTTCCTTTCAATTATAGGTATGTGGTGGACAGCATTCAGCCGGGAAATTATAAGTTCAACGTGATGGTGCGTTTCGACACGTTGGATGCCGGAAAGAACAACCGTATTTCCGCTTGCTTTATTTCGGCGGATGATAAAGATACGTTGAAGGTAAGGGATATTAAGCTGATTGCGGATACGCTGGAGCATCGCTACCAGTGGAGCCAGTATGCCGATTCCGTGTACAGCCGTCTGGAAATCTGTTTCCTGGATGCGGATAATTTGCAGAAGCTGAAATACCGGCGGGCGGTGCTTTGGGATATTACGTTATTTAAGCCTTATACTGCTCCCAGCAAGATTAACAGGTTGCAATTGAGTTTGCCCAGGGAGCGGGGGAAGGAGAAACGGGCAGTCAGGAAAATAAAATAGGCGCGCCATGAGGAAAATAGCGGCGAATTATGTGTTTTTACCGGGATTGCCTTTGCTCCGGCAGGGGTATGTGGTATGGGAGGACGGAGCGATACGGGACGTGGTGGATACCGGGGGAGAGCTGCGGGAGATTCACGGACTGGAGTTTTACGGCGGGATGCTTGTTTCCGCCGCTTTGCTGAAAAGACGGGGGTGTTGGCAAGCCGGACAGTCATTGTTGCCTTTTCTGACGGAATGTTACAAAGAACCGGACGAAGCGGTGCCGGGCTTGGCTCTTATTAAAGGGGCTGATTTGAAACGGATGGTTTTCTGCGAGGGGACGGTGATGGAACGGTTACTATAGAAACGGTAAGTTTTGAAACAAAGGGTTGGCAATTTTATTGCCAACCCTTTTTGTTTTGTAACTCTCTGTTTTTAAAGGGGATGTATTACCAAAAAAACGTCCGTTTAAATGGTTGATATTTTGGGCAAAAATAGCAATTTTTTGAGAGTGGCAACGTGTTCATATTCAAAAAGATAAAATTTTTTCACATTTCGCGGAACTCTACCATAAAAAACGGACGTTTTTCTGGTGAATTTTACATAAATATTTCAGCCATCCGTGTTTTTATTAAAGCAAAATGAAATAGTGATTGCCTCCCGACGGGAAAAATCAGCCGTGGCGTGTAGGCAGGTCATCACCACGCGGGATTTTCAGCCTACGGCCCACGGCAAGAAATTTCCTCGCGGTTTTTGTTGCCTACAGCTCACGGCAGCAAATTTCCTCGTGGTTTTTTGTTGCCTACAGTTCACGGCAACAAATTTCCCCGCGGTTTTTTGTTGCCTACGGCTCACGGCTGCCATTTCCTCGCGGTGATGACCTGCCTACGCTCCACGGCTGAAAAAAGACGGAAAATATTGTTTAACCCATAAATAACAGCAGATGATTACATCGACAAATCTGAAAGCCTTGCGCAATCTGGAGGCTTTCCAAGTGTATGCGGACGTAGCCGCATTCCTCAAAGAGGAGAATGTTACGGAAGAACCTTTGAAAGGGGTGTGCGACACGTTCAATGCCCGCTTGCAGGAGTATGACACGGCGTTGTTGCCCGAACGTCGCGACCCGCAGACGGCGGAACTCGCGCGGCTGGATGCCCACCGGGATTATTACCTCCGCAGTTTTATCAACAATGTGAAATTGTATGTGGCGTCGCCGGACGTGGCACAGATGCAAGCGGCGGACGTACTGTTGGCACTGGTAGACAAGTATGGCAAGAATATTCCCGCTATGCCCTACCGACAGGAAACTGCTGCTATCACCAATTTGTTGCAGGACATGGACCTCAAGGAAAATGCGGCATTGGTGAAGAAACTGTTTGCGGAGCATTGGATAACGTCGTTGAAGACGACGAACACGCAGTTTGAACAGACGATGCTTTCGCGGACGGACACCGCTTCGGAAGTGACATCGGAGAAGAGCCGTACGGCACGTGTGGCAGTGCAAACGGCATTCGAGAAACTGTGCGAGATGATAAATGCGCTCACCGTGGTGCAGGGTGCTGGCACTTACAGCCGTCTCATCGACCGCATCAACCGGGTGGTTCGCGAAGCGCAGAACGTCCTTTCCCGCCGTCAGGCGCGCAGCAAGAAAGACGGAACGGAAGAAGAGGGGGGGGAAAGTTGAAACGTGAAAGAGTTGAAAAGGTTGAATTAAAAAACAGAACAAGATGAAAAGATTTTTTTATTTGATTTTAGGGGGCATGCTGCTGGCGAGCTCTTGCAGCAGTGGTTCCGACGGTGGGGAGGATGAGCCGGAGAAACCGGAAACTCCGAAAAATGTGTTGCTGGAACTTTCGCGCAACGACCTCGTTTTTGAGGCGATAAGCGGCGAAAAGACGTTTACGGTCTCTTGTAACGGTTATTGGACAATTGAAAATAGTAGCGGCTGGTGTAAGACGGACTTCAGTAGCGGCACGGGCAATTTGACAGTGACGGTGGCAGTGGATGAATACAGTGGACTGGAAGACCGCAATACGAACCTGACTGTCAAAGCGGGTGACAGGACACAGGTGTTGGGCGTGACGCAAAAGTGTAAGAATGCCATTGTCCTGAGCAAGGATAAATTTGAGCTACCGCAGGAAGGTGGGACTATTTCGGTGGAGGTGAAGAGTAACATCACCTACGAGGTGACGATACCGGATGAATTTCAGTCTTGGATAGCTTCCGCTCCGTCATCGCGGGCGGTAACGACGAAAAGTTATGATTTTGTCATTTCTGAAAATGGGAAAAAACAGACCCGTTCAGGGTATATCGTTTTTTCCGGCAATTCGCTGAGTGACACGGTTTGGGTATATCAGGCGGAATTTGTGGATCAATTGATACTGACGGAAGACAGTTATGAATTGCCGGTGGAAGGAGGAGATATCATTGTGGAATTGAAAACAAGCGTGAATTATGACATTCAAATTCCAACATCCGTCGCATCATGGATAAATCGGGTGTATACCCGGAGTGTGCGTACGGACAAGCTGTATTTTTCCATTTCGGAAAACAAGGATCGTGACGACCGTTCGGCTTCCATAACCATTAAAGACCGTAACAGCAGCCTTTCGGACGTTTTGTCCATTCGGCAATTGGGCTGGGGTTTGGTTGTTTCGGAGCGGAAATACACGGTGATGCCAGATGGTGATAGTATCGCTGTTCGGGTGAAGAACGGGATAGAGTGTGCGGTGACGATACCGGCAGGATTTCAGTCTTGGATAGTTCCTTTGGGCGAGGTTGCTTCTCAAACTTATGGTTTTACCGTTTTGGCGAATGAAGATGCTGAAATTCGTGAAGGTTATATTGTTTTTTCTGGCAATTCGTCGACAGATACGGTTTATATTTCTCAATATGATTCTTATGAAAATTGGTTGGGGATGGTTTATGTAGAGGGTGGCACATTTAATATGGGCGCCACTTCGGAGCAGGGTAGCGATGCGTATAATAGCGAAAAGCCCGCTCATGAAGTGACTCTTTCTGATTATTATATCGGTAAGTTTGAGGTAACGCAAGGGGTGTGGAAAGCCGTCATGGGGTATAATCCGAGTTATTTTCAGAAGGGAGACAATTATCCTGTCGAGCAGGTGAGTTGGAATGACATTCAGGATTTTTTAACCAAGTTGAATCAGTTGACCGGTAAGAAGTATGCTTTGCCTACGGAGGCACAGTGGGAGTATGCCGCCCGCGGAGGGAACAAAAGTAAGGGATATAAATATAGTGGCAGCAATGATATAGAAAATGTTGCTTGGTATTGGTATAATAGTAGCACTAGCAGTAGCAGTAGCAGTCGTTCCACCCATCCTGTCGGTAGTAAGCAGCCTAATGAATTGGGTCTTTACGACATGAGCGGTAATGTATGGGAATGGTGCAGCGATTGGTACGGTTCTGATTATTATTCCAATTCTCCGTCTACCGATCCTGCGGGTCCTGAAACGGGCTCTGCCCGCGTGTTGCGTGGTGGTAGTTGGGGCGGCAATGCGACGGGCTGCCGTGTGTCGAGTCGGCGCATCGACTATCCGAGCGGCAGGGACTGCGACGGCGGTTTCCGCGTGGTGCTCCTTCCGTAAGAAGTTGAAAAGGTTAAAAGAGTGGAAGTAGTTGAAGGGTTGAAAAATGGAACGGGGGAATTTTCCCCCGTTCTTTTTTCCTTTTCTTTTCTGTCGGTAGTTGGCGAATTAGTTGTAACTTCGCAAAGTTAAGGTTTTGTTTTATGAGCGAGAAAAAATACCCCATCGGCATCCAGAATTTTGAAAGTCTCCGCAAAGACGGCTATGTTTATGTGGATAAAACAGCATTCGTTTACCAGTTGGTGAATACGGGGCGTTATTACTTTCTAAGTCGCCCGAGGCGTTTCGGGAAAAGTTTGTTACTCTCTACCCTGGAAGCCTATTTGCAGGGGAAGCGGGAATTGTTCGAGGGGTTGGCTATTGAGAAGTTGGAGATGAAGTGGACGAAACACCCGATACTCCATCTGGATTTAAATACCGAGAAATACGACACGCCGGAGGCGTTGGAAAACGTGTTGAACGACGCCTTAGCCTCGTGGGAAAGTCTCTATGGCAGCCGGGAATCGGAACGTTCTTTGGCATTGCGCTTTCAGGGCATTATCCAGCGCGCTTGCGAGCAGACGGGGGAGCGGGTAGTCATATTGGTGGACGAATACGACAAACCGATGCTACAGGCTATCGGTCGTCCCGACTTACAGGAAGCGTACCGCAATACGTTAAAAGCTTTTTACGGTGCTTTGAAATCCCGGGACGGTTACATCAAATTTGCCATGCTGACAGGCGTAACGAAATTCGGCAAAGTAAGCGTATTCAGCGACCTTAACAATTTGCAGGATATATCCATGTGGGACCGTTACGTTGATATTTGCGGCATCAGTGAAGAAGAACTTTTGCGGGATTTTAGCGATGGAATACAGTGTGTGGCGGAAGCTAACAAAATGACGTATGACGAGACCTTGGCCAAATTGCGGGAAAATTATAATGGGTATCATTTTTGTGAGGACAGCATCGGGGTATATAATCCGTTTAGTCTGCTCAATACCTTTGCCCAGCGGCGTTTTCGCAGCTATTGGTTTGAGACGGGCACGCCGACGTATCTGGTGGAGTTGTTGAAATTGCATCATTACAATCTGGATCATTTGTCACAGGTACAGACGACTGCCGATATACTGAACAGCATAGACTCGACTTCTACCAATCCTGTCCCGGTAATCTATCAGAGCGGTTACCTCACGATAAAAGAATATGATGAACGTTTTGGTATATATACCCTCGGTTTTCCGAACCGGGAAGTAGAAGAGGGGTTTGTGAACTTCCTTTTGCCTTTCTATACAAACCTCACTGCCCCGGAGACGGGTTTTGCGATACAGAAATTTGTCAGGGAAATAGAGACAGGCAATGTTGATGCTTTCTTGGGCCGTTTACAAAGCCTTTTGGCGGACACTTCTTACGAACAGATAAAACGCGACCAGGAAGTACACTATCAAAACGTTCTTTTCATTGTCACGAAATTAATGGGCTTTTACGTGAAGGCGGAATACCACACGAGCAATGGCCGCATCGATTTGGTTTTACAGACGGATAAATACGTTTACGTCATGGAATTCAAGTTGGATGGGACGGCGGAGGAAGCGTTGCAGCAAATACACGACAAACAGTATGCCCGTCCCTTTGATGTGGATAGCCGCCGGATATTTAAAATTGGCGTGAACTTTTCGTCGGAAACACGGAATATTGAGCGTTGGGTGGTGGAGTGATGTTTTTTCCTGAAGAATGAAAGAGGGTGCCTGCGGGCACCCTCTGTTGTTTCTGTTATCTGGTATTTTTATTTCAGGTCATCGGCTTGCAGGCCGGTGTTGATTTGGATGTCGGATACTTTGATTTCGATGGGCATCCCCTGCATGGAGGTTTTGGAGAGGTAGGGATAGACTAAGCCGAAGGGGGTCGGTTGGTAGTCTTCAAATGTTACCTCTTGCGTCACGCCTCCCTGTGTCCCGACGGATTTGACTTTCAAGCCGTTTTCGACGTCGTAGAAGGAGTAGGTGATGGCGTCGCCCATGACGATTTTGAGTTTGTAGGCGTCGCGGCCGTTGACTTTCTCGATGCCTTCCAGGGTGGGGGTGATGCCTAAGTTTTCAAATTCCAGTTCCAGTATCGGATAGGCCTGTTCTTTCATCTGGGCGGCTTTTTCCCCTTCAATGGTCTGGGTGGCTCCGCCGGCGGCGATGGTGGCTTTCTCTCCGTCGAACACCATTTTCTGCATAACGTTTCCGGCAAGGGAGACTTCCAGCATGAACATCGGTTTGCCCGGGATGATTAGGTATTTGTAGGAGTTTTCGATGGTCATGCCCTGCATGTTCATGGTGGATTTGACCGTCATGTCCCGGATGCTTTTCAGTTTTTCCACACCGCCGATGGCTTTCAGATAATTCCGGATGATTTTTTCGGGAGTCGCATCGGTGGCGACTTTGGCGCTTTCCGCAACGGGCTGGCCGTAGTGGTCGAGTTCGGTCACTTTGCCGTCGGTGGCCAAGCGGGTCAATTGCGGTTTCATACTTCTGTCGGTCACGACTAAGATGTAGGCGTTTTCCGGATGGAAGTATTTCCGGGCGGCGGCGATGATTTCGTCCCTACTCACGTTTTCCAGCCGTTGCAGGAAGGTGGAGTAATAGTCTTTAGGTAGTTTGTAGCGTTCGATGGCGTAGGCAAACTGGGCGATGGTGGCGGGGTCTTCGAGGCTCCGGGAGAATTGGCCCGCCCAGGTTTTCTTTACACGCTGTATGTCTTCGTCACTGAATTCGGCATTGACCATGTTTTGCATTTCTTTGAGAATTTCCGTGACGGCGCTGTCGGCGGTATTGGTTTTAACTTCCGCAAATGCGTTGAATGTCCCGGCCTGGGGCAGCGGGTCCGCGTTTACCCGGGAGTAGGAACCGTAGGTGTATCCTTTGTCTTCCCGCAGGTTTTTCAGCAGTTTGGCCTGGAAGTCGCCGCCACCGAGGATTTGGTTGGCGATGTTGAGTGCCAGTTGGTCGGGCATGCCGATATGGTAGTCGATGGGGTAGGTCACCTGGATGCTGGCCTGCGGGGCTGCATCTTTGTTTGAGAATACGACTTTTCTTCCCTGGGGCTGGGCGGGAACGGTATATTCGTGTTTGGGTGTTTTCCCTGTTTTCCACTTGCCTAAATATTTTTCGGCAAGTGTTTTGGCTTCCGGCAGGGTGATGTCTCCGACAATGACCAGGATGGCGTTGTTGGGGTGGACGTAAGTGCGGTAATAGTTCTTGCAGTCGTCTACCGTGATGTTGTCGACGGTGGTTTCCGTGATGACGTCTCCGTAGGGGTGTTGTGAGCCGAAGAGGGTGACGCTTTTGATGTTGTTCATGATGCTGGCCGGGTCGGACTGGCTGGTGTGCAGTCCGGATTTGGTCTGCAGGATGATTTTGTCAAATTCTTCCTGGGGGAAGGAAGGATGAAGGGCTACATCCGACAGGATTTCCATCAGTTGGTTTTTGAATTTGGAAAGCCCGCTGACACCTACGTAGGTCGAGGAGGTACGCAGGTGGGCTCCGATGAAGTCGGTTTCTTCGCTGAGTTGTTTGGCATTGCGTTTTTCCGTGGCTTTGCCCCACAATTCACCGGCAATTTGGGTGTAGCTGGATTTTTCCCCTTCCAAAAGTGGATCCCTGACGATGTTCAGGCTGATGTTCAGTTGGGGGATTTTGTTGTTTTCGACGACCAGGACTTTCAGTCCGTTTTTCAGCGTGAAACTTTCGTATTCCCCGATGCTGACTTTGGGGGCGGTACCTGAGGCGGGAGCTTTGCTCCTGTCGATCTGTGCAAAAGCGATTGTCGTAAGACACAACGCTAATAGAAGAAGATAATATTTTTTCATTGGTTTTGAATTTTACTGTTTATTACGGAATGTTTTTCCTTATTTCTGTTTGGGCAAGTAGTATAACACTACTCTGTTTTCTTTGGCAAAGTATTTTTTAGCCGCGTTTTGCAGGTCGGCTTTCGTGATGGACCTGTATTTGGCGAGCTCTTCGTTTACCTGATTCGTGTTTTTATAATAGGTGTAGGCGGAGGCCAGATTCATGGCCCGGGCTTCAATGGTGGCATTGGAGCTGACCAGCTGGTTTTCAATCTGGTTTTGTAGTTTCTGGAATTCGCGGTCTGAAACGGGTTCGTTCTGCAGGCGTTCCACTTCTTTGTCGATTTCGTGTTCCAGGTCGTTGAGCTGGATGTTCATGTTCGGCAGGGCTAAGATGATGGATAGGCCGGGGTGCTCCAGCGGGAGCGGCATGGCTGCCAGTTCCATCGCCATTTGCTTGTCGTTGACAATGGTGGAGTATAAACGGGAGCTTTGGCCTTGGGCTAATAGGGTGTTCAGCATGGAGACCGTGTAAAAATCGTCGGAGGTCATGCCGGGAATGTGGTAAGCCATGATAAGGGCGGGCATCTGGATGTTGTCGTAGGCGGTGTCGCGTACTTCCGCTTTTTGTTCCGGTTCCCGTATCGTTGGCTGGACTACCGCTTCGCCGGCCGGGATGTCGTTGAAGTAGTCGCGGACTAATTTCTTGGCTTCGTCGATGTTGAAATCACCGACAATGGTCAGTACGGCATTGTTCGGCACGTAGAATGTGTTGTGGAAGTCGATGAAGTCCTGGTCCGAAGCGTTGCGGATGTGTTCTTCCGAACCCAGCACGTCGTGTTTGTAAGGATGTTGGGTATAGGCTTTTTTCAATGTTTCTGTCAGCAAACGTCCATAGGGGCGGTTGTCCCGGGTTTGTCCCATTTCCTGGCAAACGACATCTTTTTGGGTCTTGATGCCGATGGATTCGATGGTGGGGTGCAGCATGCGTTCCGATTCCAACCATAGTCCCAGCGCCAGTTCGTTTGACGGGAGGAGTTCGTAATAGTAGGTGCGGTCGAAGAAAGTGTTGGCATTCAGGTTGCCGCCCACGCGGGTGACGTATTTGTCAAATTCATGCCGTTTGATGTTTTTGGTTCCTTCAAACATCAGGTGTTCGAAGAAGTGGGCGAATCCGGTCAGTTCCGGGTTTTCGTTTTTCGAACCGACGTGATACATGACGGATACCACGATGTTGGGGGTGGTGTGGTCTTCTTGCAGAATGACGTGCAGGCCGTTGTCCAGCTTGTATTCTACAAAATCGATTTTCCCCGAATTTGCCTGTGCCAGAAATGGCAGGCAGAAAGCAAGAATGAGTACTAATTTTTTCATAAATCGAAAGTTAAGTGTTATAAAATGATATGAAACTTGTTTTTAATTTTTGTCTTGGGGTGCTTCTTCCGGTGTATATTCCAGAATGTCTCCCGGCTGGCAGTCCAGTACCCGGCATACGGCTTCCAGTGTAGAGAAACGGATGGCCTTGGCTTTCCCTGTTTTGAGGATGGAGAGGTTGGCAGGCGTGATGTCTACTTTCACCGCCAGTTCGTTCAGGGACATTTTGCGCTTTGCCATCATGACGTCGATGTTTACTACAATAGCCATATTATATCGTTAATTTTTGTTCTTCACTTAAATCGTAGCCGACAGCAAATATTTCTCCGATAACCAGGATTACCAGCCCTAAGATAATTTCTTTGTAATCCATGCCGTTCCATACGGGGTGCCAGTCCGTGCCGGCAAACAGTTGGATGATTTGTCGGGTTCCCAGATAACTTCCCAGGCTGCTTAACAGGGAGGAAAGAATAATGAGTATAGCGATGGCGCGAATCAATTTGATGTTGTCCCGGTTAAACACATTGCCCCGTTTGATGCTTTTGCGCAGGGAATGGAGAATCAAGGAGAGGATGACCACAATGATTACGTAACAGAATGCGCTCAGCGTGAGGGCTAAACTTGTAATTGCTGACCGTGACGGGGAGTGGTTGCCTTTGATAATTGCGTCGATTTTCGTGGCGCGGACGGAAATGGAGATGTTGGTGTCCGTCGGGCATGTGACCGGTGTCTCGTATTTTCCCGGTATTCTTTCCAGTGCGATTTCCGGATACATATCCGTTTTGGCATTGTCCGGCAAGTTGGCTTCCATGCTTTGCCGGAGGCCTTCTTGCAGTCCGGCTTGAAAGTCCCCGCTGAAAAATAGGCTCCCGATGGAAACGAAAAGGAGTATCAGAAAGATGCCGTAAAGGATATTCAGGCGTAATAAGATTTTTGATTTGTGTTGCATCTCAATAAAAAATTATCGTTTTTCGATATGCAAATATAGGGCTTGTTCAAGAGATGTGCAATAAAAACGATATAATTTTATCGTTTTTCGATAATTTTTTTCTTTTCTTTTGAAAAGGCGGGCTTTCCTTCGGGTTGCTTTTGCGAAGTCGGGAGAAAAATTTAACTTTGGGAGTTTTAATAAAGAATATGAACTAAATGAAAAGATATGAAAAGGACATTATTGATGATTCTGGACGGTTGGGGGATTGGCAAGCATGATAAAACCGATGCTATTTTCTGTACTCCGACACCTTTTATTGATGGATTGACAAAGATTTATCCGCATACGCAGTTGTACACGAGCGGGGAAAATGTGGGTTTGCCTGACGGGCAGATGGGAAATTCCGAAGTGGGACATTTGAATATAGGTGCTGGCCGTGTCGTGTTGCAGGATTTGGTGCGGATAAATAAGGCGTGTCGTGAAAATACGATTTTGCAGAATCCTGAAATTGTGAAGGCTTTCACCTATGCCTGCGAACAGAATAAGCAGGTGCATTTTATGGGATTGGTTTCCGACGGAGGCGTGCATAGTTCGCTGGAGCATCTGAAAAAATTGTGTGATATATCCAAAGAGTACAATATCGAAAAGACGTTCGTCCACTGTTTTATGGACGGTCGGGACACCGACCCCCGGAGCGGTTTGGGTTTCATCAAGGAATTGAAGGAACACATGGCGCATTCGGCCGGACGTATTGCTTCTGTCGTAGGACGTTATTATGCTATGGACAGGGATAATCGTTGGGAACGGGTGAAGGAAGCATACGATATGTTGGTTTACGGTACAGGCTTCGAGACGCAGCATGTGGAAGCGGCGATAAAGAAATCTTATGAGGAAGGGATTACCGATGAGTTTATCAAACCGATTGTACATGTGACCAGTGACGGCCGGCCGGTGGGATTGTTGCAGCCGGGAGATGTGGTGATTTTCTTCAATTACCGGAATGACCGGGCGAAGGAATTGACTATCGCTTTGACCCAGCGCGATATTCCGGAACAGCAGATGAAGACGATGCCGTTGTATTATTGTTGTATGACACCGTATGATGCAACTTTTACTGGATTGCATATCCTGTTTGACAAGGAGAATGTGGAAAATACGTTGGGCGAGGTTGTCAGCCGTGCCGGATTGAAACAGTTGCGTATTGCCGAAACTGAAAAATATGCCCATGTGACTTTCTTCTTTAACGGAGGCCGGGAAGCGCAGTTCGAAGGGGAGAACCGGATTCTGGTGCCTTCTCCCAAAGTGGCGACTTACGATTTGCAACCCGAAATGTCCGCTCCCGAAGTGGCTGATAAATTGGTGGAGCAGTTGAATCAGAAGTCTGCCGATTTTGTTTGTCTGAATTTTGCCAACGGGGATATGGTGGGACACACCGGGGTGTATGAGGCTATTCAGAAAGCGGTCGCTACTGTTGATGCCTGTGTGAAAAAAGTAGTTACCGCTGCCCGCAATAACGGTTATGATGTGTTGATTATTGCAGACCACGGGAATGCGGATAATGCCGTGAATGCGGACGGTACGCCCAATACGGCCCATTCGTTGAATCCGGTGCCTTGCATCTGGGTGACAGAGGAACAGGGAAAGAGCATGCACGAAGGTGTTTTGGCGGATGTCGCTCCGACTATTTTGCAGATTATGGGCGTGGCGCAGCCTGCGGAAATGACCGGTAAAAGTTTGATAGGATAATGCTACAAATCGGGGATGTCATTGTCAGTTGGGATATTTTTGAAAAGAAATTTTCCTGTGACTTGGCAGTGTGCAAAGGGATATGCTGTATAGAGGGGGATTATGGCGCCCCCCTGGAAGAAGGGGAAATCCGGCAGATTGAGGAGAATTACGCGCATATAAAACCTTATATGACGGAGAGAGGAAGGGAAGCAGTGGAAAGCCAGGGATTTGCCGTAAAGGATTGTGAGGGAGAATGGGTAACACCGTTGGTTGATAACCGCGAGTGTGCCTATGCCATTGATGAAAAGGGATGCTGTTGGTGTGCCATAGAGAAGGCGTGGAATGAAAAAAATTCTTCTTTTCGCAAACCCGCTTCCTGTCATTTGTATCCCATCCGTGCCACCCGTTACCCGGCTTTTGAGGCTTTGAATTATCACAAATGGAAGATTTGTAGCTGTGCGCGAGTGAAAGGATATGAACAAAATATGCCGCTTTACCGTTTTTTGAAAGAGGCGTTGATTCAGCGTTACGGGGAAGAGTGGTATGCCGAATTGGAATATGCGGCAAAGGAACTCGAAGAAGGACGGCTGATAGTCAAATAAAAAACGGTTTTTGGAAAAAATAAAAAAGAAAAAATTGCAAAACCGGATTTTATACTTATCTTTGCCAGCGCAAAAGCAAAATGGTGGATGTAGCTCAGTTGGTTAGAGCGTCGGATTGTGGTTCCGAAGGTCGTCGGTTCGAACCCGATCTTCCACCCTGAAAAAAAGCAGTTGATTTTTCAACTGCTTTTTTTATTCTTTCCCGTTTTTGATACGAATGTCCAAATAAATCTTTAATTTTACGTGTTTTGAAAACGTTTGTAAATCCTATTTAAAATACAATCATGGCTAAAGAACAATTTTTAGGAAGACATGTCGGGCCTCGCCCGGAAGACATCACAAAGATGTTGAAAGTGATCGGCGTTAATTCCGTGGATGAACTGATTCAGCAGACCGTTCCGGAATCCATCCGTCTGAAAAATGTACCGGATTTGCCGGCCCCTCTGACCGAAGCGGAATTTTTAAATAAGATTCGGGAAATAGCCTCAAAGAATAAGTTATACCGTTCGTTTATCGGACAAGGCTATTACGATACGATTTCTCCGGCGGTAATTATTCGGAATATTCTGGAAAATCCGGGTTGGTATACTTCTTATACTCCTTATCAGGCGGAAGTGTCTCAGGGACGCCTGGAGGCTTTGCTGAATTTCCAGACGGTGATTCTGGAACTGACGGGAATGGAAATCACCAATTGCTCTTTGCTGGATGAGGCCACTGCGGCAGCGGAAGCTATGCAGATGATGTTTGCCTTGCGTAACAAGGAGATGAAGAAGGCGGGAGCCAATAAACTTTTTGTCGACAATAAAATTTTTCCCCAGACCCGCGATGTGTTGATTACCCGTTCGGCTCCTTTCGGAATAGAATTGGTGTATGGGGATTACGATACCTTTGAATTTACTCCCGAAGTTTTCGGTGCTTTGGTGCAATATCCGGCTTCTCACGGACAAGTCCGCGATTACCGGTCTTTTGCCGAAAAGGTGCATGCGCATGGTGCGTTGCTGGCGGTGGCTGCCGATTTGATGAGTTTAATATTGTTGACACCTCCGGGAGAATGGGGGGCGGATATTGTGGTGGGTTCCACTCAGCGGTTTGGTATTCCGATGGGGTATGGCGGACCCAGTGCAGCTTATATGTCTACCCGTGAAGAGTATAAGCGGAATATTCCCGGCCGTATCATCGGCGTGACGGTGGATGCCCAGGGACGGAAAGCGTTGCGTTTGGCATTGCAGACCCGAGAGCAGCATATCAAACGGGAAAAGGCCTCGTCCAATATCTGTACGGCAACGGCGTTGAATGCTACGATGGCCGGATTTTATGCCATTTACCACGGAAGGGAAGGGTTGGAGAGAATCGCCCGACACATCCATTCGGCAGCAGTGGTTCTGGCTGAGGAGATACAGAAATACGGTTATGTATTGAAAGTGGATAAGTTTTTCGATACCCTTCGTTTCGGACTGCCTCAAGGAGTGACGATGGAAGTGATACGGGACAAGGCATTGGAGAATAAGATTAACCTGCATTATTGTGATTGTTGTTGCAGCGGGGCTGTCGGTTTGTCTACGGATGAGAAAATAAACGAAGAGGAAATCAATACGATTATTCGGATTTTTGCTGAAGCTGCCGGCAAGAAGGCAGAGAAAGCGGAATTCATAGATGACCGTACGGTATTGGAGCCGGCGATGTTGAGGGACGATGATTTCCTGGATGAACCCGTATTTAATCTCTACCATTCGGAAACAGCTCTGATGCGTTATATGAAGAATCTGGAGAGACGGGATATTTCTTTGGCAACTTCTATGATTTCTTTGGGCTCCTGCACAATGAAACTGAATGCTGCTGTGGAAATGTTGCCGTTGTCTTGGCCGGAATTTGGCGGTATTCATCCCTTTGTACCCGAATCGCAGGCGGAAGGTTATCGGCAGATGATACAGGAAACCCAGGATATGTTAGCCAAGGTGACGGGATTTGCCGGATGCAGTCTGCAACCCAATTCCGGAGCAGCAGGAGAATACGCCTCTTTGATGGTGATACGGCAATATCATTTGTCAAGAGGAGAAGGGCACCGCAATATCATGTTGATACCGGCTTCCGCTCACGGAACCAATCCTGCTTCCAGTGCTATGGCAGGGTTCACTATTTTAGTCGTGGCTTCTACTCCGGAAGGAAATATTGATGTGGAGGATTTCAGAAAGAAAGCGACGGAAAATAAAGACAACCTGGCGGGAGCTATGATTACCTATCCTTCCACCCACGGTATTTTTGAGGAATCGATAAAAGAATTGGCGGCGATTGTTCACGAAAACGGCGGACAGTTGTTTATGGACGGAGCCAATATGAACGGGCAGTGCGGACTGACCAGTCCGGGAACCATCGGAGCGGATATATGCCATTTGAACTTGCATAAGACATTTGCCATGCCTCACGGCGGTGGCGGTCCGGGTGTTGGTCCCATTTGTGCTGCTCCTCATTTGGTGCCATTCCTGCCTTCTCATTCTGTAGTGAAGACGGGCGGTGAAAAGGGTATTCATGCTGTGGCTGCTTCTCCTTTCGGATTTGCCAGTCTACTTCCCATTACCTATGGTTATTTGCGGATGTTAGGGGGCGAGGGATTGAAGAAAGTGACGGAAATGGCCATTTTGAATGCAAACTATCTGGCTTCTTCTTTTGAAAAATTGGGCTTCAAGATATTATATAAAGGAGCCAAAGGGCGTGTCGGACACGAAATGATTTGGGATTGTACCGAGTTTAACAAACAGTTCGGCATATCGGATTTGGATATTGCCAAGCGTTTGATGGATTTTGGTTTCCATGCTCCCACGCTTTCTTTCCCCGTGCATGGGACATTGATGGTAGAACCGACAGAAAGTGAACCGAAAGAGGAGTTAGACCGTTTCATCGCAGCCTTGAAGACGATTCGGGATGAGATTGTGGAAATCGGAGAAGGGAAAGCCGATAAGACTGATAATGTATTGAAAAATGCACCCCATACTCACCGAGTACTGACGGCCGACGAATGGACACACGCTTATCCGCGGAGCAAAGCCGCTTATCCTTTGGATTGGGTGGCAGAAAACAAATTTTGGCCTCAGGTAGGCAGAGTGGATGACGGTTATGGTGACCGCAACTTGGTTTGCTCTTGCAGTATCCTTTACGACGAAGAATAGCAAATGCAACATAAAGAGAAGGGGCTGTTTTGACAGCCCCTTTTTTGTTGTAAAAAGGTTAGCTATAAAAAACAGACTTGCCTATATTTTTCTAAACAGTGAAAAGTTTACACTTCCGTATTCCCGATGGTCGAAAAAATAGGGGAGATGGCTGTAATCGACGGAGGCGGGATGTTCGATGATGGCAATTCCGTCGTCTTCCAATAAGTCGTTATTGAAAATGGCTTGTGGAACTTCCGAAATGTTTTTCAGTTGATAGGGTGGGTCGGCAAAGATGATGTCGAATTTGCGTCCTTTGAGTTTCTGGCAGGCGATAAAAACATCGGTTTTGAAGATTTTGATGTTTTTGAAGCCGATTTCCCCGGCAGTCCTTTTGATGAAACTGTAATGATTGTAATTCAGTTCAATGGCAATAATCTCTTTAGCTCCACGGGATGCAAACTCGTAGCTGATGCTTCCTGTACCGGAAAATAAATCCAAAACGGTAGCATCTTCGATATCTACATAATTGTTCAGTACATTGAAGATGTTTTCCTTGGCAAAGTCGGTTGTGGGGCGTGCCGTGAAATTTTTATCAGGGAAGATTTGCCGCCCCCGGTGGGAACCACTGATTATTCGCATTTGTGTAGGCTTAACAAGTGAATAAAGCGGGAACTGTTCAATTCGTCGTTATTGAGAAGTAGATTCAACGTGTTGTCGGTTAAGATCGAAATGTTTGGGATATAATTGCTGATAAGCTGGTAAAATTTCGGATCGTCCACCAATGTACCTGAAAATACGGATTGCAGGTTTGTGAGGTCTGCCTGGCAATCTTTCAGACAACGTAAAATATAATAAATGATGTCCGGTACGGAGTTATAAATAAATGAATTGAATAGTTTCACTTCGTTGCTCTGAGTGATGAGTATGTCAAAATAACGGTCCTGTATGTCCACGAAAAGGTGGTGGGTGTTGAGTAATGCTGAATTCAGCGAGTTGATAAGGAAAGGATAGGCGTTGTTGACAATACACAGGGATTGATAACGACTGGTCAGAAAAGTGATGAAGTTTCGAGGAAGCGCTTCTGTCAGATAGGCTTCCATTATTCTGATTTTCCTATATAGCAGGATGTCGTTTTTTTCTGTCGGTAGGCATACGCGGAATGTATCCGACAGGTAGTTTTTATTGAAAATATGTGCCGGAATGAGGATTTTGTCTTTTTTACAGGGAGAGATATAAACTTTTTTGTATTTCAGTTTCAAGATTTCATCTTCCGTGATGGTTTTCTTCACTCTGGCAATGACTTCGTCTTGGGAGTCCAGACAGTAAGGCTGGTGGGAAAAGGCAATCAACCTATTGTTGTCATGCAGACAAAACGAAAGTCCATCCGTTGAATAACGGATGGACAAGGTATATTGAATAGAATTCTCTTTGCTGAAATTGGTATCTAAATAATAGATATTTTGCATGCAATGTTTTTTATTCCCAGTTACCTACGTTGTTGTTGGCTTCATTCAAATCTCCCACTTTCAATCCGGGATATTTGTTCAGACGAAGTCTTTCGCCATTTTCCTGCAAGATACTTTCATGATAGATCGGATCCAGGTTTTCAAAGATTTCCGTGTTGGAAATCCGGGCTTCGAATACAGGAACTTCAATACCGGAATCGGTTTTGATAAGGTTCGTTCCCATTTTGAATTCGTATTTTTTATTGGTGAAAGGAACGTATCTCAGATTGTCGATAGGATAGTCTTTTCCGAAAATATTTTCCAAAGCATTTACTTTAATTACTTCGCGGATAATGAATCCTTTCTTTACAGCTTCGGCTTCCGTCATTCCTGCTTCAACCTGTTCGTCGGTCAACTGTCCGATGGAACGGATGATTTTGACAGAATCGTATTTTATAAAATTGATCAATGTATCAAAGCTGGCAGTGTATTTCCCTTTTTCTGCTCTGTAGGCATCCTGGGCAGTACGAATATCTTTCAGTCTCTGGATAATTCTGTCGTATCTTTGTTTTTTGATGGTTTCAAAACGCTGGGGCACCATGATACTTTCATAGCACTGATAACCCAGAAATACGATCACTGCTGCTAATACAATCTGAATAATAAGCTTTTTCATATTTTAATTATTTGAATTTAATTACATTATATCAAGCCTTTTTGGGCTCTAACATATTAATTGTATCTTTACATCCCCGTTTCAAACGATGGAAACGCAATTGCCGGAAATAATTCCTGCTCGCAAATTTAGGAAAAAAAATAAATAAAGACCATTTTCCGTTATAAATTTCTCCATGATACAGAAACATTTTGAAGATATGGTGCAAACTTGCCTGGGGTTTTCGTTTTCTCCGACCCAGAAGCAGGCTATGTCATGTTTTGCCGACTTTTTTTTGAAGCAGAGGGAAGAGGGAATGTTTGTATTGAAAGGGTATGCCGGGACGGGAAAGACGTCGTTTGTTGCGGCCATTGTGAATGTGTTGGTGAAAATGGAATATAAAGTGGTGTTGCTGGCTCCGACCGGGCGGGCTGCCAAAGTTTTTTCCACTTATGCCGGCCAGCCGGCTTTTACCATTCATAAAAAAATTTATCGGCAGAAAGCGGCGACAGAAGGGGAAGGGGATTTTAATCTGGGATTTAATCCGGGGGCGAATACGCTTTTCTTTGTGGACGAGGCTTCCATGATTTCCAATACGATGGAAGAGAGTAATTTCGGAAGCGGACATTTGTTGGATGACTTGGTGGAATATGTTTATAACGGCAGGAACAACCGGTTGGTATTGATTGGAGATGAGGCTCAGTTACCCCCGGTGGGCTTGGAAATGAGCCCGGCATTGGAACCGCAGATTTTGCGTATGCTGTATAGTTTGGAAGTATATGAAGCGCATCTGACGGATGTTATGCGGCAGGCGGAGGAGTCGGGGATTCTCTGTAATGCGACGGTGATAAGAAGTCTGATAGGGACAGGAAGGGCGGATTTAAAATTGTGTGTAGGGGTGTTTCCCGATGTATACAGGATAGGAGGCGGCGAGTTACTGGAAGAAATAGAGACGTGTTACGGGAAGTTCGGTGTGGATGAAACGATGATTGTGTGCCGCTCCAATAAGCGGGCCAATCGATACAATGAAGGCATCCGGCGGATGGTGCTCTACCGGGAGGATGATTTTTGTAGCGGGGATAAGGTGATGATTGTCAAAAACAATTATTTCTGGGGAAAAGATTATGAACATCTTGATTTTATAGCCAACGGGGATGTGGCGACAATCCTTCGTACGGGGAAACGGATGGAGCTTTATGGTTTCCGTTTTGTGCATGCGGATTTTTCTTTGGTGGGATATGAAGAGGAGTTCAGTGCCTGGGTGATGCTGGATACCTTGTTTTCAGATTATCCGGCTTTGAACTATGAGGAAGCCAAAAACTTTTATCTGAATGTAGAGGCGGATTATGCGGAAATCCGTTCCCGCAAGAAGCGTTTTGAAAAGGTGCGGGAGAATGAATATTATAATGCTTTGCAGGTAAAGTTTGCCTATGCGGTGACCTGTCATAAAGCACAGGGCGGACAGTGGGATGCCGTATTTATAGACCAGGGATGGTTGCCCGAAGCAATGCTGAATGATGAATATTGGCGTTGGTTGTATACAGCTGTGACCCGTGCCAGGAAAAGGGTTTATTTTGTTAATTTCAAAGAAGAGTTTTTTGAAGGGTAATAAAAAAGGCGGGGATATTTCCCCGCCTTTTTTCAGTTATTAATTTTCGAGTTTCAAATCTTTAATCATAGCCGCGATTTTTTCATTGGCTTGCTGTTGAGCGTGGTCAAAATCTGCAACTCCGTTCATCTGGGCACGGGCTTCGAAATAAAACTTGATTTTGGGTTCTGTTCCGGAAGGGCGTACGGAAATTTTGCAGCCGTCTTCCAAAAAGAACTGTAGGACATCACTGGTAGTCGGGAAGTCCATTTCCGAAACTGTTCCCGTTTTCAGATTCGTCTCTTTCAGGGTAGTATAATCTTTTTTGATTACGATAGGGCTGTTATGGATGGCTTTCGGTGTATTGTTCCGAAGAGCGGCCATCATTTCCTTGATTTCTTGTGCACCGGTCAATCCCTTGCGGACGATATAAATCATTTTTTCTTGTGAAAATCCGTATTCGGCGTAAATTTCTTTTAGCAGCGTGAAAAGAGTTTTACCGTTATCTTTTGCCCAAGCTGCAATTTCTGCCATTAAAGAGGTAGAGGAAACGGCGTCTTTGTCACGTGTAAAAGATCCCGGCATGAATCCGAAAGATTCTTCTCCGGCTCCGATATATCCTTCGGCACCTTTTTTACGGATGGTATCTGCTATCCATTTGAATCCGGTGTATACATCGTAGCAGGGAATACCGTTTTTTTCTGCAATATCCTTGATAAGCTCTGAGGTAACGATTGTTTTGATTGTGTATTCGTTGCCTTTGATTAAGCCCAGTTCTTTTCTCCGGCGGATAATGTAATAGGTGAAAATAATATTGGTCTGGTTCCCGTTGAGTAAAATCCATTCCCCTTTATCGTTTTTTACTGCAATCCCGAGTCGGTCACCGTCGGGGTCACAGGCCATCGCCAAGTCGGCATCAATGGCCCGGGCTTTATCCAACGCCATTTTAAAAGCGGCCGGTTCTTCCGGGTTGGCAGATGCCACCGTCGGGAAATTACCGTCGGTAATCATTTGGTCCGGGATGGTGGTAATGTTGGTAAATCCCCAATTACGCAAGGAAGCGGGAACCAATTCGTAAGTAGTACCGTGTAACGGAGTGAATACGATTTTTAAATCATGTTGGTGTGCAATTGCTTCCGGAGAGAGGCTCAATGTCTTTACTTTGTCCAAAAATTTCTGGTCGAAATCTTTTCCAAGGGTAATAATCCTTTCGGCCACTTTTGTGAACTTAATGTCTTCTACTTTAACCTGTTTTACTTCTGCGATGACATTTTTGTCGTGGGGAGGAACTAATTGTGAACCGTCATTCCAATATGCTTTATAGCCGTTGTATTCTTTAGGATTATGGGAGGCGGTAATGATTACACCGCCGTTGCATCCCAATTCACGAATGGCGAATGACATTTCCGGTGTCGGGCGCAGACTTTCGAATAGGTAGGCGGTAATACCGTTGGCAGAGAAAATGGCAGCTGTCGTTTCTGCGAAATAACGGCTGTTGTTGCGGCAGTCATGACCGATGCAAACCGATTTTTGCTGGTCGCCGGGAAACATTTTGTTGATATAATTGGCAAATCCCTGGGTGGCAGCACCGACGGTATAGATGTTCATACGGTTGGTTCCCACACCCATAATCCCGCGCAAGCCTCCGGTTCCGAATTCCAGGTCGTTATAAAAAGAATCCGTCAGTTCTGTTGAATCGGATGAATTAAGCATTTGTTGTACAGACTCCCGGGTTTTTGAATCATAAGCTTCAGAAAGCCAGTTTTCAGCTTTCGCTTTCGCTTGTTTGAGGATTTCTGATTTTTCCATATTTTATTGATTTAAATTTTATTTTCAGATATAGGCCTTGAGAGGTCATTTTCATGCCATCAGAACACAAATTTAGGAAAAATAAAAAAAAGCCCTGCATGTGGGCAGAGCTTTTTTATTCTTGAAAGAGATAAATTAAATTTTTTTCTCTTTGATTCTGGCTTTCTTACCTGTTAATTCACGGAAGTAGTAAATACGTGATCTTCTTACTTTACCTACTTTGTTTATTTCAATTTCTTTGATGTAAGGTGAATTGAACGGGAAAATTCTTTCTACTCCGACATTCCCTGACATTTTCCGTACGGTAAATGATTTGGTGGTTCCACTTCCTTTGATCTGGATTACGGTTCCACGGAAAACCTGGATTCTTTCTTTGTTTCCTTCTATGATTTTGTAATGTACACTGATGGTGTCACCTGTGTTAAATGAAGGATGCTCAACCGGATTTTCTGCTGCAAATGCTTGTTCTGCAATTTTAATTAAGTCCATTGTGTTAATTTTTATTCGTTTACCGAACGCAATATTACACCTGAGCTTTTGTGTAAGAGATTACGTACGTTGTTATTCTAATTCAGTATACAACCTCGGATTTTTGAATCCGTATATACCGATTCGGGTTGCAAAGATAGAATAAAAAGTAAAAAGTAAAAAATAAATAGGGAGAAAATACAGGACATAAAAATGTCCTGTACTTTTTTATTTAGTAACTTCCTGTTTATTACCCATGTAGTTCGTGATGGTACGTAAATACCATTCAGGCAGCGGAGGATTTTCCACTTTCGGATTTTTTTGTCCGGGAACGGGGGTTTTTATGTTACCATCCATGAAGCGGGTGAACAGGTAGCCATAAAATTCTTTCCATGTTTCTGCCAATTGGTTGCCCGTGTTGCAGGAAAAATCGGTTAGATAGTTGACGGCTATTTCCGGATTTTCTTCAAAACTGCTTAGAGCAGCGGCATCCGTCATCCGGACATAGGATTTATAACGTTTTTCCAATGCTTTTTGATGTGTCCGGATTTCAGCGTGAATGGCATTGTAGCGGGTATATGCCAGATTGCTGACCTGGTTGAATATCCAGAAAGCCGCTTTGTCGGTGAACTGCATCATGCTGCCGTTTCCGACGGCATAGGCATAAGGTACTTTGGTTGCACAGGTGTACATCGGAAAATAAACGCTGTTGGCAGCATCGTCTACGCTGAACCAAAGAATGCCTCCGATGGCATTCGGCAACCAACTCCGGCTTTGGGATACAAAGGAAAAGCCGGTTTGCTGAGTTGCGGTTGTTCTTTCCATGACATATTCTTTTCCGTCAACCTTGTAGCTCATAGGACGCCAGCGATAGGGACATTCATAAGGTCCGGCTCCCGGGTCTTTATGCATATCCAGTTCCGTACCTTCCAAATGGTTGCGCATGAAATCCATGATTTCCAGAATATCAATTTTGCGGGAGGGTTTTACCCACAAAGGCATACGATTGGTGGCATACCCTTTTTCATCCCGTTCGATGCGGGTGCCTTTGGCATATTCCCAATATTGGGCCATATTGGGATTGATTTCATTGAAGAAAGCCCAGACCCGGATTTCACAGGCACGGGCACCACTGAAATCTATCGGTGCATAAGTGTCAGAAAAACTGAAATCTTTGTTGGGGGCATCCTGGGGATAAAATCCTTTTTGCTTGGCGAATGAAATGACATCCTTGGCGTATACCGTGGTAATATCTTTGTTATAGATGTTTTTTATTTTATCGGAAGAAATGGATTCCCTGCCTTCTAACGGAAAAGTGGTGATACGTGCCTGGTTGGCGTGGGCGCATACATAGCCGTCCGGTACCATTCGCGCAACCCATACAGCTCCTTTTTCTCCTTCTCCCTTGCCGATCATTTCCATAATCCATACTTCGTTGGGGTCGCTGATTGAAAAAGATTCCCCCTCACTGTAATATCCGTATTTTTCTACCAGACCGGTCATGACGACAATGGCTTCGCGGGCATTTTTGGCTCGTTGTAAAGCCAGGTAAATCAGGCTGCCGTAATCAATGATAGCCCCCGGTTGGTGGTGAAGTTCGCTTCTGCCCCCGTATGTGGTTTCCCCGATGGCTAATTGGTATTCATTCATGTTTCCAACGACATTGTAAGTATGGCTTACTTGGGGAATCTGTCCCAAGAATTTTCCGGTGTCCCATTCGTAAATGTCGACCATGCTTCCTGCAGGCCAATCGGCGGCAGGCCAATGGTACAATTCGCCATAAAGGACATGGGAATCGGCAGCATAGGTGATGGCGGTGGAACCGTCTTTCGTCGTTGATTTGGTAAACAGGAAATTGGTGCAGGCGAAAGTCTGATGACATATGCCTCCCCACACAAGAAGCAGGATAAGAGATAATTTATTCATCTGAAAGAGTATTGTATATAATTTAAATTAGACAATTATCTGATTCTATCGTAAGACTTCAATAAAGCAATGTCCTTGATAATACCCCGGAGTGCCAGCCAGTTTAAAATCACGCCGATTAAAGGGAAACCGAAACTGAATCCCCATTGACGTACAGCGTCCAGTTCATTCGTCAGGCTGGCGACCTGCGCCCATATCAAAACAAGCAGGCCGATTAATAAAATAATATTGACGATACACAACCTCAATTGAAGAAGCCGTTTTTTATACAGGAATATCGTCACGACACTCACCAGGGTAATTACAATATTCAGAATCATAGACATCCAGTTATAAGCAATGAAAACTTCCGGATTTCCGCTTTGAATAACTTTTGTCGTATAGAATTGGTAAGTAAATGCGTCCGGCACGGTTAAACGGGCTACCGGCATAAAAAACAACATAGCGGTCAAAATAACCGTAATAAATAGATATATACTCTGTATACGTTGAATCATGGCAAATTAATTATGGGTTAATTTATCTAAGGTGTAACGGATTAATCTTTCCATACCTCCGTGGTAATCGGCGGAAGCCTCTCCGGTTATCCGGTTTGCGATAATCAGGCAAATCGTTGCGGCATGGTGACCTAATAAATTGCACAAGCCGGTAATGGCGGCACTTTCCATTTCATAATTGGTGACCTTGTCGTCTTGGTAGCGGAATGCCGTAATCCGGTCATTGATACGGGGCATACGTAACGGAAGGCGTAACACCCGGCCTTGCGGACCGTAAAAGCCGACAGCCGTTAAAGTCACTCCTTTATAAGTTGTTCCTGCCGTGTGCAATCTTTCGACTAACGAAGGAGCTGCCTTTACCACATAAGGACGGGCAACTTCTGGAGCCCATTGGCAATGGTGCATGAAGGCCTCTTCAAATTCCCGGTCGCAAACAGACAGATTCCCTTCGTAAAAGCGGAGCACTCCGTCGCATCCGATACTTTTTTCCGAGATGACAAAAGAGTCCACCGGAATATCGGCCTGTACGGAACCGGAAGTCCCGATACGTACAATCGTCAGACTGCGTTTTTGTGCTTTTACCTCTTTTGTCTTCAAGTCAATATTGACCAAAGCGTCCAATTCATTGACAACAATATCGATATTATCGGGGCCTATACCCGTGGAAATAACGCTTAGCCGGCGACCTTTATAAGTGCCGGTTGCAGTACAAAATTCCCGGTTGCTTTTGTTTACCTCGATACAATCGAAATAAGAAGAAACAAGAGCCACTCGTCCGGGGTCTCCCACCAGAATCACCGTATCCGCCAAATCTTCCGGAACTAAATGCAAATGGAAAATACTTCCGTCATCATTGGTAATCAATTCGGACGATAAGATAGACATATAGTAATAGTTAATCGGTTCATATATTTATTTCTTGTCAAAAATACAAAGGTTTGCCAATAAATAAAAAGAAAGGGGGGATTTATTTATAGCTCAAAATCATGATTTTAAAAAAGCTATGCTTTTTTGAGTAAAAAGCATAGCTTTTCTTGCCAAAAGGCATAGCTTTTTTATTCGGAACCGATAGTATTGTCTTTTCCAAATAAAAAAGAGTATGTTTTTGATGTAAAAAGAGCCTCTTTTTTATACAAAAAGAGGCTCTTTTTTTTAACCGCTTATATGGTAGTTTACTTGGCGTAGGAAATAGCTCGTGTTTCACGGATGACCGTTACTTTTACCTGACCCGGATAAGTCATTTCATCCTGAATGCGTTTGGCTATGTCAAAAGAGATTTTTTCAGCTTCGCTGTCTGAAATTTTTTCACTTCCGACAACTACCCGCAGTTCGCGGCCTGCCTGGATAGCGTAAGTCTTAACCACTCCGTTGTAGGACAGGGCAAGGTCTTCCATGTCTTTCAGACGTTTAATGTAGGATTCAACTACTTCGCGGCGGGCGCCGGGACGGGCGCCGGAAATGGCGTCGCAAGCCTGTACGATAGGAGCGATTAGTGTGGTCATTTCCACTTCTTCATGGTGAGCTCCGATGGCATTGCAGATGTCCGGTTTTTCTTTGTATTTTTCTGCCAGTTGCATACCTAATATTGCGTGCGGCAATTCCGGTTCGTCGTCGGGCACTTTACCAATGTCGTGTAACAAGCCGGCGCGTTTCGCCTTTTTCACGTTTAGTCCCAGTTCTGCAGCCATGATGGCACACAGGTTGGCTGTTTCACGGGCGTGTTGCAATAAGTTTTGTCCGTAAGAAGAACGGTATTTCATTTTCCCGATCAAGCGGATTAGTTCCGGATGAAGGCCGTGAATACCGAGGTCAATGGTCGTCCGTTTACCGGTTTCGATAATTTCTTCTTCGATTTGTTTTTTTACTTTGTTTACAACTTCTTCAATCCGGGCAGGATGGATACGTCCGTCAGTTACTAATTGGTGTAATGACAGGCGGGCTATTTCTCTTCTGACCGGGTCAAAGCCGGATAGTACAATGGCTTCCGGGGTGTCGTCCACAATGATTTCTACACCGGTCGCAGCTTCCAACGCGCGAATGTTACGGCCTTCGCGTCCGATGATACGGCCTTTTATTTCGTCTGAATCAATGTGGAAGATGGAAACGGCGTTTTCTGTAGCAGTTTCTGTGGCCACCCGCTGGATGGTTTTGATAACCACTTTTTTGGCTTCCATATTGGCCGTCATTTTTGCCTCTTCCATAATCTCGTTAACATAGGAAACGGCTTCCGCTTCGGCTTCTTCTTTTAAAGAGTTGATCAGTTTTTCTTTAGCTTGTTCGCCCGACATGCCGGAAATGGCTTCCAGCTGTTCAATCTGCATTTTTTTGATTTTGTCGAGTTCGGCTACTTTTTTCTCCAATAATTCTTTTTGTACTTCGAAGTTGTTTTGCTGTGACTGAATTTCTTTGGTCTTTCTTTGAATTTCCTCCATTTTTTGAGAGATGACAGACTCCTGTTGTTTCAGTTTGTTTTCAGCCATTAAGATTTTATTATTCCGGGCTGCGGCTTGTTTTTCGTGCTCGGCCTTTATTTGCAAAAACTTTTCTTTTGCCTGGAGTATTTTATCTTTTTTGATTACTTCTGCCTCAGCCTCCGCTTCTTTGATGATGTTCTGACTGCGGCGTTTCAGGGCTAATTTTATGATGACGTAGCCGATGAGAATCCCAGCTACCAAAGCCACCACCCCTGCAATGATTATATTTGTCATATTTCTAAATTAATTTAATTTATAATGTTTGTAAAATCTTTTCTTTTTCATTTACCGGACAACTGCCACTTTGCCGGTAGAACCTATGTTTTTATATAAAAAAACCCGCACTATTTCATTTAATAAAACCCCTGAAAGACACGGGTAGAGCTGCCATTTGATTCAAACTTCCACTGTCCCGAAGGAACTCCGAAGAGTTGAGGCCTGTTTTGGGCAAATAAAGCATCCGCTCTAATTGTTTAAGTGTTGAGTTTTTCGCTTAAATGTGAAATAATGCGGGAATATCGTTTAAGATATATTCAAAGAACGCTTTGGATTACTCTTTTATGAATTCGTCAATTTTTATATTAATTTTTTCAATTTCATTCAGTATAGGTTCCGTATCGTTTTTCCTTTCAGCCTGTATCAGAGCTACAGTGTGCTGGAAAGCCGTCAGATAAAGGAAATCCAAAGGATCGGCTTGTGCGCCGTACTTTGCCTGAAATTTTGAAATCATATCATTAATACGTTTCGATGCAGCCCGATAAATCTCCTCTTCCTCCTGACTCTTGGCTATTATCGGGAATTTTTTGTTAGCAATGCTGACATGTATCGAAACCGCTGAATCTTTCTCGCTCATAGATTAATTGTTCAAAAGAGCAATACATTTGTCAATTTCCCGCACCAGTTGGTTAATTCGCATTTTTGCCTGATAACTCCCATCGTTGTTACCTGAAATCGCATTAGCCACCCTGGCTGTTTTTAATTCTTCATTTAAAATTTTGTTCTCACTTTTTAAATCTCCGATTTCGTTCAACAGTTCATTTATTCTGTTTTCCTGAATCCGATTGTTTTCAAGTGAGGCTATATATAATTTTATTAACCTTTCAACTTTAAATTTTAGCTCGTTTAAAACGGCATCCTGTCTTCCAGTCATACGTTTTTACTAACCTGAATAAATTATCGTTTCAGTAAAAAAGCGATCAATTTATTTTAAAGTACTTAAATACTTTGTTTTAAAACTTTCAAAGTTTTGCATTTCCCGACAAAGATAATTTTTTTTCTTTAAAATATCAAGAGTGTTGATATATTTGTAAGGCAAATGTGTTTTATGCGGATTGGGAATAGAGGAAATGCAGAGTAAGTTTGAAATTATAATTTTAGTAATTGAATATGTTTCGTTTTTTTATATTTTTTGTTTTTATAATTTTTTATTGTCGCTTTGATGGCAAAATTCTGAGTGCGCAGAAGCGGGTGTATGATGCTCCGTTACCTATACCCTTGTTATTGAGCGGTAGCTTTGGGGAGTTGAGAGAGACACATTTCCATTCGGGTGTCGATTTGAAAACAGGCGGTGTGGTCGGGGTGCCGGTGATAGGAATGGCAGAGGGAATCGTGAGTCGGGTCAAGGTTTCTTCGGTGGGGTATGGAAATGCTTTGTATGTAGAACATGCCGATGGTACGACGACCGTATACGGACATTTGTTACGGTATACACCGGAAGTGACGCGGATTATCAGGGAGAAACAGTATGAAGGGGAAAGTTTTGAGGTGGATTTGGATATGAAGGCATACGGGATAACTTTTCGTCCGGGGGATACTTTGGCTTATACGGGAAATACCGGTTCCTCGGGAGGGCCTCATTTGCATTTTGAATACAGAGATACCCGTACGGAAGCAGTTTTAAATCCGCTATTGTTTTTGAAAATTGAAGATAATATAGTTCCTAAAATTCGGGCGTTGTACTTATATTATATGACAGAGGACGGATGTGTGGAGAGAAGAAAGCGGATTGTGCCGAAATATCTCGGAAACCGTAAGTATGGCTGTGGCGAAATAACGGTATCTCCCGGACGAAACGGAGTGGGATTTTATTTGACGGATGTAATGAACGGTTCCTGGAATAAGCTCGGAATTTACAGAATGGAAATGAGTGTGGACGGTGAAAAAAAGTTTGAAATGCAGGTAGATACCTGTTTGTTTGACTGTAATCCTTTGGTGAATGAAATAAAAGATTTTGAGTTGTATCGTTCTGAGCGTGAAACGGTTTATCGGACATTTGGACGTTATATGTCACGGATTCCGGGTGTGAAAATTGCAGATGAGGGGTGGATTGATATAGGAAAAGGAGAGAAAAAGAAAGGATGTGTAAAGGTTGCGGATATAAATGGAAATGAAGCGGAATTTTGTTTTACATTTGTTGCGAGAGATAGTTTTCCCTTTCGGGAAAGAAAGGTGCTGGATTGCAGGAGGGAGCATGTGATTGAAGAGAAAAACTATAAATTATTGTTGGATGATTCAGCATTGTTTGTTTCTTTGCCTTATGTAGGAACAGCAGATACGATGACATTGGCAGACGGGAGATTGTATACCGTTTTTTGTGTTTCTTGTCAAGAGCGGCCTTTGTTTCAAGCGGCTCGTTTGGAAGTCAAGGGGCGTTTTGATGAAACAGCCGTTGTTTGTCGTGTCACAGATAAAAAAACGCTTGTGGCTTTACCTACCTGTTATGGTGAAAACGGACTTTCCGCGATTTCCGGTTATATAGGAAGCTATGCGGTTGTATCGGATACTGTGGCCCCGGTGGTGAAATATATAGGTATGGCAAGTGGAATGCTGAAGTTTGTCATACAGGATGAATTATCGGGAATAGCGACGTATCGGGGAGAGGTAAACGGTAAATGGGGGCTTTTTGAGTATGATGCAAAAAATGACTTGTTGACCTGTAGGGTGAATGAACCTGTTTTTGTCCGAGGCCGTAATGAGGTTAGATTGGTAGTGAAGGATAAGGTTGGAAATATCACTGAAAAACAGATTGTTCTTCAGCTTGGGAAGTAAAATAAAGGGGAGTAATATGGAAGAAAATATTGATATCTTAATTGTTGAAGGAAAGATAAAAGAGGCGATAGAAATATTGGAGCGGGAGCTGTCGCATTGGGAAAACGAAGAAAAATTATTAGTATTGGGTGAATTATACTATAAGGCAGGGAGGAGTGTAGAAGCATTGAATAAATTCAATGCTGTATTGAAGGTGAATCCGGACAATGCAAAGGCTATGGCTTATGTGACGATGATTAATGATATTCTGAATTTTTATCATAAGGATTTGCTGAATCCTTAAAATGCTAAACAGTATAAGGCTTGGTTTATGTTGAAGATAAAGAAGAAGGAAGAGTGCAGTATTCCGGAATCCGTGTGGAGGGAGTATGTTTTGACGACGTTGGAACGGCATAAAATGCGGAGATATACTTATCGGGACTTTATAAAGAGTCTGGGGGTGAAGAGTCAGGAGGGGAAGATCAGGTTGAAAGAAACATTGTTGGCGTTGAAGGATTTGGGGGAAATCAATGAGGTGCGCCTGGGAACGTTTCAATATAAAAGAGAGGGAGTATACACAACGGGAGTCGTGGAATTAAACAGAAGCGGTTCTGCTTATATACGAAGCCGGGAATTTAAGGAGAGAATATTTGTGCCTTTTACGGGATTGAAACACGCGTTGAATGGAGATACCGTAAAGGTATTGGTGTATGCGGACGGTTTACCCGGAATGTTAAGCGGGAAGGTGGAAGAAATTCTTCATAAAAAAAAATCCTTATTTGTAGGTATTATTTATCGTCAGACCGGTTTCGCTTTTTTGATTCCGACAGGCAATCAGGTACCTTATGATGTATATATACCTTTGTCCGGTATCGGTACGGCTCAAACCGGAGATAAAGTATTGGTGGAAATTGTGAGTTGGCCGAAGAAAAGAAAAAATCCTGAAGGAAAAGTGCTTAAAATATTAGGACGTTCGGGAGACGGAAGAATGGAAATGAAGGCTATTATGACAGAGTTTGATCTGGCGGCCAATTTTCCATTGAATGTCTTGAAAGCGGCTGAGAAAGTACAGTCGGAAATTCCGGCGGATGAATATATTAAAAGGTTGGATTGCAGGGGGTTGCTGACATTTACCGTAGATCCGCGGGATGCTCAGGATTTTGATGATGCTCTGTCCTTTAAAGAAGGGAAGGACGGTTTGTATGAGATTGGAATCCATATCGCAGATGTCAGTTATTATGTAAGGCCGGCTACGCTTTTGGATAAGGAAGCGTATCTCAGGGCTCACTCGGTTTATCTGACCGGTTGTACAATTCCGATGTTGCCGGAAAGATTGTCGAATGAGGTTTGTTCGCTTAATCCCCATCAGGACCGTTTGTGTTATTCAGTGATGGTAAAGATAGATAGGGAAGGGAATTTGGTGGAAAAATGGATCGGGCGGACTGTAATTTGTTCTGATTATCGTTTTTCTTATGAAGAGGCGCAAAAAATTATTGAAGGGCGGACTCATCCCTGTCGGGAAGCAATGGGAATTCTGCATCGATTGTCTGAAAAGATGAGAAAAGTGCGTGATGAAAAGGGTGCTTTATGTTTTAATCAGCCGGAGGTATGCTTTGATTTGGATGAAGAAGGAAGGCCTGTACGGGTTTATTTGAAAGAGATGAAAGAGGCCAACCGGATGATTGAAGAATGGATGTTGCTGGCTAATAGGGTGATTGCGGAAACGATAGGGAAAGAGAAGAAAAGAAAGGCGGTTTTTATTTATCGTACCCATGGGGTGCCGACTGTAGATCGCTTGCATATTTTTCGTCATTTGGCAGGAAGGGTAGGATTGAAGATTCGGGGAAAATTGTTGGAGAGACGTCCCATTTCATTGGTTAAACTGATACGAGAGGTTGGTCCGGTGTCCATGCGGAGTATGGTTGAAGGTTTATTTATACGGACTTTGGCCAAAGCTGCTTATTCTGTTGATAACATAGGGCATTACGGATTGGCTTTTGATTATTATACGCATTTTACTTCGCCTATTCGACGTTATTCTGATTTGGTGGTGCATCGTCTGTTGGATCATTATCTGAACGGAGGACGTTCAGTTCGGCGGGATAAGTATTGGGAAATATGCAGACATGTATCCGAAATGGAGGTTATTGCCGAAAATGCTGAGCGGGCTTCTGTTCGCTACAAACAATTGGAATATTTGAGGGAACATGCCGAAATGTTATGGAGTGGAAAGATTACGGAAATTGTAAGGTGGGGATTTTATGTGGAATTGGATGAAATCCGGTGCGAAGGCTTGGTGTCGATATTGAATATGAGGGATGATTATTATGAGTTTCAGGAAAAAGCCTATCGGATGGTGGGAAGAAATTTTGGACGGAGTTTCTGTTTGGGGAAACAAGTGATGGTAAAAGTTCTGAAAGTGGATTTGACATCCCGTTTTTTAGATTTTGTTCTGGCCGGAGAGGCGGAGCAGTGGAGAATATTGGATGATAAGGATTTGCCGAAGAAAACTCCTTGCAGAAGAAGGAAAGGGAGAAAAAAATGCCGGATGAAGTAAGTTTTAAGTGTATTGTTTTTTACTTTAATCTTTTTGTTCTATCTTTGTCAGGACTATTATTTGGGAAATAATGTATTATAAATCAATATGCTTTGAAAGGGGGTGATCTTATTCCGGAGATATAGTATAAGCTAAAAATACAAAAAATGTTTGAAAATAGCATTTTATGCGGATTTTTCCGTTTTATATGGAATAAGAGAGGAAAGTGGGGAAGAAGTTTTTGAATATTAATATTGTAATAATAAGAACTATGATTATTGTACCTTTAAAAGAAGGCGAAAATATTGAGAGAGCCTTAAAGAAATTCAAAAGGAAGTTTGAAAAAACTGGAATTATCAAAGAGTTGAGAGATCGTCAGGCTTTCACAAAACCTTCTATAATCAATAGACAACAGAGACTGAAAGCAATTTACAAACAAAGTTTGCAGATTGCTGAAGATTGATTCTTGAGCTTTGTTTGTTCCGACTGAAAGAATTGAAGTAGGTACTTGAAAAGTGTGAATCAGCACCCCAGGGCCTAAGGTATGAAAGATGTTTTAGGTTTTTGGGGTGTTTAGATTAAAGTAATTTATGAGTATTGAGCCATTTCTGAATTATTTGAAGGATGAAAAGAGATATTCATCTCTTACCTTGCTTGCTTATAAGAAAGATTTGGAACAATTTTTGACGTATTGCGGTACGATTAATGATATTCGGAATTTTGGTGATGTGACTCCCAAAATTATTCGGGAGTGGGTGATGATGAAGATGTCGGAAGGGTGGACTGTGACGACTGTAAGACGCAAGTTGAGTTCGTTGCGGACTTTTTTTCGTTTTTTGATGAAAGAAGGAGTTGTGAAGGAGGATCCGACAGAGATTGTTGTGATGCCGAAGACGGGACGTCGTTTGCCGGTTTTTGTGCCTGATTATCAGATGGATATTATGCTGGATGCGGAAGAATTGCAGGGCGGGTTTCACGAACTGCGGGACCGCCTGGTGTTGCTGATGGCTTATTATACAGGAATGCGGCGTTCGGAATTGGTTGGATTGAAGCTTCGGGATATCGATTTTTCGGGAAAAAGTATTGTCGTTACGGGGAAGGGGAATAAACAGCGTTTGTTGCCTTTGGCAGACGAATTAGTGGAAGACATGAAATGTTATATGGAATTGAGGGAAGGGATTGTCTCCAGGGAACACGGATATTTTTTTGTCACGGATAAAGGACAGCCTGTTTATGATAAATTTATTTATCGTTTGGTTGAGAAATATCTGGGCATGTTTACGACCTTGTCCAAAAAGAGTCCGCATGTGTTGCGTCATACTTTTGCAACTCAGTTGCTTAATAATGGTGCCTGCATTGAGGCAATTCGGGAATTGTTGGGGCATGCAGATTTGTCTGCTACGCAAGTATATACCCATAATTCTTTTGAAAGTTTGATCAAGGTGTTTAATCAGGCTCATCCAAGGGCTTAAAATTAAAGGAGGAATGACTATGGAAGTAAGAATTAATCCGGTAGGTTTTTCAGTAAGTTCTCAGTTGGAAGATTTTGTTCAGAAAAAGTTAGCGAAACTGGATAAATACAATGAGGCGATTATAGGTATTGATGTTACCTTGAAACTGGAAAAAGATGAAAATCTGGAAAATAAGGTAGTAGAGGTGAATGTCGGTATTAAAGGACAGGATGTCTTTGTAAAGAAAAATGCAAGAAAATTCGAAGATGCCGTTGATGAGCTCTATGATGTGATTAAACGCCAGTTGGTAAAAATCAAAGAAAAGGAGAGAGAAAAATAACGGGAGGTGTATGGCTTCAGAGGAGATAATAAACTATGAACCATAAACTTTACGGGAAATAATTTTGTGACACAAAATTATTTGTCTATATTTGCAAGCCAAACAATAGGACTCTTGTGACTCATGGTGTATAATGTGATGTAGTTCAAGGAGTTGAAGTGGAATTTGGATTTTTTGTAATAAATTGTTTAATAATAAAATTGTTTTAGAGTTATGGCTAAAGAAAAGTTTGACAGGTCAAAACCACACGTAAATATCGGTACTATCGGTCACGTAGACCATGGTAAAACCACATTGACCGCTGCTATTACGACGGTATTGGCAAAAAAAGGTCTTTCTGAATTGCGTTCTTTCGATTCTATTGATAACGCTCCGGAAGAAAAAGAAAGAGGTATCACGATTAATACTTCTCATGTAGAGTATTCTACGGCTAATCGTCACTATGCTCACGTTGACTGTCCGGGTCACGCCGACTATGTAAAGAACATGGTTACTGGTGCTGCTCAGATGGATGGTGCAATTTTGGTTTGTGCTGCTACTGACGGTCCGATGCCCCAGACCCGTGAACACATCCTTTTGGCTCGCCAGGTAAACGTTCCGAGAATTGTTGTATTCTTGAATAAAGTGGACATGGTAGACGATCAGGAAATGTTGGAGTTGGTTGAAATGGAACTTCGTGAATTGTTGACCTTCTATCAGTATGACGGTGATAATACTCCGATTATTTTAGGTTCTGCTTTAGGTGCATTGAATGGTGAAGCTAAATGGGAAGAAAAAGTAATGGAGTTGATGGATGCTGTGGATTCATGGATTCCGCTTCCTCCGCGTGATAATGAAAAACCCTTCCTGATGCCGGTTGAAGACGTGTTCTCTATCACGGGTCGTGGAACGGTTGCAACAGGTCGTATCGAAACGGGTGTTGTACACGTAGGTGATGAATTGGAAATGATCGGTTTGGGTGCTGACGGTAAAAAAACTGTTTGTACCGGAGTTGAAATGTTCCGTAAATTGTTGGATGAAGGTGAAGCCGGAGATAATGTAGGTTTGTTGCTTCGCGGTATCGACAAAGACGAGATCAAACGTGGTATGGTATTGGCTAAACCGGGTTCAGTAAAACCGCACAAGAAATTCAAAGCTGAGGTTTATATCCTGAAGAAAGAGGAAGGTGGTCGTCACACTCCGTTCCACAACAAGTACAGACCGCAGTTCTATCTGCGTACGATGGACGTAACGGGTGAAATCACTTTGCCGGAAGGAACTGAAATGGTAATGCCGGGAGATAACGTAACAATTACGGTTGAATTGTTGACTCCGGTAGCTTGCTCCTTAGGTTTGCGTTTCGCTATCCGCGAAGGAGGCCGTACGGTAGGTGCTGGTCAGATTACTGAAATTCTTGAATAATTATTTCATATTCAGGGTTGATCTTCGGATTAACCCTGTTTTACGGATGTAGCTCAGTCGGTAGAGCATCGGTCTCCAAAACCGAGTGTCGGGAGTTCGAGTCTCTCCATCCGTGCTTTTAATAAATACAGAATTTTAGATGGACTTTCCTATCTGAAATTTACAATTGTAATTGGAGATGAATATCAAAGGTTATTTTGCAGATGTATATAACGAACTGGTCAATAAAGTGTCTTGGCCTTCTTGGTCAGAACTCCAAAGCAGTGCTACCATCGTAATGATTGCTTCCGTCATTATTGCTTTAGGTATCTTTGTGATGGATTTTGTATTCAGACACGTAATGACCTTTGTATATAGTATGTTTTATTAATAATCCCGATAACTGACATGGCAGAAATAAAAAAAAGATGGTATGTGCTTCGTGTGATTGGAGGAAAGGAGAAGAAGGTAAAGGAGTACATCGAAGGTGAAATTGCCAGTTTGGGGCTTCAGGATTATGTTTCTCAGGTTTTGATACCTACTGAGAAGATCTTTCAGGTACGTAACGGCAAAAAAATCAGTAAAGAACGGAATTTTTTCCCGGGATACGTCATGGTAGAGGCTGCTTTAGTTGGTGAAGTCCCCCATATACTTCGTGATATTACGAATGTGATTGGCTTCCTGGGGGAAACCAAAGGAGGTGATCCGGTACCGATGCGTTTAGCTGAGATTAACCGGATTCTTGGAAAGGTAGATGAACTTGCAGAACAACCGGAAGAAATAAGTGTTCCTTATTTCGTAGGCGAATCCGTTAAAGTTACAGACGGTCCGTTTAACGGTTTTACCGGTGTGATAGAGGAGGTGAATAGCGACAAGAAGAGATTGAAAGTAATAGTCAAGATCTTCGGACGTAAGACGCCGCTCGAATTAAGTTTCATGCAGGTAGAAAAAGAATAATTAAATTTATTGAGAAGAAAAAATCATGGCAAAAGAAGTTGAAGCTATTATTAAGCTGCAGATTAAAGCTGGTGCCGCTAATCCTTCTCCACCTGTGGGACCTGCATTAGGTTCTAAGGGAGTCAATATCATGGACTTCTGTAAACAGTTTAATGCAAGAACTCAGGATCAGGCAGGAAAGATTATTCCGGTGATTATTCAGGTTTATGGAGATAAATCTTTTGATTTTATCACTAAACAACCTCCTGTTGCTATTCAGCTTTTGGAAGTGGCAAAAATCAAATCTGGTTCTGCCGAGCCAAATCGTAAGAAAGTGGCTTCTCTTTCCTGGGATCAGGTAAGACAGATTGCAGAAGGGAAAATGAGCGATTTGAACGCTTTTGAAGTGGAAAAAGCAATGAGCATGGTAGCTGGAACTGCCAGAAGTATGGGTATCACCGTTGACGGTGAAAAACCTTTTTAATGAATTTGTAAAATACTTCAAACGTAATGAGTAAACTGACAAAAAATAAGAAGTTAGCTTTAGAAAAAATCGACGCTGGTAAAATATATACCATCGACGAAGCTGCTAAACTTGTAAAGGAGATTACTTTTACCAAGTTTGATGCGTCAGTTGACATGGACGTTCGTCTGGGAGTAGACCCGCGTAAAGCCAATCAAATGGTGCGCGGTGTTGTGACCTTACCTCACGGAACCGGTAAAGAAGTACGTGTTTTGGTGCTTTGTACGCCTGATAAGGTGGAAGAAGCCCAAGCTGCCGGTGCTGATTATGTAGGATTGGATGAATATATCGAGAAACTGAAATCTGGTTGGACAGATATCGATATTATCATTACCATGCCTTCGATTATGGGTAAGATTGGTGCTTTAGGACGGATTTTAGGTCCTCGTGGATTGATGCCTAACCCGAAAAGCGGTACTGTGACAATGGATATTGCCAAAGCCGTAACTGAGGTTAAGCAGGGGAAAATTGATTTTAAAGTTGACAAGTTTGGTATCATACATGCTTCTATCGGTAAAGTAAACTTTGAAGCAGACAAGATCAGAGATAACGCCCGTGAATTCATGAATGTTATCAACAAACTGAAACCGTCTTCTGCAAAGGGTACCTATGTGAAGAGTGTGTTCCTGTCAAGTACAATGAGTCCCGGTATTAAATTAGACCTTAAGTCATTACTTGATTAATTATTAACCTTTAAAGGACCTTTGTAGAATGAAAAGGGAAGAAAAACAAGTAATCATAGACAATTTAACCGAGCAGATCAAAGCGTATAAGCATCTTTATATCAGTGATATTTCTGAGTTGGATGCTGAAGCGACACAGGAGTTGCGTAAAGAATGTTTCAATGCAGGCATTAAATTGATACAGGTAAAAAATACCTTGTTGAAAGTAGCTCTGGATGGTCTTGAAGCTAACTACGAAGAGATGTATAGCGTCTTGGCCGGCTCCAGTGCTATCATGCTGAGCGAAACAGGAAATGCACCGGCAAAACTGATCAAAGAATTCAGAAAGAGCCACGACAAACCTGTATTTAAGGCTGCTTATGTTGAGGAAAGTGTCTATGTAGGTGAAAATCAACTGGAAGCTCTTGTCAGCATTAAATCTAAAGAAGAATTGCTGGGAGATATTATCCTGTTGTTGCAATCACCGATGCAGAACCTTATCTCTTCTCTGGAATCAGGGAAGAATACTATCGGAGGTGTGCTTAAAACACTGGAAGATAGAGCATAATTATTATTTTTTTAGAGTAAGAACAATTTAAATATTTTATCGAAATGGCAGATTTGAAAAAACTTGCAGAGGAATTAGTTAACCTGACTGTAAAAGACGTAAAAGAATTAGCTGACATCTTAAAAGAAGAATATGGTATCGAACCGGCAGCTGCCGCTGCTGTTGTTGCTGCTCCTGCAGCCGGTGGTGCTGCCGCTGCTGCTGAACAGAGCGAATTCGACGTTATCCTGAAATCAGCTGGTGCTGCTAAATTAGGTGTCGTGAAATTAGTAAAAGAATTGACCGGCCTTGGCTTGAAAGAAGCTAAAGAATTAGTAGACAAAGCACCGGCTCCTCTGAAAGAAAAAGTTTCTAAAGAAGAAGCTGCACAATTGAAAGCTCAACTCGAAGAAGCAGGAGCTGAAGTTGAACTTAAATAAGTATAGAACCCTTGGGTTTTAACGGTTTAGAGTCATTTTTGACTCTAAACCATTTTGTTGTTATTATTGTTTAGGTTCCAAAAAATTAATAGATGTCTTCAAATCATTCAAATAAAAGAATCAGCTTTGCATCCATTAAAAATCAGTTGGAATACCCTGATTTTCTTGAGATACAATTAAAGTCATTCAAGGACTTTTTTCAATTAGGTACTACGCCTGAAAACAGAAAGAACGAGGGCCTTTACACCGTTTTTAAAGAAAATTTTCCCATTACCGATACCCGGAATAATTTTGTACTGGAGTTTCTGGATTATTTTATTGATCCACCCCGTTATACCATTGACGAATGTCTGGAACAGGGCTTGACTTATGGTGCACCTCTGAAGGCAAAATTGAAATTGTACTGTACGGATCCCGAACATGAAGATTTCGATACTGTCATAGAGGACGTGTATTTGGGGAATGTGCCTTACATGACTCCGAAAGGTACTTTTGTTATCAATGGAGCAGAACGGGTAATCGTATCCCAGTTACACCGGTCGCCCGGTGTGTTTTTTGGCCAAAGCGTGCACGCTAATGGTACGAAGTTGTATTCAGCCCGTATTATTCCGTTTAAAGGATCGTGGATTGAGTTTGCCACGGACATCAATAATGTGATGTATGCCTATATTGACCGCAAAAAGAAATTACCTGTAACGACTTTGTTGCGTGCTATTGGTTTTGAAACGGATAAGGATATTTTGCAAATATTCGACTTGGCTGATGAGATTAATGTATCTAAGGCGGGCTTGAAAAAAGTCGTTGGCCGGCGTTTGGCTGCTCGTGTTTTGAAGACTTGGGTGGAGGATTTCGTGGACGAAGATACCGGAGAGGTGGTATCTATCGAGCGAAACGAAATCATTGTGGACCGAGAGACTGTTCTGGAAAATGAACATATTGATGCAATTGTCGGAGCGGGAGCAAAGACTATTTTATTGCATAAAGAAAAACAGAATCTGGCAGATTATGCCATTATATATAACACACTGCAAAAAGATCCGTGTAACTCGGAGAAAGAAGCAGTGATGCATATTTATAGGCAGTTGCGTAGTTCAGAACCACCTGATGAGGCTACTGCCCGCGACGTAATTGATAAGTTGTTCTTCTCCGATAAGCGTTATGATTTGGGAGATGTTGGCCGTTATAAACTGAATAAGAAATTAGGTTTGACGACCGATCCCTCAGTCAGGGTTTTGACGAAGGAGGATATGATCGAAATTATCAAACATCTGATCAAGCTGTTGAATGCCCGTACGGATGTGGATGATATCGACCATTTGAGCAATCGTCGAGTACGTACTGTTGGTGAGCAATTGTATAACCAGTTTGGTGTCGGGTTAGCTCGAATGGCACGTACTATTCGGGAACGGATGAATGTGCGCGACAATGAGGTGTTTACTCCGGTAGACTTGATTAATTCGAAGATTCTTTCTTCTGTGATCAATTCCTTTTTCGGAACAAATGCCTTATCTCAGTTTATGGATCAGACGAACCCGTTGGCTGAGATTACCCACAAAAGACGAATGTCAGCTTTGGGACCCGGAGGATTGTCGCGAGACCGTGCCGGTTTCGAGGTGCGAGACGTTCACTATACTCATTACGGCCGTTTGTGTCCGATCGAAACGCCAGAAGGTCCGAATATCGGATTGATTTCTTCTTTGTGTGTATATGCTAAAATCAACGAACTCGGATTTATTGAAACTCCTTATCGTAAGGTAGATAGCGGAGTGGTGGATTTGTCGGCGGAAGGAGTGAAATACTTGTCGGCAGAGGAAGAAGAAGGATTGGTGATTGCCCAGGCTAATGCTAAGGTTGATGAGCAGGGACACTTTGTGAACAAGCGTGCAAAATCCCGTAAAGACGGAGATTTCCCGTTGGAAGAGATTGAAAATGTCGATTTAATAGACGTTGCTCCGAACCAGATTGCTTCCATCGCGGCTTCCTTGATTCCTTTCCTGGAACATGATGATGCCAACCGTGCGTTGATGGGTTCGAACATGATGCGCCAGGCTGTTCCCATTATCAAACCGCAGTCGCCGATTGTCGGTACCGGACTGGAAGGTAATCTGATCAAGGATTCCCGTACGCAGGTAGTGGCAGAGGGGGCTGGTGTGGTTGAAGCAGTAGACGGACATCATATTGTAATTAAATATGACCAGACGGATGAAGAGCGTTTCGTAAGCTTTGACGGTGATACGAAAGAGTATATTCTTCCGAAATATAAGCGGACGAACCAAAGTACGACGATTACTTTGCGGCCGATTGTGAAAAAAGGGCAGCGGATTGAAGAAGGACAGATACTGACAGAAGGATATGCTTCCGAAGATGGCGAGTTGGCATTGGGACGTAACCTGAAAGTGGCATTTATGCCTTGGAAAGGATACAACTATGAGGATGCTATCGTGATTTCAGAAAATATTGTGCGGAATGATGTGTTTACTTCTGTGCATGTTGATGAATACTCACTCGAAGTGCGGGAGACCAAGCGAGGAGTGGAAGAATTGACGGCTGATATTCCGAATGTAAGTGAAGATGCTACGAAGAATTTGGACGAAAACGGTATGATTCGTATCGGAGCCCGCGTAGAGCCGGGAGATATTCTGATTGGTAAGATTACACCGAAAGGAGAGTCCGACCCAAGTCCGGAGGAAAAATTGCTTCGTGCTATTTTCGGCGATAAAGCTGGTGACGTAAAAGATGCCTCATTGAAAGCTTCTCCTTCTCTGAAGGGAGTTATTATTGATAAAAAATTGTTCCAACGTACGATTGGAGACCGGAAATCGAAAGCTGCCGGAAAAACTCTGTTGGCTGAGATTGACGAACAGTTTGAACGGAAAGTGGGTGATTTGACCACGTTGCTGATTGATAAATTGTTTGAGTTGACTAACGGAAAGACTTCACAGGGTGTGAAAAACTACCTGAATGAGGATGTGATTGCTAAAGGCGTGAAGTTCACGTTGAAGACATTGCAGAATCTGAATTATCTGGAAATCAACCCGAATAAGTGGACGACCGATAAACAGCGCAATGATATGATCCGCGATTTGCTTCACAATTTTGTGATTAAATACAAGGAAATCGAAGGACAGATGAAGCGCAAAAAATACAATGCGACAGTCGGTGACGAACTTCCTTCCGGAATCATTAAGATGGCGAAGGTTTACGTGGCTAAGAAACGTAAATTGCAAATCGGTGATAAGATGGCAGGACGTCACGGTAACAAGGGTATTGTATCACGTGTCGTAAGGGTGGAAGATATGCCGTTCTTAGCTGATGGTACTCCCGTGGATATCTGTTTGAATCCGTTAGGTGTGCCTTCCCGTATGAACTTGGGACAGGTGTTTGAAACCGTATTGGGTTGGGCCGGTCAGAAGTTGGGCATGAAATTTGCCACTCCGATTTTTGACGGAGCAAGTCTGGATGATATCAATGAACTGACGGATAAAGCTGGTGTCCCGAGATACGGAACTACCTATTTGTACGATGGTGGTACGGGAGAACGTTTTGACCAGCCTGCTACTGTTGGTGTGATCTATATGTTGAAATTGGGGCATATGGTTGATGATAAGATGCATGCTCGTTCAATCGGACCGTATTCATTGATTACTCAACAGCCGCTTGGTGGTAAAGCTCAATTTGGTGGTCAGCGTTTCGGAGAAATGGAGGTTTGGGCACTTGAAGCTTTCGGAGCTGCTCATATTTTGCAGGAGATTTTGACAGTGAAATCTGATGATGTTGTCGGAAGAACGAAAACCTATGAGCACATAGTGAAAGGCGAACCGATGCCTACACCGGGATTGCCCGAATCATTCAATGTATTGTTGCATGAGTTGAGAGGACTCGGATTGAGTGTAAACCTAGTATAAGGTAAAAAGGAAAACTTTTAAGATTATGGCCTTTAGAAAAGATAATAATACAAATAAGCCGAAAAGCTTTACCAAGATAGCAATCGGGTTGGCATCTCCGGAAGAGATTCTGGAACGTTCCAGTGGACAGGTGTTAAAACCGGAAACTATTAATTATCGTACATATAAGCCTGAACGAGACGGATTGTTCTGTGAGAGAATTTTCGGTCCGGTGAAGGATTATGAATGCCATTGCGGAAAATACAAACGAATCCGTTACAAAGGAATTGTTTGTGACCGTTGTGGTGTGGAGGTGACAGAGAAGAAGGTGAGACGTGAACGTATGGGGCACATTCAGTTGGTGGTGCCTGTGGCTCACATCTGGTATTTCAAGTCATTGCCTAATAAGATTGGGTATTTGTTGGGTTTACCTTCTAAGAAACTGGATTCAGTCATTTATTATGAAAGGTATGTGGTTGTACAGCCAGGTATTTTAGCAGAGAAAGGTATCAATCAATTGGATTTCCTGACAGAAGAGGAATATATGGATTTGGTGGATACCTTACCGGCAGAAAATCAACATTTGGATGACGATGATCCGAACAAGTTCATAGCTAAAATGGGTGCTGAAGCTATCGGCATGTTGTTGGAAAGATTGAATTTGGATGATTTGTCTTATGAATTACGTCATAAAGCGAATACCGAAACTTCACAACAGCGTAAAAATGAAGCTTTAAAGCGTTTGCAGGTAGTAGAAGCTTTCCGTGAGAGCAAAGAGATTAATAAGCCGGAATGGATGATTGTGAAGGTGTTGGCTGTTATCCCGCCTGAATTACGTCCTTTGGTACCTTTGGACGGCGGTCGTTTTGCTACGTCGGATTTGAACGATTTATACAGACGGGTTATTATCCGTAATAACCGTTTGAAGAGATTGATTGAAATCAAGGCTCCCGATGTGATTTTACGTAATGAAAAGCGTATGTTGCAGGAGGCTGTTGATTCTTTATTTGATAATTCACGCAAGTCCAACGCGGTGAAGATTGAAAATAACCGTCCGCTGAAATCTCTTTCTGATAGTTTGAAAGGAAAACAGGGACGTTTCCGTCAGAACCTGTTGGGTAAACGTGTTGACTATTCAGCCCGTTCGGTTATTGTTGTCGGACCGGATTTGAAGATGCATGAGTGCGGTCTACCGAAGGATATGGCTGCCGAGTTATATATGCCCTTTATTATCCGTAAGTTGATTGAGCGGGGTATTGTGAAAACGGTAAAAAGTGCTAAGAAGATCGTAGACCGTCGAGATCCGGTGGTATGGGATATTTTGGAGAATGTACTGAAAGGACATCCGGTATTGTTAAACCGTGCACCGACGTTGCACCGTCTGGGTATCCAGGCTTTCCAGCCTAAGTTGATAGAAGGAAAGGCTATCCGTTTGCATCCTTTGGCTTGTACGGGATTTAACGCAGACTTCGACGGTGACCAGATGGCTGTTCACTTGCCTTTGGGAAATGAGGCTGTACTGGAAGCGCAGATTTTGATGCTATGTGCTCATAATATTTTGAACCCTGCTAACGGAGCTCCTATTACGGTGCCTTCTCAGGATATGGTTTTGGGGTTATATTATATCACCAAACCGCGTAAGGGGGCTAAAGGAGAGGGGCTGTCTTTCTATTCACCGCAGGAGGTGATTATTGCTTTGAATGAAAGAGCTGTAGATTTGCATGCTCAGATTAAAGTGAAAATCGATGATGTGGATGAAGAAGGAAAACCGTTTAATCATACGATAGAAACTACGGTAGGACGGGTGATTTTGAACCAGTTTACTCCTAAAAATTATCCTTATATCAATACGTTGATTACGAAAAAAGCGTTGAGGGATATTATAGGTGACGTGTTCAAGAGATGTGGAGTGGACGTGACGGCTAAGTTCTTGGACGATATCAAGGATTTGGGATATCGGAAAGCTTTTGAAGGCGGTTTGTCTTTTAACCTGGAAGATGTAATTGTTCCGACAGAGAAAGAATCTTTGCTCGCAGAAGGTTACAAACAGGTGGAAGAAGTGCTTGCCAACTATAATATGGGATTCATTACCAATAATGAACGTTATAATCAAATTATCGACATCTGGACTCACGTAAATGCAAATTTAACCTCTACATTGATGAAGCAGTTGGCTGCAGACAAGCAGGGGTTCAATTCCATTTATATGATGCTTGACTCCGGAGCTCGTGGTTCTCGTGAGCAGATCCGTCAGTTGGGAGGTATGCGTGGTTTGATGGCCAAACCGCAGAAATCAGGTGCTACTGGAGGACAGATTATTGAGAACCCGATTTTGGCAAACTTTAAGGAGGGATTGTCTGTGTTGGAGTATTTTATTTCCACCCATGGTGCCCGTAAAGGTTTGGCGGATACGGCTTTGAAAACGGCAGATGCCGGTTATTTGACTCGTCGTTTGGTTGATGTGGCTAATGATATTACAATCACGGAAGAAGATTGTGGTACGTTGAGAGGAGTTAGTATTGCAGCCATAAAGAATAACGAAGAAATCGTCTCTTCTTTGTATGAGAGAATATTGGGACGCGTTTCTGTTCATGATGTATATCATCCGCGTTCTGGCGAATTGTTGGTTAAGTCGGGAGAAGAGATTACCGAAACGATAGCTCAGGCCATTGAAGAGTCTCCGATTGAACGGGTTGAAGTTCGTTCCGTACTTACTTGTGAATCCAAGAAAGGTGTATGTGCCAAATGTTACGGACGTAACTTGGCTACGGGACGCTTGGTTGAAATGGGAGAAGCTGTTGGAACCATTGCGGCACAGTCTATCGGTGAACCGGGTACTCAGTTGACGTTGAGAACATTCCACGTGGGTGGTACTGCCGGTAACATTTCTACGGAGAACTCTTTGAGAGCGAAATACGACGGTATTGTTGAGTTTGAAGAAATGCGTTCTGTCGAGTATGCCCAGGAAAACGGTCAGAAGTGTGATGTAGTGGTGGGACGTTTGACGGAAGTACGCCTTATTGACAAGAATACCAATATTGCGTTGATTAGCAATAATATTCCATATGGAGCCAAAGTGTTTGTCAAGAATGGCACAGAGGTGAAGAAAGGAGATCTGATTTGTGAGTGGGATCCATTCAATGCTTTGATTATTACTGAATTCAGTGGTAAAGTTGCTGCCGAAAATCTGATTGAAGGTGAAACTTATAAAGAAGAGTCGGATGAAACGACTGGTTTCCGTGAAAAAGTAATTACGGAATTCCGTGATAAGACCAAAGCTCCGGCAATTTTGATTCTTGATGGTAAAGGTAATACCGTGAAAAGTTATAACCTTCCGGTAGGTGCTCACATTGTAGTGAAAGAAGGTGATAGTGTCGTTGCCGGTAGTACAATTGTGAAGATTCCGAGGGCTGTTGGTAAGGCCGGGGATATTACGGGAGGTCTTCCCCGTGTAACGGAGTTGTTTGAAGCTCGTAACCCGTCTAATCCGGCAGTAGTTTCAGAAATTGACGGAGAGGTGACATACGGTAAAATCAAACGTGGTAACCGTGAAATTATCATTACTTCCAAATCGGGAGAAGTAAAGAAATATTTGGTTTCTTTGTCTAAACAGATTTTGGTACAGGAAAATGATTACGTACGTGCCGGAACGCCTCTTTCTGACGGAGCAATTACCCCGACCGATATATTGAATATTCAGGGACCGATTGCCGTACAGGAATATATCGTGAATGAAGTGCAGGATGTATACCGTATGCAGGGTGTGAAAATCAATGATAAGCATTTTGAAATCATTGTTCACCAGATGATGCGTAAGGTGTTGATACAGGATGCCGGAGATACGAAATTCCTTGAAAATCAAATCGTGGATAAGTTGGAGTTCATGGAGGAAAATGACGAGATGTTTGACAAGAAGGTGGTAACCGAAGCTGGAGATTCCGATCGGGTGAAACCGGGACAGATTATATCCGCACGTACACTCCGTGATATTAACTCTCAATTGAAACGCCGGGATATGAAGGTGGTACAGGCTCGTGATGCCGTACCTGCAACTTCTTCTCAGGTGCTTCAAGGTATTACCCGTGCTGCTTTGCAGACGTCCAGCTTTATTTCGGCTGCTTCTTTCCAGGAAACGACGAAAGTCCTGAATGAGGCTGCTATTTATGGTAAGGTCGATCCATTGGAGGGATTGAAGGAGAACGTAATCTGTGGGCACTTGATTCCGGTGGGTACCGGAATGAAAGAGTTCAACAGTTTGGTCGTGGGCTCGAAAGAAGAGATGGAAAGGATCTCTAAATAATGAAAACGCCTCGAAAGAGGCGTTTTTTTTATGAATATCTATGTACGTTCCTCTTTTTCTTATTTAAAGAATGTGCTATCTGATGAAAAATATTTAATTTTGGGAAATAAGATTTAACACAATTATGGACGAAAAGAAACAACAATTGGATATAGAATTAAATCATGATGTGGCACAGGGGACCTATGCAAATTTGGCTATCATTTCACATTCCACATCTGAATTTATTGTCGATTTTATACGGGTTATGCCGGGAATACCCAAGGCGGAAGTGAAGAGTCGGATTATTTTGACTCCGGAACATGCCAAACGCCTGATGCTTGCTTTGCAGGATAATATCCGTAAATATGAACAGAGCAACGGAAAAATAAATTTTCCGGAAGATAATCCGATGACGACGCCTTTCCCGTTGAATCTGGAAACGCAGGGGCAGGCGTGATAAGGGAACAATAAAATAAGAACCAATAAATATTGATGTATGAAAAAAATGTTTAAACTGGCCGGTTGGCTGGTTGTTATGGGTGTAATGTTTGCTTGTAGTGCGGAACAGAAATCCGCAGATTATAGGGTTGTTCCGTTACCTCAGGAAATTGTAGGGAAACAGGATCAATCCTTTACATTGGCTGGTCATGTAAAGATTGTTTATCCGGAGGGAAATGAAACTATGCGGAAGAATGCGGAATTTTTAGCTGATTATATTCAGGAAGCCACGGGTAAACAGTTGGCTGTAGAGCCAGGTACAGCAGGAAAAGATAAGATTGCTTTGCAATTGAATTTGCAGTCCTCTAATCCGGAAGCCTATCAGTTGAAGGTAAATGGAGAGGGCGTCGTGATTGATGCGCCGACTGAAGCTGGTGTGTTTTATGGTATACAGACTTTGCGTAAGTCTCTTCCGCTTGTAAAAAATGCAACAATGCTATTGCCTGCCGTTGAAATTAATGATTTCCCGCGTTTTGCATACCGTGGGGCTCATTTAGATGTTTCCCGACATTTTTTCCCGGTAGATTCTATTAAGAAATTTGTCGATATGTTGGCATTGCATAATATCAATCGCTTTCATTGGCATATTTCGGATGATCAGGGATGGAGAATTGAAATTAAGAAATATCCGGAATTGACCGCTAAGGGGGCTCAGCGCAAGGAGACGGTTATCGGTCATAACTCAGGAAAGTATGATGGAAAGCCTTATGGCGGTTTTTATACACAGGAGGAAGCAAAGGAGATTGTAGCTTATGCCAAGGAACGTCACATTACGGTTATTCCGGAAATCGATTTACCGGGACACATGCAAGCTGCCTTGACGGCTTATCCGGAATTGGGATGTACGGGCGGACCGTATGATGTGTGGACGATTTGGGGTGTTTCCGAAGATGTGCTTTGTGCCGGAAATGACAAGACGCTTGATTTTATCGATGGTGTTTTGGCCGAGATTATTGAGATATTCCCGTCCGAATATATTCATGTCGGAGGAGATGAATGTCCGAAAGTACGGTGGGAAAAATGTCCGAAATGTCAGGCTCGTATTAAAGCATTGAAATTGAAAAAAGATGCCAAACATACTGCCGAAGAAAAGTTGCAGAGCTTTATTATCTCGCATGCGGAGAAATTTTTGAACGATCACGGACGTCAGATTATCGGCTGGGATGAAATTCTGGAAGGAGGATTGGCTCCGAATGCAACCGTAATGTCATGGAGAGGTACAGCCGGTGGTATCGAAGCAGCTAAATTGAAGCATGATGTAATTATGACTCCCAATACATATATGTATTTTGATTACTACCAGTCCAAGGATGTGGAGAATGAACCGATGGCTATCGGTGGCTATGTACCGTTAGAGAAAGTGTACAGCTTTGAGCCGTTTGCTCCTTCTCTGACTCCGGAAGAACAGAAATATATTATTGGAGTACAGGCTAATCTGTGGACGGAATATGTACCGGAATACAAACAGGTGGAATATATGGAATTGCCTCGTTTGAGTGCGTTGGCGGAGGTTCAGTGGACAATGCCGGAAAAGAAAAACTATGATGACTTTATAGCCAGAATCCCTTCAATGCTGGATATCTATCAGATGAAAGGGTATAATTTTGCCAAACATTTGTATGATGTGAAAGCGGATATACGTCCCGATTTTGAGGCCGGAGCGATTAAGGTTGAATTGTCTACGGTGGGAGATGCTGATATATATTATACGTTGGATGGTAGTGAACCGACAACAACTTCGTCCAAATATACGGGCGCATTTGATTTGAAAGAAAATGCAGACTTGAAAGCTGTTGCTGTGCGGCCTTCCGGTAATAGTCGGGTGACAGCGGAAAAGGTTGAATTTACTAAATCCACAACAAAGCCGATTACAATGCTTCAGCCCATTAATAAAGGGTACCAGTTTAACGGAGCAGGTGTATTGGTTGATGGCTTGAAGGGAAATGGCAATTATAAAACCGGTCGCTGGATTGCTTTTTATAAAAATGATATGGAGGCTGTCATTGATTTGGGAGAACCGACAGAGATTACGAAAGTTGCCATGAATACCTGTGTGGAGAAAGGCGATTGGGTATTTGATGCCAGAGGGATAACTATAGAAGTATCTGAAGATGGAAAGGCTTATACAAAAGTAGCTTCTGAAAGTTATCCGGCAATGAAAGCCAAGGACCGGAATGGTGTATATACTCATACACTGACATTTGATCCGGTGAAAGCCCGTTTTGTCAAAGTGCTTGCTTTGTCTGAGTCAAAAATTCCGGCATGGCATGGCGGAAAAGGAAATCCGGCATTCTTGTTTGTGGATGAAATTTCGGTAGATTAAAATAGGGAAGAGAGAACAGTAAGGAAGAGAAAAAAATAAGGTGTTCCTAAACGAACACCTTATTTTTTGTTTTAATATAATGGCTGTTTATTTGCAGTTTTCCAGAATCTTCCGAGCCATGGCTCCATTTACATTTTCGGCTTCACCGAAAGCGGCATGACGTTCGTTGAAGCGGCGTTCTATTTCAAGAATGGTTGTATCGGGAATGTTTTCTTCACTGAGTCGGGTGGATAATCCCAGACTTTGGAAAAAAGAAGCTGTTTTTTCAATGGTTTTATCCAGGCGAGTTTCTTCATTTTCTCCTGTAATGCCCCATACGCGTTCCCCATATTGGAGAATCTTCTCTTTTTTCTGTTGACGGAGAGTACGTAATGTGCCGTTGAAAACAATGGCCAAAGTTGCTCCGTGTGTTAAGCCGTGAAGGGCTGTCAGTTCATGCCCGATCATATGAGTGCACCAATCCTGAGTGACTCCCATGGCAATGAAACCGTTCAGCCCCATTGTTGCCGATAGCATAAAGTCTGCCATTAAATTGTAATCGTGTTGGTTTTCCCGGATTTTTGGTGCGATTTCAATTAGGGTTTTTAGAATACCTTCGGCCCAACGGTCCATGAGACGGGATTGACCGGGCGTTGTCAGGTATTGTTCCATGACATGTACGAATGTGTCGGCAAGACCGCAGGCCACTTGGTGGGGTGGAAGGGTGAAGGTCGTTTCCGGATCCAGGATGGAGAATACGGGATAATTGCTGTAAAACGGGTATTTTTCCTGGGTTTCGTGACAGGAAATCACTGCTCCGCTATTCATTTCCGAGCCTGTGGCGGGAAGAGTCAACACACTACCCATTGGTACGGTATCGTGATAGGCTCCTTTTTTTACCAAATCCCAGGCGTCTCCGTCATATTTTAATCCGGCAGAGATAAGTTTGGTACCGTCTAATACAGATCCTCCGCCTACAGCCAACAGGAAGTCGATAGAATGTTCTTTCCCCAAAGCGATGGCTTTACGCAGGGTTTCTATGGCAGGATTGGGTTCTATGCCCCAGAATTCGATATATTCACGGCCTTGGAGGGCTTTTTGAATCTGTTGGTATACGCCGTTTTTCTTCACGCTTCCGCCTCCGAAAGTAATCATGATTTTTTTATCGGCGGGAATGGCTTTGTTCAATTCGGCAATCATTCCTTTTCCAAAGATGAGCCGGGTCGGGTTTTGAAAAATAAAATTGTTCATAGGTTGGGTATTTTTATCCGTTTTATGCAAAGATAAGAAATGGGGATGCATTTAACAACCTGCTGGCAGATTATCTCTTATTTAGCGACGGTAGCAGGAGGAATATTTATTATGAAAACGGACGCCGACGCCTAACATGAGAAAATTGGGCGTTTCAAAATTTTTGAGATTGTATCCTATGTGGAGGAAAGTATTGCGGGTGATTTCAGTTTTGAGGGCTAATACTTGGTAAAAGGCTTTCAAGTCTCCGCCTCCGTGGATAACATTCACTCCCATGCCGACTCCTACCGTAAAATAAGGCATGACGTATTCCCACCGTCCGGAAATACCTAATGCGAATTGTTTGTTGAGAGAGGGTTTGGAAAATTCTTGGGGAAAATTATAGAAGTCCTCTTTGGGATAGACATTGGCGCTACCGTCGTATACGCCGTCGAGGGAGACTCCCAGGCGAAATTTGTACCCGAGATTGTACATGGGGGCGAAATTGAATCCCAGAACCGTATAGGTATCGGGGGATGCCACTTGTTTGTCTTCCCAGTGGACCCCCTTTTTGCGCCAGGAACCGAATAGGACGAGGTCATAGCTGATATGACGGGGAAAGGCGGGAATAAAAGAAGGGGAAGAAAGAAATTCCTGCTTTTTATTGAGATTATAAACCAGTCCGAGTTGTAGCCCGACGGTATTTAGACCTGCATTGGGATAATTGGTATTGCCGTTGGAAAAATGGGTGAGGGCAATTCCTGTAGTGAGATTCCATTGTGGTGAAAGTATCCAGTTCAGGTAGAAATTGGCGTTGAGATAGGCATTTAGTTTTGAACCGATGATTCGGTTATAACTGTTGGTCAGGTAATCGTAAGGTTTCCACCCCACTGACAAACCGAAATTCCATTCATAATTGAGTGATAATGCCGGGGTCAATTTTGTGATTCGTGCCCCTTGGAACAGATGGAATGCAACGGGATTTCCCAATTGTTTGTGTCTTCTGAAATAGAAATGAGCCAATCCGATGCCTTGGTATGCGCCGCCATAAATCCTGTCTGCATCGCTGCCCGGCTGAAATTGGAATGAATACTTTATGTGATTGGAAATCGCATGCCGGATGGGAGTGAGATATTCATTTTCTCCCCGCAAGAAAGGATGCGTCGGGAAGATATATGAAGGGCGCGTTTCTATTCCGATTCGATGTATAAAGCGGTGGGAAAACGGGATAGAATCGATGCGATTTATATTGCCGGCGAAAGCGGTAAGGGATGTATATAGGATTATTCCTGCAAGTAGAATACTTTTAGGAATGGAGCCGGTGTGTCGTTTATAACCCATTACAGCCTTGTGTTTTCTTTTCGGGTGAAATTAAATCGGGATAAAGATAGCTATTTGTTGTCCGAACACAAACTCCGCTTTGTCTGAATTTTTTCGGGACGTTGAAGATAAGGGGTGAATTTATATTTTAAGGTTTTTTAAACAGAGATAAAATAACGATTCCAATGACATCAATCAAAGTAAAATTCCGGCCTTCTTTGGTGAGAGGGAAAGAAGGTACCATTTATTATCAAATCATACGGAACCGGGTAGTCCGGCAGTTAAAAACAGACTGCCGTATTTTTGCGGAGGAGTGGAATAAAAACCAGGCAACCGTTATTATCAGCGGCGACAATCACGAACGCTATGCTTACCTGCTTTTACTTCAGCAACGCATGAACCGAGATGTCCGACGCTTGAAGATAATAGCGGATTCTTTGTCAAACACTATCGGGGACAGGTACACAGCGGACGATATTATCCGGAAATTCCAGGATACTGTTACGGATGAATCGTTTTTCAGTTTTATGAGGGAGGTTATCGTACAGTTGAAACGTCTTCACCGTGAACGGACGGCAGAGACCTATACCGCTACCCTTAGCAGTTTTCTGCGTTTTCAGAATAAAAAAGATCTGTTGTTAGAGGATATGACGTCCGATTTGATGCAAGAGTATGAAGCTTATCTGAAATCACGGGGAATAACTATGAATACAATTTCTTTTTATATGCGTATCTTGCGGGCGGTGTACAACCGGGCGGTGGAGAAAGGAATGGCGGAACAACGCAATCCCTTCCGCCATGTTTATACCGGTATCGACAAAACCGTAAAACGGGCTTTGAACCTGAAAGATCTCCGGAAAATCAAGGAACTGGATTTGGCATTTCATCCTGCCTTGGATTTTGCCCGGGATATGTTTCTCTTTAGTTTTTATACCCGGGGCATGTCGTTTGTGGATATGGCCTATCTCCGTAAATCGGATCTTAAAAACGGGGTGCTTGTCTATCGTCGGCGGAAAACGGGACAGCAGCTTTCTATCAAATGGGAGAAATGTATGCAGGAAATAGTGGATAAATACAAAGTCTTGTTGATGTTTGATTTCCCTTATTTATTGCCGATTATTACGGTAACGGATGCTCAAGGAGCCCGAAAACAGTATAAAAACAGGTTGTGTGAGGTTAATTTTAATCTGAAACGGGTGGCAGAACGGATTGGGTTGCCGATACCTTTGACTACGTATGTTGCTCGGCATTCTTGGGCAAGTATCGCCAGGAACAAGAATATTCCCCTTGCCGTTATCAGCGAAGGTATGGGACACGATTCGGAACTGACCACCCGTATTTATCTGGCCTCTTTGGAATGTTCCGTTATTGATAAGGCCAATTCACTTATTATAAAGGACTTGTAAGAAATAAAAAACGCTACCAGAATTTCTGGTAGCGTTTTCTTTATAGAAATAAGGTTAGAATTTGCGGGTATTCAGGTGTTTGTCGACGAGGAGACCGTCCTGGATTTTCAGGTTGAATTTCAAGGCGTTTTTAGCTTTGAATTTCAGGACGAATAGGTCTGCATCACCTTCAAGCGTCTTTTTCTCTCCGATGTTTACGAATGTCGGGTATAAGGCTTTGGTGCCATTGGTGTGGAGACGGTCATTCGTCAGGTTTTCCAGGGCGTTCATATTCAAAGGCTCGACCCCGATAAATTCGTAATCCTGCTGGTTGTAGGGCAGGGCGAAACTGAGTGCATTCACGGAGCGGAGGTTGAGGCCTTTCACCCGCACTTCAATGATTTCATCACGCTTGTAATTCTGTTTCGGAGTTGAAAGTTGGAGCGTTCCTTCCACCTGTGGAGTCTTTTCTTTTTCCACGCCACCCCGGAGTTGGGTTGCTACAACTGAGATATCATAAGCGTCAATCAATCCGTTTCGATTTACATCGCCGTTGCTGACATAGCCTTCAAAATCGGCGTCTCCATGTCTCAGGCCGGTATAGTTCATGTAGGAGGTGAAATCGTTCATGTCAATCAGACGGTCGTTGTTGATATCTCCCGGACGATAGCTTTCTGTGCCGGCAACTTTGAATACGTACAATTCCCGGCCGGAACCGTAGTTGCCTACGCCTTTCGTCACATTGATTTTTACATACCGGGCTGTCGGCTGGCCGGTGAAATGGAATATTTTTACTTCCCCGTTTCTTTCCCATTCGAAATTGCCTGCTTCAAGCCAGTTTTCTTTGTCCATACTGTAATACACACTGCCTTGCAGAATAGTGCCGTTCCCTCCGTCAGTACGGGGCAGATAATGGAATTTATCCAATTGGTTGATGGTGCGTAAATCCATTGTCAAATTAAACGGAATGGCATTTGCTCCCCAGCGGGTGTGCCACATACTGCTCTCGTCATAATCGAACAGATTGTCCACTTCTTGTCCGCCTTGGTTTTCTGCTGTCGTTTCCGACAGAATTTCCGGGAGGGCAAATTCCAGCGGATTGGCTTTCGTGGTTGCTTTAAACTCGGCCCAGTCGGAATATCCTTCTTTATTTACGGCCCGGATTTGGAAAGAATAAGGAGTTTCCGCGGACAAGTCTTCAAACAATAATTCCGTATCCTTAATCGTAGAATAAAGCATGCCGTTGAAGGCAATTTCATAGAAATCGGCATTGGCGACTTTTTCCCATGTGGGACGGAGGGTATAGGCTTGGGTATTTTCTTCGGTAATAACGACCTGCGGAGCGGTCAGGCTACCGGTGGATTGCCGGTATTTGTCAACCGGAGTAAAACGGAAGCCTTCTATCTGGAGGACAACCGGATTGGCTGTAATATCCGTAGCGGCCAATTTGACAATCAGTTGCGGATTTTTAGTAATAGTCTGTTTTGCAAATTCGCTGCCTGCCGTGGCGAACTTGTTCAAGTTGGGGGCAGCGTCATAGAAATAGACATTTTCTCCTTTTTCAAGGGCATCCTTTGTAGTGACTTCGGTTAATTTTACTTTGACATCCCCGATTTTAGCCGTCAGCTTTTTCGGTTTTTCCGTTACGTTAACCCGGAATTCCGTCGTTTTGTTTTTAACGGCTCCGTCAAAATCGCCTTGTGCCGGATGGACGGTCAGGGTAACTTTATTTTTGTCGTTTACCTGGGATTCGATGAGGGTGGTCATGCCTTTGCCCTGGCGGTAGGCTTCCGAAATGCCGTCGTCGTCATATTCCGTAAAAGAGCTGTATCTGTAAGGATAGACCTCATAAACCCGGGTACTTTTATTGATTTCCGAAACATTGTTATTCGGATGGGTCATCGGAATAATAGCTCCGTTTTTTACGAATACGGGGAGTTTCCAGAGGGGGCTTTCAAAATTATTGACAATGCGGTTGCCTTCATAGAGTTCGCCGGTGAAATAATCCACCCAGCTTCCTTCCGGGAGGTAAATACCGTTGCGGATATCGTTTCCTTGCTCGTCGGATTTCGTGTCCTGATAGATGGGAGCTACAATAAAGTAGGGACCATACATAAATTGATACTGGGTCGCTTTCCCTAACGTGTACGGATTCGGATATTCCAGGAACATGGCGCGAATCATGGGCATTCCCTGGACAGCTTCGTGAGCGATGCTGTAGGCGTAGGGCATTAGTTCCGATTTGAGTTTCAGATACCAGCGGTTGATGGACGTTGCGGGCTCTCCCAGGGCATGGGGATATTTTTCATTGGCACCCCAGCCGTCCATATTTAATTGCATGGGAGTGAAAGTCTTCCATTGGAAATCGCGGATATTGATGACCGGCTTCTTACCACCAAAGATACCGTCCATATCGGACGTGATATTGGGTTGTCCCGACAGACCGGAACCGATGTAGGTCGGGATGTGGAACCGGATGTATTCCCATACGCCTCCAGTCTGGTCACCGGACCATATTCCCGCGTAGCGTTGCGTGCCTGCCCATCCGTCGAGGGAGATGATAAACGGGCGGCTGTCGTTGCCGTAATAAGGCATGATATGGCCGACATCGGCGACTCCATTCAGTCCGAAAGAATAGCCGGCACCCACCCAGGCAACGTCTGTTTTCAATACGCGGACTCCTGCGTCCCGGACTTCTTTTACGATGTCACGTTGCAGCAAAGCACTTATTTCCGGTTTCGGGTGAAGGTCGGATTGTGTCCATAAGCCGATTTCCACGCCGTTTTTACGGGCATAGTCCCCTAATTCTTTCAGATTCTGTATATTGCTGTCCAGTGTTCCGGTCTGTCCGTATCCGGCGCCGTATCCGTCATTGGGCAACAGCCAGCCTAAAGGCATATCGTGATTTTTATAACGGTCGATGACGGCGCGGGCGGAAAATTGATAATTGTCTTTTTCTCCGTTCAGGGATTCTTTGATACCGCCGTTGTCTTTCTGGCTTTCCTTGTATCGTTTGCCGTCTTCAAAGAGGATTCCTTTTTCGTCTTCTTTCCAGTAATCCCGGTTGTAGGCATTCAAATGTCCTTGGTAGAAACCGAACTTGGGCAGCAATACCGGATGTCCGGTAAGTTGGTAAAAATCATTCAGAAGGGCGACGGCATCGGGACTGACCATGAAGAAAACGTCCAGATAATCCGTGTCATGGGAAAGCCTTACCAATCTTTTATCTTTGGCACCGAAATCGTATTTCCCTTTTTTAAATGTGTACCATATCATGCCGTAGCCGTTTGTCGACCAATAAAACGGCGTAGGAGAAGCGACTCCTCCGTCGGTCCAGCTGTTTTGGTTTTCGATGGAAATAGCTTTCCCCTTGTGTGAGAATCTTCCGTTTTGAACACCTCCTCCGTAGAAATATTCCTGCGGGTTCTCTTTCAATGTCATCGTCACCTTTTTCTTTTCGAATTGCAACGGTTCCACCTCTTCGAATATCACGGAATTATCGGAGGCATTCATCACCTGAAATAAAGAAGTGGTTTTGTCGAATTGAATTTTTATCCGGGGAGTAGCGATGCGGATTACTCCGTTTTCATCCGTTACGTCCAATTGGGCAAGCGGCCTTCTGGGATTCTCCACTAAAATCTTTGCTTCCGGTTCGGCTTGCGGATCCCGGAGGATGCCTCCGTTTTTGTCTTGGAACATCCTGAAAATATTTTCTCCGTAGAAATCAAGAGTCATTCTTTGATTGTCGGAGAATATGATTTCGACCGTACTGGGGTTGATTTTCCGGGCTCCCGTAATGGAGAGCGTTTGTTGTTCGGATACTGTTTCCTTTTCTGTTGCAGGGCAGCTTTGTGATGAAAAGCAAGGATTCATCATAAATAAGGCGGCACCCAACAAAACCGTTTTTTTAAGCGTATGTTTACACACGGAACTCTTTGTCATATTGCAATAAATTTGGTTATATGGATGAAACTAATTTGCACTTCTTTAGGATACGAAGTGTACAAATGTATCAATATTAATTGAAAATCGGCAATTTGTGTGACGGCTAAAATTTTGTTGAAAAATAAAATGAAATATCAATAAACCTTTTGGTGTCGGAGTTGTCAATGGGGTATTGAATCAGAATAGATATTAAAGTATAGACAGAAAGGGTATGAAAGTTTTTTTTATTAGTATTTTGTGGGCAATATTGTTATTGCCGGCCGAGTTATGGGCCAATGGTAACGGGGTGGTTAAAGGAAAGGTTACGGATGCCAAAACAGGTGATGTGATGGAATTTGTGAATGTCGGGGTACGTAAAAAAGATTCTCCGACTCCTTTGACGGGGACGATAACAGACCAGGCGGGAAGTTTCCGGATAACGAATCTGGCCAATGGAAACTATGTCCTGGTGGTGTCTTTTATCGGATATACTTCTCTGGAAAAAGAATTTACGATTACGGAGCAGAAAAGTGAGGTAAATTTTCCGGTCTTGGCATTGAAAGAAGATAGCCAGATGCTGGATGAGGTAAAGGTGACGGGACAGCGTTCCCAGATGAAATTCGAGATAGACAAGAAAGTCTTCAACGTAGACCAGAATATTTCTTCCACCGGAGGGTCTGCCAGTGATGTCTTGAGCAACATTCCTTCCGTAGAGGTGGATAATGACGGGGAAGTCTCTTTGCGGGGGAGTTCCAGCGTGACGGTATGGATTAACGGGAAGGCTTCCGGATTGTCTGCCGACAACCGGGCTCAGATTCTGGAACAATTGCCGGCGGAGAGTATCGAGAAGATAGAAGTGATAACCAACCCTTCGGCAAAATACAGCCCGGAGGGTACTTCCGGAATCATTAACATTGTATTGAAACAGGACCGGAAAGCCGGATATTACGGTAGTGTGCAGGCAGGAATCGACACCCGTGGCGGATGGAATGCCAGCGGAAGTATAAATTACAATACCGGGAAACTGGATGCGTACGCCAGTTTGGGATACCGTCGAAGAGTATCGGATGGTGGAGGCATATCGAAAAGAAACAATCTGAATGAAAAAGGAGAGCCTGTTTCTTTTTTGAATCAGCATTCGGACAACGACGGGCATGGAGGACCCATATTTGCGCGTGCCGGATTTACCTATCATATGACCAAGAAAGACCATCTTACTTTGGGAGGTTTCGGTATGTTCGGGGACCGCTATCAGAAGAATAAGATATTTTATGAAAGCAACGTGCCGGGCTCTTTTATCGAGAGCAGCCGTATTTCGGAATCTGATAACGACATGAATGGCGGAAATGTCGAGTTGGGCTACAAACACGATTTCAGCGAAAAGAGCAATCTGGATATAACCGTTTCCTGGAACAAGTGGAATATGGATGGAAAGAGCATTTATGAGCAGTATTCTTTGTTTGCAGACAGCGTGAGGTCTTTTTCTTATCAACGCCAGGAAAGTGATATCCGTTCCCATGATTGGGAAGTGCAGGCTGATTATGTCAATGAATTCAATAAAACGAGCAAATTGGAAGCCGGCTATAAAGGAACCTTTTCGCGTCAGAACAGTCCGGTGGAGACGGCTTCCGGAGCGACGGCAGAAGAAGCCAAACCGGATCCTTTGCTGTATAACCGTTTTTTGTATGACCAGGACATTCATGCGGCGTATGCCACCTATTCCGGCCGGATTGAAAAATTCGGATTCCAGGTGGGGTTGCGCGGGGAATATTCGCGGGTAAATACAAAATCGCTTGGCTACGGGCAGTCGGAGGGAGATAAACCTTGGTATAAAGATGATTATTTCAGTCTTTTCCCCAGTGCGTTTTTATCTTACGAACTGCCTGCGGGGCATGAAATCCAGTTGAATTATACGCGCCGTATTTCCCGTCCCTGGGGAGGACAGCTTAATCCTTTCATGAACATTACGGACTCAACGAACATTTCTTTCGGTAATCCCTATTTGACTCCTCAATATTCCAACTCACTGGAATTGAACTACATCAAAAATTGGGACAATCACACGGTGTCAGTTTCCTTGTATTACCGGAATACGGATGATGTCATCCAGCGAATCAGCTACATAGAAGACCAGGTGATGAAAAGTACCTTTGAAAATGTGGCTAAAACCCAGTCGGCCGGAGCGGAATTTGTGGTAAAGAATAACTTTGCCCGGATTTTGGATTTGACGACAACGGTCAACCTGTATTACAGTAAATTGGACGGTTTCTCTTATTTGCCTGAGGGGGCGGAAAAACCGGTGACCGGAGAAAGCAATGAAGACTTTTCGTGGAATGCCCGTATGATAGCCAATGTAGCTTTGCCTGCTTCTTTTTCTTTACAATTGACGGGCAATTACAATTCCCGCCAGTTGATAGCCCAGGGACACCGGAAATCCAGTTATTCCTTGGATGCCGGTTTGCGTAAATCTTTCCTGGACAAGAAAATCAGTGTCAGTGTGAACGGTCGGGATCTTTTGAATTCTCGGAAATGGAAAACAGAGACTTCCGGTACGGGATTTGCCCAATATGCGGAAAACTGGCGTACGGGACGTACTGTTCGTTTTACGTTGACTTACAGTTTCGGAAACATGAAGATGGGACGTAAAGGCCAGCGGCAGCAGCCCGCTCAATCCGAAAGCAGCAGAATGAACCAGATGGAGGAGGAGTTTTAAGGAGGATAAATGGTAAATATTTTATAGCTTTGGTGCCGATAAAGGGCTCCTATGGCTGACTGGTTTTATTGTGACGAATGGTCCGGATTCGGATTCCCGCTCAATCTGTGGGCGGGAATCCTGGTATTGGCGGGTTGTATTCTTTTCTCTTTTTTCTGTAAGGATAAACATTGGATGAAGAGGGTGACGGGGGGCGGTTTCACTCTGGTGTGGATGGCGGTGCTTGTGCTGTTTTTAATAGCGGAGGGCATCGGGAGGTGGCAGCTCTATCATAGTTGGGCTTTTGTCCTGCTTTGGTTTGTATTTCTGTTTCATTTGGGAATGGTGATACTCCGGCGCATCCGGGTGTGGAACCGGCGGAATGCCCTGTTTTTTCTGAACCATACTGGGATATGGCTTGTTGTGGCGGCTTCCCTGCTGGGGGCTCCCGATGTGAAGCGGGTAAACATGGCGCTTTCTTTGGAGCAGGCGGAGAACAGGGCTGTTGATGAAAACGGATACGTACATACCCTGCCTTTTCGCGTTACAATCCGGAAATTTCAGGTGGAGTATCACCAAGATGACCGGAATATGCCTAAAAGCGTCCGGGCAGAATTATTCTTACAGAGTCCGGATGAGAAAAAACAGGTATCTGTAGAAGTAAATAAACCGGTCAACTTTGAGGGATATGCCATTTATTTAGAGGGGTACGACCGGCCACAGGGGAGTGTTTCGGAGTATGTGACCCTACAACTGGTCAGAGACCCGTGGGGGAGTATCGTGTATGGGGGAATACTCATGATGGCGGTGGGGAGTGTGGGATTAATTGTGTATGGACCGGTGAAAAGAAAAGGAAATGAGCTTGGATTGGAATGATTTTGTATGGTTTGGCGGAGGAGCGTTGCTTCTCTGGGGACTGGGGGCTTTTCTGGCTTACAGGCCGGCGAGGTATAAATGGGCTGTCGGTTTTTCATTGGCGGGTCTTCTCTTGTTCGCCACTTTCATTGCCGGTTTATGGCTCTTCCTGGAGCGTCCACCAATGCGTACAGTAGGGGAAATTCGTTTGCTTTATTCCGGGTGTGTGGTTCTGGCTGGGGTGGGAGTCTACCTGAAGTGGCGATATGCCTGGATATTGTCTTTCAGTACGTTGTTGGCCGCCGTATTTGTTGCGATAAACATTTGTAAACCGGAAATACACGATAAAACTTTGGTGCCGGCCTTGCAAAGTGTGTGGTTCGTACCGCATGTGATGGCCTATATGTTTGCCTATGGGATTCTGGGGTGTGCTTTTTTGCTGGCATTGTATGCCGCACGACGAAAAGAACGGCAGGAGGAAATAGGACTTACAGCCGATACGCTGGTATATATCGGTACGGGTTTTCTGACTCTCGGTATGTTGTGCGGGGCTGTATGGGCCAAGGAGGCCTGGGGACATTACTGGGGATGGGATCCCAAAGAGACATGGGCGGCAGTCACGTGGTTTGCCTATCTTGCTTATATACACCTGCGCTACAGCAATCCTCAACGGGTGGGAGCGGCACGGGCGACGATGACCGCGGCTTTTCTCTTTTTGCAGATATGCTGGTATGGCGTGAACTACTTGCCTGCCGCTGCGGGAAGCCTGCATACATATCAATAAAAATAAAACCGGAATATGGAGCTTTTGACTGAATTACATCCTTTGGAACCTTTTTTCCCCGCGGGGGCAAAATTACTGATGTTGGGAAGTTTTCCACCGCAGAAAAACCGGTGGTCGATGGATTTTTACTATCCGAATTTGCAGAACGACATGTGGCGGATTATAGGGCTTATCTTTTACGGTAATAAAGATTACTTTCTGCTGGAGACGGGAAAAGCGTTTTGCAAAGACCGCATCTGCCGTTTTCTGGAAGAAAAGGGCATCGCCCTTTCGGATGCTGCCGGAGAGGTAATCCGGCAGAAAGGGAATGCGTCTGATAAATTCCTGGAGGTCGTGACACCCATAGACATACAAAAAGCTTTGCAACAGCTTCCCGCTTGCCGGGCTATTGTCACGACAGGACAAAAAGCCACCGATACTTTGCTGGAACTGCTTCCGGCGGAGGAGCCGAAAGTGGGCGGTTACTGCGAATTCGACTACTCCGGTCGCCGGATGAGATTATACCGCATGCCTTCTTCTTCGCGGGCGTATCCGAAACCTTTGCACGAAAAAGCCGCTGTTTATGAACAGATGTTCCGGGAACTGGGGCTGTTGTAGAGCGACAGTCGGGCGGGGTGTTGCTGCAATGACGTTTGTTTCCTGAAAGTATAGCAGTGGACAGTAAAACCGGTATTATTTTACCAAACCGAGGATTTCCTGCGGGTGGCTGACAATGTGGTCGGCACCGTTTGCTTCCAGTTCCGTACGGGGACGGAATCCCCAGGTCACACCGACAGATTCGATGCCGCTGTTCCTGGCTGTGTTCATATCAATGGACGAATCCCCGACATACAATGTGTCTTCTTTTCCTGCATTCGTCATACTTAAAATTTCGTTGACGATGGCCGGATCGGGCTTGGTGGGGCGGTCTTCCCGTTGTCCCAAAACCACGTCAAATGTCCCGTTTTCAAAATAAAAACGGATCAGGTCGCGGGTCGCTTCGTGAAACTTGTTGGAGGCTACGGCCAACATGATGCCTTGGTGGTGGAGCTGATTCAGCAAATCGCATATTCCCGGGTAAGGTTGTGTCAGTTCCGTTTTGTGGGCTTGGTAATAAGAAACAAATTCAGCCTTCACCTGTGCGATTTGTCCTTCACATCTTGCATCGGGAGGCAGTGCCCTTTCGATGAGCTTGCTGATGCCGTCTCCCGTGAAATAGCGGTAAGCTTCACGTTCATGTTCCTCGTATCCGAACTGTTTTAACGCATGGTTCGTGCTGGCGGCGATGTCACCCAATGTATCTAACAATGTCCCGTCCAGGTCAAATATGACTAACTTTTTCATCCTGTTGATTTTTTACAAAGATAATGCAAGCCGGAGGCAAAATCAACTTTTTGCCATCCGTTGCCGTTTTTATACGTTCTTGCAGCCGGAAAGGTCGGAAAAACAAAGGGATTTGATATTTTATTCCCGAAAACTTTGTTTTTTTACAAAACTGCCCTATCTTTGCAACGCGAAAAAAGACAGACGTTCTTTAGATGCCGGGGAGATACCAAAGCGGCCAACTGGGGCAGACTGTAACTCTGCTGACTTATGTCTTCGTAGGTTCGAATCCTGCTCTCCCCACCCAACTAATGCGGAAATAGCTCAGTCGATAGAGCACTAGCCTTCCAAGCTGGGGGTCGCGGGTTTGAGTCCCGTTTTCCGCTCTCTGAATGAGGCAGTTACGAAAGTGACTGCCTCTTTTCTTTTCTCTGTTTTTGTGGTGTTCGGCGGGGCAATGTCAACCGGGAGGCCTATCAAATTTTTAACAGGTCTGTCGGCATTACATGATATATAAAAAGTCCCTATCTTTGTTCTCTGATAGGAGGTAATTATGGAATAACTGACATATTGGACTTTTTGGAAAAAAACTATAAAAGCGAACTTTCCATGCAGGAAATTGCTTACTATACAGGTCGGTCGTTAGCCACGACAATCGTACTGCATATATAAAATCAAATAATTAAATATTGAATGATATGTTAAGATTGAATTGTTTTATCCAAGTATCCGGTGAACATCGCCCGGAAGTGATTGCAGCTGCAAAGCGTCTCACAGAGGCTTCCTTGAAACAGGACGGTTGTGTGGCTTATGACATTTTCGAAAGTGCCACACGTCCTGAAGTGCTTATGATTTGCGAAACATGGCGTGACCAGAGCGCCCTTGACGCCCACAGTGCCTCGGACGTATTCGTGACTGAAGTAGGAAAAATGCGCTCATTGGCGGAGATGAAGTTGGAGACTTTCGAATTTTAGTAATAATCTTTCGTTGGTTATCCGTTTATAACGAATATACGGTGTTTGATACCGCGAACGACAATCGTCACACCTATGAAATCTGTCGGGAAACGTTTGGAGGCGTTGGATGTGCTGCGGGGGTTCGATCTTTTTTGTCTGATAATGCTCTGTCCTTTTCTGCATGCTTTTGACCGGACGGGCGAGTACGGATGGCTTCAGCCGCTGATGGGGCAATTTGACCACGTGGCGTGGGAAGGTTTTGCTTTCTGGGACCTGGTGATGCCCTTGTTCATGTTCATGGCGGGAGTTTCCATTCCTTTTGCCTTTTCCAAATACCTGCGGGAGGGGAAGGGGTATGCGCCCCTGTATCGGCGGATATTCCGCCGGGTGGTGCTTCTGTGGATACTGGGAATGATAGCTCAGGGGAATCTGCTGGCTTTGAATGTGAATCATCTGAAACTGTTCAGTAACACTTTGCAGGCCATTGCCGTCGGCTATTTGATGGCTTCTCTCGCTTTTTTACACTTGCAACCTAAAGGACAGATCGGCGTGGCAGCAGGCTTATTGCTCCTGTATTGGGGGCTCCTTTCGTTTGCCACTGTCCAGAGGCACGGGGCGGGGGATTTCTCTGCAGGCGGCAACCTGGCGGAGTGGATAGACCGCCTTGTTTTGGGACGATGGCGTGACGGGGCTTATATCGGTGAAACGGGCGTCGTGGTATTTCCGGCATGGTATAATTACACCTGGATAGTAAGCAGCCTGAACTTCGGCGTGACGGTCATGACCGGTGTGTTTGCCGGAGAGATATTGAAAAAGGGCTGGTCTGACACCCGGAAAATAAAATGGATGTTCTTCATCGGGGCGGGAATGATACTTGCGGGGTGGTTGTGGGGACAGCAAATGCCGGTCATTAAAAGGATATGGACAAGCTCCATGGTGCTCGTAAGCAGTGGGTATTGCTTCTGGCTGATGGCGTTTTTTTATTATATCATCGACTACAAAGGATACACCAAAGGATGGACATGGCTGAAAATCATCGGCATGAACTCCATTGCGGCTTATCTGCTGAGTAGCGAAGTCGGTATCGTCGATTTCAGTTGTTTGGGGCACTCGCTCCTCTATGGCCTGAAACAATATGTGGGAGAGGGATTTTATTCCCTTTTGATAGCGTCTTCCAATCTGGCAGTCATCTATCTGATACTCTATTTTCTGTATAAACACCGCTTATTTCTGAAAGTTTGAGCGGGAGGAAACCGGAATAAGGTTTCCTCTTTTTTTGCCCTGTTCCTGGAGGAATACAGGGGATACCCTGTACTTTCCTTAACTTATATTTTGATTTTTTTCGGAGCTTATTTGGAGTATATTCGGCGGTGGACGAATTTATTCAGAGTATGTTCCGAAATTACTCCGAATTTGCTCCGAATTTAATACAGGGAAACCCCTGACAATCAGCAAGGAAGATATTAAAAAAATTATCCCTTAGAATAGACAGAAAAATATCTGCCATTCTAAGGGATAATCTATTGATTCCCAGGTGGAAACGGGATGCTATTCGTAAGTCAGCACGGCTTTGCTTGCGGCTTCGTTATTGCTTTTTACCGGCACGAGGGTAAAGCCCCAGGTGTAGTTCTGATTGGCCGGTATGGAATAGGCCGGTTCCGGTCTGGAACCCCAGCTGTCATAACCGGCTACACCCTGTTGTTTCATATCGACGCATACTTCCACAAAGTTGCGGGGAGCGATGTCGTTGACGTGGTGCATTCTTCTGAGACGGTTTTTCGCTTTTTCGGGGTTGCGTTCCGCAATTTCTTTCTCGGTGAAATTATTCCATTGATAATCGTGTTTAACGGCTTCTTCGGAATCGAAATCCTCGATGGAGTTACGCAATGCGTTGAATCCCATGGTCTGGTCTGCTTTGATTAACAGGCCTTTCCCGTTTTTGCCTGTCAGGGCCACCCAGCGGGTGTCCGTGTGGTGTCCGTTCTCTTGCGGACGCACGTACGGATAGTAAAGTTTTTCTGCCGTGGTTGAATACAATCCTACCAACGTGCCTGCCTGGCGGTCGAGGTAGTTTTCTTCCGGTCCCCGTCCGAAATACTGCACTTGTTGCATATCGGCCGGTAAGCGGAAGCGTACGCCGATGCGCGGCACTTCGAGTTTGGCGGCAGCTTCACGGGCTGCCTGGGATTTCGGGCTGAAGGTGGCCAGTTTGGTCTCTTCGGAAATTTCGCCCGGAGTTGCTTCCATGGATACCGATGTGAAACGGGCATCTACATTCACGACTCCTGTGGGGTAGATTTTGTAAGTTACCATATACAGGTTGCCGGCAGCCAACAGGTAATTGGCATGAATGACTGCCGTGTTTCCTTCTTTTGCAATGCTGGCTTCCACGACGTTGAAGTCTTTACTGGATTCTTTCCATACTTGTAGGCGGGAAGGTGCGCCGTTACCGTAGTCATTGTCGTTCGGTGCACGCCAGAAATTGGGCTGGAGACCGAAGCCGTCCTGGAAATATTCCGTTCCGTCCACTTTGTAGGAAGTAACGATGCCGGTCTTTTTATCGAAGACAAACGATACTTTCGAAGAGGAGGCTGTCAGCTGGCCGTTGGCATCGCTGATTTTCAGCTGGGGAGCACCGGTAGCCGTGTATTTTTTCACCGGAGCCTCTATCGGCAGTTTGAACTGGTCGTGTGCGATGAGGTAGTTGGCCGGAACCAAAGGCTCGGCGGTTTTGGTATATACTTCAAAGTCGACAAAATATTCCGTGCCTGCCTTGGGCTGGAGTGCCGCCGTCGGAATCGTCACGATTTCGGAGGCCTGCGGAGCCAGATTGAGGTTCAGCACTTTTTCGCTGATTTTTTTGTTATTGGCTTTGACGATGTATTTCACCAAATATTTCGACAGGTTTGTGAAATAGAAGCGGTTGGTGATTTTGATTTTGCCTTCCGCCAGGTTTTCAGCTTCGAACCCGACATTTTGGTGGGCGTATTTCACTTCCGCCATGGCCGGATGCGGGTTGCGGTCGGGGTTGATGATACCGTTGCAGAGGAAGTTTCCGTCGCTGGGAGCGTTTACGCCGAAGTCGCCGCCGTATGCCCAGTAACCGCCGTCTTTATTGACCCATAAGCCTTGGTCAACCCAGTCCCAGATGTAACCGCCCTGGAGGTTCGGGTATTTGTAGATGGCTTTCCACTGGTCCCAGAGATTACCCGATGAGTTACCCATCGCGTGTGAATATTCGGAGGGAACCACCGGACGGTCGCTGCCTTTGCGGCCTATTTCTTCCAGCCATGCTGCATCCGGATATTGGGGTACATACATGTCGGAGTTCCATTCCCATTGCGCACGCTCGTAACATACCGGACGATTCATGCGACCGTTTTCCCGGTTTTTAATCCAGAGGTATGTCTGATAGAAGTTGTATCCGTTTCCGGCTTCATTTCCCAAGGACCATACGGTTACGGACGGGTGGTTTTTGTTTCTTTCATACATATTTATTGTGCGGTCCATGTGGGGTTTCAGCCATTCCGGGTTGTTTCCCAGCGTACCGCCTTTGCGCAGGTTGTAATACATTCCGTGCGATTCGATGTTGGCTTCGTCATATACATAAATACCGTATTGGTCGCACAGTTCGTAGAAACGGCGGCTTTGCGGATAGTGGCACAGACGCACGGAATTGATATTGTGGCGTTTCATCAGTTCGAAGTCTTTGCGCATCAGTTCTTCCGGTACATAGTGTCCGGTCAGCGGATTGTGTTCGTGGATGTTCACGCCTTTGAGTTTCAACGGCTGGCCGTTGACCAGTAAAACGGTGTAAGGACGGCCTTGTATGTCTTTCTCGTCAATTTGCTTGATTTCGATACGGCGGAAACCTACGCGTGCCGGTATAACTTCGACCGTTTTCCCGTCTTTTTCAATTGTCATTACCAAACGGTAGAGATTGGGGGCTTCGGAAGTCCAGGTCTCCGCGTTTTGAAGGGTGTAATCGAAATCGACGGTCGCTACGCTTTCCGGAGCAAGGGTCAGTTCTTTGCCGGCAGTGGCCACCGTTTTGTTTTTGCTGTCGAGCAGGCTGTAACGGACGGTCACTCTTTCCGCTTTATCCGACGTGTTTTTTACATCCATACCCAGTTGGAAAATGCCGTTTTTGTAGGTGTCGTCCAGTGTGGAAAGGACGCGGTAGTCTTTCAGGGCCGTTTTGGGTTGCGACCACAGATATACGTCGCGTTCGATACCGCTGATGCGCCAGAAGTCCTGGCATTCCAGATAGGAACCGGTGCTCCATCTGAAAATCTTTAGGGTCAGCACGTTTTTACCCGGTTTTACATACGGGTTGATGCGGAATTCGGCGGTATTTTTGGAATCTTCGCTGTATCCCACTTCTTGGCCGTTGATATAGACGTATACGCCCGATTTGGCTCCGTCGATATTCAGATAAATATCCCTGTCCATCCAGGATGCGGGAATCTCGATGTCCCTGCGGTATACGCCGACGGGATTGGCTTCCGGAAGGGCGGGAGGTTGCGGGTTGCGGGGTTTGAATTCGTAGCCGTGGTTGGTGTAGATGGCCACTCCGTATCCCTGGGGTTCCCAGTTGCCCGGCACTTGTATGTCGTTCCAGTCGGCCGTGGAGCGTGAAGGGTCGGTGATGTCGGCGGGCAGGTTTTTATACCCGTCCACGAAATAGAATTTCCAGGTCCCGTTCAATAGGGTGTAAAAGGGGCTGTTTTCATATCTGAAACTCAGCGCCTGGTCGACGTTGTCGTAGGTCATAAAGGAGGAGCGCGGATATTCTTTGTTCACCGCCACTACCTGCACATCCTGCCAGTAAGGCTTGTTTTGCGCCATCGTTTGCAGAACGCACAATCCGCAAAACAGAAATAGAAGGAGTTTTTTCATGAAATAGGATTTTATTTGGTTAAAAATATTACGTAAGATGTGCCAAAGATAATGAAATTTTTAAGAAAGGCTCCCCTTTTTATTACCTTTGTGCCACACTAAAATGAAAGAAATCATGGCTGATAAGGAGCAGAAATTGTTCATGCGTGAGTTTTTCCGGAAGGCGGGGAAAGCGATTTACGATTACGGTCTGATAGAAAGCGGCGATAAGATTTTGGTGGGCGTGTCGGGAGGGAAGGATTCGCTGGCATTGTTGGAAGTGCTGGCGTTGCGTGCCCGGGATAAGAAGCATGATTATAAGGTGGTGGCGGCCCATATTGCCGTGGAGAATGTGGCGTATGAGGTGGATGAGGCTTATGTACGGCAGTTCTGCAGGCAGTTGGGGGTGGAGTTCGTGCACCGCACGATAGATGCAGGGGTGCGGGATGGTTCCGGCAAGCCGGCCTGTTTCGTGTGCTCCTGGAACCGGCGGAAAACCCTGTTTGAGATTGCCAAAGAGCAGGGATGCAATAAGCTTGCCCTGGGGCACCATCGCGATGATGCGGTTGAAAGTCTGCTGATGAGCATGATGTTCAACGGTACGGTGGCGAGCATGCCGCCCCGGCTGGCGATGTTCGGAGGAGCGTTTACTTTGATTCGGCCGTTTATTTACTTAAGCAATGAGGATACCGCGCGTTATGCCGCTTACCGGGGATTTCGTCAACAGAAGAAGCAATGCCCGTATGAGCGGGCCACCAACCGGGATGCCGTGGCCCGGATTATCCGGGAAATGGAGGCGCTTTCTCCGCACGTGAGGAGCAATCTGTTTGCGGCTATGAAAAATATACAGGAGGAGTATTTGCCCTGACCCTGTGCGGGAAGGTGATTTTTTACAACGTTTGAATAATTTCCCCGGAAAAGTTTTTTATTTCGGGAAAAGGTTTTACCTTTGTCCCCGGAGGTGAGGATTCCGATAATATAAAATGGAATTCTTTTTAAATAAAAGGCACTTATTGGAGGATAAGTGTCGTTTATTTTTTTATGTATTAACTGAGCTTAAATTATATGTTATGAGTGGAAAAGTATCCTATGTGACCAAAGAGGGTCTGAAAAAATTACAGGAGGAACTGGAGAGATTACAGAATGTGGAAAGGCCTAAAATTTCCAAGGCTATCGGGGAAGCGATAGAGAAAGGGGATATTTCCGAGAATGCGGAATACGATGCGGCGAAAGATGCACAGGGATTGCTTGAAGCAAAAATCGCCCAGTTGCAGGACACTATTGCCAGTTGCCGGGTGATTGACGAGTCCCAGCTGGATACGTCAAAAGTGCAGATGCTGAATAAGGTGACGATCCGCAATACGAAAAACGGGGCGACGATGACGTATACGCTGGTATCCGAAACGGAAGCCGATTTCAAGGCCGGTAAATTGTCCATTCATACACCGATAGCACAGGCATTGGTGGGGAAAAAGTTGGGCGATATCGTCAAGGTGAAAGTGCCTGCGGGAGAGATGGAGTTTGAAATTATGGATATCAGTTTGTAATTTGAAGGATTATGGCTTCTGTTTTTTCCAAGATTATCCGGGGTGAAATCCCCTCCTATAAGGTGGCGGAAACGGATAAATATTATGCCTTTCTGGATATTGCCCCCTTGCAGAAAGGACACACGCTGGTCGTGCCGAAACGGGAGGAAGACTACCTTTTTGATTTGAGCGACGAAGAACTGGCGGGATTGATGGTGTTTGCGAAAAAGGTGGCGGAAGCTATCCGGAAAACCATTCCCTGTGAAAAAGTGGGAGTGGCGGTTATCGGGCTGGATGTGCCGCATGCCCATGTGCACCTGGTACCGTTGAACGGAGGCAATGACCTGAATTTTTCCAATCCGAAAAAGGAGTTTTCGAAGGAGGAGATGCAGGATTGTGCCGCGAAAATAGCCGCTAATATGTAAGATACACCGAAGCGGCATAAGAATAGGGAATGAGGTTCGGGAACGAATCTCATTTTTTTTCACCGAAAATATACTATTTTTACCGGAACATAAATCGGATTTGGAATGAACAAGCGGGAAATGAAGAAGTATAGGAATTTGGTCTGGGACTGGAACGGCACGTTGTTGAATGACATCGCGGCAGGAGTGGATGCGTTGAACGATATGCTGAAAAGGAGAGGTCTGCCTATGCTCTCGGTGGAGGGATACAAGGATATGTTCGGTTTTCCGGTGGTCGATTTCTACCGGAAAGTGGGATTTGATTTGGAAAAGGAGGGGTTGCATGAGCTTTCGGTTGATTTCGTGAAAACGTATGACCGTTATGCCGGCAATCTCACTCTGAATCCGTCCGTACCGGAAGTGCTGCACGGAATACAGCAGACCGGACGGAAGCAATATATTTTGTCGGCGTTGCGGGAAGACCTGCTCAAACAAATGGTGGCTGATTTCCATATCGGCGGTTACTTTGAACAGGTCTGCGGGTCGGATAATATTTATGCTGCCGGGAAGATTGAACGGGGGAAAAGAATGGTGGAAACTTATGACTTGCGTCCGGAGGAGACCCTTATGGTCGGCGATACGCTCCATGATGCGGAAGTGGCACAGGCTTTGGGGTTTGCTTGCGTTTTGTATGCCGGCGGCCATAACAGTGTGTGGCGGCTTCGCGAAAAGGCACCGGTCATTACCGGGATGGAAGATTTGTTGGAGTGTGGTGAACTCGTTATGAAATAGGTAAATTTGTTTGTATTCAGTAGGGGAATTAAGGCATACTATTTAGATGTAATCCTATGAATTTCAATGCGTTTTAATCTTTAAAAAACGTCCGTTTTTTTGGTGAAAATGCAGACAGAAAAATAAGGGGAAGTTTGATAGAAGATATAAAATAAATATATGGATGTTATTTGATTGTAAATCAGATTGTTTTGAAACATTCCCAATAAAGGATTTGATATAAAGAAAAGAAAAAAAATCAGCGTATTTTTTCCCAAAAAAAGCGCCCAAAAAAACGGACGTTTTTATGGTGACTCTAAACTATCAGATTAACAGAGATTTAAGTGGTGTATTTCATAGGAAAATACAGGTGAACATTTGTAGGTGGCAGAAACGTATAAGGATTTGATTGTCAGAAATATTTCGCTTGGGTGATGGAAGGTGAAAAAAAAGTGGTCATTCGGTTGAAGGAAGGCAACAGGCTTGCTTTTACCATGGTATATATGGAATACCATAAGCAGCTGTATAGTTTTGCCTGCCATTATCTTGGCGACCGTTATCAGGCGGAAGACGCCATCCAGTGGCTTTTTCTCCGGTTGTGGGAAAACCGCCAATTGCTGAATGAGCAGATGAGCCTGAAAAGTTACCTGTTCACCAGTCTGAAAAACCACATTCTGAATCTTCTCCGGGATGGGAAACGGGAAGCCCTCCGGCAGGAACAATTCCTCCGTGAAAAGGAAGAGACGGAGGACAGTTCTGTCCTTCAGCAGCTGGATGAGGAGGAGGTGCGGCAACGTCTGACAGCGGCCATTTCAACCCTGTCTCCTCAGAAACGGAGAATTTGTGAGTTGAAATTGGAAGGCACGCTGTCGAATGCGGAGATTGCCGAGCTTTTGCAGATTTCCGTAAATACTGTCAAATTTCAGTATAATCAGATTATAAAAGAGCTGCGCAGCCGCATTTCTCCCACGTTATTGCTTTTCTTGGTTTTTCTGTTTTTGTTGCCTTAAGGATGCCTTTTTTCAAAAAAGAATTAATTTTTTTTGAATTTTATATCATACTTCCGTTTCCTTTTGGTGTATTACTTATAAATCGTGGATGTATATGGATTTGGATGAAAAGTTGATTGGCCGTTATTTTGCCCGTTTATGCGATGAAACGGAAGAAAAGAGGGTGAGGCAATGGTTCGCCACTGCCGAGGGACAGGCGTATTTATCGGCCGATATGGAGAGGAAGGCGATGTTGTGGGGGGATGAGAAGGAGGGGATGGTGGACCATGAGATACCGACAGGCGTTATGTTTGAACGGATTGAAAAGGGAATCCGGCGTAAGGAATACAGGAGGTGGCTGTATCGTGCTGCGGCAGTGGTTTTGCCTTTGATGTTCACCGCTTCTTTGGCTCTTTTGTTGTTTAGGAGTCCGGAGAAGGAGACGGTTTTCTATCGGGAAGTAACCGTGGCCAGGGGGGAACATCTCCAGGTGCTGATGCAGGACGGTACGCGGATTTGGCTGAACGCCGACAGCCGTTTGGTTTACCCTGATAATTTCAATGGCAGGGAACGGGTGGTGAAGTTGGAAGGGGAGGCTTATTTCGAGGTGGCTAAAAACCGGGAAAAACCTTTTCGGGTGGAGCTGGATGCCATGGATATATTGGTGACGGGGACGTCGTTCAATATCAAGGCTTATCCGGAAGATTCGCTGATACAGACCTGTCTGGCGGAAGGTGCCATCCGGTTGCATGACAAGGTGTCGGTACAGGAGAATTGGGTGGCAATGAAACCGGGGGAAGTGGCCTCGTTTTCAAAAAACAGTGGAGTGTGCAGGGTGGATACGACCGATGACGCCGGAAGTTATTCCGCCTGGAAAGGAGACCGCCTGATATTTAAAAAGACCCCTTTACGGGAGGTGCTCAAGGTGTTGGAAAGGAAATTCGACCGTGTTTTTGAAGTGGAGAATCCGGCATTATACCGGTATACTTATACTATTACATTTCATCAGGAAAGCCTGAGGGAAATTATGGAGGACATGCAGCGGATCACGCCGGTGCGTTTCCGTCCGGCGGGAGACAGATATATTGTGAGCAGCAGAGAGAGGAAAAATTAAATATTGTATGTATAAAAAAATGACCGGACTATGTTGTAGCATCTTCCGGTCAAAAAGGTGTTGAACCAGTTGTTAATTAAATCCAACAAATCAAAAGTATGAAAAAAGAGTTAGTTCATCACGAAAGAAAAGGATTTTTTTCTTTTTCGTGGGTAACCTCATTGAGAGTGAGGGTTACGGCGTTGTTTTTATTAATCTCGTTATCAGGCACTTTTGCGTCTGTGTACTCGCAAAGAGTATCGTTAAACCTGAAAAACGTTTCTTTGGAAGAGGCTTTGGAGCAATTGTCCAGGCAATCGGGCGTGGAGATTGCTTACAGCAGTGAAGTGATAAGAAGCAGCCAGAAGGTAACGGTTCGCCAGCAGGATGCGGAGATGGAAGCCGTGTTGAATGAGTTGTTGAAGGGGACGAATATCCGCCACCAGCTGATAGACGGCAAAGTTTATCTGACGGTAGCCAAAGAACAGGCTCCTGCCCGGCAAAACCAGACCAAAGAGGTGAAGGTGATGGGACAGATTGTCGATACGAAAGGTGAGCCTATTGTCGGTGCAAACGTTTTTGTGACCGAGACGATGACGGGAGTTTCCACCGATATGGATGGAAAGTTTGTCGTTATGGCGCCGGAAGGCTCGAAATTGAGAGTTTCCTTTATCGGTTACATCACGCAGGAGATTGTAGCCACTTCTTCTGCCGATATGAAGATTGTCCTGAAAGAAGATTCCCAGAGCCTGGATGAAGTGGTGGTTATCGGTTACGGTACCACGAAGAAAAGAGATTTGACCGGTGCGGTTTCTTCTGTAAAAATGGACGATACCCCGTTGGCAACCGTGGGTTCCGTAAGCCAGGCATTGGCCGGAAAGGCAGCCGGTTTTCAGGTGTCGACCCTCAGTGCGCAGCCGGGTGGCGGTGCCTCTTTCCTGGTACGTGGTTCGGCTTCTTCTGATGCAGCGGGAAATGACCCTTTGATTATTATTGACGGTTTTCCTGTCAGTGATCCCGGAAACGTATCCGCCGGAAAATACAGCGACGGTACTAAAGACAATATTTTATCCTCTATTAACCCCAATGACATTGAGTCCATCGAGATATTGAAGGATGCCAGTGCCACGGCTATCTACGGTTCCCGTGCCGGTAACGGTGTGGTTATCATCACCACCAAACGGGGAAAAGCCGGTGCGTTGCGTGTACAGTATTCCGGTTCCGCTTCTATCCAGAAAATGGCAAAGGGATATGATATGATGAATGCACAGGAATTTATGCACGAAACGAATCGTTTTCTGAAAGAAAAATGGATGTATGATAATAAAATCGGCATTTATGGTGGCGTGAACGAGGCTTCGGTAGCGCCTTTCACTCCCCGGTATGACGAAACGCAAATTCCGGAAAACGATACGGACTGGTTTGACCTGATTACCCGCCTGGGCTGGCAGACGCAGCACAATGTTTCGTTGAACGGAGGTTCCGAAAAGACCCAATACCTGGTTTCTTTGAACTATTTCAAACAGGAAGGTGTCGTTAAAAATAACGGTATGGAGCGTTATTCCGCTCGGGTGAATTTGGACCAAAAAATCAGCGATTATGTGAAAGCGGGCATTAATTTGACGATGTCACGCAATAACTATGATAATGTGCCCTTAGGATCGGGACAGAATGAACAGGCTCCTATTCTGGTATCGGCAGCACAGTTCAATCCTTTATTATCCGTAAAGAATGCTGCTGGGGATTATACCCTGAATACGATGGCAGCCTTTTTGCCTAATCCTGTTTCTTTGCTGGAAATTACTGACCAGACAAGAAAAGAGCGTTTATTGGCAACCGCTTTTATCGAAATCGAACCGATAAAAGATTTGCGTATCCGGGGAAATGTGGGTATCGACCGGAATTATCAGAAACGCCAGACTTATTTGCCGCGCACGACCCTGTACGGTCAGAAAGAAGGCGGGAAGGCGGATATTGCACAGGCAGACAATTCCGATTATCTGGCAGAGTTGACTATCAACTATAACAAGACGATCAAGGACCACAGCTTCGGAATCATGGTGGGACATTCGTATCAGGTGTTTGAATATGAATCTTTGGGATTGAGTAACAATAAATTCCTGATTGACGGATTCCTGTTCAATAATATCGGTGCCGGTGCGGCAGAGAAACCCGGTGTGTCTTCGAGTGCCGGAAAAGACCGGATGGCTTCTTTCTTCGGACGTTTGAACTATTCTTATTTGGGACGTTATTTGTTGACGGCAACATTGCGTGCCGACGGTTCTTCCAATTTTGCCAAGAACAACCGTTGGGGATATTTCCCGTCAGTGGCTTTGGCATGGCGGATTTCCGACGAAAACTTTATGCAGAGCTTGAGCCACATCATTTCCAATACCAAGTTGAGGGTCAGCTACGGAGAGACTGGTAATGCCAATGTAGGCAATAAGGCTATCAGTTTCTATCAGGTAGGAAATAACAATGTGATTGGTGGCAGTGAGGCTACCGGTGTTTACTTAAGTCAGTTCGGTAACCCGGATTTGAAATGGGAGACGACCAAAGAATGGAACTTCGGTTTGGATTTGGGATTCCTGAATAACCGGATTAATGTGACGGCCGAATATTTCAGCCGGGTGGTATCCGACTTGTTGAATCAGAAATCTTTGTTGAATTATCACGAAGTAAGCAGTATTATTGCCAATATCGGAGAGACGCAGAGCCGCGGGTTTGAATTGACCATCAATACCCGGAACATCGAGACCACCGATTTCAGCTGGTCTACGGACATTACGCTTTCCGCATATCGTGATAAATGGAAACAGCGTGACCCGGATTGGAAACCTTCCGCTTATGATTTTTATCACGCCCCGTTGCGCGGATGGTATGGATACAGGTCTGACGGTTTGGTGAAACCCGGTGAAGTGGTGGCTCACATGCCGGCTGCTGTTCCCGGACAGGTGAAATTGAAAGATATAAACGGATTCCAACGGGATGCGGACGGGAATATCATGGTCGACTCCAAAGGACGCCAGATTAAGACCGGACAGCCGGACGGACGTTTGGACGATGCTGATAAAGAATTCTGGGGTTCTTCAGACCCGGGTTATTTGTTCGGATTCAACAATACGTTCCGTTTCAAAAACTGGGATTTGAATTTCTATATGTACGGACAGTTCGACAAGCTGATGAACGGTCGGGACTATCAGAAATCCTGGTTGACGGGGGCGGACGGTATGACTGGTGTTGTAAATATGAATCGCGGATATAATATGCCTCGCTCTGTGAAAAATATCTGGAGCCATGACAACCCGAACGGAACGACGCCCGGTTATTTCCAGAGCGATAGTCAATACGGTATCGGAGACTATTATCTGGAAAAAACATGGTTCTTGAGAATGCGGAATATTACGTTGGGATACACGGTTCCGGCCGAGAAGATGAAAGGCGTGCTTTCAGCCTTGAGAGTGTATGTGGATGTGAACAATCCTTTTGTCATTACTCCTTATGACGGTTTGGACCCTGAAACGGATAACAGCAGTTGGGCTTATCCGAATGTCAGGACCTACAGTCTGGGTGTGGATATAACGTTCTAATTTGCTTGATATTAAAAGTTTAGTTTTATGAAAAAATTACTATATATATTCTTGTTTTTCCTTCCGGTTTTCGGGTGTACGAACCTCGATTCGGAAATGTATGACGTGATTAATCCGACCATTTTCCCGAAAACGGAAGAGGATGCGGAAGCGTTGGTAACGGCAGCTGCATATAGGCCTTTTTGGTCTAATTTATGGAGCGGTATTTTTACCGAAGGAGAAGGTGGAATCCAGATTATCGGAGATATGACAACCGATTTGGGAGATTGTAACTGGGATGATGCCGTGTGGACGGGTGTGTTGGTGCCGGAATTTACTCCTTATACTTCAGGTGTGACACAGTTTTACGACTATGTAAACAATATCAGTAAAATGACATTGACTATTAGTCGGATTGAAGGCGTGGATATGGATCAGGCTAAGAAAGACCGTTTGATTGCGGAATTGCGTTGCGCTCGGGGTTGGCTGGCTTATCTGTTGTACGACTGGTTCGGCCCGATTCCGGTGGCTACGCTTGAACAGCTTGAAAATCCGTTGCAGGAAGAGATACTGCCCCGGCCCACGAAAGAGTGGATGGTGAACTATATCGAAACGGAATTGAAAGAAGCGATTAAGGTATTGCCTCCGGTTTACAGTGCAAGCAGCAGTGATTATGGACGGATGAACGGCGGGTTGGCTTATACCGTTTTGATGAAATTGTATATGCTTGAAGGACGCTGGTCGGATGCCGTGGCTTGCGGACGTGAATTGATGAAAGCTGATTACGGGTATGCGCTGCAAGCGAATTATGAGGATATATTCACGTTGGAAAACGAACGGAACAGTGAAATTATCTGGGCGTGTCAGGAAAAACGTGATATTTGTGAAAGTATGTGGTTGGCACATGTATTACCGAGCCAGTATATCACTGAAAATGAAAATATCCAAAAGTGGAACGGTTACCGGGTACCCTGGGCGTTTTACCACACTTTTGCCCCGCAGGATAAGCGCTTAAAAGTATTGGTAGGTGAATTTACGGATGAAGAAGGAGAGGTTTATAATGAAGCCAATCCTGGCCCAGGAGGTGAGATGACTTTGGGAGCATTGCCGGTAAAATACGGTGAAGACCCGAATGCTACGGGAGAAGAAAGCGAAGTAGACTGGGTGGTATACCGTTATGCCGACGTATTGTTGTTGATGGCGGAAGCATTGGTGCGTGAAGGAAATGCCGTGACTTCGGAAGCCGCTGCCTTGTTTAGTGAAGTACGGGAACGTGCCGGATTAAGCCGGTATGGGGCAGGTGATTTTACCGGAGTACAGGATTTTCTGGATAAAATCTTGTTGGAACGCGGACATGAATTGTGGTTTGAAGGATGCCGCCGCAGCGATTTGATTCGTCACGGCAAGTATGTAGAGAAAGCCAGAGAGAAAGGTTCCGTGACGGCTGCCGACCATTTCAATGTAATGCCTTTACCTTCGAGCGCCATTACCAATGGCAAGGGCATTGTGCTACAGAATCTGGTTTATTAAAAACGGCAAACCGGTGTGTTTTGTCAATAATTTAAAGGAAAAGGGAGAGAAATTCTCTCCCTTTTTTGTTTCTTTGTCAGCTTGAAAAGATGAATGTTGTAAATGCTATGGCGGATAAAACGGTAAAACAGACAAAGCGTTTGTTGTCGTTGGATGTGTTGCGCGGTATAACTATTGCCGGCATGATATTGGTCAATGATCCGGGGAGTTGGGGCGCGGTTTACGCTCCGTTGTGTCATGCCTATTGGAACGGGCTGACACCGACCGATTTGGTGTTCCCCTTTTTCATGTTTATCATGGGAGTCTCCATGTTTTTCTCTTTGAGGAAATTCGATTTCACGTTTTCCGGCCGGGTGGTAGGAAAAATCTGTAAGCGTTTTGTGTTGATTTTTCTGATAGGAGTGATTGTCAACTGGCTTTCTCAATGGTGCCCGTTCGGGCATTTGCGCATATTGGGGGTATTGCAGCGGTTGGCGATAGCCTATCTGGGCGGAGCCTTGCTTAGTTTGTGGATAAAACCGAAACGGTATTTGTGGGCTTCAGCCATCATATTGCTTGTTTATTTCTTCGTATTGTGGTTTGGAAACGGATTTACGCTTTCGGCGGACAGCATCCTGGTAAAAGTGGATGAAGCTGTTTTCGGTGCGAACCATGTGCACGGGGCTTACTTGAAAGGCGGCGTGCGTATTGCCTTCGACCCGGAAGGACTGTTGAGTGCCTTGCCCTGTTTTGCCCATGTCTTGCTGGGAATGTATGTAGGAAATATGTTGGTGAGAGTCAAGGAAAACGAAATCCGGGTAAGAAATCTGTTTGTATACGGAACTCTGCTGTTTTTCGGCGGTTATCTGCTGAGCTACGGATGTCCGATAAATAAAAAGATATGGAGTCCCACATTCGTCATGGTGACATGTGGGTTGGCTTCGTTGTTGTTTGCCCTGCTGATTTACTTTATCGATATAAAAGGGCATCGGAAATGGAGCCGTTTTTTTGAGACTTTCGGCGTAAATCCCCTTTTTATTTACGTATTGGCGGATGTTTTGGCCATTCTTTTGGGAAACCTGAGTTTTGGCTGGAACGGAGAGAATACAAGCATACAGGCTTTTGTATACGGTAATATGCTGGCTTCGTGGATGAATCCGTATTTTGCCTCGTTGGTATATGCCGTTTTGTTTGTCCTGGTGAATTGGGTGGTGGCGAGAGCATTGTATAAACGACAGATATTTATTAAGATTTAATATACTTGTATCATGAAAAGAAATATCGTTCTTCTCTTCTTATTTTTTTGTTTTTTTGCCTATGGAGGCGTGATTAAAAAGAAAGACTGGCAATTGGTCTATTCTGAAAAAGGTTATATTGAACGGATTGTGTTCAAAACGAAATCGGGTTATGATACGATACCTTTTTTCACGAATGATAATGCGGGTCCCGCTTTTTACGCCCGTTTGGACGGAAAAGACGAAATCGCGAAATGGATACCCAACGGCTGGCGTTCTTTCTGTGCCGATATTGACGGGGTGGAATGTATATTGAAATACAGGGAATACCACGGTAGTCCCGCTGTGGAGGTTACTTTGACCAACCGGAGCCATGTGCCTTTCCAGCCGGAAAAAGCGGGATTGAAGTCCGGAATAGATACCTATATGGATAAATATCCGGTATGGAATCACAAGTATTTCCCGACGTTGATGCGTTGCGAAAAAACACATTTCTACGGCTATTTGCAGACGCCTTTGGAACATACCCTGGCGTTGGTTTCGGAACAACCGATAGCCTCGTGGAGCGTGGATTATAATTTGGGATACATGGACCCGGCGCCTCATTGGTTTATGGGACACCGCATCGAATCCCTGAATCTGGATTTGCTCAATGCCCTGCCTTTGCCGGACAGACATCCGCAACACCTTTACGAGTTGGCGCAAGGCGAATCGAAAACGTGGATTATCGCCTTTGTGAACGTGGGGGAATTGAATGATTTGGAACAAAAGATTACGGCAGTGGAGAGCATCCCGATGATTGATGCGGCAAAAACTTCTTATCGTCCGCAGGAAACGGCTACGTGCATGATTTGGGCTAAAAATCCTTCCGCTACCTTGCGCGATGATGATGCTAAAGAGATTCCGGTGAGTTTGAAGAAAGTGGCGGACAACCGCTATGCAGCGACTTGCGAACTGCCGCAAACGGGATTGTATACACTCACGGTGCAGGATGGCGGCAAACAGGCGGAAGCCGTGTTGACCGTGCCGCATACCTGGCGGTGGACGTTGGAGAAAGCCCGTGAAAATGCCTTGCGCTATCATCAGAAAGCCTCCTCGCATATCGAAAGTTGGTACGGATTTTATTCCGCTTTCATTGCCGCCCGGTATTTCCCGGATAAAAAACTGGATGCGCAGTTGGATGACCGTTTTGAATATCTGTTCTGCCTGTTGCATGATACGGTAGAAATGAAACCGCGGCATTATGCTTTCCGCATACAGAATACGGCGGGAACCATCGGCCTTTTGGTTGACCGCTATGAAGCGAAAGGGGATATACGTGATTTGGAACGGGCATCCCGTTTGGGGGATTGGCTGATGCGGACATCCCAGCGGGAAGATGGAGCCTATTACAATCACGGGACAAAATATACCAGTGTCATTTACATTGCGAAAAGCATGCTCGAACTGACTTTGGCAGAACAGGAAGCGGGAAAGAAGGACCCGCGCTGGGAGGAAGCTGCCGGTCGGCATTTTGAATCGGCTCGGCGAGCGGTGGATGAATTGGTACGCTCGCAGGGAAATTTTGAGACGGAAGGCGAAATGACTTTCGAGGACGGTATGGTGTCCTGCTCCGCCTTGCAGATAGGTATGCTGGCACTCTTTCATCAGAGCGAACAGTTGCAGGGAAAATATGCCCGTGCCATGCTGGACGTATTGAACAGCCACAATTGCCTGACCCAGTTGAAAGTGCCGGATGCACGGCGCCGGCAGGGTACGATGCGGTATTGGGAAGCCCAGTATGATGTACAGATGCTGCCCAATATGTTCAATTCCCCTCACGGTTGGAGCGGTTGGCGGGCGTATGCCGTCTACTATGCCTATTTATTGACGGGAGAGGAGAAATGGTTGCAGCAGACATTCAATGCCATGGGGGCTTTCGCCAATCTGATAGATTACCGGACAGGCAATCTGCGCTGGGCCTTTGTCGTAGACCCGCACTTGCAGGTGGAGCAGGCTTGCAGTCCCGACCGGAACTGTACGTTTGACAGTCTGACTTTCGGAAATCCCCATCCTCACTTGTACGATACCCGCAAGGTTGTTATCGGGGAGCAATATGTAAACATGATTAGCGACTGGCAACCGGTGAATACGCAGGACAATGATGTGCACGAATTGTTTAAGTGCATGGGCGAGACCGTTTTAACCAATGCCTTTATCATTGAACGCGAGGACGGAAGCGTGGTCGGCTACAATTGTCGGGTGAAACGCCAGGGAAATCGCCTGGAAGTGATGCCTTTTGAAAAACAGATGATACATTTGCATTATAATCTCAAACGTCCTTTTGAAGTCGTGTTCAACGGCAAGACGACGAAAACCGAGACGGAGAGAGGATGGATAAATTAATAGGATGAAAGAGTATGAGACACGTTATTTTTTCTATGTTGCTGCTGTTCGGGATGCAGGTAATGGCATCGCCTGTGAGTGAACTGTTAGACCGGATAGAGCCGGGAACCTCCAAAAAGTTCAAGATAGAATTGCAAAAAAGCGACCGCGACTTTTTTGAATTGGATCAGGAGGGGAAACGGGTGGTTGTCAGGGGAAATTCCTACGTCAATATTGCGGTGGGAGTAAACTGGTATTTAAAATACTATGCGGGCGTTCATTTGTCATGGAACGGCATGAAGGCGAAATTGCCGGAAATCCTGCCGCCTGTGCCCCGCAAGGAAAGACACGAGACAGACTTAAAACAGCGCTATGATCTGAATTATTGTACGTACTCATACTCCATGGCCTTCTGGGACTGGGACAGATGGGAACGGGAAATCGACTGGATGGCACTGCACGGTATAAATATGCCGCTCTCCATCGTGGGCATGGAAGCCGTGTGGAAAAATGTACTGACTCATTTGGGCTACACCCCGGAAGAGGTGGGGCGTTTCATTGCCGGTCCCGCCTTTTTGGCTTGGTGGCATATGAATAATCTGGAAGGTTGGGGAGGCCCCAATACGGAGGCATGGTATGCGCAGCAAGTGAAATTGCAGCAGCGCATTCTGAACCGTATGAAACAGTGGGGAATAGACCCGGTCTTTCCGGGATATGCCGGCATGTTGCCCAACGATGCGCACGAAAAATTGGGCGTGAATGTGGCTGACCCCGGAAAGTGGTGCGGATTCCGTCGTCCCGCCTTTTTACAGCCGACAGACCCTTATTTTGAACGGATTGCAGGCCTGTATTATGCGGAGATGGAAAAACTCTTCGGGAAAGCCAAATATTACAGCATTGACCCCTTTCATGAAGGGGGAAACACGGCAGGCGTGGACTTGGCCGCTGCCGGAGAAGCCATCATGAAAGCCATGAAAAAAAGTAATCCCGAAGCGGTGTGGGTCATACAGGCATGGCAGGCAAATCCCCGTCCCGCGATGGTTGACGGATTGAATGCCGGAGACCTGATGGTGTTGGATTTATCCAGCGAAAACCGCCCCATGTGGGGAGACCCCGATTCTCCTTGGTATCGGGAAAAAGGATACGGCAAACACAATTGGCTTTATTGCATGCTGCTCAATTTCGGCGGTAACGTGGGAATGTACGGCAGAATGGACAAAGTGATAGAGGGATTCTATGCGGCGCGGAATCATCCCAACGGAAAAACGATGGCAGGGGTGGGCATTACCCCCGAAGGGATTGAAAATAATCCTGTCATGTATGAGTTGCTGTTTGAATTGCCGTGGCGTGCGGAGAAATTTACCAAAGAGGAATGGGTAAAAGGATATGTCAAAGCACGTTACGGAGTTGCCGACCCGCAACTGCTGAAAGCCTGGGAGGTATTGGCGGCAACCGCATATAATTGCCCGAACATACAGGAAGGCACCACCGAATCTGTTTTTTGCGCCCGTCCTGGAGAGGAGGTCAACTCTGCTTCTTCGTGGGGAAGTTCCCGAATGTATTATGCCCCCGCAGATTTGCGTCCGGCGGCGGAAGCCATGCTGGCCGTGGCGGACAGCTACAAAGGAAACAACAATTTTGAGTATGATTTGGTGGACGTGGTGCGTCAAACCTTGAGCGATAGAGGCAATGAACTACTGAAAGAAGTCATGGCAGCATACCGGAAGAAGGACAAAGCGGCATTCGGTACACTGAGCAAGCAGTTTTTAGCCTTGATACAGGCGCAGGATGAATTGTTGGGAACCCGGTCCGAGTTTATGTTGGGTACGTGGTTGGCACAGGCGAAGGAAATAGCTTCTGATGAGGAGAATAAACGCTTGAACGAATGGAATGCCCGTACCCAGATTACGACGTGGGGCGACCGGGTGGCGGCGAACAACGGCGGATTGCGGGATTATGCCCACAAAGAATGGAACGGTCTTTTGAAAGATTTCTATTATCCCCGCTGGGAAGCCTACTTTAACCTGCTGGAAAAGCGTCTGCAAGGAGAAGAAGCAGCGGATATTGATTGGTATGCTCTCGAAGAACTGTGGACCCGTCTGCAGAACCTTTACCCCTCACAGCCAACAGGCGATGCCATCCAAATCGCCCGAAAAGCCTATGCGAAAGTAAAATAACAAAAAAGCAGGATTTATAAAATAAGCCGACCAGAACTTTATTTCTGGCCGGCTTATTTTATTATGGATGGGATTAAATGATTTTTAAGCCCAGAGTGAAATTGAAGGAGCGGGGAGCTTTGATTTTTCCGGCATTGTTGTCCTGAAATTTCTTTAATCCCTTTTCGTAGTCAATGTCGAATGTAAGCTTCCATACGTCCACGCCGACACCGATTTTACCATTCCACATCATTTTATCATTGTCGATATTGGTACCGAAGTTGCCTGTGTCCCATTTCAGTTTTCCGCTGAAAGAAGCGACGGGACCAAGATAGGCACGGAGTTTTACCACCGGAAGGTCCAATACATGCAGTCCCACCATTACCGGAATGTCGAAAGAGTTGTACTTTAAGCTGCTTTTATTGTCTATCTTCTCCACTTCTCCCTCTTTGTGGGAATAGTTCAAAGCGGGTTCTAAATAAATGGGGCCTAAGTTTACACGGGCAAATACACCTACCATATAACCGGTATTGGAACCGCTCTTCAATACATGACCGATGTCTTTCACTTTGATTTTGGTGTTGGAGATACCGCCGTGTATACCCACATTAATGGGAGATTGTGCCATTAACGCCCAGGAAAAGGCACTCAGCAACAGGGTAAAAAAAAGTTTTCTCATTGTGTCGTTATCTTTTTAAGGTTATTATTCTGTATATACGGCAAAGTTATGAATTTCTTTTGAATTCGGAGAGGATAATTCCTGTGGCCACTCCTACATTAAGGGATTCCGTCGAATAACTGCCGCGGGCAAAACTCGGAATGGTCAGTCGCCGGTCGGTCCATTCTTCGATTTCCGGCCGGATGCCTTTCCCTTCATTGCCCATGATGATGAAGCCCCGGGAGGAGAGGGGTGTTTTATAGATGTTATCGCCGTTGAGAAACGTACCGTAACAATGGAAATCTTCCGACCGGTATTCCCGGAGCAATTCCGGTAAATCCGTATAATGCACCCTGACTCTGAAAACAGCCCCCATGCTGGCCTGTACACATTTGGGATTGTGAAAGCTGGCGCAGTCTTCGTCACAAAATACATGGCTGATACCGAACCAGTCGGCAACACGTAAAATCGTGCCCAGATTTCCAGGGTCCTGAATACCGTTGAGCACCAGTGACAAAGAATCACGGATTTCTGCCGGTTCGACGGCATACTGCGGGATCTCCGCCAAGGCAATCACTTCGGGCAGGGACTGGAAATTGGAAATGCTTCCCATCTCTTTTTCATCCACCTCCGTTATGTCATACGTACCTTCCGGCAAAGGGTTCGTTTCCGTCCATTCTTTATAAGCCAATACGGAGCGGATTTTGAAATCGGACAGCAGTAATTCTTTTACCAGCTTTTCCCCCTCTATTTTGAACAGATTATATTTCTCCCTGAATTTCTTTTTTTCGAGGTTTTGGACTATTTTTGCTACGTGTTTACTGAGCATGTTGCGAGTTTGAATTGTACAAATTTATAACAATTTTTGGTAATTTGGAGAAACATGGCCCGCATAAGGTGTTGCTGTTTGTTTTGGGAGTGGTGCTGTTTTATTCCTGTTCCCCGGTGAAATATGTACCGGATAATGAATACTTGCTCGATAAAGTTACGCTGAAAACAGACACCAAAAAGGTAAGCAAGGCGGAAATCAAAAGGAATATCCGCCAGAAACCGAATACCCGTATTCTGGGGGTGGCGCGATTCCATTTGGGACTATACAATCTGAGCGGCAAAAACGGAGAGAAAAAGTTCAACAAATGGCTGCGCAGCATAGGGGAAGCCCCTGTCCTGTACAGCGATTTCCTCACTGGAAGGAGCAGAAACCAGATCAAATCCTATCTCAACAACAAAGGATACTACGAGGCTGTCGTAAAAGATACGGTTATTTATAAGAAAAAGAAAGCACAGGTCATTTATTCCGTTTCTCCAGGGAAAGTAACCTATATTTCGGAATTTGTCTATCGTAACAAATATGATTATCCGATGAACGGTCTTCCGGATGAAGACTCGGTGATGCAGGAAGTATTGCCCGAAATGAGCCGGACTCTGGTACATGAAGGTGATCCGCTCGACATCGATGTTTTGGAACAGGAACGGGAACGGATTGCTCGGATGTTGCGGGAAAAAGGATACTTCAACTTTTCAAAGAATTACGTCCAGTTTTATGCCGACACGACCCTTGAGCATACCGATCAGGCAAGAGTGTTGATGAGTATCTTGAATGCACCCCTCGATACCCATGCCTACTATAAATACAGGATTGGTAAAATCGATATTCACCTGGATTACGACCCTTTGGTATTTATGAAAGGGAGGGATTCTTCCTATATTGATACGACTTACGGAGCTTACGGAATCACTTACCGGGACAAATTGAAAATCCGGCCCCGTCTGATTTCCGAAACGGTGCAGTTTAAATCCGGAGAATACTATAACGTACAGAAAGTCCTTGATTCCTATTCCCGTCTGCAAGCCTTGAATCTTTTCAAATTCATCAACATCGTATTTCGGGAAACGGAAGACAATCCGGGCGAAAAAACTTTGCTTTGTGAGATACAGTTGACCCCGATGAAAAGGCAATCCTATAATGTATTTTTGGAAGGTACGCACAATTCCGGTAATATCGGGGTGGGGGGGAACTTCACATACAACCACCGCAACCTTTTCCGGAGCGGTGAAAATTTAAGCCTCAGTTTCTGGGGAGCATTGAAGAAAGAACAGTTTAATGAAGGGAAGATATTCAGTACAAAAGAATTGGGAGTGGAACTTTCTTTGGTGTCCCCTCAGTTCTGGTTGCCTTTTTTGCGTCTGGAAGACTTCCGGCGTAATTTTGCCCCCCGGACCTCATTGTCCTTTTCCGTCAGCTATGAGCATACCCCATTCTACGACCGGAAAATTGCGGGTGCGAAATTCGGTTACTTGTGGCGGAAAAGTGATAAAAAATGGCGTTATAATTTTGATTTGGTCGATTTCAACTATGTGTCGATGGAACGGGTGGATGCCGGTTTTATTGACAGCCTAAAAAATGAATACGTAAAAAGTGCCTATAAGAGCCACTTGATTCTCTCTGCCAATTTCACGGGAACGTACACTGACCAGGTGTTGAATACTCCCGGTAATTACAACTATTTCCGCTGTAATTTTGAAACTTCGGGCAACTTTTTATGGGCTGTCGACCATTTGTTCGGAAGCCGGAGGATAGAAAACGACGGTGAACGTTATTATGAGATTTTAGGTGTACGGTATGCACAATTTTTGAAATTAGACGGCGAATATCGTTTCAATCATTACATCAATCGGGCGAATACAGTGGTTTACAGACTGTTTCTGGGGTGCGGCTATCCTTACGGAAATATGAAAGTATTGCCTTTTGAAGAAGCCTTTTATGGTGGTGGCGCCAATGGCATACGGGCGTGGCAGGCGAGAACGCTGGGACCGGGTTCTCTCGTGGCGGAAAACAACTATCCCAACAGTGTGGGAGACTTCAAACTGGAAGCCAACATAGAGTATCGCTTCAAACTTTTCTGGCTATTGGAAGGCGCTTTTTTTCTGGATGCGGGAAACATCTGGAATATCAATAAATTTGAAAACCGTAAAGGTTCCCTATTAGGCAGTGATTTCTATAAACAGATAGCAGTGGGAACCGGTGCCGGATTGCGCCTGGATGCCAATTTTTTCCTCTTGCGCTTTGACTGGGGTATAAAAATGCGTGATCCCTCCAAGCCCGAAAACAAGCGTTTCGTATTGTTGGATAACGGCAAATGGATGAGGCACACCGTTTTTAACATCGCTATCGGCTATCCTTTTTAAATTCGATTATTTATGTTGTCTACGATTGTTGCATATCTCTCGCTCATCTTTCAGGTATTGGCTGCCGCCATTGCCATCAGCCTCTTTAAACGGACAAAATTCAATGCTTCGTGGATACTGATTTCCATCGGGTTTATGCTGATGGTCATTGCCCGCTTGTTTGAGCTTTTCCCGGCTGTTTTCCCCGAATTGCGGGAAGAACTCTCCATCGTTCAGCATTGGCTCGACTTTGTCATTTCCCTGGTATTGTTGATTGGTGTCTTCTACATTCGGAAAATCTTCCAGTTTCTCAAACGTCTGGAAGAAATACGCCGGGAAACTGAAAAGAAAGTATTGTCTGCCGTCATAAAGACCGAAGAGCAGGAAAGACAGCGGTTTGCCAAAGAACTGCATGACGGTCTGGGACCTTTGCTAAGTGTGGTGAAAATGCTGGTGTCGGGATTCGAGGTGAAGAACACGGCGGAAGTAAACGAAAAAATCAAACAAAACCTGAAACAGGCAGTAGATGAAGCCATTATCAGCGTCCGGGATATTTCCGCCAACATCAGCCCCCACATACTGAATAACTTCGGACTGAAGGAAGCTGTCGCTTCTTTTATAAAAAAACTGCGTCCGGCAGAGGGTATCGACATAAAATTTTCTTCCAACCTGGACGACCGGCGTTTTGGGTATAACACGGAAGTAATCATGTACCGTGTCATTTGCGAATTGATAAACAACACCCTTCGGCATGCGGAAGCCGACACAATACGGATAGGCTTGCATCTGGAAGAAGACATCCTCTATCTGGATTATTCAGACAACGGCATCGGTTTTGACGTAGACCGCGAGTCCGCCCGTTATGGGATGGGGGTAAGCAACATGCAATATCGGCTCAAATCCGGAAACGGTGATATAAAAATAGAGAGTGAACACGGAAAAGGCATGAAAGCGAAAGCCTATATAAAATTGACGTAAACACAAGAACATCGGATCATGCAAAAGCTGAAAATCTATTTGGTGGACGACCATAAATTATTTCGGGAAGGCCTGAAACTGCTTTTATCCACCCAGGACTTTGTCCATCACATCTATGAAGCCTCCAACGGCAGGGAATTTTTGGAAAACCTATCCTTTGTCGATTGCGATGTGGTGCTTATGGACATTGAAATGCCGGAAATCAACGGCATCGATGCTACACGCGAAGCCTTGAAAATAAAGCCCGGATTGAAAATCATCGTTCTTTCGATGTATGGGGATGAACAGTATTACTACCAGATGATAGACGCCGGAGCCAAAGGATTCATGCTGAAAAACACCGGTATAGAAAACGTAATTACCGCCATCCGGAAAGTGGCGGCGGGCGAAAACTTCTTTTCCGAAGAGCTCTTGTTCAATATCCTTAACACCATGCGTGATGCTAAAAATGAACCGGACTCCCGAGACAACGAGCTCTCTGAAAGGGAAATGGAAATCCTCTGCCACGTCTGCAAAGGAAAATCCAACCAGGAAATCGCCGATGAACTGTTTATCAGCAAACGTACCGTCGACAAACATCGCGCCAATCTCCTTAGCAAAACCGGTTGTCGCAACACCGCCGCCTTAGTCATGTATGCTATCAAAAACAAAATGATTGACGTCTAAACTTATGAAATTATAAAGTATATGAACAATAACATCTTATATCTCCTTTTGCCGGATTATGCGGCACACGAGGCTGTTTATCTCACACAAGCTGTTGCCTCCGACGAATTTGCCCTAAAAGAAAATCCGAAATATATCAATAGAGTGGTAGCCCCGACAATGGAACCGGTGAAATCAATCGGCGGTTTCCGCACACTTCCCGATTATTCCTTTGACACCATGCCCGATGACTATGCAGCATTGGTACTGATTGGCGGCTTTGGATGGAGTACTCCGGTGGCGGAAAAAGTCGTGCCCCTTGTCAAGAATGCCGTTGAAAAGGGCAAGATTGTCGGTGCAATCTGCAACGCTGCCTCCTTCTTAGCAAAACACGGATTCCTCAATAACATCAGGCATACCGGTAACGGCTTGGAGCAACTGAAACTTTGGGGCGGTCAAAACTACACTAATTTTGACGGATATGTCCACGCACAGGCTGTCAGCGACAACCGTATCGTGACGGCAAACGGCTCCGCAACACTCGAATTTGCTAAAGAACTCTTGTTATTGCTCGAAAACGACACACCGGAACGCATCGAGATGTATTACCAATTCCACAAACAGGGCTTCTGCTCACTTTAAAAATTACGATGCCCGATTAATGCATAAGCCGGAATTGTGGCGTGATTGCATGTATCATTTTTTCAGGCACACCGCATTCGTCGGCAATTTGGCTCCAACCGGTTGCCACAGTACTGATGCGGTCTATTATTTCAGGGGCGTCCTTTATATTATTGCGCTTTGCCAGTTCCAGCAAATCTTCACGGGTAATATGATCGAATTTGCCGTTGACGGACATCTGGTGCTGTGCAGTCCAACCTCCTTCGGGATTATAGGCGAAGCCCATATCGTAGGCCGGTGACAGACTCCATTTACCGTTTCTATCCATCAGGAATGAAATGTTTTTTGTATGGTCATCCTGATTGCGGACAATCACGTTGAACACTGCACGCCGGAACATTTCCTGTGCCTGTGAATATGGCAAACGCAGCATTCTCATTACATTGAAGGCTTGTTCATATGAATAAGCTCGTGATAACCGGTAGTCATAATGGGCCACGGCGCATAAAGTCTGCATATGTACTTTTTCACCGTTGACACGGTCAAAACGTTTCGTCAGAAAATGGGCACGGCCGTTTTCTTCAATTAGCGAACATTCCGACATGTTGATACCACATTCCTTTACGAGCTTATAGAAAGAATATTCAAGGCGTCCGAAATTCTGGGTTTCTCGAAATCCGGCTTTTGCGGTTACTCCGTCAAGTTTTATAAGATAGTAGTCGAAGCCTTCCGGGGCATTCACTTGCCCTGACATGACTTCCCCCGTATTTTTGTTGTATGCGATGATTGCTTTGGCACGTTGTCCGCCTGCAGAAGTACCGAGGCGCACTATTTCTGCGATAGCCGCTTTTTTATCATCCGAAAGATTGGCACCGAAATCTTTTTTCTCTGACAAAGCCTCTGATGCGACATTCACAAGTGAATCGATTTCTATTTGCAAATTTGAGTCATAAGGCACCTCCATTGCCGGTTCAAATTCCAATGCGCCCATACATCGTTTCCCGAGAAAACACAGCGTTTCTATGGGATTGCCGCTATGCCGTCCTGTAAGGGCAAGCCATCGCTCAAACAACGCACGTCCGTATGTATCAGGTAGAGAATCGGCGAGCATGCCGGGCAATCCCTTGAATGTTTCTCTGCCAATATCTCCGAAAGAATACACACGCCCTTCGCGTACCGGCATCATTATGGGAGCAGGCTCTATACCGCGCCCGGTAAAACTGTCCGCGTATTCAAATTGGGCAACTCCATAACGGTCATTCCACCGGAAGGTACCCAAATCGTTGTCATATAACTTTACTTTCGCGATATCTACCATGCTGATACTTCTGTATCGTTATTTGTTTTCTTTGTGGATGCAGCCCGTTTGCGGAGCTTGCTTTTTGTTGAGTTTACAAACTCATAATATTCATTCGGGCTCATCTCTTCTTCCTCCACAAGTGGCTGTAATGTATCAAGTTTTCCCAATAAACGGAGTATGCGTATCAAGTTGTCGAACGAGCCGATTTGACCATTCTCAATCTTTTTAACCGAAGACAGAGACACCTGAGCATCGGCTGCAAGATCCGCTTGTGTTATATTTTGCCGAAGCCTTAGTCTCTTCAACTTTTCTCCGATTCGTTGGAGAATGGCCGTATCAGTCAGTGAATATATTTCCATAACAGACTAAAATTAACCTATTATACGGCAAATATAGCAATAATAGTTTAAATAAAAGCTATTATTTCTTTTTATTACTCATGTAAATAATCCCCATGCAAATAGTTATATTACCTTGCAAACATATTCTACGCTTAGTATTTTTGTAGCGGGAAGTTACGAAAAGAGTGTAATTTATTGGAAATGAGTGTAGGCTAATTGCTCTTGATAGTAATAGGTTACGATTTAGTTAGTTGTCTACTGCATTATCTTTCTGCGCATTGCGTAACCTTCAAAGAACTCTTCCTATGCAAAAGTAGCTATTTAATTCGAGATTTTGATATAAACTCCCGTTTTTT
>CAJUQA010000005.1 GCA_910588375.1 uncultured Odoribacter sp.
AGGCTCCGTAAAAAGCCTTCAACGTATTGCGGTAAGCCGCCTGCAAATCAGGTTTACCGATGGCCTGCAACATCGGTTTGTCATATTCATCCACCAATATCACCACCCGCTCTCCCGTCTGTTCGCAAGCACGCTGGATAATGCCTTCAAAACGAGATGACAATGTGTTCTCATAATCCACCGCTCCGTATAACTTTTCCCAATTGCACAAAGTCGTGTTTAATTTACTCTCCAACGCCTCCGGCGTGTCGTATTTCTCCGTATTCAAATCCAGATGCAGAATGGGATGCTTCGTCCAATTCGTTTCCAACTTCTCTATCACTAATCCCTCGAACAATTCCCGCTTTCCCTGTAAATAAGCCTCTATCGTGGAAAGCAACAAACTTTTCCCAAACCTCCGCGGACGACTCAAAAAGTAATAACTTCCAGTGTTTACCAGTTTGTAAACCAACGCCGTTTTATCCACATAAGCATAAGAGCCGGTGCGGAGTTTTTCGAAATTCTGAATGCCGATGGGGTATTTCTTCTCGCTCATGGACTATGAGTATTTTTTAATTTAAGCTGCAAAACGTTGATATTGCGAAGATACAACTTTTTCCCTTCCCCCTCCTTATTTTTCAGCAACCTTTTTACTTCTCTTCATACCCTTACGAAACAGGAACCTCCGGAAATATACAGAAATATAAATTTCTTTTCCTCCCTAAAATTTATCGAGATAAGCTATATTATTTATCATTTCCATAGGAAAAACTCAATCCACCGTCGGTGGATATACAAATTCCGTCAGCGGATGTACAAATTTCGACGGTGGATATATAAATTTCGACAGTGGATTGACTTTTTAAGGCCGGTTTTATAAAAAGTTGAAGCCATTAAAAAAGTTAAAGAGGTTAAAAGGTAACTTTTCTTCAACCGTTTCAACATTTTAACTCTTTCAACTTTTTTCATATCTTTGTCCTGCTACAGTGAGAATAAGCGTATTCCGTCGTAGCGGACATATTTGATTTGAAGCGTTTAGCTTTATCCTTAAGTAGAAAATCGCCAATTTTCAGCATAGTAAGGATAAGCAGTACAAACGTTCACGTTTGCCGTATATACACACATATATACCCGGTCAAGCGTGGGTAACTGTTTATTTACTATGCGGGTGTTTGGCGATACCTCTACTTAGATAAACTAAAGTTCCCACGCTTTTTTATTTTATAAACTTGCCTTTCCGGGGACTTCAAGGTGCTAAGTAATTTTCGTGTATGAAGAAATTATTTGGATGTGTCTGTGTGTGTCGAGTATTATTGCCTGTTTTATTGTTGTTGTGTACGATAACGGGCGTCAAAGCGAACAACATCCGTGTGGAGGGCAAAACGCGAGTGACTGGTTTTACAGGCGATACTGCCATTGTTGAAGTCACCCTGCGTTGGGACAACTCCTGGCGGGATGATTTTAATTGGGATGCCGCCTGGGTGTTCTTTAAGTACAAAAAGCGGGGATTGGAAAACCCTTGGCAGCATGCGTATTTGAGTTCATCGGGTCACGTATTGAGTACTTCTGCCGGTAACGAGGGAGGTGATTATGCTTACATGGTGGGAGCCAATGCCGGAAAGGTAAACGGTCTGTACGTCATGCGTAACGGAATCTCAGAGGGAAATGTGAGTGTACGGCTACAGGCGAAATGGCCTCTTAACGGAACAGGTTTAACAAAAAGTGATTTCGGTAATGCTCTGAATGAGATTTACGTTGCCGTTCATGCCATCGAAATGGTATATGTTCCTTACGGGGCGTATTATTTGGGGGATGCTTCTTCTTACAAAAGTTTCGCTGTTGGTGATACTGCAGCTGTAGTCATTGACTCTGAAAGTGCCTTGACACTCTCTGCTAAGAACGGTATGCCAAATGTTTCCTTGGCAGCTTCTTATCCGAAAGGATATGCCGGCTTCTATGTGATGAAATACGAAACGAGCCAAGAGCAGTATGTAGAGTTTTTGAACTCCTTGACTTTGGAGCAGCAGAAAGCACGTGTTACCAATAACAACTTTGCTACCATGAAAAGAGGGGATTATGTATTCGGGGATATTACTCAACCGAGTTGTCGGAACGGTATCGTGTTTATCGAACAACGGAAAGCAAATACACCCGTCGTGTTCGGTAATAACCTCAATCCCGCTAACGACCTTTTCAGTACAGATGATGGCCAAACGTTGGCTTGTAATTACATGAGCATCGAAGACATGATAGCTTATTGCAGTTGGAGTGGCTTACGTCCGATGAGTGAATTGGAATACGAAAAGGCATGCCGCCGTTTCTATCCGCAAGTACCGGATAAAGGGGAGTATGCGTGGAATACAAATAACGGAGTGAACCGTTTAAACGGATTGGGTGATTTAAACTATCGTGGCGACCAGCGGGAACAGGCTTTGAGTTACTTGAAGAATGTAAATAGCGGTACAAGTAATAGTATCAACGGCCCCGTACGGTGTGGCTTGTTTGCCACGTCGGCAACGAATCAGACCCAGGCAGGTGCAACATACTGGGGCGTCATGGAAATGAGCGGAAATCTGAAAGAATTGTGCGTAAGTGTCGGAAATCCTAATTTCAATGGTAGTAGTTCCGGAACGGGAGTATACAATGCGGCTTATTGGAATACGGCAGTGAGCAGTTATGGCGTGCGGGGTGGAGGCTTTAACAGTGCGGATGATTTATTGCGCACTTCTGACCGGACAGAGGCAATGAATTACTTCACGACAATTACGCAGCGGGACAGTACAGTAGGATTCCGCGGTGTGTACAGCCTGTCGGGCATCAAGATTGATGGCGGGGAGATTAGTGCTCCGGAAACGGGATGTTGGTCGGAGACAGAGATTACCAATGTACAGGATGCGTTCTGTGTGGAATTCCCCGATGTGCGTTTCCAATACAACTGGTATGTGAAGAAACCGGGGGAGGCGAAATATGATATAGTCGACAATGCGACAGGCAAAACGTTGAAGTATACAGATTTTGAGAATGCGACAACCACTCCGGTCGTTTACAAATTCAAACGTACGGGCATTTGTGCCCTTGGCGTAGCGGAGAGTAACGAAGTGACCGTTACGATTCTGCCGGAGCCTTTCGCTCAAGCTGTATATGATTTCAATGCGGGGAGTTCCGTCACCGTGACCCAATATTGGGGTACAAATGCTTCGGCACAGTGGTGGCTGGACGGTGCACCCTCGTGGGCATATGTTGCAGGGACAGCAACAAATTCCTTGACGATAGCGGGGGGATTGGCAAGTTTGGAATTTGTTGTGAAAGGGAAACTGGCGGAGTGTCCTGCGGATGAATTTTCCGCCACTGTCCGGATTAGCGGCACATTTCCCTACACGGGACATATGGACAGTGTGACATTGGCGGCAGGACGCTATCAAATGGAAGCATGGGGAGCAAGAGGTGGCGGAGGTGCAGGTGGATATGGAGGATACGTTGCCGGTAACATCTCTCTAAATGGAACACAAAAATTATATATATATGTCGGAGAAAAAGGTTCAAATGCTTTAAGTTCTACCACCTTCAATAATGGAACCCCAACAGAGTATATGGTTTATCAAAAATTTAAAGGATATGGATACGCCGGAGGTGGTGCCAGTGATATTCGTTTAAAAGGAGGTAACTGGAATAATACCGAGAGCCTAAAAAGCAGAATTATTATAGCAAGCGGTGGTGGCGGTGCTCAAACTTATTATGCGAACCATACCGGAGGTTACGGTGGGGGGTTAACCGGAGCTTCCGGTACTTATTCCGGCCCCAATGGTTCTACTCCTTTAGGTGGAACACAGATTTCCGGCGGTACGTCTACTAATGGAGGTACCGGAGGATTTGGAATCGGTGGCTACCGTGCTAATACCGGGAAAGGTGGCGGTGGATATTACGGCGGTGCAGGTGCAAGTCATGCAGGAAGTACTGTTGGCGCAGGTGGGGGCGGTTCATCTTTTATTTCCGGACACAATGGGTGTAACGCCATAAACAGTTCAGGCAGTCATACGGGACAATCCATTCATTATTCCGGTCTGTATTTTACAAATACGCATATGGTGGATGGCGCCGGCTATCAATGGACAACAGCAAGAGGAAGTAAAACGAATATGCCTAATTTAACTGGGACGGGAACAATGACCGGAAATACCGGTAACGGGCAGGTGCGGATTACGCCGTTAAATTGAGAAGTTGAAAGGTTAAAAAAATTGAAGGGGAATTCCCCTTCAATTTTTAATCCAATTTTAATACGGCTAAGAATGCTTTTTGCGGGACTTCGACGTTGCCGATTTGTTTCATCCGCTTTTTCCCTTTTTTCTGTTTTTCCAACAGTTTACGTTTACGGGAGATATCCCCTCCGTAACATTTTGCCGTTACATCTTTCCGCACGGCTTTGATGGTTTCCCGGGCAATTACTTTGGCTCCGATGGCCGCCTGTACGGCAATGTCGAATTGCTGACGAGGAATCAGTTCTTTCAGTTTTTCACAGATACGGCGACCGAAGTTGTAAGCATTGTCGAAATGAATCAATGCCGATAGAGCGTCTACCGATTCGCCGTTCAGCAGGATGTCGAGTTTTACCAAGTTCGCCCGGCGGTAACCTATCTGATAATAGTCGAAGGAGGCGTAGCCTTTGGTTATACTCTTTAGTTTGTCATAGAAATCGAAAACTATTTCCCCCAAGGGCATTTCATAGGTGATTTCGATACGGTTTCCCGTGTGGTATTGCTGATTTATCAGGATGCCCCGTTTCCCCAGACAGAGCGTCATGATGGAACCTATATAGTCGGCCGGCGTGATGATTTGCGCCCGGATAAAGGGTTCCTCGATATAATCCAGTGCCGAAGCGGCAGGCATATCGGAGGGATTATGCATTTCGTAGCTTTCGCCTTTGGTGGTGTGGGCGATGTACATGACGTTGGGGACAGTGGTAATCACATTCATGTTGAATTCCCTGTCCAGACGTTCCTGTACGATTTCCATGTGAAGCATGCCCAGGAAGCCGCAACGGAAACCGAATCCCAATGCGGCGGATGATTCCGGCTCAAATGTCAGGGAAGCATCATTCAGCTGGAGTTTTTCAATGGAAGCACGCAGGTCTTCGTAGTCTTCCGATTCTATGGGATAGATACCGGCGAATACCATCGGCTTTACTTCTTCAAATCCGTCAATCGCTACGTCGCAGGGGGCGTTTACATGGGTAATCGTATCACCGACTTTAACTTCCGAAGAGGTTTTGATTCCGGAGATAATATAGCCTACATCGCCTGTCTTTAATTCCGGACGCGGTTCCGGTTTTAGTCTCAAGACACCGATTTCATCCGCCATATATTCTTTGCCCGTATTGACAAATTTTACCAAGTCGCCTGTCTTCAGGCTTCCGTTTACAATACGGCAATAGGTGATAATTCCCCGGAATGAGTTGAATTCCGAATCAAATATCAATGCCTGCAAAGGCTGGTTGGGGAATCCTTCCGGATGGGGGATGCGCTCCACGATGGCGTGCAGTATTTCTTCGACGCCCAATCCGGTTTTCCCGCTGGCTTCAATGATGTCTTCCCGTTTGCATCCGATTAATTCAATAATCTGGTCTTTGACGTCTTCCGGCATGGCGTTGGGCATGTCCATTTTGTTCAGTACCGGGATAATCTCCAGGTTGTTTTCGACAGCCAGATAGAGGTTGGATATGGTCTGAGCCTGTATTCCCTGGGTGGCATCCACAATCAACAGGGCTCCTTCGCAAGCGGCGATGGAGCGGGAGACCTCATATGAGAAATCCACATGTCCCGGAGTATCTATCAGATTGAGCACATATTTCCGTCCCTGATATACGTAATCCATCTGTATTGCATGGCTTTTGATAGTAATTCCCCTTTCCCTTTCGAGGTCCATATCATCCAGTACCTGTGCCTGCAGGTCTTTTCCGGTGACCGTTCCCGTGTATTCCAGCAAACGGTCCGCCAGTGTACTTTTACCGTGGTCAATATGAGCTATGATGCAAAAATTTCGGATGTTTTCCATATATCGTTCCGGGTTTTCAACAAATTTAAATTATTCGGGTCGTAAAGATAGTGATTTATTTCATTTGCATGCCGAGGTGGTACATGATAAAGGCATAGATGTCGGCGTATTCATCAATGACTTTGCTCATGGGTTTGCCCGCTCCGTGTCCGGCTTTGCTTTCAATACGTATCAGTGTAGGGTTCGTACCGTCATTCGCAGCCTGCAGGGCAGCGGCATATTTGAATGAATGGGCAGGTACCACCCGGTCGTCATGGTCTGCCGTCGTAATCAATGTGGCCGGATAGGCCGTGCCCGGTTTCAAGGTATGCAAAGGTGAATAAGCTTTCAAATATTCGAACATTTCCTTGCTGTCCGCACTTGTGCCGTAGTCGCTTGCCCAGTTCCAGCCGATGGTGAATTTGTGATAGCGCAACATATCCATGACTCCCACCTGAGGGATGGCCACTTTGAAGAGGTCGGGACGCTGATTCAGACAGGCTCCTACCAGCAAACCTCCGTTGGAACCGCCCATGATGGCAATCTTCTGCGGGTTGGTATAGTTTTCTTTTACCAGGTATTCGGCGGCGGCGATAAAGTCGTCGAAAACGTTCTGTTTCTGCATTTTCGTTCCGGCATTGTGCCACTCTTGTCCGTATTCACCGCCACCCCTCAGATTTACCTGCACATAGATACCCCCGTTCTCCATAAAAGGCAAACGCATGGTGGAGAAGCCCGGATTCAGGCTGATGTTGAAACCGCCGTAGCCGTATAGTAGCACCGGATTTTTCCCGTTTCTTTCCAAACCTTTTTTGTATGTCAGGAACATGGGTACTTTGGTGCCGTCCTTGCTTGTAAAGAATATCTGTTCCGTGGTATAGTCCTCCGGATTGAATTTCACTTCCGGTGCCCGATATAATTCGAAAGAGTTGTTTTCTATATCATAGCGATAGATGGAAGCGGGGAAAGTGAAGGAAGTAAATGTATAAAAAGCCTCTTTGTCTTCTTTGTTTCCGCTAAAACTTACGGAACCCAAAGCCGGCAACTTTACTTCATGCAGTAATTTCCCGTCCAGTCCATGCACATAGGCATGTTTGGAAGCATCTTTTTCGTAGGTTACTACCAGTTTCCCGCCGATGATTTGTGCCGTGGAAAGTACGGCATCGGTTTCCGGTATCAAGTCTTTCCAGTTTTTCAATGCCGGAGAGGAAAGTTTTGCTTCGGTAATTTTGTATTTCGGTGCTCCGTAATTGGTGATGAACAAAATCCGGTCGTCCGATACATCCAAGGGTCCATACGAATAATCCATGTCATCCGCGATTTTGACGATCGGCGCGTTTTTTTTCGTCAGGTCTTTCATATAAAGGGCATTCCCCTGCCCTGCTCCCGATTCGTAAATAAACAATACTTTTTCGTTTTCACTGACATCGGCCGAATAAAAACGCTGGGGATAAGCCGGATTGCGGTACACCAAGCGGTCTTTGGACTGGGGTTCGCCAAGTTTATGGTAATATATTTTGTGGTTTTCGTTGACATTGGAGTATTCCTTGCCTGCTACAGGTGCATCATACGCGCTGTAATAAAAGCCGTCGCCCTGCCAGGAGGCTCCTGTGAATTTCGCCCATTGGATGTGATCTTCCAGCAGTTTGCCGGTAGCCAGGTCCATGACGTAAATCTCCTGCCAGTCGGAGCCGCTGCGGGAGATGGTATAAGCCATGTATTTCCCGTTGTTGGAGAAATAGATTCCACCCAATGCCACGGTTCCGTCTTCGGACAGTTTGTTGGGGTCCAGCAATACTTCCGGTTCGGCTTCCAGAGAATTCTGGACGTACAGGACGCTTTGGTTTTGCAATCCGTCGTTTTTGAAGAAATAATATTTCCCGTGTTTTTTGAAGGGCGAACCGTATTTTTCGTAGTCGGCCAGTTCCGTCAGGCGTCCTTTCAACATCTCCCGTGCCGGAAGGCGGGACAGGTAGTTGAATGTCACTTCATTCTGGGCTTTCACCCACGCAGCCGTTTCCGCCGACGTGTCGTTTTCCAGCCAACGGTAAGGGTCTGCCACTTCAACTCCGAAATAGGTATCGACAATGTCGCTTTTTGCCGTTTCGGGATAAACGATTTTATCTTTTTTGCCACAGGCGCAGAGTGTCATCATACTTCCCAATAATAGTAAATAACAGGTTTTCATATATACGTCATTTTTAATTATAAATCGGATTTATCCGGACAAAAATAATCAGAAGGTTGTTTCCGTGCAAAGTCTGTTGCCGATAAAAACCGGCCATCCTGTCATTTATCAGTCAAAAAAACTATTTTTGCAATCGGAAAGTAAAAATTAAGACACCATGATAAAATCCATGACCGGTTTCGGGAAAGCGACTGTCGAATCAGGAGATAAGAAAATCATCATTGAAGTCAAAAGCCTGAATTCCAAACAAGCTGACATCAGTCTGCGGATGCCGAATCTGTATAAAGAGAAAGAGATGGAAATCCGGAATATCGTTAAGAATTTTCTGGAAAGGGGTAAAATCGACATGACTATCTATTTCGATAATGCCGATTCGGAAAAAGATGTTTCCGTCAATCAAAATGTCGTGGAGCAGTATTTTAAACAGATGTTGGACGTTGCCGCCCATTTGGGTGTGGAAACCAACAATAATGAAATTCTGCAAACTATTATGCGGTTTCCCGACACGTTGAAACAGAAGACGGAAGAACTGGATGAACGGGAATGGGAAAAATTGAGGACAGGTATTGAAAAAGCATTGGAAGAAAACGATAAATTCAGGATTCAGGAGGGGAAAGTACTGATAAAGGATATTCTGCACCGCATCCAGCTGATTGAGGAGTTCGCCTCGGAAGTTCCCCAGTATGAGGACCGGCGTATCGAGGGGGTACGCCAGCGGTTGCTTGAAAAAATGAAAGAATGGAATGAGATCCAGAATATCGACCAAAACCGGCTGGAACAGGAAATCATCTATTATTTAGAGAAATTGGATATTACCGAAGAGAAAGTCCGTTTGGCCAATCACTGCCGGTATTTTGCAGAGACAGCGGAAAAGGAGGAAGCACCCGGCCGGAAGCTCGGATTCATCGCCCAGGAAATCGGACGGGAAATCAATACCATGGGGTCTAAAGCCAATGACCACGATATTCAGAAACTCGTTGTACGGATGAAGGACGAACTCGAAAAAATCAAGGAACAAAGTCTCAATATCTTATAATATCATTATGGGAAAAGTAATTATTTTTTCCGCTCCGAGCGGTTCAGGCAAAAGTACGATTGTCCATCACCTGTTAAAAAAAGAGCTGGGACTTGAGTTTTCCGTCTCCGCGACTTGCCGTCCACCACGGGGCCAGGAGCAAAACGGCAAAGAATATTATTTTTTCTCCCAAGACGAATTCAAACAAAAAATCGAAAATAACGAACTTCTGGAATGGGAAGAAGTCTATCCCGGATGTTTTTACGGTACCTTATTGTCCGAAATCGACAGGATATGGCAAAAAAATCATACCGTTGTTTTTGATGTCGATGTTATCGGCGGTATCAATATCAAGAAGAAGTTCGGCAAAGAGGCCCTGTCCGTATTCATCCAGGCACCGTCCGTAGAAGAACTCCAGAAAAGACTTATCGGACGGGCAACCGATTCGCCGGATAAAATCGAAGAAAGGGTGAACAAGGCTTTGTACGAAATGAGTTTTGCCCCCCAATTCGACACTATTATTGTCAATGATGATTTGGAGACAGCTCTGTCGGAAGCCGAGAAAACAGTCCGGGAATTTCTTTCAAAGCCCTCTCAGGACAGGTAAACTGACATGGTATTTCACTGCCAGTACGCGAGCCAATATTACTCCTGTCGCGGCAATAAACTGGGTGAGTGCGGCCGGCAAAGAAAAATACATACAAATGTAATATACAAAACCTCCGAAGACACAGGCCAGGGCATAGATTTCTTTCCGGAAAATCAACGGGACTTCATTTATGAATACATCGCGGATGACACCGCCTGCCGCTCCCGTAGTCATTCCCATAATGATGGCCACCCAAAAAGAAAAACCGCAAGCCAGGCTTTTTTCAATGCCTACCACGGCAAATAAGCCCAAGCCGATGGCGTCGAAAATGAAAAATGTGTTGTTCAATTTAATCACATACTTTCCAAAAACGATGACAAATCCGAGGGCGAAGGCCGTGACTATGAGATAAGCCGGTTGTTGCATCCAAAAAGGAGTCACCCCCAGTAAAATATCCCTCAACGTCCCTCCTCCGATGGCAGTGGCAAGCCCTACCACATAAGCTCCAAACCAATCGAATTGTTTTGCCGAAGCCAAACGGATTCCACTGATGGCAAAAGCAAAGGTCCCGATATAATCTATGACGGTAATAAAACTTATCATGTCTGTACTGATTCTTTAGAATTTTAAGTACTTACCGGATTTGCTACATTTTCCGCTAAGCGGTGCCAAAAATAGATAATAAATTCTATATTTGAAATTTAATAAAAATTATATTGAGGAGGAGATATGACAGGACTTTTTTTCGGATCGTTCAATCCCATACACAAAGGACATCTTCAGATTGCCCGGTATCTTTCGGAGCAGGGGCTGGTTGACCGGGTGGTGTTTGTTGTGAGTCCGCAAAATCCGTTTAAAAAAGGGCAAAGTTTGCTTGATGCGGAAAAAAGAATAGAAATTGCCGCCCAAGCTGTGGCGGGCGATGAACGTATGGAGGTAAGCGATATGGAATTGACGATGCCCCGCCCTTCCTATACGATAGATACATTGAATCGGTTTTCCCGTTTGTATCCCGAAGAGCATTTCGCCCTTATCATGGGAGAGGATAATTTAAAGAATTTTCCCATGTGGAAAGGGTATGACATTATCCGCCGGAATTACTCCGTATTCGTATATCCACGACACGCTTCTTTCAGACAAGAGATAAACGACCCGAATATACATCTTATAAACGCTCCGCTATTTCCCGTCTCTTCCACGGAAATCAGGGAAAAAGTCCGGTGTGGGGAAGATATTGCCCCCTTTGTTCCCGCAGAAGTACACGATTTGATTCTTAATTACTATCAGTCATGATAAAGATATTTTTATTGTCCATTGTTCTCGTAAGTTGCCAGTGCATGATGGCACAGGATGCCAACAAATGGCTTCAAAGGGATAACGCTGTCCGAAGCAAGGGACGCCCGGTCGTTTCAGCCTGGCATACGGGAACTGCCGGTATTATCAAAAACGACGGGGCGGAACTCAGTCTTTTCAATACGTCCAGAGTTGGGATGACGGAAAAAACGGAACTCCTGTTCCGCATCGGCGAAGAGTGGGTTTTACCCAATGCCGGCATAAAGCATCGCTGGTGGGGGAATGACCGCTTCCGACTTTCTTCGGAACATCATCTGTATTACACCTGGCCTTTGCTGAAAATCTTGCAAAAGACCCAAATCAAGGACCTGGTTCCCGACACCGTTCCGGTAAAGCAAGGCATAGCCATGCGCCATGAGCTTTTATTTTCCTGGCTGATGAATCCGCAAAATTCCGGCTGCCCCGATCCTGCCGCCGAGAGAATACTGACGTTACGGGCAGGCGTTGAGTTTTATGCCGGACAAAACAATAAGGAGATACAACCTTTTGATTGGTTTCATACGCTTTACCATACCCAGATTTTTCAAAATAAAATCCTGTATTACGGAGGATTGCAATTCGATTCTTATTTTTCCAAGGCTTTTCATTACAGTGTGAACGCCTTGTATTACAATGTCGATTTCAACAAGGAGTTTGCCGCCGAAGGCAATGTCCGGTTAACTTGTTACGTTTCCCGCCGGATTGGGATTTCCGCTTCCTGTAAGGCAGCTTACATGAAAATCGCCGAAAATCAATTTTCCGTCCTTCCTTTGCTGGATATTACTTATTTAATCCGTCCGGACCGGGGAGGAATACAACACGGTCTTTTCAAGAACCGAAAGAAAATGAGATAATAAAAACAATTTATACATTTGTTCCTGTCAAACTCATAATTTGTTCTATATGGCTTTTGTTACCAAAGAGAAATTATTCTCAAAAGATTTTTTCATCACTTACGCGTGGTTATTGGGAGGATGTTTTGTTTTCGCACTGGGAGCGGTTCTTTTTGCGGAACCCAATCGTTTCGCTCCGGGCGGGACATACGGTTTATCTATCGTGTTGCACCATTTGATGGGATGGCGTACGGAATTGACGGCATTGTGCATGGATATACCGCTGTTATTGATAGGGATTTACTTTTTAGGTCCCCGCTTCGGGATTAAAACGGTGATTTGCACTTTCGCCATTCCGTTTTTTATGGGCATTATCCATGAGACCTATGGGTATGAGGCTTTACTCGGTGAAAACCAACAATTGCTTTCCGCTATTTTCGGAGGTATCGTGTACGGTGTCGGCATCGGTATGATTTTCAAATCGAGAGCGACTTCCGGAGGTTCGGACATTATAGCCATGATACTGAATAAATACACTCATATCTCGTTGGGGCAACTGGTCATATTGGTGGATTGCTCCATTACCTTAACAACCGTTCTCGCTTTCGGGGAATGGACTCTCCCCATGTATTCGTGGATTGTGGTATTCATTGAGGGGAAAGTGATAGACACGGTTCTGGAAGGCAGTTCCGTATACAAGACGATGATGATTGTAAGCAACCGGGTAGAGGCCATCAAAAAAGTTATCATTGAAGATATAAACCGCGGGGCTACACTCTTACCTGCCATCGGAATGTATAAGGGCGAAGAAAGAAATGTAATCTATACAGTTCTCACCCGTCGCGAAATGATGATCCTGCGGCATAAGATTCAGGAAATCGATCCGGATGCTTTCATCAATGTCATCGATTCAAAAGAGATATTGGGACACGGATTTAAACCCCTTAAGGAAGAAAACTAAAAATAGCCAGGGAATGCCCAGGGGTTTCCCTCATAGAACGGCGTAGCAATTGGAATGTAGCGGCGTATCACTTACGCTCCCGGATGCCGTTGGTCCGCTCCTACATCCCAGTTGACTCGGAGGTGATGGAGGGAAACCCCTGACCATCCTATGGGAAAAGTATCAGAAAGTGGAAAGGGTTGAAACGGAGCTTCTCTTCAACTCTTTCAACATTTTAACTGTTTCAACTTTTTTTCTTACCTTTGTTCCGCTACGATGCGAGTAAGCGTATTCCATCGCAGCGTACATATTTGATTTGAAGCGTTTAGCTTTATCCTCATTTTGAAAACGACCAATTTTTAACAGACGGGATAAACAATATAAACGCTCGCGTTTGCCGTATATACACACATATATACCCGGTCAAGCGTGGGTAACTGTTTATTTCGATGCGGGTGCTTGGTCGTACCTCTTGTGAGATAAACTAAAGTTCCCACGCTTTTTTATTGTCATTAACCAGCCTTTCCGGGGACTTCAAGGTGCTAAGTAATTTTCGTGTATGAAGAAATTATTTGGATGTGTCTGTGTGTGTCAAATCTTCTTGCCCGTATTATTGTTGTTGTGTACAATTGCGGGCGTCAAAGCGAACAACATCCGTGTGGAGGGCAAAACGCGAGTGACCGGTTTCACGGGCGATACCGCCGTTATCGAAGTCACTTTGCGTTGGGACAACTCCTGGCGGGATGATTTCAACTGGGATGCCGCCTGGGTGTTCTTTAAGTTCAAGAAACGGGGATTGGAAAACCCTTGGCAGCATGCGTATTTGAGTTCATCGGGCCACGTATTGAGTACTGCTGCCGGTAACGAGGGAGGCGGTTACGCTTACATGGTAGGTGCTAATGCCGGAAAGGTAAACGGACTGTACGTTATGCGCAATTCTATTTCGGAAGGGAATGTGAGTGTACGATTACAGGCGAAATGGCCTCTTAACGGCACAGGCTTGACAAAAAGTGATTTCGGTGACGCTCTGAATGAGATTTACGTTGCCGTTCACGCCATTGAAATGGTGTATGTTCCTTACGGGGCTTATTACTTAGGAGATGCTTCTTCTTACAAGAGTTTCGCTGTTGGTGACACTGCTGCCGTAGTGATTGACTCTGAAAGTGCTTTGACCCTCTCCGCCAAGAACGGTATGCCGAATGTTTCTCTTTCGGCTTCTTATCCGAAAGGGTATGCCGGCTTCTATGTGATGAAATACGAAACAAGCCAGGAGCAGTATGTGGAGTTCCTTAATTCTCTGATCCTCGACCAACAGAAAGCGCGGGTCACAAACAACAATTTCTCTACTATGAAGCGCGGGAATTACGTTTTCGGAGACTTGAAAAATCCGAGTTGTCGGAACGGTATCGTGTTTATTGAGCAACGGAAAGCAAATACCCCCGTCGTGTTTGGTAACAATCTCAATCCTGCTAACGACCTCTTTAGTACGGACGACGGTCAGACGTTGGCTTGTAATTATATGAGTATTGAGGACATGATTGCTTATTGCAGTTGGAGTGGTTTGCGTCCGATGAGTGAGTTGGAATACGAAAAGGCTTGCAGACGCTTTTACCCACAAGTACCCGACAAAGGGGAATACGCCTGGAATACCAACAACGGAGTGAACCGCCTTTCTTCTCTTAGTGATTTAAATTTCCGAGGGGACGAACGGGAACAGGCTTTGAGTTATTTGAAAAACGTGAATAGTGGTACGACGAATAGTATCAACGGTCCCGTGCGTTGCGGCTTGTTTGCCACATCGGCAACGAATCAGACACAGGCAGGTGCAACCTATTGGGCTGTTATGGAAATGAGCGGAAATCTGAAAGAACTGTGTGCGAATGTGAACTACACCAATTTGGACGGTAGCAGTTGCGGTACGGGAGTGTACAATGCCAACTTGTGGGACAAGACGGCAACGAAATACGGTGTTCGCGGTGGCGGCTTCTCTTCTCCCGATAGTCTGTTACGTACTTCCGACCGGACGGAGGTAATGAATTATTTCACGACAATTACGCAGCGGGATAGTACAGTAGGATTCCGCGGAGTGTACAGTCTGTCGGGTATCAAGATTGACGGCGGGGAAATTAAGCCACCAGCATTAATATGCTTTAGTGAAATAATGCTTGAAAATGAGCGGGTCGCTTCTTGCCCCGATTTTCCAAACATCCGGTTTCAATATAATTGGTATATTAAAAAACCCGGAGAAGCCCGATATGATTTGATTCCGAATGCCACAGGAGAAAAACTGATATATACAGGAATGGAGAATACGAGCACGTCCTCTGTCACATATTCTTTTAAAAGAATGGCTATCGGGTCTATCGGAAATGCGGAGAGCAATATTATTGAGGTCGTGATTCCAGGAAAGCCCTTCGCAAATGCAAGTTATACCTTCAATGCTGGTAGTTCCGTGGCAATTCCCCATCTTTGGACAAATAAAGCAAAAACTTTTCAGTTAAAAAATGCCCCCGCATGGGCTTATTTACATGAAATAACAAACACGACTGTTATCATCGCAGGGGGACTGGCAAGTACAACTTTCACATTAGAGTGCATACCGGACGGATGTCCGGAAGACATTTATTCCACTGAAATAATTATCAACGGAACGTTCGTCTATACCGGACACGCAGATAGTGTAACATTGGCAGCTGGGAAATACCGGATGGAATGTTGGGGTGCGAAAGGCGGAGGATCTAACGGAGGAAAAGGAGGATACGTTAGCGGTGACATTTCTTTAAATGGAATACAAAAATTATATGTATATGTCGGAGAAAAGGGGGCGGATGCTGTAAGTTCCACAACGTTTAATAATGGGACTTATACTGATTATAAGTCTAATCAATTTGGCAGAGGATATGGCTATGCAGGCGGGGGAGCGAGTGACATTCGTTTAACAGGAGGTAACTGGAATAATTTTAATAGCTTAAAATCCCGAATTATAGTCGCTGGCGGAGGTGGCGGAGCTGGTACTTATTATGCCAGCAATATTGGCGGATATGCCGGAGGTTTAACCGGAGGTTCCGGTACTAAATCTGGTCCCTATGGTTCAACTCCTTTAGGAGGCAGTCAAATTACCGGAGGGACATCAACTAATGGTGTTACAGGTGGATTTGGGAGAGGTGGATGTAGCGATGGTACAGGAAAAGGAGGTAGTGGATATTACGGCGGTGCCGGAGCATGTCACACAAATAGTACCGTAGGTGCTGGAGGTGGCGGTTCCTCCTTTATTTCAGGACATAACGGTTGTAATGCAATTAGTAGTTCTTCAACAAGTACATCTATTATCCATACGGGACAAGCGGTTCACTATTCCGGTCTGTCTTTTACCAATACACGCATAATAGACGGCGCTGGCTACCAATGGACAACAACAAGAAGTGGATATGTCGGGATGCCGAATTTTGCAGGAACAGGTACTATGGTCGGCAATACCACTCACGGACAGGTGAGAATTACGCCCTTAAATTAAAGAGTTGAAAAAGTGAAAAATGGATAATAAGGCTGTTTGACAAATTGTCAAACAGCCTTATTTCGCTTGTGTTATTGCTTTTCTGCAAAGTATTTGTAAAATAAGGGGATGGTTCGTATTCCGTTAAAAAACTGTTCCAAGGGATAGTTTTCGTTCGGGGAATGAATGGCGTCCGATTCCAATCCGAAGCCCATCAATATGGATTTGATTCCCAATATCTCCTCAAAAGCCGCCACGACCGGTATGCTGCCGCCGGAACGGAAAGGCACCGGATTTTTTCCATAAACATCTTTGTATGCTTTTTCCGCCGCCTGATATGCAGGCAGGTCTATGGGACAAACATAGGCAGCCCCGCCGTGCAAAGGAGTCACTTCCACTTTTACAGAAGCCGGAGCTATCGATTCAAAATAGTCTTTAAATAATTGTGCAATTTTTTCATGCTTCTGATTTGGCACCAATCGACAGCTTACTTTGGCGAACGCTTTTGAAGGTAATACTGTTTTTGAACCTTCGCCGGTATAACCTCCCCAAATTCCACAAATGTCGAAAGTGGGACGAATTCCGGTTCTTTCGTTGGTTGTATATCCTTCTTCGCCGAAAAGTTCGTCGACACAAATCGCTTTTTTATACGCTTCCTGATTGAAAGGTGCCTCTGCCATTTTAGACCGTTCGGCTTCACTAACTACCAATACATCGTCATAAAATCCGGGAATGGTGATATGGCCTTTGTCGTCTACAATCTGACTCAGCATTTTGGCCAACGTGTTGATGGGATTGGCTACTGCCCCGCCAAACAAACCGGAATGCAAATCCCGGCATGGACCAGTCACTTCTATTTGCCAATAGGCCAAACCTCTCAAACCCGTTGTAATGGAAGGAACATCCGGAGCAATCATGCCGGTATCCGAGACTAGAATAACGTCTGCCTTCAACATGTCTTTGTGCTTTTTGCAAAAATCAGGCAGGTGGGCGGAACCGATTTCTTCCTCCCCTTCTATCATGAATTTCACATTACAGGGCAATTGTCCCGTTTTCACCATGAATTCAAAGGCTTTCGCATGCATGAAACACTGTCCTTTGTCATCATCTGCACCCCGAGCCCATATTTTCCCGTCCTTTATCACAGGTTCAAAAGGATTTGTTTTCCACAATTCCAGAGGGTCGACGGGCATAACGTCCATGTGACCGTATACCAATACCGTAGGTAAAGAAGCATCAATTATTTTCTCGCCATACGTGACCGGATTGCCTTCCGTTTCAAAAACTTCCGCTTTATCAGCTCCGGCTTTCAACAATATTTCTTTCCATTTTTCAGCACATTTATACATATCCTGCTTATGTTCCGTCGTCGAAGAGATGGAAGGAATACGTATCAATTCAAATAATTCATCCAAAAAACGGTTTTTGTTCGATTCAATGTACTCTTTCAGTCCTTTCATAAAAATTTCAGATTAAATTACTCATCGTTTTGAGTACTGTTATTTAATTTCGGGTTATAAATTTTCAATTTCATCCGTTGTCATTCCAGTGGCCGCAACAATAAGTTCCGTTGTCATTCCCAGCGATTTCATTTTCCGTGCGATTTCCAAACGGCTTTCAGCCTTGCCCTCAGCTCTACCCTCAGCCCTTCCCTCAAGTCGTCCTTTAGCTCTCCCTTCTGCCAACCCCTCTTTCCGGCCTTCCTCCAATCCTTCTATCCGTGCCGTATCCATCACACTGCGCTGAACCCGTAAATCCTCTATGTTACGCAAATAAGCTGCCCGTTCTCTCTTATCCAATGAAGAAAACTTCAACCGCTCCCGCGCTTCTGCCAGGCCAGGGGCTTGCGTATCATTGCCGATCTCTCCCGTTTTTAGGAAAACTATCCATTCATCCAAAGGCGTAACCGCTTTCCGGTCGAATTCATTCACCCGCAAGACATAATATTCCGGAAACAAATCCCCCGCATTACGACAAATAAAAAGCTCCGACTGTTTTTCCGATAATTTCAGCACATCATGATTGTGAATGCCACGGAACTCCGTCCGGCCATGATATACGTAATCCGTACCTTGACCTAAATCGAAATAAACGATGTTTACCGAATATATTTTCCGGATTTTCTCATACAAATCCCCTTCGGAAATGTATTCTGTCACCGCTTTCGACACTCCGTACAACATTCGCAGGAAATAATCCAGTTCCCGGTTGTTCTGCACCTCAATGATTATCAATTCCCCCTTGCTGTCTTCCGCCAGCAAGTCTACGCGATTAAACTTATCGGTGATGTCTTCCTTGTTGCCCTCACTCTCCAGAATATTACGAATAGTGATTTTCTCCTCCAGCAGGCTGCTGAGGAAACCTTCCAGCACCACAAAATTACTTTTATGGCGAAGCAGGCGTTTCATCGCCCAATCGAAACGGACAAGATTCGGTAACGACATAAGTTTAAGTTTAAAAGTCTTTTACAAATTTATGCCTTTTCTTTTACATTTCCAACCACCTACGATTGTTCAACAATCTTTCATGACTAATCTTTTTCGGTTTTCGATTAATTCATTATTTTTGCGTTGGTGTAATCAACGAATAAAATTTATGTCAGATCTTTCCGAAGTCAAGATTTTCTCCGGGGAAAATAGCAAATATATCGCTGAGAATATTGCTAAATCCATCGATTTGGAACTCGGGAAAAAAACTTTATTACATTTCAGTGATGGAGAATTTGCGACTGCCTACGATGAAACCGTACGAGGCGATCATGTTTTCATTGTACAGTCTACATTCCCGCCCAGTGATAATCTCATGGAGTTATTAATGCTAATCGATGCGGCCAAACGCGCTTCCGCTTATAAAGTCGTTGCCGTGATTCCGTATTTCGGTTTTGCACGCCAGGACAGAAAGGACCGGCCGAGAGTTGCCATCGGGGCCAAATTGGTAGCAAACATGCTGCATGCTGCCGGCGTAGACCGGATTATGACGATGGACCTCCATGCCGACCAGATTCAAGGATTTTTCGATATTCCTGTTGACCATTTATACGGTTCCACGGTTTTGGCTCCTTACATCCGGTCATTAAAATTAGACGACCTGGCCATCGCTTCTCCGGATATAGGCGGTTCGAAAAGAGCCAATTCCTGGGCAAAATTCTTTAACTCCGGACTGGTCATTTGCCACAAGACACGGGAAAGACCGAATGAAGTGGCAGAAATGAAAGCTATCGGTAATGTTGAGGGGAAAAATGTCGTTATCGTCGACGATATGATTGATACGGCCGGAACTATTTGCAAAGCTGCCGATATGCTGAGCAAAATGGGGGCTAAATCCGTGCGTGCCGTGGCAACACATGCCGTACTTTCCGGAGAGGCTTACGAAAGGATTGAAAATTCCGCATTGGAAGAGGTTATTTTTACCGACTCCATTCCGTTGAAACGTCAGTCTCCGAAAATAAAAATCATTTCTGTTGCCGGTATGTTTGCTGAAACTATCAGAAATGTGGTAGAACACAAATCTATCAGCGACCATTTTATCTTATAATAAAATCAAAGCAGTCATACTGCTTTATTTTACCAAATTCGAAAAGGGCTGTTTAACCGTCAAAAGTTTAACAGCCCTTTTTTCTCCGTATAGCATTTCATCTTTTCTTTTATATCTTTGTATCTCAAATGAAAATATCAATCAATCGGTCATAATATGGAATATAATTTCAGAGAAGTAGAGAAAAAATGGCAGAACTACTGGAAAAAAAACAAAACCTACCAGGTAGAAGCCGACCCCTCAAAACCCAAGTACTATGTATTGGATATGTTTCCTTATCCTTCGGGAGCCGGTCTCCATGTAGGTCACCCGCTCGGGTACATCGCTTCGGATATATATTCCCGCTTTAAACGATTGAAAGGATTCAACGTATTGCATCCGATGGGATATGACGCTTACGGTCTACCTGCAGAACAATATGCCATTCAAACCGGACAACACCCGGCTGTCACTACAGAAAAAAATATTGCCCGCTACCGGGAACAATTGGATAAAATCGGCTTCTCTTTTGATTGGAACAGAGAAATACGAACATGCGATCCCCGTTATTACAAATGGACGCAGTGGGCTTTTCAGAAAATGTTCAACAGCTATTACTGCAATGACAAGAAACAGGCAAGACCTATCCAGGAACTTATAGACGCCTTCTCCCGGCACGGTAACGAAGGTTTGAACGCTGCATGCAGTGAGGAGATTCACTTCACAGCCGACGAATGGAACCGGATGACCGAACAACAGCAACAAGAGGTGCTGATGAACTACCGCATCGCCTATTTAGGCGAAACGATGGTAAACTGGTGTCCGAAATTAGGTACGGTGTTGGCCAATGATGAAGTGAAAGAAGGCATATCCCTGCGAGGAGGCTATCCGGTCGTACAAAAAAAGATGCGCCAATGGTCTTTGCGGGTTTCCGCTTATGCCCAACGTTTATTAGACGGTTTGGACACCATTGACTGGTCGGATTCCCTCAAAGACATCCAACGCAACTGGATCGGGCGCTCACAAGGGGCGGATATCATCTTCGACATCAAAGACAGTGATGTAAAATTGCAAATCTTCACGACACGTCCCGATACCATTTTCGGCGTCAGCTTCATGGTCTTGGCTCCGGAAAGCGATTATGTGAAACAATTGGTGACCCCTTCGCAACAAAAAGCAGTAGACGAATATCTGGACTATGTCTCTAAACGGACGGAACGCGAACGCCAGAGTGAAGTGAAAAAGGTGACAGGAGTATTCTCCGGTTCTTATGCCGTGAATCCCTTTACCCACGAAGCCATCCCCGTATGGATCAGCGAATATGTTCTGGCAGGCTATGGCACGGGAGCCATCATGGCCGTTCCCGCTCATGACAGCCGGGACTATGCTTTTGCCCGGAAATTCGAATTGCCGATTATTCCGGTCATAGACAACGGTCACCCGATTGATTTAAGTGAAAGTTCATACGATGCCAAAGAGGGAAAAATGATCAACAGCGGCATACTGAACGGCCTGGAAGTCAAACAGGCTATTGCCAAAATAGCTGAAGAGGTTGAAACAAGAGGGATTGGCAAAAGCAAAATCAACTATCGTCTTCGGGATGCCATATTCAGCCGCCAACGCTATTGGGGCGAACCTTTTCCGGTCTATTATAAAGACGATATGCCTTATATGCTGGATGAATCCAAACTTCCGTTGGAATTACCGGAAATTGATAAATATCTGCCCACAGAAAGCGGCGAACCTCCATTGGGACGGGCTAAAAATTGGAAGACGGAAGAGGGCTTTCCTTTGGAATTGAATACCATGCCCGGTTTCGCAGGTTCCTCCGCTTATTACCTGCGCTATATGGATCCCCACAATGATGATGCTTTGGTAAGCCGGGAAGCCAACGAATACTGGAGAAACGTTGACCTGTATTTAGGAGGGGCGGAACATGCCACGGGACATTTGATTTATTCCCGCTTTTGGAACCATTTCCTGTATGACCTGGGATATGTCTGCGAGCCGGAACCGTTTAAAAAGCTAATCAACCAAGGTATGATACAGGGACGTTCCAATTTCGTGTATCGTATACAGGGAACCAATACGTTCGTGTCCCACGGTTTGAAAAATCAATATGACACGACAGAAATCCACGTCAATGTAAATATTGTCCACAATGACCTTCTGGATGTGGAAGCATTCAAGAACTGGATGCCTGAATACGCCAATGCTGAATTTATTTTGGAAAACGGGAAATACGTCTGCGGATGGGCCGTTGAGAAAATGTCCAAATCAATGTTTAATGTCGTGAATCCCGACGACATTATCGAAGAATTCGGAGCCGATACGTTAAGGCTGTATGAGATGTTCTTAGGACCGTTAGAGGCCCACAAGCCTTGGGACACACAAGGTATAGACGGAGTCTTCAAATTCCTGAAGAAATTCTGGCGTTTATATGTCAATGACGACCAACTAATTGTTACGAATGAAGAGCCGACAAAAGAAGAATGGAAGATTCTGCATAAAACGATTAAGAAAATCGAATCGGATATTGAAAATTTTTCTTTCAATACCTCTATCCCGGCCTTCATGATCGCCACCAATGAACTGACCGCTTTAAAATGCAACAAACGGGCTATTTTAGAGCCGTTAGTGATCATTCTCGCTCCGTATGCCCCCCATATCGCCGAAGAGTTATGGCATCGTCTAGGACACGATACGAGTGTTACAACAACATCTTTCCCGCAATGGGATGAAAAATACCTGACAGAAGACAATTTCGATTATCCGGTTTCTTTTAACGGCAAAGTAAGATTCAAATTCAATATGCCTTTAGATGCTACAAATGCGGAAATAGAATCTGCCGTTATGGCTGCACCTGAGACAGCCAAATATCTGGAGGGAAAAACGGTAAAGAAGACAATTATTGTACCGAAAAAAATTATAAATATTGTCATCTGAGACCCTGGGCGGTCGAAAGAAAATAACGGGGCATTCGTCCCGTTATTTTTTTTGAAAATTCCTACCCTAAAATCTGCTTCACGGCACTGCAATAATCCACCAGCTTCGTCGATTTACGTATCCGTTTCACCATTTTCCGATCCGTATCCGGTAGCAAATAGTCCCAAAGCGTTTTCATTTTATTCAGCAGTTGATTTTCTCCCTGCAAGTAGTTTTTATAGTCATTTAACAGGGCATCATGGAAAGCATAAACTTGTTTTTTACGTTCAATTTCCGATTTTGTTTCATTTTTATAAAAATCCTTTGCCATCCAAGGCGAAGATAGTAGTCCACGTCCGATTAAAACACCCCGTAGCTTTGGATATTTTTCAAAAATCCGATCTATTTCTTCTATCGATTTTAAATCACCGTTATAAAAAACCGGATGCTCGCAAGCGTGGTAAAAACGAGAAAAAGATTCATAATCAGGAGTACCCTTATATTGCTGAATGCCGATTCTGGCATGAAGTGTTATGTGCTCTAAGCGAAGATTGTTAATCAAATCCATCAAATAATATACTTCGCCAACATTTTCCCACCCTAATCTCATTTTTAAAGAAAAACGAATATCCGGAAAGTCTTGCAGAGGTTCCAAAGTCTCTTTCACCAATTCCGGATAAGGCAACATACCTGCTCCTTTTTTCTTTCCGGCAATTAAAGGAAAAGGACAGCCCATATTAATATCAATTCTTGTGTATCCTCTTTCTATGACCCGACGGGTCAATTCGCAAAACTCAGCGGCATTTCCCGGTAAAATTTGAGGAATAAGCAAAGGTACCGCATTGTTTTCCGGGGCAATATCCCGAAGATCGCGGTTTCGGAAAACAGAACCTGATTCCAAGCGTACAAAAGGAGTATAATAGGCATTTACGCCTCCAAAAAAGCGGGCAAAATTATTTCGATATATCCAATCTGTATATCCCTGCAATGGGGCAAAATGAATTTCATATTTTTCCGGCTCCATTTTCCTGAAATTGTTATCGCAGTATTCCCATGTCACTGCCCTTAAAATCCGGTTAAAGATAAAGAAAGCTTCCGGAAGTTTTTTACCTTTGAAAAATTAAACTATCATAAACATGAAAAAAACAATTCTCTTCTTTCTCACTTTTGTATTTTCTTTGGTCGTAAAAGCGCAATCGGATGAACGGGGATACCTCGTAAAGGTCGGTGATACGGCTCCGGATATTGAAATCCGCTATCTTGACGGAACGGTGAAAAAACTGTCCGATTTCAAAGGGAAAGTCGTGATGTTACAATTCACCGCCAGTTGGTGTGGTGTATGTCGGAAAGAAATGCCCTATATCGAAAAAGATATTTGGCTAAAACACAAAAGCAATAGTGATTTCATTTTAATCGGAATCGACCTGAAAGAGAGTGCCGAAAAGACGGAAAAATTTGCCCGGGACTTGAAAATCACCTATCCTTTAACTCTCGACCCCGAAGGCGACTCTTTTTATACTTATGCTGAAAAGAATGCCGGAGTAACCCGCAATATCCTTATCGACAGAGAGGGAAAAATTGTCTATTTAACCCGTCTCTATGATCCCCGGGAATTTCAGGAAATGGTTCAGTTCATCGACAAACTTTTGAGATAAACCGTCCATTGCAATAACAGGCATGCCCTTATTGTCTAAGGGCCTCCTGTAACGTTTCATCCGTCATTCCGAGAATCGGGTAAAAACCGTCGTCGTCCAATACGTGACGTCCGATATATGCCTGAATATTATTCTGGATGATTTTGTAGGAAGTCTTCAACCCTTTAGGATTTTTCTTTATTCCGTGTCGGGAGGCATACTGTACCATTTCCCCGACCAAATCAAACCGGTCAAGATAATCCAGCAGGGCTTTATAATCCTTTATCCCTTTCATTTCTGCCCGGTGGCGATCCATAAAGTCAAAAGTAAATTCATACAATTTCATCGAGCGGTTCAGTTCACCCAGGTATTTTGAATAACCTGTCGTGTCTACCGGCACAAAAACGTCAGGCATGATTCCGCCGCCGCCATATACCGTACGTCCCCCAACGGTCTGGAATTTCAGATTTTCATCGAAGTGAATACTGTCTTTTACCTCCAGTTCACCATGCACCACCCTTTCATAAAAATCGCTATAATATTTCTCCTTCCCTTCATCATAGGGACGCTGAATAGAACGTCCCGAAGGAATGTAATATCTGGCAACCGTCAAACGCAAAGCCGAACCGTCAGGAAGCATCCGCTGTTCCTGTACCAGGCCTTTGCCAAAAGAACGGCGTCCCGCAATCACCCCCCGGTCATTGTCCTGTATCGCTCCGGCAAAAATCTCACTGGCAGAAGCACTGACTTCATTAATCAGTACAACTAAAGGCAAGTCTTTGAAACGTCCCTTACCGTTTGAATAGTAATCGGAGCGCGGAGAAGCTTTCCCCTGGGTATATAAAATCAGCTTGTCGGCGTCTAAAAATTCATTTACCATTTTCAAGGCTATCGGAAGGATTCCCCCTTCATTATTTCTCAAATCAACAATTAGCTTTTTCATACCCTGCTGTTGGAGTAATTCCAATGCCTTGACAAATTCATCATAGGTATTCATACCGAATGTCTTCACTTTTACATAGCCGGTCGTGTCGTTGACCATATAAGCCACTTCCACGCTTTTTATCGGTATGTTTCCCCGTACAACTTTCTTTACCACAGGTGCCTGGCCGTGACGCAAAATAGTGAGCGTGACCTCCGTATTCAATTGTCCCCGCATCATGGCCATAACCTTCTTATCATCCATTTTCACACCGGCAATCAACGTATCATTTACCCGAATAATACGGTCTCCGTCCTGAATGCCCGCAGCCTCCGAAGGTCCTCCGGGCACCACTTTTACCACCGTCACGGTGTCGCGGTATTTGTAAAATTGTACTCCTATGCCGCCAAAATTACCGGTCATCCCTTCATTCACTTTTTCCAAATCTTTTGCCGGAATATAAACGGTATGCGGATCAAGGTCTTTAATAATCGCCTCAACGGCTCCTTCTTCAATTTTCTTAATATCTACCGTATCAACATAAGAATGATTGACCATGTTCAGAATCATGTCCACTTTACTCCCTTGCACGGGTAGAAACAATTCCCGTTTATTCTGAATATCCTTACGGATAAAAAGAGAATTGATAAACATTCCTGCCACTATCGCCAAAGCGACGATAACCGGCATTAAAATCATTTTTATGCTGTTTTTGTACATGATTTTCTAATTTATTTCCACAAGTTCAACTTCCACATTCGCTTTTTTCAATAATTCAATACCGTCCGTATAGCGGTACTGTTCTGTGTAGACAACTCTACGGATTCCGGCCTGTATAATGAGTTTCGCACATTCGATACAAGGAGAAGCCGTTACATAGAGCGTCGCTCCCTCACTGCTGTTGCTCGATTTCGCGACTTTGGTTATGGCATTGGCCTCAGCATGCAGAACATAGGGTTTGGTTACATTCTCCTCATCCTCACAACGGTTTTCAAAACCGGAAGGCGTACCGTTATATCCGTCTGAAATTATCGACTTGTCTTTTACAATAAGCGCTCCCACCTGACGGCGTTTGCAATAAGAATTTTCCGACCAGATGCGCGCCATGCGCAAATAGCGCTTGTCCAATAAGGATTTTTTTTCTGCTTCCGTCATAACTATTTTTTCCTCTCACCCAAATAGTTTATCATTTCATAAAAGGCAGACTTCCTGTCTCTTTCCACCTCAATTTTATCCAACGCTTCCCGACTTTTTTGCAGATAATTTTCAATGGTTTTCAGCGTAAGTTCCCGGATACCTAAACGATTGTAAATCTCTGTAACCGCTTTTACTTTTTCTGCCGCGTCAAACTCTTTTTTATCAATCCACGATTGCAATAAATCCCTGTCCTCTTTGCCTGCCAGTTCAAAAGCCTTAATCAAAAGATAGGTCTTCTTATTTTCAGTAATATCCCCTCCGATTTTTTTCCCGAACTCCGCCACGTCTCCATATACATCCAGATAATCATCCTGCAACTGGAAAGCCAAGCCTAAAAAACCGCCGAAATCATACAATGCATTGTACTCATGTTCCGGTGCCCCTGCAATCAAAGCCCCGTGGCGCAAACTCCCGGCAATGAGTACCGAAGTTTTTAAATAAATCATGTGGATATACTCTGCCTCCGTCACGTCATTCCGGGTTTCAAACTCCATGTCGTACTGCTGGCCTTTACACACATCCATCGCCACCTGGTTGAACCCGTCGATAACCTGCCGCAAGTAACAGTCTTCACAACTTTCGATATATTTATAGGCTGTAATCGCTGCCGCGTCGCCACTTAAAATGGCAACATTGCTATTCCATTTCTTGTGTACAGTCAAACGTCCTCTCCTCAATTCGGCATCATCCATCACATCATCATGCAAAAGCGTATAATTGTGAAAAATTTCGATTCCGATAGCCGATTTCAGCGCCTTTTCAATATCGTCCCGATATAAATTGTAAGACATCAGCGTCAATACCGGTCTAAGCCGTTTTCCTCCGTCTTCCAAAATGTAGCGAATCGGTTCAAATAAAGATACAGGTTCTTCAACATACTCCTGTTTGGAAAACTCCCGACGGATAATTTCCCTCAATTGCTCTATGGTATACATCATTTTCGTTAGTTATTTACGGAATCTGTAGATGGATTTTATCCTATTAAGCGCCTAAATTACAAAAAATTACTCCAAATACGTATAGCCATAAAGTCCGGAACGGTAATTGGACAGAAATTCACGTCCTTCCGTTGCAGAAATAATGCCTTTTTTCACGGAAGTCGTTACCCATACTTCCACCGTCCGGGCCATTTTTTTAGGATTGAACTGTACATAATCCAACACGTCGGCCACCGTTTCCCCCTCAATAATCTTATCTATAACATATTCATCCCCTTTCACCTTGATGTGAACGGCATTGGTGTCTCCAAACAAATTATGCAGGTCTCCAAGTATTTCCTGATAAGCACCCACCAAAAAGACGCCCAAATAGTAAGGCTCTTTATTGTTTAATTCGTGTACCGGTAAGTGATAAGAAAAATTCCGGGTAGAAATGAAATTGTCTATTTTTCCGTCCGAATCACAAGTAATATCTTGTATAGTCGCGGATTTGGTCGGTTGTTCGTTCAAACGGGAAATGGGTATAATCGGAAATATCTGGTCAATAGCCCATGAATCCGGAAGCGACTGGAACAAAGAGAAATTGCAGAAATATTTATCCGGCAACATTTTGGCAATTTTCTTCAATTCATCCGGCGCATGCTTGGTCGCTTCTGCCATAGCATACACTTCGCGGGCAACAGACCAGAACAGACGTTCCACCTGAGCGCGGGTACGAAGGTCAATCAAACCCAGATTAAAGAGTCCCAACGCATCTTCCCTGCACTGCACCGCATCATGCCATGTTTCCAGCAAACGGGGCTGATTGAGATTATCCCAAAGGTCATAAAGTTCCTTCACCAATTCATGGGCATCTTCCTTGATTTCTTCATTTTCGTCAAACGCCGGCAAATGAGTACTTGCCAACGCTTCAAACACAAGCACCGAATGATGGGCAGTCAAAGAACGTCCCGATTCGGTAATGATATTGGGTTGGCGAAGATTGTTTTTTTCGCAGGCATCGACAATAGAAGAGACGGCGTCATTTACATACTCCTGTATGGAATAGTTCATGCTGTTGCCGGAAGTAGCCGAGCGGGTCCCGTCATAATCCACACCCAAGCCGCCGCCAATATCCACAAAATTGATGCTATACCCCATATTCTGCAATTGAACATAGAATTGGGACGCTTCTTTCAGAGCCGTTTTAATCCGGCGTATATTGGTTACCTGACTGCCTATATGGAAATGAATCAGTTGAAGGCAATCCTTCATTTTATAGTCCTCCAAAATATCAAGAGCTTCCAGCAGTTCACTCGAGTTTACTCCGAATTTGCTGACATCGCCTCCCGACTCTTCCCATTTCCCGCTGCCGGAACTTGCCAATTTTATCCGGATGCCGATATTGGGACGGATATTCATTTTCTTGGCCAATTTGGCAATATTGCGGAGTTCCATGAGTTTCTCGACAACCAGATAGATGCGTCGCCCCATTTTTTGAGCCAACAAAGCCAGTTCTATATAACTCTCATCCTTGTAGCCGTTGCAAATAATCATCGCCTCATCATCAATATCAATGGAGAGTACTGCATGTAATTCCGGTTTGGAACCGGCCTCCAGTCCTATATTGAATTTATTGCCGTGGCTGACGATTTCTTCCACAACCGGCCGCATTTGGTTGACCTTGATAGGATAGATAATAAAATTTTTGGAAGTATATCCGTATTCTTTGGCGGCCTGCTCAAAACAATGGGAGATTTTTTCAATTCTATTATCCAGAATATCCGGGAATCTCAACAACACCGGTGCCGCCACATCTCTCAACTGCAATTCTTCCATAAGTTCTTTCAAATCAATGGAAGGTCCGTCCTTTTTAGGCGTTACGGCAACATGTCCTTTGGCATTGATAGAAAAATAGTTCAGCCCCCAACCGTTAATATTGTACAGTTCCGCTGAATCGTCAATACTCCATTTTCTCATCCTATTTGCTGATAACGATAGTTTTTTATAACGTATATACACGCAAAACTACAATATTAATTTCATATTGGGGATAAATGCCGGAGGAAATTATGGAAGGTGTATACCAAAGTGGGTAAAACACATTGTGGACAAAGATGCTTATTCGTTTGAAATAACAATGAACGTTATATCTTTAAAATGTTCTTTCCCAACTTCTTCTCCTTTCAATATGGCCGGTTTCTCTATAAGATGCGTATCTTCTAAAATGGATAATAAATCCCACATAACTTCATGATAAAAGATTACTTCCGCTTCTTCTTGCGAACCAATATGATATTCATTGGCGAAGGATATACAGTGTTTTTTCACGGCTTCGGCAATGACCTTGGTAATTTTATCGCAAAGATTGTCGATTTTATCGCCATTACCCGAATAGATTACCGGAACAGATACATGACCTTCCTTATCCACCAAGTTCCACTTTTCAAGAGTTACCTTTATGTCTTCATTTTCGATGACCAATTGATTCTCTCCGATACAATTGGCGAATTTAATTAAAAGCTTATCTCCGGGCCAATAGCCTAATTCGCCGGACCAATTGACATTAACAGTGCCATATTCATTAGTTCCGATTTTATCCTGAGCGCGGTTGTTGTACATGGCCCAATATGCACCCGACCAAGTTCCGTGCTCCGTCATCTCACTTGGTGATATCAGTTTATCATCACCCCATATGTAGCCATCCAAAAGATAGGAGAAAATCAATGAATAATTTTGTGTCGCATAACCTCTGTCTGAAAATTCAGCAATCAGGTCTTTGATATCAGGTTCAATTAAGGGGAATATGCTGTCAGCAAACTCCTTGGATTCCTTTCGGATATTTTGGGTTTGTGTACTTCCGAAGATGGGCATTTTAGTATGGTAAACTCCTTTTTCGAATAACAATAAATCTCCCACTTCCAATAATCTAAGCTGACTTTTGGAATGAGACACACCTAACGAATCCAATTTTGCAGTAGTTCCCGGCGTTAAGAAAGCGCATAGAATATCCCAATTATTGTCCGTTAGATATTGACTTGGATGGTATGAACTATATGAACAGAAAGCAGTTGTGGAAAAATCCTTGAAAGGTCTTCCTACCAAAGAATCCAACTCACTACCGAATGCAAGGATATTTAATGTCATGAATATTGCTGTCAGGATAGAGAACGGTACAAACAAAGTCTTTTTCATATTAACAAGGCAATTGGGTTGCTACGTCTTTTATTTCACTTGATAGAATTTCAAGGGCTTTTTTTAAATCTGCCATTTCTTGTGGGGTAAAAGCAATCGGTTTCCCATTCGCAAAGTTTCCTTTCAACTTATTATGAAGCCAACTTCGAGACCGACCAAAAAAACGTTGTGCCAAATAGGACATTGAAACATATTCCGGAATGGCTCCCAAATCCACTACCGCTTCTGTCTCTTCATTATCAAAAGCATCAAACGGAATATCTTCGTCTACTGCCGGCCAATGAATTCCATCAACCATAAAGCGATAATTTTCCAGTTCCTCTTTTGTTGCTCTAGCTAAACGAGGAGAACGGGCAATCACTAACCGTCCGATTGTGCCATCCTCGTGCTCTAAATAAGCGTACTTTTCGTCAAACCGTAACTTTTTCATATCCCTATAAATTAATGAAATTCAGCCCATCTTTCTTTGATAACCTCTTTATTTTCCTCTATCGCTTTGATTGCTTCTTTTATCTGTCTCGCTTTTAAACCTTTATTTTCAAGTAGTGTGATTTCCGGCTCCAACAAAAACTTTGCATTACCGTCAGCACCTTCAACATGTATATGAATCGGTTCATGGTCAAAAGCGTAAAAGAAAAACCGAAGTCCGTTTATAATAAATAATGTAGGCATATTGTCCATTTTTTCAACACAAATATATGAAACATTTGTATATTGTCACTATCCTATCCACCGCTAAAAGTAATGTGAATAAAAAAAGTCTGTCCCGATAGCTGTCCCGGTCCAAAAACTAAAATAACCATAGTCTATTGTATTTCAACAAACTATGGCTACCTCTGTCGAGATGACTGGACTCGAACCAGCGGCCTCCACGTCCCGAATGTGGCGCGCCACACCTTTGCCACGATGATGCTGACGCTGGGTGCAGACCTCTATACCGTAAGCAAGTTGCTCGGTCATTCCGACGTCAAGGTAACTCAAGTCTATGCAAAAATCGTAAATCAGAAGAAGAATGATGCGGTCAATTTGGCGACCTCGGTATTCAGTTAACATAGGAGAAAATCACGTCGGAAAACGCTTTACTTTACTATGGGTACCTATGGACGAGGAATGGAAATAAAGTTATAAAAACAGGTTTACTTTACTATAGTGGGTATATATGGGCACAAACTAAATTAAACGATTTTGCGAAGGAGTAGTTGCTACCGAAACTTGAAGCCGAATTGCAATCGCATTGGCTGTATAAGTGGATATCACTCCTTAGAGAAGACAATATCTCTATCGCTTTGTCGAAGGTACGTTTTGGGATCAGCTATTCGCCTGCGAAATTAATCGTTAGCCTTACTACGATGGCTATAGCAGAAATTCGTGGCAAATTCTTGCCTCTCACATTTCGTCGTGCAGACCTTTGGTATAAACCTCGACAGGCTCGCACTGCAATTTCGAGTCTTCCCTATTCCCTCATATCAACAAGCTATTCGCCATAACATGGCGCATTGTCGAGCGGCAAAACAAGTAACAAATTTTACTGGACATTTGCAATTCTCCCCAAATTATCATATTGTACATTAAAGCCCATTCTGCTCGCAGATTAACTGACAGCGTTCCCGAATTCGTGAGATTTTCGAGGGATTAGGCTACCCCAACAATTGTCGGACTGTACAGTAGATAAATTTTTTACCAATAATTAATGGTAATCATGACAAACGTACTTTGCAGAATATTAATTACCTTTATCCGACTAAGTATGGAGACCTTATAGTTGCAATGATTCTTATCTTTATGCAAAAACATCTAATATTATAATTTGCAGAAATGGCATCCTCTCCAGTTTTTTATTATTGAGAAGTTTGCATATCATCAATTTTTCTTCTATTTTTGACAAAAAATGTCAAGTGTTATGTGAATGGAGTCGATAGGACAATATCTCAAAAGAATAAGGGAGGGATTAAACCTACCGTTACAAGAGGTGTGCAAGCAGACAAATATAGATACTACATTGCTCAGTCGCATTGAAAACGGCAGGCGACTTCCGACAAAAGACCAAGTAATGCATCTGGTACGCCTATATGGTTGCGATGAACACAAATCATTGGTTTTGCTCGGCTCCGAAAAGATTTTATTTACTCTTGACGGGGACAATAAGTATAAGTTGGAGGTAATACAGGTAGCAGCGGAGAAAATAAGATTCGGCAAAATACCCTCCTTATTCCCAGATATTTCTGATGATAATGTCAAGCGGTTCGAGTTGGAGAGCCGCCGCTATATAGGGAACAAGGCAAAACTCACGCAGTGGATTCTGAATATCATCCGGGAACATACTGACGGTTTTCATAGCTTTTTTGATGTGTTTGCCGGCACTGCCTCTGTATCAAAGGCGGTAATACCGTATGCCGATAAAATCATTATGAACGACTTTCTCTTCTCCAACCACATTATATATCAGGCATTTTTCGGTGCAGGAGATTATGATGATGCAAAGTTGTCGAGTCTGCTTGCGCGCTACAATAGTATAAATCCCGACAATATACCCGATAATTATTTCTCAGATAATTTTGGAGATAAGTTTTTTGATTATAAGAATGCTAAACTTATTGGATGGATTAGAGAGGATATACATCGACATAGAAGGTCATTGACGGAAAAGGAATATGCGATTTTATTGGCATCATTGATATATAGTATTGACAAGATTGCCAATACTGTCGGTCATTTCGATGCGTATATTAAGAAGTCGATACCTTATCACCCTCTGACATTGCAGTTAATAAAACCGCTATCGCCAAAGTCGGTAGAGATATATCGTGAAGATTCAAACTTGCTGGCAGAACGCATAAGCGCAGATGTAGCATATATAGACCCACCATACAACTCTCGTCAATACAGCCGGTTCTACCACATCTACGAGAATTTGATAACTTGGGAAAAACCGGAGTTATATGGTGTGGCAATGAAACCAAAGCCTCAAAATATGAGTGCATATTGCACGACGAGTGCGGCTGCGGCGTTCAGAGACCTCATTATGAAATTGCAGGTCAAATATATTGCTCTATCATACAACAATACTTATGACTCTAAAAGTGGGTCATCCAAAAACAAGATTACACTGGAAGAGATTCGTTCAATTTTAGAGCAAAGGGGCAAAACTACAATTTATGATTGCGCCCATAAGTATTTTAATACAGGTAAAACGGAGTTTATAGACCATAAAGAGCTTTTGTTTATCACAGAGGTACGACGATGAATGATAAGATATTAAGGTCTCCTTTCTTTTACGTTGGAGATAAATACAAACTTATCAACGAGATAAGGCAATACTTTCCACAAGAGATTGATACTTTTGTAGAACCTTTTGTGGGTGGTGGCTCTGTTTTTATGAATGTGCAAGCCAATGCGTATTGTCTTAATGATATAGACTCCTATGTTATTAAGCTGCATAAACATTTATGTAAATGCGCCAATAATCCGGATAAGTTGTTTGCCTTAATTGATAAATTGGTATGTCAATATGGGCTATCGCACTCTTACAAAGAGGATATCATTCCCAAAGAAATAAAACAGACTTTTAAGAAAACCTATTTTGCCAGGTTCAACAAAGCTGCATATACCAAGATGCGAGACGACTTCAATCAAGCATCTCAAAAAGATATGACTTTTTTATATCTTCTGCTTATCTACGGATTTAACCGAATGTTGCGCTTTAATAAAAATGGAGATTTTAATCTGCCAGTTGGAAATGTAGACTTTAATGCAAATGTTGTTGCCACACTGAATGAATATTTTGAGCAGGTTACATTAAAACAACCTTCGTGGTATAACAAAGATTATAAGGTATTTATAAAAAACTTAGAGTTGTCGGAGCGAGATTTTATATATTTAGATCCGCCATATTTGATAACATTTAGCGAGTATAACAAACTTTGGAACGATAAGAACGAGAAAGAGTTGCTGACTTTGTTGGATAAGTTGAATGAGAGTGGAATCCGTTTTGCGATTTCTAATGTAACGCATTACAAGGGACGGGAGAATACTATCTTTACAAGCTGGTGTTCCAAATACGAAGTTCATCCGATAACGAGCAACTATATTAGTTATCACGACAACACAATCAAAGAATTTAACGAAGTATTAGTAATAAATTACTAGCTATGCCGAGAAATGCTGAATACAAACCGTTACTGTTTACAACAACCGTCCGCAATCCCCAACGATTGAAAGCTTTATTGTGGGTACTCAAGAAATTTGACGGACAAATTTTGTCTGATGATTTGGCGACAAAGATTGTTGGTGAGATAATCCGGTATGGATTATATAGGCCAATGAAGATGACTGCTACCATAAAAGATAAATGGGCATCATCGTCGCAAGGTGAATTTGCGGATTATATTTTGACAGACAAAGAGGTGCAATATATCTTGAAACACAATCCGCAGAATCATAAAGAGGCTGGCTTTGCAAAAGGATTTCCTTCTCGATTTGCAACATTCTACGACTTCCCCAAAGAGTTGGGATTTGTTTACTATGCACCGAATGAGTCTATCTCCTTTTCTGAGTTGGGGACAAGATTTGCATCGATATTTTCGGTTGAAATTACCGGAGATTCAATAGTCGCAGAAGAGAAACATCCGGAATATGAGCAACAGGTCTTCTTACAAGCAATGTGCAAGTATCAAAGGAACAATCCTTTTGTACGAGTACTGAACGATAATGTACCGTTGATATTGCTGCTTCAGACAATTCAGAAACTCAATGCAGACCCGGAATATAATGGTGCAGGGATATCTCGACGAGAACTTCCGTTATTGATATTTTGGAAAGATAATGATGCAGAATCTCTTTACCAGAGAATAAAATCGTTAAGGGCTGAATATAGTTACACCCCAAGCGATGAGGTTGTTATTGACATCTGCACGAAAGAGATAATGGGCGGTGAGTTCAAAAAGTTCAAGCCCAAATCTATAATGAATGAATACCCTGACGAGTTTATTCGTAAAATGCGACTTACAGGATTAATTTCGTTGCGTGGTGCAGGCCGATTCATTGACATCAACCATATGGAAGATGAAAAGATTGAATATGTGTTGTCTCATTATGCGACATATAGCAAATATGAAACAGAACGAAAATATTTTGACTATATGGCAACAATCGACAGCAACCTATTCGATATACACACAGCAGAGATTACGCCGAATCAAAGTGAAGAGTTGTTGAAAAATTGGCTCAACTTCTATAATTGGGACTCAATTAAACACGAACTTAACAACTTGGCAGAAAGGAAAACATCGAAAGACGAAGTGCTTAAATTCTTGCCGAATCCTGTACGGCTGGAATTTCTTATGGCATTAGCTGTAAAGTCAAAATTACCCGAAGTAAGAGTTATTCCAAACTATTCGTGTGATGACACGGGATTACCCACATCTACTGCTGGAGGTAATAAAGGCGATATTGAGTGCATAGAGCCCCCCAATACTATACTGCTTGAAGTTACAATGGCAGAGGGGCGCACTCAAACAATGATGGAGGTATGGCCGATTGATCGCCACTTAGAAGAGTTTAAGGGTAAATATGAAGCAGATGATTCTCAATGTGTTTTTGTCGCACCGTCAATCTTCACAGATACCCATAAGCAGATACGGTGGGTTAAAGCGGAAGAGCATCTTACGATTAGGCCATATAAAATTACAGAATTTGTGAATTACCTTGAATCTTCGCTGGTATTATATCAATAATACATGCTAGACGATGCAGAAGTTAAAAGTAACTTTTAAAAATTGTTTTGGTATATCTAATTTCAATTAAGAGTTTGATTTTCGGACAATAATTTTGTTTTAGTATATGCCCCCAATGGCATAATAAAGAGTTCTTCTGCAAAGACATTCGATTGCATCGCGAAAAACGACAAGAAACAATAACCTTATGATAGAATATATCCAAATAGAGAAACAGAGTGTACTATATTATCTGATGACAATCTGATAGATCCATACTCCATATTTGTATCTAATGGAGAATCCGTTTTACAACTGGCAACGATTTTTGCTGACGAAAAGAAAGATATTTTGGCACTGTCCGACATATTTGGCCAAAAACGGAGTATCTTAGCCCTTAGTCGTGGTCAAGATTCTTCGAATTATCTTCCTACATCCGTTCCATATCGTCCGAAAAAGCCGGTAATGCTATAATAGTATTGTTCGGTCGAATCGACACACCGTGAACTATACCATTTGGTAAAGTTAGTTAAAAAATGGAATTAAAAAGAGTCTGTCCCGATAGCTGTCCCGGTACAAAAACTAAAATAACCATAGTCTATTGTATTTCAACAAACTATGGTTACCTCTGTCGAGATGACTGGAATCTTTTATCAGTTTATTGCTCTTCACAGCAAAGTTTATTTGTTAATAATCAATATATTAGTACACTATAAAAGGTTTAGAATATCTCATTTTGGCCTTTGTTGTCCCGGGGGCTGTCTCGGGAAAATCTAAAAAAAATTAGAAGCTTTTTTACCTCTTAACCAACGGCATCGACACATATGGCATCGCAGTCCGTCTGGGCAGCATTTTTTTGTAAAAGTTCGATAATTTGATTTTTATCGTGCAGCATTTCTTTTAGCATTTTGATTTCTAAGTTTTGTTTTTCGATGATAATATCAATTTCATTTTTAGAATATGTTGGACTCGGTTTTTCGCAGAAAAAATCCTGAATTGGAGTATCAAGTATTTTAGCAATAATCTCAAGCTGATGGGCTTGGATTTGGTCTATTCGAATGCAACGGTGTAGATTCTGAACGCTCATTCCAATTTTTTCAGCCAGTTTAGTTATTGGTATTCTTTTCTTTTCGCTTAGATTTTTAATTATTTTTAAATTCATAGTCAAAGACTTACGTAATTTACTGGAATATATTTATTCTTATATGAGAAAATATTTGCTACTGTTGAATATTTATATTACTATTGCAATATAAATATAACTATAAATTTTATATTGCACATGAAAAATGACATTAAAACTTTCAAGGAATGGTATGCCTCCCTCCAATCAAACGAAAAAGCACATTTTAGAGATGCTTTTCTTGCTGCTTCTGGGTTAAAGTATCCAAGTTTTTACTCAAAACTTGCCCGTGGTGTTTTCTCTCTTCTTGAACAAAAATTTATTACTGATTATGCAGGAATTGAGATTGAATTTCCTGAAAAAACATAGAAAGTCATTAAGCTTTGATATAAAACGAAGAAGGAGGTAGTGTTTATTTAATTAATGGAATTATGGCAAAAATAAAGACTAAAAAGTACGAATTTGATAAAAAAGAGATTGAGGTCAATTTTAATTGTTCTTCTTCTGGAGTGTTTAGTACAAATTTACCTCGTGCTATTCAAGAGAAATTAGGTTTAGATATTCAGATTGTAGGGAATAGTTTAAAGGAAATTGAGGGTATTTTAGACCAGGCGTTTTTAGATTATAAGAATGCACGTACGTCATATAGGTTATTAATTGCGATTTGTTTTGGAGCTAATGGTGATTTTACAAAAAATCAAGATAATACCTATAACCTTTGTTTTGATAAAGAGGGTGGGCGTTATAAACTTAACGGTTTCTTCTATGATATGCCATGCATTGGCATAGACTATTCGGTGATTATAGAAGAAAATCGAGATGGCCGAATTTACTATCATAGTACTATTCCTAAAGGTACATTGGCGTGTTTTAATAATTCAGTAACAATAGGGAATTATGTTTCGACAGGAGGAAGTAATTACATGGCTAAGAAGTATAAATTAATAGAATTCAGCGAGGCTGCATTGAAAAATCTCAATTCTATTAAAGAACAACTTCGAAGGGCTTCTGCTTTCCTTATAGAATTGTTGACTAATAACCAAATAGAAGCTCTCTTGAGTAGTGAAAATTTAAAATTATTAAATAAATGATATATGGAAGAGAAATACACATATCACACTGTAAAAAAGGCTTACCTTTTAAATGATACTGAATTGAACGATTATAGTGCACGAGGCTGGCATTTAGTTTCATGCACCTCTGCAAGATTAAGAAGTTCTGACTGTTTGACTGGTGATAGTGATTGCCGGGCATACATGATATATGTTTTTCGCTCCGCTAATAAAGATTAAAAATGGAAGAATTTAATATGGCCGATTTCCTGCGGAAAATGCCTGAAGACTTTATAGAACGTCGTCAAGAACTTCTGGAATTAGCAAAAGAGTGTGGTTGCGATCAGGACCAGATTCAGGATTTAGACCGAAAAAGCGTACAACAGTCCATACTTACGGAGGAGGCGTATGAGACACATTTCAAGTTCTATCTTTTTTTAAAAGTTCTTCAGACTTCCCTTAACAGGGAAGAAATCTGTTTTTCCGGAGGTTTAAACTTGCCAATGTGCGCTATAGAGAGAGAAAAATAATTCTTGTATTGAATGATGAAAATGCAGCAGAAAAACAGTCCGGAAAAGTTACGCCGTAAGCTGGTAAATTTACGCTACCGAATGAAGCTGGCCGGTTACGAGTTTAATAACAGAGAGCACGTCTGTATTGTACCGGGAAATGACTGCAGACGGTCGCACAAACGAGAATATGTTTTGAGGAATACATTTCATTATTGTATTCAATTCAGGCTTTTAAATTGAGACTATGTTTATAAACGATGATGATAAAAGGAAGATTTTAGAAATATCTTCTGGGAAACTGGTGGAAGTTATCGGAGAGTTTACCGAGTTGAAAAAGCATGGTGGGAGTTGGAAAGGTAAATGTCCGAAATGTGGAGCTGCCGAAGGGCTTGAGATATGTGAAGGCAAACAAGTCTTTAAATGTTTCAAATGTTCGGGGATTAGCGGTAAACGCCCCATTGATTACTTGATGAAAGGTGAAGACTTTTCTTTTCCGGAAGCACTCCAATATTTGGCCGACCACTTTCATATAATTTTATCGGATCCACCAGTTAAGCCCAAAAAAGAATCGAAGAAGGTCCGGGACAAAGCCAGCAAGGCAAAGGAGCAAAGTTTTTGTGCCAAAATGCTGCAGTCTTCCGGATTGAATTTTGACGATGTTACGGCCACAGTATATAAGCGGGATGACAGCAAAACCATTTTTAAATCTCCTACCTTTTTTCAAGGAACAATAACCCGGATGGGAGAAGTTGACAGGACAGGGGATGATGCTATTATTGCTTACTTTGACCTTGATGGGAATCCAGTCACCTACGAACTGAAAGATAGCAAAGGAAAACCGACCGGAAAAACGAAAGAATATTACCGGGTACGTTGGCAGTTTCCAGAGGAACATCTGGATAAAAACGGTAAACCTTTCAAGTACAAGTCTCCTTCCGGATCCGGAACTCGCATATACATTCCGGAACGGGTCCGGGAAAAGTACCGGAAAGGAGAAAAGCTTCCTATCCTATTTATTCAGGAAGGCGAGAAAAAAGCGGAAAAGGCCAGCAAACACGGAATACCTTCTGTAGCTGTTTCTGGTATACAGAATTTAGGACAAAATGGCCGGTTGCCTGAAGATATAATTAAGCTCATTACAAAGTGCAGCGTTGAAAAAGTAGTTTTCATACTGGATGCCGACTGGAACGATCTTTCTTCGAATATAACAATCAACGAACCGGTGGACAAACGTCCCCGGCAATTTTTTTATGCCATCCGGAATTATAAGGACTATTTTCGGAGTTTGAGTAACCGGAGTTTGTTCGTAGAGATATACTTCGGGTATGTTCTTAAGAACGAGCATGGAGATAAAGGGGTGGATGATTTATTGGCAAATACCCTTGCCGGAGCAGAGGATAAGCTGAAGGAAGATATCGACTTTTGCATCAATGAAAAAAATCTGTCAGGTTCTTATGTTCAACTCCATAAAATCACTTCTTATACTGATTATAAACTTGAGGAGATCTGGAATCTGCATAATCCGCTTGAATTTGCACAAAAGCATAAAGAGGTTTTGCAAGACCTTCCGGAATTTTCGATTGGGCGGCACAAATGGCGTTTTAATGAGAAAGGAGAGATAGAAAGTGCGCAGCCAATCGAAGCGGATGAACAATATTGGGAAACAATAGAAAAAGAGGACCGATACGGGAACAGGAGTAAAACTTATAAATTCCGGTATGGTCGGTGTTTTCAATTTCTCCGGAACCGGGGCTTTGGTCGGTACCGGAAATTGGATGGCAGTTTCGAGTGGATAAAAGTGGAGAATCCGACAGTCCGGAACGTTCAGCCGTGGGAAATCCGGGACTATTTGACGGAGTTCACGAAAATGGTTGCGCATGAAGATGTTCTTGAAATGATTTATTGTGGAGGCCCCCAATATTTAGGCCCGGATAAACTTTCAAATCTTCCTTTCATTGAGCCGAATTTTGAGACACCAGTACGTGAAAAGCAAATATTTTATTTCTCGGATAAGTGTTGGGAAATTACGGCCGGTCTGATAAAAGAAATCGACTATGCTAACATTACTCACCAGATTTGGAATGATGCAAAAAAGGATATTCCGGCCAAGCTAACCACACCTCTTATAAATGTCAAGAAGGTTGATGGGAAGTGGAATTATACTGTATCAGATTCCGGTAGAACCTGCCAGTTCCTGCAGTTTTTGATTAATACATCAAATTTTACGTGGAGAAAAGAGCGTTTAATTGCAGAAGGGAAGCCAGATATAACCCTTGACCCGGCAGAACTGGAGGAGAATATTACACATCTTATAGCCAAATTATGTGCGATTGGTTATATGCTGGTAGATTGTAAAGACCGGTCTAATTCAAAGGCAGTTGTGGCCATGGATGGAAAACAGAGTGAAGTCGGGTCAAGCAACGGCCGTTCCGGGAAGTCCCTGATAGGAGAGCTTTTCAAACATGTGCGTTCTACGGTTTATATTAACGGGAAAAAGAAAGACTTTGATTCAGACACATTTCTTTGGAATGAAGTAGTCGAAAAAACAAAAATTGTATTTATTGATGACCTTCGGCCGAACTTTGATTTTGAATTTTTGTTTGCGAACATCACCGGTGACTGGGCGGTCAATTACAAAGGTGGAGGGCGGTGTACCTTTCCTTTTAATAAGTCGGCCAAAATATATTTAACGACTAATCATGCTCTTAATGGTGAAGGTTCCTCCTTCAATGACCGCCAGTGGCCGATTGCTTTCAGTGACTATTATAACGATAACCATAAGCCTATTCATGACTTCGGTGTTATGTTTTTCGATGAATGGGACTTCGAGCAGTGGAACCTGACTTGGAACCTTCTGGCAACTTGTGTTCAACTTTATTTGAAGTTTGGTTATGTCGAGAGTCCGTCAGAACGAATCGAAATCCGAAAAGTTCGCCAACTTCTGGGAGAAGAATTCATCGCTTGGGCAGATGAATATTTTTCTGCCGAATCGAAACGTAATCGACGTCTTATCCGGAAAGAAATCTACGATGATTTTTTGAATTATGCTCCGGAGCAACGGAAATGGTGCAAAGCACCGCTATTCCGGAAAAAGATAGTAAAATACTGTGAATACCGGGGATATGTTTTCAATCCGCAGAAATATGATCGGATTACCGGTCTTCCATTATTTCTCGATAAGGATGGAAAACCGAACACCGATGATAAATCCGGCGGTGTAGAATACTTCACTATCGGAGATAAGCAATTTTCCAAAGTGCCGGATCAGGAAATCAATTTTAATCAGCCTTATTTAAAAGAAGATGAAACATCGATACACGATTAATATCTAAAATATTACACTATGGAAACAAGGAATAAAGTCGAGTTTAAAATCCACTTCCTCTATTTGAACATGATGAGAGACCGGGCGGAGACATCTCAGTGTGTTGCCATTGCGGATGACCCACAAGAACTGATTGATTGGTACAATTCTTTGCTAACAGAATCTTACAGCGATGACTTCGTTGAATGGAATGGAACAAAGACCTATCTGAAAACTTTTAGAAAAGGTTCCCCGTTGGAATGGTTTAATCCAGTCAGTTCTTTTACTCCGGATAGTTGGGGACATGGGATTCGGGAGGCTTGGGTTGATGCCGAAGAATTAAAGTATCTACAATGTAATAACCTTTGTTTTTTTACAGATGCCAACAATCAGTCAAATAAATGAAATTGAAATCACACCGGAAAAGTTTCTCCGGGCCTGTTCGGATGATGAATTGAAAGAAACACTTCTTCTTCTAAACTCCAAACGATATGCGAGCCGGATCCACTTAGATGATTCGGTTACAGACGTAGAATATAAACTTCGGGATATTTCCCGGGAATTAAAGGAATGTAATCGAAAACAATAGATTAATGGATTTAGGGCAATACCGGTTGAATAAAACGAAAGAACTGGCCGATTTGGCTGAAAAGCTTGGTGACCGGTTTGATCCGTTCTTCTGTGCCGTATACAAATTGCTGGATGAATTGAAAGAAGGGGAATCCTTTGATGTCGAAGCGAACGTTCATCCGGAAAACCGGGAACTATTTATTAAATGTGCTTGTTTTTACATCTGGGACAAGAATAGGACAAGAGAAACTTTTTCTGCTTGGGTGGAATTTACAAATGATTACAGATATCTTCGGAAAATGAATTCATGTTATCCTACGATTTTTCACAAAAAGCGTACACCTTCCCAATCTAATACGACATAAAGATAGGGATTTTTATTTAATTATCAAACCTTTACAACAAGAAAATCATGAAAAAAACAAACAAAATACATGTGGTCGTTTCTTCGGATAACGATACCCGGGCAGCAATGATGAAACAAGTTATCGTTGACCTGGGATTTGCCCGTACCCCTTCTGATGCAGCCAAACTGATTCGGGATACACCTTACGATATTGACTTTGCAAACGCTTATTTCGTTTTTGCAGACATTTATAATTTTCGGGATAGTAATATTACTACACAGAAGCTATACGAAATGGCAGCACGAGGTTTTGCGGTAGTTGTTGGGGTAAAGAAACTGCCGGCAGAACATGAGTTTTTCTGTACTGCATTTTATCCGGAAGATTTTTCCCGGCTTTAGCTGGGGCTTTTCCCCTCGGCCTCCCCAGATTCTCTGAAAATCAAAAAAATCGTACGGGGGTGCATAGCTCCGGCGAAGGGCAGAAACAGCAAAGAATATACATATATTCTTTTTTTTATATTCTTACTTTCAAAAATACCCCTATAAAAAATAAGAAAAAAAAGTGTGCAACTGTGCGAAGAGACAAAAATAGGATGTTATTTATTTGTGAAACAAACGAATACGAATGCACGATTTTTGCACAAATTTGCACTATTCGCACAAAGACAGGATAATTTCTCATTCTGTACCGAGCACACTTTGCCCGAACGGCATTTGTGCAAAATCGTACAATTGTAATACATTGATAATCTTTGCATAATTCATAAAATATCGTACAAATGTACTTCTGCACTCTTTTTATGACATGATTTTCACAGGTCCGTTATAGAATGGGTATAAATAAATATTTTTGTATTGCAAAATCAATGTAATTATTTGATTTTTAACGGAATAATAAGTATCTTTAATGTCAAAAACTTATTCATCCATGGCTGTAACGACAAAAATTCAGGTAAAAGAGTATTTGAAAGAGTACATTATTGGTAAGTTCAATAATTGTGTGGAGGGCCCGGTGCGTTTCCCGGATGCACTGGATTTATATCACGTTATCTGGGATCTTCTGGAGAAACGTTCAGTAAATGCCATCGACACCGGTAATCTGGAGATTATTCTACCCAAAAGGGATTGTGGAAAAGCTCCTGAAGTATACAATTATCTCGGGCTTCGTTCGCAGAAAGTAATTGAAAGACGGATTAATACTATGATGTGGGCCGAATTGCATACGCTACTTGACGAAAATAAACATGAACACGGAATAAACTACATTTTAAGTGTACACTATTTCATGCGCACGTATGCTATTGACTCCATCAGTGAAGATGCGTTTCTAAAAAATTTCTATCGCTGGCGGGATAAAATCCGTCGGAAAAATAAAAAAAGAGCTTATTCCCGATAATTTTTTTCAAAAAATCAATCCGGCAAGTGTATTGATTTGTCCGGAAAATGGCGGAAAAATAAAGTAATAGAAAATTCAAAAATTGAGATGATAGATCAACTTGGGAACAAAATATTGATGGTGCTGTCTAAAGATGTTCTTTGGGTGCATAAAAATCAATGCCGGGCTTTCGCCGAAAACAAGTTTTATTCTTTCAAAACGAATGATATCGAAATCGAGCAATCCCCTGAAGAAGATGCCTCGGATCCGGTTTATTCCCAAACCGCAACGCTGCAGGTGACCATGAGCGAGGCCGAAAGACTGCTTTTCCACAATCAAAACGTAATTATCATACTTACCACTCTTCGGGGTAAAGAAATTGTATGGGGAACCAAGCAATATCCGGTACATTGTATTGCATTGTCAAATTTAGATAGCGTCAGCCTTACCTTATCCTGCAAAACGCCGGAACCGCTTCGGTATTAGCGAGTCCTTTTTTTCACCTCTGTGAACTACCACATTTGCATAATCAACACATAAGGTTATGCATACTATTTTTACAGAATCGCTCCCTATTATAAACAGTAATCTCTTTATCACGAAAGATGCTCTTAGAAATCATCTTTTGCTAATGAATTCCTATGCTCAGATGTTGGCAGAGAATGTAATTCCACATTATAAGGATATTACTCAAAGAACTTTACACACACTGCAACAACAAACTCCGGTAACTCTGACGATGGAATATAGTGACAGTTCACTTGATAATGCAGTTGCTTTCCACCGTATCCATGGCACGATTTATTATGATTTTTGCTGGTGGTATTTTTCCACAAAGACTTTCATGAGAGAGATTCAGGAAGCTGAAAATAATCCCGGTATTTTAGGCCATCTCATTGTAGTTTCTTCCGGAGGTGGAGAATCATACAGCATTCAAAAAGCGGTGGATATTCTTGCTACTTGTAAAAAACCGATTATCGTGCTTACAGAAGGGGTCATGGCTTCTGCGGCTTTGTATCTCTGTTTGCCGGCCGACAAAATATATTGCTCCACTCCTTTTGATATCATTGGTTCTATCGGAACAATGATAGCTTATTGGGACATGGCTCCTTATCTTAAACAATTGGGGATGAACTTCGTCGAAGCTTATGCGACGGAATCTACTCATAAGAATAAAAAGTATGACGATTTGGAAAAAGGGGAAAAAGACGAATTTATAAAGACCGTTTTGGACCCTCTTCAGGCGGCTTTTAGAAGTTCAGTGGAAAAATATCGGCCCGGAACTCTTCAAGCTCCGGAAGAAGCACATGTTTTTAACGGGGAAACCTGGTATGCTCAGGATGCCATGAATTTTGGACTTATTGATGGCTTCAATAAAAGTTTTTCTGAGTGCGTAACAGAAGTTTATGAGCTTGGAATGGAGCGTAAAGAAAGAATCAGTACCAATCAAAAATTATACTCATTAATCAACGATTAATTATGAAGAAATTTAAAGAGATTTTTCAGTCTATTCTGAATGAACTCGGATTGATTGACAAAGCAAAAGCTCAGAATCTTTCCGATGAAGATTGGAATAGGATTGCTCAGTCTTACAAAAAGAAGACGGGTAATGACTTTTACTCCGATGCAACAATGTCGGAGGAAGACAGGCAACGAATTGAAGCTCATGACCGGGCTCTTCAGCTTTTGGATAACGAAGATGAAAAGCCGGAGAATGAAGAGCCAGAGCAAACGGAGGAAGAAACTCCTGTTCCGGAGGGACAGCAGGAAAGCAATGCTTCACTTCCGAAAAAGGTAAAGGGACTTCAGGCGAAGCTACAAAACTTGAAAAAGCAAAATCGGATTTTGTCGCAGGAAACAGAGTTGGATGTTGTTCGGCAAGAACGAATCGTGATTGCCGGTTTGGGAGGAGCACATACACCTAAGTTTGCTTTTGGTATTGAACATCCGATGTTTGATGCTTCAAAGCGGTGGAATAAAGTGGCCATGCGTCAGCTATTGACTACAGACCCCGACGACGAAGAAGTGACCGCTTTTCAGACGGAAGTAAAGCAATATGGGAAAAAAGTATGTGCCAGAATGCAAGAACTCCATCAGATGGGGGTACTCAATAAATCCGCATTACAGCAAGTGGATTATTCCCATTTGGCAGATGCCGGTTTGGGAGAGCAGTTTGTGATTCGTCGTACTGATGCATTGATTACCCGAATCATTGCTTTACCGTCGGTGTTTGACATTTTTCCGTTACGTTCTTACGTTCAGGACAAAGACCTTATTACCAACGCTTTCTTTGATGAGTACTCTCAAGCCTATCAGGAAGGGGAGATATCAAAGGGAGGTGCTGAACTTGTACCTGAAATGGCCCATGTTGATGATGCCATGTTCAAACATCTGTTCAAGTCAATGAAGTGGATTGAACGCCAATATATCGGTTATCTGAATACCAACGGTTCGGATCCGACGAAATGGGGAATGATTGAATGGATGATTCTGAACATTGCTACGGTACTCAACAACGAACGAAACGTACGTGCCATCCGGGGATGTCGCGTGGAACCGGAGAAAGGGAAAAACGGACATTTCCTGAATAGTTCAACCGGAATTCTTTACCGTTTGCTTTCTTACGTTGAAGATTGCAAGATTCTTCCGTTTGATGACGAGGACTATGCTGACTACAATCCTACCAACATGGTTGATGTTGTGGAGAATTTTGTTGAGGAAACTCATCAATGTTTGGAAACGCTTCTGGGTAAAGCAATTTATCTCAATGAAAAGCACAAGCCTTGGTACAAACAATCTTTCCGGAAGAAGTATGGCGAACAAACGGATTTTTCCGATGGTATCCGAGTGATGAACTACGATATCGATATCGTCTGGGTTCCGAACATGGGTAGTTTGAAATTCATCTTCATTCAGGAGCGTGGAAATCTCCAATGCTTGGAAAATGTACCGGGTGAGATGTTCGGGGTGCGTTTTGAACAACGCTTGGAAAGCGTTTGGGCTTATTCCGTCTGGAAAGAAGGAACCGGAGCTGCTTATGCCGGCAAAAAATTTGATTCTCTCGAGGCGTTAAAAGCCGATAAGCGAAAGAATCAGGTAATCTTTATCAATAAACCGGTAACGAAGCTGGCTGCCGATGCAACAACTGCTGATGCAAGTAAAAACTTTTGGTTTATCACTTCTGCTAACACGAAAGCAACTGCATTGAGTGATATAAGCGGAGCTGAACCAGGTGTTGTTTATAAGATTGAAATCGGATCTACCGAGAATGCGACGACAATCGCTAAATCCGGCAAGTTCGAGAACTTGAAATCCGCATGGGAGCCGAATAAAGTAGGTGATTGGATTAAAGTGGTGTATGATAAGGAGACTGAAAAATTCAAAGAAGTAGGGCGGAATAAGTAAAATGGTATCATTCCGGAAAACCCGGAATGATACTTTTATTAACTTTCAAAATTATAAATGATGAGAAATTACAGATTAAAATTTAATCGGCGTTTACTACTTGTATTTTCGCTGGGATTGATTGTACTTGGTGTAATAGCTGCCATGGCGTTTGTCCAAATGGGAGAAGATCCGATAGGAGCCTTATGCCTTTCCGGTAGTGGGACTTCTTATGCCCTCATGGCAGCGGTGGGCAATATTGACCGAGTAAGTGATAAAGAAACCTCCGGTTATCAGATATCGGCCAGACTTTGGTTGATTGACGTAGATGGCCAGGTAGATGATACCGTTCCGTTTCCCCGGGCAAATGCTGCAGGAGAAGTAGGTACGATTCCACTCCGAACCGGTGAGTTCATGCATTACTTTGATGTAATTGACGATACAATCTCGGATAGTAGTAAAGGAGAAAAAGGGGAAATAACAACCGTTGTTACAAACACGATTGAGTTTACGGTAGGTGGTTTCCGGAGAAATATACAACGTTTCATGGAAGATCATCCGGGAGGACGTTTCCTGATTATTTACCAGATGAATGATGACGAGTCGTATTATATCATTGGAACTGCTTTGAAACCGATGTTATTTAAATCTTTCGAGCGTCTTAATAAAGACAGTCGTTCTGTAAAGATGACATTTGAGAACAAGTCTTTCCAGCAGCCTCAAAAATATATTGGGTCAATCGTTCGTGATGAGCCGGCAGTACTGGAAGCTGATGCTGCAGTTCTTACCGTGTTGTCAAACAAGAATCAATACACGACAGGGGCAAATACAGCAGAAACAAAGCTGACTGGAGTTGCCGGACTGGCTGAAGCAGACGAAACCCGTATCATTGAAATTATCGGCTCCGGCGGAGCTTATCCAACCATCATTGAAGACGGTGCGAATTTCGTATTGAAAAATGCAGCCACTTGGACTGGGAATGCTGGATCAAGAATTTCCTTCCGGGTACTGGACAAAGACACATTAGTTGAAGCTTCCCGTATCCAAACAGCCTGATTTATATTCTTTATGTGCAAATCCCCGGTTCATACACCGGGGATTTTTTATAAACCGATACAGATAGCTAAATGAAGCTAAATATCTGTATTACAGTAAAATATCTTTCCAAAAGACTTGCGTGTTCCGGTACTTAGTAGCACTTTTGTAATACAATAAAGAACCAGTAAATCAATTAGTTATGGAACAGCAAATACAAAACATTTTAGAACAGGACACCACCAAGACCAATAAAATCAAACAACTGATTCAACTTGGGTTAACCCGTAAACAAATCGCTCAGCTTGTGACGAATGGAAATTACGGTTTCGTTCAGAATGTTTATGCCAAAATGAGAGCGCAAGGCTTATTAAACCACCTTGGAACGATAATTGCGGTAACAGCTACTTTTACCAGACGTTTTGGAGTGGAATTTGAAGCTTATAACGTGCCCATGCAAACTTTAAACAATGCTTTAAACCGGGCAGGAATTAATTGCCGGGTTGAAGGTTATAATCATCGGGATAGCGAAACGAGTTGGAAAATTGTATCCGATGCTTCTCTTAGCGGTCACGATACTTTTGAGTTGGTTAGCCCGATTCTAAAAGGAGAAGAAGGGATTCAAGAGTTGGAAAGAGTTTGCAGGGTATTGAATGAATGTGGGGCGAAAGTGAATAAAAGTTGCGGAACGCATATTCACATGGATGCTCAAGGGATGCCGCTACAAACTTGGAAAAACATATATAAAAACTATGCAAAGATTGAGGATGTGATTGATGCTTTCATGCCAGCAAGCCGGAGAAACAATTATTACTGCAAAACTTTTAGGAATTATACTAACTTAGAGGCCCAAATTGATGCAGCCCGGTCACTTGATGGCATTGCCAGCATTTTCGGCCACAACCGCTATCACAAAATTAACCCGGTTTCCTATTCCCGGCATAACACTTGTGAATTCCGGCAACATAGCGGAACGGTAGAATTTGAGAAAATAAGCACTTGGATTCGGTTTTTGAATAACTTGATGGATTATTCTGCCTCACACCTTATCAGTCAAGGCACTTTGGAGAGCTTGAGAGAATTTAATAACGAAGAGATAGTAAACTATTATAAAACAAGAACTAATAAATTTGCAAGAAGATGAGATACCATTTAAAAGACGGAGGCGTAATTGACGCCTCCACTCCCGGAGATTTTGTCGCAAAATTACGGGAATCCAGTCGTTTTGACAGCGAATGTACGGATGAACAGTACATGAAAAATTTTGCTGACCGGTTTAAGGTTCAAACCGGGATAGAAATTGCAACCGGTTCCACGGAAGCATTCTTAGAGGCATTAAAAAAGACGGGATACATAACAGATATCTGTTAATCCGTTAAAGTTCTTTATTGTAAAAGCTCCGGTTGTTCGGAGCTTTTTTTATGTCCTTCACTTTGCAATGCAGAAAAAGAACCTTTGCATTACTAAAAATGCGAACAAATGGAATTTAAAGAAAAAAATCGAACAGCCCGGGAGCTTGCTTCCCCGGAATTTATTGAAAAGGACCGGAGTATGTTGGAATCTATTCATCCCGGCCATGAGCTTTTATCTCGTTGTAACATTGCTTCCCGACGGGAAACATTGGATAATGAGATTTTGTACATTTTACTGGATACATTTACTCCGGAGGAAATTATTAATTATCGTTATGGAGTAAAAGGAAGTACAAATACGCCAGAAAAAGACAGAATCCCATTCGAGAAACCTGAATCTCCAAAAAAAAAATCACGAAGGAAGAAGAGTACCCAAAAATCAAATGGACCAGTCTCGAAGACGAAAATGTCCAAAAAGCAGTCCTGATTTACAATGACCGTGTAAACTCTTACCGGAGGATGTCTGTCATTGACCGACTGCTCGATACTCATCCGACAGAGGAACTGGTAGAGGAACTGGCTGAACTCCGGATTCGAAACTTATTGTGTTTTGAAGAGCTGGAAGCATTTAATGATACCGGGAAGTTTGTTTTTAAACATCCCCTGGTACAGCAGTACTCATTACACGCCACACTTACCGATTTATTGCGAAATGATCCTGATAAATTTTTGAAAGAATACCGGAATACGGCAAACAACGTGAGCCGGTATCAGAGTTACCTGAAAACAAAGCCGGCTTCCGAAAAAAATAAAGAGAAATGGGAGGCTCAGCTAAAAAAACATCAGGATCGTGCTTTTATAATGACAGAAATCTTAGAAAAAAATGGAAAATAAAGCAATTATAGTCTATAATTTAGGGAATCTTCCCACTGCGGATGTTGATGAATTTCTGGAGCTGCAGGAAGATTTTAAAATATATGATCCCGAACTTAATAAAAAACTTCAGAACCTGATTCTCACTCGAGGATTTAAATACGCTTTTCTGACATGGGTGGATCCGGACGGGAAAAAGTGGATCATCGATGCCCATCAGCGTAAACGTGCGCTTCAGGAACTTAAGAAAGCTGGCTATAAAATCCCGCTTATTCCCTACCAGCCTATTCAGGCGAAAGACAAAAGGGAAGCTGTAGAGGAAATCGCTGCATTGAACTCGGATTTTGCTATAAAAAATCCGGACACGCTGCTGTTTGAAAAGTATAATATCACCGTGGAAGATCTCGGCAGTCTTTTCAATCTGGATTTTATGCGGATGGATCTGGGAACGGAAAGTGTGGATCCCGATACTTCATCCAATCCGGCAGTTTATCAGGACGACTATGAGGAACCGGAGAAAATTGAAACCGATATCCAGTTGGGAGACTTATTTGAGTTCAAAATCGGGAACCTTTGCCACCGGCTTTTGTGCGGTGATAGTACCAACAGCGAAGCTGTAAACAAACTGTTGGATGGGAAAGTACCGGTCATTCTGGTGACGGATCCTCCCTACGGTGTAAACTATGATCCGAACTGGAGAGCCAAAGCCGGCAGCAAAATCAAATCAACGTTGAAAGTCGAAAATGACGACAATCCGAACTGGTTTGAGGCTTATTGCCTATTCCCCGGAGACGTAGCCTATGTATGGCATGGTGCTTTGTTTTCGCACGTTTTTGCTTTTGATTTGGAAAAAGCCGGATTCCAATTGGTAAGTCAGATTATCTGGAATAAAAATTCCGGAGCCATGTCACGGGGAGACATCCACTGGAAGCATGAGCCTTGTTGGTACGCCGTCCGGAAAGGGAAAAAACACAACTGGCAAGGAGCCCGGAATGTATTTTCAGTCTGGGATATACAAAACCTTTCCTGTAAGAGTGTTCGGGAACGTGAAGGTGTTTCCGGGCATGGCACACAGAAACCAATCGAATGTATGGCCCGGCCGATAATGAACAACAGTATGATTAATGATATTGTGTACGATTCTTTTATTGGCTCCGGCACGACTATGGTGGCCAGCCATCAGCTTCACCGGAACTGTTATGGTATGGACCTCAATCCGAAGTGCTGCCAGATGGTAGTAGACCGGATGAAAAAATTATGCCCGGCTATTGAAATTTATAAAAACAGAACTAAGATATGATTTACGATGAGACGATATTACGGAAGATTACCAACTTTAGTGCTTTACAGTATAGTCCGGAACGGATTTGTTTTCTGATAGGTTTAACCGGTCAGGAATCGGACCAGTTGTTGATGGATATTCAGACTCCGGATACCGAACCTAACCGAGCGTACAGACGTGGAATTGCTGTTGGGGACTATAATATCGATGCTTCTCTTATGAAAGCCAGCGAAGCGGGTGATGTGATGGCGGAATCCACACTTCGGGAGCGACAGGATAAACGAAAAATCGAAGATTTAAAGAGAGAACTATTTGGCTTATGAGTTTATTAGAATCCTTACAACGGCTACCGCCGGAGATTGTAGATACTTTCGTAAAGACAAGACGGGGGGATGGTATTCCGGAAGAACTGAAGGAGTATATTATTCACTTGAATGCTGTTCCGGCAATCATGCATCACACCGGAGCCAGTATGACACGGATAGTCCGGGAACTGCAAAAGCAGTTCCCCGGATTAACTTTTGCAACAGCTCGGGAGCGGTACTACGATGCCATGAACTTCTTCCATGTGGATGATAATATCTCTGCCGAAGCATGGGACAATTATTATGCCGATAAAATGGAAGACCTTGCTCGGTTATGTATTGCTGAAAGCAGGTATGATGTTGCAAAGAGATGTTACGACCGTTCTCATGAGTTGAGAACTACGGCCGCCGGTCGGATTAAACCGAATGAGTGGAAAATCCCGGTATTTATCGTGAGCAACCGGATTAAGCCTGAAGCGCTCGGTTTCAAAAAGAAATCATTGTATGATATTGCCCGGAAAAGTGAGGCAGGTTATTACAACAGTATTATCAATTCTCTGCCGGTTACGGAGGCAGAAAAAGACCGGCTCCGGCGTGAAGCTGATATTGAAGATGTAGACTTTGAAACGATAGAAGATGGTGAATAGTACAGAACTGGAAGAAATATATTACAATGCAATGCAGCTTAATGCTGAAATTGTTGATGCAAATATTTTAATCGTAGAAGGAGGACGTGGAGTCGGGAAAACAGAAGGGGTACTTGGTCCCCGAACGATGCGTGTTGCCGCAGATATTCCTCGTGAAACTTCCGTTTTAGCCCATAAAACCTATGTCGCCTTACTCAGCAATATTGTACCCAACCTTATAGCATACTATAACAGCCCTCGGGGAAAAGATGAAAAGCCGCTTCTTCGTGAGGGGATTGATTTCGTTGTCGGGGAAAAGGATTTGCCGAAGCATTTTCAAAAGCCTCGTTTTCCGGTGCAACATCCGGAACATACGATTTTTTATGCAAACGGGCATAACGTGCGCTTAGTCGCAACCGACCAGCCAGATGCGATTGCCGGAGCAAACATCGTACATGCTTTCGTTGAAGAGATGAAACACAACAAAGGCGAAAAACTGAAAACAAGAATCTTTCCAGCCATGCGTGTCGGGCGACTTACACAAGGCGTAAATAATATGCAAAAATCGCCTTATTATCAAGGAGTGACAGGCATATCCGACTCCGCCCGGATATCGCTGGGGGAGGATTCATGGTTTTATGAGTATGAGCAGCAGATGAATCAGGATCTGATAGATGAGATTGTGACTGTTTCTTTGCATATTCATGAGGCACTTTACAACATTGAACAAGGGAAAGATGTAGCGGCTATGCAGAAAAGAGTGGTAAAATGGACTCCGATTCTTCGGGAAATGAGAGGTGCTGCCGTGTATTATCAGCGTGTTTCTACTTTTATAAACAAAGAAGTTCTTGGGACTAAATATTTTGCCACACAGAAGAAGATACTGACGCCTGATGAATTCTTGACGTCAATTTGCACTGTTCGTGAAAAACGTGTTTCCAATATGTTTTTTCCGAACTTCCGGGAAGATATACACGTTTTCGATGATGGCTACAAGTATGAGATAATCATGAAATTCAATCTGAAAGATTCTTTTTCCATCACTTCTGAATATTTGAAATATTACGATCCGGATGCGAAACTGGAGCTGGGATTCGACCCGGGTAGTTTTGCCAGTTTCGTCGTCGGTCAGGAAAAGAAAAAACAGAATGAATATCGGATTTTAAAAGAGTTTTATGTATATGCTCCAGAAGACTTGCCGGATTTGGCCCGAAAATTTAATAGCTACTTTACTTCACGTCGGAACCGGCATATAGACCTTTACTACGACCGGGCCGGGAACCAGAAAAAGAACAAACAAAAATTACAGCTTACTGCCGCCAAAGAACTAAAAGCCGAACTGGAACGATACGGCTGGAGTGTTCGCTTGATGAACGAGCGTCAGCGGACTATTTACCATTGGGAACACTATAAATTAAACTCCCGGCTAATGTCTGAATCTGAGCGGAATTTACCCCGTATTCGGATTGATGGGAACGAGTGTCCGAATTTAGTGTCGGCCATACAACTATCTCCCCGTAAGGAAACAAACGGAGATATAGAATTGGATAAAAGCTCCGAGATTAAAATTCCGATTAATTTACAAGCTGGTTTAAGTACACAGATTCCATCCGGGTTTATGTACTTGATTTTTGGTAAATATGAACGTTATTTGCCCACTGGGACAGGTGGCGTTCCGGCTTTACCTGAAAATGTGGAATAAAACTATAAAATAGTATTGTTTTAGGGTAAAAATGATAGTGTTTACCCTTTTTTGTCAGTGGAAAAATTGTTTTTAATTTGATTTTTAGCTTTTTGACTATTATAGAACCGAAAAAAGATGAAAAAGACGGAATGTTGACCCCGCCACGCTAAGTTTTTTTTATGCAAGTCAATAACCTGTTTTTGTTGGAAATATGACGTCAGGCCTTGATTCTGGGAGTTTTTGTGTTTGTGCATGGCCTATACGGAACTGGTGGTCTGCTTAGAATGAAAAAGATAATGTTTAGATTCTTTTTTACAATGATGCTCCCTGCATTGCAAATCTTTTGTCCTTTCCATCGCTTATCCATTGTCATACTTTCGCTACTATGGAAACAGTAAATGGACATGAAGCATTAAAGACGCTGGAAGAAATCTCCCGGGCCGGCGGTCGTTTTACAATAGCTTTCTTTAAGTATTCCCGGGCAAAGGAAAAGGCCTCGGCAACTTTAAGAACTATTGAAGGATGTCGAGTTCGGGCGCAACTCCCGCATGAACGTTTTGAAATTGATGGTGATAATTTTTTCCTATTTGAAGATGCCGACGGCAATCCGAAAGCCTGTTATAAGGTACTGATCCGGTTTATCGGGTTGCCCGTCGACAACTTCAAATTAACTAAAGTCAACTGGTTTAACCATGAGTAAAGTAACAATTAAACATTTTGGTGATGTAGGGTATGTAAAAGACGGTACTCAAACATTCACCTTCCAGCTTGGGGATCGTACAAAGCCTGAATTTTCAAAGCCGGTGTCGTCGCCTGAGTACGAATCATTCTTGCCAGTATTGCGCTCAGGAACTTACCGGATTCTCTCGTATGGGCAAAATAACTTGGAACCTAACGAAGTAAAAGAGATGATTTCCCGCAACCGGTTACTCCCGGAGCTGATCGAAAAACAAATTCGTATGTTGTATGGGCAGGGGCCTGTACTCTTTATTGTCAAGACTTTAGGGAGGGAAGTATCCCGGGAGTTCTGCTCTGATCCGGAAATTATGGAATGGCTGGAGAGCTGGAAAGAATCCGGACTACAAGACAATTATAAGACATATCTTAACAAATGCATCCGGTCGTTTTACTTTGATGAAGGAATATTTACTCGATGGAGATTCAATAAATCCAGACGCATCGGCGGCTCTCTGCCGGTGGCTGGACTGGAACACCTGAGTTCCACTCGCTGCCGTTTTGCCAGTAAATTTGAGATTGACCCGTATAATTACGAAGACCGAGACTTTAAATTGGTACTTTTTGGAGACTGGCAATTTGCTGCACCGATCAATTTTAAGGTGTATCCTCGTTTTGATTTCACGACCCCCTTTGCCTATGCTTCCTGTATAAATTATGCGAAAAATCCGAGTCAAGGGGAAGAAGTTTACGCTTTCAATAAGTTCTATCGGGGGATAAAAGAGTGGATAAAAGGTTCAAACCTTACTCCACGGTATATAAACGATTATCTGGAGAACGCTTTTTCTGCCAGATTACACGTCATAATCCCCTACTCATGGGTTGAAAGCAAGCGACAGATGCTTCAAGATCTTTGTGAGAAAAATGCAGAACTGGAGGAAGCCGGGAAAAAACTTTTAACAGTAAAATTCGGAGAGGAAGAAGTTCTGGAGATAGGTACTGATTTTAACGAAAATATATTGAACAAATATATAAACATGGAACTGGCCCGTTTTAGCCGTTTCCTTTCCGGTGCAGGAAAAAATCAGGGGAAAATATACTCCAGCTACAGTTACATGACAGCAGACGGAAAACAAGACCGGTGGACTATCGAAGAAGTACCGCAAAAGTACAAGGAATATATCGAGGGCCTTACCAGTTACGATAAGCGAGCTGACGAAGTTATGTTGTCGGCAAAAGGTATTGATTCCTCTATTTCGAATATCAGCAAAGACGGGGTTATCTCAAAATCCGGCGCAGATGCCTACTACAATTACATGATCTATCTGAGCAATCTGGCAATCCCGGAAGAAGTAGTTACCAGCGATATCAATTACGCCATAAAATTAAATTTCCCGGAAAAATACCGGCAGGGATTCCGGGTTGGATTTTACCGACCGGTCGTTCATCGCCAGCAGGAAGTTTCTCCGGCAGACAGACCAACTAATAATCAACAGCCATGAGACAGTTTTTTACAGATATTTCCGAATTAAGCGAATATGCTCCCGGAGTGGATTCATCGATAGAATTAATAACACTTCAACCTTCTTTCCGGACATCCCGACAGAAAATAAGTGAAATGGTTACACCGTCGGTTTGGGAAAAAATAGCAGAAGAGAGGACAGAAGAACTATTCGAGAATTTTCTTTCGGCAATTGCTAACCGGATGATGTACGAGCATTCCATTTTTTTAGCGGTGGCCAAGAATGCCGGCGAACAGAAACTTTACAAATACCAGCATGAAGAGATTAAGGATATTTACGTCTCAAATTTCTGGGCTGCGATGAATAATATTCTCCAGTATTTAGATTCTCATCCGGATTACGCCGGATGGCAGGATTCCCGGCACTACAAAGACCGGCAAAATCTCATCATTAGGTCAGCAGAGGAGTTTGACCATTATTATGCGATTGATTCATCCCCCTATTTTTACTATAAAGTGCAGTTCCTGATCCGGAAAATTTATAGTGATGAAATCAAAAGCCGGGTGAAGAAAATTTCATTGCTTCAGGAGGATTCGGAATTTGCCTCAAGGGTTAAACGGGCACTCTGTTATCATGTGATGGCCGAAGCGGTAATGACATTTGATTTGACGGAATTACCCAGATCTATCAGGTACGATTTTAATCACGAGTACGAAAAGACTGGCTCGGTCCCTCAAAGCCGAGAAAAGCTTAATACCTACTTCATGAAACAGGTTTTAGCATGGTACAAGGCTATTGAAACGGAGATATCTTTAGCAAAAGAATCCGTTGATATTGAAGTCTCAGACAATAAAGAAGAAAATAACTATTATTTTATGTCATGATTGAAATAAATAACTACAAATTGCCATCGAAATGGGAGGAATTTTCTCCGAAAGAATTTCTGACGGTATCACGGTACGTTTCTCTGTTTACTGAAGGGGCTTTAGCTCTTCATCAAACTAAGATACATTTGTTTTGTGCTTTAACTAATTTTAGAATTGAACGATTAAAACCAAATCAGCGTCAAAAGTTTATAGATAATTTATTGAAGTTATTAGAAGACTTTAATTTTTTCTATGAGATAATATATTCTCCGGCCAGCAAGTTCAAAAATATCACGTTTGAAGTCCGCAAGCTTCTCCGGAAGCAAGAACCGGAAAAAATCAAGGAACCGGAAGCACGGTTTGCAGAAAAATTGAAAAGGTCGTATGTTCCGGATTTATCGATTCGTCGTCAGTTGCTTCCTGAACTTCGGCTTTCCCGCCGGCAGAAATTGAAGGGATACTCATTTGATTGTTGCCGGATCCCGGAAACGAATATTGCAGCAGAACAATTCATCGATGCCAATCAGGCTTATGAGGCATTTGAAGAGTCACGCGATTTCGCATACTTGGATTTGTTGACCGCCATACTTTATTGCCAGCCTTATTCCTCTGAGAAAGCCCGGGCTTTGGTGGAACAACTACAATCGGTTCCCGTTGAATTAAAAAATGCCGTTCTCTTGAATTTTCTTGGGATACTGAATTATCTTTTCCGGGAAACCAAATACTCGGTTCTTTTCAGCCAAGCCGGCTCCAAAACCAAAAAGAAAAATCTGCTCGGAATGAGTGCTATTCTTTTTTCAATGTCCGAAAAAGGCTACGGCTCCCTACAGGAAGTTGCCGGATTAAATTTGTTTACTTTCCTTGATCTTATCTACAAAAACATCTCGGATGCTATAAATGAATGTTTGAGCCTTGAAATGTCAAAAGAGGAGATCTCAGAGAAACTGGATATACCGATAAATGTTATAAATGAGTTCGCATGACAATTTTCCAAGATATCTTTCTTTACTTTGCCCGTTTCGCTGATCGGAGCGGAGTATTTAAAAATTTCACAAAGAATACCGGTTCTGATGAGTATAACCGGTTTAAAGCTGCTGTGGATCAATTGCCGGAAACTCCGATAGTTCCCGGTATAAATGATTTTATCTTGGCAGCGAGCGAAGAATCTGTAAAAAAGCGGATCCTTACGTTTAAGTCGACTTATCTCTTCGTCGACTATGGGGAAGTTGCCAGTCAGCAGACTTCCCTAAAAGTTCAGGAGGATTATTTCCGTCTGGCTTTAACGGTTGCGCATCCGTTATCTGCAAATACCTTAAACATGGCCGAAGAGATTGTTTTGAACGATCGGCTTTTTAACCTAATCCGTTCTATCCGGAAGTACATGAAAAATGACCGGCAGGATCCTTTTATCAAACGCCTTACTTTTCCGCAGGAAATCCAACCCTTCTATGCACCGGCTTTGTCAAATAGTTTCGGCTGGACCATGGTTTTCCAGATGAGCGGGATAGCGATGATATAAAAAAGGTATTTAATACGATTTTTCATACTAAAAATTTGTGTAGTACGAAAAATCGTATTATCTTTGAAGTGTTCAAACAAAAAGAGATATGGAAGACATTAAATTAACAGAAAAAGAGATTGACCTGATAACCACAATTCGCAATTACAGGCGATCTTATCCAAATGGATATCCAGAGCTATTATGGTATCTCGAGCGATTATTTTATGAGCTATTGGATCCAGAAGAGAACAATTAAAAACTTTCCACCATGCAAATGGTGGAAATTAAAACAATAAACGATATGGAAGTAATAATGAATGCACAAGCCTCAATGAAAAAACGTTTGGAGGATTTATTGGTTGCCATTTCTTGGGCAGACTTGGCACGTAATTATTTTGGAAAGTCCAGTTCATGGTTATATCATAAATTGGATGGCCGGGATGGCAATGGGAAACCGACCAGTTTTTCTTTGGAAGAACAACAAATATTGAAGGGGGCATTAGTAGACCTTTCAGAGCGTATTCGACGTGCTGCCGATAAAATTTAAGGTTTCGGTGCATATCCACCGATTGAACAAAAATCGCCTGTTAACCTTCGGGCGTGTAACCTCCGGGAATTCTGGAGGTTTTTTTGTTCTTTCCCCGATGCGTAAGCTATGGCTAAAGATTTATAGAAATTACAGGTGGTTAGGTGGGATTTGTAATATTTATACAAACAAGAAACTTCTTTTAATTATGACAACAAACATCGAAGAAAAATTGAGAGAAGTTTTAGAAAAAACTTCTAAAGATCAGCAGGCTGATAATAAGTTGTCTGGTTTTGAAAAAGCATTAGAAGAGTTCAATGAATTAGTTAACAAAGGAATTATAAAAGAGCGAGGGGATACGTTGATGACAGGCTCTGAAATTTATAGTCGAAATATTAGTTTCAATGTAAAATAGTAATGATTTTTGTTTGATGGCGAATTAATTGTCGTAATTTAAAAACAGGAGAACTTTACTTTTACAATTAACCCCGGAGGGCATCCGGGGTTTTATTATTTAAAAATATATATTTGTGGATATAAATACTATTGTTATGATATTGCGTGGAATTTGGCGGTTTTTAATTGATTTCTTAGGAAAATATGGGTGGTTTATATTGATTGCCACATTGCTTGTCATATTTTTAATCCCATTTGTGAAAATTTATCGTGGTGCAGACCCTGATGATATGTGCATGTTTGGGCTTGATAATCTAAAGGATTTTTTCACATTGTGGATAAGTCTGTTCGGAGTTGTAGGGGTAACTATAAATATTATTCATGGACAATATAGAATTCGTTTGCAAGAAAAACAAGGCAGAGATAATCGATTTGCAAAAAGCGTAGAGTTATTAGGACATGAAAGTGAATCAGCGAGAATGGGAGGGGTATATAACTTGCGCTTTTTAGCTGAAGAATTTTTTAATGAATATGGAGATTGTGTATTTTCTATACTTTCTTCTCATGTTAGAGTGATAACGAGTACTCAAGATTATCAAAATAAATTTCCCCAAAAGCCTTCAGAAGAAATACAGTTGATATTGAAGATTTTAATAGGAGACTTATTTGATAGGAAGCTTTGTATAAATTTAATGAATTCTTATTTAGTTGGAGCTGATTTAAAGAGTGCACACTTAAAGGCAGCAGATTTAAAGGGAGCAAATTTGGAAGGAGCACATTTAGAGGATGCCTATTTGTATGGAGTACATTTAGAGGGGGCAAATTTGGGAGGAGCACATTTGGAGAATACCTTTTTGTGTGAAGCAAATTTGAAGGGAGTAAATTTAGATGGAGCATCTACAGAAAAAATAACATTATGGAAAGCAAATTTGGATGGAATAAATTGGAAGAAAGTAAATTTAAAGAGGATAATGTTAGCGGACGTAAATTTAGAGGGAGTAGATTTGGAAAGAGCAAATCTGGAGGAGACAAATTTGAATGGGGTAAATTTGGGAAGGGCAAATTTAGGGAGAGCCTATTTAAAGGGGGCCAAGTTAATGTTCGTGAATTTGTGTGAAGCAAATTTGAAGGGAGCAAACTTAGAAAGAGCAATATTATGGGGAGCAAATTTGGAAGGAGCGCATTTGGAGGGAGCGAATTTAGAGGGAGTAGATTTAGAGTATACAAGTTTGAAGGGAAGTCATTTGGAGGGTGCTAATTTGGAAAGAGTAATATTATGGGATGCACGTTTAGGAGAAGCATATTTCGAAGGAGCAATATTAAAAAATATTCGTGCAAGTGAGGAACAGAAAGAACTTATAAAAGCTGCTGGTGGGATATTCCAAGATTAATGTATGATATCTTAAAATTTAAAATATGGAAGCAGATAGTCAAAAGTCAACGGAAGACATATTAAATTTTCCGGAATTGCCTAATAATTTGAGTATTGGAAAACAGGTACCGAATTGGGGAAATGATGCTGTTTTGAAAGGGATTTACTATCATTTTGAAAACTTAGTAAAGAAAATACCTGAAGGGACAGTAAGAGTATACATCCATACACATGGGTTAGAGATAGAAGGGGGATTTGAATTTTATAGAATCCATAACTCTCAGATTATTAGTTTAGAGAAAACAACTGAGAGTGAATTAATAAAAATGGATAAATCTGTTATTGGGCGGGCTGTAGTTGGAGGACTTATTTTAGGACCTTTAGGTGCAATCATAGGAGGAATTTCCGGAATTGGTACAAAAGAAAAAATATCTGAAAAGAATTATTTGATAATAAATTTTTGGGATTTAGAAACAAAAGCAGCTCAGACTTTGCTGATACGAAGCTCTGCTAATCCTGTATTATTCATTGCTCGGCAAAAAAAAGAAAGAGAGAAGAATCAAATAACCGGTCGTCAGGCCGAGCCTAACTCAATGCCTATTTGGCTAATAATTTGTATTGCTATAATTTTAATAGGAGCGATACTATTATTCTTTTTATAAAGTTCCTTATCTTTGTACCGTTCCCGTCGGGGAATATACAGTTAAGATACTGTGTACGCTTACGTAAGTATTCTCGGTACGAAAATTCGCCAGATTGTAATACCAACAGAGAAGAACTCGCAAGCGTACTGCGTGATATACGTGGTGCGCTTTGTTTTGTTCAATCTGTTGGTGGTTCTGGCGAGCCTTCGTGCCGGTTGTTTAAAACATCGCATCACGTTTTCGCATGTATAAAAGATGCTTTCCATATCTTGCCGGCCTGATACTCCTTATCATTGGGGTGACTCTTTTCTATTACGATAATCTGCAGGAACAGAAGCGCGACCGGGCTTACGAACAGGGAATAAAAGCCATTGACCAGCAGCTGGTCAAAATCCGCCGCGAACATGAATTGATAAACGACAACGGTCCTGATTGGCAGGAAAAATGGGACGAATATATCCGGGAAGAATTAGCTTTTGATGATTTTGGACCTGTCTAAGCGTTTTTTTATGTTCAAATTTGGTCAATTCAAAAAAAATCCTCACTTTCGTGGTGTTCAAGTATATCAAGAGACGGAGATAGGCCGCCTCGGAATCCCTCGGCGGATTTTTTGTACCCTATCAGAAACAAACTATATTATAAGCGGTGTGTACCCCCGTTTCGGCAGCTTAATGGCGTCGAAAGGTCTCTTGAGATACTTGAACAGCGGGACAGGCACGCCGCTTTTCTGTTGCCTACAAATGTTCAAATCTCAAGTTATGCAAAACATGAACTTATCTACGGTTACCCCGGAGGCGGTAGCCCAGCAGAAAACCTTAGTCGACAATTTGCACGCATCCCTTATGCGTCGTCTTCACTCGGATGATTTCGAATCGTATCGCCAGCGTTGGGCCAAGGCTCGAGCCTTACTTTCCGAAATGCAGGGAGCTTTATACTTTGCCCGGAAGGAGGTGTGCCATGGATGATATTGTTGCAAAAAGACAGAAATTAAAAGGGATGATTCAGAAACAAGCCGAAGTAATTGCTGAATTTACAACCGTTTTTGAATTTGACGAAAAAGCCGATCCGGATATTTTGACAGGGATAGAACGTATAATGGCGAGCAGTTATCAGGACCTTTCATCCGGATTTTTCAGTATGGTAGAGTTATCGGGAGAACTTTTAATAGAGGAGGTGCGTCATGGCAATGAACATTGAAGGAGTGCGTTTTTCCAGTGAGATGCTTTCGGAACTCCAGTATATTCAGGAACCGGAGGTTGCAAGGATGACTTTAGAGAACATTGATTCTGTCATAGGTTATATTTTGGATCCAGTACCGAACGTCAGTGATGCAAAACGAATCGACTTGATAACAACGCTGCATAACCTATCGACATTCATTAAGATTTTATCACGAAAGGAGGCCAGCAATGAAGAGAAAAAATGAAAAAACTCCGGAGGGGGAAAGTCCTTCCCGGCAGCCGGAAACCTCTCCGGAAGTATTTGAGTTGCTCAATGCGTTTACGGCACATTTAAAGCCGGCAAATTCTATCGTCGAGGCGACCAAGCGGTACACAACACAAGAAATCATCGCTGCTATCAAAGAGTTTAACGGTGATTTGATAATAAGAGACAGTGTGGTGGTGGAATATTTGGAAAAGCGTGGATTCCACTACGAGGCACTGCCTGACCTTTACAGCCTTAAATTCCATTGGCTGTTCGCTGAAAAGTAGGTAGTGCCGGGACAGCTCCTTCGGGGGCTGTCCTTTTTGTTTCTTTCCTCTTCCGGTAGTTTTGCCGGAAAATAATACAATGCTTACAGATGATTTTATAAAGGGAGCCTTCATTCGCAAGGCAGTAGATGAAGACCTGCAGACTATCCGGGAACGTCAGCTTATGATTGTTCGGGATGGGGAGTACCGTCATGGAGCCGGTGGATATCAGGCATCACTTCGTAAAGGTCCTTTAATGAATCAACGAACTGAACGTTTAATTTCTGCCTTGTCGGGTAATGCCTATCAAGTCTCCGGTTCCGGAGCTCAGCTCGAATTCCGGTCAACAGTCCCCATATATATCCGTTTCCTTGATATGAAACATTTGGGGAATTGGCGGATTTATAATCGGCAGATATGGGGTATTCTTTACAATAACGCCTATCAGGAAATCCGGTTCGGGTTCACAGATGAAGTCCGGGAATTTCTTCGGAAGAGTCTGGATCCGCATCATTATAACGTAAAATTCAGGGTCTGACCTCCCTCCTTTTTTGTCCTTCAGTATCCAAGTGTGCCCCGGTACTTTCGCTTATCAAAACCGATAAGCGATGGCAAAAAAACTTACAGAAGATGAAATAAAATGGATCCTGTCACTGGATGCCACACAGGCGCAACAATCCATTCATAAACTCACCAAGGCAAACAAAGAACTGGAGAGCAGTAATAAGGCAATCCGGGCTGAAATGGCCAAACTCACTGCTCAAGGGAAAGCGAACTCGGCCGAGTATGAGAATTTAAACCGGCAGCTCAAAGCCAATTCCGAAGCGATATCCAAAAACAAAGCCCAAATCCGGGAGCATGAGAAAACGCTCGGACTGGAAAACATGACTTTGAAGCAGCTGGAGAAACGTTACAAGGAACTCCAGAGCGAACTTAAAAATACTTCTAAAAATCTCCAGCCACAGCAATGGAGTAAGCTGAACAAGGAACTCCGGGAGACTTCCGTTGCCATGGGCCGGGTGGGCAATGAGACAAAAAAAGCTACCGGTATTTTCGGGGGACTTAGCAAGATTAAAGCCACCGTCCTGGGTGGCTTTATGGCTCTTGGGAGTTACATCGGGACTCAGTTTATCGGAGCTATCCGGAACGCTTTCACAACCATTGTCGGTTTTGAGAGTGCAAACAGTGAACTGGCAGCCATTTTGGGCAAAAAGAAAAAAGATATTTCCGAACTGACCGAAGATGCCAAACGGCTGGGAGCAGCTACGAAATACACAGCCGGCGAAGTAACCGGCTTACAGATAGAGCTGGCAAAGTTAGGTTTCAATAACAGTGAAATACTACAGTCAACAGAGCCGATACTTCAATTTGCAGAGGCTACCGGATCCGAATTGCCGGCTGCAGCCAAACTCGCCGGAGCTGCCCTCCGGGCTTTCAATCTTCCGGCAACAGAAACAGGACGAGTAGTTTCTGCTATGGCCGTAGCAACTACCAAATCGGCCTTGGACTTCGGATTCCTTGAAAGCTCTCTTTCTACCATTGCACCGGTAGCCCGGACTTTCGGATTTTCCATAGAGGAAACAACTGCTTTGCTCGGTGTGTTGGCCGATAGTGGTTTCGATGCCTCTTCTGCTGCCACGGCCACTCGAAACATATTGCTGAATTTGGCTGATGGCTCCGGGAAACTGGCCATAGCCCTTGGCCAGCCAATCAAATCGCTTGATGATCTGGCTCCGGCACTTGTTAAGCTCCGGGATTCCGGCGTAGATCTGGCTACAACTCTTGAACTTACGGATAAACGAAGTGTGGCTGCGTTTAACACCTTCCTCCAATCGGCAGAGAAGGCTACTACTCTCCGGGATTCCATTACGGATGCCGGTGGAGCATTGAAAGAAATGGCCGAAGAGAAATTGGATAGTGTCGCCGGATCCGCCAAAATCATGGAAAGTGCGCTCGAGGGATTGATACTTAAATTTTATGAATCCCGGGGAATCATGAAGGCGGTTATTGACGGAATTACCGGGATTATTAACGCTCTGAGCTGGTGCATCGGTAAATTTACCGAATATCGGGCAATACTGATTCCTCTGACTTCTGCCATGGTTGCGTATGTTGCCGTACTTAAAACTTCTGTTGCTTGGAAAAAGAAAAATGCGATTGCCACCGGTGAACAAATCGCCATGAGCAAAACTGAAACTCTTTTGGCAAAGCTATCGGCTACCGCCATTGCCGCTAAAAATACACTGCTCGGAGTTTTAACCGGAAAAATCAAGCTGGCGACAGTGGCTCAAAAGGCATGGAATATCATGATGTCTTTGAATCCGATCGGTGCAATTATCTCCCTTGTTGCTGGTCTGGTGACAGCCCTCGTCATGTTTGCCAGCAAAAGTTCCGCAGCGGCGAAAGCCCAGAAACGGCTCAACGAGATACAAAAGGAGTTCACCGTTAATCTTGCGGCCGAACGGGCTGAAATGGATTATCTGTTTAAAGTGGCAAAAAATGCCAATGCCGGTACTGACACCCGGCGTACTGCCATCAAACTGCTGAACGAAAAATATGGAGAATACCTGCCTTCTTTGTTGACTGAAAAAAGTACACTCGAGGAAATCGAAAAGGCCCAGCGTTATGCAAATGACGAATTGGTACGTTCTCTTTCATTGAAAGCCAAAAAACAGGCTCTTGAAGAAACAACAAAGGCTTATATGGAAGACTACGAAGAGATGTATAATAAATTTATCAAACGCATCTCAAGAGGTAAAAGTGAAGAACAGAAACAGGTTATACAGGCGCAAGTAAATGATATTATTTCATGGTTAAAAGACAATAAGATAGAGTATAATTTAGATACTAAAGCGATAAAATCGACTCAAAAAGCCTATGATGAGATGTCCGCAAAGTTTGCGTTGTTCAATAAAGAAAACAGTGTAAGTGGAACGGATACACGGAATTGGATGCTTTCCTTGCTCGGTACTACACAGAAGATGAACCGGGAACTCGACCGGCAGTCTCAATATTACGATAATATTGCCAACAGCATTACCTCCACTAAAAAAGTGTCGGCCGCAAAAAACGGGAATGACGCAACTCCGGAAAAAACAGTCGAGGAAACCTCGCTGATAAAAAAACTGGAAGAACGAAAAAAGAAAGTACAGCAGGTATGGAAAGAAGACACAGAGGCCAATATTGCTCTGAAGAACAAAGAGCTGGAACAAATAGACAAGGAAATTGAACGGCTTAAAAATTTGGGGAAAGTAAAAGCTGACGATAAGGCGAAAAACAAAGAGAAAAAGGCCCAAGAGCAAAAAAAGAAAACGGAGGAAAAGAAAGACAAAGAAACGGTCACTTCATTGAAAAAGTCCAATACTTCTGCATTAAACGGGGAAGAAGCCCGGTATAAAAAGCAGAAGATTGAACTGGATAATTTTTTGGGATCCCAGAAAATAAGTCAAGAGCAGCATGACATGATGATGCTCACCATTGATGCCGCTACTGCTGAAAAACGGTTGAATATTGCGAAGCAGTATTTGACCGATGCCGAGGCTCTCGAGCTTCATAGCGGCCAAAAGAAAAAGGAAATTGTCGAGGAAGCTAATCAAAAAGTTTTGGATGCCGAGGCTGCACTGGCAAAAGCCCGGGCCAAACAGACGAAGGCACTTGAGAATATGCTTCCGGAGTTTAAGGATAAATTCAATCTGACAAATCAGGAAGACGAACTTAATCTCCAGTTGAAAGTGCTTGAGGCTTCCTATCAAGCCCGGTTGCAAATGGCCCGGGAAAATGGCAAGGACACCACATCCCTGACTGCTGCTTATGAACAGGCAAAAAACAATATTCTTCAGAAAGCTGAAGACGAACGGCGGGGCATTCGTTCCCAATATGGACTGGTGACGATGAAAGAACAGTTCCGTGCCGAACTACAGGTACTTAAAGCTAATCATCGGAAGGGTCTCCTTTCGGAAAAAGAGTACCAGAAAGCCAGGGGAAAACTGGCGAAAGAATATTATTTGGGAGAAGTTCAACGCTGGACTTCTTTAGCCAGTGGCGCAATCGGTGCGCTTCAGGATGCTGAAATGGCTCGGATTGATGCGAAATATGATGCTGAAATTCAAGCGGCGCAAGGGAACACAGAAGAAGTAGAACGTCTGGAAACTGAAAAGGCCCAGAAAAAACTGGATGTGGAAAAGAAATATGCAGACGTTCAGTTTGCTATTAAGGTTAGCGAAATCATTGCCAATACCGGTCTTTCAGTCATGACAGCTTTCGCACAACTCGGACCGATCGGCGGTGCTATTGCGGCAGCCATGCTGACGGCCACCGGAGCTATGCAGATTGCCGCTGCAAATGCTGAACGGCAAAAAGTAAAAAATATGACCTTGAATGGTGGTGGCGAGGGTGGCGGTAAAACTGCCGAGCGGGTTGTTTCCGGTTTTGCGGAGGGAGGATATACCGGCGATGGAGGACGATACGACGTAGCAGGTCACGTTCATCGGGGCGAGTATGTGGTTGCAGTTCCGGAAATGCGTAATCCTATCGTTCTGAATCATGTCCGGGCAATCGAGGCTTTCCGGCGCCAGCGTACTTCGGCCAATCCGCTGCCCGGGCAAGGATACGCAGAAGGCGGATATGTGGGAACTGCCGCACAACCGAAAGAAGATTCGGAAAAGAAGATGATACTTGAAGCAATGGCCGGTTTAGTCAAAGAAATCAAGGAAATGAAAGGCAAACCGCTCAAAGCCTACACTGTTTACAGTGATAATCAGGCGGCCAACGAACTCATGTACAAGGCAGAAAAGGAATTCACAAAGGGTGCTTGATTTGTCCTTTATCTGAAACACACACACCACTAATTTTGAAATAAAAATGAGATGAATAAAATGTTTGAATATCTGACCGACCAACCTTTTTTACGGTGGATTTTTACCGGTATAGGGGGATTGTACGCTTATATACAACCGACTTACGTTTACCTCTGGGTATGTATATTCGCTATTCTTCTGGACTGTTTTTTTGCGTGGGATCTGGCTCGCCGGGTAGCGAAAAAATATGATCTTCCGAGAGATTTGGGAAAGTTCCAAAGCAAAAAAAGCGGCAAGGTATTTTTCTCCACTCTTCCGAAAGTCTATGGCTTAATTCTATTGATGTACTTTATGGACCAGATCTTGATACCCTTTCAAGAACTCTACCTGGCAAACATCACTGCTTTCGCATTTTGCGGGTGGGAAGCATATTCCTGTCTTGAAAACTGGTCATCCGAGAACATGAGTGCTTTTGCCCGTTTGCTGCAAAAAATCATGGTCAATAAAGCGGAGCGGGTGACAGGGATGCCCATTTCGGAATATCTGAAAGAAATAAAAAAGAAACAATCAAAAGACGAAAGAGATGAATAAGATATGGATATTGCTTTGTTTAGTCTGCTTGAGTTGTCATGTCACAAAGAAACTTTCTTCCCAAACGGATGAAAGTAAAGAAACAATTAATTCTAAGGAGTTTTTCAACAAAAGTTATCTGGACAGTTTGTTCCGGGCACATTTAAAAATCTCGATATCCTATACCAAGGAGAATTATTTGCCGGACACGCTTTCTCATGTAGCTCCGCCAGAAACTACTCCCCCGGCAAAACAACCGGATAAGCCGATTCCGGTTAGTCGGGAACAATTGACGCTTAACATTCAGGCAGATGTGGAAAATCGGATTCAGAAAGGAGATTCTATTTCCGATAAAAGTGTAATCCAGCAGAAAGAACATAAGGAGTCTGACAATGTTCAAGTAAAGGAACGGTCAGTATCATGGAAATTTCTGATTTGGTTTTCCCTTGTACTTGTCTCAGTTGCCGCTGCTATTTACTGCGCAAAAAAGAAGATAAACCCTTTTGTCAAACTACTGAAATTACTGCGGAAATGGCTGTAATAATCAAGCACCCTAAGGGGATTGTTGATATTGATCCGGAATTTTCTCTTGATATCGAGATTACAAATCCGGTATTTTCGGAGCGTGGAAGTATGACTTATCCGGCCACTCTCCCGTCATCAGCCCATAATCGTAAGATTTTAAACAATGCGCAGCGACTTGATGCGGTGAATGCTCCGGATCATGATGTCCGTGTTCTTGTATCGGATGGGGTTTACCGCCGTACAGGCAAGCTGAATGTTTTAAGTGCCGGCCTGAAATCGGGGATTTCGATAAATATCGGCTTTGATGAAGGAGAGATGTACTCTCTATTCGAAGATACTGCTTTATCGAAACTGGAGTGGCCGGTAAAGAATTACAACGATGCCTACACTGCCGGAGATCATCTCGGTCAGGTGATGCGTGAAGAGATAGAAGCCGATTATTACGTATTCCCCATTCAAACCGGTGGCGAGACAGTCAGCGATGTGTACTATCCTGAGTACCTGAACCGACCGGAATACAGTCAGGAGTCCGGCCGCTGGGAACTCATCTCTGAAGCTCGTTATGAAAATTGTGTTACAAATGGAGCTGTTGTAAAAACAATGGTTCCTGAGGGCTACGGTTGCACTCCTTTTTTAAAGGTGCATTATATTTTAAAGCACATCTTCGAGCATTTCGGTTATTCTCTTTCCGAAAATCCTTTTGCCTCCCATATACAACTCAAACGCCTTGTGGTATTAAATAATATAGCAGATGCAATTGTCAGGGGAACGATTGATTATTCGGAACTTCTTCCTGACTGTACAATCAATGAGTTTTTCAATTCGTTATATGTGAGAACTGGCATGGTTTATTTTGTAGATGGAGCGAAAAAAACAGTCCGTATTAAATTTCTGAAGGACATGGTTGCGGCCCGGGGGACTGTGGACTGGAAAAATTATATAGCTTCTTCTCCGACAATATCATTTGCGACGCCGAAAAGAATTGTTTTATCTGCCAATACTGGTTTTGATGGAGCTGAACCGCAAAAAGAAACGTTGAAACAATTTCTTGCTCAATATAACAACAAAGTCGTTGAAGATAGAAATATTCTTTTTGCGGATGGAGGAGTATGTTCTGAAGAAGTTTTGAACGGGGAAGCTCCCCTTTTCTATGAACGTAGTACCGGCAGATATTATGAGTTCGATTTCTTTGACAAATCGATAAAGTTCAAGTCGACAGAACTTTTCCCCTGGGACACGGAAGATGATAAAATTGAAAAAGAAGAGTTGACCGGAGATGATGAATGTCTGGCAATTAAAACAGTTGAATGGGGGAATTTCTCCGGACTTGCCCCTCAATATCTGGCAGGTTATGTCCACCATCATACCGTCATCAGCAAGGGAGGAAGCGAAAATGAAAAAGAAGGCGAGACTCCTCTCGCATTTTGTTTTAAACTACCGGGATTGAATGTCCCGACAGGAAATATATACCCTTACGATGTCGCAGGATATAAAGTAACCGGCTTTGATTATGCTCTGACATTTACTGGAGAAAATGGAGCCTTTAACCGTTTTTTTAAGGACTACGACGCTATTCTCCGGCACGCCAATGCTACAGTTGAGTGTGAGATTAATTTACCACGCCCTGCTTTGTTTTCTGTCGACTTGACGCAACCGGTCATGATTGACGGGCAACGATTCCTGATAGAAAGCATAAAGCACCCGCTCCCGTTACTTCCGGAATCTCCGCCAAAGCTGAAACTTCGGACATTAAAATTACTGGAACCTTACGATTTGTCTGAACAAGAAATTCCGGTATCTCGGCCGTGGTTTAAATGGATTATCGTTAATGGGATGCATGACAGGGCAAAGCAATTGATGAAGGCATGGGCCGAAGACATGGGCTATCCGTTGTCGGCTTGCAGTTATAAGATTGATACAAAAAACTATACCGAATTTCCGGAAAAAGGCGATTTCCCTTTGAAGCCGCCACTCACCCTTTATGACACACCTATCGTGTGTTATTACAAAATGAAAGTGTTGCTGTACTTTGCGAAGTTCTCCCGGGCTTACAGTCTTGTCAGATATCCTGTAACAGCAAAACCCGATTACACTTTTTATTGGTATAGGGACCATAATTAATTGTCCTGTGAAAACTTTAGAGAAAAACACAGTTTTGCATCATGGATTCAGTGCAACAAATAACAACGGCTCCGGAAACTACGGATGTAAACAGGCTTTATGAGGCCTATAAAACATTGCCGGGGAATGAATCGAAAAGCCTGTATGAATTTTGGCTTTTCATGACGGTTCCCTCGTCGGAAAGAGACTTCTTTTTAGAGAGCAAGGCCCGGTCTGTACCGGTCTTCGCTGATAATTTGGTCATGGATAGATACGAAGGAATATGATAAGTGCAAGTATATCTCCCACTCCGATTGCTCTGGCCGGTAATCCGGTCGTACTTTCGATATATTCCACCTCGGTGGCAACCTTCAGAATTGATAATATTTATACAGGTTCTGTCGAAGCCGGTACTACCGACATACATATTGACGAAATCCTGCAGGAACTGCTTCCTGAATGGTCTTTTAACCATATTTCGGCAGACCGGCAAAACGACCGGTTGATACCGGCTGCTATTTATCGGGACTATACCATTACGGTCACCAATGCACAGGGTAACCGGGTAATACTTTCTCATACGATTCTTCCGGGTGGAGTAAGTAAGGATACGCTAAGGGCACTTGTTTCTGCAAATAACAACATATTCAATTTCAAGCTTCTTAATCCAGCTAATAATATATTCATGACATCCCGTACAAACGGGCAGTTTATCGTTGTGCGGGAAACTGAAATCATGCCTCTGGTGTTTTTGTATCCCGGTGGCAATATGAGAGTAGTTTCAGGGGATGTCTCATTGGATATTCCTGCAGGTACGGAACGCAGGCCTTACGCCTTGAATATCCCGGCTATCCGTAAAGAACTTTTTGCTGAATACAACTGCTTGTCAAATCGTTTTGATATATATTTTAATCAAAGCTATTCGGCCACGGTGTTGCTTACTCCCGGGGCGATTACTGACGCCAGATACATCATCGAATTTTTAAACAGCTATGGCGTTTATGAACGAGTGGAAGTGAGCGGTAGTGTAAATCTGGAGCCTGAGGCTGATGAAGAGTCGATTTATTCTGTCTATGACCCTGTGGTAAATGATTATGTAGAAAAACGGGACCGGAGACCATCCCGGAACATTTTGCAGGTTGAATCCGGATTCAAGACTCAGGAGGAACTTATCTTTTTGATAGATATGCTTGCTTCAGAGAAAATCTTCCTGTTGGGATATGGAGAGCAGCCCATCGAATGTACAGCATCTGCAGAGGATATGTCCGTAGCACTTATTAGCCGGGAGCCGGCCAGTCTTCACATCACGTTACGATTCGTCGATAAAGACACTCATTTTACGCATTCTGTTCCTTTGGATTTTGACGGGAACCGCATTCATGTAGACCAATTTTCACAGCAATTTAACTGATGGCAGTACTATCACAGTCAGCGGCAGATGCCTTAATTGATAAGATTGACAAGGCTATTTTGAAACATAGCGTTTCAAACCGGGACGTTGCTGCCGTGCTTGGCTTCCTGAACTATGTACTTAAATCCGGAGAATCGGATAAGTTCCTGCGAAAAGACGTGGAAGATACGGCAGCCGGTCTGATCCATTTCCTCGAGGGAATCGATGTAAAGGATATGGTTAGGACCGAAGGTCTCCATGTTGCTGGCAATAGTAGTTTTGACGGTTACCTGGCTTCAAAGAAATTCGTATCTGGATTCCCAGCCGGATCCGGTTGGGGATTATTTGTGAAAGAAATTCTCAATGCTGCCGGTGTGAAAGAAGAACATGCCTCATTGGAATTGGATGATTTGACGATTCGTGGCCGGTTCCGGGTGTATGAGATGATAATCAGTCAGCTTCTGGGAGAAAACGGGACCCGGCTGACCACCGACATGATGAAAGTGGACAGTGTGGATGTTGAGAACAAAAAACTCCTGCTTGATACGGAAAAAGGAGTGCTTTATAATCCTTTCCGCCCCGGAGATATTATCATGGTGCAGCACTACGGCTCATCTGGCGTGTTGGAAAAACGATACGAATTTAACGTCGTCGATGTCGGTTGTGGTGCTGAATCCGAAGCTGAAGAGCGGCAGGATTGGCTTACCTACGAAAATTTTGTCGGTGATGAAGCAGATATCGCTCCGGGGGACACACTCGTTCGGGTGGATTCACTGACGGAGCCGGATCGAAAAGGAATTATCAAGCATACTTCTGTTGAACCGGGAGCTCCGTATACTGATATCATTACCGGAATGAAAACCGATCCGGAAAATTCCATCCGGACACGTTTTGGAAGATTGGAGGGACTGATTACACCCCAATTCGGCCGATTATCAAGATATGGCATATACTGTGATAATATTTACGCTTGTGGAATTTTCCGGCTTAAAAATGGGGAAGATGTTCAAACGAAATTTGAAATACTGGAAGGGAAAATCTCATCGGAAATACACGCAGTACTTGATAAATTTACACAAGAGGACAATTTTCTCCGGAATACGACATTTTCCAATAATATGCAATATTGGGAATGTGAGACGGATATTGTGACCTATAAAATTGGTGCGGAGCCTGTTATGTTGAATGGTTTTCTGTTTACAGAAAAGAAAAAAGTGGCTGCATTGATAGAAACCGACCACCGTCTCGTTCTTCACCTTCGCAACAGCTACATAAAACAATATAATAAAGACTTGTTCCAACCGGAACCGAACCGTATCCTTTATCTCACAATAAAATATTTTTGTCGGGAATCGGGCGTTCTTTCTTTTGGATTTGAGGGACAGGAATTGTTTTGTGAAGAGAACATCGAGCCTACGACGGTGTATGTGGAAAAAGTTATTTCCGCTCCTTGGGAGGGCTCCGGAGATTTTCTTCTGCGGTTTACGGGAGACATGTATATTTCTACCCTGACGCTTTCCTACAATAGTCTGAAAGATTTCATTGTCGATACTACAACAAATTTTGAACAAACGGCTGAGAAAATCAGCTTACTGGCTGAATCCGTACACACGCTTCATGGAGGCCTTCAGGAGCATGTCGCTTCCTTCCATGTAACTTCGGAAGAAATTGCGGCAATGGTCCGGCGTACTGATACGTTAAATGATGAAATACAGGGAATCAACAAAACGATTAGTACGGCGGGCTGGATCACTACGGCTGATGGAAATAAATTGTGGGCGACTATTGAAAGCCTCGATAATATTGGTAATCTGGTAACAGAACATGAATCAGAATTGAATGTTGTTGCTGATTCAATTTCTGCCATCGTAAAGAGTGTTGGCGAAAACGCTCAAGGGATTAAGGAAATAAAACAAGCCGGTTTTATCACACAAGCAGACGGAAACGAATTTTGGGCTTCTAAAGATTTGGCGGATGGCTCGACAATAATATCTTATATAAACCAAACTGCAGAAGAGGTAACAATCAATGCCAACAAGATAAACCTTCGGGGTGCTGTTTCCTTCGATGATTTTGATGCGACAGTCATAAAAGATGGAAAAATAAAAACAGAATTGCTTGATGTTGATTCCATCTTGGCTCGACAAGCAAAAATCGGAGATTTTAAAATACAGGGAGGAAGCATTTTTTCGGAAGACAATGCATACTCGTATTCGAACTCCAAATTCTTTATGTACGCTCATGGCAGTAGCTTCTTAGGCTTTTCTTCCAAGAATGCATGGGTAGGAATAGGATTAAACACCATGCCGGTATCTGGTGGTTGGCAAGCCTTAGGACGCTTTGAAAGTGTCGAGACGGATGATTGGGGTGTAAAATTAGGTTTGTATATAAACGTAGGGAACAGTACTTGGGGGCGGAACTACGGTTTATATTCTCTTCAGGCATGTCTTTCAAAAGAGGCTTTTATTTCTTTAGGATGTAAGAAAGTATATTTGACCGATACGGGTACTTATAATATGGACCTTGGCCAGTATGATAAGTTCGTTTTTTCCTCCGAAAAATCATACAATGTCATTCTTCCAAGGAAGAGTACAATACTTCATATGTTTAATATCTCGATGTTCCCACCGGATTGGGGGTTCCGGTTCATGATTCATCTTGATATCGGTTGTGCTCCTTTATGGATAAAACCTCCTGAAGATGAATCCATGAAATTAACCAATCAGAATGCAAGCACAATTGGAGATATTAAAATGTGTGAAGGAGATACGATAGAACTACTTGTTTTTGAAAACTATTATCGATTAATACAACATCATGATTAAAAAAATTGACTTTAGAAAAATTTCGGTATTAAAAATTGATGGAACTAAAGAACAAATGGACCTCTCAAAGCCGGTTGGCAATTTGATATTCGAGCAAACTGGCGATATCGGTGAGATGGATTTGGCTAAAAAGATATATTATGAGGGAGAAGTGGCTCTTCAGTCGCAACAATTGGAAAGTATCCGCTTGATTATCTCACAGGCACAAATAAAAGCCTATCTGAAAGTTCCATTATTAGAAGCATTAAAAACACAAGGCCATGGTACTAACAGATAACGAAAAAAGAGAATTAGCTCTCGAAGTTTTACGTATACTTAGAGAGCAGTCAATCGGTATCAATGAGCTTCCGGAAGCTGAAACGATGGATGGTGTCAATGCTTTACCGGCCTATCAAACGAAAGATGGGGAGGAAAAAGCAGTTGTTGTTCCTATTGATTTATTGGGGAAACCTGCCATTGAGGCTGCTGCTGTTGCCAACGAAGTTATAGGTCTTGCCCGGCAAACCATTGCAGATACGGAAGCGGCTATTGATGCTGCTGACGAAGCCACAAACAGTGTGAATCAGTCAAAACAGGAGGCTGAGAAAGCTGCCGCCGCCGCATTGGCTGCAGCAAGCAGCGTAGATGAATCAAAAGCCGCAGCGGAAGAAGCAACAGACATGGCAAAAAAAGCTGCTGAATCGGCAATCCGTGCTTCAGACGATGCTGATAACGTATCCTCGGCGGTTTCGGAAGAATGGTCTGGGCTTAAGAATGAGATTACTCAATCAACTGAAAATGCTGAAAATGGTGCGACTCTTGCCAACGAGGCTGTACAGAAAGTAAATGATTTTCTTGCAGAAAGTGGAGGTAAGTTGATCACGAACGAAGAACGAGAGAAATTACTTAACACCTACAGTAAAACAGAAACTTATAGCCGACCGGAAATAGATGCGAAAAATCAAGAAACATTGGATGCATCCCGGGAATATGCAACGACACGGATTGCAGAAATGATTGGTGGTGCACCTGAGGCATTAGATACATTATTTGAAATTGCAGCGGCTTTGGGGAATGACCCGCACTTTGCAACCAGCATAATGGCATTATTGAATGGGAAAGCAGATACGGAGCATAGGCACTCGGTAAGTCAGATAACGGATTTCCCGACATCGTTACCAGCATCAGACGTGCATCCATGGGCGAAGCAACCGACCAAACCGTCTTATACAGCTGCGGAAGTTGGAGCGGCTGCTTCAAATCATAATCATGATGCTTCCTATGCACCCAAAACTCATGAACACGACATTATAAAAGGAAATTATACTGGGAATGGTGGTCAACAGGCGCCAAGTTACGTTCCATCGGGAAAAGTGCGCTTCAATATGATGAATACCACTATAAACGGGGATGGTTCCTATAAAGATTTCATACTGATGGATACTTATTCCGGTAGTGATGTACCGGTTATAACCGGATTTGGAATCTCAAAAAGTACGGCATTGCGAGCGTTTATTATGTCGGGAGCAAAAGGAGGGACTTCTTGGGCACGTCTTGCAGAAATATTTACAACTGCAAATTTAAATCCTGCAGATTATGCGGCCGCAAATCACAATCACGATTCCTCCTATGCAGCAAAGAATCATAAGCATACTGCCGACGATATTACGGACACTGCTACAAAAGTTATGATGACGAAAGCAGAACGTTCAAAACTGGCAGGTATTGAAAGCATTTCTGTTTTAAAATCGACCAATGGATATGTGAAGTTGGGAGGCATTATCATACAATGGGGCGTTGCAGCCGGGACAGCTTGGAGAAAAAATATAACATTCCCTACACCTTTCCCTACACAATGTTGTAGTGTTGTTTGCTCAAGCCAATACGATGGTGCATCGGGAAAAGGATATAACAATGTTGCTAATATAACAAAAACAGGTTGCGTACTAATAATAGATAACGCACCTGGATGTTGGATTGCCATAGGGTACTGATTAATATGACCCTATAGCAATCCACCTGCAATTAAATGCTGTTCGCTCTGTATTATTGATTTGGAACGAACTTGTTCCAACATTACATACAGCAAGGGACTTATTTTGTCCTGTATCGGAGTCCTCAGGAACCATGACAACGCTATACACTGTAGAAAAAGATGTCGCATAGTTGATTGTCGTATTTACCTTTGAGCTGGCATAGCCAGTTCCCCACTGAATCATAATACCCCCCAACTTCACATATCCCTTAGCTGCTTTGGATGCTACAATACTTTCAAGACCTGCCAATTTGGAATTAATACCCTATCGCTATAAAATACCCAAGACTATTGTCGAATGTTGCTTGAAAATTTGTTCTTGTGACATTATACACGTAATTGTGGCCGTTGCCTCCACACTTATTTCTAATACCTGATACAACAACTGAACAACAAGCAGTCGGGAAAGCGGTTGGAAAATTGATAGTCACCAGATCTGTCGTGTTTGCACCGCCTTTCCCCCACTGAATTATGATGCCCCCAAGTTTAATGTAGCCATTGGAATTTTTTAAGATAGTAGGCACTTCTAAACCTGCCAGTTTAGAAAGTGCTGAAGTCTATATTTGTTGTTATAATTTAAATAATAAAATTATGCAACAACCTATTTTATTTCATGTTTTTGCATCTGAATATCTAAGTATTTGTAAGAAATCAGATGCTTATAAAAAAAGCCTTCAAAATGCAGTTAATCATTTGTTACGTTTTTCAGACAATCGTGAGATCCCCATCTTTACTAATATGAACGAACAAGTAATGGAGGATTTTGTGTATTATTTACAGAGGCAAAATTTGATGGTTTCGACAGTAAAGAATAATATCAATCGCATAAAGTATCTTCTGCGCAAAGCCCATCGCTCTGGTTATGAAACGGACAGAACTATCGAAGATTTCCCAGTTCCGGATGAAGAATCTAATGCGATATTCCTAACAATGCGTGAAGTTTATAAGATACACCGCTATGCGAATTTAACTGACCGAGAAATAGAGATAAAGGATTATTTTATCATCGGTTGTCTAACCGCTCTTCGTTTTTCTGATTACTCGCGTCTGAAGCCTAAAAATTTTGTTCGGAATAAAATAGTCATTAAAACAAAAAAAACTAATACACCTGTTCAGGTTCCTATGCATCCTGTTGTGAAGGAAATCGTTCAGAAGTATAATAAAGAACTGCCACCGCCTCCGTCAGTGCAGCATTTTAATCGCCAAATTAAGAAAATTTGCAAGAAGATTGGGTTTAAAAGGAAAGTTTTGTTTGAACGTCAGGTCGGGCAAATACAGGTATCACGACTTATTCCTAAATATCAATTCATATCCTCACATACAGCCCGTAGGACAGCAGCTACGAATATGTATCTTGCCGGGATTATGCCGTTCAGAATCATGTTAGTTACCGGTCACAAAACGGAAAAGGCATTCTTTAGGTATATTCGTATTACGAGAGAAGAAAATGTGAAAGTATTAGCCCGACACAGATTCTTTACTTGTAGAAAGTAAATTATTGTCCTATGACATTTTTTAATTTGCATCTTAATTTGTCATAAAAAAGCTATGGCAAATGCAAATTTACTTTTTCCTTTAATCTTGCAGTATGAAGGTGGCTGGTCCGATCATCCGGCAGATAAGGGTGGACAAACGAACATGGGGATTACCCTTAAAACGTGGAAATCGTGTGGTTATGACAAAGATGGAGATGGTGATATTGATGCAGATGATCTCCGGATTTTGAATAAAGATGATGTCTTTAAAGTTTTTAAAAGATATTATTGGGACAGATGGAAAGGGGATGAGATAAAAAGTCAAGATCTGGCCAATATTCTTATCGACTGGCTTTGGCTCTCCGGAACACCGGGAATTAAGATTCCACAGAAACTTTTAGGAGTGAACGCTGATGGCATTGTTGGCCCAAAGACCATTTTTGCTCTTAATAATATGCCTGTACCGGAATTCTTTTATGATATAAAGGAGGCACGCCTTCAGTTCATTGAAGACATCATCAGGAAGAATCCGTCTCAATCTGTGTTTCGTGCCGGCTGGATCAATCGGTTAAACGGCATAAAAATTGGAATGTAACAGTACAGAGACCGAAATATAGACCTTTTTGTGCAAAATGTGTGCGTTTATTTGTATTTGTATTTCATGATTTTAGCTTATGATTTGCTTGTATTTGCACAAAAGCACGGCAATTTTCCGGTTATTACGAAGGGGTCAAAATACTCCTTCGTAATTTTTTATCAAATCGTTTGCTTGCTCGATGTCGTGTGGAGTATAAAGGTCTGTCGTTGCAATACTGCTATGACGGGCCTGATCTCTTACACTTAGGGTGTCATAACTCCTTAGCATATTTGTGATTCCTGTATCTTTCAGACTGTAAAACTTATATTTTTCCGGAAATTTTAAATCTTTTCGTACGTAATGTGTCCAGAAGTCCCTAAACTGTTTTGGATCCCGGAATTTTTCTCCTGGGAGGAACTTATCCGAAAATAAATAGAAATCACCCGGATAACTGAAAATATTAAGGTCCAGCATCAGATGGATGACTTTTGCAGGCAAAGTAATCGTTCCATCACATCGGTTTTTTGAGACCGTATCTGCAACAAAAACGGTTTGGTGCTTAAGTGAGAAATTGTGTATGCGAAGCATAGCCATCTCTTTGGGTCTAATGAAGCAATAATTCAAGATATAACAGGCTAAAAGGTAGTGTTTGTTTTTTTGGATCAGGTATTCCTGTAGGCGGATCAATTCCGGATCTGGAATCGTAGTTCTTTTCTTTTTCTTATTTCGCTTTGATAGTAATCCTATACCGGCCACCGGGTTTGCTGTAATAAAAGAATGCTGGAGACAGTATTCCGAAAAATTATTTAGGAAGGAGCGGTAGTTATCCCTTGTTGTTGCTGAATTATCCCTGTCTATGTAGATAGCCTCTAAGAATTTCGAACAAAAATCTTGATTGAACTGGTAAATATAGGTTATTGGAATTTTGTTCTCTTCTTTGTTCCAACTTTCCAGATTCCGACAATACGATATGTAGGTTTTATGGGTATCTGGCCGCCATAATTCATCGGCGAACATTTTATCTGCATATTTTCGATATTTTTCCAGAACCTCCACAAACGTGTGATAAGCGTTAGAATTTTCCTGTTCTATCCAAGGATTCCATCCTTTGCAAAGTTTATCAGTAAGGCGTTGCTTGAGGCCTTCTCCGTATTTTCGCCGTTTGGTGAGCCCTTGAATAAAATTAATCTTGATTTTTTTACGTCGCATTTTACCCTGAAGTGGATCGAAAGCATAGAAACCGACATACCACTCTTTGCCAGTATAAAGTTCTGGCAGAGTATAAGCAATAATTTCCTTTAAAACAGTGTCTGGCTTTTTTTGGGTGTTGGACATTTTTTTTTTACCTAAAGCAAACTTCCGGTAAAAAGCAATGTGAATTTTAAAAGAGTCTGTCCCGGTTGCTGTCCCGGCTCAAAAATTAAATTAACCGCAACATATTGAATACCAATATGTTGCGGTTAATCGTGTCGAGATGACTGGACTCGAACCAGCGGCCTCCACGTCCCGAACGTGGCGCGCTACCAACTGCGCTACATCTCGATTGCGGATGCAAATGTAATAAAATAATGAATTTAATGTAGTATATTTGTGAAAATTTTTATTCTTTAATTCGTTTGGAGATGGATTCAGTAAGACAAAATAAAGTATCACGTCTGATTCAGAGAGATTTGAGTGAGATGTTTCAAAAAGAATGCAAGGAATATACAGAAGGCGCAATGGTATCGGTGACGACGGTAAGGGTAAGTCCGGATCTTTCTTACGCCAAGGTGTATTTGAGTATTTTCCCGTCCAATCTGGTGGAAAAAACAATGAATACGTTGAACGAGAAAAATAAATCCATCCGCTTTGTGTTGGGGAAAAAAGTGGGAAAACAGATGCGGATTATTCCGGAGTTGCGTTTCTTTGTGGACGACAGTCTGGATTATATCGAAAAGATTGATCAGTTGTTGAAATAATCCGGTCGTCATTTTATGAATCTGTCCCTTTTTATTGCAAGGCGGTATTTGTTTTCGCGGAAAAAACAGAACGCAATCAATATCATTTCCGGCATCAGTATGGTGGGAGTGGCTATCGGTACGACAGCATTGATTGTGATTCTCTCCGTATTCAACGGGATAGATTTGCTTTTACAGCAAAATACAGATAATCTGACGCCCGATTTGGTCATTTCTCCCGCCAAAGGAAAGTTTGTCGATTTCGATACGCTTTATTATACCGAGATAAACCGGATGAATGAAATTGCTTATTATCATCCGGTGGTAGAAGAAAATGCCCTGCTGAAATACGGGGATAACCTGAAACCGGTCACCCTGAAAGGTATCGGGCAGGAATATGAGAAGCATGTGGACTTCAACCGGAATATGATAGAAGGGGAATTCCGACTGAAATCGGGAGATTCGTTTTTAGGGGTAATCGGATACGGAGTTGCGCACGAATTAGGTATAGGATTGAAATTCCTGACTCCGTTGAAATTTTATTATCCCAATAAAAAATCAACGTCTTCACTTCAGGCGGCGTTAAATACGGAATACCTGTTCCCTTCCGGTTTTTTTTCTTCCCAACAGGAATTGGACTCCAAAATGGTATTGACGGATATTGATTTCGCCCGTCGTCTGTTCGGAATAGGAAATCAGATTTCAAAAGTGGAAGTGAAGTTGAAAACGGGAGCGGATACAGAGAACGTGAAAAAAAACCTACAATCTCTTGTCGGACAAAATTTCAAGGTGGAAGATAAATACGAGCTTAACCGTTCGTTTTATGCCATGATGAAATCTGAGAAACTGGCGGTATTCATGGTATTGCTCTTTATATTGCTGATAGCTTCCTTCAACATCATCGGTTCCATTTCGATGTTGATTTTGGACAAAAAAGAAGACCTTGGCGTTTTTAAAGCCTTAGGCATGAATATCCGGCGCATTGTCACCCTTTTTAAAACAGAAGGGATATTAATCACGGCATCGGGGGCGTTTGTCGGATTGCTTATCGGGGTTACGGTCTGTCTTTTGCAAGAGAAATACGGATTCATCAAACTGGGGGATGGCAGTTATATCATAGAAGCCTATCCGGTAAAACTGGTATGGAAAGATATTGTAGTGATTATAGGTACGGTTTTATTGATAGGCTATATGGCCTCTTATTTCCCCGTAAAATATCTGGTAAACAAACTGGTCGGTCAAAAAGAATCATAACATGAAAAAATGGACATTCTGCATCGGATTTGTTTTCTTTTTCGTACTCACGGCATGGGCACAGGAAAAAGAAACATTTGCTCTGATTGAAACCAATCTGGGGACGATAAAAGTGAAATTATATAATGATACGCCGATTCATCGGGACAATTTCATCCGCCTTGCCAAATCCGGTCATTATAACGGGACATTGTTTTACCGGGTGATTAAAAATTTTATCATACAGGGAGGTTCATCCGACAGCCGGGGCGCCCGTCCCGGACAATTCATCGGTTTCGGAGAACCGATAACACTGGATGCAGAGATGAAACAACACCACTATCATAAAAAAGGAGCATTGGCAGCTCCCCGTCAGCCGGACCGTGTTAATTTTTTAAAAGAATCCGACATTTCCCAATTTTATATCGTACACGGCAAGAAGTATACGGATGAAGAATTGGATATTATCGAAAAATCCGTCAACATACCGATTAAAAATGCCATTCAGCGGAAATATTATACTCCGGAAAAGAAAGTGTTGTTGGATTCCTTGCGGAAACAGAAAAAGGTGGCGGAATTTCGCGAAATAGCCGAAAAAATCAAACAGGATATCGCTTTTGAATGGAATGCAAATACGGATAAAGTCTATATGCCCGAAGATAAACGGGAAGCCTACAAAACATTGGGCGGCGTACACCATTTAGATAAAGAATATACGGTCTTCGGCGAAGTAGTGGAAGGATTGGACGTTATCGATAAAATCGCCGCTTTGCCAACAGATAAAAACGACCGTCCGTCAAAAGACGTCACGATAAAAGTTAAAATACTTGATTGATATGGGAGAAAGAAAGAAGACTTGGGTTTTATTGGGACGCAATATCGCCTGGGCGGTTATTATTTTCGTGTTGTGTGCCCTTCCTTCCGAAAATATTCCGGATCCGCATTTGAATATCCCCCACTTGGACAAAGTCGTCCATTTCGGCATGTTTTTTATCATGGCTGTTTTGCTTTGTAACGAATTGGAATATCAAACCCGCTTCCGCCTGCGGAAGATATATATGATAACGGTTTCTATCGCCTTCTTGTATGGCGGGACAATTGAAATATTACAACAGTATTGTTTTGAACGTAGCGGCGATGTATGGGATTTGGTCGCGGATATCTTCGGGGCTGTCATAGGATGTTGGATATATCCGCACTTAAAACGGATGATAGCCAACATAAAGGGAGGAAAGAAAAAATAACAGACCTGTTTTTCAAATATATTTTTTCTACCTTTGTCCTTCGGTAACCAAAAGATGAGAAAATGTTAGACAAAATCAAGCAGTTGATTGCAGAAATCACCGGTTTTTCCGCTTGCAATCTGGAAGAAGTGGAACAATTCCGGATTAAACATCTAAGTAAAAAGGGAACTATTGCACTGTTGTTTGAGGATTTTAAAAATGTTCCCGGCGATCAAAAAAAGGATATAGGTAAAGCTTTAAACGAATTAAAGACTGCCGCCCAGACAAAGATAAATGAGTTAAAAGAACAACTGTGTGAAACGGACAACGGAACTTCCGGCGTCGATTTGACACTGCCGGGCGACTCGTTGAAAACGGGAACCCGTCATCCGTTATCTATCGTGAGAAATGAAATCTTGTCCATTTTCGACAAATTAGGGTTCACCATTTCCGAAGGTCCTGAAATAGAAGACGACTGGCATGTATTCTCCGCACTCAATTTCCCGGAGGAACACCCCGCCCGCGATATGCAGGATACATTCTTCATCGAGAAGCAACCGGATATCCTTCTCCGCACTCACACATCGTCCGTGCAGGTACGCGACATGGAAACCCATCCGCTACCGATTCGCCTGGTGACACCGGGACGCGTTTTCCGCAACGAGGCAATTTCCGCCCGCGCGCATTGCATGTTCCACCAGATTGAGGCGTTGTATATAGATGAAAACGTATCGTTTGCCGATTTGAAACAGACACTGACTTATTTCGCCAAAGAATTGTTCGGTCCCGATACGCAGATACGTCTGCGGCCGTCCTACTTTCCTTTTACGGAACCATCGGCCGAAATGGATGTTTCCTGTTCCCTTTGCCACGGTAAAGGATGCAATGTATGCAAAGGCAGCGGTTGGCTTGAAATACTCGGATGCGGGATGGTCGATCCCAATGTGTTGGAATTAAACGGTATTGACAAGGAAAAATATACGGGATTTGCGCTTGGAATGGGCATCGAACGTATCACAATGTTGAAATACGGCATCAAGGATTTGCGGCTTTTCTTTGAAAATGATTTGCGTTTTCTTGAACAATTTTCAGCCGTAGTTTAAATAGATACTCACGCTTTATTAAAACAGAGAAAACAGGATAAATCGCCGGTTTTCTCTGTTTTTATTTTATATTTGAAACGGATTCTCCAATATTTAAAAATAATGATGCAGGAAATCGAACGAAAATTCTTAGTGAAAGGAGACGGTTTTAAACGGCTGGCATCTGCTATCTTGCCGATATGCCAAGGATACTTGTCTTCCGTGCCGGAAAGAAGTGTCCGGGTACGCTTGCGGGGGGAAAAGGCTTATCTGACCGTAAAAGGCATGTCAAGCCGGGAAGGATTGTCCCGTTTTGAATGGGAGAAAGAGATTTTCCCCCATGAAGCAGAAGAATTGATAAAACTTTGTGAACCGGGAGTGATTGAAAAATCCCGTTATCTTGTTCCTGCCGGAAAACATACCTACGAAGTAGACGAATTTCACGGAGAAAATGAAGGATTGGTCGTGGCGGAAATAGAACTTTCCACTCCGGAAGAAGATTTTATAAAACCGGAGTGGCTGGGTAAAGAAGTGACAGGAGATTTACGCTATTATAATTCGTCTCTGACTAAAAATCCATATAAAAACTGGCGGGGTGATGAATAGCAGGAAAATTATTTTAGTATGCGGATGTCTGTTTGGGCTCCTCTTTGCCGGACAGGGGCATCCCGTCTCAAAAGAAGACAGCCTCATCCTGAGCCGTTTCTCCGCATATGCAGCACAGGAAAAGCTGGGAGAACTACCCATAGACCGACGCATCGAACAGATTGGAAAATTCTTTTTAGGGAAACCTTATAAATCGGGAACCTTAAATAAAACCCAGGAAGAAATGCCGGTCATCAATTTACGTGAGCTGGATTGCGTGACTTTTGTTGAAAACGTATTGGCATTGGCTCTGTTAGAAAATTATACATCTGTCTCGATACGTGATTTCGTAAATAATATTGTGAAATTAAGATACCGGGAAGGAAAAATAACCGACTACTCGTCCCGTCTCCATTACTCCACCGATTGGTTGTATGAAATGGAACGTCTCCACTACTTGCATGACGTCACAAAAAACCTGGGAGGTACACACTATTCGCCCAACGTCAGCTTCATATCGAAACATCCGAAAAAATATCCGCCCTTAGTGACCGACCCGCATTTGGTGATTAAAATGCGGAATATCGAAACGTCGATAAACAAACGGACGTATTATTACCTGCCTAAAACAAAAATCAAAACCGCAGCCCATAAAATCCATACCGGAGACATTGTGCTGATAACGACAAACATTCAAGGCCTGGATACATCACACTTGGGAATAGCGGTAAAAAAAGGGAGAAAAACCCATCTGATGCACGCTTCGAGCACGGCCGGGAAAGTTGTCATCACCACTGACCCGTTAGACGTCTATATGGCTGATATCGCCTCCCAGACAGGTATCATCATTGCCCGCCCCAACCTTGTATTGAGCGAAGACTGGCTCGAAATGCCCGGTTGGCACGAAAATTGATTGGGATATAATAAATTTAAAATAACTTTTTATGAAACGAATTGCCATTACACTGTTCTGTTTAATATCCGCGTTACTCATTTCCGGTTGTGCAGACCGTAAAGTTACCCGTGTAGACACCGCACAGGTAACCGATTTGAGCGGACGCTGGAACGATACCGACTCCCGTCTGGTATCCAATGAAATGATAACCGACTTGCTTACCGCCAAATGGATTCCTATTTATGAAGTTCAACATCCCGGGAAAAGACCGGTCGTAATTGTAGGTACGGTGTTAAACAAAAGCCACGAACATATTGATGCGGAAACGTTCATAAAAGATTTGGAACGTGCCATTGTCAATAACGGAAGCGTGCGGTTGATACAGGCCGGAGAGAAACGGGAAGAATTAAGGAATGAGCGAGAGCAGCAGAACCAAGGCTATGTATTGCCCGAAACCGCCAAGAAATGGGGGCGCGAGTTAGGTGCCGATTTCATGTTACAAGGAACGATAAACAGTATTGTCGATTCTTACAAAAAGAACAAAGCAGTATTCTACCAGATAGATATGGAAATGACGGACTTGGAAAGCGGTGAAATCGTTTGGATGGGCAGCAAGAAAATCAAAAAGACCATTGCCGGCCGTTTTTAATCTAATCCTCAATCTTGGTTGGAATGAATCGGAAGCTCCTGTATTTGTTGGGACTTCTTGTCCTGTTTTCCGGTTGTGCCACATGGCATAACCGGACGGCAGCATTCCAGACCGCCGTCTCCAAAGGAGAATTTGAACAGGCGGACAAATTGCTCCACAAAGACAAACAAATGGCGCGGAGCAAGAATAGGATTCTTCTCTATTTAAACCAAGGATATGTGGATTTTATGCTCAATCGCTACAAAGAGAGCAATGCCGCTTTTGAACAAGCGGAAATGCTGATGGATGAAATGAGACGACATCCGGCGGCACAAGCGGCCAGTTTGTTGAGCAATCCGCAGATACTGCCTTACAAACCGGAAGATTTCGAGATAATCACGGTGAATTTCTATAAAGCCATGAATTACCTTCAAATGGGTGAAATGGAAGAGGCGTTGGTAGAAGTAAGGAAGATTAATATAAAACTGAATCAACTGAACGACAAATATCCCGACCATAAAAACCGCTATCAGCGCGATGCCTTTGCCCATTTGCTCATGGGACTGATTTATGATGCTTCGGGAAATTACAACGATGCTTTCATCGCCTATCGCAATGCTTACGAAACATACGAATCCGACTATTTAAAAAACTTCGGGATGGGGGCTCCCTCCCAATTAAAATTCGATTTGTTACGAACAGCTTACCGCTGCGGTTTTACTTCCGAACTGAAACAATACGAAACGGATTTCGGGCTTACTTATCAACCGCAACCTGTCCCGGAAAATGGCGAATTGGTTTTGTTTTGGCTGAACGGTTTAGGTCCTGTTAAATCGGAATGGAGCTTGGAATTTGTAAAGCAGAAAGGAGAAGGAGGAGCGATTGTTTTTCACAATGCCGAATACGGACTGACATTCCCTTTCTTTTGGACTTCCGGCTATTCGGAAAAAGAGAAAAACGCATTGGCTGATTTAAAAGTCGTAAGGGTTGCTTTCCCGAAATATGTTGAACGTCCCTCTCCATATACGCAGGGCACAGTTCAATACGACAATGCGAACTATCCGTTTGAACTGGCGGAAGATATTAATCAAATCGCTTTTAAAACGCTTCACGACCGGATGATGCGGGAAATGGCAACCTCTTTGTTACGTTTGGCTGCCAAACAGGGTGTGGAATACGCCGCCTCCAAACAAAATGAATGGCTGGGATTTGCCGTGGGACTTGTAAATGCTTTTACGGAAAAAGCGGATACCCGCAACTGGCAAACTTTGCCCAACACGATTTCCTATATCCGCATTCCGCTGAAATCATCGGAAAACAAGCTGATGCTTCATTTCACATCACCCCAAGGACAAACATCTACCGAAGAAATAAATGTCGGCGGCAAGAAAAAAACGACTCAATTCCGGGTGTTCTCCACATTATAACCTGTACTTCTCTCCGTTTTCCTCCATCATGCTCAGGTAGCTCCAGTAGCGGCTTTCACTGATGTCTCCGTTTTGCACAGCCTCAATCACGGCACATCCCGGTTCGTGGGTATGGGTGCAATTGTAAAAGCGGCAATGCTCCGAAGCCTTGAAAAGTTCGGGAAAAAAGTGCGAAATCTCCTCTTTGGCCATATCAATGATGCCGAAACTCCTCAAGCCCGGTGTGTCGATGATATAACTGTCCTCTCCCAAAGAAAACATCTCTGCAAAAGTGGTGGTATGTTTTCCCGTATCGTGACAATCCGATATGGCACTGACTTTTAAATGGAGAGAAGGCTCGATGCGGTTAATCAACGTAGATTTCCCGACTCCCGACATACCCGACAATACCGTTGTTTTGTTGGCCAACAAATCTTTAAAAGGGATGAGACTTTCGGCATCCTCGGCCGATACGGCATAACACGGATAACCGATAGCGGTATAAATTTCCATTAATTTCCGCATAGTGGCCCTATCTTCGTCATTGTACAAATCCGTTTTATTGAAGATAATGACGGCAGGGATATTGTATGCCTCGGCAGTAATCAGAAAACGATCAATAAAAACGGTGGGCGTCTGCGGATGATTAACCGTCGCGATAAGTATGGCCCGGTCAATATTCGCCGCAATAATATGCGCCTCTTTGGAAAGATTGGTAGATTTACGGATGATATAATTCCGTCGCTCATGGATGCGGGTAATCACATACTCCCCGCGTTCATATTCCATATCCACCCTATCTCCCACGGCCACGGGATTTGTCGTACGGCTTCCTTTTAAGCGAAGTTTCCCGCGCATCCGGCACTCCACTTGCTCCCCGTTTGCTTTCCGGACAATATACCAGCTTCCCGTTGATTTAATGACAACCCCTGTTTCCATATCATTGTTTTCCCTGACAAACATTCCACAAAATTTAGAAAATATGAAAATCCCATCACATAGCAAATGCCATAATTTCTTAATCCAAACATATCCCCCTCTTATAGAGGCTATCGTTACACCTCTGTTTCAACTCCGAATGACTTCCGTTCCGGAACGGACCAGAAGAGGAAAAGATTCGTCCAAGCAGAGGAAACGGGTTAAAGAGAACTTTAAGAACGTATAACGAAATCATCGCAAATCCATAGATATAAATATTTGTAAAGATACACTTTTGTTGTAAAATACCTCCTAAAATCAACCCTACTTTGCTGAAAAATTCACTTCTGTACAAGATAATGAAAAAAGCAGAGCTGAGCAAACAAACCTGTTATGAGTATCTATAATGAAAACCTGAATCTTATAAGAAACAAAAAACGGAATACCGGTTAAAACCAATATCCCGCTTCTGTAGCCGAGCCGGGAATCGAACCCGAATTTAAAGTTTAGGAAACTTCCGTTCTATCCATTGAACTACTCAGCCAATAATGTGTGCAAAAGTATAGCAAAATCCATTTAGTTCCAAACGATTATCCGGAAAAGAATGAAAGCGAAACAAACTTGCCTTTCCATGGAAGTTGCACTATCTTTGCGTAAAATAAAAAGTATGAAAACAGTTATTCAGCGCGTACAAAGTGCCAGTGTGAGTATCGAAGGCAAAATGCACGCAAGCATCGGACAAGGTTTATTGATTTTAGTGGGTATACAGGCGGACGACACGGACGAAGACATTGAATGGCTTATCGGAAAGATTGGAAATCTCCGCATTTTCGATGATGAAAACGGAGTGATGAATCTCTCGGTCAAAGAAATCAAGGGGGAAATTTTAGCAGTCAGCCAATTCACATTAATGGCGCGTACCAAAAAAGGCAACCGTCCGTCGTACATAGACGCTGCACGCCCGGAAATCTCTGTCCCTCTGTATGAAAAATTTGTTAAAGCCATGAGCGAAGAAATGCAAAAAGAAATCAAAACGGGTGTGTTCGGTGCAAATATGCAAGTCGCATTAATCAATGACGGGCCGGTAACTATCTTAATGGACTCCAAAAACCGGATTTAAAACACAAAAGAATTTGTCATGGAAATCAAAGAATTGCAAGAAAAAGTCGATGCATGGATTAAAAGTTACGGAGTAAGATATTTCAATGAACTGACCAACATGGCCATTCTTACGGAGGAAGTCGGAGAACTAGCTCGGGTCATGGCCCGCAAATACGGAGAACAGTCTTTCAAAGAAGGCGAAAAAGACAATCTGGAGGATGAAATGGCTGACGTCTTGTGGGTGCTGACTTGCTTGGCCAATCAAACCGGAGTGGATCTAACCCAAGCGATGGAAAAAAATTTCGCCAAGAAGACTCTGCGAGATGAAAAAAGGCACAAAAACAATCCCAAAATACAGGAAGCTCAATAATTCTTACTACATTTGAAAGTTTAAATAAAAATTCTATTTCCAGCACTACCGTATGTGGACGAAAATCGCGGGGCTTATTCTTCGTAACAGAATTGCATGTATGTGGGCAGTTCTGGCCGGAACTCTTCTCATGGGGTTCCAGGTGCGGCATTTGCAGATGTCGTACGAAAATGCCAATCTGTTACCCCCGACCGACAGTGCTTATGTAGATTATATTCAGTTTCAGCGAACGTTTGGCCAAGAGGGGAATGTTATGGTCTTCGCCGTTCGGGATTCCCATTTCTATGAATTGGAGAAAGTAAATGATTGGATTGCCATGGGCAACCGGATTAAATCCCTCAAAGGCGTAAATGCCTTGGTCTCCATCACCCATACTTTCAACCTCCACAAAAACAATGACCTCAAAAAATTTGAGATAAAACCTATTTTCCCGGCCAAAATCAACACAAAAGAAGAACTGGACAGCCTGGCTTACATTGCGGAACATTTACCTTTTTACGAAGGAACTCTCATTAACAAGAAAAACCGCACGTATGGGATGATGGTCACGGTTTCCGCCGAAGTCATGAATTCTCCCGCCCGGGTTGGACTCGTCAAGGAAATACAGAAAATAACAAAAGAGTATACCGACAAATACCAGGTGCAAATGCACTACTCGGGATTGCCTTATATCCGTGTTGTCAATGCGGAAAATATCAAAAGGGAGATGTATATGTTCATCGCTCTGTCACTTTTGATTACCGCCATCATCCTTTATTTATTTTTCCGTTCTTTCCGGATTGTGGGATTCTGCGTAGCCATCATCGGCATCAGTGTGGTATGGGCTATGGGATTCATGGCGATACTGGGTATCAAAATCACGCTCCTGACAGCTATGTTGCCTCCGTTGCTTATTGTCATCGGTATTCCGAACTGCGTGTTTATGGTCAATAAGTATCACGCGGAATATGTACTCCACGGCAATAAAATCAAAGCTTTGCAACGGATGGTGCAGAAAATCGGCAATGCCACACTTTTATCCAATCTGACCACGGCAGCCGGATTTGCAACTTTTATCATTACTTCCAGCCAGATACTGAAAGAATTCGGATTGATAGCTTTTATCAGTATTACCACTGTTTTCATCATCTGTCTGATACTGATTCCGTCCGTATTCAGCTATTTGCCGGTACCCGACAGCAAACAAACGCGGCATTTGCACAATGCTTTCATTAATAACATCATCGACAGTATTATCCGTCTTGTCATAAACCGCCGGAATATTATTTACACGTTCACAATTTCCGCCGTAATACTGAGCCTCATCGGTATTACTCAGATGAAAACCACCGGTTATATGGTGGACGATCTGAAAGAAAGCGATCCGATCCGACAAGATTTGGCTTTCTTTGAATACAATTTTGACGGACTGATGCCGCTTGAAATCACGCTTGATTTCCACAAACCCAATCAAGTTTTCAAATTGTCGAATCTGGAAAAATTAGACCGCCTAAGCAATAAAATTCAGCAAGATCCAGAGATTTCGCGCCCGCTGTCCATTATCGAAGCGGTTAAATTCGCAGACCAAGCATATTACAATGGCAAAGCAGAATATTACAGACTCCCTACCAATGTAAACAAAAATTTCATTCTGAAATATGCTTTAGGTAGCAGCAACGGCGGCATGAATGATATGGCTAAATCGTTTATCGATTCAACCGGCCAGAAAGTAAGACTTACATTCCGGATTAAAGATATCGGTACAAAAAAAATGGAGGCGAAAGAGGATTCCCTCTATCGCACCATTACAAAAATCTTCCCACCGGAAAAGGCTACAGCAAAAGTCACCGGCTCCAGTATTATTTTTTTCAAAGGCAACCAGTATCTGATTAAGAATCTATTCAGTTCGCTGGCACTTGCCATTCTGTTGATTGCAGGCTTCATGGCGTGGATGTTCAAGAGCAAAAGAATGGTACTGATAGCTTTAGTTCCAAACGTCATCCCCCAATTGATTACTGCCGCCATTATGGGATATGCAGGTATCCCGATTAAAGCTTCCACTATTCTGGTTTTCAGTGTGGCTTTCGGTATTTCCGTAGATAATACCATCCATTATTTAGCCAAATACCGTCAGGAATTACAAGCGACCAATTGGAGTATCCGCTCCTCCGTCATTTTGGCTTTGAAAGAAACGGGACAGAGTATGATTTATACTTCCATTATTCTGTTCTTCGGTTTCAGTATTTTCTGTCTTTCCAGTTTCGGCGGGACGTTTGCTTTGGGATTACTTACGTCGATTACCCTGTTTGCTGCGATGTTGGCGAATCTTATCATTTTACCTTCTCTTCTGCTTACTTTGGAAAAAAGCATTACGAACAAAACATTCCGTGAACCTCTTCTTCAAATTTATAATGAAGAAGAAGACATTGATGCAGAGAAACTTCACATCGAAAAATTCTAAAACCACTTCAAAAAAAACACATGTTTACTAAGCATGTGTCACATTTGCAAACGTTTGAATATGAGAAGATAAAAAACAATTTTAAAAAAATTAATAATAAAAATCTATCTTTTTAAGACGCATTTATCTCACATGCAAATGTATAATAAAAACCTTAAAACAAAGGTATAATCGTTAATTTTTTATAATAAACCCGTTTTATATGCCCTTGACAAGCTTACATTTGTTAATAAACCATAAAATCAAACAAAGAAAAGAAAAGAAAAATTTACCACTGACACATGCTTAGTAAGCGTCTGATAAAATGGAGAAGATAAGCAAGGTTTAAAATAATAAGAAACTTGTCCGTATTAGTGGCAAAAGAGCGGGCAAGTGGATATTATTTATATAAACACTTAATTTTAAACATTTTAGTTATGACGAAACACTTAAGATTAGCAGTAATGCTATTTTTCTCTTTTTTCCTGTGTGTAGGTAACTACGCATATGCAGGAAAAAGGACATCGGGTACGTTTTCCCAACAAAAAAAGGAAGTATGTACCGGAGTTGTGAAGGATGCTACAGGAGAGACCATTATTGGTGCATCGGTAGTGGTAAAAGAAAGCATGAATGGTTCCATGAACGGAACAACCACCGGCATGGACGGCGATTTCACGTTAAACAATGTTCCGGTTGGAAGTACAATTATCGTTTCCTTTATCGGTTACGAAACACAGGAAGTAAAATGGACAGGCACTCCTCTTACCATTGTGTTGAAAGCAGACAACAAAACACTGGACGAAGTGGTGGTGGTTGGCTACGGTACGCAAAAGAAAGTAAACGTAACGGGCGCAGTAAGTATGATTGGTTCGGATGTTATTGAATCCCGTCCGGTAGCAAATGTAACCCAAGCCCTGCAAGGTGCCATACCGGGATTGAATCTCAGTACGACAAATGCTGGAGGACAATTGGATGCTACTATGAATCTTAATATCCGCGGTACGGGTTCAATCGGTGAGGGTTCGGTGGACAGCCCGTTGGTTTTGATTGACGGTATCGAAGGCGATTTAAGTTCATTGAATCCCAATGACATTGAATCAGTATCCGTATTGAAAGATGCTGCTTCGGCTTCTATTTACGGTGCACGTGCCGCATTTGGTGTAATCTTGGTTACAACAAAAAGCGGTAAAGCAGGTAAAGTTAGAGTCACTTATTCCGGTGACGTTCGTTTCAGTACAGCTACACAAGTTCCGGATATGGTGGATTCTTATGATTTTGCCACGTTTTTCAATGCAGCACAGTATAATGTGAACGGAGGGTATCAATTCTCTCAAGAAACCATCGAAAAAATATTAAAATTCAAAAACGGAGAATATACCGATCCGACACAACCGGAATATTATGGAACCGAAGTCGGCAGTGATGGTAAATGGAAAAATTACACCAATGCTTTCGCCAACACAGACTGGTTTAAAGAGCATTATAAAAAAGGGGTACCTTCCACGCAACACAATCTGAGTTTAAGCGGTGGAAGCGACAAAATCAGTTGGTCATTCAGCGGCGGTTATTTGCAACAGAACGGTTTGATCCGTCACGGACATGATGAATTGGACCGTTATACGATTAACGGAAAAATCGGGGCGGAATTGGCTTCTTGGGCACGTATGGAATATTCTACCAAATGGACACGTACAGATTATACAAAACCTCAATATATGAGCGGTCTGTTTTTCCATAATATCGCCCGTCGCTGGCCGACTTGTCCGGTAGTAGACCCGAACGGTCACTGGATGGCAGAAATGGAAATCGAAGAATTAGAAAACGGAGGTAAATACAAAACAAATAAGGATTGGTTTACCCAACAATTGAAATTTATATTCACTCCGTTAGCAGGATGGAATATTTATGCAGAAGGAGCTATCCGGGTCGCAAATGAAAAAACATATCAAAGTCTGATTCCTATTTATAATTACAGAGCCGACAATACTCCTATGCTTCGTGATTCCGGCTATGGTACGGAAACAAATGTATATGATAGCCGGTTCCGTCAAAATTATTATGCGACCAATATTTATACAGATTACACCCGTAGTTTTGGCAAACACAACGGAAAAGTATTGGTCGGTTTGAATTATGAACGTTACAATCAGGATGCTTTATCCGGCGAAGGTTATAGTTTAACAACAGAAGACAAACCGTATTTAAGCCAAACTCAAGAAAGGCATTTTGTCAGTGATTCATATTGGAGACGTGCTACTGCCGGTTATTTTGCCCGTTTGAACTATGACTATGATGCCAAATATTTGGCAGAATTTAATATCCGTTACGATGGTTCTTCCCGCTTCTTGAGTGATAAACGGTGGGCATGGTTCCCTTCTGCTTCTTTAGGTTGGAACATCGCACGTGAAAGCTTTTTCGGTAACTTGAGCAATAGTATCAGTACTTTGAAAATTCGGGGTTCCTGGGGCCAATTAGGTAATACCAGTTCAAATTACGATAGTTTCTGGGATTGGTATCCTTTCTATCAACAACAGAATATTTCTTCTGCCAGCAGCGGATGGTTGATTGACGGCAAAAAACAAAATGTAGCCAGCCTTCCCGGAATTGTAAACTCTACGATGACTTGGGAAACAGTAGAAACATGGGATATCGGTTTGGATTGGTCTGCTTTCAATAACCGTTTGACGGGTACATTCGATTGGTTTACCCGGACAACAAAAGATATGATCGGACCGGCTCCTGTACTGGGTTCTGTATTAGGAGCTGATGCACCAAAAACCAATAACTGTGATATGCGTTCTCGTGGTTGGGAATTAGAAATCAGCTGGCGTGACCGAATCAATGAATTTAGTTATGGCGCTCGTTTCAACATTTCAGACAGCCGTTCTAAAATTTTGAGCTATCCGTACGACGGAGCATTTGAAAATCAAAGTTACAGCGGATATTACAATGGTAAATATCTGAATGAAATCTGGGGATTCTCTACCAAAGGCATTGCTCAATCGGATGAAGAAATGGCAAATTGGCAAGCAAATAATAAACCCAACTGGGGTAGTAACTGGGGAGCCGGTGATATCATGTACAACGACTTAAACGGTGATGGTATCGTCAATACGGGAGCCAGTACGTTGGGTGACCATGGCGATTTAAAACGTATCGGAAACTCTACTCCGCGTTATCGCGTAGGTTTAAATTTAGACGCTTCTTGGAAAGGATTTGATTTCTCTATTTTCTTACAAGGAGTTATGAAACGTGATTGGATGTTCGGTTCCGGAGAACCTTATTTCTGGGGTGCCGGTGTGGGCATGTGGCAAGCTGCCGTATTCAAAGAACATATGGACTATTGGCGGGAAGATAACCGAAATGCTTATTATGCAAAACCTTACTTCGGTATTAACAAAAACCAGCAATCCCAAACTCGTTATCTACAGGATGCTTCTTACATCCGTTGTAAAAACATACAATTGGGATATAGTCTTCCGCAATCTGTTCTTAATCACGTAGGTTTAAGCAATTGCAGAATATATGTATCTTGCGACAATGCCTTTACAATTACCAAAATGTCAAAAGTTTTCGATCCGGAAGTATTAGGTGGTCCTTGGGGAGCCGGTAAAACTTATCCGTTACAAAGGGTAATTTCTTTAGGATTGAATCTGAGTTTTTAATTTAATTAAACAGAGAATATTATGAAATTTAATATAAAAAATTTAGGAATCGGCATACTGCTCGGGACTGCAAGCATGATTGCTTCGTCTTGTAATGATATGCTTGATTTGGAACCTGTCAGCCAGATTACTCCTGAATCCTATTATTCTTCAGCAGATCAATTAGGAGCATATCTGAATAATTATTACAATTCATTTTTAACCGCCCCTTATTCCGGTTCGATGTATCACGCATCAAATTATAACGACGGAATGGCACAATCTGACATGAATACAGATATCATGTGTGTAGGTAGCGGAAATACGACATTATTCGCCGATGACCATTGGGAAGTAAGTTCTAGCAAAGTACTCCAAGGATATTATGGAAATGTACGTATATGCAATTATTTTTTGGAAAAAGCAACCAGTGGCTATGAAGCAGGAACAATCAGCGGCTCCGATGAAATGGTAAGAAATTATATCGGAGAAGGCTATTTTTTCCGTGCCATGGTTTATTTCCGTATGTTAGCATTGTATGGTGATTTACCTATTGTAACCGAAGTCTTGGAGGATAAAAATGAAGTCTTGGTTGCCAATAGCCAGCGTGCACCCCGTAATGAAGTTGCCCGATTCATTTTAAGTGATTTGGATAAGGCTATTGATAATTTGGCCAGTCGCAGTATGTTTAATGGACAACGTTTAAACAAGGAAGCTGCTTTGTTATTTAAATCTCGGGTTGCATTATTTGAAGCTACATTTGAAAAATACCACAAAGGTTCCGGACGTGTACCGGGAGATGCCAATTGGCCGGGAGCTATCATGCCATACAATAGCGGTAAAAGTTTTAATATAGACAGTGAAATTGATTTCTTTTTGACGGAAGCAATGAATGCTGCCAAATTAGTTGGAGATATTGCATTGACACAAAACAACAATGTAATAGAACCTAACGTTGGAACTATCAACGGTTGGAACCCTTATTTTGAAATGTATAGCCAAAGTTCATTGTCTGGAGTTCCCGAAGTATTGTTATGGAAAGAATACAATCGGAGCCAGGGAATCACCCACGATGTACCAAGACGTACAATGTCCGGCTGCAATGATGGTTATACCCGTAGTTTTATTCAGTCATTCTTAATGAAAAACGGTTTGCCGATTTATGCTGCCGGCTCAGGTTACCAAGGAGATGTTACGTTGGATAATGTAAAAACAGACCGTGACGAACGGTTGCAATTATTCGTTTGGGGAGAAAATAATGTATTATACACCGACCTGTCTGTAACGGATTCTTTACGGGGCAGCAAATTCAATCATCCGGGTATTACCGAGCCTTTAACAGAAACCCGAAGCATTACCGGTTACCAACCACGTAAATATTTCACATACGATTATGACCAATATCTAAGCGATGAATTGAGGGGAATCAATGCCTGTCCGATATTCCGGTCTGCAGAAGCCATGCTGAATTATATAGAAGCATGTTATGAGAAAAACAAGAGTATCGATGGAACGGCTGCAAGCTATTGGCGTAACTTACGCGAACGTGCCGGAGTCAGCACCGATTTTAATGCAACCATTGCAGCCACCGATTTATCTCAGGAACTTGATTTGGCTGTTTATTCGGGAACTGCTCAAGTTGATCCCACGCTGTATAATATCCGCCGGGAACGTGTTAATGAATTATTCAGTGAAGGCCAACGCTTTGCCGATTTAATCCGCTGGCGTTCTTTCGACAATATGATAACGACAAAGTGGGTACCCGAAGGATGTAATTTCTGGGATGACATGTATCAGTATTACGAAGGAGAAAATCTTATCGCAGACGGAGGAAATAATTCAACCGTCTCCATGAAAGAATTAGGTACTTATCTTCGCCCATACAGCCGCAGCTTGGAAGCATCCAACGAATTGCGCGACGGGTATACGTGGCATGAAGCATATTATCTTTATCCCCTAGGTATCAGCGATTTGAGAACAGCATCTTCCGATCGGGATTTGAATACGAGTAATATGTACCAGAACATTCACTGGCCTGCAGAAGCCGGCGGACATGCTTTGAAATAAACATGTTCAAATTCACATAAAAAAGAAACGAGGTTCGTAATGAACCTCGTTTTTTTATAATCTCGTTTTTATTAATCAACCTTTTCCCTCACGGATTTTATTTCTTTCAATATATCGTCCAGAAGCTGGGAAGTGCCAATTCTGAAATAATTTGAAGTCAGCCATTCGTTTCCCAATATGTGGTTGACAATGGTCAGATAACGCAAAGCATTCGGTGCTTTGGATACTCCTCCGGCTACTTTCAGCCCCACTTTTTTACCCGTGCGTGCATAATATTGCTTTATCGCTTCGCACATGACATATACCGCTTCCGGGGTCGCATTTACAGGAACTTTACCCGTCGATGTTTTAATGAAATCCGCACCGGCATACATACTCACCAAAGAGGCATTAAAAATACTCTCTATATCTTTCAGTTCTCCTGTTTCCAATATGACTTTCAAATGAACGCCTTCGCATACTTTCCGTATAGCCAATAATTCCCTGTAAATTTTCTCGAAATTTTTCTCCAGCACATCTCCGACAGTAATCACCACATCAACCTCCTGGGCGCCAGCTGCAATCGCCATTTTGCACTCGGAAAGTTTCAATTCCATAAAAGTTTGGGACGCGGGAAAACCTCCGGCAACAACCGCAGTCTGAATATTTGTACTTTTCAGGCCTTCCCTCACGATGCCCGCAAAATTCGGATACACACATACGGCCGCCACTTCCCTCAAATTCCCTTTTTTCAGTTTCTTCAATAAATCGGCAACAAAAGATCTCACAGAATTTTCCGTATCAGTCACTTTCAATGTGGTATAATCCATACAAGACACACAAAATTCCAGGTTCTCGGCACAATAGGCCTGTTTTACCTCTTTTTCGACAACTCCGTCCAATTCGAATTGAATCCGGTCTTCCAGATTGGACGCATTATAAGTTGCCAATATTTCCGAAATTTTTTCCATATAATAATGTTTGTTTTTTCCCGAATTATAGTCCCAAGCTGCTTCTTTCCGCCTTGGTCAATTTTGCCACCACCAGCTTATAAGATCGAAGAATCCATACTTGTAGCATACTGTCACTGATTGAGCCGTCTACTGATACGGTATTCCAATGGTTTTTGTTCATATGGAACCCTGGAGTCACTGCCGGAAAAGTCTCCCGGATTTCGATGGCTTCATCCGGGTCGCATTTAAGATTCATTTTTAAATCACCGGTCAGGGAAGCAAAACAAAACATCCTTCCCCCCACCTTGAAAACTAAGGTTTCATCATCGAATGGCATATCCTCGGTTACCTGCGGTAAACTCAGACAGTATTCCCGTAATTCCTCTATATTCATGGCGGCAAAATTAAACAATGTTTATGAGCTTTTAAACTTTTCTCCGACAAATTATTTATATTTGCCTTAGGATATGTGTGTAAATAAAATTGCGTCAAAATAATTTTTGAAAACAGAGATATGGCCAAGAAAGACAGCGAAGAAACCCCTCTGATGCAACAATATTATTCCATGAAAGCCCAGTATCCGGATGCTATCATGCTATACCGGATGGGAGACTTTTATGAAACTTTCGGGGAGGATGCCGTCATTACCTCCCAAATCCTGGGCATTACGCTCACCAAACGTTCCCATGGTTCACCCGGAGATGTTCGTTTAGCGGGATTTCCCCATCATGCTTTAGATACATATCTGCCTAAATTAGTTCGGGCCGGACAGCGTGTCGCCATCTGCGAGCAACTCGAAGACCCCAAGAAAACAACCAAGTTAGTGAAACGGGGCGTTATTGAATTGGTAACTCCCGGCGTTTCATATGGCGAATATTCTTCGGATAGCAAAAGCAATGTTTTTTTGGCCTCCGTCTGTTTCAACAAAACAGAAGCCGGTCTGTCGCTGCTGGATTTGTCCACAGGTGAATTTTTGACGACCGAAGGCCCCCATTCCGTAATAGACAAACTGCTGAACAGTTTTCAACCCAAAGAAGTCGTTTACGCCCGCGGACAGGAAGGACGGTTCAAGGAGTTGTTCGGAAACAAATTTTACATGTATCCGATTGAAGAATGGTTTTTCGACCGGGATGCCGCAGAAGACAAGTTGAAAAAACATTTTGAAGTCTCTTCCCTCAAAGGATTCGGGATTGAACACATGAATTGCGGCATTTCCTCTGCAGGAGCGATTCTCAATTATCTGGAAATAACCAAACACGACCTGATCGCCCATGTGACCTCCATTTCCCGCATCGACGAATCCAGCTGCGTTCTGTTGGACAAATTCACTTTGCGGAATTTGGAACTACTTCATTCTTCCTATGAAGAAGGAAAATCGCTGGTCGATATCATCGACCGTACCGTCACACCCATGGGCGGGCGGACTCTCAGACGCTGGATATGTATGCCGCTGAAATCGCCGGAAAAAATCAACGAAAGGCTTCAAATCACAGAGTGCTTCATCAACCACGAAGCTGAAAGGTTGGAAATCGAAGTGTTGTTACGAAATATCGGCGACCTCGAAAGATTGGCTTCCAAAATCGCAGTAGGGCGCATTACCCCCCGTGAAATTGTCCAGCTGAAAATGGCTTTGGGGTGTATTCCGCCTTTATTGGAACAATGCGGAAAAATTGATAATCCCGTACTTCATCAGCTCTCGAATCCGCTGGATTGCTGCCAATCGCTCTATGAAAAAATAGACGCCCAGATCTGTGAAAACGCACCGAACAACATCAACAAAGGAGGCATCATTGCGGAAGGCGTCCATGCAGAACTGGATGAATTGCGGAACATCCTGGAACATGGTAAAGAACTATTGAATGCCATGCAGCAACGGGAAATCGAAAAAACAGGCATCCCGTCTTTAAAGATTGCCTTTAACAATGTTTTCGGCTACTATATTGAGGTCACCAAAACCCATAAAGACAAAGCTCCCGAAACCTGGACGCGCAAGCAGACTCTGGTAAATGCAGAACGTTACATCACACCCGAGCTAAAAGAATATGAAGAAAAAATCCTCGGTGCCGAAAACCGGATATTGGAAATCGAAACAGAGTTATATAACAGCTTAGTGGCCGAAGCCGCCACCTACATCCGGCAAATCCAGTCCGATGCCAAAATCATTGCTGCTTTGGACGCACTGATTTCTTTTGCGGAAATATCCATCGCCAACAAATACCACCGCCCCGAAATCAATAACTCGGACTGTCTTGAAATCAAAGCCGGACGGCATCCGGTTATTGAAAAACAACTCCCTCCGGGCGAAGAATATATTGCCAATGATATCTATCTGGATAACCAGAAACAACAAATCATAATAATCACCGGCCCCAATATGGCCGGAAAATCGGCTCTTTTACGCCAAACTGCCCTGATTGTAATCATGGCGCAAGCAGGTTGCTTCATCCCTGCCGAATCGGCTAAAATCGGCTATATCGACAAGATTTTTACCCGCGTGGGAGCCTCCGACAATATTTCACAAGGAGAATCCACGTTCATGGTTGAAATGAATGAAGCCGCCAACATCCTGAACAACATTTCCGATCGCAGCTTAGTATTATTTGACGAATTAGGCCGGGGAACCTCCACTTATGACGGCATTTCCATTGCATGGGCTATTGTCGAATTCCTGCATGAACATCCGAAGTATCGGGCAAAGACCTTATTTGCCACCCATTATCATGAGTTGAATGAAATGGAACATGCCTTTAAGAAGATTAAAAACTTTAATGTTTCAGTTAAAGAAGTAAATAATAAGGTTGTGTTCCTCAGAAAATTAGTCAAAGGCGGTTCCAATCACTCTTTCGGTATCCAGGTAGGCAAAATGGCAGGCTTACCCCAATCCGTCATCAAAAGAGCAGGCGAAATATTGAAGCAACTGGAAAACGACCGCGACAATAATGGAAAAATCCAAAAAAATGTAGAAACCATCGCCTCTGAAAGAGAAGGCATGCAGTTGAGTTTTTTCCAATTGGATGACCCGGTGCTATTACAAATCCGGGATGAAATTGCAGGCCTGGATATCAATAGCCTCACTCCATTAGAAGCATTGAACAAACTTAATGAAATCAAGAAAATTGCCGGAATCTGAACTTTTTAAGTTATCTTTTCGACAATTTGGCTTTTAATATGACAACATCTTCTTCCGGACGATCGTTCGCTCCGGTGTTTTGTGCGGCAATTTTATCAACAACATCCAAACCCTCCACCACTTCTCCGAAGACCGTATACTCTCCGTCCAAAAAAGGAGTGCCTCCCATAGTTTTATACACTTCCCTTTGTTCAACCGGAATCAGATGGGCGGTGTAATCTTTCAACTGAACTTCTATTTCCATTTGTATGGCACGTACCAGACTATCGGCTTTCAGCTGCTGCCCGGTAGCCATATATTGCCGCATCTCCTCCTGTTTCGGCTGAAACAATTTCATTCCCAGCCGGTTTTTGGCATTCATCAGTCTGCTCTGTTCCATTCTGTTCAACTCCTCATCCGTATAAGTTTTTCCCTGAACAATATAAAATTGCTCTCCGGATGAACGTTTTTCCGGATTGACCGCATCTCCCTGGCGGGCGGCACACAAAACTCCTTTTTCATGAAAATGTTCCGGACGGATTTCAGCTTCAATAGTATATCCAGGATCACCCATCCCTAAAGCTTTCCCCTTTTCCGCATTCCGCGAATCCGAAGAACCGCCCTGTATCATAAAACCGTCTATCACCCGATGAAACAACAAGCCGTCATAATGCTTCTCCTTGACCAACTTCGTAAAATTATCGCTATGCAGAGGCGTATCCTCATATAATTTCAATTTTATCGTTCCCTGGTTCGTTTCAAGCACAACATATTTATATTTCTCGGCTCTCGCGCCCAACATACATATCCCCCAAAACACCAATACAAAAAACAACTTCTTCATCTTGTTTATTTTATCTTTATAATTCTTACATCTTCTGTCGGACGATTATTTTCATCCGTTCTCATAGTTGCTATTTTATCCACAATGTCCATCCCTGAAACGACTTCGCCAAAGACGGTATAGGCTCCATCCAGAAAAGGGATTCCTCCTTCTGTCGTATATACTTTCTTCTGTTCGTCCGTCAGGAACATCTTCTCTCCCTGCAAAAGCTGCCCTACCTGTTCCGAAATCTGCCGGTTCAATTCCATCAGGCTCTCATAATCTTTTAAAGATTCTAATTTTCGGATTTCCGCTTCATGCTCTTTTCTCACTTTCTCAAACAACCTCTGGTGCCGCCGGGCGTTGATTTGTTCAACCAAAGAATCCAATTCCCCAAGACGATACACTTTCCCTTGAACAATATAAAAATGAGAACCACTGGAACGACGTTCCGGATTCACCTCATCACTCTCCCGCGCCGCAGCCACCACTCCCCGCCTGTGAATTAATCCGGGACGGATTTCAGCGTCAATCTTATATCCGATGTCATTCGCTCCCAATACCATTTGCGAACGGGCATTTCGGGAATCCGGATCTCCCGTCTGAATCACAAAATCCGGAATAACCCGATGAAACAACATTCCCTCATAATAATTGTCCTGTACTAACTTTACGAAATTATCCCTGTGTAGAGGCGTATCGTTATAAAGTCGGATCCGGATATCCCCGGCACTGGTCTCAACAACAAACTCATTCTCTTTTTTCTCCTGACAACCTCCCAAGACCAAGACAACAAACAAAATACCTAAAAATCTCTTCATATCCCCATTTTATATAATAAAAAGCGGTTCCTTTTCTCAAAATCATGCTATTTTGAACTGCTTCATGCAAAATTAAGCGTTCCGCATAAAAAATAAATAATATTTTTACTAAATTTGTGAAATATATGACTAATAGCATCATTGTAAACGCTTTTGACTATGAAAACAAATTGTATCTGGATTTTAGCCACATTGTTCGGTATTCTTGTGTCATGTAAAGAAAAACCGCAACCCCTGCCTGTAGTAGAAGCTCCTGTAGTCGTAAAAGACACTGTCGAACCGACTCCGGTAGAGGAAGAGCAGGTGATTGAGGAAGTCAAACCCGTCAAAAATGAAATTCAGAACTATTTCCTGATTGCAGGATGTTTCGAATACAAAGAAAACGCCGACAAATTGTGTGAAAAACTGCAACGTCAGGGATACGACTCCAAAATCATCACTTACTTCGAAAACCTGTATTTAGTATCCTATAACGGCTTCCCCACCCGCAAAGAAGGTCTGACAGCACTGAAAGAAATCCGGAAAGAACCAGGCAAAGAAAAAACATGGTTGTATAAATCAGAAAATTAATTTTGTAGATTATCTTTGTAGTCTATAATAGTAATTGTTCCGCGTATGCAAAAAACAGGATTAACCGGACTAATATTGGCATTGTGTATGATCGGGTGCAAAGATAATGCGCTCCCGACCCAGCAACTGACAAATATTCCGGTAGTGAGGAATACGGAAGAAGCAGGCAAGACGGCACAAAATAACTCTGACAACTCTTCCGACCCGAATAAAACCACGACTTATACAAGTTCCGTGGCTCCTAAACTTGAAAAATCCTCACAAAAATGTAAATGGTACATCATTGTTGCCAGTTACCGGAATGATGAAAAACGCCGCGCCGAAAAATTAGTGAAAGGACTGAAAGCAGAAGGCTATCCGGCAGAAATCATTGAAACAAAAGGAAGACTGAGAATCAGTATCGAATATCACTTTTCAGAAGAAAAAGCTTACGAAAGACGGGCTGAATTCCTGAAAATCCAAGGTTTTGAAGGTACTTGGATTCTGAAACACTGCGTCAGTACAGAATAGCAAAAACAAAACTTAACCCGAATACAAATCCGGCATACACCTGTGCCGGATTATGTTTTTTCAGATAGAGACGGCACGAACCCAAGATTCCCGACAAACACAACAATCCCATAAATACGGCACGAACATCTCCGAAATAACGGAAACCTATAATCAGCAAAAAGCCGCATACTGCTCCGATAGCCGTCATATGCATGCTCATTTTCCAACGTAACGTGACTATCGAAAAGCCGCACAAAACGATAATCAATACCAAATACATCTGCTGTACAATATTCGTATAAGGGATATGCCGTATCAGATAAAATCCCCCGAAAGCATAAAAAATCGAAACAATCACCGGATAAATACGCTCTTTCCGGTCTGACAAATGGTAATTACGTATCAATCGTAGCCTTTTAAACAACGGCAATGTCACCACAGGTAAAAAACACAAACAGATAAATGTAACTACGTAACAATAATTTTGGGCAACAGGCGGAATAAAAGAAAAAACGGAATTTGAATTAAAAATAAAAAAAAGACCGTACAAAGGCAACAGCAACGGATGCATGGCATAAGAAAAAAATTCTGCGAATCTTCTCATTCTTCTGTCCGGATTTTATATTTCTCTTCGTAAACGGGCCACTGGAATATCAAGCATCTGACGGTATTTGGCCACCGTACGACGGGCAATTTGATAACCCTTTTTTTCCATTCTGTCCACCAATTCATCATCTGTCAGTGGCCTTTTCTTGTCTTCCGCATCCACAATACTTTTTAAAACATTACGCAACTCTCCCGTGCTGACTTCCTCCCCGCTACTGGTTTGCATACTGCCCGAAAAAAAATCCTTCAAAGAATAAACGCCAAACCAAGTCTGTACATATTTAGCATTAGAGACCCTGGAAACGGTAGAAACATCCAATCCCGTAACATCGGCAATATCCCTCAAAATCATTGGCTTCAACAAATTTTCATCCCCCGTCAGAAAGAATTGTTTCTGAAACTGCACGATAGCCGTCATCGTCAGCATTAAGGTGTTGTTACGCTGATGTACGGCATCAATAAAAGACTTTGCAGAGTTCAACTTATACTTTATAAAATTCGACACATCCTTTTTATCTTTAGGTGATTGACCTTTCTGGTAGCTATCCAAAAGATTCAGATACGATTTGTTGATTTTCAATTCGGGAGTATTGCCGGTATTCAAGCTCAACTGCAATTCTCCGTCCGTCAAATCCAACGTGAAATCCGGAATAATTTTATTAACAGTCTGCTCAAAAGAAGAATCTCCCATCGCTCCGCCGGGCTTCGGATTCAATTTCAGAATCTCATTCACAGCTTCTTTCAGAACCTCCTCCGGCAAACGTAACCGACGGGCCATCTTCTCGTAATGTTTTTTCGAAAACTCATCAAAACATTCTTCCAATACCAGGCGTGCATTGTTCAACACTTCACTCGGCTCTTCCTTCTGTTTATGAATAATCTGCAACAACAGACACTCTCTTAAATCCCTGGCTCCCACACCATGGGGTTCAAATTCCTGAATAATCCTTAACAGCTGCTCCACCTCCTCCGCTGTAACCTCAATACCTGCTCCAAATGCCAAATCGTCGACGATATTTTCTATATCTCTCCGCAAATAACCGTCATCATCAATATTACCGATAATATATTCCGCGATCTTTTTTTGGAATTCCGTCAGATCTCTCATACCCAACTGATTCAACAGATTTTCCCGGGAACTGACTCCCTGCGAAAAAATAAAATCTCTCACATCATCATCCCGCGACGTATTGGATACGGACAATTTATAATCCGGAATATCATCGTCATCCGATATGTAATCTTCAAAAGAAAAGTCATCGTCATCCTGCCTAATCTCCTGCTCCCCGTCTCCCTCTTCTTCTACATATATATCCTCCTCCTCCTCCCTATAATCATCCGTTTCTTCTCTTTCACTACCCTCTTCCAACAACGGATTCGTTTCCAGCTCTTCCTTCACACGCTGTTCAAGCTGATAAGTAGGCAACTCAAGCAACTTGATCAACTGGATTTGAAGAGGATTAATCTTCAGACCTAACTTCTGTTGTAAATGCTGCTTAAGCGCCATGTCTCACCACAATAGATATAATAGAAAGTAGTACTAAAATTCCGCATTTTTAGGCGTACGGGGGAAAGGTATCACATCCCGTATATTACCCATACCCGTAACGAACAACAACAGACGTTCAAAACCCAAACCGAAACCGCTATGTACGGCCGAGCCGAAACGACGGGTATCCAAATAATAAGACATACCTTCGACAGGTATCCCGACTTCCTGCATACGGGTCACTAATTTATCGTAATCTTCCTCACGCTGTGAACCACCGATGATTTCACCAATCTGCGGGAACAAAACATCCATGGCCGCTACCGTTTTTCCATCCGGATTCTGTTTCATATAAAACGCTTTGATCTCTTTCGGATAACCCGTCAAAATAACCGGTTTCTTGAAATGCTTCTCCACCAGATAGCGTTCGTGTTCACTTTGCAAATCCACTCCCCAACCCGTCACCGGATACTGGAATTTGCCATTTTTATTCTGTTTGCTGTTTTTCAGGATTTCCACAGCCTCCGTATATGACAAACGTTCAAAATCATGAGTCAGCACAAAATTCAACTTCTCAATCAACTCCATCGAACGCTCTTCTGCCTTCTTCGTTTTCTCCTCCTCCTGCAAACGGGCACTTAAAAACTTCAAGTCATCCATACAATGGTCGAGAGCGTATTTGATCAGATATTTAAGAAAATCTTCCGCCAAATCCATATTATCGTTCAAATCGTAAAACGCCATCTCCGGTTCAATCATCCAGAATTCAGACAAATGGCGTGTCGTATTTGAATTTTCAGCCCGAAAAGTAGGTCCGAACGTATATATTTTCCCCAGTGCCATAGCCCCCAATTCGCCTTCCAGCTGTCCGCTGACAGTCAAATTCGTTGCCTTGCCGAAAAAGTCCTGCTTATAATCCACCTCTCCGGTTTCCGTCAAAGGCGGATTTTTAGGGTCAAGCGTAGTCACCCGGAACATCTCTCCCGCACCTTCACAATCAGAAGCGGTAATCAATGGGGTATGCAGATAATAGAAACCATGCTCATTAAAATACTGATGGATGGCAAACGCCATGGCATGCCGGATACGGAACACCGCTCCGAACACATTGGTACGGAATCTGAGATGTGCCACCTCCCGCAAAAATTCCAACGAATGCTTTTTCGGCTGAATGGGATACTTATCGGGATCCGCTTCTCCCAACACATCTAGTTGTTTTGCCTGTATTTCATGAGCCTGTCCGCTACCGCTGCTCTCCACCAGCAACCCCTGTACATGAATCGCCGCACCTGTAGTGATTTTTTTCAGAAGCTCTTCCGGAAAATTCTCTGTTTCAACAACAACCTGAATATTATTTATCGTTGAGCCGTCATTCAGGGCAATGAAATTTACCTGCTTATTGCCACGTTTGGTTCTCACCCAACCACTGATTTCAACTTCTTTGTTACATTCTCCGGATTCCAATAAATCCTTGACAGATACTCTTTTTGTTTTCATCTTGTTTAAAATTTACAGCTAACCCTTTTCATGCCGGAAAAAGGCATTAGATTAATCGGATGGACAAAAATAAAGAAATAAGAGCAAACCGACAAACAATCGGGGGCTTTTAGCCTGCACCCCAACAACAATCACAAAAACAATTCTCCGAAAATACGGTCGGAAACCAACCAGCCGGTTTCCGTCAGCGTGTAGATGCCCTGCTTCTCCACCGCCCAGCCGTTTTCAATACAACCAGCCAGACAACTGACAAAATGCTCCCAGGCAAAACCATACCTCTCCCGCAAATCTTCGCCCTTTATTCCCCACATGGTACGGAAATTCGTCATGACATACTCATTATACATATCAACATCACTTAATTCCTCACGCTCAAAATTTAAAATTCCATTATTTAAACCGTCAATATAGGATTTTAAATGGGAAATATTCCATTGTCTCGACGTCAGATTATAAGAATGGGCGGCAGGTCCGAAACCGACATAAGCTTTCTGTTGCCAATAAGAAGTATTATGAACGGAATATCTTTGTTTCCGGGCAAAATTGGAAATTTCATAATGTTCGTATCCGGCATCTTTCAATACTTGTACGGCCATTTCATATTTCTCCGCCAATTCATCCTCCGAAGGCGGACAAAACAACCCCTTATGATATTGCTTTTCCAACACAGAACCGGCATCCACACTCAACATATAAACGGATATATGGTCCACATCAAGTCGAAGAGCCTGTGTCAGATCCTCTTGCAAGATTTCCATTGATTGGCCTGGCAATCCGATAATCAAATCAATACTGATATTATCGAATCCTTGTTTCTTGGCCCTCTCTATCCCTTCCATAACCTGACGGGAAGTATGCCGCCGATGGATATTCTTCAACAAATCATCTTGGAAAGACTGCACCCCGATACTGAGCCTGTTGAACCCCAACTTCTTCCAGCCGTTCAACTTTTCGGCTTCCAAATCCTCCGGATTCACCTCAATAGTCCTTTCAGCTTCCGGCACGATGCAATAAATACTTTCCAATTTATCCGTCACCCGGCAAAGTTCCGGCAAAGAAAGACAAGAAGGCGTACCTCCTCCAAAATACAACGTATCGGCATGTCGCGTACCGGTATAATCTTTTCTCAAATCCATTTCCACACACAAAGCCTCGATAAACTCCTTTTTCAACCGCTCCGAAGCCACGGAATAAAAACCGCAATAAATACATTTACTCCGGCAAAACGGAATGTGTACATAAATCCCCATGGCGGTTCACCTTCTTTCCCTTTCAAGTAAATAAATATTCCGGCAATACACAAACAATCCCGTGGATTGTCCCAGAATCAACACAGGGTCTCTCCGATAAAGCGCATAAGCCACGATAATCAAAGAACCGGTAAGACTGATCAGCCAAAATCCCAGCGGCAACAGGGATTCATTCTTCTTCATCGAATAAAGCCACTGATAGACAAAGCGAAGGGTAAATATAACCTGTCCCATGGACCCGAAAAGCAACAGCCACAAAGGAATATCTTCATTCAGAAAAAACTGCTCGACAAATCCCCTGGCATCCTTCAACATGAACATCACGGCAGCGACAGGCGTCAACGCCAATATATAACGGATCAATCCGGGCAATTTCTGCCAACTCTCTTTTTTATTCAGATTCCAGATATAAATATAATAGGAAATAAGCTGTCCCAGAATAATAGCGAAATCATCCCGCAACCATCCGTATATAAACAGCAGATAAGCACCTAAAAGACTGAGTTTCCAGAATATGGAAGGCGAAACGACCTTTTTGGCCTTTTCCGACATAATCCACTGCAAAAGCAAACGGGCGGAAAAAAGCAATTGTGCCAGAAAACCGACAATATAAATCATATACAGGGAATTAATTCAGATTGCCGTCGGCTATTTCATAATTGATATACCGCTTTTTCATCCACCTGTAAGCAAAACAATCTTTAAAAGGCCCTATCAGGCGGTTCCATAAATGATATTTCGACTGCCCTGCCATCCGGGGAAAATGCCGCACGGATATTTGTTTCACCCGCCCGTTCTGCAACTGGATCAACGCCGGCAAAAAACGGTGCATTCCGGTAAAAAAGGGTATCCGCTTGGCATAATCCGTTCGCAATATTTTTAAAGGACACCCCGTATCTTCCACACCGTCATGAGTCATGGCACGCCGGAATCCATTGGCAATACGGGAAGAAAGATTCTTCACAAAACTGTCTTTTCTGCCGGTGCGAATACCCATCACCATTTCATAATCATCCACGTGTTCGATTAGAAGATTGAAATCCTCCGGCGTAGTCTGCAAATCAGCATCAATATATCCGACATACTCGGAACAAGCCACATCTATCCCCGCCTTCATTGCTGCACTCAGACCACCGTTCCGGGCCAAGCGGACATGAAAAAATCCCTCATTTCTTCCGCATGCTTCCCGGATAAGCCGTTCGCTGTCATCCGTAGAACCGTCATTGACAAACAAAACACAGGAAGGCATCCGGGAAATTTTCAGAAAAGAAGACAACTCCTTTTCCAGACGCAATATATTCCCTTCCTCATTGTAAACCGGAACAATAATTGTGAGTCTGTAATCAGCTGACTTATTCATATAAATTTTACGTTCAAATTACTCTAAGAATAAAACAAATTTAATTAGCTTTGCTCTGCCTTTATTTATAAAGCAGCCCGGAAAGCAAGACAAAAATCGTATTACTATAAAATAATTGCAAAGGTATGAAATATAAGCGTATTTTATTAAAATTAAGTGGCGAATCTTTAATGGGCAAACAAAAATACGGCATCGACGTCACCTGCGTTGAAAGCTATGCCCGGCAGATATGCGAAATAGCAAAAATGGGAGTCCAGATAGGAATCGTCATCGGAGGAGGAAACATTTTCCGCGGCTTAAACGGTACAACAAAAGGATTCGACCGGGTAAAGGGTGACAGCATGGGCATGCTGGCAACGGTAATCAATGCTTTGGCTCTCAGCTCGGCTTTAGACAACGAAGGATGCAAAAATAAAGTGCTTACAGCCATACGTATGGAACCTATCGGGGAATTTTATTCAAAAGCGAAAGCCGTCGACTACTTAGAACAGGGGTACGTAACCATTTTCAGTGCCGGCACAGGCAACCCCTTTTTCACCACCGACACGGGAAGCAGTCTCCGGGCCATAGAAATTGAAGCAGACGTAATGCTGAAAGGCACCCGGGTGGACGGAATCTATACCGCCGACCCCGAAAAAGACCCGACAGCCGTGAAATTTGACAAAATCACATACGACGAAATCTACAACAAAGGACTAAAAGTGATGGACCTGACCGCAACCACCATGTGCAAGGAAAACCATCTGCCCATCCTTGTTTTCAATATGGACGTGGAAGGCAACCTGAAAAAAGTGATGAATGGTGAAGCCATTGGAACACTTGTATATGAAAAATAAAGCGTCAGGCACGAGCCGTGGTTTATATTTCTAACGGATATATGATATTAGATGCGATAAATACACCGGAAGATTTAAGAAAAATTCCGGAAAATGAACTGACAGAAGTTTGTCAGGAAGTGCGCCGGAAAATCATAGACGACTGCGCCGAAAACCCCGGACATCTCGGCGCAAGCCTGGGAGTCGTCGAACTCACGGTCGCCCTGCACTATGCCCTCAACACGCCTTACGACAACCTAATCTGGGACGTGGGACACCAATGCTACGCACACAAAATCCTCACAGGCAGAAAAGAACAATTCAAAAACAAACGACTGTACGGCGGCATCAGCGGTTTCCCCAAAATGGCGGAAAGCGAATACGACGCATTCGGCACCGGTCACTCCTCCACCTCCATTTCAGCAGCTTTAGGCATGGCTCTAGCCGCAAAAATCAACGGGGAAGAAGACCGCCAGTCCGTAGCCATCATCGGCGACGGCTCTATGACGGGCGGCATGGCATTTGAAGCCCTCAACAACGCCGGCATCCACAACGCCAATCTCCTGGTTATCCTCAACGATAACAACATGGCCATCGACCCCAATACAGGCGGATTAAGTCAATACTTGCTGGACATCTCCACCTCCCAGACCTACAACAAAATCAAAAACGACGTCTGGAACATGCTGGGCAAATTCAACCGCATCACGCCCAAAATGCGCAACTTCGTCCAGAACATCGACAACAGCATAAAATCCATGTTGCTCAAACGCAGCAACCTGTTTGAAGCCATGGGGCTGCGCTACTTCGGCCCGGTAGACGGACACGACGTAAACCATTTGGTAAAACTATTACGGGACCTGCAAAAAATCAAAGGCCCCAAAGTCCTCCACTGCATCACCAAAAAAGGCAAAGGCTTCAAACAAGCCGAAGCGGACCAGACAACATGGCATGCACCGGGCAAATACAACAAAGTCACCGGAGAACTGATTCACGAAAAAAAATCCTCGCCGGCACCAAAATTTCAGGATGTTTTCGGAAACACCCTCCTGGAGCTTGCGAAGGACAACAAAAAAATCGTTGGAATCACCCCTGCTATGCCCACCGGATGCTCCTTAAATATCATGATGAAAGAAATGCCGGAACGCTGCTTCGACGTTGGTATCGCCGAACAGCATGCCGTTACCTTTTCAGCAGGACTCGCCGCCAAGGGATTTATTCCCTTTTGCAACATATATTCCTCCTTCATGCAACGGGCTTACGACCAGATAATCCACGACGTAGCCCTGCAAAACCTGAACGTAGTATTCTGTCTGGACCGCGCCGGATTAGTCGGGGCGGACGGAGCTACCCACCACGGGGCTTTTGACCTTGCCTATCTGCGATGCATCCCCAATATGACCATTGCCGCACCTCTGAATGAGGAAGAACTGCGCAACATGATGTACACCGCCCAACTGCCCGGCAAAGGTCCTTTCGCCATCCGTTATCCCCGCGGATGCGGATACATGGAAAAATGGCAGACACCCTTCAAAGAACTTGAAATCGGAAAAGGACAATGCATCTGCCAGGGTGAAAAAATAGCCGTCGTCTCCATCGGAGCCATCGGCAACACGGCATGGGAAGCCATCAAAAAATTCCCGGAAGGAACCGTATCACTCTATGACATGCGGTTTCTAAAACCCATTGACGAAAAACTGCTGGAAGAAATTTTCCAAAAGCACAAACACGTGATTACGCTGGAAGACGGCTGCATCACCGGAGGACTGGGGGATGCGGTGACAGAATACATGGCAACCCACGGCCACCGGGCCACGATTGTAAAAATGGGCATCCCCGACCGGTTTGTCGAACACGGCACCACCCAACAACTGCGTGCGGAATGCGGATTTGACCAAGAAGACATATACCGGAAAATCTGTGAATTATTGGGCTAAAACCGGACTTCCAGCACAAGAGAAAAACAAATGAAAGGCGAAATAACACTACCCGATGCGGAAACATGCAAACGGAAATTCAGGGAAACCTTTAAAACAATCTCTGATCCGGCACCGCTATTTTTGCCCGATTGCGTAAAAGCATACAAAAAAGGAACACTGATATACTCCGAGGGCACCCCCATGAAAGGCTGCTATTTCGTATATGAGGGAATCGTCAAAATATACCAGACAGGCAACGAAGGAAAAGAACAAATCATCAAATTCGAAAAAGAAGGGGACATCTTCGGATTCCGTTCCGTAATCCTGAAAGAAACAGCCTGTACCTCTGTGGAAACCCTTTCCGACAGCATACTCTGCTTCATTCCCGACACAGTCCTTTTTCAGGAAATCCGCAACAATGCCGAATTCGCTTACGAACTGATGCAAATCGCCTGCAAAGAATTAGGTGAATCCAACCGCTACATCAAAGACATCGCCCAAAAATCGGTAAAAGAACGTCTCGCCGAAATACTGCTGTTGATTGCCCACGACTTCGGCATAGAACCAGACGGCACGTTGAAACTCGCTATCTCCCGCGAAGACCTGAGTAACTTTGTCGGTACAGCCACCGAAACACTTATCCGCCTGCTCTCGGAATACAAAACCGAAGGACTTGTCGAAGCCAAAGGAAGAAAAATCAAACTTCTCAATCCGGAAAAATTAAAATGTCTGGCGGGAGATTAGTGCGAATAGTGTAATTTTTATTAAATTTATACAATATACGCTACCACTCCATCTGCATTCTTTAAAATCTTCCTCTCTTTGTAAATAATTCACCGTTTTTTCGTATCTTGACAATTGCAAAAATGTCTAACCACTCAAACTTATAAAAACATGCCACAGATTTCAGAAAAAGGTAAAACCCTCCCGGCCTCCCCCATCAGAAAACTGGTTCCCTACGCCAATCAAGCCAAAAGCAGAGGAATAAAAGTATATCATCTCAATATCGGACAACCCGATATTGAAACCCCGTCCATAGCCCTGGAAGCCGTACGAAACATGCGGCTGAACGTAATCGAATACACTCCGTCGGACGGAAACAACACCCTGAAAACCAAACTCTGCAGCTACTACCGGCATTTAGGAATCAGCATAAACGAAGAAGACGTACTCATCACGACAGGAGGTTCCGAAGCGATTCTTTTCGCTTTTCTCAGCACACTCAATGAAGGCGACGAAATCATCATCCCCGAACCTTTTTACGCCAACTACACGGCATTCGCCCTCATGGCCGGTGCCACCGTCAAAACAGTCACCTCAACCATCGAAAACAACTTCGCCCTGCCTCCCGTCAGTGAAATCGAAAAGAAAATCACACCGAAAACAAAAGGAATCGTCATCATAAACCCCAACAACCCAACAGGTTACCTCTACTCAAAAGAAGAATTGGAAGCCCTCGCGAAGATTGTCAAAAAACACGACATCTATTTGTATTCGGACGAGGTCTACAGACGATATTGCTATGACGGACTTCAACACCATTCGGTCATGAACCTCCAAGGCATCGAACAAAACACGATTCTTTTCGACTCCATGTCCAAACGCTACAGCGAATGCGGCATTCGGGTCGGAGCGCTCATCACCCGCAACAAAAACGTCTTGGCTGCCGCCCTGAAATTCGGAATGGCCCGTCTGTGTCCTCCGGCCCTCGGACAAATAGCGGCAGAAGCATCGCTCGATACAACCGACGAATACTTTGCACGGGTCCACCGGGAATACGTGGAACGCAGAGACTTCATGGTAGAAGCGCTCAACAAAATCCCCGGCGTCATTTGCCCGCTCCCCAAAGGCGCTTTCTACTCCATCGTCCGGCTCCCCGTCGATGATGCGGACAAATTCTGCCAATGGCTGCTCGAAGAATTCGAATACAACCACCAAACCGTAATGCTTGCTCCCGCCAGCGGTTTTTATCACACCCCCGGCTTGGGCAAAAATGAAGTAAGGATTGCCTACGTACTAAAAAAGAGTGAATTGAAAAAAGCCATAGAGACACTGGCGGTCGCATTAAACGAGTACCCCGGAAAAACGGAAAGGAAATAAGAAATTTTGTTATCTTTGCGACAAAATAAAAAAATATGACATCGGATTCCGAATTCAACAGCATCAGGCCTTACGTGAACGGCGAAATTGAAAAAGCCACACAGAGATTAAGCACGTCTGAAGATTTTTTATCCGTTTTCACCCAACTCACACAGATGGAAAAGGATAGCATCGCGAATGCACTGACTCAGGTACATGATCGGGATGACTTTCAAAACTACTTTTTCGGCCCGGCGATGGAAGCTGTCATCAAAAATACCTCCGACGGCGTCTCCGTACAGGGACTCGAAAACCTTACGCCGGAAACATCCTATCTTTTCATCTCCAACCACCGGGACATCATTCTGGATTCCGCCATTCTCAACCTGATTCTGAGAAAAAACGGCTTCAAATACACACAGGCTGCCATCGGAAGCAACCTGCTGGTAAACGAATGGGTCACGGATTTGGTAAAACTCAACTCCTGCTTTGTTATCGAACGGGACATCCCGGTTCGGGAAATGATAGTAAGTTCCGCCCTGCGCTCCAAATACATCCGGGAAACATTGCGGGAAAGACACAATTCCGTTTGGATAGCCCAACGCGAAGGAAGAACCAAAAACGGTGACGACAAAACCCAACCCAGTCTTCTGAAAATGTTCAAAATGACCGGAGCAAAAGATTTTGTGGAAAACTTCCGGGAACTGCGCATCGTTCCTGTGGCCATTTCCTACGAATGGGAACCGTGCGACGACCTGAAAACAAATGAATTATATACACGCACAGTAAGCGAATACACCAAGACCCCGGAAGAAGACATGAAAAGCATGAAAACGGGGCTGGCAACTTACAAAGGAAGAATCAATTTCACAATCGACAAACCCATTGACAAAGAACTGGATGAAATTGCCGGACTACCCTCCAACGGCGACCGCCTGGAAGCATTGGCCCGTCTCATAGACGCCAAAATACACCGGAACTTCAAACTATGGCCCAACAACTACATCGCCTACGACCTTGCGCATTCAGGCAACAAATTTTCTCATCTTTACAATGAAAAAGAAAAAGAACACTTCATCCAGACCATGATGCAGAAAATCGACCGGATTGAAGGAAACCGATCGCTTCTCAACAACATTTTCCTGGAAATCTATGCCAATCCTGTTAAAAACAGTATAAATACGCAAGACACTGCAAAATAAAGGCGACGAATTTTAATATTTACTAAAAACAAAACTATTCGCCACATGAAAGCCGCAAAATTACTCATCCTGCTCTCCGCATTTCTGATTATGATTTCGAGTGTACTCACCCTGATGGCCACCCCTGACAGGACAGGGGTCTATCTAAATGTGGGAGCCATGTTTTGTCTCGTCCTTGCCATCTCGGTCATGAACTTTAAAAATAACCCGGAAAAACGGTCGTAAAATGTACAAAGTCAAACGAACCATTTACTTAAAAGAGCGCTCCATAGACGTCTGGTTCGGATTGGTCAGCAAAACCAAAAACGGAAAAAACGGCAAATACACCGTCTATCTGCTCACAGACGACCCGCGCAACCCCTTTAATCACGCCGAACCCATTCTAAGCGGCATCACATCCAAAGACACCGCCATAAAAAAAGGCATCGAATATGCCAAAACACTGTTTCAGAATATATTGAACAATCAAGAATAACCCAAAACTCATTTACGATGGAAAGAAAAGTCAGAGTCAGGTTCGCTCCCAGTCCCACCGGAGCCCTCCACCTCGGAGGCGTAAGAACCGCTCTTTTCAATTACTTGTTTGCCCGCCGTCATCACGGCGATTTTCTGCTTCGCATCGAAGACACCGACCAGACCCGCTACGTGCCCGGAGCGGAACAATACATCATCGACTCATTGAAATGGTGCGGCCTGCACGTTGACGAAGGAGTCGGAGTCGGTGGCGACTGCGGCCCTTACCGTCAGAGTGAAAGAAAAGAACTATACAGGCAATATGCCCTGCAATTGGTTGGAAGCGGCCACGCCTACTACTCATTCGATTCCTCCGAAGAACTCGACAGGCAGAGAAAAGAATGCGAAAGCCGGGGCGAAACCTTCATATACAACGCCCAAAGCCGCCGCCACTTGAAAAACTCGCTCAACCTGTCGCCCGAAGAGACAAAACAGCTGCTGGAATCAGGCATTCCCTACGTAATCCGGTTTAAAATGCCCGACTGCGAAGAGCTCCTTTTAAACGACATCATCCGGGGCGAAGTACGTTTCAACACCGCCATTCTGGACGACAAAGTACTGTTCAAATCCGACGGGATGCCCACCTACCACCTGGCAAACATCGTAGACGACCACCTGATGAAAATCACCCACGTCATCCGGGGTGAAGAATGGCTGCCCTCCCTGCCTCTCCATGTCCTGCTTTACAGAGCCTTCGGCTGGGAAGACACTATGCCTCAATTCGCCCACTTGCCCCTTATTCTAAAACCGGTAGGCAACGGCAAACTAAGCAAACGGGACGGCAACAAAATGGGATTCCCCGTATTCCCCATGGAATTCACCGATCCCGAAACTGGCGAAAAATGGCACGGCTACAAAGAAGACGGCTACTTCCCCGAAGCCTTCATCAACATGCTGGCGCTCTTGGGCTGGAACGACGGCACCGACAAAGAAATATTCACCATCGACGAACTGTGTGAAGCCTTCTCCCTCGAAAGAGTACACAAAGCCGGCTCCCGCTTCGACCCGGAAAAAGCCAAATGGTTCAACCACAAATACCTCATCGCCAAACCCGATGCGGAAATTGCAGGGCTGCTCGCCGGCATCCTGCACGCCAACGGACTGGAATGCGAACAGGAAAAACTGGAAAAAATCTGCGGACTCATGAAAGAACGCGCCAACTTCGTCAGTGACATCTACAACGACAGCCTCTTCTTCTTCCAGACACCAGAAACCTACGTCGAAAAAGACGTCAAAAAATACTGGAAAGAAGAATCCGTACCGGTCATGAAAGAACTCTACCGCATCTTAAGCGAAATCGACGATTATTCGTTTGCAAACACCGACAAAATCATCTCCGGCTGGATCAACGAAAAAGAACTCGGATTCGGGAAAGTCATGAACCCCTTCCGCGTGGCAATCGTCGGGGCTGCCAAAGGACCCCACATGTACGACATCATCGAAATCCTTGGCAAAGAAGAAACACTGAAACGGCTTGACAAAGCCATCAGAACACTTTAATACAAAACACCCCTTCCGCCCAACTGTTCGGAAGGGGTGTTCATTCTACGCCCCACATCTATCCTCTGGGAAAAAACTAAAGCTAAGCGAATTAACCGACAGCATCAAATGTATCCCTTCAGATACTACGGACAAATCTTCCCCTCAAATCGAATCTGCAGCACGGCGTATTCGCTCCGAAAGATCAACCAAAGCTCCTTTTAAAATTTCAGTCTCCTCCACTGTGAAAGCCGTCGGTTTTCCATTCCCATCCACTCCGTCCATTTTATGATAGAGCCAGGAACTTGACTTCCCAAAATAAGTCCGGGCTAAATCCGCCCACGAAATCGCTACTAACAAATCTGCCAGTTGTTTTTTCATAGAAACAACCTCCTTTGTTTGATTCATTACTATTTCCATATCATTTACTCTTTATTTACTTCTCTTCCTCACAATCCAGTAACTCATTAAATAATCTTTCAATATACCATAGTATCTCCGGATAGCCGTCAGGATATGATTTCTTATAATTCCGAATAGCCATAATCAGGTCATATTCCTCTTCTGTCAGTATTGTTGTTTTCATATCCTTTCCGTATTTGAACCATACAAATATAGTACGATTTTTCGTATTATGCGTTTTTAACCCGAACTTAATCTAAAAAATCCCCTCTCAACTCTTCTTCACACACTGCGAAGCGGAAGCGCTTTTCCCATCCTTCGACAACACAAACACATACACACACAGCGCATCCACCTCCCAGCCCGGCGGTAAATCCACCACAGCAGCCTCCGTATCCTTACGCTCATTCAAAACGAAAACCCGCAACTTCAGTTTCTTTTCCTCCAACACGGCCGCATACAGACAATCATCATCCGCCGCATGCCTCATAAACTCCTCCGCCTCATGCGTAAACGTCAATTGGCTTCCCGTCTCATCGACCGACATCCTCACCTCCGGCAAACGACGGTTACCGGCAGATACAAGCATCCGGTCATAATTCACCGTCACCTCCAGCTCATCACTCACCACCACAGCCTGCTGGTTCAACTTCACAAACATATTGTCCGGCGTATAATTCGCAGGCCTGCCGGGAAATCCCAGTCCCAGCACCGGATCATACACACTGCACAACCCCACCAGCCTCTTCATCCGAAGACGCTGCTTCCGCTGGGCAAGCGTACGGGGGTTAAACACTTGGGTAACTTTCTCTTTTACAATATTGATACCCTTTGTCCTACACGTCGTCAGATTTCCAAATGATTTGGATAATCTACTGAATGCAGTAGAATTAAAAATAGCCATAATATTATATTTTTGGCATTAAACAAAAATGTCTGCTACCTGAAAACAACTCACCTGAATCCGAGCAGACATAGCAAAACAGATGAGTAAATTCGGACAATGCCGGCGGAAGACGGATCTTCACACCTCCATGCCGTCTCCGGCAATCTCCTATATCTAATACTTTAACAGTAAACACATCCTCCCGCTTCATCAACGCCACCCCTATCCGGTCATCGGCATTCATACTCGGATGACACCCCCTGCAGTCCCACCTCATCTCCCATCCTCCGTCCTCATCCCTGCCCAACTTCAGGTCATTCGGCAACAAAAGAGGCCCCGCCGTCAACTGCAACTTCTCAAAATCACCGATACACCCCCTTTTCCTGAAAATCGCCACATTCACCCGCACAAACTCATTATACCCCGTTTTCGGCAGCCCTTTCATCGCCCCGCACCAGGCCTTATCCAACCCTGCCGCCCTCACCGCTTTCCACAAAAACGCCACCGCCGACATCCGCACCTGCTGCGCCCGCTGACCCTCCGAAAAAACCTGCTTCCCCCTCTCTCCCCTTCTTCGAACCACCGTTTGTCCTCCAAGCTGATACACAACTAAATCACCAAAAACACCTTTAGCTCCTTTCAAACAACCATCCTTTATTACAACCATATCATCTCCTCCTGTTTTATCATCATTAATATTATTATAATTATTATTAAAGTCACTGCATCACATTTAAAGTAACTATGACTATACATTTTACTTTACAACACAAAGGTAAATACAAAAATCATTTCACTCAAAGAAATTTGTAAATTATTTTATAAATTTATTTTAAAATACTGAAAATCAGTATTTTAAAATTTACAAAAACATCAAACAACATCGTTTTAAGTATCAAAATTACATTCAATATGTTTAATTATACATACAAATAATAGCAACACGACCATCACACAGAGTAATACATATTAGATTAACATGTCGAACACAAATAAATTCATGTTCAGAAAACTCACAAGCGGCCACATCAGCACCTTTCCACCACCTTCTTTTCCTCCCTACGCCACTTTCACAGCTTCTCCCCCCTGCTCTGTTTGCATAATCCCGGAATTTTAATACATTTGTTCCGTTGTTTACAAAGCGTAACAACAGACATATTGTTTTTTAAAGCGTTTAGCTTTATCCTTCGACGAAATCTCGACAATTTCACTCTATTGGGATAAATGGTACAAACGCTCTCGCTCGCCATATATACCTCTACGGTCATATATCCCGGCTGGCGTGGGACGTCGTTTTATCAATAGAGTAGGAAGTCGAGATCCTCAGTCGAGATAAAACTAACAGATCCCACGCTTTCTTTTTTATATTCACCACCTTCCGGGGATTTGAGGTGCAAAAAAATAACAGCGATGAAACAACTATTTCACCTCCTGCTCGCACTCTCTTGCTCTCTCTGCATGAGCTGCGGAAGCGATGACAAAGGCATTGACGAACCCGATGAACCCGAAATTCCAACAAAACCTTCAATCATTTCCTCTAATATAATATTAGAGTATGAACAAGATATTATTGATTTCAAAACAGCTGGATATACCAAAGTTGAAGGCGATATTATCATTGATGGCCCTTCTAATTTGGAAGGTTTATGTAATTTAACTGACATAACTGGCAACTTAATTATCCAAAGTGGAGTTAGCTCCTTTAAAGGATTAAACAATTTAAAAAGTATTGGCGGAAATTTTGAAATTAAAAACACTGAATATTGGACAATCATTGCCTTTAAATCATTTGAAGGATTAGAGAAACTTGAAAGTATTGGAGGAAATTTCACAATAGAACCTCATCTATACTCACATCAGTTAGATTCTATAACTTCTTTCAAAGGATTAAATAATTTAAAAAGCATTGGAGGAAATTTTAAAATCGATACTGATGATGAACATAGATTTAATGCTCTAACATCATTCGAAGGATTAGAAAATTTAAGTACCATCGGAGGAAATTTCGAAATATATGCAAGCTATTCTTTGAATTCTTTGAATTCATTCAAAGGATTAAACGCTTTAAAATATATTGGCGGTGACTTTAAAATAATATCAACAACACCTTCTTCTTATGATTATTACGAATATTATAAATCTCTAACTGCTTTAAAGTCCTTTGATGGGCTAGAGAATTTACAAACAATCGAAGGTAACCTTATTATTCATTCTGAAAGCAACAACTATGGCCCAAACTCTTTAACTTCTTTAAGCTCTTTCCAAGGATTAAACAATCTAAAAAGCGTCGGTGGAGATTTTCATCTTGAAAATGGGAATAAGGGCCTTGTCACACTAACATCTTTCGAAGGATTAGACAACCTTACGATTATTGGAGGTTCATTTATAATGACCTCTTATCAGGTAAATTCAATGGCCTCAGACTCCTATTCCATAACCTCATTCAATGGATTAAAAAGACTAAAAAGTATTGGAGGAAATTTTAAGATAACTGCAAGCAATGTAAAATATTTTGAAGGCTTGGAAAATCTTGAAACAATTGAAGGTTCTATGTCAGTCTATTTACCCTCATTAATCACATTTGAAGGATTAAAAGGACTAAAAAGTATTGGAGGAAATTTTGAGATAGATGCAAGCAATGTGAAATATTTTGAAGGCTTGGAAAATCTTGAAATTATCAAAGGTGATTTTAAGGTTTCTTATTTAAAATTTCTAACCTCATTTGAAGGATTAAATGGATTAAAGAGCATTGAAGGTAATTTCGAAATAGAATCCACTAATTATAATCCACTTTGTTTAAATTCATTTGAAGGTTTGGAAAATTTAGAAAACATCGGAGGAAATTTCAAAATAAATGATTCCGACTCTCCTTTAAACACCATAAGTTCTTTTCAAGGATTGAACAATCTAAAAAATATCGGAGGAGATTTTGAAATAAACGGGAAATCAGAAAGTTTAAATTCATTGAAATCTTTCGAAGGATTGGAAAATCTAGAAAATATTGGAGGAAATTTCAAAATAAATGCTGATAGTCCTAGGCAAAACTCTTTAACTTCTTTAACATCTTTCCAAGGATTAAATAATCTAAAAAGTATTGGGGAAAATTTCGAAATAATCACAAAGGCAACGAGAAATTCATCAATTTTAAATACATTAAAATCATTCAATGGATTAGAAAACTTAGAAAATATTGGAGGGAATTTCAAAATAAATGCTAATGGAAATTCTTTAACTTCTTTAACATCCTTCCAAGGATTAAATAACTTAAAAAATATCAATGGGGACTTTGAAGTATCAGCATTATCAGAAGCTTCGCTATTAAAATCTTTTGAAGGATTGGAAAATTTAAAAACAATCAATGGAAATTTAAAAATAAGTATATCTCCTTACTCCTCTTTAACCTCATTTAAGGGATTAGATGGATTAAAAAGTATTGGCAAAGACTTTGAAATTGATACAGACTCCAAATCAATAACATCTCTAGAAGGATTAGAATGTCTTACAACCATTGGAGGAAATCTTAAAATAGATAATGTACATTCTTTTAAAGGGTTAAATGCCTTAGCTAGTATTGGGGGAAATTTTGAAGTCCATAATCCTAATGTAGAATCATTTAAAAATTTAGAAAGTCTAACCAATATCACAAAAAAATTTAAAGCTATCGGTATGTCATCGTTAACTTCCTTCGAAGGATTAGATAATCTGAAAAACATTGGAAGCAAAGAATTAACTATTGCCAATTGCCAACAATTAAACAACATATATGCACTTGGCAAAATTGAAACACTTAACGAAATTTCAATTACCAACTGTCCAGCCCTCTACGATTTTTGTATTCTTCAAAATGTAGTTCAAAATATGATTGGTACATTCTATATTGCCAACTGTGGATATAACCCTATAAAACGAAAATTTCTGGAAGGAGAGTGCTCCCAAACCCCACCCGCCGACACCGACAACAACTAACTAACCCCGTTCTCCCGGCCATTCAGCCGGGAGAACAAAAACTATAAAACATGAGCCTCGCATTATGTTACAACAAAGCAAAAGACAACCTGTACATAGGTTCTTCAAGCAGTCCCTTTGCGTTGTTCAGATCCCATGACGAAAAAGGCTATAACCACAACCGCCCACAATTTTCAATACCTGAAACAAATTTCTGTATAAAAATCGAAAGCAATTTCAGCTATGGAAACACGGCCTATCTACGGGCTTCCATATGGTACAATGATGAACCCCTACTGAATTTTCACAATTGGTGGGACTGCCTCAATTACAATTTGTCTTATTTCAAGGTAAATCCTACATCGCAAAATTGGGAGGAACTATTTAATCAAATCATAAACGTATACAATCATAAAGATTCCTGGTATTGTACCGAAATCCACAACGAATTAAAACCCCTTTATGACGCACTGTCACATCCTGAAAAAATCACCGTGCGCAAATATCCATGGCTTCCTCCGCAAACCGATTGGAAAGAGCCGTTAAGCGTATTGCATCTTGCCCGAAAAAGCCATGAACTATTAAATGAACTGGAAGCACAGAAACTAAGCGAAATTCCTGTTTTTAAAGATATTCTAATCTCCATTTTTACAAAAGTCATCCCATTAATACCAACAGCCTATACCCAAGTTCTCCAAGAAAAACCAAAAGATGAACATAAAACGATAACATATACAAAATATTTCGAAAAATATTTCGACACCATTTACACCTACTTCAAACGTACAAACCAACTCCCTTTATTTTTTTCTAATTTATAAAACACCATGGATAGACAATTAAAACTATTATCAGATTCATTAAAAGACAAAAAAACACTCATCAGTGGATTAAACGTTCAGAATTTTAACAAGAAAATGGAGCTAAGAGGATTCATTCCGGTTGCTTTTGATGCCAATATATTAGCAATATGTGACACTTCACTTGACCTTTTTAATTTTGACGTCGTTGCCGATAAAATAAGAGTTCTGAATCCTCTTCAAAAAAATTTGTACGGAAAAACCGCTACTTACACTTTATATCCGATAGCAAAAAAAATTCAAGTATCTGGAAACACAAATACAATTCCAGTCACAAACAATCTGCGATTACCCGATTATTTCAAAGATAACAAATTAGACTTGACCAAAGCCAATGCATCTCCGCAATTTGAATTCAAAGAAAACGAAACCATCTATCATCCAGAAAATAAAGACATCATATTTTACAGAAACCCCACAGACACTGAAAATCCCATTGCCATTGCCAAAGAATTTTATTGCCTGTGTGTTTACGAAAATTCTGTAACGGGAAAAATAGATTACTGCATCGCCGACCCGTGGACCCTGGTTCTCATACCATAATTCATAATCAACATGCCACACTACACTTTTACGTCAATAGCCGACACATTTGATTTTGGCAAACATAAAAACGAATCTATGAGCGATGTTTTAGAAAGAGAACCGTCATACCTATATTGGTGTGCAAACAATATTCCCCGATTTCAAATCAGCGAGAATGCCCTCTCCGAAATAAAAACTTTATTTCCGGATTTCATTCTTTCTATAGACTTTTTAGCCGCTGTCCATCATGAAACAGACGACGATGAAAACTCCGACATAGATAACAATATTGACGAACACTTTGAACGTCCCACATATGAAAAATACGCAGGTTCTTGGGCTCAAGAAGTAGAAGGCTACAGCGATGACGACATCGACACCATATTCGACGGCGACCCGTCAGCCTATTGGAACATCGACTGACATAAAATAAAACAGCACATCCTAAAGAAAAGCACCCACAAAACGCATAGGAAAGACAGGGGTTGGACTATGGTTGTGCTATTCTCCGGCTATGGTTCAACTATCTCCGAATAGCGCAACCATAGCCGGAGTTTAGTTGAACCTACGCTGTGTGCCTGTGTTTCTACGGAAGTTGCAAGGCGTTACAGGGGAAATGATACATTGCTTCCCGAAATTATTTCAAAATTCACAATCATTTTCACTATGAAAACTTTATATTTGTAGAAACAAATATGAAATAATGAAAACACTTGCAGACTATATTCCCCTATTACGAAACTACATGCAGGAAAATGCCCTCAAATATGGAATCTCACGTATGGGAATATTCGGTTCGGTAGCAAGAGGAGAACAAACGGATTCAAGTGATCTCGATATATACATAGAAGGTGAATTACGCGGTTTTTTTGCTCTGTCAGGCATTAAACAAGAATTGGAAAGTTTATTAGACTGCTCTGTAGATATCGTTCGATTACGACATTCTATGGACTCATTTTTGCGAGACAGAATTTTAAAAGATGGCATCTATGTCTGATATGTTAATAACTTTTCATACTCTACAATTGATTTGTGATTCTTTGGAACAAATTCTTAAAAGATGTTCGAATATTCATAATGTCAATGATTTTCTACTAACAGAAAGCGGCACGATGAAACTTGATAGTATTTGCATGAAACTAACTGCTATCGGTGAAAGTGTTAAAAACTTAGATAAAATCACAGATAAAAAATTATTAATAAATTATCCAGAAATACCATGGAAAAATGTCATGGGTATTCGTGATGTCATTGTTCATCATTATTTTGATATTGATGCGGATGAAATTTTTAGAATTTGCAAACAAGATGTTCCACAATTACTTCAAGTCATTAGAAAAATGATTGATGACCTGCATAATGAGACCTAGATAATGATTAAAACAAAACTATTTCTTCTGATTACATAACCCCAATAGCGCATTTTAAGCTGAATGATATGTTCAAGTGGTTTCATAGAAATAACAACAAACGCTGTAGTAATTCTACTGAAAAAGAATACATACTTCCAATGAATCATATCGAAAGAGTTTCCCCAGAATATATCAAGACGTTAGCAGATTCGGAAGTTTTTGTTTTTGCAAGCAATCTGGAGGGGCATCACGATAGCGGGGCTGCCAGAATCGCCCGGGAAGATTTCGGTGCGGTATATGGACAAGGCGTCGGATTGCAAGGTCAATGCTATGCCATCCCGACCATGCAGGGCGGCATTGAAACCATCAAACCCTATGTGGATGAATTTATCGAATTTGCCCAATCCCACCGGGAGTTGAAATTTCTCGTGACCAAAATCGGCTGCGGCATAGCAGGCTTTACCGTAGCGGAAATCGCTCCGTTATTCAAAAAATGCACAGAAATTGAAAACGTCTATTTACCCATTGAATTCTGGGAACGCTACTAAATAGGGTAGTGAAAAACTGCATTTCCTCTGTCGGCATTATTTTCTCCGTATCTTTCCTGGATTTCGTCGAAGACTTGCCAGAGGGTGCGGAGTCCAATTTATCTTCATCAGTCCTTAAGGCAGCCTATTGGGACAACATACACACCATCCTCACGACGATAAGCAAATTTTCCTGTCGCTGTAAGCACCATCAAAAACGAAGGAGATTTCATACGACTCGTATCTATCCTCTTCGCCAACAACTTAAGGTTTTCCGCTCCTTCTTCAATTCCTTTGTCTCCCCCCAGTTTTATTTCTATCAGTCCGAAATGACCGTTACGCAAGTGCACCACAGCATCACATTCCAATCCTGTCTTATCCCTGAAATGATACACCTGTCCGTCCAACGCATCAGCAAAAACCCGTAAATCCCTCACACATAATGTTTCAAAAAGAAGTCCCATGGTGTTTAGATCATTCACTTAGTGAAAAACTGTATTTCCCCAATCGGCACGATTTCATTTCCTCAATCGGCATTATTTTCTCCGTATCTTTCCTGGATTTCATCGAAGACTTGCCAGAGGGTGCGGAGGTCGGGAGCCTGGAGCATGCGGATGCGGAGGTCACGGAAGTGAGGCAGGCCTTTGAACATGGCGGCCATGTGGCGGCGCATGTGGAGTAAGCCGCGGATTTCGTCTATCCACTCGACGGAGAGGAGGATTTGCTCTTTGATGATTTCAATCTGTTCGGCCACGGTAAGATCAGGCAGCAGTTCGCCCGTTTCGAAGTAGTGTTTTATCTGGCGGAATATCCAGGGCTTGCCAATAGTCGCCCGGCCTATCATGACGCCGTCGACGCCGTATTTGTCAAAGGCTTCTTTGGCTTTTTCGGGAGAGGTGATGTCGCCGTTGCCGAGTATAGGTATTTTTATCCGGGGGTTGCTTTTCACCCGGGCAATAGGCTCCCAGTCGGCTTCACCGGTATACATCTGCGAGCGGGTACGCCCGTGTATCGCCAAGGCCTGGATGCCGACGTCCTGCAGGCGTTCGGCAATGTCTTCGATGATGATGTTTTCGCAATCCCAGCCGAGACGAGTTTTCGCCGTTACGGGGATTTTAACGGCATTCACAATTTGCCGGGTCATCTCCACCATCAGGGGGATGTCTTTCAGCATTCCCGCCCCCGCTCCTTTCTGCGCCACGCGTTTCACCGGACAACCGAAATTCAGGTCAATGAAGTCGGGCTGCACTTCTTCGACGATTTTCGCCGCTTCCACCATCGAGTCGATGTATCTCCCGTAAATCTGGATGGTCACCGGACGTTCCGCCTCATCAATGGTCAGTTTTTTCAACGATTTGTTGACCGACCTCACCAGCGCATCGGCCGAAACGAATTCGGAATAGAGCCAGTCCGCCCCGTATTTTTTGCAAAATTTGCGGAACGGGGGATTCGTCACGTCTTCCATCGGTGCCAGTATCAGCGGCCTGTCTCCTATTTTCTTTCCGGCGATTTCCATAAATCAAGATAATTCCATAAGTTTGTTACAAAAATAGCAATAAAGGTATTTCCGGATATGTTTCTCTTCAAACTTCTTTTGATTTTTTCATTTTTCACCGCTGCCGGAAACGGCAATGAGTTGTGGAAAAGAATCGACACGCAAGAGCATATTTCTTTTCTGTTTCCCAACACGGTGCAATCCCTGACCCAGGAAAACAACGGCATCCGCTCCCACGTTTACCAGACGAAGGATCTGACGTGCGTTTTCGGGGTGGTCTGCTCCGATTTTTCAAACAGTCCGTTGCAAATAACGGACGAAACAGCCCCCATTATTTATGAGCAGATGCGCAAGACTTCCGTGGGCATGGAATCCGCCATCCTGAAAGATGAGAAAACAATCCCTTACGACAATATGCTTATCAAGGAAATCGAGTATTCCATCATTAAAGATAATTACGAGATGACCTATTTCAAGCGTTTTATCTTCAGAGACAATATGGTCTACCAACTTTCTGTCGGAGGAAGAAGCCGCCACCGGGAATATATCCTGAAAGGAAGGGAGATTTTCTTCAATTCCGTACAGTTCAAATAGCGCAACTCAAATAAAAATCCTAATTTTGCCTATAAAGAATATTACTCCGGCCAATTTTAAGCATTCTACACTGTTTGTTATCATGAAATGAAATATATTTAGTCATGGGCAAGAAATTTCAAATACATAATAGTACTGCCGAATTTCTTATATTTCAATTAGAAAGCAAGGAAACAGGAATAGAAGTCCTATATCAAGATGAAACACTTTGGCTGACACAAGATGCCATAGCAATACTATTTGATAAAAGTCGTTCAACGATAGCAGAACATCTGCAAAATATTTTTCAAAGCCAAGAGTTACAGGAAGATTCAGTTTGTCGGAAATTCCGACGAACTGCTTCCGACGGCAAAGATTACGCTACCAAATATTATAATTTGGACGCAGTCATTTCTGTCGGTTATCGAGCCAATTCTGTACGAGCAACCCAATTCCGCCAATGGTGTACTTATGTCCTCCGTCAATTTGCCATACGTGGATATGTGATTGATAAAAAACGTATGGAGAATGGGGCATTCATCAATGAGGATTACTTTGAGCATTTACTTGCAGAAATCCGAGAAATCCGATTGAGCGAACGTCGTTTTTATCAAAAATTGACTGATATTTACGCCACAAGTATTGACTACAATCGGGATGCTCCCACAACCCGCATGTTTTTCCAAAAAGTGCAGAATAAAATGCATTATGCTGTCCACGGACATACTGCTGCTGAATTGATTGTCTCACGAGCCAATGCAGAAAAAGAACATATGGGGCTTACTTCGTGGGAAAAAGCTCCTGACGGCAAGATTGTAAAAACGGATGTTTCAATAGCCAAAAACTATTTGAAAGAAGCGGAGCTGGAGTCAATGGGAAGAATTGTCAACGCATTTCTTGATTTAGCAGAAGACAGGGCCAAACGCCATATTCCGATGACGATGGAAGATTGGGCTATCCGTGTAGATAAATTCTTAGATAGCGATGACAGACCTATCCTGATTGATTCAGGCACTATATCAGCAGAGCAAGCCAAATTACACGCAGAAACCGAGTTCGAAAAATATCGCATCATTCAAGATAAGTTGTTCCAATCTGATTTTGACTATTGGGATATGAACAATGCACTTGATTTCGATATGAAAGAAAAAGAATCATAAACAAAAACTACCGGAAACAGCTCCGGCAGTTTTTGCTTCAGGGTATTATTATTCCTTCATCACATGGGTCTGGACGTCGATGGAGGCTTGGTGGATGGCGGTGAATATTTTCTCTATAAATTCACTGTCCAAACCATGTTCTTCCCCTTTTTTGAATACTTTTTCCAGGATTTTTTCCCACCGCCCGGTCTGCAGGATGGTGATGTTGTTCTGTTTTTTGTATTGTCCGATTTTTTCCGCCACTTTCATTCGGCGTGCCAGGATTTCCAGTAATTCGTCGTCTAACTGGTCGATGCGGTTTCTCAATTCATCAATGCTTTCTTTGTATTCCACGTTTTCGGTATCGACGTTCCGGATAATGAGTTTCGCGAGGATTTCTTTCAAAGCAGCCGGCGTCACTTGCTGTGCGGCATCGCTCAGCGCGATTTCCGGACAGATGTGCGATTCGATTATCAAGCCGTCAAAACCGAGGTCCATAGCTTGCTGCGAGATTTCCCGGATATATTCCCGCTTTCCCGATATGTGGCTGGGGTCGCAAATCATCAGCATGTCGGGGAAGCGCCGCTTGATTTCAATCGGAAGCTGCCATTGAGGTATGTTTCTGTATTTAGCCTTCGTATAAGAGGAGAAGCCGCGGTGTATGACCCCTATTTTTTTCAATCCGGCCATATTGAGCCGCTCCAAGGCTCCGACCCAGAGTTCGACGTCCGGATTGACAGGGTTTTTCACCAATACGGGGATGTCCGTTCCTCTCAACGCATCCGCAAGTTCCTGTACGGCAAAGGGGTTGGCAGTCGTGCGCGCTCCTATCCACAACATGTCAACGCCCGCTTTGAGGGCTTCATAGACGTGCTTGACGTTGGCCACTTCCGTCGCTATTTTCATTCCCAATTCCTGTTGCGCCCTTTTCATCCAGCCCAAGCCTTCCGCACCCACGCCCTCAAAGCAATTCGGCCGCGTACGGGGTTTCCAGATTCCCGCCCTCAGAATTTCCACGCCTTCGTTCTTCAACGCCCGCGCCGTTTCAAAAAGCTGTTGTTCGCTCTCCGCGCTGCACGGGCCTGCTATCACCAAAGGTTTTTTCATGTCGGAGAATATCCCCCAGTCGCCCGCTTTAACCAAATCCAATTTTGTTGCTGCCATATTTTTATTGTTATTTAACGGATAATCCGCTTGATTTTATTGGCGTTGTGTATCAATTCCTTTACGCCGTTTTCGTCATATTCCGCGATGTGTTTTTTAAATTCCTGCAATTTCTCGATATAGGTATCCAGTACGGTCAGTACGTTTTCCTTGTTTTGCGAAAAAATCGGCGCCCACATGTCGGCATTGCTTTTTGCCAAACGGACAGTGGACGAAAATCCGCCGGACGCCAGGTCGAAAATGTTCTTTTCGTTTTTCTCTTTTTCGAGCACGGTCAAAGCCAAGGCAAAAGAGGTGATGTGTGAAATATGCGACACATAGGCGGTATGCACGTCATGGTGGGCCACCCGCATGAAGATGATGCGCATGTTGAGGCAATCGTACATTTTCTTTATCATTTCCACAGCCCGGATGTCGGAGTCTTCGGCGTTGCAGATGATTCCCGCCCTGCCGTCAAAAAGTCCGGGCAATGCCGCCCAGGGTCCCGAATACTCTGTGCCTGCCATAGGATGGGAGGCGACGAAGTTTTTACGTTTCGGATGATAATGCACAATTTCGTTTATTTTCTCTTTGGTCGAACAGACGTCCGTGACAATCTGGGTGTCGACTTTATCAAGGATTTCCGGTATGAGCCGCAAGGCCGCGTTTACCGGTGTCGCCACGACAATGATGTCGCTCTGAGCCACACAGTCGTCGAGCGGAACAATCTCATCCACCAGCCCCATTTCCCGCGCTGCCGCGGCATGAAGACGATTGTTTTCCACCCCGACCACCCGGTCGGCAAATCCGCGTTTTTTCAGGTCTATGGCCATCGACCCGCCTATCAATCCGATTCCTATGATTCCTATTTGCATCTCTTTCCGTTTTTTACATTCAACACGATGAGCCATGTTTCAGCTGTTCCGCATTCAACGCTTTTTTTATCCGTTCGAGTGCTTTTTTCAGCACTTCCCGTTTCGCACACAAGGATATCCGGATGTAGTTCTCGCCGTTGCTACCGAAAATAAATCCGGGGGTGATGAATACCCGGGCTTTTTGCAAGAGGTCATCGCTCAGTTTTTCTCCGTTTTCCCAGCGGCTGCCGATTTTTCCCCACAAGAACATGCCCCCGCTGTCCGGGTCGTATTCCGCTCCCAAGGCGTCGAAGATTTCCCCGGCGAGGTGTTTCCTGCGACGATATTCTTCATTCAGTTGCTGATACCAAGTGTCGTTCAGCATCAACGCTTCGGCTGCCGCCAGCTGCATCGGACGGAACATGCCGGAGTCCATGTTGCTTTTCACTTTCAGGAGATTCCCCACCACCTCTTTGTCGCCCGCAATCATGCCGATGCGCCAGCCGGCCATGTTGTGGGCTTTGCTCAGCGAGTTCAGTTCCACGCAACACTCTTTGGCACCTTCGATTTCCAATATACTCAAATGGTCATCGTTGAGGATAAAGCTATAGGGGTTGTCATTGCAAATAAGGATGCGGTGTTTCAGACCGAATACCACCAATTGTTTGTAAAGTTCCTTATCTGCGCGGGCACCGGTGGGCATATTCGGATAATTTACCCACATCATCTTGACGCCCGTCAAATCCATCGCTTCGAGGGCTTCAAAATCGGGTTTCCAGCCGTTCTCCTCTTTCAAATCAAAAGGCACGGCTTCCGCTTCCGCCAGCAAGGTGGCCGAAGAATAGGTAGGGTAGCCCGGATTGGGTACCAGCACTTTGTCTCCCCGGTTGAGAAATGCCAGCGACAGGAGCAATATACCCTCTTTCGAGCCTGCCAATGGCTGTATTTCGGTTGCCGGGTCCAATGCCACTCGATAGTATTTCCGATACCAGGCGGCAAAAGCTTCCCGGAGTTCCGGAATGCCTTTGTAGCTTTGATAAGCGTGATTGTCCGGATTTTCGGCCCCTTCCACCAGTTTCCTCACCACCTTGGGGGCGGGAGCCATGTCGGGCGAGCCGATGCCGAGGTTAATCACTTTTTCACCGGTGCGGTTCATCGCTTCTATTTCCCGGAGTTTGCGCGAAAAGTAGTATTCGCTCACTCCTTTTGTGCGGTTGGCTGGTTGTATAATCATTTTCCTGTTTTTAGCGTTTCACTGACAACTTTTGTATTCTCCCATAATCTGCAAGTCCTCCATGAGCGGCTGGACGGCATTCATTCCTTCGCGATAGTGCGCATAGTCTTCAAATTTGAGGTCGACGTAAAAGAAGTACTGCCATTCTTTTCCGGGGATAGGCAGGGACTGTATTTTGGTCAGGTTCAGGTCGTAGTAGGAGAATACGGACAGAATCTGCGCCAAGCGTCCGGTGCGGTGGGGAATGGTGAAGCAGACGGAGGCTTTGTCAATGTCCTGTTCGGCTACTGTCAAACGGTCGTCAAGAATGAGGAAGCGGGTGAAGTTCTGTTTATGGGTCTCGATGCTTTCCGCCAGTATCTCCAGTCCGAAGAGTTCCGCCGCCAGCGTGGAGGCAATGGCTCCAACCCCTTTCTGTTCGACGCGGGCGATGTCCGCCGCACTTTTGGCGGTGTCTTCCGATTCAATCAGGCGGATGTGAGGATAGCGATTGAAATATTCCCGGGTCTGGGCGATGGCCATGTAGTGGGAATGCACTTCCCGGAGGTCTTCAATCCGTTGTCCCGGCAAGGCCATCAAGTTCTGCTGTATGCGCAAAAAGACCTCGCCTTTAATCTGTGTGCCGTATTTGTGCAATAAGGAATAGTTGGGCAGCAATCCTCCGGCCACCGTGTTTTCGATGGCCATCACTGCGGCGTCCGCTTTGCGTCCGTTCATGCCTGTGAACAGTTCTTCAAAGTTCAGACATTCCAATACGTCGATATCATCCCCGTAATAGAGGCGGGCGGCCTGTTCGTGAAAGCACCCGTGTACACCCTGAATGGCAATTTTTTTCTTCATCTCATTTCATTCATAAATCCCCGGTGTGGCACCGGAGGAAAACGGAAATAAAAAAGCCCTGAAAAATCCAGGGCTTCCGTTCTATATTTATCATCGATATATCCAATAAAAAGCCCTTTACTTCTTGCCAAAAAAGTAATAGTAATAAAAGAAACCGGCAAAAGAAAGGGCTTTCATCATCACTTTGTGTATTGTTTTCAACAGGTCAAAAGTATACACAATTTTTAAAACCCGCAAAAAAATTCCCAAACTTTTCCCATAGGATGGTCAGGGGTTTCCCTCCATCACCTCCGAGTCAACTGGGATGTAGGAGCGGACCAACGGCATCCGGGAGCGTAAGTGATACGCCGCTACATTCCAATTGCTACGCCGTTCTATGAGGGAAACCCCTGGGAAAAGTATAAGAATCGAATAGGTTAAAAGGTTGGAATTTCCTACATTTGTTCCTCTAAACGCTAAATTTATTTTCATGGCCGATTCTACAAAAACGCTGTATCTGCTGGACGCATATGCGTTGATTTACCGTTCTTATTATGCTTTTGTCAATAATCCGCGCATCACGACTACGGGTATCAATACGTCGGCGACGTTCGGGTTCTGCAATTTCCTGCTCGAGTTGCTTGAATTGGAAAAGCCGACCCATATCGCCGTAGTGTTCGACCCGGAGGGCCCGACGTTCCGACATGAAATGTACGAACCGTATAAGGCCCAGCGTCCCAAGATGCCGGAAGATTTGAAGAAGTCGATACCCTATATCCAAGAGATTATCCGCGGATTAGGCATTCTGTGTGTCGACGTGCCGGGTTTCGAGGCGGACGACGTTATCGGCACGTTGGCCAAAAAGGCGGAAAAAGAGGGATATACCGTATATATGATTACACCCGATAAGGATTATGCCCAGTTGGTGAGCGAAAAGGTGTTTATGTACAAACCGGGACGCTCGGGCAATAAGTCGGAGGTGTGGGGTATTCCGGAGGTGCTGGACCATTTCGGCATCGAAAGGGTGAGCCAGGTCATCGATATTCTCGGACTGATGGGTGACACCGCCGACAATGTGCCGGGGTGTTGCGGCATCGGTCCCAAAAGTGCCGCCGCCTTGGTGTATAAATACGGCGACATCGACGGTATTTACGCCCACATCGACGAACTTAAGGGGAAGCAGAAAGAGAATCTGCTGAATTGCCAGCCTACGGTCCAGCTTTCCCGCACGCTGGTGACGATTAATTCGGACGTACCGACTCCACTGACCGCCGCCGACCTTGAAAAGAAGCACATCGATACCGGGGTACTGGAACCGATATTCAAGGAGCTGGAGTTGTTTTCGCTGTCCAAGAGGCTGATAGATACCGACCGGGAGGAAGAGACGAAGGCAGAGAAGCTGACGGATGTGAAGGTGAAGTACACAGACCGTACGAAAGAGCCGGAAGTCTTGTTGGCAAAATTGGAACAGGCCGGGGAGTTTGTGTTGCACACGGTGTTCGCTTCGGGCAATATCTATAATTCGCTGCCGTCCCGTATCTGTTTTTCAACCGAAACCCACCAGGCGGATTATATCACGTTGCCCTCTGAACCGCAAGAAGCTAAGGCGCTGCTGGAACGTCTACGGCCGATTTTCGAAGCGCCGGACAAAACGTTGATTTCTTCCGATGTCAAGGATGATCTGATTTGGCTGAAGCGCGCCGGTATCCGGGTCTTGAACCGGATTTTCGATGTGAAGATATCCCATTATGTGCTTCATCCGGATATGTCGCACGATTTGTCGCGGATAGCGTTGCAATACCTGAATTATCAAGTGAGTGAAGAGCGGAAAGAAAACAAACAGCTGACGCTGACTTTTGAGGAAGAACCGGAGGAGGACCGCGATTTTGCCGAAAAGGCCGATGTGCTTTTCCAACTGAAAGAGAAGCTTTGCACGGCGTTGAATGAAACGGGGCTATTGAAGCTCTATCACGAAATCGAAATGCCGCTGGTGTTTGTGCTGGCCGATATGGAGTATGAAGGCGTGAGCATCGACACCGGGGAACTCCGGCAGATTGCCGACGAGCTGAAAGTGCGTATCGACCGCCTGGAAAAAGAGATTTACGACATCGCCGGACACGCTTTCAATATCAGTTCCCCGAAGCAGTTAGGCGATGTGCTTTTCGGCGAACTGAATGTGGATGGGGGAAACAAGAAGACCAAGACAGGGCAGTTCAGCACGTCGGAACAGGTGTTGGTGAAGCTGGAGAACGAGCATCCGATTGTCGGCAAGATTCTGGATTACCGCGGACTTAAAAAGCTGTTGAGCACGTATGCCGAAGCGCTGCCGACCTATATCGACCCGCTTACGGGCAAGATACACACCCATTTCAATCAGGCGGAAGCGGCCACTGGACGGCTCAGCAGCCAGAATCCCAATTTGCAGAATATCCCCATCCGCACGGAGGAGGGACGGAAAATCCGGAAGGCTTTTGTGACAGGCGACAGCGATTATGTGTTTTTCTCGGCCGACTATTCCCAGGTGGAATTACGGCTGATGGCGCATTTGAGCCAGACGCAGGAATTAATCGATGCTTTTAACCACGGTATAGACGTCCATTCGGCCACTGCTTCCAAGATTTACCATGTCCCGCTGGAGGAGGTTACCCCGGAAATGAGAAGACGGGCCAAAACGGCCAATTTCGGCATTATTTACGGTATTTCGGCCTGGGGATTGTCCGAGCGGCTGCAAATCAGCAGAAAGGAGGGAAAAGAGCTTATAGACGGTTATTTCGAGCTTTATCCGGGCGTGAAAAAATATATGGAGGAAGCCGTTGAAAAAGCACGGAAGAAAGAATATGCCGAAACCATTATGGGCAGAAGGCGCTACCTGCGCGACATCAATTCGCGGAATGCCGTGGTGCGCGGCATGGCGGAACGGAATGCCATCAACGCCCCCATCCAGGGCTCCGCAGCAGACATCATCAAGATGGCCATGGTGTGCATTCACGAGGAAATCCGGAAAAGAGGCCTGAAATCAAGAATGCTTATCCAGGTGCATGACGAACTGGATTTCAAATGTTACCGCCCGGAACAAGAGGAGTTGCAACAGTTGGTGACGGAGTGTATGGAACACGTTGTCACGCTGTCTGTCCCCCTCACCGTCAGCGCAAGTTTCGGCGAGAATTGGGAAGAAGCCCATTAAAAAAACTCCCGGCTGATGTTGGACACACCGGCCGGGAGTTTTTCTTATCGAATCCGTCTGTTTATCGGATTAACATCACCATTCCTTCCATCGCGCCTTTTTCATTCTGCCAAACCGCACCATCAATGAAGATGGCTTTCACTTTCCAGATATAGTTTCCTGCCGGCGCATCGGCTCCGTTGAATTTACCGTCCCAGTATTCTGCCGGCTGTCCGTTTTTCAAAGCCGTTGAACTCCATACGCAAGTTCCACTCCACGGGTCATAGACTTGTATCTGGTAGAAATATAATCCGATTCCCTTGGGTTGGAAACGGGCGGACCCCATGTAACTGTTTCCCTCGCCCAGTTCTTCATCCGGCATGGCCGGCGCAAAGGCTGTCGGGATGTAAAGCCCTTTCACCGCATCAATAGAGACTGTGCTGGAGGTACTGTCCACACAACCATAAGGAGTTGTCACTTTGAGCCACACTTTATACAATCCGTTGTTTTCAAAACGATGGGTCGGATTTTTCGCGGTATTGACAGCCGTACTGTCACCGAAATTCCAGCTATAATACAATTCCGTACCCCAGTCGTCGGGAGTAACGAAGGAATAGTTCGTAAATTCCACTCCGCCGTTATCCACTTCAGGCAAATCGAGCGTATCCGGATAACCTTCGACTACCCCATGATTTTTATCCCATACAAAATCAACCACAGGCAACGGATAAACCGTGATGCGGAGGGTGTCGATGTCGTAACAACCGTCTTTATTCTCCACCCGCAAGGTAATCATTTTATCACCCACACGGTCGTAGGTATATTCAAAGGCAGTGTCCGCACTCAGACCTCCGTCGCCCATGTCCCACTCCGCTTTGACCATGTTTTCCGTCCGGCTGGCAAAGTAGACAGGATTATCGAGACAGACGTATTCCGCTTCTTTGAAAATATGGGCTTTCATGGCATCCGAAGCGACGATTTCCTTGGTGAAGTCTTTTTGGCATTGTGTTGTCAAATCGGTGGCTAACAACCGCAAGCCGATGGTACCGTTCACATTTTCAAAATGCAAGGAAGAGAGTTGCGGTGCAACGAGGATGCTTTCTTCCGGACCGGCACCGACTTTCTTAAACCATTCAAAACGGCAACGGTCGAGGTCTTCACTCGTATTTTCGATACGAACCTCAAAAGCACCGTTTTGTTCCAGACAGAATAAGGAATCATCGGTTACAAAACTGATGCGGGGCGTATGTTTCACGATAATCTCCTGATATACCGTATTAACACATCCCGAATCGGAAGTCAACGTCAGGGCAACATTGTATGTCCCTTCGTTTTCAAATACCACTTTTTCTTTCAATTGCGAGGATTTCACTCCGTTTTGGAAATCCCACAAGATGTGGGGCATTTTCCGCAAGCTGCTTCCGTCCGCCGCCTGAAATTCCACGGTATGCGCCTCACAGCCTTCTGCCACACTTCCATTTATCAAGCTGATCATTGCCTCGGGCGTCTCGTCGATATGCAGCGGTAAGGTCTGTCCGTCTTTACATCCGTCAGCCTTTGCCGTCAACAATACTTCATAATCTCCGGTATCTCTGAATTTATATGTCCATTGCGTGGAATCCGCCATCGCTTTCACACTACGCCCCGTACGCGGGTCATAAATCGTCCACCGCAAATCACTGAATTCGGGCATTCCTTTCTGTATAAATTTCAGTGTCACATTGTCACCCGTACAATACGGATGGGATTGAATTTCAAAATACAAACTGTCATTCCCTTTTACGGTAATCTCCTGCATGGCAGTATCGCTATTACACCGGTCCCTCATATTCAATATTACGGTGTACACTCCGGGAGAAAGATAACGATGTGTCGCCGTATCCCGATTGGACTGAACCCACGCGCTATTTCCCGATTCAAATTTCCATTCCCATTCCGCAGTTGCCTTGTCAAAACCGAATGAAGCGTTACTAACTTTCAAAATGTCTTCGCTGAAACAAAGCGTCGAGCCCGTCAAAAGATTTATTTCCGCTCCGGCCGTTGCCGGTAACACGGTCAAGTCATTCGAATCCGCCGCAGAGAAACAGGTATTTTTAACATGCAGGCGAATAGTGTCTTTCACCGGATATAAAGTCGAATTTTCAAACCGGTGGGACAACAAGTTGATATTTCCATTAAAGGGTAGGGAATCTTCACTTGCCGGATTATGCTTTTTGTCTCCCCAAATAACATACCCTTCATCATTTCTCCCTTTGATATCCAAAACGATTTTACGGTGTATTTCATGACATCCTGTTTTTTCCGGCAAGATTTCAAACGACGCATCCAAACGGGAAACAAAACGGACGGAGAGTTTTTTCTGTACCGTATCCGCCGCATTCCTCAATTCCAGCGTTACCCAATAAGTAGTGTCCTGATAGCCCACATAATAATTCTTCGTTATCGGTTGTGTCATATCAATACGCGTATCCTGTTCCAAACCGTTCCCTGTTCCCCAATCCCACCATACGGTGGCACCGTTTAGACTTCCTGCCAACGTAAATTCAGGCTCATTTCCGCAAGAATCCTGTTTCACTTCAAAGTCAGGCACAGGAGGTTCAACTACTTCCACCGTTCCCGATTTCGAATCGGAACAACCTTCATTTGTTGTAACAGTCAATGTGATTCCCACGGGAACCGCCACATTATAGGTAAGAGTCAAATCCTTAGTCGTATCCGGTGAAGATATTCCAGCAACCTCCCATTTGTAAGTCACTCCAGTCGCCGGAGTAGAGTAGTTATGAATGGTCACGGTGGAACCTATCGCCACCTGTCCTATGTCCTCAAAATCGGCCGTGGGTTTCGGATTGACGGTAATGGGCTTCGTCGCCTCTCGCACACATTGTCCACCGGGCACGTCGCTATAGGTATAGGTCTGTTGCAAAGTAACATCCACCTGTCCGGAAGCCTCAAAAGTATGCTTGATTGATGCCGTAGAATAAGACTGGTTTTCCACTGTCCATTGGTAAGATTCCACCGTTACGCCCGTTGTGCCAGATGCCAATTCGATTTCCCCTTTCTGACAGACCGGAGAAGTCTTGACATTAAAATCGGGGCGAGGAGCCTTACGTACCAAGACAGAGATATTTGCATCCTCATCTGCACATCCGGGTACACCTTTCGCCGTAATTTTCAAAGAGGCGGAACCCTCTTTTTCTCCGGGCACATACAACGTGTCCGCCACGATCGCACCCCAATTATTTACAGTCCATTGTACTGACGCAGCATTTTTTACAGTCACACCAGACTTTTTTACCAAATCCAGCGTATCTCCCTGACACATGGAGGCTACGGGGTCAGATCCCGGCAATATAATTTCCGGTTGTCCGCTCAATGCGATTTTTACCGTATCGTAAGTAGGCGATTTGTCGCAAGGAGTCTTAGGCCAAAGAGCTGCCACCAGGTGTAAGGTGTCAAGGCTCAAATCGGAGTCTGTCAATCTATACGAGAATTCAGTTCCTCCCGTCGTTTTTCCCAACTTCGCCGTTTCCCCTTTTCTATACCAGGTGATGGAATCGGCCTCGCTCCACGAATTCCCGTCGGCAAAATCAATCCCTAACTCTATATCATTGTTTTTTTTCTTACAAACCGCCTTGTCTTTCAAGTTCAACCGCGGCTTCTTTGTAACTTCGATGTTGGTGAATGTCGTCTCCTCCTCACATCCCGGATGAGGCGTAACATGCAATTCAATCTGTCCGTCAATTCCCGCTGTATCGGCATATACCGGTTTCAAACCTTTGTTCAGTGAATCCAGCGTACCAGTTTCTGTCACCAACTTCCAATAATAAGGTTTATCCAACGTCTTTGCATACTCTATCTCAACGCTACCTCCTTCGCAAATTTTGTAATCAGTCGGCAATTTCGTTTTATCCAACACCTCATCCATCCGGTACAGATAGAGTTTTTTCTGTACTGTATCCCATTTAGTACATCTTCCCTGGTTTACTGTAATGAAAACGGTATCTTCCTTTCCCTTGTCCTTGGTGAAGTTATAGATGTTGTCGGAAAGTTTTTCCCCGTTGAAACGCAAGGAATCAACATAATACGATTGATTCACCAATATCCATTCGGTTGCTCCAGGCTGTTCATATCCCTTTGTTATCGTAATTATATTATTTTCCTTACACAGGGTATCCCGTGTTTTTGTAGCCGGGTTGAAATTGATGGTCGGTTCAACATGCACATTTACGGAAAACGAACGGGTAGAACTTGATGAAGAAAGCGATTGCTTCGTACTATCATAAGCAATGTATTGCTTTTCTAATATCAGATAAATTTTGTCTGCACCTATACCTCCGGTTGATCCCGCAACAAAAGCGACCGTATCATCCCCTGTTTTTTCCCACGTTCCAGCACCATCATTTTTCCAATGTAGTTTCGTAAACCGGTCTTTTCTATCCTTCTCAAAAGTAAATAAGGAATCTACCCCATATTTATCCTCAGCACATAAATCCAAGGGATTATATTTCGGTACACTTTTCGGATATACCAAATCCATCATCGGTACGTTATAAATGGTCGAATCCGTACATCCCGGCAAAGCTTTCAAGGTAATGTCTACCATAACCTTATTGTTTACAGTAGAAGTTTCCGGATTCCACGTAAACTCAACAACGCTATCCCCCTGTGATTGTGCCCAACCGGTGGAACCATTACGAACCTCTTTTACTTTTGCCCCACTGATGTTTTGATATTGAAAAGCTTTAATATGCTCAACATTAATTTCTTTACCAATAGCTATCAAAGTATCACCTTCATTTAACTTCGTATAAGACGGTGCGGGATTTATCCACAACAATACGGTATCCAATTTTTCACCGACATCCGCAGTAGAGGTACCCTTTACTTGGATTTTTACCGTATCATTCCGTTCTATCGGATTAGTTCCCGGAGTAAATTTCACCTCAGTTCCTTTCAAGGGCGTCAACGTTCCACCGGTGGCATCTTTAATGATTTCCCATTCCAACTCCTCTGTTTTTACAAACAAACCGGTTGTTTTCCCCTCGCCCCACAAAGCATAATCGGTTGTAGTGGAACAAATCGTATCTCTGTGGGCGTTTATCACAATGCGGGGGAAATATACGACCAATGTATCGCTTATCGGCTCTCCACAATAGGTATGCGCTGTCAGAATGAACAGCAGGGAATCCAATTTTTTATCATTTTCACCCAAAGCGTATGTTGGCGGCGTGTCGCCAAAACTTCCGTCAGCACCATCCCAAGCCGTTGCCCACGTCCAGGCATCTTGATTCAAATCTTTGGTCTCTACATAGTTGTTCTGTATCTCCGTGAAATCGTATACACCACTGTCTTTATCATCCAATGTATCCTTTTTCAATATCTTCAAGTGGGGTTTATGCACTTTCAGCGGCAAGGTATCCAAACTCCAACACCCATTGTCCGAAAAATCCAGATACATCGGCTTGAAAATATTCTGCATATAATAAATCAATCCGAGGGAATCCGCCGATTGTTCATTCAATATGAGTTCACCCTTATTGTCTTTGGCATCATATATCAATGTGTCTTTTTTATTATCTTTGTAATAAGCGTTTTTATAGACTTTCCATTCCATGGTCGACAAACTCAGATTTCCGTTCCTCACAAAATCATGAAATTCAGCCTTCTTCAAAGTATCCGGCACACAGATATTTTCTATGGCATTTGAAAAATTCGCCTGCGGTACAGGTTGCGGTTTGAAAATCAAAGTGTCTCGGAAATAACAATTGGTAGACTGGATGGTATTCACATACAGCGTATCGTCTTTCCCCTCCCTGAAGAGAAGTTTCGGAAATCTTCCATCTTTGGCAATTTCACCTTTCCATCCCCAAGTTGCCCTTTTGAAATTTGCATCCTCCTCTTTTTTGAATAAAACCCGCGTATCCAAGGTGTCCAAAGAAGCACAATACAAGATTTCTTTGTCATTTTTATAAAGCATTGAATCCGGAGCATCCATCACCACTACTTTTTCCTGAAACTCTGAAGAACAAGCCGGAAAATCTTTATTTAAAATTTTATAGCGTTCTGTAAATTCTCCTTTCGCCGTATATTTAACCAATCCGTAATTTTCACCTATCTTTCTCAATTTTGAGTAACCTATTGAGCCTCCAACTAAAGATTTTCCGTTAATCTCCACACTTCCACTAAAAAATACGGAATCCGCACAATTTTCAGGCAATACCCCATGCAGATAATATTTATACTCCGCATTTAAACAAAGCGAATCTGTTCCGGTAATCTCAACAGAATCCCTCCATATGGAAACATCGGGTTTAGCGGGAGTATAAAACCCAACGGAATCCGTCTTGCTCACACCACAAGCATTGTATATGTTTAACAAAACGTAATTGGCTTTCGTACTATCAAACAGAAAAGAGGCTTCCGGCACATCTTCTTTATATACCAGCACAGAATCCTTGGCTCCCTTGGTAAATTGATAACGTACAGAATCGATGTCCCGGTTACGAGAATCAAAAGCATCACTCAAATCAGGCACTTTAAATTCATAGGCACCACAATGAAATAACTCACCATCGATTAAGGTCATCTCCCGATCGCTGAAAAAATGCTTAAAAAGCGTATCCCGAATGACAGGCACATCTCCTACATGGAATTCAAACACTTTTGTCCGTCCTTCCTCACAATGTTTTCCTTTCCGTTCCCAGGTTACTTCGTAATTTCCCGGTTCATCAAACTTCAACGTAATCGTGGTCGAATCACACCCTTTCCGCTCTACTTTAGCAAAATTGCCCGCATCCTCTCCGGTATTTAAAATATTTCCATCCCTGTAAATTTTCGTGTCTTCCAACTTCACCGTATCTTCTTTGATTACCGCACGAGTATCCATGTCGACAATTTTTAAAATATAATCGGGCGGTACATCATAATATTTCCGTCTGTTCCGGTCAACCAATATTACAGAGGAATCTCCCCCATTCAGACAGAACACGCTGTCCCCCAAATAATCCAAACTGGCCTCCTGGTTTTCATATACCTGAATGTAACGGAATTTATCCGTGTAATACTCATCCGAATTGTCTTTACGCACCAAAGAGGTCCACAACGTGTCCGGATTTTCCTCATCACATTGGTTCGTGATTTCCCAACGCACCATATAAAAACCGGCCCGGTTAAATTTCAAGGTGGTGTCATTAAAATACTCTGAATTCCCGGATACATCCTGCCACTTTACAGATCCATCTTCAGGAACTACTTTCTCCGACCACACCGAGTCGTCCGTATAATAACATTTCACCTTAAAAATACTCCGATCCTCCTGTTTCGGAGAAGGTTTTGACAAAACGAACGTCTGGTATTTGGCAAACCAATCGCCATAAAATCCGAATTCATTCGGTCCTCCGGGTGCACAGACATTAAAATTCTGTTCATCCACAGGAAGAGCATTAAGTGTATCAGGGAACGGGGACGTGGGATCCTGCCTAAAAATCTGCTTCAAATCCGGTTTGTCAAAAAGATATATGGTTTCTATCTGATGACATTTTTTCTCCAAATAATCTTCTTTCCCTTTATCATCTACATAATTACAAGTCATTTTTACTGAAATTTCAGCCCCTTCTACGCCTGTCGCTTCCGTAAAAATCAACCATATAGAATCCCGTCTGCCTGGTGTCTTATTTGCCCAACAAGCCTGCACCCAAGCACCAGATAAATCTATTTCCGAGGGCGTCAGCACCTCAAGCGCCCCTTCGGCATCTTCCGTCATATGCTCCATAGGAGCACTGCAATTGATATTGATAGTATATTGCGTCAAAGGCGGATTTATATGTGAGGTGAAACGAAGTAACAATGTATCGGCTCCATAAGAGAGACAACCAAATGACTTATCATTTCCCACAGGCTCCAATGTGTACGAAAGGGACAAATCCGTATTCAATGCCCATGCATACAGCGTGTCGGCCTCACCCCCTGATGAACCCGGAAAGAAATACATTTGTATGGGGAAACATCCTTCTTTGCGATATGTAGTAGTACACTGCGTTGTTGTTACTGACTCAACTTCAATCTTATTACTCTTATTTTCGTCTCCCCAATCCACTTGCACATGCGTATAGGTTCCGCTTATCCCTGTAAAACTCAAAGTAAGCGAATATTCATTGGAAGATGAGGATGTTATATATTTCAGATTCACAAATGTGGTCGAATCCCGAAAAGTTCCCGGATTTATTGTCACCCTGCTTTGAGCGTACATCCTTCCCGCTACCAACAAAAACAAAACACTGATTAACGATACCCGTACAATTTTTTTCATAACTTCACTATAAATTTAACTAAGCACACTTATTCAAATTTAAAATCTCGTAAAAATATAGACTTTTGTCAAAAACTTGTTAATAATTCCCCATTTTTTTTTATTATTGCATCGGATTTAATGCGGATAAGAATGTCTTCGATTTTTAGAAAAGGGATTTTGATAGGTTGCAGCATGATATTCTGTCTCCGGACAATGGTAGCGCAGGATTATAATTTTTCACAGTTTTGGGAAAACCGTACCTACTATAATCCGGCCTTTGCGGGTATCAATGAGGGAGAACTAAATTCGGTGCTGACATACAGAAAGCTATGGCCTAAATTTGACGGGAATTTTTCCACCATCTTTTTTTCCAGTGACCTGAAAACGTACAACAATTACGGCATCGGGCTTTATTTTGTGAACAGCGATGAGGGCGGAGGATTCATAAAATCGACGACACTCGGACTTTCCTATTCGTGGAGAGGCTATTTCAATAAGGAGAAAGGTACGTATTTCCAATTGGGAATAAGAGGCAGTTATAATAATGAAAAACTGAATTTCAATAAATACATTTTTTCGGGACAGTTGGATCCCATTTACGGAAATATCTACCAACAGCCGGATTTGACGGCTATCAAGCAGAAACAAAATTTCTGGGATTTCAGTTTCGGCGCCATGGCCTTTATTCCCTGGGAAAGGAATTATACCGAGTTTATGCAGAATTATGTCGGGTTTTCCTTAAATCATTTCACCCGTCCCAAAAATAATTTTCTGGAGGACAAGCCCAAAATCCCGATGAAATTCAGTTTGCAGTGGAACGGCTTTATCCGCACCAGCAAATACAGTCTCGATAAAAAAAGCTGGCTGTATGTGTGTCCGGGATTACTTTTTGAAAATATCGGCGACCAGTTGCTCTCCTCTTCCTCTTTTAACAATGTGCTGGTGGGGGCAGACTTGGTTACGGACCCGATTTTCGGCGGGGTGTGGTACAGTTCACAACTCCTGAACAATTCCGAAGAGAATTACAAAGCCATGATTTTCAAACTCGGCTTAAAACTGAATTCCGATAATAAACGAATACAGTACCGCATTGCTTATACCTATGACATGTCTATGGGCAACCTGGTAAAAACGACGGAAGGTTCCCACGAAATAAGCATCAATGTCGTATACCGGTTTAATGCAAAATACAAATACAACATATTCTCCTTATGATGCCCTCCCCGGAAGATACGGTTATTGTGGTGCCGCTGAAAGAGTTCGCCCCGCGGATTCTGTTGCATAAACCCGAAAACCTGACGGGGAGCCTGATTTACACGATCGTTTTCCTGATTATTTTTGCCGTCATCCGGCTCCGGGGTAAAAATCTGTTTCCCCTTTTAATGACTGTCGTCGCGAAAAAAAAGAAATACGAACTTATTCTTAACGAGGGAATCACACAGAATTTAGTTTATTATTTCCTCTCGCTTTTCCTCTCTTTCTCGATATTGTCAATTGCTTTCACCTATCTGACCCGTCAGGATTTCGACCTGCAGCGGATACTCTATATCCTGCTCTATCTCGCGGGCTGGCACTTTTTTTTCATCTGCATCCTCCGGATATGCAGCTGGACGTTCAATAGCCGGGCTGCCGGAGAAGAAAGCATCGCCAACCTCTGGGCTTACCATGTTATCGGCGGCCTGATGATTGCGCCCTTTGTATTGGCCACTTTTTTCGTCAAGACCTTTGCCATTCCGCTGCTGCTAAAAATAACGGTAATGTGTTTAATTTTGTTTTATCTCGTTAAATTCGTCCGGTGGATTGGAATATTATTAGCCTATAAAGTTCCAATATTCTATATGATTTTGTACCTTTGTGCCCTCGAAGTTATACCTTGTCTTGTGTTATACAAGTCATTGGCATAATGAAAAGAGAGTATTAATATTTAAAATTTGCAGCTTTGAAGATAAGAAAGGTACTCGTATCGCAACCCAAACCGACCACCGAAAAATCCCCCTATTTTGATTTAGCTGAAAAATACAATCTGAAATTGGAATTCAGACCGTTTATCAAAGTGGAGGGCGTTTCCGCAAAGGAATTCCGCCAGGAACGTATCAATATTCTGGATCATACAGCCATTATTTTCACCAGCCGGACAGCCATCGATCATTTTTTCAGAATCTGCGGTGAAATGCGGGTAACGGTGCCGGACACCATGAAATACTTCTGTATCTCGGAAGCCACAGCATTCTATCTTCAGAAATATATCGTTTACCGCAAAAGAAAAATCTTTTATGGAGACAAGAAAGTGGACGATATGACGAAAATCCTGCTGAAACACAAAACGGAAAATTTCCTGGTACCTTTATCCGATATACACAAGGAAAATATTCCGGGCCTGCTGGAGCAGCTGCATCTGAAATATACCAAAGCCATTTTATACAAAACAGTGTCCAGCGACCTGAGCGATATTAAAAACCTGAAAGAATACGATATTCTGGCTTTTTATACTCCGTCGGGCATAAAATCCCTTTTCCAGAACTTCCCGGATTTTGTGCAGGAAACAACCATAATCGCAGCCTTTGGCGGCGCAACGGCTTCGGCCGTTGAAGCAGCCGGTCTCCGACTCGATATTCAGGCACCGACAGCCAAATGTCCTTCCATGACGATGGCCATCGAAGAGTTTATCAAAAAATACAACAAAGAGAATAAAATAAAGACGTAAGAAGGTTGAACACCCTGCACAAATCCGAACGGCTTACGAATAAAACTCTGTTTGAAGAATTGCTTTCTTCAGATTTCAGTTTTATTCAATATCCTTTCCGGATGGTGGCCAAAGAATCTTCCCATTCCGGAGATTATCCCGCCCGGATTGCCATTAGTGTAGGCAAGAAGAAGTTCAAGCACGCGGTTGACAGGAACCGTCTGAAACGCCTCACCCGTGAAGCTTTCCGTTGCAATAAAAGCTTACTTTACGAGGGTATTGCACCAGGCCACACCATCGATATTTTATTTATCTATCTTGACAACCGGATAGCCACCTTTTCCAAGGTGGAAAAAGCCCTGCAATCGGCACTGACTAAAACAGCACTACATTTCAGTAATCTTCCTGCTCATGAGTAAGCAGCACAAGGCTAACGAAAAAGGGGGACTTCTCCTGCTAAAACGCTGTCTTACAGCTTTTTTTATTTTACCCATCAAATTTTATCAACACTGTATATCTCCGTTAAAATCCTCCTGTTGCCGTTATACGCCGACCTGTTCCGAATATGCCATACAAGCCCTCCGGAAATACGGGCCGTTTAAAGGTTTATGGCTTGCCGTGAAAAGAATCCTTTCCTGTCATCCCTGGGGAGGCAGCGGTTATGATCCTGTTCCCTAACCCCTTGTTTAAAAGAGAAAAAGAAAAATATAAAATTCTAAAACACCGCGATTATCCGGGGTATCATTTTTAACTTTCACTGAAAAAACGTATTTTCGCTAAATTAACTAACGGGGCACGCCCCGTTCATTTGTAACCTTGTAACACGCAATATAATAATGAAAAAAAGACATTTTTTATTTCTGACGACCGGCATCCTCGTACTGGCTTTCGGGGCTCTTTCCCTGAAAAACGACGACCGGAATTTTGAAATCAGCAAACAACTGAACATCTATGCCTCTCTGTTCCGGGAAGCCAATATGTTTTATGTGGATGACGTCAATCCCGGTGATTTGGTGACAACAAGCGTCAATGCCATGCTTAAATCGCTTGACCCCTATACCGTTTTTTATCCCGAAGCCAATATGGAAGATGTCAAGCTCATGACAACGGGAGAATATGCCGGAATCGGTGCTGTCATTAGCAAAAAAGGCGACCATGTGATTATCCGAGAACCCTATAAAGGGTTCCCTGCTGATAAAGCAGGCCTGCTGCCCGGCGATGTTATCCTTTCCATCGACGGTAATTCCATAAAGGGCAAAAGTACGGATGATGTCAGTGAAATGCTGAAAGGCCAGCCGGGCAAAGAAATTACGGTTCGTGTGCAACGGGAAGGAGAAGAAAAAAGCATTGACAAAAAGGCTGTCCGAGAAAAAATCCAGTTGCCAAGCGTGCCCTATCACGGAATGGCACAAAACAATACCGGATATATCTATTTAAACAGCTTCACGGACAAATCGGCCGCCGAAGTCCGCAAAGCAGCCTTAGAACTGAAAAACCAAGGAGCAACCTCTCTGATTCTCGATTTACGGGGCAATTCCGGCGGCCTACTGGAACAAGCCGTGGAAATCTGTAATTTTTTCCTTCCCAAAGACAAAAAAGTGGTAGATACGCGGGGGAAAGTGAAACAATGGGACAAAGAGTATAAAACCGCAAGAAATCCTATTCTGCCGGATATGCCTTTAGTGGTTCTGATAGACCGGGGGTCGGCCTCCGCTTCGGAAATCGTAGCAGGAACGCTTCAGGATTACGATAGGGCCGTTCTAATCGGCGATCGTTCTTTCGGTAAGGGATTGGTGCAAACTATCCGCGATTTGCCCTATAATACAAAAATGAAGGTTACTACGGCCAAATATTATATTCCCAGCGGCCGTTGTATCCAGGCACTGGATTATTCCCACCGGAATCCGGACGGAAGCGTGGGGAAAGTGCCGGATTCCCTGATAACGGAATATACAACAGAAGCCGGCCGAAAGGTGTATGACGGCGGAGGGATTACCCCCGACATTAAAATCGAAACAGAAGAATTTGCCCGTATTACCCAGGAATTGATTCTGCGCGACTTGTGTTTTGATTTTGTCAATTCTTATGCGTTAAAAAATCCGCAAATTGCTGAAATAAAAGATTTTAAAATTACCGACGATATCTATAACCAATTTAAAAACTGGCTGAAAGAGAATGAGTTTACATATGAAACAGAATCCCAGCGTATCCTGAAAAATCTGGAAAAAACAGCCAAAGAGGAAAAATATTATGAACAGGTGAAACCCCGGCTCGAACAACTGAAAGAAGATTTTGCCCATTCTATCGACCGGGATATGGACCTTTTCAGAGAACAAATCTCTTCGTTTTTAGCGGAACAATTCATGCAGCGTTACTATTATGCCGAAGGCGTCATGGCCTATAAAGTCCTGCACGACCAAGAAGTGGCAAAAGCCATCGAAATTCTGGCAAACAAAGATGATTTCAGCCGCTTGCTGAAATAAGTCCGGCAATACAAAATTTCAACCGGAAGTCAGGGATTTTTCCTTAACTTCCGGTTTTTTATTTATAATTTCCCATGAAATATTGCATTTCTTCTCCCGATTTATCAACTTCGTGAACGATGAAATCTATACTATGATGAAAAAAACAAAATTATTCTCTCTTTTGACGTTTGCCGGTATTTCCCTCCTGACAGGACAAAGCCGGGGAGAAAACCGCGATTCTCTGGCTTTCTCCGAAAAAATCATGCAATACGATGCCGTACAACTTTTGGACAGCACGCATGTCCAGGTCAGTGAAAGCGGAGCCGGAACATTCCATATCCACCGGATTATCAAGGTGCAAAATCCCGCAGCTGCTCTCCGCTACCGCACTATTACCTACGATTATGACCCACTGACTGCTTTTGCCGAATTCAAATCAATAACAATCAGACAAGCGAACGGAGAAACCCGCATTATTGACCCTAAAACAACGTGCGACTATGCTGCGCCTGCCAGAGCCATCTATTGGGGAGCCCGCCAGATTATGATTGAACCCGGACGTCTGGAACCCGGCGATACCATAGACTATGAAATCACAAAAAAGGGATTTACCTATGCCTTGCTGGCAAACACGGAAGAAGACGAACGTTTCATTCCTCCCATGAGAGGTCAGTTTTACGATATTATCCCTTTCTGGAGTTCTCTGCCGACAGTAAAAAAAGTCTACCGACTTGCGCTGCCGAAAAGCAAAGAATTGCAATATCAATTCTATCAAGGGACATGCCACACCTCCGTTGACACTTCCGGAAATCACCGGTTTTACACCTTTAAAGTCCAACATATATTGCCTTTCGAAAAGGAACCGAATATGGTCGATTTGTATGACGTCGCCCCCAAGCTCATGATGTCTACGACACCCGACTGGAAAGCCAAATCCCGCTGGTTTTACAAAGTAAACGAGGAGTACGGGAGTTTTTCTCCCACTCCGGAAGCCCAGGCTAAAGTGAACGAACTCCTGCAAAATATAGATGATGAAATGGAAAAAATATCGGTACTGACACATTGGGTGGCCGACAATATGCGCTATTCAGGTATTTCGATGGGAAAAGGGGAAGGCTACACGCTGCATAATACCCGAATGAATTTCACCGACCGCTGCGGCGTGTGCAAGGATAAGGCCGCATTATTGATTTCCATGCTCCGGATGGCTGGTTTTGAAGCTTTTCCGGCAATGACCATGGCCGGCTCCAGAGTGGAGGCTATCCCCGCAGATCATTTCAATCACAGCGTTGCCGTGGTGAAACTATCCGACGGCACCTATATGCCGCTCGACCCCACGTGGGTACCTTTCATCCGCGAACTCTGGTCAAGTGCAGAACAACAACAAAACTACCTACCCGGACTGCCGGAAGGATCCGATTTATTGATTACCCCTCTTTCGCCCCCCGAAAACCATTACCTGAAACTCAGAATATCTTCCGTTCTGGATGAAAAAGGAACTCTCAAAGGCGAACTTACACTGGAAGCAGAAGGACAATCGGACGGAAACATCCGAAGAATTTTCACCAACGGTTATGAACGGGATTGGAAAAACGCTTTGGAAAAAGAGTTGCTGAACGTATCTCCCAAAGCCCGCCTGATTCAGTGTGACTATGGGAAAAAACCAAGAAATTATCTCCTCGCTCCCCTGCATATCAAAATGAAATTCATCATTCCGGATTATGCCCTAAGCGGCAAAAACATCTTGGCATTCAAACCGATGTCACTGAATAACTTATTCAACCGGATACGTTCCTACCTCCGTATCAATACTTCTCTGGCTGAACGAAAGTACGGTTTCAAAGATGCCTGTTCCCGATTGATTCTGCTTGAGGAAACAATCCGATTGCCTCAAGGGTTCAAAATGAAACAAGCCGGACAGGAAGACCGTATTGAAGGCAAGGCCGCCGATTTCTACGGACAATTGACCCAAAAGGGAAATTTCCTGCACCTCAGCCACAAACTTGTATTGAAAAAGCGGGTATATGAAGCGGATGACTGGCAATCTTTTCGAAGAGCTGTCAATGCTCACAAATCCTATAGTGAACAAGCCATTATACTGGAACACAACTAACCCTTAAAAACAAATCAAAATGAACAAATCATTTTCATATATCGGATTTATTTTCATCGTTTTAATTTTATTCAACCAAAGCGTCTCTGCAAATCCGGAAGCAAATTTCAGGAAAATCAGAAAAGAATTCACCCTATTGCCCGATAATAAACTTCAGATTAATTATTACAAAGAGTTAGAAATCAACTCTCTTATGGCATTAAATAATTTATATGGAGAGACGTTTATCATTTATAACCCTGATTTTCAAAAACTAAAAATTAATACTGCATTCACCCGCCTGGCAAACGGCGATACCTTATTCATTCCACAAAATGCGTTGAATGAAGTACTTCCCGCTTTTGCCTCCCATGCACCGGCATACAACCATCTGAAAGAAATGGTCATTACTCATACCGGATTAGAACCAGGAGCATGTATATATTTGGATTACACATTATTATCAGATAATATTACACATTTGGATATAAATGAAATCCTTCAAGAAGAGACTCCAATACAAGAGTATAATATTATTATAAATATCACTAATAATCAAGAACTTAATTATAAACTACTCAATTTAAAAGGAAAGCCTGAAATCACAGAAACATCACAAGGGAAACGCTATTCATGGAAATTCAACAACTTACAGCCCCGAACCCATGAATCTTTCCGGATAAAAAATCGGACAGATATTCCTCATTTTATGGCTAATACCTATACTTCTATAAAATCTTCCCTGGAAATATTACGAGATAATTTCTATTTTAACAAGAATGAAAAGATAGCTAACTTTACGGAAACATTAACCCAAAACTGCCAAAACGATTTAGACAAGACATTCGCTATAAAAGATTACATAACCCAACGGATTTCTACACTGAATATTCCTTCTGAATACCTTAACCGGAAAATACGTACTCCTGAGGAAGTCTTCAATCAAGCTTACGGCACACAGGCTGAAAAAATCAATCTATTTATAGCCATGCTCCAATCCGTCGGTATTCCCGCTTCCGTCGCTGTTATCTATCCCGGCTTGGAAAAAGACGCCGTAGGAGGAATCCAACCTATCCGACAACTTTTGGTCTATACTTTATCCGAAGGCATTCCCCTGTTTCTTACTGCAGACGGACACGATATCATTTCTCCGGAACTCCGGGGAAAACGGGATCAGATCTATCTTCTCTCCGCTTCCGGAATTACGCCTTTAACCGTTCTTCCGGCTGCGGGAGACATCAATTGCCAGCTAAATCTAAATATCAGCCCTTCAAAAGCGAATCTAAGCGGAAATATTTCCTTGTCTGGCGGTCTGATTCCTCTCAGACCCAATAAACTTTATCAGGAGAAGATAAAGACAGCCATTTCTATCCCCGGCGACTCCGTAAACATTCGCTATAATAAAGTAACTCCTTTTGAAAACAATCTGAGTATCGAAAGCCAGGTCACTCCCGTAACGAACCAGAATTATCTGTTTTATTCTTTGCCGGAAACCGGAATAGGCGTACGGTCATGGAATATCCTGCCACTCAACAGCGATCGCCGTGAACAATTGGAAATACCTTATCCTATCCGGGAAAGTTATGACTATACCATTCAGTTGGCACCGGGTTTGACATTGAAAAACCAATGTCGGGAAATTCGCAAAAAACACCGTTGCGGAAGTGTTTCCGTCAAAATCTCACAGCAAGCCGATAAAATATACATCCACCGCAAAATTGAGCTTCCTACGACCATAATCATGCCGAAAGACTACAAGCATTTCCGAGAAATCCTTCATATTTGGCAGGATGGAAATATCAATACATTGATTATTAGCGACATACAATCTTGATAAAGTTTTTATCCCCGTAAAATCGGAAATATTCTCTTTATAAGGTCATTGACAGAGACCTTATAAAGAGATTCTGCAAGCCGTTCTAAAGCGTATCAGTCTATCTTTATAAAGAAGTCTTATTAAAAAATTCACAAACGATTTTTGCTTTAGATACTCCTATTGCCGCCGTTAATTCCGCCAAACTGGCCTTACGGATGTTTTCAACCGATTTAAAATGCCGGATAAGTTGTTCTTCTGTTTTCTTCCCTATTCCTTTAATATCATTCAACACACTCTTTGTCAACGGTTTTTCCCTTAATTGACGATGAAAAGTAATACCGAAACGGTGTGCTTCATCCCGGATATGCATCAATGTTTTCAAAGAAACCGAATTCTTTGCCAAAAGATAGGGATCTTTATCCCCTGGGTAATAAATTTCTTCCATACGTTTCGCCAATCCGATAATCGGAACCTTTCCATACAAATCCAGTTTTTTCAGACTGTTTACAGCTGAATGCAGCTGACCTTTCCCTCCATCGATCACAATCAGATCGGGAAGTTCGCGCCCTTCGTCCAATACCCGCCTGTAACGTCGCAATATGATTTCCTCCATGGAAGCAAAATCATCCGGACCTTCCACCGTTTTCACGTGAAACTTTCTATATTCCCTTTTGGCTGGTTTCCCGTCTAAAAATACCACACATGAAGCCACCGGATTTGTTCCTTGTGTGTTTGAATTATCGAAACATTCCATCCGGTGAGGCAATGACGGCAACTTCAATTCCGTTTTTATTGTTTTCAATACGGAAAATCTGGAATCCTCTTTTTTCAGATTCCGCTGACGGTCTTTATCGAGTTTAAAATATGCCACATTTCTTTCCGAAAGCTCCAGCAATTGTTTCTTATCCCCGATTTTAGGTATAATATATTGTACATCAGTTAATTTAACATCAGGATAAAACGGAACAATCACCTCCTTGGAGCAACTGTTCAGGTTCTGTCGGATTTCGTAAATGGCAAAAGCTAAGATTTCCTCCTTTTCTTCTTCCACCTTTTTCTCTATCTCAATAGTATGTACTTGATTCACAGCACCATGAACAATACGTAAGTAATTGACATAGGCATATCGTTCGTCCTCTATATAAGAAAATACATCTATATCGCTCAAACTGGGATTCACAATCGTCGATTTCGACTGATACGTCCTCAATTCCTCAATAGCTGTTTTTATTTCATAAGCTCTTTCAAACTGCAATTGCTTTGCAAATTCCTCCATTTTTTGCAATAAATGGGCAATCACCGATGAAATATTACCTTTCAAAATATTTCGTATCTGCAAAATAAAATCATCATATTCTTCTTCCGGCACATGGCCTATACAGGGAGCCAGACAGTTACCAATATGATATTCCAGACATACTTTGAATTTCCCTGCAGCTATACGCTGGGTATTCAAGGGAAGATGACAGGTCCGCAATTTATACAGGGAACGGATAAGCCCCATCAAAGTATTGGCGAACTTGGCCGACGTATAAGGACCAAAATATTCCGAGCCGTTGCGCACCATACGCCGGGTGGTGAATACCCGCGGAAAAGGCTCTTTCACAATACAAATCCAAGGATAGGTCTTGTCATCTTTGAGCAAAATATTGTATTTGGGTTTATATTTTTTAATCAGATTGTTCTCCAAAAGCAAAGCATCTTGCTCCGATTCAACAACAATATACTTCAAATCGCAGATTTTGCGAACCAAAACCTGTGTTTTTGCCGTCTGATTGACCTTATTTAAATAAGATAATACCCTGTTTTTCAGATTTTTAGCCTTACCAATATAGATAATCTTACCCGTTGCATCAAAATACTGATAAACACCGGGATTCATCGGAAGTTTATGCACTTTTTCCTTTAATTCATCATCATATAAAGCCATATTTCCGTTATTTTTTCCACTAATAGAACAAATTGTTACAAATTTATTCTTTATCTTCTTCTAAAAAGCGAAAACTTTTAAAATCAAACAAACCTTTTTCCCCTATTTTAAGCTCAGGAATGACGATTAATGACATAAAAGCAAGAGTCATAAAAGGAGAAGTCAGCCGGCAACCCGTATTTTTCAATTCCATAGTTAAAAATTCATACCTTTCAGCTACTTCCCACGCATTTTTATCACTCATAATGCCTCCTATCGGTAACTCAAGCATATACAAACCGGAAGCATTTTTTACCACTAATCCTCCTTTATTTTCAATTAATCTGTTTATAACCTCCTGAATATCGCTGTCTGAACACCCCACTGCCAAAATATTGTGAGAATCGTGGGCTATACTCGTAGCAAAAGCACCTTCCTTTAATCCTATGCCTTTTATCCAGGAAACTTGCGGTTTTTTATCAAGAGAATAGCGATTAAGATATACTATTTTCAATATATCCCTGTCAATATCCGATTCAAAATTACTTCCCGAATCGGAATCAAAAAAAGATTTGGAAGTAATAATCTCCCCGTCTGTAACCTCTATACACAGATTTTGTTTAGAAACAACCTCTTTTCTTAAGTAAGATACGTCTATTTTATGCTGAAAAAAACGATTTAATTCTGAAAAATCTGTCGTATCTTGTATAACAGGTGATAAATTCTCTCCCTTTTCATACACTTTTCTCCCGTCCTTATATGCTTCCAGAACTTCAAAAGATTCCAAATTTCGGATTCTGATGAAATCAGCATTTTCGCCTACCTGAATCGTTCCGACAGACAAATTGTAATGTTTTACCGGATTTAGAGATGCAATCCTTAACACTGTAAACAAATCAAAACCGTCTTTAAGAGCACTCCGAACCAAATAATCAATATGGCCATTTCGGATAATCTCGTCGGGATGGGCATCATCAGTACAAAACATTACAGAATCCGGATGAGATGCAATCAAGGATTTGAGAGCATTATAATTTTTAGCTGCACTCCCTTCCCGAATTAAAATTTTCATACCGGCATCAATTTTTTCCAGCGCTTCATCCAGATTTGAACACTCGTGGTCGGTGGATATACCTGCCTGAACATATTTTTTTAATGCTTCTCCAGATAACAAAGGTGCATGCCCATCTATTTTTAAATGATACTTTTTCGCAATCTTAATTTTTTGCACTACTTCCGGGCTTTCATTCAATACACCCGGAATATCCATCATTTCCGAAAGACAAACAAATTCTTTTGTAGCAGCCAATCGCTCGGTCATTTCCGTCGAAATAATTTCTCCCGCAGAATCAAAAGGCGTAGCCGGCACACAAGACGGTATTCCAAAAAAACATTTCACCCTTGCCTTTCGACTGTTGTCTATCATAAATCGAACACCCCGTTCTCCCATTACATTGGCGATTTCATGCGGATCATTTACAATCGCCAACGTTCCTTTGGAAATAATTAAATCAGAAAAATGCTCCGGAGTCAGCATGGAACTTTCAATGTGAACATGAGCATCTATGAATCCAGGAGAAATGAAAGTAGAGTAAATTTGATTGCTTTTTTCAATTTTAAGAATCTTGCCGTTTGAGACAAAAATCTTACCGGGATAAATTTGATTGGTGTGAACGTCTATGATATTTCCTTCGATAATTTCCACTGTCCTCTAAATTAAATTTTATCCCTCCGTCAATCACTCCCTCTCTTCGCACCTTTTTGAATGTTCCACGTGAAACACCCACCCTTCGCTACAAAATCAGCGTCCCATCAAAATCAACAATACATTAATGTCCGCGGGAGAAACTCCACTGATTCGAGAAGCCTGTCCGATGGTGCGAGGTTGTATTTTGGCCAATTTTTGTCGGGCTTCTATGGAAAGATTCTGCAACTCTTCATATTTGAATTTTCCTGCTATCACTAAATTCTCCAAACGTTGCAATTTATCCGCCAGCTGGCGCTCCCTGTCTATGTAGCCCGAATATTTAATCAATATCTCCGCAGATTCCACTATTTCCTCTCTGATTTCATGCTCCTCAATAAACTGCTTCAAAGGAAATAAAGTATCCAGTAACGAATCAATAGTCAATTGGGGACGAGTCAGAATATCCACCAATTTCATTCCCTGTTTCAGTGGCTGGGAGCCCAATCGGGAAAGACAAGCATTGATTTCATCGGGTTTCACACTGTAATTCCGAATAAAATCAACAAGTAAATCCCTTCTTTTTATTTTATCAATAAAAATATTATGTCGAAGTTTATTTACTAATCCTAATTCAAACCCCTTCGGAGTCAATCGACTGTCTGCATTATCCTGACGTAATAAAATACGATATTCAGCCCGTGAAGTAAACATACGGTAAGGTTCATCAACCCCTTTCGTCACCAAATCATCTATCAACACGCCGATATAGGCTTCATCCCGCTGTAATACGAACTCTTTATCCGAATATAGTGACAAATGGGCGTTAATCCCCGCCATGAGTCCCTGGGCCGCTGCTTCCTCATAACCTGTCGTCCCGTTGATTTGACCTGCAAAATAAAGCCCTTTTACGCGTTTCGTTTCCAACGTATGGTATAATTGCGTCGGAGGGAAATAATCGTATTCTATAGCATATCCCGGGCGGAAAATCCGAACCTGTTCAAAACCTTCCACCAAACGCAGGCCCCGCAACTGAACATCCCAGGGCAGAGAAGAAGAAAAGCCGTTCAGATAAAACTCAGTGGTATTTTCCCCCTCCGGTTCTAAAAACAAATGATGGCTGGTCCGTTCGGAAAAAGTATTCAATTTGGTTTCAATACTCGGACAATAGCGGGGTCCTATACTTTGAATCGTCCCATTAAAGAGAGGACTATCCGAAAAGCCTTCCCGCAACACATCGTGTACTTTTTCGTTCGTATAAGCCATATAACAGGCCCTTTGTTTCAACGAACAGGCATAATCTGTATTGAGATAAGAAAAGTGATGAAAATCGCCGTCTCCCCCCTGTTCCGTAAGTTTGCTGAAATCCACACTCCGTCCGTCAATTCTTACCGGAGTGCCCGTTTTCATACGCCCCACTTCAAACCCCAATTCTTTCAATTGGGCAGAAATACCGAAAGAAGCCGGTTCCGCGATTCTTCCTCCCTGGAAACTCACCTTCCCCACATGCATCAGACCGTTGAGAAAAGTCCCGTTCGTCAAAATAACTTTCCGGGCTTTGAATTCCACTCCCAAAGAAGTAAAAACACCTGTAACCTGGCCTTCTTTTATAGACAACCGTACGGCATCGTCCTGCCACATATCCAAATTGTCCGTATTTTCAAGCACCCTCCTCCAGTTTTCCGAAAAACGCATCCGGTCACACTGCGCGCGCGGACTCCACATGGCAGGCCCTTTGGAACGATTCAGCATACGAAACTGTATAGAACTCTCGTCCGTCACCTGTCCCGTCATTCCTCCCAAAGCATCTATTTCCCTGACTATTTGCCCCTTGGCTATTCCGCCAATGGCCGGATTACAGGACATCTGAGCTATTTTATTCATATCCAGCGTAATAAGCAATGTACGCGAACCCAGATGAGCTGCTGCACACGCCGCCTCACAACCGGCATGCCCTGCTCCTATCACGATAATATCGTAGTCAGGCAATAAACCCGTCATTTTACACAGTTTTAAGAAGATCTAAGCAAATATTTTCATTCTTACGCATCAACGCACTATCAGGGTCTGTTTTATCTTTAAAACCGATTAAATGGAGTACAGAATGACAGACTACCCGATGAAATTCCGATTCAAAATCTACCCCGAACTGAACAGCATTGGAACGAACCGTATCCAAACTGATAAAGACATCCCCGGAAAGTGTCTGACCGTCGCAATAATCAAAGGTAATCACATCGGTATAATAGTCATGGTCCAGATACTTGCGATTGACGTCCAGAATATAATCGTCATTACAAAAAACAAACGACAAAGCTCCTATTCTTCTGGAATAATGAAAAGCGATTACGTCCAGCCAGTCCTCAATCAATTTTCCGGAAAAAAATGCAGGAAGTTCTACACCTTCTTCATAGAACAAGATTTCCTTCATAAAACAAGATCAGAGATTGAAAACCAGAGTCACTTTGGCTCCGTTATTTTCAAACAATAATTCATCCGATAAAGCTTTCATGACATACAAACCTCTTCCCGCCACTTTTTCAATATTATCGGGTAAAGTAGGATCGGGGATATGGGTATAGTCAAAACCCTCTCCTTCATCCTCTACGGAGACATAAAATTTATCCTGATCTTTCCAGGCTTCCAGATAAACTTTCTTCTCCGGCGACAATTTATTACCGGAAAGGATAGCATTGTTTACCGCCTCAATCACAGGCAAACTGATTTTTCCGAACAATTCGGATTTCAGACCGAAAGTTTCACCAAAACTTTCAACGAAGTTTTCCACTTTAACAATATTTCCAACTTCAGACGATATAGATAAATTTAATTTACTCATCACCAAGCTTGATATAATAATTGTTATACAAATTTTTAAAATATGGACTGAGCTTAAGACCCGATTTTTGCAGATCTGTTTTCATTAAACCGCGTTTTTTATCTGTTTTAAAATATAATTCCGGACGTTTAAACTTCGTGTCATCCGCTGTCACCGATTTCCTTCTCTCCTCATATTCCTCACGCTCCTGGGAAGCTTTTTCAGACATCAACAGTTTATTATATATCAAATTATTTCTCTGTATCAGATTATTCGTCACAGAATAATTGGCTACATCCCTGATATTATCCTCCAACAATTTATTAATTTCATTCAATAATTGCTTTTCCTGCGCTGAAAAAGAGCCTTCCCCGGACATAAATTCATTCAGACTTTGCCGGAAAAGTTCATTTTCCCGTATTATCTTACTGATTCCTTGCTGTAAAGGTTTTCCTTTTTCCCCTTTTTTCATCTGAGAAAGTAAATCTTCCATCTGACGTTTCAAACCGTTCTGGTACTTTTTCAGATTGCCATAACCCTCTTTCTTATCGCCTTTCCCTCCCTTTTTCTGAGTTCCTCCCGAATTATCGGACTCTCCGTTGCCGCCTGATTCTCCCTCTTCCGATTTATCCTTCTGCAAAGCCTCACTCAATACCAGGGCCATATCATTCAAATAACTAATAATATATTGCTGTTCTGCGAGCAACTCTTTCCTTTTATTATTCTGAATATAGTCCGGCAACAAACCGAACTTGATTTCAATATCATAAAATTTATCGTTCAAAACAGATGCCAGCATCAGATTCGTCTTGGCTATGGCCGATAAACTGTCTTTTACAATCTTGTATTCCAACTTCTTCATATCCTGCAAACGCCCCAATTCATTATACCGGGCACTTTGTGCAGGGACTTCACGGAACTGATAAAGCAGGTCTTCTTGTGAGAACGAAATTAATAAAATATTTTGAATAATCAATTCAATATCTTTTTGAGGAAGAGACATCTGCATAAAATTCTCCTGTTGCTGCTTTTCCATCTCCTCCGACAATTGGTCCATCTCCTTTTTTATCTTATCCGAAAGCTTATCATCCTTCTTCCCTTCGGAAGCATTTTCCTTCTGTTTCTGAAGGTCTTCGGACAAAGGAGCGAACTTATCATCCATCTCCTTCAAATCATAAGGTTGGAACAATTGCTTATTTTCTTCCTGTAACTTATTGTAATTATCCTGTATGCTTTCCAACTTCTTCTGAATATCTTCCGCATCCTTACTCAAAGAATCGGGAGACATCTCTCCGGCACGGTCTTCAAAACGGTTTTGCTGCTCTTTGAGTTGTTCCAACTGCTGGGAAAGCATGTTATGCTGTTCTTCAATCTGATAGCGTTTCAGCAATTCTATATTCCTGTCCAGCTCCTCGCTCAACTGATCGAAACCCAACTTCATCTTTTCATCTATATCCTGGAATTTCTCCTTGCTGAACTCTTCGGAAAGTTTACTAAACTCTTCCATGAGTTTTTTCATCTCATCATCCATGATATTGTCCAGCAACTCCTGTATCTTTTGTTGTTTCACCTGGAGAACACTGTCCTGTTTCGTGAAATTATTATTCAGGGACGACTTTTTCTGGTTCTGTTCCTTTACTTCCGACAGCAGTTTATCCAACTTATTCTTCTTCTCTACAATATCCTTGGATAGCTGCTGTTTCTCCCATTTATCGACAGAATTGTCCAGCATCTTCTTCTGGAGATCCTTCACTCCGGACACAATATCCCGGGCCAACTTTTCAGCTTCATTCATCGCCGTATTGACATGAGCGTTGACCTCCGTATTATAGTCGAAAATCGAATTCAAATCGGGCACCAGATAATTTTTGGCATCCGAACGCGTACTTTTGGGACCGGAAAGCACATCATTGTCAAAGACCTCAAAAAAGTAACTGATTTTAGCCTTATCCATTCCGGCAAACTCCGCAAAATTAAACTCAAAATAAAACTCCTGCGTATTAAGATTCTTATTCACCCGCACCGGTACAACGGTATTCGTCTGTCCGTTCAACGAATAGTTGAAACGCAAATCGGAAAAACCGTAATCATCCGTAATCACTCCGTAAAAATAATGCAGCGACACATTCAGAGAATCCTGCAATTCAGACACCTGAATACCGGGATATAGGTCCGGAATACAGGTAACACTGAAATTCATCAGATTTTTCCGGGTAAAATCCGCATTCGAACCCCATAATGTATATTCTCCCGATGCCGTGACAGAACGGGAAAAATCCGTCTCACCCCGCGATTTCAAAGCTATCTGCGACCATTTCCCGCCCGATTGCAGAAAGAGAGTATCTATATTTGAAAAATAAACATGAAAACGTAAAACCGACCCGTACAACACTCGGAAATCGGCAATATCTTTCAAAACTTCCGCCTTCAATCCGGTGTAAGAAGGCGGAACCACCGTCACCTCACAGCCGCTGATTTCCGGTGTAGGCAACACTTTTATCCTGTAATTTCCGCTTTTGGCTTCCCCCGTCTTGAAATAAAAATGTATATCATTATTCACCATGTCGAAAGTATACAGGAAAAGCGAATCCCGGCGGTTCATTAAAAACTCACCTCCGCCGTAACAAACAAACACATTTTCTACTTCAAAAAATTCACTGTCTGCTTTCAGTTTCAATTGGAAAGGCTTCCCATATTCGGCATTCAACGACTCATTCAAAAGTACAAATTCAATATTCAGACGCGGGTCTTCAATCTTATCATAGGCCGCCATATTCCGGTACAGACTGTTCAGACTCCTCCCATTTAAAAAGAAAAGCCCCGTCAAGAAAAGCAATCCGGCCAAATATCCCAGAAGTAATTTAAAAGGAAAAGCAATCCGCAGGCGTTTTTCATCCAGAAGCCTGTACTTCTGAACAAAAGCCGCTTCTTTCAACTGCTCATCGCCCGAAACGGTATCAAAAAGAAAAGCCAGGTCATACAAACTGACAAAAACATCGTTTGCCGATGGACAATACTGCAAAAGCCGCCGCAATAACGTCTTATTCCGCAGATTAAAAGAAACAATAAAAAGATATAGCGGACGAAACACGAAAAACACAAGAAGAAAAAATCCTCCTCCGAAAAACAGGAAAAAAGAAACACTCTTGAAAAAGACCGTAACAGGGAAAAAACTTATAAAACAATAGTACACAAAAAGGTAAAGCAATACATAAGCTGCTAAAAACACGGCTCCTTTCAGCAGATCCGAGAAAAGCAATTCCCATCTGAAACGGGACAGAATGCTTCTCAAATTGTTTTTCAACTCACTGTATTTACTGTTCATTCCCTGCTATTAGCTATTGACTACCTTTTATTTTGCCAACCACAATTCGGGATTCTGTTTCTCCAAATTGTTCCATACCTGAAATCCCAATACACTTCCCTTCTCATTATCATAAGCCACTTTTCCTATGGTCTGTTTCGTGGTCACCTTTTCTCCTTTTTTCACACTCACATACACCAGATTCGTATAGACCGTCAGATAATTTCCGTGGCGGACAATCACCGCATTATTTATTCCCGGCATAAGCGCGATATCCGAAACCACTCCGTTAAATACCGCCCTGACTTCCGAATTTTTGGAAGTAGTGATATTAATTCCATCATTCGACATCAGCACCCGTTTATATACCGGATGGGGATTCACCCCGAACTTTTCGGAAATAATCCCTTGCGTCACGGGCCAGGGCAACTTTCCCCGATTCTTCGAAAAATCGTCCGAAAGCAACTTTTCTTCCGGTGTAAGTTTATATTTGGACGAAGTCCCACCCGATTTCTTGGCCTGGGAAGCTATCAACTTATTCAACTCCTTCTCCAGTCTCTCCCGGTTCTTAGCCTCCGCCTGCAACTTCTTTACAATCTGCTTCTCCTTCTTCTGTAACTCGGCTATCAACTTATTCTCACTCTCCTGTTGACTGACCAAATCCCTGTTCTGAACATCTATGTCGCGCAACGCAGCATTCTTCAGAACCATATATTCCTTCAATTCTGCATTCTTTACATTCAAAGAATCATTCATCTGTCCGATTAAAGCCAACTGACGCTTCGAATAACTCTGTATCTGCTCGAAATACTTATACCGGTTATAAGCCTGGTTAAAATCGGACGAGGCAAAAATAAACATCAGTTTATCCGTTTTATTCCGTTTCTTCCAGAGTCCGTAAATCAGCTTGCTATACATACTCAGCATAGACTCCCTGTCGGTCATCAACTGCGATATATGATTTTCATTCCGGCTAATCTGGTTCTCCAGATACCTCACTTCCTGTTGTAAAGACTGAATCAGCACCTTACTCTGGGCTATCTTCTGCTGGATGATATTCAACCTTTCCACCGACACACTCTTATTGTTTTTCGCCTCCTCCAGCAACTTATTAAGATAAGCTATTTCCTTTTCAATCTTTTCCTTATCTTTCTTTATAGTGCTGACGGACTGGGAAAATCCCGTCAAATCCGAAAGAAAAAACAACAAAAACAATATGCCGATATATCTCAATTTCATTCTTACATTCCCGTCGGACTATTTATCAAATAAAAGAGGCTTATACTTTGAAGAAAACCTGAAACTCGGAATCACTTCCACATCGAATTCAAGCTTTTGCACTTTTAAGTCCAATTTTATTTTAAAATCATCCAAAATTACATTAAATTCTATACTTTCAGGATATATTTTCCCACCAAAAGATTTAAAATTGTCATATTTCACACTAATACCCATGTCGCCTTCCAAATCTTCGAGCGATATTTTCGAAGGACGGAACAACGCGGGGTCTATATGTATCTTATGCAAAATTAATGTGTAATCCTTATTCTTTCTCTTCTTCTTGAAAAACTTCTTTATCTTCCGATTCAAAGCTTTCCGTTGTACATTCGACAGCACATAATCGTTGCCCGTCTTTTCAAACTTAAACTTGACATCATTCGCTTCATTTTTTCCGCAATCCTCCAAATTAAAATAGACATTGGACAATAGATTCTGAAAACAGTCAAAAGTAATCTTTATATCGAATTTATCATAAAAAAATTGATAGTCCGTAAAAAAATATTTCTTATTATAAGAATCTATAAATTTAATACTGTCCGGTGTCAGCAAAACCCGGGCTATTTCAATGCCCAGAGGAGCCGTCAGAGACATCCAGATAAAACTGTCTCGTTCTATCTTCAACGCCGCTTTCAAATTATGGGTCTTGCCGTCGCGGTCCACAGAAACATCTAATTTCTTAGCATACAAACTATTGAAATCCAATTCATTTTCAGAAATATTCTTCAATAGCTTGGCTTCTGTAATATTAGGTATCTCACGACGCACCGAAACTTTTTCAGCCACCTTACACGACGTCACGCAAAACACCACAAAAAATAAAAAGAAATATCTCTTCATTCAACCTTTTCAATTAAAAACATGGGTACCCGCTATCTTTGCCTCCAAATCGGCACTTACCTCGTCTCCCATTTCCTTCGCTTTCTTCCACATTTCCGACGCCTCTTCCTTCTTTCCGTTCATATATAAAATGTCCCCGTAATGCTCATAAAGCACACCGGAAGGATCCGTCGTCTTCTCCATCGCCTGTTTCATATAATACAACGCCTCGGAATACACTTTACGCTTAAAAAGCACCCACGCATGCGTATCCAGATAAGTGCCGTTATCCGGTTCTAGCATCACCGCCTTGGAACTCATATCCTCCGCTTTACTCAAATCCTGGTCGAGCAAAGAGAGATAATAAGCGTAATTGTTCAACACTAACACATCCTGCGGATTCATTTCCAACACCTTGTCAAACATCCGGAACGCCTGTTCCGTACTATCGAGATTATAATAACAGTCACCCAAATAAGAAAAAAGCTGTGATTTCAACTGGACTCTGTCGTCTGTCAGTAAAATTCCCTTCTTGAGAAAATCGACAGCCGATGCAAAATCCTGTTGCATCATCAGTGAAACCCCGGCCAAAGTATAAGGAAGCGGCTGTTCGGGAAAATACTTTATGGCTTCGACACTCTGCGTATACATACAATTAGTGTCTTCCAGCTGATTACAGGTCAATAACAACTCTTCCCATATCATATAATTATTCTTCTCCCTTTCCAGAATATATTCCAATTCCTGCCGGGCTTCCTGCAACTTTCCGTCCTTTCTCAGAAAATCCGAATGCAACGCCCGTATAGCCAAATCTTCACTGTATTTACTCATGAGAATATCCATATAGGAATTCAACTCCGGTTCGGTAACCTTTGTCGAATCGGTTCCCAATATCAGTTTCAATATATACTGGACTTTGAACGAATTTTCCAACTGGTCGCTTAACAGCGCGCTTTTCATGTGTTTCGCTACCTCCGGAGACTGCTTTTTATCACGATAATAATCCGCCAGATAAAAATGGACATACCCGTTCTGCGGATCCTCCTTCAGCAACTTATTCAAAATCTGCAATCCCTTTTTATCCTGATTGTAATTGAAATACAACTCAGCCAACAGACTTAGATATTCATTTCTTTCCGGATACTTATTAATCAATTTCAGCAACTCATTGGAAGCTCCCTTCGAATCATCCAGCTTGCTGTATAATTTAATCTTTTCAATAGAGGCGGGTTCTGTCACGCCATACTGTTTTTCATAACGGTCATACACTTCTATCGCCTTCTGCCATTTCTCCACCGACGCATACAACGCGGCCTCCATCAGATAAAACTCCTCCTTATCCGGATATTTCCCGATAATATCGGCATACACATGACAGGCCTCTTCAATCATGGACTTCTTTTGCAGGACATTTGCCAACAGCAACTTATACCATAAATTGGTCGGATTTCCGGCAACAGCCTCCCGTGCCAGTTGCAAAGCCCCGTTATAATCCTCCGTACTTAAAAGAAGTCCGGCTATTTCATACTTGACAACAGGACTTTCCGGATCGATTTTCAGGCAATTGTCATACCATCCCATCGCCCCTTGAAAATCTCCGGTAACCTTACATCTCACCCCCTCCATGAAAGAATAATCAAATTCCAGCTTAGACTTCTCGTCCAACTCTTTTCTTACCTCCTCCTTCTTTTTTTCGCCTGCAAAAACACTCACTGCCAAAAAAAGAAGCGCTGCTAAAATAAAACCTCTTTTCATTCCCATTACCCTATAAAGTCCTTTTTCACAGTCAATTATACTTCTTTATACAGTAAAAATTCATTTCTTTCCGGTATGTCCGAAACCTCCCGCTCCCCGTTCCGTATCGGTCAGTTCCTTCACCTCCACCAACTCAGCCTGTTCCACTTTATTTATGACCATCTGCGCTATCCGGTCGCCGTCCTTGATACTGACTACATTATTGGACAAATTGACTACGATAATTCCTATTTCTCCCCGGTAATCCGCATCAATCGTTCCGGGACTGTTCAAAAGTCCCAACCCTTCGTTCAAGGCCAGACCACTGCGGGGACGCATCTGCGCCTCATACCCTTCCGGCAACTCTATAAACAACCCCGTAGGAACAAGCTTTCTTTCCAGAGGCTGCAAAACAACCGTCTCATCCAGATTCGCACGGATATCCATGCCTGCCGACAATTTCGTCTTATACTCCGGAAGCGGATGCTTCGATTTATTAATGATATTGACTTTCATAACTTATCTTTTCATTCCCTATTAAATACTCTTTCCCAATCTTTTACAAAGATAGCACAACTTAAATGCAAAACCAAGTCCGCTGGAATTTTGATAAAATATCGTCTATCTTCCTTTGACACACTACTTTCTACCAAACATCCTGCCGACAAAATTTCCGGCAAACAAAAATTTCATCTCCCTTCTCAGGAAAATCAGGACAAATACTATCAGCAAAGGTGTCCTTGCCAGACAGGTCACCCAAGGATTATCAAACGTAATATATCTACCCACAAAATAAAATACAACAGTCAATAAAAAATAAAAAATAATCTTACCGACGTCGTAATTTATCCGGTAAAACCGGCGTCCCAATATCAGAGACAATACACACATCACCAAAAAACAGGTGAAAACGGCATAAGCCGACCCCATAAACCCTATCCGCGGCAACAACACAAAATTCATCGAAACAGTAATCACACTACCCGCAATCGCCATATAAGCCCCGTAAATCGTTTTATCCGTCAGCTTATACCACAACGAAAGAGAATAATACATTCCCTGGAAAAGATTGGCCAAAAGTACCCAGGGCACGATAATGATTCCCGTATAATACTGCGGACGACGGACAAAAAATTTAATAATATCGATCCAATACATGACTCCTAAAAAGATAATCAGACCGAATCCCGTAAAATACAGAAACACCTGCCTGTACACTTTTTTAGAATCCTCATTCTTGGAATAACTGAAAAAAAACGGCTCAAAAGCAAACCGGAAACCCTGGGTAAAAATATACATCACCAAAGCCAACTTATAATTGGCCCCGTAAATGCCCGTCATCGCCAACGCTTCCTCCCGGCTCATGACCTGCCCCAGGATTTTAGGCATCATGATTTTATCTCCCTGCAAATTGACCATTCCCGCCAGACTGACAATCAATATTGGAAAAGAATAATTCAATATTTCCTTTAAAAGCCGGAAAGAAAAATAAAAATGGAATTTCAGAAAATAAGGCAACAGCATACAGAACGTCACCACAGAAGCCACCAAATAAGAGATAAAAATATACAGGATACCTCCCTGCGGATCGAAAAAGGGCACGTGTATTCCTTTCTTCTCCAGAAAAGGACAGAGCAAAAGAAAAAACAGATTCAATCCTATATTTATACCGATATTCAGTAACTTGATAATACCGAAACGCACGGGACGGCTCTCCAGTCTTAAAAGCGCAAAAGGAATCGAACTGATAACGTCTATACTGATAGTAATTATCAACAATACCAGATACTCCTTATGTGCTTCGACATGCAGGAAAACCGACAAATCCGTCAGAAAAAAGAACGTCAGAAACAAAAACAGCAGCGTAGTCACCGACAAAGACGACATCAGCGTCGAAAAAACATTATTCCGGTTTTCGGAAGTAGCGAACCTGAAAAATCCGGTCTCCGTACCGTAAGTCAATAACACCACCAAAAGAGCCGTATATGACATTAAATTTATAACTATGCCGTATTCGCTTGCTGCAAAAATTCCGGCATACAAAGGAACAAGCAGCCAATTCACAAAACGGCCCAGAATAGTCGTAAATCCATAGATAACCGTCTCGCCGGCTAATTTTTTTAAAGGATTCATCGGTCTTATTTAATTTGACATCGGATTTTATCCTTGCAAAGGTACACATTGGCAGTTTTAAACAAACCTATTATAATTATATTCTTCTTATTTTTTTTATTTAAATATGAATATAATGATGGAGTGTTAGTTTGTGGAATAAAAAAAAGCCCTTCTTTTTGGTTATTCCGTTTTTGCTTTAAAAGAAGAAGTTATTAACAGGAAGTTTAATAATAAAATATTGATTTCTATAGTTTTATGAAAGTTATTGACAATTGTTAGGAAAAAGACCTGGTAATAAAAAACAGGTTTCGGAACGGATAAAAATTGTTAGAAACATGTAAAAAGAAAAACAAAGAAAGAAAGGTTTTTAATTTTGGTATTTCATTAAAAAATATAACACACCTCTTTTTTAAATTTTCAAAATAAGTTATGAAAATTTCTTTCATTTTTTACTAACACTTTTTCACAGTTTCGTAACACTTTCCTAACAGGTTGGAGTTATCCTAATTTATTGAGAATGGAGGTAGTGGAATATCCCTGTGTCAGATCGATGGTCACAACTTCCCCTCCCTTGGCTTTGACAATATCATAGCCGACAATATCTTCAGCTTTATAATCGGCTCCTTTGACCAACACATCGGGTTGTACGAACCGGATCAGTTCGAGTGGGGTATCTTCGTCAAAAAAAACAATTTTATCGGTAAACAACAGGGAAGAGAGTAAAAGGGCTCTGGCTTGCTGGCAATTGACGGGGCGGCTTTCTCCTTTCAGCCTCTTTACAGAAGCATCGGTGTTCAGTCCGATAACCAGTTTCGTGCCGAAAGAAGCGGCTTGTGCCAGATATTCCACATGACCGCGGTGAAGAATATCGAAACAACCGTTTGTAAAGACTATTTTTTCATTCTGGAATCTCCACTGGTTTAACGTAAGTTGAAAATTCTCCCTGTTTTCAACAATCTTATTTCCGATAAAAGCCAGATAATCCATAAACGGCGGGTTTAAATCAACTGATTCGTTGTCGTGTCGGGGAAAACCAGAGTAGGTTTGTGTCCTTTGGCCTCCTCAAAATCCATAGAGGCATAGGAAATGATAATCACCACATCGCCCACCGCACACTTCCGGGCTGCCGGGCCATTCAGACAGACTATTCCCGAATTTCTTTCTCCTTTGATAACGTAAGTTTCGATGCGTTCGCCATTATTTACATTCACGATCTGAACCTTTTCGTTTTCGATGATATTGGCGGCTTCCATCAAGGCGACATCTATCGTAACACTGCCCACATACTGAAGATTGGCTTCCGTTACCGTTACCTTGTGAATTTTTGATTTTACAACTTCGATAAACATGTCTGTTTCAATTGATAAGACCGGTTAGAATACAATATTGTCGATAAGACGGATTTTACCTGCATACACGGCGACACACGCCACTTTCGTCCCTTCTTCTTTCCAGTCATTTATTACTTTCAGAGTCGTGTCATCCACAATTTCCACATATTCCGTTTCCAAAAAAGGATTCCGGTTGATTTCATCGGCAATCCATTTTTTCAATTCGTTCACACTCATTTGTGACGCCAGTTCACGGGCTTTCTTCAATGTGGCGTAAATATGGGGGGCATTTTCTTTGTGTTCCTTATCCAACAAGGCATTGCGTGAACTCAATGCCAATCCGCTGGCTTCTCTGACAATGGGACAGGGAATAATTTCCAACGTATAATTTAATTGCCGTACCATATTTTTTATAATGGCTACCTGTTGGAAATCCTTCATGCCGAAAAACGCTTTATCGGGCTGCACTATGTCAAATAGGCGACTCACCACTTGACCCACACCGTTGAAATGTCCGGGCCGTTTCGCCCCCTCCATAATGGATTCCAGGTAACCGAAATCAAACTTCCGGGTATCTTTTTCAGGATAAATCTCCTCCACGGAAGGTAAAAAAGCCACATCACATCCGGCCGTTTCCAGTAAAGCACAATCTTTTTCAGGAGTACGGGGATATCTCTTCAAATCTTCCGGATCATTAAACTGGGTAGGATTGACAAATACGCTTACCACAGCCACATCGCTGTTTTTCTTGCATTGGGTCACGAGCGACAGATGTCCTTCGTGCAAAGCTCCCATCGTAGGTACAAAACCAATGGTTTTTCCCTCTTTTTTATAATTGCCGATCAGATCGGTTAATCCTTCTTTCGTATGTATAACTTTCATACGCTTGTTTGTTAATTTCAACGAAATTCGGGGTGCAAGTTTACAAACTATTTTCGAGATAAGAGCACAAATGATTTATAAAATGTCTGTCGACCTTACTTATATAGCATCTTTATTCCGGGATGGACGGAAGTGAGCACTTCAACCAACTGGCTGCGGCTGACACCCTCCCGCATAACGATAAAGATAGTGTCCTCTCCGGCGACAGTTCCCAATACTTCAAAATAATTTTCACTGTCAATCAATACGGTCACGGCATTGGCATATCCCGGAAGAGTCTTGATAACTGCCATATTTCCTGAAAAATCGATACTCAGAATGGCATCCGTGATAACGGAAGAGATTTTTTCTTCCCTCTGCTCGTTGATATTCTCAGGGATAATATAGATATATCCTTTTTCCTTGTGGGGAATCTTGGCCACTTTCATAAACTTCAAATCCCTCGAAAGAGTACTTTGCGTAGCTTCCACATCGAGTTCTTTCAGCCGGAACAACAATTCCTCCTGTGAAGAAATGAGTTCTGTCTCAATCAACTGGCGGATAGTGAGCAATCTCTTGGTCTTATTTCGCATACCTGTAAATTTTATCCCCTGCAAAAATAATGCAACTTAAACGGAGTATCAAATTTATTTGTGAAGAATCACACGGGAACATCGCGGCAAAAGAATTATGACTAACTTTGTCCGAATCGATTTTTTGTTACCCTTATACCGAAAAAATGAAAGAAATAAATCCGGGAGAAACCTCCCGCGCTTATGCGTTTGAAATGTGGATGAAAGCGCCCGTGCCGATGGTGACTTTCTTCAAGACACTCGATGTGTCGCGGCTTGTTAAATTCGGCAAACGGAAAGGAATGAAATTCAATATGCTGATGTGCTGGTGTATCGGAAAAGCGGCAAGCCGGGTGAAAGAATTCTACATGCTCCCTGTGGGGGACAAACTTATACAATACGATACCATTGCGGTAAATACCATTGTAGCCAACAAAGCCGGTGAAGTAAGTTCCTGCGATATTCCTTTCTCCGGGGATTTGACGGAATTCAATGGAAATTATCTCACATTGACGCGGCAAGTTGTCGAGAGTTGCAAAAACCACGATCTGACCGACAGCATGGTCATCGGCACCTCCGCGCTTGCCCAATACGATATAGACGGAGCGGTCGGTATGTATAGCGGCATATTCAACAACCCCTTTATGATATGGGGAAAATACCGGAAACGCCTCTTTAAAACCATCCTCACTGTCTCCTTTCAATTCCATCACACCCAGATGGACGGCGCTCATGCCGCCACCTTCCTCCATGCCTTACAACTGGAAATCAATCATCTGAAATCATAAACAAACTCCCGGTAGTGATGCCGGGAGTCTGTTTTTCGTATAAAGCCGGCTACAGCCGGCTTTTATTTTCACTGGAGTTTCGCTAAGATAAATAGAAAGCTTTTTTGAATTTTATTCGGATTATTTTCAGATTATATTCGTTCACGAACCACTTTACTCCGAATTTGCTCCGAATTTAATCTGAATATACTTGGTGTTTATATCAGTGAAACTTCAGCGAAAACAGGGATAAAAAAGACATCGGTTTTAGTAATTTTTGACACAGCGCACCGTGAAGCCATTAGATTTTCCTGCTGAATTGTATGAAGGTTGAATACTATTACTGTAAGTATTTAAAGCATAGACTATACTACTGTTGATAATGGTGCTACTCCAATAACATCCCCGTCCTTTTTCGTCGATGTTACCGTTACTTCCGTTAACTCTTCCGGCCAATGCCCCTTCAAAATGGCAGTATCCGGGATAGATAAACGTCCTGTTACCATACGCAGTATACAATTTTTGAAATTCTCCTGCATTTCCGCCACTGGGTAAATGCCATCCCTCCGGACAAATACCCTGCCATTGTGTCGGACTATTGTTGTTTGTATTGCCGGCAGGATTTGAGGTGGTGTTATGACGGGCATTGGGATGATTCATAGCTCCTTGCCAATTGTATAGATGGCTTCCGTTATCCAAGGTACTGACTCTGCAGACGCCATAATAACCGTTGGCAATAAGATTTTGTATACTTTTAGTGGAATAGTTTTTATAAGTGGCTGCATCACTGCAATTTCCAAAACGTAAATTTTCCACCATCCACCAATGTCCGTCTGCCAATAACCGGATTCGGTAAGTTTGTCCGTCACGGGAGTCTACCAAAACACCGTCATTTGAAATTACGTTGGCGGTAACGGATATTTCTGTACCGCATTTCCCGCTGACCACACAAATATATTGTCCGGTATCGGCGGCACTCCATTGATTCGGAGCGTAAATCGCGTCTGTTGCACCTGAAATATCCATTCCGTTTTTCTTCCACTGATAAGTTAAAGAAGGACCAATAGCTGTAATACTCAGCTCCACATCCCCGCAAGCCACTATGTCTTGGGGTTGTTGGGTGATGATGGTTGGAAGGGATACTGTGATTTCAATTTCATTGCTCTCCACCACTCCCATAGCGCATATTCCCATTCGTTTAAACCGGTATGTTACGTCGGAAGTGGTATTGTTTTCAAGTTCATTATAAACCAAAGATTCTCCTCCGGCATTTTCAATCAATTCATATTTCGCTTCTCCCGGTTTTTTGACATACCAGGTATATTGGAAACGGACATCCGGAAAATCGGGACAGGACGCAGCTTTTATATTTAGAATATTGGCTTCGTCTTCCGGACAAATGGTTTCCGGGTTACATTGTATTTCCCCACCGTCAATTTCAATTCCTGAAAGACTGTACACACCTCGGAATCCTACGGTACTATCACGTTCCGTAACAGCTGTAAAGTAATTCATTGTCTCTGTGCGGTCGGAAGTACGTAACAGACTGTCGGGAGAAGAAAAGCCACCGCCGCGGATTCCGTAATTGTCTATGGAAGTATTCCACAATACAGAATTATACTCTCCTGTGCCACAACTCCCGCCCTCTAAGTCGGTATAGTTTACATTAGCGCACAGTTCTTTCAGATTCCCGCTCATTTCCATGACGCCCCAATACGTTGCGCCCGATTGACTTTGATTGGTGGCAGAAGTACCGAACATTCCGCAACGCACGGGACCGGACAGCCGGTTGTTCGTACCGCCGTTCACATTTCGGGAAATGTTGTTCGCCACTTCCCGCTCATCGCCTAAATAAGCCAAATCCCCCAAACCGTTCAATGCGTTTATTCCCGTGTTTGTATTCCACGCATACTCCCCTTTATCCGGTACTTGGGGATAGAAGCGGCGGCAAGCCTTTTCGTATTCCAACTCACTCATCGGACGCAAACCGCTCCAACTGCAATACGCTATCATATCCTCGATGCTCATATAATTACAAGCCAACGTCTGACCGTCATTCGTACTAAAGAGGTCATTAGCGGGATTGAGGTTATTACCGAAAACCACCGGAACGGTCGGGGTACGCTGTTCCACAAACACGATGCCGTTCCGGCAACTCGGTTGAGTAATGTCCCCAAACACATAATCCCCTCTTTGCATGGTAGCAAAGTTGTTATTTGCAACCCGCGCTTTCTGTTGGTCGAGGGTCAGAGAATTAAGGAACTCTACATACTGCTCCTGGCTCGTCTCATATTTCATCACATAGAAGCCGGCATATCCTTTTGGATAAGAAGCCGAAAGGGAAACATTCGGCATTCCGTTCTTAGCAGAAAGTGTCAAGGCACTTTCAGAATCAATAACAACGGCAACCGTATCACCTACGGCAAAACTCTTGTAAGAAGAAGCATCCCCCAAGTAATACGCTCCATAAGGAACATATACCATTTCGATGGCATGGACAGCAACGTAAATCCCGTTCAATGCGTTACCGAAATCACTTTTTGTCAAGCCCGTACCATTAAGAGGCCATTTCGCCTGTAGCCGTACACTGACATTTCCCTCTGAGATTCCGTTACGCATGACGTACAGACCGTTTACCTTTCCGGCATTGGCTCCCACCATGTAAGCATAATCACCTCCCTCGTTACCGGCAGAAGTACTCAATACATGACCAGAAGACGAAAGGTAAGCATGTTGCCAAGGGTTTTCCAATCCCCGTTTCTTAAACTTGAAGAACACCCAGGCGGCATCCCAGTTGAAGTCGTCCCGCCAGGAGTTGTCCCAACGCAAAGTGACTTCGATAACGGCCGTATCGCCCGTGAAGCCGGTCACTCGCGTTTTTCCCTCCACACGGATGTTGTTCGCTTTGACGCCCGTTATCGTACACAACAACAATAATACGGGCAAGAAGATTTGACACACACTGACACATCCAAATAATTTCTTCATACACGAAAATTACT
>CAJUQA010000006.1 GCA_910588375.1 uncultured Odoribacter sp.
AATAAGAAGTAGAAGCATTCCAAAGTGTTGGATTGTATACTCCTGCGCCGCAACTGCCACCATTAAAAGCTGTGTAATTCACATTCGCACATAGTTCTTTCAGATTCCCGCTCATTTCCATAACAGCCCAATAGGTCGCTCCTGCCTGTGTCTGATTCGTTGCCGACGTGGCAAACAATCCGCAACGTACGGGACCGTTGATACTATTACTTGTACCACTGTTTACGTTTTTCAAATAACTCAAAGCCTGTTCCCGTTCATCACCCCGAAAATTTAAGTCATTAAGAGAAGAAAGGCGGTTCACTCCGTTGTTTGTATTCCACGCATACTCTCCTTTGTCGGGTATTTGGGGATAGAAACGACGACACGCCTTTTCGTATTCCAATTCACTCATCGGACGTAAGCCACTCCAACTGCAATAAGCAATCATGTCCTCAATACTCATATAATTACAAGCCAACGTCTGACCGTCGTCTGTGGAAAACAAATCATTATTCGGATTCAGATTATTACCGAACACGACAGGTATATTTGCTTTCCGTTGTTCGATAAATACAATACCGTTCCGACAATTCGGTTGGGTAATGTCCCCGAACACGTAATCCCCTCTCTTCATTGTAGCAAAGTTGTTATTGGCAACCCGCGCTTTCTGCTGCTCGAGGGTCAGAGAGTTCAAAAACTCTACATACTGCTCCTGACTCGTTTCGTATTTCATTACGTAAAAACCGGCATATCCTTTCGGATAGGAAGCTGAAAGAGAAACATTCGGCATACCGTTCTTGGCAAAAAGGGTCAAAGCACTTTCAGAATCAATCACCACGGCAGCCGTATCACCAACAGCAAAACTTTTGTAAGAAGAAACATCCCCCAAGTAATACGCCCCGTAAGGAATATATACCATTTCGATAGCATGAACAGCAACGTAAATCTCATTTAAAGCGTCACCGAAATCACTTTTTGTCAAGCCTGTACCGTTAAGTGGCCATTTCGCCTGTAGCCGTACACTGACATTCCCCTCTGAGATTCCATTGCGCATGATGTACAATCCGTTGACCTTTCCGGCATTGGCACCCACCATGTAAGTATAACCGCCTCCCTCGTTACCGGCGGCAGTACTTAATACATGACCGGAAGACGAAAGGTAAGCATGCTGCCAAGGGTTTTCCAATCCCCGTTTCTTGAACTTGAAGAACACCCAAGCGGCATCCCAGTTGAAGTCGTCCCGCCAGGAGTTGTCCCAACGGAGAGTGATTTCGATAACAGCCGTATCGCCCGTAAAACCGGTCACTCGCGTTTTGCCCTCCACACGGATGTTGTTCGCTTTGACGCCCGCTATTGTACACAACAACAATAATACGGGCAAGAAGATTTGACACACACAGACACATCCAAATAATTTCTTCATATACGAAAATTACTTAGCACCTTGAAAATTCCCGGAAAGGCTGGTTAATGACAAAAAGAAAGCGTGGGAACTATTCTGTTCATCCGTCTTAAGGTATCGCCAAACACCCACGCAGAAATAAACAGCTACTCCCACGCTTGACCAGGTATATAGAAAATATATACGGCAAACGCGAGCGTTTGTACTGCTTATCCTTCTGCGTTAAAATTGGCGATTTTAAAGACGAGGATAAAACAAAAACGCTTCAAATCAAATATGTACGCTGCGATGGAATACGCTTACTCTCATCGCAATGGAACAAAGGTAGAAAAAAAGTTGAAATGTAAAAGAAGTTAAAATGTTGAAACAGTTAAAATAGTTGAAGAGAGACTCCCTTTCAACATTTCAACTCATTCAACCTCTTTAACTCCTCCTCCCCCTTTCCTATAGACCAAATTTGTATTACACCGCTCTATCTCCTCTATAAATATTCTATAAAAAGTATAGAAAATCCATACAAATTCTTTATAAAGTGCTTTCAGAAGCACTTTATAAGCGCTTTATAGAGGAGATATAGAGGTGTTGAAACGAAGATTAACAGATGAAATCTATACGGGAATTTAAAGGATATATGAGGAATCTATAAAGATTACAGGCTATTTATCAGGAAAAAGTGTAACTTTACGATGTAATGTTTTAGCATATCCCGGTATGAAGACGAAAAAAGAGATTGTAGAAAACTGGTTGCCCCGGTATACCGGCCGGCGGCTGGAGGATTTTCCGAAATATGTATTGCTTACCAATTTCGAATATTATCTGGAATTGTTTGCCGAAATCCACGGCACGGAGATTGTCGGTGCCGACAAAACGATGCCCAATGTTTCCTGCGGCGACATTATTTTAATCAATTTCGGAATGGGGAGTGCCAATGCCGCCACGATTATCGACCTGCTTTCCGCCATTGAAGTGGAAGCCGTCCTTTTCCTGGGCAAATGCGGCGGACTGAAGAAGAAGACTTCTGTCGGTGACTATATCCTCCCCATTGCCGCCATAAAAGGGGAAGGTACATCCGATGATTATATGCCCCACGAGGTACCTTCTTTACCTTCGTTCAGCATACAGAAAGCCTGTTCAAAAATCATAGCCGCCCACGAACGCCAATATTACACCGGTGTCGTTTATACGACGAACAGGCGGGTGTGGGAGTACGACGACCATTTTAAAGAATATCTCGTAAAAACCAGAGCTATGGCCATCGATATGGAGACCGCCACGATTTTTACCGTCGGATTTGCGAACCGCATCCCTACGGGCGCCCTCCTGCTCGTGTCCGACCGCCCGATGATTTCGGAAGGCATCAAAACCGCCGAATCGGACAGGGAGGTTACCCAAAATTTTGTCAGGCAACATTTGGAAATCGGCACGGAAACGCTGCTGCATATCAAGAATAAGAATTATTCGGTGAAACACCTGATTTTTTAACCCCATATTGAAATCACGTATGAGCATATTGTCTCTTGTCCGCAGGAGAAATTTCCTGGTCTTAGTTTTCTCCCTACTTTTGGGCTGTACTTTACTGTCCGTCAGTTGTAAAGAGAAAAAGACGAAAACGCAGGCGACAACGCAAGGAACAACGGAAATAGAGTTCCGGCAGAAAAATTTCAATTTCGGGAAATTGGCCGAGGGGGAAATTGTGACACATAGTTTTTATTTTAAAAACACCGGCCGGGAAAATTTCGTAATCAAAGCGATTGAAAGCGGTTGCGGATGCACGACGGTCGAGTATGACAAGAAGCCTGTTCCCCCCGGAAAAGAGGGAAAAATAGAAATCGCGTTTAACTCTTCCGGACGATACGGCAAACAATACAAAGAAATCCGTATATTTGCAAATCTTCCCAAAGGGAAGGCTACATTAACCATTACGGCGGATGTAAATTAATATTCATTCAAATAAACAAGAGAAAGATGAACACTTTATTTATCGTATTACAAGCGACCGGCGCCGGACAGGGCTTGCTGGGATTATGGCCGATGCTTCTTATTATCGTTGTCATGTGGTTTTTCATGATCCGTCCCCAGATGAAAAGGCAGAAAGAATTGAAAGCTTTCCGCGATTCTCTAAAAAAGGGGGATAAAATCGTGACGACCGGCGGGATTTATGGGAAAGTGGTGGAAATTAACGATTTCACTATTCTGATGGAGGTTGAAGGCGGTGTAAAATTAAAAGTGGACAAATCGGCTGTCATCAAAGATATGACCGACGCTACTCCTTCCAAATAAAAGGAATCTGTATAAAAACGAAGGGGTTATCCGAATGTAAACGAAGATATTCCCCCTTCGTTCAGTGTGACCCGTTTTACGGTTTGGCGGCAACTCCCTAATCACAGGTATTTATGACAGGAAATAAAATAACAGAACGGTTCAAGTCCTTTCAGTTTCATATCGACCGTAATATTATCAGCTATGGTATCTGCGTTGCCATCGCTTCTATCCTGTGGTTTCTCAATGCCTTAAATAAAGACTATACCACTAAAATAAGCTATCCTGTAAAATATACCGATTTTCCGCAAGGGAAGTTTTTAGTGTCCGATCCTCCCCAAACCATCAGTCTGGAGGTAAAAGCCAACGGGTTTACTTTGCTCGCCTATCGGCTCCGGACTTCTTTCCGCCCTATTGTTATCGATATCAACAGTTACAGCAAGCATTCTTTAGACAAGCCCGATGTTTTCAAATATTCGCTGAATCTGAATGACACCAAGGAGAAAATCGGCAGTCAATTACATTCGGGTATCAAACTCCTCAGCATTTATCCGGGCAAGGTGGATTTCACCTTTTCTCCCGCCGTTTCCAAGAAGATAGCTGTTTTTCCTGTCGTTCATTATACGCTGAAGCAACAATATATCCTGACCAACGGAATCCAGTGTACACCCGACAGTATTTTAGTCACCGGACCGGCACAAATCATGGACACGTTGAAATACATTTACACAGAACCGTGGGATGCGGGTGAAATTAAAAAAACACGCACCCAAACCCTTACATTAAGCCCCGGCCACGGCATTCAGTTTGAAAATACGGAGATTAACATCGAGTTGGAACCCGAGCGCTATACGGAGGTCAGCAGAACGATACCGATTCAGGTGTTGAATTTGCCCGATTCTCTGAAAATCCGACTTTTCCCGGGGACTGTGGAAATCACTTACGAAGTCGGATTAAGCAAATACGAAGTCGCCAAAAATTCTGATTTTGTATTTACGGTCGATTATAAGAATGTACATGACGAGAGTTATCTGTCCGTACGGCACGCCCATTCGCCTCTGTATATCAAAGGCCTGCGATATACACCGCAAAAAGTAGAGTTTATTTTGGAAAAAAAATAATTCCCATAACAGTCCTCTTATGTTGAAAATCGGCTTGACCGGAGGCATCGGCTCCGGCAAAACAACCATCGCAAAAGCTTTCTGTGATTTAGGTTATCCCGTATATATCGCTGACACGGAGGCTTCCCGGCTGATGAAGCGCTCTCCGGAAATCCGAAATGGCTTGATTGCACTCTTCGGAGTCAATATTTACCGTCCGGACCACTCTTTGGATAAGCAACAATTGGCTTCGCTCATATTCAATGATTCCACGTTGTTGAAAGAGGTGAACCGAATTGTCCATCCGGCAGTGATGCAGGATTTTTCAGACTGGTGCAGCCAACAGCAAGCCCCTTTCGTATTTTTCGAATCCGCCATTCTGTTTGAAGCCGGCCTCGGCAGTTATTTCGATTCGGTTATCTGTGTTACCGCCGACCTTTCCACCCGCATTGAAAGGGTGATGAAACGCGACCAGGTTTCCGCAGAAAAAGTGAATGAACGGATACGCAACCAGGCGGAGGATGACGAGAAAAGCAAACAAGCGGATTTTATCATCGATACGACGGACGGTAAGGGGTGGCGCAATCAAATTACAACGTTCATTGATAGTTTAATCTGTAAATAACAAATGATATGGCAAAATTCGGAAAATGGATCGGTGCCGGTCTCGGTTTTGTGATGGGAGGCCCTTTAGGAGCACTTTTCGGACTGTTCATCGGTTCGGCTTTTGATTCCGCAACCCTTGTCACCGAGGCCGGCAATCCGGCAGCTTCCCGAAGCGGAAGAGGTGATTTTATGTTCAGTCTCACCGTCCTGGCAACAGCAATCATGAAAGCCGACGGACGCATGACCCGCAGCGAGCTGACGTATGTAAAGAGTTTTCTGCTCCGGAATTTCGGGGAGGAGGCCACCCGGGAGGGTTTAAGTATGATTAATAAATTGCGCAGCCAGGAGATTCCCGTGATGGAGGTATGTACGCAAATCCGCTATAATATGAACCCGACGTTGCGCAGCCAACTTCTTTATTTCCTGTTCGGCATAGCCCAGGCTGACGGAGAGGTCTGCCAACAGGAAATCCGGCTTTTGGAAAATATCTCCGATTGGTTGGGCATGGACAGGACGACTTTCAATTCCCTTAAATCGATGTATTATAAGGATACCGATACGGCCTATACAACTTTAGGAATTTCTCCCAACGCTACCGATGATGAAGTAAAGAAAGCCTATCGCCAAATGGCACGGGAAAATCATCCGGACAAGGTCAGCCACCTCGGTGAGGATATCCGAAAGGCCGCCGAAGAAAAGTTCACACGTATTAATCTGGCGTATGAAAAAATAAAAAAACAAAGAGGTATGAATTAAAGTGTTCATTCAAAATTATTTTCTAATTTTGCATCTCATTTTAACAAACGCATAAAACGGGAAAGAATATGTTAAAAGAAATTTTATCCATATCGGGAAAACCGGGTCTTTACAAGTTAATCACGAATACGTCCAATGCGATTATTGTAGAATCCCTTTTAGACGGAAAGCGTTTTCCGGCTTATTCCAATACAAAAATCATATCGCTCGAAGATATTTCCATTTATACTGAAAATGAGGATATGCCTTTAAAGGAGGTGTTGAAAAGGATTTATGACAAGGAAAACGGAGCCGGGATTCTTTCCCATAAGGAAGCGACTGAAAAAATCCAGGCTTATTTTGAAGAAGTGGTACCGGAATATGACAAAGACCGGGTATATGTGTCAGATATGCGAAAAATCGTACAGTGGTATAATCTATTGAGCGAGAAAAAGATATTGGATTTTACGGAAGAAAAGAAATAAAGAACCCGGAAGGGCGTGAATGATTATTTTCAATTTAAACAGTTTCTAATCCGGCAGGGGCAAACGGCGATGAAGGTCGGTACTGACGGTGTATTGCTGGGGGCATGGGCCGAATTGGGAAATGTTTCTTCCATATTGGATATAGGTACCGGTACGGGCTTACTGGCACTCATGGCTGCACAACGGAATCCGGAAGCCCGGATTGAAGCCGTAGAAATTGATGCCGACGCTTACCATCAGGCATGCCAAAATGTAGGTTCGTCGCCATGGAACGACCGAATTACCCTTCATCATCTTTCTATTTTCGATTTTTATCCTCCCCACCGTTTTGATTGTATTCTCTGCAATCCGCCTTTCTTTTTGCATTCAACCCCTACTCCGGATTCCAGCCGAACGACGGCACGCCACTGCGGGGAATTTACCCATACGGACTTACTGTGTCTTGCGCAACGTCTGCTAACAGCCCAAGGAAAGGTGAATTTAATTCTGCCCGTGACGGAAGCGGAGAACCTTATCCGCCAAGCTCCGCAATATTCCGCCGCTCTCACCCGGATAACGAAAGTCAAACCGACTCCGCAGAAAGCGCCAAAACGCTATCTGCTCGAATTTTCTTTTTCATCGTCCGATGCGGAAGAACCGGATGAACTGGTTATCGAATATTCCCGACATCATTACAGTCCGGAATACCAACGACTCACGGATGATTTTTATTTAAATACGAAAGCAAAATCATAATTTTACTTACACATCTCAACTATTTCCTCAAAAATATGAGCATCTTTTTATAAGATTATAAAAATTTTAACTTTCTTTTTAATAGATGTATTCATTTTATATCTATATTTGCAGTGTCAAAAACGGACAATCAAAGAATACGTTTTTTTTTCATAAGTTTGTATGTTTAGGTTAGTAGTTAGTAATTAATAAGAGATCGGTTTCCGGTCTCTTATTTTTTTTCTATATTTACCCCTGAAAAACAACAACGGTGTTTGTGGTGTACGATTACGAAAACGTTGTCAACACAGACAGATAATATTGAACTATTTAATATAAAGAATTATGAAAAAACAAGTAGCATTAGGAATTGATATCGGCGGTACCAACACGACTTTCGGTTTTATCGACAGAGAAGGAAATTATTTAGCCGACGGCAATATCCAGACCCAAAAACATGAAGATATAAACGATTACCTGAGGGAGTTATACATGGAGATTGAAAAAGCGTTGGAACCTCATCGCGAAGAATTTGATGTCATCGGTATCGGTATCGGTGCACCGAACGGTAATTATTACAAAGGTTCCATCGAGTTTGCCCCTAATTTGAGATGGCACGATGTAATTCCTTTGTGCGACATGATGAAGGAATATTATCCGAATCTTCCGGTATTCCTGACGAACGACGCTAATGCCGCCGCAATCGGTGAAATGGTTTACGGAGGCGCGAAAGGCATGAAAGATTTTATTATGGTAACGTTAGGAACAGGCTTGGGTAGTGGATTTGTCGCTAACGGACAATTGATTTACGGAAGCGACGGTTTTGCCGGCGAATTAGGCCATATCATCGTATCTCCCAACGGACGTCAGTGCGGTTGCGGCCGGAACGGCTGTCTCGAAACGTATGTATCCGCCACGGGTGTGAAACGTACCGCCTATAAGATGATGGCAAAATATAATTATCCGAGTGATTTGCGCCTGGTGCCTTTCAATGAAATGACGGCAAAAATGGTGTGCGATGCCGCATTGAAAGGAGATATGATTGCTATCAATACGTTCAAATATACCGGTAAAATGCTGGGAGAGGCTTTGGCCAATATGGTTGCCATCACCAGTCCGGAAGCTATTTTCCTATTCGGAGGTTTGGCAAAAGCCGGTGATTTGCTTTTCGAACCGACAAAAGACCACATGGAAATGAATTTGTTGAAAATTTTTGCCAACAAGGTGAAACTGTTACCTTCGCAGTTGGATAAAAATGCCGCTATTTACGGTGCATCCGCTTTGGTTTGGAATGAACTGAAGCTGTAAAAAGGTTGAAGGCTGAAAGAGGTTAAAAGTTGAAAGGGTTGAAGAGGAATACTCTTCACTCTTTCATTTTTAGATTTGTGCAATATTCTTTCGTTGTAGTATTCTGGAATTAATTATTTTTTCGTTCGTGGTATGATAAAGTATTTTTGTGCGCTGTGTGTTTTTGCCGTCCTGTTGATTTCGTGTAACAAACGTGAAAAAGAAACTCTTGTCACCCAATACGTAGATCCGTTTATCGGAACTGCCGAGCATGGTCATGTATTTCCGGGAGCCACCGTACCTTTCGGAGGTATCCAATTAAGCCCCGATAATCCCCGCAGCTCGTGGGACTGGTGTTCCGGCTATCATTATAGCGACAGTATTATTTCCTCTTTTTCCCATACCCATTTAAGCGGCACCGGTATCGGCGATTTGCAGGATATACGCTTTCTGCCTACTCTCACTCGTCCCCAAGAGGAAATACCCGCCCGATATATCCAGGCGAATTATGCCAAATTCTCGCATGAAAATGAAAAAGCGGAACCGGGCTATTACCGGGTAGAGCTGGACAACGGCATTATTACCGAATTATCCGCTACGACCCGATGCGGTATCCACTATTACCAATATCCCGCTAATGCGGTAAATGGGCTGGTTATCGACCTGACCACCGCACGCAATTGGGACAGAACAATGGAATCCTGTATCAAGAAGGTGAATAACCGTACACTGAGCGGTTACCGCAAGTCCAGAGGCTGGGCCAACGACCAACGGGTATATTTCGTTATCGAGTTTTCACAGGATGTGGAAGTGTTTGCCGGTAGGGAGAAGTTCTCTCCGCTCAGTAACGGTCAGCAAATAAAGGCCGACAGTTGCTATGCGTGGGTTGACTTCGGCAATAAAACCAATAAGATATTGGCCAAAGTAAGCCTTTCTTCCGCCAATATCGACGGTGCCGAAGCAAATATGCAAAAAGAGTTGCCCCATTGGAGTTTTGATAAAGTGAAACGCGATGCCCGGCAGGCCTGGAAAAGGGAGTTGTCTAAAACGAAAGCGGAAAGTGACAATGAAGAAGATCTGAAAGTTTTCTATACGGCTTTGTACCATGCCTATCTCGCTCCCTATACCTTTTCCGATGTCTTGGGCAATTTCAAAGGTCCCGACAGAGAGATTCACAGCGTAGGCAGTCAAAATGTACAATATACCGTTTTCTCTTTCTGGGATACGTTCCGGGCTGCCCATCCGCTTTTTACGCTAACCCAAAGGAAACGAATCAACGATATGATTCATTCTATGCTTAAGCATTACGATGCTTACGGTTTATTACCAGTGTGGGAATTGGTCGGCAATGAGACTAATTGCATGATCGGCATCCATTCCATCCCGGTAATCGTGGAAGCTTATCTGAAAGGTATCGGGGATTTTGATGCAGAAAAGGCTTATGAAGCGATGAAGAAGAGCGTCATGGCAGAACGTGCCGGATTAAAAGAATTGAGAGAATACGGCTATATCCCTTATAATAAAGAACCGGAATCCGTTTCCAAGACGCTTGAATATGCCTACGACGATTGGTGTGTTGCCCAAATGGCCAAGGCTCTGAATAAAGAAAGCGATTACCTGTATTTCTTGAAACAGTCACAGAATTACAAACATCTTTTTGATGCAAAAACCGGCTTTATGCGCGGCAAATCTTCCGACGGTAAATGGAAGCTTCCTTTCTCCCCCATTCATTCGGAACACAGGGTGGATGAATATACGGAAGGAAATGCCTGGCAATATTCCTGGTTTGTACCCCATGATGTAGAAGGTTTAATCGCCCTTCACGGAGGAAAAGAGAATTTTACCCTGAAACTGGACAGTCTGTTTAACATCTCTTCTGAGATGGAGGGTAACGACGTCTCCCCGGATATCAGCGGTATGATCGGACAGTATGCCCAAGGCAATGAGCCGTCACATCATGTGGTGTATCTGTATAATTATGTCGGCCAACCTCATAAGACCCAGTTTTATATTGATAAAATCCGGAAAGAACTTTATACAACAGGCCCCGATGGTCTGTGCGGAAATGAAGACTGCGGCCAGATGTCTGCCTGGTATGTTTTCTCAGCCATGGGCTTTTATCCTGTCAACCCGGTAGAGATGAAATACCAACTCGGCACGCCGCTGTTTAAGAAATTAACGCTCAAGGTGGGACGGGAAAAGCGCTTCGTCATCAAAGCCAATAAAGAGAATGACCAATACATCTATGTACAGAAGGTTTTGCTAAACGGCAAAGAACTCAACCGCACCTACATCACCCACGACGAAATCATGCAAGGCGGAGAGCTTGAGTTTGTGCTGACAGATAAACATTAAAAGTATTCAAATGAGATCATTATTCATATGTACCCTGATAATTCTTACAAACCTATCTACTGTCATCGGACAAAAAAGGACGTACCGTTACAAAGCAGAAACAGGAGGCGCATTACAGGATAACCGTTTGCCTTTCTGGTTATATACCAATCAATACGGAAGAATTACGCAAGATGCTTATTTGTGGGGAAACATCGGGTTGTTTTCCGATTTTCAAAAAACGAGTACCCGTAAGTTTGATTATTCATTCGGTTTTGAAGGCAGCGGTGTTTTAGGAAAAGATGATAATAATATATTTGTCAATCAATTATACGGACGGATTCGCTGGCAAAATTTACTTTTGAGTGCAGGCATGATAAACCGTCCGACTGATTATGACGGACTTTCGGCAAGTAACGGAGATATGTTATGGTCTAACAATGCCCGCAGTATTCCGGGTATTTCGTTTTCCAGTAATGACTATATTAAATTTCCATGGATAGGAAAGTGGTTGGGATTTAAATTCCGTTATGCGGAATATTACATGATTGATAAAAGGGTTATGGGGAGACGTACCCATTTGCACAATAAAATGGCAGCCCTCCGCCTCACGCCCATATCCCGTCTCAGTTTAGAAGCCGGTATTGAAGATTATGCCCAATGGGGGGGGAAAAACCGTTATACGGGTTTAAAAGCCCCTACCGGCCTGAGAAATTATTTAGATATTGTCCTTGTTAAGTCGGGTGGTGATGATGCCAATCAGTCTGACCAGATTAATAAATTAGGAAACCATATCGGTCAACATTTTGTCAAAATCTGTTATGATGCCCCCAAATGGCAAACACGACTTTATTATAATCACATGTTTGAAGACGGGTCCGGACAAAAATTCAAAAACATTCCCGACGGTTTATACGGTATATATATTACAAGCAAGAAAGAAAAACGATGGATCAAGAGTTTTCTGTATGAATTGTATTATACCAAAAGCCAAAGCGGGAAATATCATGACCGACCGGCAACGGAGGACGAAATGAAGAAGCAGGATCCCAACGATCCATTTTACGGAAGAGTTGTTTTGGGCGGAAATGACAATTATTTTAATCACGGAGATTACCAATCCGGCTGGACATTATACGGCAGGATTATAGGGTCCCCCTTTTTCACGCCCTATACAAACCAGGAAGGTATTACCCAAGGTATCTATAACAACCGGTTTGTTGCCCATCATTTCGGATTAACGGGAAATATCGTATGGGATATACAATACAAATTGATGTTCAGCTATTCTGTCAATTACGGAACCCACGGAAATCCTTTCCGGAATGAAGAAAATAAGCTCATCTCCAAACCTCAATATAGTTTCGGAGCTGAATTTATTGCTCCCGATCTGCATTTACCGATAAATATCGGATTGAATATCGGATTCGATAAAGGAGACTTATTAAAAAACAATTTCGGTATAATGTTACGAATATTTAAAACCGGACTTTTTTAACAAATAATCCTTGATGAGATACAATATTCTTTTTTCCAATGCTGTAAAACCCACTTCGTGGGGCGGTGGAGAAAAATGGATGCTGCAAGCTGCTAAAAGATTAGAGGATAAAGGTCATCATTGTTTCTTCGCATGTCGAAAAAAGTCTCTGTTAGAACAAAAACTCCAAACGAAAAAACGACCCTATATTACTGTTCCTTTTTCTAACAGCATTGACATATACTCTGTTTTAAAGATATATCGAATTATCAAGCAAAATAACATTCATGTTATCATCTGTTCTACCAATTTAGATATAAAATTAGCCGGATTAGCCGGAAGATTGGCCGGTATACCAGTTATTTCACGACAAGGTCTGGCCTTAATCTCCAATAAATTCAAATATAAAATTTTAGTCAAATATTTCACTGATTCTATTGTCACCAATACACTCAGTATCAAACAACAATATGAAAGTTATCCATGGTTTCCTAAAAATCATATACGGGTAATTTACAATGGAGTAGATATTCATCCTCTTCTTTTCCCTGCTCCGATAATCCAGCAGCTTCGAAAAGATTATCACATCGAACCCGATGAAAAAATCATTTTAAGTTGTGGCAGATTAAATTACCAAAAGGGATTTTCATTCCTCATCAAAACTGCTTTATTAGCAGCCAACTCTCAGAAAAAATGGAAATTCATTATCCTCGGCGAAGGCAGTATGAGGAAAAAATTAGAAAATCAGATAAGAAAACATCGTTTATCCAATGTCATATTAGCCGGTCATCAAGAGGAAACTGACAAATTTTATCAAATGGCAGATATATTTGTTTTAACTTCTTTATTTGAAGGAACCCCCAATGTTGTTTTAGAAGCCATGGCACATCATCTTCCTGTCATTGCCACAGAAGTTAATGGCGTAAAGGAAATCATAGAAAGCGGGAAAAACGGGTATTCTATTCCTTCACAAAATGCACAGGCTGTTTATGCCCAATTAGAAGAAATTTTACCTAATACCGAAAGGTTGCATCAATTACAAGAAGCAGGTTATGAAACCGTAAAAACAAAATTTTCCTGGGAAAAATTCACTTTGGAATTTAATGATTATCTTCATGACGTTATCAGCAATTATGAAAAAAATCATCATAAGAACACCTAATTTTATCGGAGATACTATCAATACTCTTCCGGCCATCGAATTGTTGAAACAGGAGTATCCGGACGCGACTTTTACCATTGTAGGACCAGCGTTTGTCCACGATATATTTTTGCAAGACAATCGAATTACCCGATTTATCTCCTGTAAAAAAGGCTTGCGCTACTTTTGGCCTTTACTTTTAGCCATACGAAAAGAAAAATACGATTTAGGGATTCTGTTTAACAACACTTTTATCTTTGCCCTTATTTTCAGACTGTCCCGAATAAAGTACCTGGTTGGATACAAAAATGAAGGCAGAGGATTTTTACTCAATCATAAACCCCGTCTAAACAGGAACAGTCACTATATCAACAGATATGCATCTTTAGTGAATAGTTATTTAGATAATAAATATACGTTTCTTCCTCCTTTGAAGATTCACCATACCGGAGAAGCTATATTTCATTTTGAAAATAACCGGAAAACAATCGGATTTTATCCGGGCTCTCCTAAAAAAAAGTTTCGCCAATATCCCCCCGACTATACGGTTGAATTATTAAAACAGCTTGACAATTATAATGTTATCATGCTTGGTGATTCGGATGAATACGATTATTATCAAGAATGTCTGCAAAAAACCGAACATCCACATATTCTCAATTTAGCCGGTAAAATCAGTGTCGAACAATTTATCAATACGATTTCCAACATAGATTTACTTATTACCATCGATTCTGCTGCCATGCACATTGCTGCAGCAACCGAAACTCCTTTCATTGCCCTAATGGGATTATCTACCAATCCGATTTCCTGTATTATCCCTAAAGTCAATTTCGGCAAGATTATCCGCATTGAAAATAATATGATTAACGAAGAGCAATATCTTCAAAATATCACGCCACAAATCATTATTGAAAATATTTCCGCAATTTTTTCATAAAACATAAAAATGAAAAACATATCCATTATTCTGGCAGAAGGAACAGGGAACCGATTAAATGCAGGAATTCCCAAGCAATTTATAAAGGTAGCGGATAAAACAATTCTTGAACATACATTATGTACGTTCCCCAAAATATATAGCGAGTATCGAAATATAAAACTCACCTATCCGGAAGATCTTTTTTTACTCGAAAAGTTAATTTCAAATCAGAGATAACTTAATGCATTAAAACTCCAAAGGAAATTCAACCTCCCGTTTACGCGCCACTTTCTGCCAATGTTTTTTCCGGGCTTGCAGAACTTCCTGACATGTTTTATCCACATCCCATCCGCGCTCTCCGGCATAAGCGGTTGCAATGATACGGAACATTTCCGGCTTTCCCCACAAACGGGCAAAATTAGCGCAGCCTTTTTTAAAGGAGACTGTGCCAAAATACATCCGGTTGATATCCACGATACAAAATTCCGGTTTCCCGTTTTTCAAGTCAAAGAGTATATTACCGGGCGAATAATCCTGATGACAGACATTCTGTTGATGCAAACGGGCAGTATAACGTCCAAATTCTTTCCATACCATCGCATGTTCTTCCGTCAATTCCGCATTCCCAAATTCGTAAAAACGGCGGGAATAATCCTCTTGAATGCTGATAAAATAGCTGTATCCCAAAAGCATACCTTTTTTTTCAATAATATAAGCAATCGGGGCAGGCGTATGAATACCCATTTTCTGAAGACGCAAAGCATATTCGTAAGCTCTTTCGGCTTTCGTCTTGCGCAGATAGAGATAAATAAACCGATTGAAGAATATGGGTATGCGGTATCTCTTTACATTAACTTTCAAGCCACAGACATCAAATATTTTTATTTTATTCCGTCCGTCATGCAAATATTCACCCTCGTGAAGAAAAATATCCGGTAAACGGGTAATAAAATCCCGCAAACCGGAATAATCGGGATGAATAACAATTTGTCTGTTCATCGGATTAAAGAATTTGTTGATACAATTTGTATACTTGCTCCGTCAGTTCTCTGACATCAAATTGCCGCCGGGCAAACTGGAATCCCTTTTCCACCATTATCTCCCGCCTGGCCGTATCGGAAAGTATATTTTCCACCGCACCGGCAATTTCCTCCGGACTCTCCGGATGTATGTAACAAGTATCAGGGCCTCCGGCTTCCGGCAAAGAAGAGATTCCAGAGGTAATAACAGGTACTTTGCTCAATAGTGCCTCTGTAACCGGCAATCCAAACCCCTCGTAAAAAGAGGGATAAATGAAAATCCTGGCTTTCTGATAGAACGCCTGCAATTCTGTCGGCTCATGCAAGTTATTGATAAAAATCAAGCGGTCCATCAACCCGTGATTTCCGGCATACTGCAAAACCTGCTCTTTGTATTTACGACCATTTCCGACAACGACTAACGGGATATTCATATCCCGCGGCAACAAAGCCAGAGCTTTTACGACATTCAGTAAGTTCTTTCTGGAATTAATAGCCCCGACATACAACAAATAATCTTTGGGAAGCCGGTATTTCCGTACTACCCTTTCCGCCGCCTCTTCCGTTTGCATGTGATAAAAGACCGGCTGTATAGCCTGATAAATCACTTCTATTTTTTCGGCCGGTATGCCGAAATATTTCACAATATCCTGTTTCGTACATTCACTGATAGCAATAATTTTATCCGCATGCTGGCAGGCATAACGAAATTTATAATTATAGATCGCCCGGTCAATAGCCGTGAACATATCCGGATAGGTCAGAAATATAATATCATGAATGGTCACAACGGAACGGATCTTAGTCCGGTCTATCCCCATCGGAATTTCATGACTGAGTCCATGAAATATATCAATATGATCCCGCTTCAGATCCTGTTTGATAAAAGACGAACGCCAAAGGCTTTTAAACATACCTTTGTGACATATTGTCCGGTAATCTCCGTTATCGAGAAAAGGCAAGACAGTTACATCTCGTTTTATTTTAGGCGTATATAAATAATATTCATTTTCCGGGAAATAGTGATGAAGATTACCGACAAGAGTACGGCTGTAATTTCCCAGCCCGGTAAAATTATTATACAACCGTTTGGCATCAAAACCTATTCTCATACAACCCGATTATTGACATTTATTTTTTCGGCAAAACTCCAGAAACGAATAATCAAATTCATTCTTTTCATCTGCCTTAAAATCCTCCCGGCTTACCAATTCCCATTCTTCTTTATCGACAGCTGGAATATATGTATCACCTTCTGTTTCTGTATGCACTCTTGTCAGATAAAGCCGATCCGCACGGCTCCATAATTCATTGTAAATTCGCCCGCCGCCAATGACAAACACTTCTTCCTCCCCCGCCACCAAAGCCAGAGCATCCTCCACGGAAACGGTCACGTCACATCCCTCCGCCATAAACTCCGGATTCCGGGAAATAACAACGTTACGCCGATTCGGCAAAGCTTTGCCAATGGACTCAAATGTTTTTCGCCCCATAATCACGGTATGCCCTGTTGTCAAAGCCTTAAAATGCTTTAAATCGGCCGACAAATGCCAAATCAGAGCATTATTCCGCCCAATAACATGATTCTCCGACGCTGCAACAATAATCGATAACTGCATCTCTCTCTCCTTTAAACCGACTAAACCGAAATAGCCCCCTTGATATGAGGATGAGGGTCATAACCGGTTAAGACGAAATCTTCGTATTTAAAATCAAAAATATCCTTCACCTCCGGATTTATTTCCATGTGAGGCAATGCCCGCGGCTCGCGACTCAATTGCAATTCAACCTGTTCGATGTGGTTCAGGTAAATGTGCGCATCTCCCAGTGTATGTACAAATTCTCCGGGCTGTAATCCGCATACCTGTGCCACCATCATTGTCAATAAGGCATAGGAAGCTATGTTGAAGGGTACACCCAAAAAGGTGTCCGCACTGCGTTGGTATAATTGACACGACAATTTCCCGTCTACAACATAGAACTGAAACAAAGCATGACAGGGTGCCAAAGCCATGTTTTCAATATCCCCGGCATTCCACGCACTGACAATTAATCGACGGGAATCCGGTGTAGTTTTTATATCCCGTATCACCTGGGTTATCTGATCCAGGTGTGTACCGTCCGGACGAGGCCACGAGCGCCATTGATAACCGTAAATATGCCCTAACTCTCCATTTTTATCCGCCCATTCATTCCAGATTTTTACGCCATGTTCCTGTAAATAACTGACATTGGTATCCCCTTGCAAAAACCACAGCAATTCATAAATGATAGACTTCAGATGAAGTTTTTTGGTCGTAAGCAAAGGAAAACCTTTCTGCAAATCAAAACGCATCTGATGACCGAAAATGCTGACAGTACCGGTACCCGTACGATCCGTTTTCCGATGTCCCTCTTTTAATATCCGGTCTAATAAATCTAAATATTGCCTCATGAAAATAGAATATTAATACCGGAACTGTCTTTATTCTGAATTCTCCCGGTTTATCTGCAAAGGTATTATTTTTTTCTTATCAGCATAAGCCCATGCCGTACAGGCAATAAAATATTTTCTACCCGGGAATCAGATTGTACAAAATCATTGAACTCCAATATTCCCCGGGTCTGAGCATCACGGCTTTGTGTATCCACCACTTTCCCGTCCCACAATACATCATCCGCCACAATCATTCCACCCGACCTTACCTTATCAAAAACAAGGCGGTAATACTCCAGATATTGTCGTTTGTCCGCATCAATAAATACCAAATCAAAGAGTTCGTCCAACCGGGGAATCACTTCACATGCATCCCCTACATGAAAACAGATCCTTTTCTCCATTCCACTCCGATGAACGAAATCACGAACCATTTCTTCCAGTTCATCGTTTATGTCTATCGTATGAACCATCCCCCCGTCAGTCATTCCCATCGCCATGGAAATCGCCGCATATCCGGTATAGGTACCGATTTCCAATACCCGCCGTGCCTGTATCATTTCGCACAACATTCTCAAGAACTGCCCCTGCAAATTTCCCGACAACATCCGGGGACGCATCACATTCAAATGAGTCGTCCTGTTCAATTCCGCCAGAATCGCCGGTTCTCCCTCACTGTGCTCCATTATATACGCCTCAAGCTCCAAATCCATATCCGCCTTTATAATTAATCCACTATTTATAAATCAATACCGACTGTTTATCGGCATCAAAAATTTCAGCAGCAATCTGCCGTAAAGCCAATGCATCGATTTCCATTACTTTGTGACACAGATTTTCAATACTGTCCACTTTATCGTATATCAAAAAACTTTTTCCTATTGACAACATTGTATTTTCGTGATTATCGGCCGACAAGGTCAGTTGCCCGATAACCTGTGTCTTGGCTTTTCGCAATTGCACCTCTCCCATAGGTTCCTGGTATAATCCCTCCATTTCGCGGCGGCATAATTTCAGACATCTCTCCAAATCAATGGCATCACATCCGAAATAGACTGTAAACAGCCCCGTATCGGAATAGGGTGTATAAGCCGCTTCAATATTATAGGCCAAACCGTATTTCTCCCGTATATTGAGATTTAAACGGGAATTCATACCACTTCCTCCCAACACATCGACCAATAAAGAAAGCGGCAAACGTCTTTCATCTCTATAATCGTAAGCAACATTACCTATGATACAATGATTCTGATGCGTTCCCTTGACAATCACCTTTTGGCGGGGAATATAAACAGCAGGCTTTTGGCGTTCCGCATGAGAAGTATCACCGGAAATCCCTCCGAAATATTTCTCAACAAAGCGCACTAACTTCTCAAAGCGTATATTCCCTACAGAGCTGATTACCATCCGCTGAGGTTTATAATTGCGGTTCACAAACGCCAATATCTGATTCCGGTCGAAATGCCTCACCGCCTGCTCTGTTCCCAATATGTTTCTGCCTATGGGTTCGTCTTTATAAACCAGCTCTTCAAAATCGTCAAAAATCAATTCACCGGGGCTATCCTTATAAGAGTTGATTTCATCAATCACCACCTCTTTTTCTTTCTCGATTTCCTTTTCGGGAAAAACCGAATTGAATACAATATCTGCAAACAACTCCAATGCCCGTTCATAATCTCCGGGCAGAAAAGAAGCATATAGACACGTATCCTCTTTGGTAGTATAGGCATTCAACTCTCCGCCCACATCCTCCAAACGGCTCAAAATATGATAGGCTTTCCGTTTCCCGGTTCCTTTGAAAATCACATGCTCGATGAAATGGGCTATCCCCGTTTCCTCCGGCAACTCATCCCGACTTCCGGCATTTATAATCAGCCCGCAATATGCCCCTTTCGTCGGCGCATCCTCATGGATTAGCTTTAAACCGTTTTTTAAAATATAGGTCTGATACATATCCTATTTATTCTGACCGCAAAAATAAAATTAATACGTAACAATCCACCACGAATATCAACGCTTATTTCCTCTTTTCCGGAGGAACTCATTTTTCATATTCCCCTAAAAAGTTTACTGAAAAACGCAAATAAACTTTTTCAAGGCAATACAAGTATGAGGATTCAAAAAAAGGACTGAATAACTTATATTGTTAGACAGTCCTTTTACAGATTCTATGATTCTACTTATTCGCCGTACTTCATTTCAGCATGACGTTTGTATCCTTCATATCTCCATTTAGCGTTGGCCTCCGTCATTTCAAAGAGTTTTTCAGCATCTTCGGGAGCTGCTTTCATCAATGAATTGAAACGAACTTCCCCCATCAGGAATTCACGGAATTTTGTATAATCCGGTTCCTTGGAATCCAACTGGAATGGATTTTTACCTTCGGCTTCCAATAATGGGTTGAAACGGAATAATTGCCAATAACCGCACTCAACAGCTTTTTTCTCCTCTGCCTGCGATTTGCCCATGCTTGCCTTTAAACCGTGGTTGATACACGGAGCGTAAGCAATTATCAAAGAAGGACCGGGATAGGCTTCCGCTTCTTTCAAAGCTTTGATATATTGAGCCTGGTTGGCACCCATAGCCACTTGTGCTACATATACATAACCGTAAGACATAGCCATCATACCCAAATCTTTCTTTCTTACCCGTTTCCCGCTGGCAGCAAATTTAGCCACTGCCCCAGCAGGGGTCGACTTAGAGGACTGCCCTCCGGTATTGGAATATACTTCCGTATCCACTACCAATACATTCACATCATGTCCACTTGCCAATACGTGGTCTACACCGCCGTAACCAATGTCATATGCCCAACCGTCTCCACCAAATATCCATTGTGATTTCTTGGTGAAATAAGCTTTAAGTTTCATCAGTTCTTTCGCTACGGAAGCCGTTTCTTTCTCCAATGCGGCAATCAATGCGTCACTGAGAGCCAATGTATGCTCTTTGTCTTCAAATCCTTCAATCCAGGCTTTTGCAGCATCCTGGGCTACCGAGAATGAAGAAAGATTTTCTTCCAAGAGTCTCTTTACTCTCTCACGCAAACGGTTGGCACCTTCTGCCATACCGAAACCAAATTCGGCATTGTCCTCAAACAAAGAGTTTGCCCAAGCCGGACCACGCCCGCTCTTATAATTGGTGCAATAAGGCATGGAAGGAGCAGAAGCTCCGTAAATGGAAGAACAACCGGTAGCATTAGCAACCATCATTCTTTCACCGAAAAGCTGGGTAATCAATTTAATATAGGGTGTTTCACCACAACCTGCACAGGCACCGGAGAACTCAAATAAGGGCTGTACGAATTGAGAATTTTTAACGTTATTCGGCTCAACCAACTGCTTGTAACCGACTTTTTTGTCCATATATTCCCAACGAGCTATTTCGGATTCTTGTGACTCCAAAGGTTTCATCACAAGAGCTTTGGTTTTGGCAGGACAGATATCCGCACAATTGCCACAACCGGTACAATCCAACGGTGACACCTGTATTTTGAACTGATAACCTGCCAATTCCTTCCCGATAGCCGGTTTGGCAACCGTTCCGGCAGGAGCGGCACTTAACTCTTCGTTCGTCAACAAGAAAGGACGGATGGCAGCATGAGGACAAACATAAGCACACTGGTTACATTGTATACAATTTTCCACCTGCCATTCCGGTACGTTGATAGCAATACCCCGTTTTTCAAACTTAGCCGTTCCTAATGGGAAAGTTCCGTCTTCAATACCGTTGAATGCGCTCACAGGCAGGTCGTCTCCTTTCTGTGCATTCATGACATCCACGATGTTACGAATAAATTCAGGACGGTCACCGCTGTGTTCAGGCATTTCGTCTGGCAAGCTTTTCCATTCAGCAGGTACGTTTACTTTCACCAAGTTGCCTTCTTTTCCTCCGGCATCAACGGCTGCATAGTTCATATTCACTACAGCTTCCCCTTTCTTGCCGTAAGACTTCACAATGGCAGCCTTCATTTCTTTTACAGCCAATTCGTAAGGAATAACATTCGTGATTTTGAAGAAAGCACTCTGCATAATCGTATTGGTACGATTACCCAGACCTAATTCCTGTCCGATTTTCGTTCCGTTGATAATATAGAAGTTGATTTCGTTTTCTGCCAGGTATTTTTTCATGTGGTTAGGCAGATGCTTAACTGTTTCTTCTGCATCCCACAAGGAGTTCAACAGGAAGGAACCGCCTTTTTTCAAGCCTTTCAATACGTCATACTGGTGAATGTATGCCGGAACATGACAAGCCACAAAATCGGGCGTAGTTACCAGATAGGTGGAACGAATCGGTTCGTCACCGAAACGCAGGTGAGAAGCCGTGAAACCACCTGATTTCTTGGAGTCATAAGCAAAATAAGCCTGACAATATTTATTGGTAGCCCCTCCGATGATTTTGATGGAGTTTTTGTTTGCCCCTACCGTACCGTCAGAACCCAAACCATAGAATTTAGCTTCATACGTACCGTCGGACGTTACTTTTACTTCCGGTTCGAGCGGCAGGGATTTGAATGTAACGTCGTCCACGATACCGACCGTAAACTGATTTTTCGGTTCGTTCATCGCCATGTTTTTGTAAATGGCAATAATCTGAGCCGGAGTAACATCTTTGGATCCCATACCGTAACGGCCTCCAACAATCAACGGCGCATTGGCTTTACCATAGAAAATATCTTTTACATCCAAATACAACGGATCGCCGTTCGCTCCCGGTTCTTTAGTACGATCCAATACCGTAATGCGTTTTACGGATGCCGGAACAGCTTCCATGAAATATTTAGCAGAGAAGGGACGATACAAATGGACGGCAATCAAGCCCACTTTTTCACCCTGACTCAGTTTATAATCGATAACTTCACGAATAGTATCGGTTACGGATCCCATAGCAATAATAATGTTTTCTGCATCGGGAGCGCCGTAATAATCAAACGGACGGTATTTTCTGCCGGTAAGTTTGGAAATTTCATCCATGTAGGCAGCTACAAGATCGGGTACGTTTTCATAAAATTTATTAGATGCTTCACGTCCCTGGAAATAGATATCGGGATTCTGAGCAGTACCACGCGTCACCGGAGTTTCAGAATTCAAGGAACGGTCGCGAAATGCCTGTAATGCCTCCATATCTACTAATCCGCGCAAATCTTCCGTATCCAACGCTTCAATTTTCTGTATCTCATGAGAGGTACGGAAACCATCGAAGAAATTGACAAAAGGAACACGGGATTTGATTGCAGTAAGATGGGATACCGCAGACAAATCCATCACTTCCTGCACTGAGCCGGAGGCCAACATGGCGAATCCGGTTTGACGTGCCGCATAGATATCAGCATGGTCACCGAAAATATTCAATGCGTGAGCCGCCAAAGCACGAGCACTCACATGGAATACACAAGGCAATAACTCTCCTGCAATTTTATACATATTCGGGATCATCAGCAATAATCCCTGGGATGCTGTATAGGTTGTTGTCAGCGCGCCAGCCTGCATGGAACCGTGAACCGCACCAGCAGCACCGGCTTCCGACTGCATTTCAATCACACGTACGGTTTCACCGAACATATTTTTTCTTCCTTTAGCCGCCCATTCGTCAACGTTCTCTGCCATTGGCGATGACGGAGTGATGGGATAAATACATGAAACCTCACTGAACATATACGCAATATGTGCAGCGGCAGCATTACCATCACAAGTCATGAATTGTTTTTCTTTTGCCATCTTTGTAAATTATTGAATGTTGAAATCTGAATTATGGAACAAAAATTGTCCAAATTCAAATTTTTACTGTTTTTTCTATTCGGACAAAAATAATATATTCCACTAAAAAATTATAAAGTAAGAGGAGAAAATCTACCATTTATGGAGTAAACTTTTCTACTCTTTCCTTTATTATAAAGGGTTATTCGACCTTTAGAGAAGGAGTGTTTCTGTACATTAGATGCGTGTCACACCTGCTTATCCAAAAGAGTGTAAATTGTGTACATACCGGTTCCGAATAAAAAAGAGTATGTTTTTGATGCAAAAAGAGCCTCTTTTTTGTATAAAAAGAGGCTCTTTTTTAAAACCGTTGCTCCTATGCTTTCATGATAACACGAAATGGTTTCACACCAAATTGGGAAGACAGATATGGTTTCTTTGGGAAGGTATCGCACCGTTAATGAGGGGTTTGAGTTTTAATACCACTGAGACTTCAATAATGGCGGTTTTTTATAAATAGAAAGCGTGGGAGTCACATCATCTATCTCGTGAGAGGCGCCTGGTAATGCCCGAAATACAAATAAACAATATCCCCAATTTACAGGGAAACATTGCAAATTTACAAAAAAATTATTGGTTATCAAGTTCCAACAAGGATATCCTATGTAATAAATTCGAGATAACTCATCTGTTGTCGGTTAGTTGGTTATTAGGGGAGACTTATTATTCGGGATTAATTTTTTATCTTTGTACTAAAATATGGAGTTATGACGATCACTGATTTTTTACTTATTGCCTTAATTGCCCTTATTTTTTTGTTGTATCCGCTGTGCCGGAAAATAATTTCTTTATTGGAGGTTGTTGTGAAACAATATGTGCACTCCGCTGCCTCCAAGTCTGGGCAACCGTCAGTCTCCGCTACGCAAACTCTGCTGAATCTAAAGTTACTTGCCTACGAGAGAATTATCCTTTTTATAGAGAGGATGAAACCCGATTCGCTGATACCCCGGACTATTTCGTCCGGTTATACCAATCAGGAATACCATCAGCTTTTGTTGGGAGAAATCCGGAAGGAGTTTGAATACAATCTTTCCCAACAACTTTATTTGAGTGAGAATGCGTGGACAATTGTTTCTAATTTCAAAAACAACATGACAACCCTCATTAATACGTCCGCGAATGATTGTGTGCCGACAGAACCTGCGAACGGTTTAGCTAAAAAAATTCTGGAAAGATATATTTCTTCAGATATAAAAATAAACCAAATCCTCCAGGCAATAAAAAATGATATCATATAAAAGCAGGTCAACGCCTGCTTTTTTTATTCTTATTTTTAGATGATTTGGAATGAAAAGCACCACCGCCTTTAGGACCCCCTCGCTGATAAACAATGTTATTGGTCTGTACTTTTTCTTCATCGAGTAAAATATCGGAGATATCCAGTTTTTCAGGCAAATCGGTAATTTCAATTTCCTGATGTATCAGTCGTTCTATATTTTTGAAATTCTCTTCCTCTTTTTCTGAAACAAAACTAATAGCTGTCCCCTCCTTTCCCGCGCGGGCGGTACGCCCTATCCGATGAATATATTCCTCCGGCAAGGAAGGTATGTCAAAATTAATAACATGCGACACATCCTGCACATCAATTCCCCGCGCAGCTACATCGGATGAGACCATAATACGGGTGTTCCCTTCTTTAAAAGATTTCAAGGCATTCAATCGTGTATTCTGCGCCTTATTGGAATGAATAACACTCAATTCATTTTTCCAAAAATCAGCCAATTTATCCACAATACGATCGGCATTTTTCTTCGTCTCGGTGAAAATCATCACCTTCCGGAAAATCTCTTTGTCGGCCAACAATAATTTCAACAAATTGATTTTTGTCATGATATTAGGCACGTCATAGCGTATCTGCAAGACAGAGTCTACCGGCGTAGCCTGAGGAGCCACCTCTACTCTCTCCGGTATAAGCATGAATTCTTTCGCCAGAGTGGATACCGTCTCAGAAAAAGTAGCAGAAAACAGCAAGGTCTGGTGTTTTTCAGGGATTACCTCCAAAATACTCCGCAACTGCGGCATAAATCCTAAATCCATCAATCTATCAGCCTCGTCGATTACTATCGTTTTTATTTCACGAGTGCGAATGATGCCGTTCATGTATATATCCATGAAACGCCCCGGAGTAGCCACCAATAAATCCACCCCTTCATATACTTTTTCCTGTTGCGTACGAATATTCGTTCCCCCAAAAATTCCTACACAACGGATATCCATATATTCGGTCAGCAACTCCACGCTCTCACAGACCTGTACCACCAACTCTCGGGTCGGAACAATAACTAATGCCCGAGGATATTTTCCTTGTGCATAATGTAATTTCATCAATATGGGTATCAGATAGGCAAGAGTTTTTCCCGTACCGGTCTGGGCAATACCCACCATATCTTTCCCCGAACGGATCACCGGAAATACTTTTTCCTGCACAGGTGTCGGATTCTCAAAACCCGCCTCCTCCAAAGCAGACAATATCTGCTTACTTATATTCAAATCTTTAAAAATCATAACGAAATATGTATAATCCGCTGCCGGACATTTATCGGGAACAAAGATAGAAAAAAGAAAAGGGGCACAAAAATTCATTTATATCAACTAAAGTATAATATCCCCTATTATAAATGTTTTAGACAGTATTTTATCATTCTTTCAGCCTTTAAAATCGATTTTTTGAATTATGCAAACGTTTTATTTGTTTGTTTCAAAATTAAACCTTACATTTATTCCAACGATTAACCATAAAACTTTTGAGATATGACGACAAGAATTACATTCAATGAATTAAGGAAGATTAAAGACCAATTGCCCTCAGGCAGTATGCAGAAAATTGCAGATGAATTAGGCATTGATGTTGAAACAGTCAGAAACTATTTCGGCGGAGACGATTATAATCAAGGCAAAGCAGCCGGCCTTCATTTTGAAAAAGGACCGGAAGGCGGTATTGTACAGATTGATGACACGACTATTTTAGAAAAAGCAAAAGAATTACTTGAAAACTAAGCCTATTCCGGGAGTAAATAATTACAACTCCCGGAATCCTTCGATTTCTCCATTCTTTTCCCTTTCCTTTTTTCTCTTCCTATTCCTAAATATTTTGTACTTTTGTCTGTTTAAAAAGGCATTTCCCTATTGCATATCGACCGAGAAAATGTCTTCATATTCAAATTCTATAACATGAATCGTATCATCTTAAAAGCCGGAAAAGATAAATCCGTATTCAGATACCATCCTTGGATTTTCTCTGGTGCCATTGCCAAAACCGAAGGCGAAATTCAAGAAGGCGACATCGTAAAAGTATACAACTCAGACAAGCAATTTCTAGCTACAGGTCATTATCAGATCGGTTCCATCGCCGTCCGAATTTTAAGTTTTGAAGATGTTGAAATTAATTACGATTTCTGGAAAATACGAATCGAACAGGCTTACAGAATGCGCTGTCGTATGGGCTTAGCTACGTCCGATACGAACAATGTGTACCGTCTGGTTCATGGCGAAGGTGATGACTTACCGGGATTAGTAATTGATTACTATGCGGGAGTAGCTGTCGTTCAGTTTCATTCTGTCGGCATGTATTTGGAACGGGAAAATATAGCCAAAGCCTTATTGGAGGTCATGGGTAAGCAATTAACTGCCATTTACGACAAATCAGAAAGCACACTCCCTTATAAGGCCGCAATCAAACCTCACAATGGTTATTTGTATGGAAAAGCCGAAAATTTTATTGCGATTGAAAATGGTTTGAAATTCAATGTAGACTGGCTGGAAGGACAAAAAACGGGATTCTTTATTGACCAACGCGAGAATCGGAGTCTGCTGGAAAAGTATGCACAGGGGAAACATGTGCTTAACATGTTTTGTTATACCGGCGGTTTTTCTTTTTATGCGATGAGAGGTGGAGCCTGTTCAGTTCATTCAGTGGATGTCTCTGAGCGAGCGATAGAACTTACAAAGCAAAATGTGGAACTGAATTTTCCGGGAGACATGCGTCATGAAGCTTTTACAGAAGAGGCGTTTCACTTTCTCGAACATTCTAAGGATAAGTATGATTTGATAATTTTAGACCCACCCGCTTTTGCCAAGCATCAAAATGTACTCAATAATGCAATACAGGGATACAAAAAACTCAATCGAAAAGGTATCGAAGTCGTTAAACCGGGAGGTATTATTTTTACCTTTTCATGTTCTCAAGTAATGACAAAAGATTTATTCCGGCAGACTGTATTTACGGCTGCGGCAAATACAAGCAGAAAAGTACGTATTCTTCATCAACTGACACAACCGGTCGATCATCCGATTAATATTTATCATCCGGAAGGTGAATACCTCAAAGGATTAGTACTTTACGTTGAGTAAAATAAAAAAGCTATCGGAGCATTTCCCGATAGCTTTTTAATTGGTATAGATTCCCCCTTAATGGATTTCTTTGGCAACCTGAATTATTTCTTCTGCCAACGCATTAGCTGAAACTTCGTCTTTTGCTTCAGAATAAATACGGATAATCGGTTCCGTATTTGATTTACGCAAATGCACCCAACCTTTTTCAAAATCTATTTTCACACCGTCAATGTCCGTTACTTTTTCATTAGAATATTTCTTTTTCAGTCCTTCTAAGATTTTATCAACATTCATCTCCAGAGAGAGGGTGATTTTGTTTTTGGAAATAAAGTAAGGAGGATACTCTTTTTTCAACTCGGTCATTTTCTTGCCTTGTGCAACATAATGAGAAAGGAAAAGACCGACACCCACCAAGGCATCCCTGCCGTAATGGCTTTCTGGATAAATCACTCCCCCGTTACCTTCTCCCCCGATCACAGCATGAGTGGCTTTCATTTTAGCAACGACATTCACTTCTCCGACAGCTGCCGCATTATATTCTTGTCCTGCTGCAACCGTAATGTCCTTCAAAGCACGTGAGGAAGATAAATTGGAAACCGTATTTCCCGGAGTATGTTTCAAAACATAGTCAGCAACAGCCACTAACGTATATTCCTCGCCGAACATTTCTCCGGTCTCGCTAATCAATGCCAAACGGTCTACATCCGGATCTACAACAATACCCAAATCCGCATGACACTCTTTCATTTTCTCTGCAATTTGTGTCAGGTTCTCTGGAATCGGTTCCGGATTATGGGCAAATTTACCTGTCGGTTCACAATTCAATTCGATAACGTCATTTACTCCCAAGGCTCTCAATAATCGGGGAATAACAACACCTCCTATGGAATTTACAGCATCTACCACCACTTTCAAGTTTGCCTTACGGATGGCTTCACGATTTACCAATTTCAGTCCCAAGACCGCATCTATATGGTATTGTGTATAATCTTTTTCAGTAATTTCGCCCAATTCATCTACCTCTGCATACTCAAAATCTTCTTTGGCAGCCAATTCCAGTACTTGTGCTCCGTCTGCCGCCGAAAGAAATTCTCCTTGATTGTTCAGCAATTTAAGAGCATTCCATTGCTTCGGATTATGACTGGCGGTAAGGATAATACCTCCGTCCGCTTTTTCCGCAGTAACAGCAATTTCAGTTGTTGGGGTCGTCGCCAATCCAATATTGATTACATCGTGTCCCAATCCGGATAAAGTTGCCGAGACTAACTTAGCATACATGTCTCCCGAAATCCGGGCATCTCGGCCTAATACAATACGGGCTTTCTTTTTCCCGGCTCCGGTTTTCAACCAAGTGGCATAGGCAGAAACGAATTTTACAATATCAAGCGGTGTCAGGTTGTCTCCGGGATATCCACCAACCGTTCCGCGTATACCGGAAATAGATTTTATTAATGTCATTTAATTTTTATTTTAATGAAAAAACTGTATTGCAGAAGTAAGTTCCTACAATACAGTTTTAAATAATCATCTTATCAAATAATAGCTTTATATGCTTCTGCATCCAGCAAATCGTTTATTTGTGATTTGTCTGCAAGCGAAATTTTTACAATCCATCCTTTGCCATACGGATCTTTGTTTACTAATTCAGGTTCGTCTTCAAGAGCTTCATTGAATTCTAATACTTCTCCCGAAGCGGGTAAATACAACTCAGAAACAGTCTTTACCGCTTCTATCGTACCGAACGTATCACCTACCTCTAATGTATCGCCGACAGTTTCACATTCTACAAATACGATGTCTCCTAATTGACTTTGAGCATAATCGGTAATGCCGACAAAGGCTTCATCACCTTCAACACGAATCCATTCATGTTCCTTGGTGTACTTTAATTCTGCAGGTACATTCATTATTTTATTCTTTTAATTTGTTTACGGAGATATACCTCCTTTATTACTATAAATTCTTTTAATGGAAGAAGAATGATATCTTCCCCAATAATAGGTCAAAGTTAAATAAAAATTTTAATAAGTTTTTTAAGCGATTCTATTTTTTACAAACGTTTTCTGATTTTTATTGAAAAAAATATAGCTATTTTTTGATTTTAATATTTGTAATTTCAAAAAAAAGATTCTACATTTGCACCGCTATTAAATGATAGCCGTTCTTAAAAATTGGTGCGGTAGTTCAGCTGGTTAGAATACAGGCCTGTCACGCCTGGGGTCGCGGGTTCGAGTCCCGTCCGCACCGCTTGATAAAGACGATAAATTAAGAAAAGTCCTGAAGTTTAATACTTTGGGACTTTTTCTTTTTCCACTTACCCAAGCAAAAAGTACCCAAATCCGGCAGTTTACATGGGCTTAATCGTTGGACTTTCTCCGGCGAAAAAAAGTCCAACGATTTACATCGTTTTTCTCTGTTTCACAACGTTTTGCGTAGCAAGTCCCGGAGCAAATCAACCTAAGTTTGTACCATTAAAAAAGTTTAAAACATGGGAGAAGAAAAAAGACGTACGACGTTCAGCGTTTTGTTCTACATCAAGAAGCGGGAATCATGATTAAGCGAAGCATTCCGGCGGAGTTGTGGAATCAAGCCAAGGAGTGTTCGATTTTCCGGTATGGCGTTCTCGGATGTCTACCAGCTTGGACGGGAACATCTTGTGAAAGACAATAACGGTGCGTTATGGATTCGGAAGGCAAGGCAGAAAACGAAACAGATGTGCAATATCCCCGTCCTCTCCCCTACCAAAAGGTTGATTGACAAGTATGCGGATTGTCCGGAATGCGTGGCAAGGAATGTATTGTTTCCGGTGTTAAGCAATCAGAAGATAATGCCAATCTGAAGGAGATTGCCGACCTGTTGGGGGTATTCTCATGCGATATCCGCAAGGTGATTCATGCCATCTATAAAAGGGCATTCCTGATTCACCTAAATCCATTGATATTTCCGATTCTGACACCTTCTCTTTTTATCCCCCTTCATTATCCGGATAATTTAAAAGATCTCCTATTTTCTTCTGTAATGCGGCAAGTTGCTGCCGGGACATATCCCATATCGTGCCGTTCTCGGTGGATAAACCGTATTCACTGTTCGGTCGGGGGAAGTGGTCGGTATTCCAAATCCGTTTAAAAACATAAGGAGAATAATTGCAGGGTTGTATCAGATAATCGTCAATGGTTTCCTGAAAGATTTCAATGGAAAGCTCTTTTTCTTTGGCAGATGGGGCGTGTGAATCTTGAACATATTCTACCGGTAAACCTTCTGAATGAATCAGAAAGGAACGGAGCGTGAAATACAGATTCATCAGGTCTTTGTCTGAAATATCGCTAAGGGCGTCATTGCCGATACGGATACTGTATTCCGTTTGAAAATCACGAGTACGACTGTCGAAACAGGTATCTTTTGTTATAAATATCGTATTGGGGGAAGGTATTTCCGAAGTGACAGATGCATAAGCCGGCGGAATCTGTCCCTCTCTTGTACAAAAATCATGAATCAGACCGTGTATCATCTTTAATTGCGAAACTGAAACTTTCTGCAAAAAATGCCTGCCGATTCGGAGGCTGTAATGTTCTTTTTGTATTGTCATGATATTGGAGTTAGTGAATTGTTTTCTTCTTTTAGTTCATTCAAGGTTTTTTCATAGACGGAAATACAGGTATCCAGAAAACGGAGGAAAACTTTCCGGTTTGAGGGGGTGTCTTTCTCCCAGTTGCGGTCGGTAATTTCCGGCATTGCCAGTACGAATTCAACATGGGCGATTTCAAGCAGGTCAAGCAAATCATCAAAGGGATAACGCTTGAGTTGCTCGATAAGGGAAACGAGATAGGCGGTTTTGTCTGTATAGATACTCATAACGGGATTGTTTGCTCAGGTCTGCTTTTTTTCGTTATTTTGCACAGGACTGAATTTTTCAGCAAAGTAGGGAGGATTTTGGGAGGTATTTTACAACTGGCGGTTGTAAAATACAAATGTGTGGTTGTATTTTACAACAAAAGTGTATCTTTACAGACGTTTTAATTTGTCAAATTTAAAAACTTAATACATGAATACGGATACGGTAGCGATGCCAAGAGTACATCAGGGAAAAAACATCAAACGGTTTAGGGATATTCTTGGGGTGAAACAAGAAACACTCGCTGAAAAATTAGAAATGACGCAGCAAGCATTTTCCAAATTAGAACAGAAAGAACAGATTGATGAAAAGACCTTGAAGAAAGTGGCTGAAATACTACATATTCCGGTAGAGGCTATTAAGAATGCGACAGACGAATTTGCAGTCAATATTATAGCTAATAATTGTCATGATAATTCTGCATCAGTTAATTATTATCCGACTTTCAACCCAATAGACAAAGTTGTAGAACTTTTTGAACGCTTGTTGAAAGTTGAACAAGAAAAGGTCAGTTTATTGCAGGAAGCGTTGAGGGATAGAAAATAAATTATGTTTCTCAAAAACAAAAGGATGTTTGAAAACAATATATGAATTAAAATTATGGAATGTGGTGACATTATTTCTATATGTGCGATTATATTAGGTCCGATTTTAGCAGTACAAATTGAGAAATATTTAGAGCGTCGTCGGGAAAATAAAAATAGACGCCTATCTATTTTTAAAACACTGATGGCAACAAGAGGCTCTGCTTTATCTTGGGATCATGTAGAGGCCCTTAATCGGATTGATTTAGAATTTTCTGGCAATAAGAAATTTGAAAAAGTTATTCAAACTTGGAAAGAATATTTTGACAATTTATCTCGAAAATATATTCCAGAGGAAGAGGCTATTTGGGTAAACAAAAATCAAGATCTATTAGCAGATTTGCTTTATGAAATGGGACATTCTTTAGGGTTCAATTTTGATAAAATTTTAATTAAACGAAATGTATACTCACCTGTAGGACATGCAAAAATAGAATTTGAACAAGAGCAAATAAGAAAAAGTATGCTAGAGATATTAAGTGGTGATAAGGGTTTTCCTATTACATTAATGCCAGAAGTAATACAAAAACAAAAAGAATTACAATCCAATGTTGACATTTTAGGGAATGTAAACTAAACTGTGTCAAGTTATTTTTTAGTAGGCTGTTTTGGAACTTTCAATATTCCAAAACAGCTCTGCTAATTTATCAATATGTTCAAAGAACTCCAAATAAAATTGTCTGTCAAGCCAAAATTCTGAACCTGTCGGGGAAGAGGATAGCCAGTTGTTAGGCGGTCTGTCCCCCAGTTCTGTACCGGTTGAGTCCATTTTTTTCTTATCCTGATAAATGCTAGATAGACCAGTTTTTCCAATGCCGTATCAGAGGTAAATACGCCCTTGTTCTTGGTGACCTTGCGGAGTTGGCGGTGATAACCCTCAACCGTATTGTATATGATTCTTCTGATATGCTGCGAGTACTGGAAGTATGCCGAGAGTCTGTCCCAGTTGTCGCGCCAGCTCTTGATGACAATGGGATAGGCCTCGCCCCACTTGGCATCAAGAGCGTCAAGCGCCTTTTCCGCGGCGTCTTTGTTGACCGCCTGATAGACAAGCTTCAGGTCTTTCATGAACTCTTTCTGATTCTTGCTGGCAACGTATTTGATGGAGTTGCGAACCTGATGCACTATGCACAACTGCACGGTCGTTTCCGGAAAGACGCTCGCGATGGCATCCGGAAAGCCCTTGAGGCCATCCACGCAGGCGATAAGAATGTCTTGAACGCCACGCTTCTGAAGGTCGCTAAGGACGCTCAGCCAGAAGTTGGCGCCCTCGCTCTTGGAGACATACATCCCCAGCAGTTCTTTCCTCCCCTCGGTGGTAAGCGCCAACACATTGTAGATGGCACGGGTCACCGGACGATTCTTCTCGTCCATGACCTTGTAATGAACGGCATCCAGCCAAACAATGGGATACACCGGATCAAGAGAGCGGCTCTTCCAGGTCTGTATCTCAGGGAGGACGCGGTCGGTTATGCTGCTGATGGTCTCGGCAGATATGCGATTGCCAAACTGCTCCTCCAGGATGTCGCTTATCTCGCGGGTAGTGTTGCCGATGGCATACAAGCCGATGATACGGTCGGCAAGAGAGTCTGCAAGGATCTTCTCCCTTTTGCGTACATCTGGGGATCAAAGGTTCCGTCGCGGTCTCGGGGCGTGTTGATGGTTACTTCTCCCATGGAAGTTTGAACCTGCTTGCTCATATGACCATTGCGGCGGTTGCCATACTCTCGTTCTCCGCATTCGAGATGGCTGTCCAGCTCGCCCTCAAGGGTGCTGTTCAGCAGGTTCTCCAACAAAGGCGCCAAGACGCCGTCTTTCCCCGAAAGAGATATCCCGGCCTTCAATTGTTCTATGGCATACACCTTGAACTGTTCAAAATCAAATAAATTGCTCATAAATAAAAATGTGTCTGTAAAGTTGATATCCTTTTCTTTACTTGACACACTTTGATTTACATTCTCGCAAGAGTATAAATATACTTATAAATCTTATTCGCCCTTTTATTCGCCCTTTCGATATCTATTTAGTCAATTGAATATCAGCGCTTCCCTACAAACAAGTATGAGGAATAATATTATGAGGAGCACGAATATCCGCCCTTTTATCCGCCCTTCGAGTCTAAATCTCTCCTTTACTATGAAGTTCATTAAGACCTATTTCAAGAGCTTTATTCAAAATAGCGTTGTGAGTGTTATAATTATCTCCTAAAGAATAAGTCATTTGCCCTCTTTCTCCTTCTGTACGAATAAGTCCTTTGCTTTTTAGTTCGTCTATGAAATTACGAAACTGCTTATCCGAGATATGCGCTCCTAATAATTTATTTATTTCAGAACGTTTGGCTTTTCCATATTTCTGAAGAAATGGACACAATACAGCCCATACTTGATTAATATCCCAATCAGTTTTCAAAGAATATGCCGCCAAATCCCCACTAAGCTCATAATAACGACGAGGAAGAATATAATATTGGGCATTAGTCTTGCCGTGTTTCTCAATGAAACCGAGCTTTTCCAATTTCAATGCAATTTCTTTATTAGTGGGACATTTATTCCCATCACGTATTTCGCATAAAGCAAGGACGTCAAATACGTTCAACTTTTTATCATCTGGAAGACTATCTTGGATATCTTGAATATAAAGTGCAAAACCTGTGTCTTTAACAGAAGCTGATAATGTTGCAGTCACGTTGAAATCATCTGTTTGAGAATAATCCGGTTCCGGCTTTCCCTCTGAAAGTGTATATAGAAATATCTTGTCTATGCCTTGACCAGATCGTTCTACAATACCTGTTTTTGATAGCACATCTGCGAGAAGTCTATTGCGAGGGGTACTTGGAGACGTCAAAAGATTATCAACAGATACTCCATGCGGGAAGCCTCCGCCATTGATTATTGTTAATTTAAGAGGGTATTGTTTTATAACAATTTCACTTCCAAATCTATAATCTCTATGCGAGAAAGCATTATTCACAATTTCACGTATAACATCTTCGTTGAAAAACGGTATATCAAAAATATAAGGGCCTTTTCTAATAGGAATAGAACCATTGCGCCTATTGATCTCTTCCCAAAGTTCGTCAATTAGCAAGAAAAATGGCTCTCCGAAAGACTTTCTACTATCGAAATGGATTTGCCCCTCTGTGTTTCTATATTCAAGCATTACTTTGGCCTGAGGACAAACACGATTTATAATTTCCTCTTTTCCAACTAGCAATATTGCTGCATTTGTTACCTTATCCCCAACAATTAATTTAAGGTCATTCAATGCCTGAGCATCCGACAACGAAGAAAATGATAGATTCTTCTGTTTCTCAGCGTACTTGTTCTTCATCACTTTGATAGCATCACCATCCAAATCCTTAATGCTGACACCGTCACAAATCTGCTCTGAAAAGTCTGGCTCCTGCTCTTGGATAATCGAAATAAATGTTTTGTCATCCATCGGCTTTAACTCTTCTCCAACGCGCATAAGTGCCACGTCTTCAAATTTAAATACTTTACCAATGGGATGTGGAGGTACTTCTATCACAAGAACACGCCCTGTTTTTGTTGTCTCATCTTCATATAGTTCGTATATGTCAGGACGGATGCCCATATCCCGATAAATATCACTCTCCAATTGCCCAATCCTGCCTATACACTGTTTTGTGCCAACCACTTTGTGAGGATAAGCATCATGCATTCCTATGACGATACGCCCACCTCCTTCGTTACAGAGAGCTGCTACATAGCCAAGAATACAACGGCGACGGTCTTGAGGTTTATCCTTTCCTGCTCCATTGTATGAAACATTTCCATTCTCACCCTTTTTGAACTCAACGTGATCTTCTGACTCACGCATATTTTTCAACTGTTCTATCGTATATCGAGGCATAATTCTGAGACTTTGAAAATACAAAATTAAGCAAAAAAATTTTTGAAATGGCCTACATCCCTTTTTGTTGGTATTAAAACCGCTATTATCTTATGCCACTTATAATACAACTGACCTAATTTGACGAAAATGCCCAATTGAAAGTACCATAGGAATTATTGCTATTCCGAAAAGATAGAACATGTACCACTTTTTCGGAATACAAGTTGCTTTTATTATCACATATTGCTCGTTTGACTAAATATTATAAATAGCTTGTCTTTTCTTAAAGGCACGTTCCCCACCTTCCAAAATCTCACAACAAAGAACCTTTGTCTTTACGTTATCTATTGAGCCCCTATCCATTATCATAGAATTTGAGTGTGTACTCTTCAATGGAATTATCAACTCTGCATCTCCGAGAACGGCGATGTTTGCATTATGAGTAACTATAATAACTTGTCTGTACTCCTTTATTCTGCGCAGATTACGGACAATAGACTTGTAAATAAACTCACTATCCAGATTGTCTTCTGGCTGATCTATCAATAATGTTTTTTTACTATCTGATTGCAATAAGATAGCTAAAAGGATAGATTGTTGTTGTCCCATTGATAGTTGATATAAGGAGCGTGTAATATACTGTTCAACACCAGCGGCATCTGTAATTTTCTTAGCTACAGTAATTGTCGGGAGATCATCAAAAAATTCACTTTCAAACTCTTCATAGCGATAATTTTCAAGACATTTTTCTAAAAAGCCTTTCTTGTCTTCTTCGTTGAACACGTTATTCCCATTTTCATCTTTTAAGCCATCCATAAAAGAGAAGTCCCTTTTACTCGCAAATTCAGCTAATTCAAGTGGTGTTACATTTTTAAGGATAGCATCCAATTTCGTTTTTCTCCATTGAGTTATCCCAGATAATAAATCTCTAAATGTTGTCGTGTACTTACCTTCGGTATACTTTAGTGTTATGAAAAACTCATCAACATTATTTTTTAAACTATTGCTAGTATCTGTGGCAAATACGTCGTGAGTAATTTTACGTTTAGACGATATCGAAATTCTTTCTTTAACCAATTCTCTTCTTTCTTTCATCTTCTCCCTCAGTATTTTTTCTTTATCTTCTATTTCCTTGAGTTTCTTGGCATAAACCATACTGTCGTTTATAATTTTATTTATTTTACCAAGATCAAAAGGAATACCTTTGGCTTCTAATTCTACTCTCTTTGCATCAATTTTTTGTTGGTATTCTGCATCTTTTGCCTTCCAGTTATCAATAGATGACTTGAGCTCACTTATTTTTAATTTAAGTTCATCTATTAATTCGGAATGTTTCGTTGCAACAATTTTTGCAAATTGCTCTACTATGCCCTTTACTTGATCAATGTATTCAGACCCGATAACGATATCCTTCGTGTCTAAACTGGTGAACCATTCAAAGAAACTCTTGTCTGATAAAATAGCTCCATATTTTTTCACTAGTTCGTTAAGTTCTTTGACAACACTTTTACGTATCTCTCTTTCCTTTGCCAAAGAAAGATTAAAGTTAACCAAATCCTTAACCTTATCTTGCTGGAGATGCTTTAACTGTGCATCAAAATTATTTTTTATCTTTTTTACATCTTCTTTTTGCCTGATGTCCAATCTCAGACGGGTTAACTCAGATTGGTTATCTCTTAATTGTTCACGAAGTTCTCCATCTCGCATATTTAAAGCGGACAAATCCACAAAATTATTTAAGAAATTCAGCAAATGAATAGGGCTTTCTTCACTTTTCTTGATGGTCATCGCAGTTTCCCCTTGACCATACCATTCTAAAGGACAGTAATCAATATCATCAGGAATTAAATTCACAGTTTCCATATTCTTTTCACGCCGGAAGGAATGTTTTGTACCTTGCTCATCAATATATGATAAAGTGAGTACATCAGGCCAAACTTCTGTGTTAATAACAGAGGCTTCGGTATGAAGATTTGCACCAGCCCTTACACATTCCAAAAGAGTAGATTTGCCTGTTCCTCTTCCTCCAATAATACAAGTAAGATTCTTACTAAACTTGATGCTTTGTTTATCCAACAAACCACCTTCTATTGTAAGCGTATCAAAACAAGGAACAATATCGGGCAAATTGCTTTCTATTCTGACCCTTGAACTACCACTCAATAAAGCTATTCGGAATGATTCAAACGTCAGGTCATTCATTTTTAACCTCGTAAGTTTTGTCTCATCATCAATGTTCTTACCAAGTTTTACAATAGTATGTGCATCTGATGACATCAGTTTAGGCAAACTGTCAGTATTATCTTTATCAAGAGTTTCCAATCTTAAATTTACCAAACATTTTCTATCAGTCGCTTTATCTGAATCGTCTTCCTCTGTGTACCATTTTGCATTTAATTTGTTTGAAATTTCAAGACCATATAAATTCTCATGTTTCAAAATTTCGTCCATCTGTGGATTAAAAGCTCCTATTGTCTTTTCGAACCCTGCATCAATATCAATATGAGCAAGAATGCCAAAGCCATTATATTGCTGTGCTTTAGTAAGACACTCCACTATTCCCGTTTGACAAGTTTTCCTATCTGCAGAGATGGTTACTTGACTAATAAAAGAACGAAGATTCTGAGGTGTGTCGAAATAGAGCAACAGATGCCCCTGTGTTGTAGATAACTCGACCCCTGGTATTACCAATATATTCTTCTCTTGTGCATATTGAACAGCAGTACAAGAATTGGTTACTTCGTTATGATCTGTTATACTAATAACAGACAGTCCCTTACTAATGGCTGTGTCAACAATATTTTGAGGATTCATCTGATAATCATCAACATCATAAGAACCACCATCACCATAACTATGTATATGCAGATCTGCTTTTAGGAAATGAGCTCCACTTGAAATAATTTCCATATAATTTAAATGTTAATATTAAACAATTATTTTGTTTTCTGACAAAAATAATCTCTTTCCATATTTTATATACAATGACTTCTAATTTTCTTTTTGTATCCAGCTACATTCCTGCTGAATATAAGAAGGAGTACCAACCAAAAGCTTCCACTTCTTCAGCTACGATTTTCTTTAATTCTTCCAGAGAACAATCAGCTGATAATCTGCCACGCCAATGGATTTACCCATATATTCCAATGTCAGTTTCACTTCTACATGGTCTTTCTCAGCACATAAAATGATGCCCATAGAGCGGTTTTCATCTTCCTTACGTTCCAAACGGTCAAGCAATGACTGGTAGTAGTTGTGCTATACCCATATATGCTCTCTATGCCAAACCTTAATTCATTCCTGTATCTTCTGAATAACACAATCTATACTCACCCTTATTTTTGTCACTAAAACAAAGAGTTTTGTGCATATAGTATTTAAAATTAAATTCATTTTATTGAAATTTAATTTTTAGCGATTATCTAATTGTTGCACTAAAACTTCCTGTATTCTTGAATTCATCAATATTTGATCTACTATATCCGTTACTCTATCAATATACACCAGTTCATTCTGAACATAATTCAAGGCACATAAAACTATTTTCATACATTTTTCTTCTGCCCTATACCAATTTTTAGGATTTCCTATCAAATGTCCAATATCCACAACATTCAAAATATCCAATACTTGTTTAGGATATTTACCACTCTGCTCAAATAAATAATCTACCAAATATTGATGTCCTCCAGAACAAAATACGGGAGCTTTCATATATTCTTCTATAAAATCTCGATATTCTACCCACTCCATTTCATCATCACGACGCAAGATTGCCAATTCATAATTTTCACATACCTCTTCCTGCCTATAATCAAAGAAACGACGCAATAGCATTAGACTACGTTCCTTATATTCCATTTTATTGTAATAAGCCAAAGCTACCTCGAAAACTACATCCAAAGAACCTGAATATTTTTCCAGTAATTTATTCATAATTCTATCATATCCTACATATCCTTCCATATATAGTTGAGTAATAAAAATGGTATAATTCCTCTGGATAGTATGATCATCCAGAAATTGAACAGAAGTTTCAAAAAAATCAACCAAACGCTCAGCATAACGAAAATAAAAATATTGAAGACTCCACTGTGCCATATGAATGACATCCGAATCAACTTCCTTCACACAATCCAAAAACAATTCAAAAGCCATTTCTCTATCAATGTTCATCAAATACGCTTCCCGTTGTAATATGGCAATTTTTATACGCGAAGTCCCGTTTTCCAAGATTGTCTTTATGATCGGAATAATCTGAACTTTATAGATGGGATGAGCATACAATGCTATCAAACATGCACAAGCACTTCCCTGAAGAGAATTAATAATCTGCCCAATTGAACCACTATCCTTATCTTCTATCCCGTTCTCCATAGCATACCGGACAATATAATTAAAAACACACTCTTTAATTTCAATTCCTTCTGGATTTCCTTTGATTGCCCACATTATACGTAAATGATCATATAGGGACAAAGAAAAATTGATGCATTCAACAAATAAATTAGCAGCCAGACATTGGTCATACCCACTCTGAATCAAACCTACCAAACCACCGATTTTATATGGAATATCAACCCTCCCATTTCTCACAGCTTCGACAACTACGTTACACATCTTTTCCGGTGATTTCTTCACCCATTCTTCGAATTGGTGTGAATGTTGATCGATATTTCCTTTGGGTGGCCAAGAACACAAGTCCTTTTTATAAGTACTGTTATATTTATAAAATGATTTTATCCATTGTTCTGGAGACATGTATTCATAAGTCTTTACTTGTAATGGTGCACTAACAATAGAAGCAGCCGTAACCCGGTTCGTGCACCATGTATATTTGTAATTTCCCCATCGTCTGCTTAGTTCCAAATACTTACCCCTCTCTTCTCTATTTGCCGTTTCCCAATAAACTTTAGGAATAGCTCTTAAATACTGATAGGCAGTCATTCCGATTAAATAAAAAGAATGATATCTTTTGTTAAACGTTCTTTCCCAATCGGGCAAAATGTTCAATAATATGGAAACAACTTTCTTTCTATCCTTTTGCTCCAGATAATCAAATTTAGATTCTATCAAATGCCAAATGTTGTATTGTAAAGGTTTATTACCTGAAAATCCATCCATATGATTCATTACATTTATAAATTTCATAAACCAAAAAACAGATTTCCTGGATGTACATTTTGTTAATATCACCGATATTATATATAATTCAATCCATTTATCAGACTGCATAAAGTCATTCAGATACTTTTCAAAGTATACTTCATCCGAATCGGCAAGAGTAATAAGAGTTGTTATAAAAAGGTTGGCTAAACTATAAGCAACATTGTCATCATGTTTTTTACTATTATCATATTCATAATTATTGAATAATTTATCCTCAATCAGTTTATGCCCTAACAGACAATCTATCTCCTCCGGATTTTGTGTCGCCAGCCTATCAATAATACGAAATGAGATATCGCACATACCTATAGCATCCTTCGCATACAATGCTTTAAAAAGTTTGTGTAATCTATAGTTCACCATGGTATGATTATTCTTTCTCAGTTTTATCAAAGTATCAAACTGGTTTTCTATCATTCGAATAACATAGTCAAAATTCGAATCCACTATTTTTTCAGCAATTGCAATATGCCCTTCATTCGTCAAGTCCAACAAACCTATTGACTTTTCCAGCAAATCGATTTCTTGCTCTTCCCATTTATTCACAAGCCCCAATATTCCTAAAAGCGTTTCAGAATTGAAAATTGGAAACTGTCGGTGAGAACAAATAAATCCAATAATCTGGTCTTGAGCGGTATTTAGAAAACGACATATCACCCTCAAATGAATATCGTTCAATTCCTGATTCTGCTGATCAAACAAAAATAATACAGGGTTGAGCAACACAAAATCCAGCCATTTAACCGAAGTACATGCCCGAAGAAAATATTTACAACAATTCCAGTCTTCTGTGACAATCTTTCTGACAAACTCAAATTCAACTGGCATCGGATTCACCTGACTTCCTAAAATAGCATATACCAAATGCTTTATATGAAATCTATATCGAGCATCTGTTAGAATTTCCGATAAAGTATCCCTGTACTTTATACAATCATAGTCACGCAAAAAAGTCAGAATCATTTTCAACGATGAACGGATATTTATATTTTGCCTTTGACGGCACACATAATCCAATACATCTTCCGAATTCTCTATAAAATGACGAGCATAAACATAATCATAAAAACTTTGATGAAACATTTGAATCAATCCATTATTGACTTCTATCAAATGACAACTCTGCAGATAACCAAACAATTGGATATTTTGTTCTCGGAATTTCCGGGCGGATATAGTGATTTGCTGTAAACCATGCATTTCATCTGCAATAGCATATAATATTTTCTTAACCGCTTCAGAATATTCAGACTGTAATACAAATTTTTCCCACAATTTATCATAAAGTCCTACTACCGTATCAACCCCGAAAAATACTGAATCAGGAGTATATATTCGACAAAAAACATCCAGATAAACAGGGATTCGTACAAGTTCTTGTAAACCGGGAGGTAAATCAGCCAGGCTACACCCCAATATTTTAAGTACTTTTTCTACAATATCCAAAGAAAGCAGACCAATTGAAAACACCTGGCTTTTTTCTTTCCATTTCCCTATTTCGGCATCATTATCGCAATCAAATGTACGGGTTGAAATAATTATCTTAACATGCTGCACCTGTTGCAACTGACAGATTAAAGTTCCGAAAGCATAGATATAATCTCGGTTAGCAGAAAGATATTGCGACAAAGCATCAATTTGGTCAATAAACACTACCACACGTTCATGAGTCTTTGCCAGAGTTCTGATTGAATCAACAATAGGGCAGGGAATATTCAACTTTTTTTCCATTTGGGATACACTATCAGCTTTAATGTACTCCGCTTTTATTGCTAATACAGGTATCTCCAATTCATCACATTTCAGTTTTAAATCTTTTATCACCACAGATTTTCCACACCCAGCTTCCCCAACAACAAGAGCCATTTTCTTGGACGAAGCAGAAGTATGTATCCAATTAAATATCTGGCTAGTCTCTTCTCGTTCAACGTGATAATTTCCGGTATTAAAGAACGTCCCGTTGATAGAATTCATCAAAGGTGCAGAAACTTCACCGAATATCTTTTTCAATTCGATCTCATTCACGGTATTTTTATCCAAAAGATGTATAATTCGGTCAGATTTTATCTCTAGAGATTGAAACTGAGTACTGTCAAGATACAGCAATGGGGTGAAAAACATAGCAAGTATGTCTTTATGCTCCACTAAAAAGAGTTTTATATCTTCAGATGGAACAATCACCACTTTCAAATGTCTCAATTTATTCACTAATTTCTCTCTCTCCTCTTCATATACCAAAGCATTTAAACCAACATAACTCTTTTTTAAGGTATTGAACCAATCCTTTAATTTAAGACTTTCAATCAGCCAAGTACTAAAATCCATTATAACATTGACTAATTTTTCTTCCATGCCCCTTGTCGCCGCAAGCATATAAACAAAATCTCGAGATTCGTCAAAATATAAAATACTTTCGTCAATAAAACTCCACATTACAAACTTCAACAATTCTTTGGCAAAATCCTCTCGCTTAAGAGTAGAGTCATACCTCTTACATTGTATCAAGCCACAAGCTTTTCCATTATAAAACAAAGTACAATCCCGTCCCTTGTCCTTGCTACCAGACATAAGCAATATTTCATCAAACTGTCTGATAAATTCACCCTGTTCAATCTTACGCTTGTAAATATGATATAACAGTTTTTCAAATTGTCCGGATCCTAATTCATTAAAATCGATGCCTTGAAAATCCTTTATAACAGGTTTTACGATATTTATTTTTGCTGTCTCCATATTTATTCCCTCAATCTACTATATTACAATCTTCTTTTCATATAATCTTACTGTTACAAAATTAATACTTTATTTTAACACAACATATTGCTTTGTGTCAGCTAATTACATAAAACTTAAAGTTACGTCAGCAAAATAAATTATACATCAAATCTCAGACACTTACATACGATTTTACACTTGGAAATAAAAAGAGAAAACTATACATATCTCCATTAATGAGATTACTGCTCTTGATTATTTTAGTATCTACCTCCCAGAATTAGTATAATCTTGACATTCCCGAACCTCAAAAACATGAAGTAAATTACCACAAAAACGAGAATCGAAATTATATCGAAAATTCAACTTGCGTTTGTGTACAATATTTCAGCAAAATTATTGATATTGCTTTCTTTCTCAACTTCTCCCTCTTTGAAAACATTGGCTATGCGGCGAGCAATTACAGGTTGGTCTTTATCAAGAAACTCGGATATTTTGAGGCAATATAAAGGAGTTTTTACTTTTAGTATAACTCAATATTCAAATGGTTTTAGTTAATTCTTGAACAATATTTGCTTCTTATAAAGAAAAATAAGTATCTTTGAAATGTGTTCTTAGACTGACTACCCAAACCCAAGTAAAACAGCGAAATCTGCACATCGGATTAAACGTTGGACTTTAAAAATCTTGACGGATTAAGATATTGGTGACGAAAGGATTATGAAGTGTATTCGAGTCCCGTCCGCACCGCTTGAAAAAGACAAAAAATCAAGAAAAGTCCTGAAGTTTAACACTTTGGGACTTTTTCTTTTTCCGCTTACCCAAGCAAAAAGTACCCAAATCGGGAAACGAAGGATCCTTTCTTTTGCGTAATAACTAAAAAAGAGCTCCTTCGTATAAACAGAAAATTAATGCCAGCAACTATGAATTTCCCAAGCATCATTAAGCGGATAGAACTAAGAACTGCTTTATTGATATGTATAGCGGTATTATTAGCTTGCTTCTTTGGAGCTTATGTCACAGGACATTTCCATGAAGAATCGGGATCCATTGGAGCCATGCTCGCCTGTACTTCAGCCATTGTTGTCCTACAAGACAAAAACTTAAAAAACTCTCTTCACACCGGTTGGCTCCGGGTTTTAGGGACATTCATAGGAGCTCTTATCGCTTGGATTTATCTTCTTTTCTACAAATTTTCAATTCCGGGGATGCTTATTGCCGTATTTATTGAAGAAATTATTTGCATGCTATTACAGGTACCCGATAACGGAAAAATGGCCACTATCACCTTGGTTGTTGTTCTTCTCATCACCCGGGAATACCCCAGCCTACCGCCTTGGGAAAACGGACTATTACGTTTCAGCGAAGCTGCTGTTGGAGCCGGCATCGGAATCTTTGTGGTTTGGCTAGAATATATATTTCAGAAACTCAAGGAAAATATTTTGGAAAAAATAGTTGCATTCAAAAAAAGAAAATAATTGCTCCTTTCGCCATATCCCGAATTTCAGATGTTTTTCAGAATTATTATCTTTGTTTGTAACAAAAACAGGGATAATGAAAATACTACTTGTCGAAGACGATCCAGCCTTACGGGAAATTCTCCAACATTCTTTACAACAAGAACGCTATGTAGTAGAATTAGCTCCCGATTACCATACGGCCAGTCAGAAAACTCACGATTATACCTATGATTGCATTTTGTTAGACATTATGCTTCCAGATGGGAACGGCCTGTCTTTACTTAAAGAACTGCAAGAATCAAAAAAACAGGGAAACGTCATCATTATTTCTGCCAAAGATTCTTTAGACGACAAAGTAAATGGACTGGATTTAGGAGCCGATGATTACCTTCCCAAACCTTTTCATCTCGCAGAACTGCATGCCCGCATAAAAAGTGTCATACGACGCAAAAACCGAGACGGGAATATATTTACCAAATACGGTAACATCAAAGTAAATACAGATACTTTTGACGTATATGTTGAAGGAAAAATCATTGAATTGAACCGAAAAGAATACGATATTCTGCTATACTTTCTAAACCGCCCGGAACGACTTCTAAACAAAAGCACCTTAGCAGAAGCCGTATGGGGCGACCATATCGACCAAACCGACAATTTTGATTTCATATACGCCCAAATCAAAAACTTACGCAAAAAACTTATGGCAGCGGGGGCAACTCCGGAAATTAAAGCTGTATATGGTTTCGGTTACAAAATAACTTTAAAATGAAACTGATTTATCGCATACTCTACCGACTTTCAGTAGCCCTGTTAATCGTATTGGGTATTTGGGGTGCATTTTTCTATCTGACAGTCATTGACGAAATTAACGATGAAACAGACGATTCTTTGGAAGATTATTCCGAAACGATTATCCGTAAAGCCTTAGCAGGACAAGAATTACCTTCTAATTCTAATGGCAGTAACAATACATATTACCTGACCCAAGTATCGGAAGAATATGCCCGGAACAATAAAAAAATCCGGTATTCGGATGAAATGATTTATATCGATGAAAAAGAAGAAACAGAGCCAGCACGCATATTAAAGACCATTTTCAGGGATCAGCGGGAAAACTATTTTGAACTGACAGTGAGTATCCCTACCATCGAAAAAGAGGACTTACAGGAAGCCATACTTTGGTGGATTGTTTTTTTATACATTACGTTACTGCTTACTATTTTATTAATCAATATCTGGGTTTTCTATCGGAGTATGCGCCCATTGTATCATTTATTAAATTGGCTGGACCATTACACTATCGGCTCTTCCGATCTGCCTCCGACAAGTCGGACTAAAATCACAGAATTCCGCAAACTAAACGAAGCGGCACGCCAAAGCGCCATGAGAAACGAGCAAATCTTTCAACAACAAAAACAATTCATCGGTAATGCCGCCCATGAAATCCAAACTCCTTTGGCCATCTGTCAAAACAGACTCGAAATGCTGATTAACCAGGATAACATAGCGGAAGAACAATTAGAAGAACTCATCAAAACCCACCAAACACTGGAACATATCGTCAAACTGAATAAATCGCTGCTCTTCCTTTTCAAAATAGACAACGGACAATTTCAAGAAAACCAAAAAATAAAACTAAACGACATTATAACAAAACTGACTGAAGATTTTCGAGAAGCCTACGCTTATAAAAATATTCAATTAACCATCATAGAAGAAGCATATCCAGAAATAGTATTAAATGAAACTTTAGCCGTAGCCCTGATTTCCAATCTCCTCAAAAATGCTTACATACACAATATTCCTAACGGCTCTATAGAAATTCACATTTCTTCCGAAAAGCTACTTTTTTCCAATACGGGAATAGAGGAGACCTTAGACGAAAACCGAATCTTTGAACGTTTTTACCAAGGTAAAAAAAGACAAGAACATTCCACAGGATTAGGTTTATCTATTGTTCATTCCATTGCCCGTTTTTACCACTTACCCATTCGGTATTTTTTTAATGGCAAGCATAATTTTGAAATAAAATTTCATCTTTGAGTATTTTTTCAAATTCTTTTCAGATTTGCTTCTCATCTTTGTCATGTAAATTTAAAATAAAAGAACATGAAAAGATTATTTATCCTACTTTTTTGCTTAATAAGCATTCCATTTATTTTAAAAGCGGACGACGAAAAGCCTATCGCTGTAAACGACCTCCCGCAGGAAGCACTGACTTTCATTAATACTCATTTTACCGATACTAAAATCTCTTATGCAAAAATAGAATCGGATTTTTTCAAAAAAGAGTATAAAGTTATTTTCGTCAACGGTCAGAAAGTTGAATTTGATAAAAACGGCAGATGGAAAGAAGTTGATTGTAAATACAGTTCCGTACCAACCTCCATTATTCCGGAAACCATAAAAAAATACATCACAGAACAATATCCGGAACAAAACGTAATAAAAATCGAAAGGGATAAAAAAGGCTATGAAGTGAAACTAAAAAATAAACTCGAACTGAAATTCAATCATGCCTTCCAATTAATAGACATTGATGATTAAGTCCCTCCAAACCTAAATGTAACTTTATAATAGAAATACAATAACTAATACAACAAAACTATGAAACTAAAATTTTTATTATTAGCCGTAATCTTAGGTTCTTTAAGCCTTTTTGCATGTAGTGATGATGACGATTACACTCCGGACGAAACGGTACAAACAGCTTTTGAGGCAAAATATCCCAACGCCACCAGAGTATCTTGGGAAAAGAAAGGAATTTACCGTGTCGCCGAATTCCGGATTAATAACCAGGAAATACACGCTTGGTTTGATAATTCCGGCGAATGGTTTATGACCAAAACGGAACTTGAAACCATTAATGCCCTACCGGTAAAAGTACAAGAAGCATTTAAAAAGAGTGAATATGCCACTTGGAAAGTGGACGATGTAGACAAAGTAGAACGTCCGGAGAGTGAACCCGTCTATGTCATTGAAGTTGAACAAGGGAAACAGGAAATAGATTTATACTATTCGGAAGAAGGCATACTGATTAAAACTGTAATTGATGACGATTCCAAACCCGAAGATCATTTAACCAATACATTGCCCGCTTCCGTAAAAAGTTTTATACAAGAACGTTATCCGAATGCCCGTATCATCGAATATGAAATAGAAAAAGGTAATTTAGAAGTAGACATTATTGACGGTACCAAAGGCAAAGAAGTAGTATTCAACAGCAACTACGAATGGTTGTACACCAAATATGAAGTTTCCCGCTTGGAAGTTCCCGAAAATGTAATGAATACCCTAAATACGCTATTAGCTTCTCAATATGCTGGTTATGTAATTGATGACATCGACTTTTATGAAACCTCTACAACTTCCTATTACCGCTTTGAATTGGAATCGGGCAATAGAGAAGTTAAGATAGATATCGATACAAACGGAAATATACTAAACTAAATTTTATATCATGAAAAAGTATATCTGCACTGTATGTAATTACATCTACGATCCGGCATTAGGAGATCCGGACAGTGGTATTGAACCAGGTACTTCTTTTGAAGACATACCAGACGATTGGGTTTGTCCCCTATGCGGAGTTGGAAAAGAAGACTTTGAACCCGTTGAAGAATAAAAAACGAAACCGTGATGGAAGATTTTCCATCACGGTTTATTTTAAAGAAAATAATTTAAAACAACTGTAACGCTATTTAACTACCTCCTTTCTAAAAAATCTTACAAATTATTCAACAATCCCACCTTTCCTTCATTTACCAATTTCAATATCAGTTCGCCGAAAAGTGTATTTGCCCATGCAAACCAATGACGGGTGTATTTAGAAGCATTATCCTTATGAAAGGATTCATGCATAAATCCCGTATTTCCATCCGTATCACGAAGCATACGGACACAAGTCCGGATTTCTGCATCATCCTTACTTGTAATGGCTTTCATAATCAAACTCATCGGCCATACCATATCGTATCCGATATGAGGACCACCGATTCCTTCTCCCGCATTCCCTTTAAAAAAATAAGGATTACTGTCACTCCACACCATGCGACGGGTGTTTTTATACACCTCATCATTCTCTGACACACATTCCAGATAAGGCAACGCTAAAAGACTGGGCACATTGGCGTCATCCATAAAAATCGTATTCCCGAATCCATCCGCCTCAAAAGCATAGACCTTGCCATGTTGAGGATGACGGGCTACTGCATATTTCCGGACAGCCTGCTCCACTTCATCCGCCAACTCCCGACACTGTACAGCCGACTGACTTTCCCCAATCACCTTATCCCATATTTCCGCCAATTGACGCAAAGACTTTACGGCAAACAAATTAGAAGGTATCAAGAATCCTAAATCCGTAGAGTCATCCGAAGGCCGGAAACAAGAAACGATCAGACCGACAGGCTTTACCGGCTGTCCCCAGCCGTCACAAGTCAAGGTATCCGATTTCCTCTCCGTACGCCTCTGAAAACGATAAGGTCCCTTATCTTTTTTACGCTGTTGCTCCGTAAACGTCTGATATATTAATCGAGCCGCCCTCTGCCATTCTTTGTCAAAAACCGATGTATCTCCCGTCGTTTTCCAATAATTGTAAGCCAATCTGACCGGATAACACAATGAATCAACCTCCCATTTTCTTTCGTGTATATAAGGTTTCATTTCCGTCAAATCGGATTTCCATTCGCTGGACTCCGCCCCATGCGTAAAAGCATTGGCATAACGGTCAAGCAAAATACACTGAGTCTGCCGGTTGATCACTCCTGCAATCAACAATCGCAACTGTTCATCCTTCTTACACAATGGCAGATAAGGCCACACCTGAGCTCCGGAATCCCGCAACCACATTGCATTTATATCCCCCGTAATCACAAACGTGTCCGGACGACCGTCTTTCATTTGAAAATCAACAGTAGTGTCCAGCGTATTAGGGAAACAATTCTCAAACATCCAAGCCAGTTTCGGATCCTTCAACTGCCTTTTTACGGATTCAATCACCTCTTCCACCGCTTTCGACATAAAGCGACGGTTAGCAGGCAAAGGACGGTTACTGATTAATTCTTTCTCTTCTGCCATTGCTTTAGCCACTGCCTTCAATGGCGTAGTACTCACTGCGGCTGCCATCATCGCCAAACCGCTTTTTTTCAAAAAATCTCTACGGGATACCATATCTTATATTTTACATACACAATAAAATTCTATTCTGTCATCGCCTTTGCATCAACATGCTCCCGCCACACACTTTTCGCCACACAATGCAACTTTTCACCACTCTCATCCTTTACCTGATGAATAATTTTCACCTCTTCCCCTTCCTGCTTCATTTCATAAAAAGACCGGATAGTACTGTCCGGCATAATCTCGTGCTCATACACCACTTCTACCTCCGTAAGTATATGATTCTTCAAAAAATCAAACGGCAACGAATTCGTCAGCCATCGCATATAAGAGGCTTGAGTCACATGCCCGTTAAAATCAATATTATCGAAAGTCGCTGTAAACTGACGCTCCTCCTTCATCTTCAACATCCTTTCCGACTCCTGCAACAGAGGTGCCATACTCAGTTTCTCGATCTGATGACTTGTACTCATTGCCACCACCTTATCCGTCTGCCTCAGCGGCCTCCTTCGTTTCAAATCAATCAACATCCATTCAGAAGTAGCATTCACAAGCACCTCTCCATCCCGGCGCATCATCCGGTAATCCCGCAAAGCAAACAGACGCTCTACCCCCGAAGGCCAGGTTTCCACAACAACCTCCTCCTCCTTATGTGGCATTTTAAAAACCTGAATATGCAGACGGTGCAACATCCATGTCTGCCCCTGTTTATTCAAAGTATCTACATCCACACCTAACATCTCCGTCTGGACTTCCGCCACATCGTTAAACAAATCACACAACGTCTTGATAAACAAACGTCCCTTATAATTCGTATAATGATTATAAATTTTTATTTGTTCCGTATACTTGGCAACAGGCTTCATCATTCAATAATTAAAACACAAAAACGCGAGCTTCCGCCCACCCAAAGTTTCTGTAAAAATAAAGATTATTCCCAAAAGTTCAAGCATGACGGACAATTATTGTAACCGACAAGCTCAACATTTCCGTAAAAACACTTACAAAACCGAATCCATTTATTCGTAACTATAAAAACAAAATTTATGAGCTTTCTGCAAGAATTTAAAGCCTTTGCCATAAAAGGCAACGTAATAGACATGGCCATCGGTATCATTATCGGAGGCGCTTTCGGTAAAATCGTCACCTCCTTAGTAAACGACATCATCCTGCCACCCATTGGACTGCTCGTCGGAGGGGTAAACTTCACCCGTCTGGCTATTACATTAAAACCCGCCACCATAGATGCCACAGGCAAAGCGCTCGAAGCCGTCAAACTAAACTATGGTAATTTTATTCAAACCACCATTGATTTCCTCATTATTTCCCTTTCCATCTTTCTATTTATCAAAGCTTTGAACAGCCTAAAAAGGAAACAGGAAATCCAGGCATCACAACAGCCCCCGGCTCCAACTAAAGAAGAAATCCTGTTGACGGAAATCAGGGATATATTGAAAAATTTCCCAAAACAATGACCTTTTACTCTTTAGTCGTCCCCGACGCTACAACCGAAGACGACTAAAGATTATAATTCCACTACTATAACATAATCAATCGTATCCTCAGGAATCGTTCCGGTCTCAATCAGCACTCCGTTCTTATCCTGTCTGAATGTCAACCTCCTGTGATCCGCAAAAACCGAAACTGCCTTCACCTTATATGATTTTAAAGGCAAATACAACACATCATCCTGCGATTTGAGCACATGTACATACAACTTATTCCCTTTTTGGGTCGTCACGCCCCAATCATGCGGAGGAATCAATCCGCCCCGTGTACTATACAACGTCTCGCCATACACCTTCATCCAATCCCCGACCTCTTTTAAACGCTCCACTGCTTCGACAGGCAATTCACCATTCGGACGCGGCCCGACATTCAGCAAAAGATTGGCATTATTCCCTGCTGCTTTTACCAACAAATGAATAATAGATTTTACCGATTTATAATTACGGTCATGGATATTATACCCCCATGTATTATTCATCGTTTCACACGTCTCCAAAGGCAACGCCCCAACCACCGATTCTCCGGAAAACCCGGTCACATTCTGTCCGGGCAAATCCTTTTCAAACATCTGAAAATCCTCCCCCGCTTTCACTGCCTGGTGATGATTATTTCCAATCAAACAACCGGGCTGCAAACGGTGAATCAAAGCATATTGTTCTTCCAACTGCCAGGGAGCTTCTTTCTTATCCCACCAACCGTCAAACCAGATGCCGCCTACTGGACCATAATTCGTAAGTAACTCAGTCAATTGGGCATTCATAAACTGTAAATAATCTTCCCACTTTCCCGACATCTCCCTACCCGTTCTGCGACCGGTCGTTCCCAAAGGGGCATAATCAGTGCGATGCCAATCCAAATGGGAATAATAAAAAAACAGTTTCAGCCCTGCTTTCCGGCATGCTTCCGCCAATTCGGCAATCACATCCCTCTTAAAAGGAGTCGCCTTGAGTATATTATAATCAGACTGTTTCGTATCAAACATAGAAAACCCGTCATGATGTCTTGACGTAATACAGATATATTTCATTCCGGCATCCTTGGCGATACGTACCCATTCGTCCGCATCAAACCGCGAAGGATAAAATCCCGATGCCAGATTCTGATACTCTTTCTCCTGCAACCCCTTTTGCTCCAACACCCATTCTCCATTAGCCAACATACTGTATATTCCCCAATGGATAAACATACCGAATCGGGCATCCCGAAACCACTCTCTATTCTCCAGATTCTCCTTCGCAGGCTGATAATCCGCCGTCTGTGCTTTTCCGCTCCACACACAAAAAAGCAGCAGCACAAGCAATACAATTCTTTTCATATTTCCTATAATCAAAATCGGACAAAAATAAAAAACGCCTCTTATTTCAGCAAATATCACTGATTTTACAAACTTCCATAAAAGAAGCCCCCCGGGCAGGACCAAAACTTCCTCCAATCACCACTATAAAATCATCCTTGCTATAACCAGCAGGCAACAACACATCCGGTATATCACGGATAAACTCATCCCGGGAAACTGGTTTTTCGGTATAATACGGCCGCACACCGAAAGACAACGCCAACTCCCGCATCACCTTTTCATTATAACAACGGGCATATACCGGCAATCCGCACCGAAAAGCAGACAAATAACGAGCCGTGCGCCCGCTCAATGTATCTACCACCACGGCCTTAATCGGTAAAATAGTGGTAATTCTTACTGCTACACGCGCCAAGGCTGCCGTCACCTCATTATTAATTCGAACCAAATTCCGGTTTGAATCGGGAGGCGTTACAAACTCATTGGATTCCGCCACTTTCGTCATAACCCTGACAGCCTCCACCGGATAGTCCCCGTAAGCAGTCTCCCCGCTCAGCATAATTGCATCCGTCCCCATAAAAATAGCATTGGCAATATCACTGACCTCAGCCCGGGTAGGACGCGGATGATCAATCATCGTATGCAACATCTGAGTCGCTATAATCACAGGTTTCTTACTTTCGATACACTTACTCACTATATAACGCTGAATACGAGGAATCTTTTCCGCATCAATCTCTATAGCCAAATCTCCGCGAGCCACCATCACACCATACACATGATCCAGGATTTCATCAATATGATCCACACCTTCCTGATTCTCAATCTTGGCTATAATCTTAATATCACTATGCGCCTCATCCAAAATCTTCTGGATACCCATAACATCTTCCTTATTCCGGACAAAAGAATGGGCGATAAAATCCAAATGATTCTCAATCGCAAAATTGATAAACGCCCGATCCTTATCACTCAGCGATTGCAGCTTCATACAGGAACCTGGCACATTGACACTCTTCCTGTCCTTCACCACTCCTGTATTGGTTGCCATCAACTCCAAACGGTCGGAAAACTTATTCTGAACCACAAATTCAAGATCTCCGTCATCTATCAATATTTTATCTCCAACATTTATGTCCTGCACAAAACGGTCGTAAGAAACATGTATCAACTTTTCCTGTATAACCAGACTATCCTCTCCCGTCACATACACAATCTCTCCCTTCTCCACAGATATAGGCCACTGCACCATTTTCGTCCTCACTTCCGGACCTTTCGTATCTATCAACAAAGGTATCTTGTCCGAAACCTCCCTCACATTCCGTATCACTTTCATGGCATCATCCAACGTCTGATGAGCCGTATTCAAACGTACCACATTCATTCCTGCTTCATACAACTCACGCAAGAACTCAACATCACATCGCTTATCCGAAATCGTAGCCACTATCTTTGTTCGTTTCATATTCATTCATTTAGTTCGTACAGTTCAACCCTTTTTTATTATTTCTCCCGCCTATCGGCCCGCTTCTGTCCGGGCCAACAAAGCCTGTATCCCCAACTCATACGAATTCATACCGAAACCGGTTATAGTCCCGATACATACTGCCGACAAAAAAGAAATATGACGAAACGATTCCCGCCGTGCCGTATTGGAAATATGCACCTCTATAACCGGAGCCGTCACAGCTGCCACAGCATCAGCCAATGCAACGGATGTATGGGTATAACCTCCCGCATTCAAAATGATTCCGTCATATGTAAATCCGGCTTCGTGTATCTTCTCTATCAACCTTCCCTCAACATTGGACTGTTCATATTCAATATCGACATTTCTGTATTTTTCCCGCAAATACCCCAAATACTCTTCAAAATTCCGGGTACCGTATATTTCCGGCTCCCTCACACCTAACAAATTGAGATTCGGACCGTTCAATATTAAAACCTTCATCGTTATTCCTGTTTACTTTCTTTACAAATTTAGTCATTTTCAAAATTTCAACGATATTTTTTCCTAAATTTATATTTTCACACATCTTCCCCCATCTGAATCCCAATAAATTCAAGGGAAGAACAAACATTTTACCGTCCTCCCGCAAAGCATATCCCCCACCCTCGAAATTCAGCAATAAAATAGTTAAAGTATAAAAATTTTGTGCTATCTATGAAAAAAATATATATCTTTATTCGCTACTTAAAATATTTATCTATTTTTGTGAAGTTAAGATAACATTATAGGGGTGTATTTTAAGAAGAACATGATTAATTTACTTAATAACAACAGAAAATGACTTGGGATAACGCAATTGAGAATTATAAGACATTTCTTATTCTCGAAAAATCATTGTCAGCAAATTCAGTAGAAGCCTACTTGAACGACATTCGCAAATTGGCAAAATATTGTGAAGAAAAGCACAATGTAAAACAAATGGAAGAAGTTTCCTACGACATTCTTAAAGACTACTTGGGGTTTGTGAACGAAATGGGAGTAACCCACCGCACTCAAGCCAGAAGTATTTCAAGCGTAAGATCTTTCTTTAAATTTTTGGTATATGACGGTGTACTGGAAACAAATCCGACCAAATTATTGGAAGCGCCGAAAATTGGGCGTAAACTTCCCAGCATACTTACCGTAGAAGAAATCGACGCCATTTTAGGAGCCGTTGAAATGTACAAACCGGAAGGACAGCGCAACAAAGCTATCATTGAGACACTGTACTCTTGCGGCCTGCGAGTTTCCGAACTCATCAGTGTAAAAATATCCAACATCAACTTCCGGATGGGTATCCTTAAAATCGAAGGCAAAGGAAACAAAGAACGCATAATTCCTTTAAGCAAAAACGCCAAACAGGAAATCAAGCTCTACATGAAGGGATACCGTGATTACCTCGATATACAAAAAGGATTCGAAGACATATTATTCCTTAATAAAAGAGGAACTTCCCTGTCACGGGTCATGGTATTCAACATTATCAAACACCTGGCTGAAAGGGCCAAGATACAGAAACCGGTATCACCCCACACCTTCCGTCACTCTTTTGCTTCCCATTTAGTAACCGGAGGAGCCGATCTGAGAGCGGTACAGGATATGTTAGGGCATGAATCCATTCTGACCACAGAAATCTACACCCACCTTGACAACAATTATCTCAAAGAAACCATCAATCAGTTTCATCCGAGAACCAAGGACAATGCCCAAAAAGAACAGGCAAAGAAAAACAAATAAACAAACCGGAATTGCAAAATAAAAAAAGAGCGTAATCACGCTCTTTTTTTACTTTCATATACAACAAACAAAACACAATGGAAAACAAAGAAGAAATCCTGACTCTGCTGAATAGTGAAAACCCCGAATTATTCGCCGAAGCAGCTGAAAAAATAAAAAATGAGGGAGACCTCACCATCATTCCGAAACTTTTCGACCTTTTAACGGCAAGCAAAGAACATCGCACCACAACGGGAATCATCAATCTGCTGGCAGACATCAAAAACAGCGGATTCGTTCCCCTGCTGATAGAACGCATCAAAACCTCTTCCCACCCTGCAAACAAATCCGTTCTATTACGAATATGCTGGGAATCCTCCCTGGATTTCTCCGCCTATGCCGAAGAGTTCATAAACATCCTGAAAAATGACGACTTCATTGTAGCCTTGGAAGCCGCTACCGCCTTGGAAAACATGGAACATATCGAACACGGCCGGAAAACATTTCTACTCTCTCAACTAAAACAAATCCGGACAACGGACGAAAAACAATTTTTAATAGATAACATTCTGAATACATGGAGCCAGGAAGAAAAACAAGGAGATTAAACAATCTCCTCCGGCTCCTCCGCCAGCCATTCCCTGACTAGATTCACCTTTTCTTCCAAAGGCAATCCGCCGTCTATCCACCGGATACGCATTCCGTCCCTTTCCATCTTCCGGAACCAGGTCATCTGCCTTTTGGCAAACTGGTGAATGGCGATATTCAACTGTTCGACCATCGTCTGATACTCCATTTTTCCCGTAAGATAAAGCGTAATATACTTATACTCCAATCCATAATAAATCAAATCTTCCGGAGCAATTCCACCCTCAAGCAATCTTTCCACCTCTTCCACCATACCGGCCTTTAAACGCGCATGCAAACGCTCCGTTATACGCTTACGCCTCACCTCTCTGTCAACATCCACTCCGATAATTAAAGGCCGAAGTTCCGGAAAATCAAATTCCTCCCGGGGATGCGTACGATAATACTCTTCAATCTCTATAGCCCGGACAGCCCGCTTGACCGTATCCACATCCGTAACATTATGCAGCTTCCTGTATGTACCCAATATCTGCGCCAGCTCCTCCAGACTTTTCCCTTCCAACGATTCCCGCAACACCTCATTCACCGGAACAGCCAACAATTTATATGCTTTCAATACAGCCTCCACATACAACCCGCTTCCTCCACACAACACCGGGAAAACTCCTCTCCTCCGGCAATCTTCCCACACCCGGACAAAATCCTTCTGATACTCAAAAACATTATACTTGGTACCGGCAGCAACAAGGTCAATCAAATGATAAGGCACCGGTTTTCCCTGCCATACATACTCCTCTATATCCTTCCCCGTACCAATATCCATCCCCCGATACACCTGACGTGAATCGGCACTGATGACCTCTCCCCCCAATTCCGCTGCAAGACGGACAGCCAAAGTCGTCTTTCCACACGCCGTAGGTCCTATAACACTTAAAAGATTAAACATTTTCTTTACCGTTCCGTATTTTAGCAAGGTCAACGCTTTTTGCAGGTTTTCCGGACAAATGTAACCAATATACTGATTTTTTAATCAAAAAACGATACATTTGTAAAGAATGGTTGATGATTTTTAAAAACTCATTTATGTGCAAATATTTTCTTTCTGCTGTTTTTATCCTTTGCTGGACAATCAACACTTCTTTTGCTTTACCGGTAAAACAAAAAGAAACCATTGAAATACTAATCGTTGAAGGTTCATTTGAAAAAGCCCTGGCCGCCATTGAAAACCTTCGGGACTCCGTCCCCGACGACTCCGACCTCCTGCTGCTAAAAGGAATATGCTATTATAACCTGGAAACTCACAAAACCCAGGCCCCACCGATACTTTTGAATGCCTTGGCCTTAAGCAAAACCAGACATGCCGACATCGACATCACCTACCATCTGGCTCAAGCCTACCTCGCTTGTTCCGACTATGAAAACGCCTGCAAAAACTACGAACGTCTACAAAAGATAGTACCCCCAAAATTCACTAATCTCCACAAAAAAATCGAATCACAGATAACATTCTGCCGGTCCCGACTATCAGCTTCCCATACAGGCCCCCATATAGCGGAAAAAACAGATACACCGTACCCTCCTGCAGATTCCGCTCAAATACCCTACGGAGAGACGGAAACCGACACCTTACGCAAACAATACACCATACAAATCTGCTCCATGAGCTTTCCCCTTTCGGATTCCTTCTTCAAAGGACAATACGGCATAAAGCTCGTTAAAATGGGAGAAGTCTACCGATACATTTACAACTTTTATCCATCCATAGAAGACGCCCGGGCGGCACTGCCCAACATACGCAAAATATATCCGGATGCCTTCATCCGGGAATTCAATGAAAACAAACTCGGCAAAGCAATTGATTTAAACATGGACCAAATAAAATAACCGATCATGATGAACGACGAAAACATTGTAATCCGGGCCCTCGAACCGGAAGATTTAGAGTATTTATACAAATGGGAAAACAACATGGACTTATGGGAAGTCAGTGACACATTAACCCCCTTTTCACATTTCACATTAAAAAAATACATCGAAAACTCCCACCGGGATATTTACGAAGCCAAGCAGTTACGGCTAATGATTACGGACGAAGCCAACCACAATCCCGTCGGATTAATCGACCTTTATGATTTCGACCCTTACCACCTCCGTGCCGGCTTGGGCATCATGATTCATGACATGGAAAACCGGAAAAAGGGCTACGCCAGCAGTGCCATTAAATTAATGCTAGACTACTGCTTTGAAACCTTGGGATTAAATCAAGTATACAGCAGTGTGCCCAGTTGCAACATCGCCAGCCTACAACTATTCAAATCATTGGGCTTTTCGCAAACCGGCTACCGGAAACAATGGTTGAAAAGAGGAACGGAATGGGAAGACGTCATTTACTTCCAACTCCTTGTCTCGGACTGGAACCAATAAAAAAAAACGCAGCTTAGCTGCGTTTTTTTATTCATTAATATAAGGTAATAAAATCTCCCGCCACAACAGATAGCCTTTTCCAAGCAAATGCAAACCGTCATTTGAATACTCGGGATTCATCTTTCCGTCCTCTTTATTACGGAAATGCGAATAAAGGTCTATATACGTAAACTGCTTTTCAACAGCCTTTTCCTTCAACAAACGGTTTATTTCAAGCACCACATCACCCCGTGAAGTATGTCCCTTAAACAACCCGTAACAGTCATTCACCGGCAAGACGCTCTGGATATACAGCTTCGTATTGGGAGAATCCTTGCCTATCTTTTCCGCTATTTTAAGAATACGGGCAACAATCGTATCCGCCGATGTACCTCTGGCCACATCATTAATACCGATCAGTAAAAAAATCTTGGCCGGTTGCCCTTTCAATATAGGCTCCAAACGGTCATAAACCCCTTCTGCAATATCCCCACTGATGCCCCGGTTCTTCATACGTGAATCCTCAAACAACTCCGACCACTCTCCACCATCGGTAATACTATTGCCCACAAACACAATATCCGTCGGAGCTATCGGCAACACCTCATACAACGTCGCTTTCTGATAATAATACGTTGAATACTTCTTTTCTTGGGCGTGAAGCAATTGACACCCCATCAACATCACGCATACAAACAAACACTTTACCATAACACTATCTTTTGACATTTCTATCCGGATCATAAATCAAATTATCCACCGCCTTCTCGCCGTCGGGAGTAACGAAAACAGTCGTAAACATCCACTTCACCAACCTTACCTCCTCTGTCGTAAATGCCCCGATAGGCAACTTCCACATCACCTTATTCCATCCCTTTTTCAAAACAACCTCCATCGGCGGACGGGATTCAAAATTTTCATTCCCCAACGCCGTCTCATTATCTTTTATACGATGAGAAGCCGTCCACACAGGAGCAGCAATTTCCTCATCATTTATCCACAAACGGCTCTCCCTGTAATCCCACTTTCCGGTAGGGGGCGGCAAATCCTTTTCCGAACGACCGTAATTCTGTGTACACAACCAAGCACCCACTTTCTGCTCGTAAGGTGAATAAACCCATGTATAGGCATACGCCGTATGATTCGGCTGAGGGTCTGTATAAAAAGAAGGTACCGTCGTTCCCCACACATGCCGCAAATAAACAGCCGCTCCCTCCGCCAACCGGGTAGCATACCGCTTCCCCTGATACTCATACACTGTATCCGTCTTTTGCTCCGGCGGAAATACTTTCGTCAAATCTCCCCCATTCGGGAAAGCCTCCGTTATCCGCCACTTCACTCCCGACTGACGCACATAAGCAAAAGGTTCCCCTTTAAAATAACGGGCCTTATGCCACAACAAGCGCTCTTCAAACTCCGCGAACTCCTGCGCATGCTTTGCATCCAACAACGTTCCCAACTCATAAAAATAACCGTCACCCCCTCCTCGCCAACTTCTTTCCGCAATGGTCAGCATCGCCGGATAAAAACCGTTTTCCAACAATATATTGCGTTCCGACTCCACCTTCCGGTCATTCCAAACCGCAAGGATAACTCCGGCATAATCATCGCTCCCTTCCCGAACGCCGCCGATATTGCTTTTAAACAAACCGACCAAATCCGCAAAAGCATCAAAATGATTCAGATAATGCAACCGGCAATCTATCACCGGAATCCCTTTGTGGGGCTTTCCCCGGTAACTCCACATCTGCAACATATCAATCTCTCCCGGTTGATACTTCCAACCCGGATTCCAGGAAATCACCTTCTTCCCTTTATTCCGGATATAAGCCACCATCTCCGGAACAAAATCCGGATTGGTAAAACGGACTTCATCCGTCCCTATATGCAAATAAGGCACCCCCTCAAAAGTTTCACACACCTCATCTATCAGCAACTTCAAAATAGCCATTCCCTCCCTACTCTGCATATCATGGCGGAACGTCTTCCGAAAAGCGGCACTATGTCCCGGCATATCCACCTCCGGAATCAACAAAACCCGATGCGCCTTACAAAAATCCACCAACACCTTCGCCTCCTCCAGCGTATAATACTTTCCCGGATAGCGACCGAAATTCACACTGTCATTCAACATCGGAAACACCCGGCTTTCCAATCGCCATGCCAAATCCTCCGTCAAATGCCAATGAAACACATTGATTTTGTAACGGGACAACCTCTTGATTTCCTGCTTCAACTCCTCCAACGACACATAACCTCTCCCGACATCGTGCATAAAACCTCTCACCCGGAACGCCGGCCAATCAGTAATCTCACACCCCTGTATATACTTTTTCTTTCCGGAACCTTCCACCAACTGACGCAACGTCTGAAGTGCCCAATACACCCCTCTGTCTGCCAAAGCCTCAATGCGGAGCACCTTATTCCCCGCTTGAATCCTGTAAGCCTCCTCCTGATTCAGATAAACTCCCGGAAGAGAATCCACCAAAACGACCTCTATACTTCGGGAAGCGGTTGTCCGCACCTCACAGCCCACCTCCTGCAACCATTCTGTTAGCTCCTTCTGGCAAACTTCCTTCCCCTTCAATTCCACCACATTCAGCCAAAACCGCTGTGCCGTCCATTCCACCCTTTGCGGTTGAGGCAACAACACCGGTTTACAAAAACCGTGTACTCCACCAAACAACAAACCCAACAAGAGAATATACAAAACTTTCATAACAATCCTTTTTAATAAGAGATAACTTCATCCAACCACGGAAAAACCCATTCCTTTTTAAAATAATGCATAGGCGGGTCTACATTTGCCAAACGGAAAAAAGTACTTCTGTCAATACCCTCCGGCAACCGTTCCAGATAAGTACGGGATTCCGATTCTGAAAAACGCGGATAATGATGAAAAACAAAACGCTCCGGATGCCCCGCCAACTGAAAAGCCTTTTTTATCATCCCGAAATCCCTATCCATCCCGCCTTCCGTACAAATAACATAGCGGGGCGCCAACGCCGCCACCAAATCCGGAAAATCGAAATGACAAAGGAAACCGGGTATCAGATGCCGGATAGAATTAGGAAAAGGCCTGTAACCGTTCGTCCCCGGATAAGTCATCACCTCCATCCTTTCCTTCGTCCGGCACAAGAAATCATTATACACAAAAGCATAAATACTTGTATCCAACACCCCCAGCACCATCAACGGCTCCGTACCTAACGAAAATCCGCTGACAACAATCCGTTCCCTATTCACATAAGGACGACTCTTCATCCATTCCAGCACTTGCTGGTCAAGCCAAGCCGTATAACCCAGATAACTCCAGCCCGTTTCCAACAGATAACGGGCAACTATATCATAATCGTACCCCTTCCCCGTATATCGCTCCAAATCACACATTTCTCCCGCCGCCGGATTATCAACCGCCACAGCTACATAACCGGCTTTCACATAATGCAGAGCCATAGCCGCCTTATCCCGATTTCCTCCTCCTCCCAACTTCGGATAAACAGCCTCCTCGCCGGCAATAGCCTCCTTTGTGCTGCCGGAACCGGGGATACACAAAACCGTCGGTAACTTTTTCCCCTCGTCATACCCCTCCGGCAATAACACCAAAAAAGGAAGGGCAACTTCTTCGCCGGGAAAAATCTCCCATTTCTCCACCACATACCCGTCTCTGGGAGCAACCGAAATCCTCCGGGCTTCCACAGGACCCGTATTTTGAGGGAAGTGCATCAACTCCTTCATGGCCGCTCTCACCTCTTCCTGCCATACCTTCATCTCTCCGGCCGTCATATCCTCCCGGAAAGCCTGTGCCGGCCGAATCCGTTTCAGACGGTTGTGTACAACTCCCAATGAACTGACAAACCGACCGTCATCCCGACCGGACACAATTCTAGCCTCCATCTCCGGCTGAAAAGCCGGCGAGTCCTGTTGTGCGCGGCCAGTCAGCCATAAAGCTGCAAACAACAAACTGAAAACAACCCTTCCCTTCATTTTTCCATATTAATTGCTCAACTTCTCAAGCACCTGCCAACACTGGTACAAACCGCGGGGAACATGGAAACAGCCTTTCCACTTCCCGCCTTTCAAAGGAAGCAACACTTCCCCTCTCCGGTTCAGATAACCGAACCACTCCGGATACTCCTTGTCGGCAAAATGAGACCACACATAATCATGCACCCTCTCAAACCATTTCAGGCACTCCTGCGAACCGGTCAACTGATACCCTTTCAACATCGTAATCAACGTTTCGATATGCACCCACCACAACTTCTGGTCCCACTCCAACTGCTGTACCGGATGTCCCAACCGGTCCATAAAATAGAAAATACCGCCGAATTCCTTATCCCATCCGTACTCTACCTCCTGTAAAGCAATCTTCACGGCCTTTTCTATCAACTCCTTATTATTCAGACGGACACCCAAATCCATAATAAACCACATCGCCTCGATGGCATGTCCCGGATTCAGGGAACGTCCGTCAAAATTATCCACCAACTCCCCGTCCGTCGAAACATGCTCCACAACCAAGCCCAACTCCGGACGATAAAATACATCCAACACCTCGTGGATACAATTATAAATAGACTTCTCCATAAAATCCTTGTCCAACAGCGGTTCAATCTCCAACGCCAGATTACACAGAATCATCGGCAAAGCAAAACTCTTCATATTCCGCGTTCCGGGATAAGCCTTATTCCACTTCCCTTTCGGATTCTCCACCTTAGACAGAATAATATCAAACGTTTTTTTGGCAATATCCGCATACTCCTTGCTGCCGGTGGCAATACTCAACTGCCCGAAAGCCATCGCGGCAAACGTATAGGAAAAAATATTATACGGCTCCACCAAAGGCTTCCCTTCCCGGGTCAGGGCAAAATACCAATTGTAATGCCCGTCATGACCGTACTTCTTCAAAAACTCGGCACCCTGAACGGCACAATCCAACCACTCCTTTTTCTTCTCTACCTTATTATATAGCATCGAAAACATCCACACTTCCCGTCCCTGTAACCAAATAAACTTATCCGTGTCAAACACATTACCGGCACGGTCCAAACAAGTGAAATATCCCCCGCACTCCTTATCCTGCGATTTTTCCAACCAAAAAGGTATCACCTTGTCCAGCAACTCCGATTTATATTGCTGAGCTAATTTTTTAAAATCCAACATCATAATATAATTTTATCAATCCTTATTTTCTATTTATTTTTCCAACCTTCTCCACGTCAATCCTTTCGGCTGCTCTCCCGCCGGCCATATCAGACTATACAGCCAGCCTACTCCTACCGAAACAACAATACCGATAGCTCCATATATCAGGAACGACACCGGAGTATAAATACTCAAGGCAAACACCACGACCGTACCGGAGATAAATCCCAGCAAAGCCCCTTTCGCCCCGATTCGGTCAAAGAAAATTCCCATCATAAACAAACCTCCCAGTCCGCTGGACAACAATCCCAAAATCGAATTGAAATAATCCAGCAACGAAAGAATATTCCAAGTGGCCATCATCACCGCCAACACCGTACCCAAACCACCTGCCACAAAAGAAGCCCAACGCGCCACGCTCAACACCTTCTTATCCGAAGCCCCCGGCACGCAATGTTTGAAAATATCCATTGAAAAAGCGGTAGACGTCGAATTGATATTCGAAGCAATCGTCGACATCGTAGCGGCAAAAATAGCGGCAATCAACAAGCCGGCGACACCCACAGGCATCTGACTCATCATAAAGAACGGAAAAATGGCATCCCCATTGGAAAGTGCATAACTCAATTCATCGGGACGCGACTTGAAAAAAGTATACAACCCCGTGCCTATCAGATAGAACACCACCGAAATAAACACACTCATCACCCCGTTCATCATAATCCCCTTCCCCGCGCTGCGTTCGTCTTTCGTCGTCAGGTAACGCTGAATCACTGTCTGGTCGGACGTATAAGAAATCAGATTATTAGCCAGTCCACCCAAAATAACCACCCAGAAAACAGCTTTCGTACAATCGAAACTCCATTCAAACATCTGGAACTTATCGTGCTCCACGGCAATATCGATAAAACCGCCCACACCGCCTTCCGTTTGAAGAATCAGGTAAATAGCGGCAAAAAACGCTCCGCCGACCAAAATAAACCCTTGAATCACATCTCCCCAAACCACAGCTTCCACTCCGCCCATCGTACAATACACCACCGTCACGATGCCCATCAGTATGATACAGATATAAATATCGATACCCGTCACCGTCGTCAATGCCAAAGAAGGCAAATACAACACCAAAGCCGTACGGGCCACCATAAACGCGATAAACAACACGCTCGCCATCAGACGGGTCGTATAATTAAAACGGAGCTGCAAATACTCATACGCACTGGTCACATTCAAACGGCGGAAAAAAGGCAGATAATATTTGATAACCGGATAAGACACCAGCAATATCATCACCAGCATCGGATAATAAGCCCAATTCGTGGCAAACGCCTTGGCAGGAATCGCCATATACGTTATCGCACTCAGCATGGTGGCATAGATACTGATTCCGGCAGCCCACCACGGAATACGTCCGCCGCCCTTAAAGAAATCCTCACTGCTTGAAGCACGGCGCATAAAATAATAGCCCAACAGCAACATTCCCACCAGATAAATCACCAATACCGACCAATTCACCCAGCCGAAACCCGTTTTCGTTCCCATTTCCACAGCATACACCCCCGCGGAACGTATGCCCGGCTGACTTTCACCGTTCACCACCAGCCAATGGCCTTTATAAGGCACAACCGCCGCACCCGCCAACGCCAATTCGGGGAAATATCCTTCCGCCACCCATGTATCGGTCAGCGTATGATAAATCAACAAATTACCGTTAAAATCATACCATGCAGCCGGATGTCTCAAATAGGCCTCATCCTCCCGCTGCAATTGCAACGCCAAGGAATCGTCTCCCGCCTGCTTTGCCAGTTTTATCAACAAAGGCCTATCCAAAGCCCTTTTGAAACGGTCGTAATTCACACCTCCTATCACCGCGATATGGTTACTTCCGGAAGCAACCGCCGTTCCGCCGACCAACGCCCTTTCACGTCCTTCTTCATAAGGAACCGCCTCTGCCACCGCTTCCCACTTCCCGTTCCGGGGATTATAACTATATCCGTCTGTGTACACTACACTCTCCAATTCGTCGTCGGCAGGCAAGAAACCGCCCATCACAAAAAAACGGGCTTCTTCCGCCGCATTCTGTACTACACCCACCGGCTGTACACGAGCCTCTCCGGGAAACGGCGCCACCTCTTCCCATCCTCTGTTGTCTCCCAGACGCAACACAAAACAACGGTTTCCCGGCTTTCCATCAATATTTCCTCCGGCCACATACACCGTATTTCCGCTTACTCCACCGGCCATATTGTCCATCGTCACTGGCAAATCAGGCAATGACTCGACAACAATCTTCCCTCCGTTCTCTTTCAATAGCCAAGCCTTGTTTAATCCTCCCTCCGCATTCCGACCACCGACACAAACCACACCCCACGGTGTCGTAAAACTGACCCCGTATGCGGAAGCTACCGGCAACTTGCCCGCCTTTCGCCATGTCGCACCGGAACTCAACGGTTCCGACAAAACGAAAATATCATCGTAATACACCTTCTCCCCGCCATCCGCTGCCGGTACGCCGGGGAAATTGCACCCTCCGGCTACCACCAGCCTGTCACCCAACATTCCGGCATAAGGAGCGGACACCCCCTGTTTACTCTCTTCCTTCCCGGCCACCCACAACTCAGGCAACCGCTTTAAATTCACCACATTGTGATGATTATCCCGCCCCTTACTCTCTTCCGTCAGAGAACGTGTCTCGGCCCTCAGGGCAAAAGCCCCCAAAACCAAACATCCGACAAGCCAATAGTATCTGAAAGGTACCTTCATACAATCATATATTTACAAACATCATTCTTTACATCTTATTACATCTATCGAAAAAGTGTATCGCCTCCAATTCCGCTTTCATCGCCTTTTCTTCATCGTCCGTCATATTCCGGAACGGAGTACGGTTCTTCCCTAAATCCAAACCGATCAACTTCATAATGCGTTTTCCCCCCACGATATTTCCCCGGTAATTACAAATAACATTAATCACCTCCTGGGAGAAATTCTGCAACTCGCGAGCCTTTTCCAAATCTCCGGCCTCCCATGCTTCCAATATCCCCACAAGCGCCCGGCCATTATAATTAGTCGTACCGCCAATACCACCCTGTGCGCCTCCCATAGCCAGACACGGCAAAATAGTTTCATCCTGTCCGTGAAGCATATCAAACTTCCCGTCTTTGTACAAACGGCACTGATTATATTCATACAGACTCTCATACGTATATTTGATTCCGGCAAAATTGGGAATACGTCCGTCCACCGCCTTCAAAAACTCCACCATCGACAGATAAGCATTGTTAAATGCCGGAATATGGTAGTAGTAAAAAGGCAATTGAGGCGCACCGCAAGCAATCTCCTCGCAATATTTCACCAACTCTTCCACCCGTCCGATTTTAGGGAACGGAGTAGCCATCGCACCGATACCCCACGCGCCGATTTTTTGGGCATGAGCTGCCAGATTACGGCTCGTCTTCACGCAAGTACTTCCCACATGAACAATCACCTTGAATCCCTTCGGAGCCACTTCCACCCACTTCTCCGCCAACTTCATCCGCTCTTCCTCCGTCAGCATATACCCTTCACCCGAAGAACCGTTAATAAATACGCCCTTCAGGCCGTTATTCTCCAACAATTTCGCATACGCCGCAATCGGTTCGTAATTCACCTCCCCGTTTTCATAAAACGGAGTAAAAGGTGCATCGATTAATCCTTTAATTTTTTCCATGTTTTATATTTTAAAATATTTCACCTTCATTCCTGAACGTAGAAGCCGGCAACCCTTCCTCATTCACCAAATTTCCCGTTGAATAAGGCTCCCAGCCGTAACGTACGTATTTCGGGTTCTTCACCCTTGGACTGCTCACCTTCACTTCATTACCGACCACCTCCGCATCCGCCGGAACAAACAAACGGTCTTCCCCCGCAATCTCAAACGTCCTCAACGCCTGCCCGTCCGACGCCTTCATACCCTTACCGTAATCAAACGCGACAAAAGCCGCTCCGTTACGAAACTCCACACCTCTATATAAAGGCCCGGAAGGCACAATCTCCTTAAACCCGTAATCCCGGTGCAACGCCCATCTTGCCAGACGTTCCCCGACCTCCCGTTTACGCACGGGATGGACATCCGTCCTATTCCCCAAATCACTCGACACCGCCATCGCCACATTTGTCATCTTCCCAGCCAAACGCCGCTGACTATCCCGGAAATGGGGCCAACTCGGCCGGTTTATACTCGACAACTGCACATAATAAAACGGCAGCTCCTCGCCCCACGTATTCCGCCAACTCTTCACCAATACGGGAAATACATACTCATGCAGCTCTACATTGTGCGCATTCGATTCTCCCTGATACCATATAAAACCATTCACCGGAAACTCTGCCAACGGCAAAACACCCGTCGCATACAAATAAGACGGCTCATACGAATGACGCTGGTATTTCGAGGTCGTATTCTTCATATTCAACAAAGCCCGGCCTCTCACCCAATCCTGCAACATATCGTTTTTAGTCCAATCATAAAGCTCATCCACCAACACCGGATCAAACTCCATCGTCTTCCTGTCAATAAACGCCTCCGCCGGTGCTCCCCCAATAGCATTGCAAATCAAACCCACCGGAACCTTCAAACTGTCGGCCAACATCTTTCCGAAATAATAAGCCACGGACGAAAACTCCGCTACGCTTTCGGACGAAGCACTCGTCCACGAGGTAGGCAAATAATGCTCGAGGCGATTCAACAACTGCAAATCCGTCGTGTCCCAACTCACCATATCGGTATATACCCGCGGCTTCATATTATACAACCGGATGTGGTCATTCGCCGCCCCAGCAAGCGCCTCCTTCGCCCCTGCCGCCTGTTTCACCATAAAAGCCATATTCGATTGTCCGGAACAGAGCCATACTTCCCCCACCAGCACATTCTTAAACACCAAACTTTTCCCTGCCGTCTTCACGGACAATTCATACGGACCTCCCGCCTCCAACGGCTCCAACACTACCTGCCAGCACCCGTCCATTCCCGTCATCGCTTTTTTCCGCTGCTTCCCGATTTTCGCCGTCACCTCCTCCCCACTGTTGGCCGTTCCTTTTAAAACCAAAGCCTTTCCCCGCTGCAACACCATATTATCTCCATACACGGCAGGCATCTGCAAACCGCCGTAATCCCCCGTCACGGCAGAATAAACCTTCCGTGCCAGAATCCCGGCTCCCTCTGCCACTGGGTGCAAAGCATCCGGCAACAAATCCGGACGGTTATACAACCCTTCCTGCAAATCTATCAAAGGCACCTCCGCCACCCGTGCCACATGCTCTATCGCATTTTGTATCTGCTCGTACCAATCCCGCGTACCCGACTTAAAACGGAAATGCCCATTCGTAATCGGTGTCATGCGGCAAATCCACACCCGGCAATCTGGATTAGCCACCCGGAAAGTATCAATCAAATGCAAATAATCCCGCACAAACTCATCCCGGTAATTGGGCCAGTTGCGCGGGTCGGTATCATTCAATCCCAAATGAATCACCACGATATCGGCAGCAAAAGCCACCGCATCACGAAATTCCTGCTGCTGCACATACGGACGGTGTCCCTTATTCAACAGTGTCGCACCCGATTTCCCGAAATTACGCACCTCATACCCCTCTCCCAACAAACGCGCCAACTGTGCCGGATAACAATCCCGCTCTCGGTTTTCGAGCAAATAACCGTATGTGACACTATTTCCCACACAAGCCACCTTCGTTTGGCGGGCAAATACCGAACTTGCCCACAAAAGCAGAACAACAAGAATACTTATACGCATAACAACCGATATTAAAACTTATTTCTTTACTTTCACTTTCGCAATCGCTTTCTTCATCTTCCCCCTACCAATGCAGGGTGCATGTCCGTCCTGCGGGAAAAATACGGCAAACTCGCCCGGATGCAGCGTAAAGCAAAAAGCCGCCTCATCGGTATAGAAAGCAATATCATCCTTCATATCATATTCCCCCCGGATATTAGTCAAATCGGAACGGGATTTCCAAGCAAACGTCTCTTCTCCCAACAACGGGAACTGAATATCAATATACTCATCGTGCGTCTCCAACACGGCTTCCGATTTATCTTTTCCCTCCGGTTCCACCACATTGATATACACATCCCCTCCGTCCAATTCAATTCTTCCCGGAGCCGTTTGCAACAAATCGTGCGATTTCACATAATCAAACACCAACTTAAAGGCAGGGTGTAAACACTCCGCCAATTCACTGTTTTTTAAAGCATCTATAATCATTACACATTATTTAAAAGCACATCAAAACACATCCGCCCCATTCCGTCTTACAAAAATAGGGGACGGTTTTATAAAAACAAAGATATTTATTAAATTTTTTTAATATTGAAAATATTGTCAGATAACACCCAAAATTTTAGCACGTATCAGCATCGCCACCCCTATCACACTGGCATTATCTCCCAATTTGGAAAGTTTAAAACGGGTATCCTTGCTCACCAGACTCAACGAATATTTATTAATAGCCGTTTTCAACGGCAACATCAGATAATCCCCCACCAGCGAAAGACTGCCGCCGACCACCACTAATTCGGGATTCAGCAAATTAATCAACACACCGACCCCTCTTCCCAACTTCTCGGCAATCTCCGAAATCAAAGAAATGGAAAGCACATCATCACTATTCGCCGCCTTAATAATATCATACACCAAAATCTCTTTCCCTTCCTTCCATTGCTTGGTAAGCACAGAAGTCTCCCCCGCCTGCATCCGCTCCACCATCATTTTCTCCAACGAAATACCAGAAGCCTCCGTCTCCAAGCACCCTTTCTTGCCGCAATGGCAAAGCACCTCATTGTCAAACAGGGGTATATGCCCGAACTCTCCGGCAAATCCCGTCTTTCCGTAATACAACTTGTCATCGAGCACCATCCCGATACCCAATCCCCGTCCCAGATTGACAAACAACACATCCTTCTCATCCTTCACCACGCCGAAAACCTTCTCCGCATACACCATCGCCCGGCTATCGTTCTCGATATAGACCCGAATCCCCAGACGTTCCTGCAAAATATCGGTCAACGGTATCTCACTGAAATTAAAATAGGTATAACTATAGCCGTTATTGGGGTCCACCCGTCCCGTCAAACTGAAACCAATACCGATAATCTCCTCCTTCTTTATCTCTATTTCCGATATGAACTGCTCCGTTTCGACACACACCTGCTCCAAAGCCTCCTGGGTATTCTTCAGAACAAAAGGGACATTGTGCTTTTCCTGCAATATATTTCCTTTGAAATCCACCAACACAAATTCCAAACGGCGGCGGCGCACATCCACACCCAGAAAATAAAACGCATTGGCAGACAAGCCGAACACATTCGGCCGCCGTCCGCCCGCAGTCTCCACCTTGCCGTGATCCATCAAATACCCCTCCTCTTTCAATTCGGCAACCAATTTCGTCACCGTCGGGATACTGATATTCAACTTTCCGGACAAATCGGCAATCGTCGTCCCTTCATTCCTCGCCAAAAAAGCCAAAATACTTTTCTTCAAAAGGCTGTTTTTATATTCCGCTCCCGAATTTTTATCCCTTCCAAATTTCAGCACACTGTCAAAATCCACCATATTGCACGCAATCTTTTTGAAGTTAATTCAACACAAAAATACAAAAATTCAGTAGGGTGCCAAAAGTATATAAATTATAAACCTATCGGTTCCGAATAAAAAAGGATAGCTTTTTAATGCAAAAAGCATAGCTTTTTTAAGTAAAAACCTATGCTTTTTTAAAACCCTGATTTTTAAGCCTTGTTTTATACCATACAGATACATGCCTGCTAAGCAGGTATTCTTTTTGTAAACTATTGATTTTTAGTAATAATTATCCTTCTTTGAATGACGCATTAGGTAAAATAACACCTTTTTAACACATTTTACCATCTCTCGAATACGATTGCAAATATATAACGAATTTTAAAAATCAAAATAAAATAACAATGATTTTTTAAAAATATTAAAAAACAGCATTAAAAATCAAGGAAAGCAGATAAAAAATAATGGCAGGATTGTTATAAAACTCCATAGCGGGAATGAATAGAAAAAATGGGGAGCCACATGCTTAGCAGGCATGTATCGGAATTTGGATTTTATTTACATCAGCTATAAAATTAATGACTATGAGAAAAAATCTATTGTTTATGGCGTTGTTCCTCATGTTGCCAGGATTGCTGTGGGCACAGGGAATAACGGTAAAAGGAACGGTTTCGGATAAAACCGGAGCCCTTCCGGGTGTATCAATCCTTGAAAAAGGAACTACCAATGGAGTAGCAACGGACATTAACGGACAATATGAGTTGTCTGTTTCTTCCGGTAATGCCACATTGGTATTTTCTTTTATGGGGTATGTAACCCAGGAAATTCCGGTAAATGGAAGAACCCAAGTGGATGTTGTGTTGAAAGAAAACACCGAAATGTTGGAAGAAGTGGTGGTATTGGCCTACGGCGGTACGCAGAAACGTTCCAAGGTAACCAACTCTATCGCCAAAGTACAGGAAGAGGTATTCAAAGGGGGAATTCTTTCCAACCCGGCACAGGCATTGTCTGGAGCCGTGGCAGGTTTAAAAGTAACCCAGTCTTCCGGTAACCCCGGCGAAACACCGACCATCACTCTTCGTGGAGGTACGAACTTCGACGGTTCCGGTTCTCCCTTGGTTATCGTTGACGGCCAGGTACGTGAGAGCATGAGCGACATCAACCCGGACGACATCGAATCCATGGAGGTCATGAAAGACGCCGGAGCAACCGCTATTTACGGAGCACGTGCCAACAACGGTGTTATCCTTATCACGACAAAACACGGTAAATCCGGACGCACCTCCGTTAATTTCAAGGCAAAAGTGGGCTGGCGTTATGTTGATATACCTTATACATTCCTAAATGCACGCGACTATATCTATTGGATGCGTACCGGTTACCAAAACGCGACACAATTGACCGACGCTGACGGAAATACTTATGCAGGATGGGGTAACCTCAGTACTTTAGGAAATAATACCCCTTACGGAACAGGTAACCGCTATTTCGCTGACGACGGTGTTACTCCTTTGGACGGTAACAAGAGTAATCTGGCTATTTACAGTACCATGAATTACACCCCCGACTTGGCATTCTTGTTGGACCAAGGTTGGGAAACCATGACCGATCCGGTTTACGGAGGAGAAATTATTTTCAAAAACTTTGACATCAGCAAAGTGAACATAAATACGCCTTCTTTCTCCCAAGATTACAATTTGAGTTTGAGTGGCGGTAATGACAAAGGAAGTTATTATGCCAGCGTCGGCTACAATGACACGGACGGTAACGTATTGGGAAACTGGTACAAACGTGTTACTTTCACGTTAAATGCCGACTATAAAATCAAAGAATGGTTGACCTCCAATTCCAGTTTCCAGTTCGCCGATGCCAAATGGAACGGACTCCCTTCCACTCAGGCAAGTGAAGCCAACTATTTCTGCCGTGTAATGAGTTTGCCTCCCACGATGCGCGGAACGAACGCCGACGGAGAATATATCTTAGGTCCCAATGCCGGCGACGGTAACCAGAAAATCAACCTGGACAAACTGATCCGGGATTACAACACGGATAAATTCACTTTATCACAGGCTTTGACGGCCAATCTGTACAAAGGTTTGACATTGAAAGTATCCGGTTTGTGGTATTTTGATGAAGACAAAGAAGAGTCTTTCAACAAAGACTACCAAACCGGTCCGAACAGCTACAGCAGAAGCCGCGCTTCTTCAGCTTATTTCGACCGCAAATTGAACCAAACTTACAATGCCGTATTAAACTATGACAACGAATTCCTACCGGAACACAATCTGAACGCCATGTTCGGTTTCGAGTTCTATGACAAATACCAAAAGGGATTCAGCGCTTCCGGTTCCGGTGCCGCTACGGATGATTTCATGGACTTAAATCTGACTTCCACCGAATTGACCCGCTCTATCGACTCTTGGCACACACGGGAACGCATTATGTCATTTTTCGGTCGGTTAAACTATGACTACAAGACGAAATACTTGATTTCTTTCGTGGCCCGTCGGGATGGTTATTCCAAACTGGACAAGGACAAACGTTGGGGTTTCTTCCCCGGAGTATCTGCCGGATGGGTATTCGGTAAAGAAGATTTCATGCAGGGTTTGAATAACGTCATCTCTTTTGCCAAATTGCGTTTGAGTTACGGTTTGAACGGTAACGTAAACCCCAATTTCGTAGGGAATTACACCGTACAGGGTACTTACGGCAGCGGCAAGTACAATAACGCTACCGGTTATTTATTGACAACCTTACCCGCACCAAGTCTGAAATGGGAAAAATCCAAAACCTTTGAAATCGGTTTGGACCTGAGCTTCATTGAAAACAAAATCAATGCCAACTTCACCTATTACAACCGTCTGACTTCAGACAAATATGCCAACATCACGATTCCAACCACTTCCGGTTTCAGTAGTTTGTTATCCAACAACGGTAAAATCCGCAACCAGGGGGTTGAAACGGAATTGGCATTCAAAGTCCTGAATAAAAGCGACTGGAGATGGAACATCAATGTAAACGCCGCCTATAACCTTAATAAGGTGGTCAAATTACCGAATAACGGTATAGAAAGGAATGCGCAAAATTATACCCAGGCATACAATCCGAAAACAGGCAAATTGGAAATCGTGGGCGGTTATCAGGAAGGTATGGAACCGGGAGCTGTATACGGACCGAAAGCGTTAGGCTTGTATCGTAGCTGGGAAGAAGTACCTGAATATTTGATTGATAAAACTTCCGGTAACAACGGAGCCCGTGGTAACTGGTTATACGGTAAAAGTTCATGGCGTGAAGCCCATAACAACGGTACCTACCAATCCGGTCAACTTGCTATATCTCCGGGAGATGTCAGATGGCTGGATGTAAACAAAGACGGCGTTATCGATGATTATGACGTAGTGAAATTAGGACGCACCACTCCGCGCTGGACGGGAGGTATCAACACCACATTAAGCTGGAAAGGCATCGCTTTAAGCGCCCGGATGGACTACGCTTTGGGACACACCGTAGTGGATTACGGTTCCCAGTGGGTAATGGCCTGCGCACAAGGTACCTACAACACTTTGACCAAAACAAAAAATTCTTTCTCTGCAGCAAATCCCAAAGGCAAATACCCGACCTATGCATGGGCTGACCAGTTCGGTAAACGCAACTATTGCAGAACCAACACGTCCATGTTTGCTTACAGAGGCGATTATCTGGCATTCCGCGAAGTGACATTGTCATACAGCTTGCCGAAAAACTTATTGGATAAAATGCACATGCAGGCATTGGATTTATCCATCACGGGACAGAATTTGGGATACCTGACAAAGGCCAAAGATGCCTACAGCCCCGAAGTGGCTTCCGCTACCAGCGGTTATCCGCTGCCTAAGATTTTGGTATTGGGCTTGAATCTGACCTTTTAATAACTATAAATAATTATTGAAACATGAAAAGAATGAAATATATATGGCTTTCTTTCGTAGCCTTGTTTTTCCTGACAAGTTGCGATGAGTTGGATTTGGCTCCGGAAGATTACTACGGAAGCGGTAACTATTGGAAGACAGAAGCACAAGTAGAGGCTGCCATGCAGGGTGTGCATATCAGTGCGAGAAGCTATTACTGGTCACTCTTCCAAATGGGAGAATTGAGAGGCGGTACGTTCCGTGTGGGAGCTTCCATGATCGGAACCTCTCTGGACGCACAGCAAGTTGTAACCAATGCGTTGTCGGAAGATGTTCCGGGAATAACCAACTGGGGTAACGGTATTTATTACGTTATCTTCCCCTTGAATCAGTTTATCTCAGAAGTGGAAAACAATTGCAGCTTCCTGTCCGAAAGCCAGCGGAATTACTATTTGGGACAAGCTTACGGTATGCGTGCTTTCTATTATTTCATGCTGTACCGGACATATGGCGGTGTACCTTTAATCACCACTCCGGACGTTATTTCAAGTACTGCTGCCGAACAACTTTACGTTGCACGGGCCACAGCAGAAGAGACACTAAAACTTATTAAAGAAGACATTACGACTTCAGAAACCTATTTCGGTTCTGCTGCCAGTTCCAGTAAAATACACTGGACTCCGAATGCGACCCAGATGTTAAAAGGTCAGGTTTATTTGTGGTCTGCCAAAGTAGCAACGGGTGACCATGCCGCTGGTGGACAAAGCGACCTCACCATCGCAAAGAACGCTATGCAAAACCTCATAGGCCAATACAGCCTTTTGGACAAATTCGGCGAAATTTTCGATACGAAGCACAAAAACAATGCCGAGACTATTTTCGCATTCCGCTTCCTGGAAGGAGAAGCCCACTGCAACCAAGTAGGTTATTTTGTAGCTGAAAGCCGTTATTTCGACGGACTTTTCTACACCAAAGAGGGTAAGGTAATGAATGATACGCTGGAAGTATTGAACACCAGTACTCATCTGTTACGGTATGTATACAAATGGGGCTTGTTTGAATCCATGAACGAGAACGATACCCGTATCGCCGCAACGTTCCTGCCCTGTTATTCACAGTCAATTGATACGATTGCAAAAGATACAACCTACACCCCTGCCGGATTGCTATACCGCAAAACGTTGGGAAGCATCAATGCGACAAACAACCGTATTTATGATGCAGACTGGGTTGTATACCGTTATGCCGATGTATTGCTGACGATGGCTGAAATCGAAAACGGACTGGGCAATAGTAGCAGTGCAGCCGATTACATCAATCAAGTACGGGCACGTGCCTACGGACACAACGGGGATGTAGCCGGATTCCGTTCCGCTTATCCAAGTGAAGTTTATACCGCCGGCAGTTTTGCTGAAAATGAATTGGCCATCCTGCACGAACGCGACAAAGAGTTTGTATTGGAAGGTACCCGTTGGTTTGACGTGGTTCGTCTACGCGGCGACGACGGTAACTCCATCTGTTTCTCGGCAAAAGCCGCATATACGGATGTTGACGACGATACGAAGAAACCCATCCTGGATTATGCCACACAATCACATATGTTGTTGTGGCCTATCAATACCGGAGTGCTGAATCAGAATCCGCTATTGACCCAGACACCGGGTTATCCAACAAATTACGGAGACAGAAACTAAAGTGTCTTAAATAGTGTTTTAAATTAAGAATCCTGAAAGAAACCCCTGGAAATCTCTCCGATTTCCGGGGGTTTTGCTGTATTCACATTTTATCCCTATCTTTGCCGGGAGAAACCAGAAAAAAATGAAGCATAAATCCGGATTTGTCAATATTGTAGGAAATCCCAACGTCGGGAAATCCACCCTCATGAACCGCTTGGTGGGAGAAAAAATATCCATTATCACCTCCAAATCCCAGACCACCCGTCACCGGATTAAAGGGATTGTCAATGAAGAGGGGTATCAGATTGTATTTTCGGACACCCCCGGAGTCGTCAAACCGAGTTATAAAATGCAGGAATGCATGCTGGAGTTTTCCAAATCGGCCTTGACCGATGCCGACATCATCCTGTACGTCACGGATGTAGTGGAAGATATCCGCAAAAATGAAGACTTTATCGAAAAGGTAAACCGGAATGAAGCGCCCGTATTATTGGTTCTCAATAAAATAGACCTGACAAACCAGGAAAAGTTAGAAGAGTTGTATGCCCAATGGCAACAACTCATCCCCCGCGCCGAGATTTTCCCCATATCGGCAACGGAAAACTTCAATATCGACAACCTGTATAAACGGATTGTTGCACTCCTGCCGGAAGGAGAGCCTTTTTTCCCGAAAGACGAACTGACCGACCTGCCCGCCCGTTTCTTCGTTACGGAAATCATCCGCGAAAAGATCCTCCTCAACTACGAAAAAGAAATACCCTATTCCGTGGAGGTAGAAGTGGAAGAATTTAAAGAAGACCCGAAACGGATCAACATCATGGCCGTCATTTACGTGGAACGCGATTCGCAAAAAGGCATTATCATCGGGAAACAGGGAGAAGCGCTGAAAAAAGTGGGCACGGAAGCACGGCTGGACATCGAAGCCTTTTTCTCCAAGAAAGTATTCCTGAATCTCTATGTCAAAGTACAGAAAGACTGGCGCAGCAAAGAACGGGACCTGAAAAACTTCGGATACGTGCAATAAAGGAATCGGAACCCTCCGCACAGCGTCTGTCTCTATCGGAGTTATTATAATGTATGTGTGTAAATCAAAAAGAAAATGAGCAATATCGTAGCAATTGTAGGAAGACCTAACGTCGGAAAATCCACTTTATTCAACCGTCTGATCGGCAGCCGCAAAGCGATTGTCAATGAAGAAAGCGGAGTGACGAGAGACCGGAATTACGGAAAATCGGAATGGTGCGGGAAAGAATTCTCAGTCATTGACACCGGCGGTTATGTATCCAACAGCGACGACATCTTTGAAGAGGAAATCAACAAACAGGTACTCCTGGCAATGGATGAAGCCGACGTCATCCTTTTCATGGTGGACACGGAAATCGGCCTGACGGGCCTGGACGAGAATTTTGCAAAACTGTTACGCAACATACAAAAACCGGTCTATCTGGTAGCCAACAAAGTGGATACCAGCGAACGCATATACGATGCCAGCGAATTCTACCGTTTGGGCATCAACAGCGAACTCTATTGCATCTCTTCCGCCAACGGATTCGGGACGGGCGAACTGCTCGACGCCATCTGCTCCCATTTTTCCGAAGAAAAAGAAGAAGACACGGACCATTTGCCTCATATCGCGATTGTCGGGCGTCCGAATGTAGGGAAGTCATCGACAATCAATGCACTAATCGGGGAAGAACGCAACATCGTGACTGAAATTGCCGGAACGACCCGCGATTCACTCTACACCCGTTACAACCGTTTCGGACACGATTTCATTTTAGTGGACACCGCCGGTATGCGCAAAAAAGCCAAAGTAAACGAAGATGTGGAATTTTATTCGGTGATGCGCTCCATCCGGGCCATAGAAGAATCGGACGTCTGCATGCTGCTCATCGACGCCACCCGGGGCATGGAAGCCCAGGACCTGAATGTATTCCGTCTGATTGAACGTAACCGAAAAGGCGTCGTGATTTTAGTCAACAAATGGGACCTGATAGAAAAAGACCACAAAACAACAGCGGCCTTTGAAAAAGAACTAAGGGAAAAAATCGCCCCCTTCCGGGATGTCGATATTATCTTTACTTCCGCGCTGACGAAACAGCGCTTACTGAAAGCACTGGAAGCGGCAATAAAAGTGTACGAAAACCGCACGCAGAAACTGAAAACGTCCGAACTCAACCGCGTGATGCTTGAAGCCATTGAAGCCTATCCGCCCCCCATGACAAAAGGCAAATCCGTAAAAATCAAATATATTACCCAGTTACCGACACACGCTCCCTCATTCGCTTTCTACTGTAACCTGCCCCAGTATGTAAAAGAGACTTATAAGCGTTACTTGGAAAACAAAATGCGGGAAAACTGGGATTTCACCGGTGTACCGCTCCAACTCTTTATGAGAAAAAAATAACGGCGAGGAAAGATTCACGAAGGTCAAAAATTACAATTTTTAATCCGTTTATTTTATTTTTTCATTACTTTTGCGGACGTTTGAGAGGCTGACATGGCAAAAAACGCTAAAATAGGACACGACGGTATTGTCAGAAAAGTCGCAGAAAAAGCGATGGAGGTAGTGATAGAAAATCAGTCGGCCTGTGCAGGTTGTCATGCAAAGGGTGCATGTGGTATGGCAGATGTGAAACAGAAAGTCATTACGGCGGATCTGCCCCCTTTTCAGGTATCTCCGGGAGATAAAGTAACGGTATACGCCAGTCTGAATAATGCGGTTTATTCCGTTATTTTAGCTTATGTCATACCGGTACTTATTATTATCGCCTTCATCTGCCTGCTTTTGCACTTCGGTGCGGGTGAAACGGCCGCAGCTTTAGGAGCGCTGGGGGGAATTGTTGTTTATTTCACACTCCTTTATCTGAATCGCAAGCGGATCGGCAGCAAAATCAGATTTACAGTCGAAAAAAGAACTGAAGACATATAATTTATAAAACATGAATACGATTGTTATTACTATCATTTCTTTGTGTGCCATTGGTATCGCCTCGGCAGTGATACTCTATTTCGTTGCACAAAAATTCAAAGTGGAGGAAGATCCGCGCATCGACACAGTAGAAGGCCTCCTTCCTGGAGCCAATTGCGGAGGCTGCGGATATCCGGGATGCCGGGGATTGGCAGAAGCTGCCGTAAAATCGGAAAACATGGACGGCATTTTTTGTCCCGTGGGAGGAAGTGAGGTGATGAATAAAGTGGCTGTCGCTTTAGGACGCGAAGTAGCCGTACAGGCACCCAAAATTGCCGTAGTGAGATGTAACGGAAGTTGTAGCAACCGTCCCCGTACCAGCGTATATGACGGTGCCCGTTCCTGTGCCGTGGAACACTCTCTGTATGTCGGCGACACCGCTTGTGCATTCGGCTGTCTGGGTTGCGGAGACTGTGTGGCTGCCTGCCCGTTTGACGCTATCCACATGAACAAAGAAACCGGTTTGCCGGAAGTAGACGAAACCAAATGTGTCGCTTGCGGCGCTTGTGCGAAAGCGTGTCCCCGCAACATCATTGAACTACGCAACAAAGGTCCCAAAGACCGCTGGGTATTCGTATCTTGTGTCAATAAAGACAAAGGTGCCGTAGCCCGCAAAGCTTGTACGGCAGCCTGTATCGGTTGCATGAAATGTGCCAAAGAATGTCCGTTCGATGCCATTACCGTTGAAAACAATCTGGCTTACATCGATTATACGAAATGCCGTCTGTGCCGGAAGTGTGTCGCTGTTTGTCCTACGGGTGCCATCCATGAAGTGAATTTCCCGGAAAGAAAGATAACTGAAAAATTATAGTAAATTTTAAATTTATACATTGTGTTAAAGACATTTAAAATCGGAGGCGTACATCCGCCCGAGAATAAATTATCCTCAGGCGAGAAGATTCAGATTCTACCTGTTCCCGAACAGGTTATCATCCCGCTGGGGCAACACATCGGAGCTCCTGCAACACCGATAGTACAAAAAGGTGACACCGTGAAGGCAGGACAATTGATTGCTACCGCAACAGGTTTTGTTTCGGCCAACATTCACAGTTCGGTATCCGGAACAGTCGTTGCAGTAGATAGCGTTACGGATGCAGCAGGTTTATCAAAACCTGCCATTACGATAAAAGTGGAAGGAGATGACTGGGAAGCAGACATCGACCGCTCCGCCAAAACAGAACACAACATCACGCTTTCGCGCGAAGAAATTGTGAAAGCCATTAGTGCCGCAGGTATTGTAGGTATGGGCGGCGCCACATTCCCGACTCAGGTAAAACTCTCCCCCCCTCCCGGTTCCAAAGCCGAAATCCTAATCATCAACGGAGTGGAGTGCGAACCCTATCTGACAGCCGACCACCGGATTATGCTTGAAAAAGCGGAAGAAATCGTTGTTGGCGTTCAGATTCTGATGAAAGCCATTGATGTGAAACGGGCCGTCATCGGCATCGAAAACAACAAACGGGACGCCATTGAAAAATTACAGAGTCTGACAGCCAAAACACTGGGTGTGGAAGTCTGCCCTCTTAAAGTAAAATATCCCCAGGGAGGTGAAAAACAGCTTATCAAAGCCACGACAGGCCGGGCGGTACCCTCAGGAGCCCTTCCGATTGCTGTCGGAGCCGTTGTACAGAACGCCGGAACAGCCTTGGCGGTCTACGAAGCAGTGATGAAACACAAACCTCTGATTGAGAGAGTGGTTACCGTTACCGGAAAATCGGTGAAAAAGCCGGGCAATTACCTTTGCCGTATCGGAACGCCCATATCCAAACTGATAGAAGCAGCCGGAGGACTTCCGGAAGATACGGTTAAAATCATTGGCGGTGGACCTATGATGGGACGGGCGATGGTGAATCCAGACTCCCCCATCCTGAAAGGGACAAGCGGCGTTTTAATCGTGAATGACAAAGAAGGCGCCCGCAAACCGAGCCGCAACTGCATCCGTTGTTCCAAATGCGTATCAGCCTGCCCGATGGGATTGGAGCCCTACTTGCTGATGACACTGGCAGACCACAACATGCTGGAACAAATGGAAACGGAAAAAATCATGGATTGCATCGAATGCGGTTCCTGTAGCTTCACCTGTCCGGCCAACCGTCCGCTCTTGGACTACATCCGTTTAGGCAAAGCACGAACCGGCGCCATGATCCGGAACAAAAAAAAATAACCCAGGAACTCATTCCAAACTTTCAAATTAAACAGTATGAATAAATTATTGATATCCCCCTCTCCCCACGTTCACAGTGGCGATTCCATAGAGAAGAATATGTACGGGGTTTTGATTGCGCTCATCCCTGCATTTATCTGCTCTGTCTTGTTTTTCGGGATGGGGGCACTGGTCGTGACGTTAACATCCGTTATCGCCTGTCTGCTTTTTGAATATCTGATTCAAAAATTCCTATTAAAACAACAACCGACGGTTTTAGACGGTTCCGCCCTCATTACGGGTGTACTTCTGGCTTTCAACGTTCCTTCCAATTTGCCGGTATGGATTATCATCATCGGCGCATTGGTGGCCATCGGCATCGGTAAAATGAGCTTCGGCGGCCTGGGATGCAACATTTTCAATCCGGCCTTGGTGGGACGTGTATTCCTGCTGATTTCTTTTCCGGTACAAATGACTACGTGGCCGGTAGCTGCAGGTTTCAACACATCCTATCTTGATGCAACAACCGGAGCCACTCCGCTGGCCTTACTGAAAGAAGCCCTGAAAACCGGACAATCAGTCAGTGACATAATGACCTCCGGAGCTGTCGGCAGCTACCGCGACCTATTCTTGGGCAACATGGGGGGCAGTTTGGGTGAAATCGCCGCTATCGCCCTCTTGATTGGCCTCGTATTCATGTTATTCCGCAAAATCATTACCTGGCACATTCCGGTAACGATTTTCGCCACCGTATTCGTATTTACAGGAATCTTACATTTATGCAATCCGGCACAATTTGCCGACCCGATATTCCATTTACTTACAGGAGGTTTGATGCTGGGCGCCATCTTCATGGCCACCGATTACGTCACCTCTCCAATGAGTAACAAAGGAATGATTATCTACGGCATCGGCATCGGTATCATCACCGTTGTTATCCGTGTGTTCGGGGCTTATCCTGAGGGAATGTCCTTTGCCATATTGATTATGAACGCTTTCACGCCTCTAATCAACCGGTATTGTAAACCCGAACGATTTGCTTAATGTTCTATCTGTCTATAATTAAAAAATTATGGGAAAAAAATTAGAGTCAAACTTTAAAAATATGGTATTGGTGTTATTCAGCGTAACACTTATATCCTCGGCTGCTGTAGCTTATGTCAATTCATTGACCATCGCTTCTATCAACAAAGCCAAAGAAACCAAACAGGCCAATGCCATTCGCCAGGTTATCCCCGGGGCATTCAATAACGACCCGGTAGCCGATACCTGGAAAGTAGAAACACCCGACGGCGGAACATTGGAATTCTTTCCGGCAAAACAAGACGGAGAAACAGTGGGAACTGCCGTAAAAACCTATACGAAAAACGGATTCGGAGGAGAAGTATGGCTAATGGTCGGTTTCAATCCCGACGGCAGCATCTCCAATTATTCCGTATTGGAACACAAAGAAACTCCGGGGCTGGGTTCTAAAATGGACCAATGGTTCACTAAAGACGGCAAAGGCAGTATCATCGGGAAAAAACCCGGTACGACCGGCTTGAAAGTCAAAAAAGACGGTGGGGACGTAGACGCCATTACCGCAGCCACCATCTCTTCCCGGGCATTTTTGGATGCCGTAAACCGGGCTTCTGCCGCTTTGGCCGGGAACGCCGACGTATATTCGGGCGCGACCCCAAAGGCAACTCCCGATACGACACAAGCCGTATGCGGGAAAAAAGCAACCTGCGACTCGCTTTGCAACCAGAACTGCAAGCATTAACTTTAGATAAAATCAAATACTATCACCTGAAATATGAGTAATTTGTCAAACTTAACACGGGGATTATTTAAAGAAAATCCGACTTTCGTACTTTTGTTGGGAATGTGTCCTACCCTGGGAGTCACCACATCCGCCATCAACGGTATGGGTATGGGATTGGCCACCGCATTCGTACTGGTAATGTCCAATCTTGTAATTTCATTGGTTGCCAACAGCATACCGGATAAAATCCGTATTCCTTCATTTATCGTAATCATAGCGGCATTCGTAACCATCGTAGACATGTCCATGGCAGCTTATCTGCCCTCCCTGCACGAATCATTAGGCTTATTTATTCCGCTAATCGTTGTAAACTGTATCGTCTTGGGACGGGCTGAGGCCTTTGCTTCCAAAAACGGCGCTTTCGCCTCCATGTTGGACGGTCTGGGCATGGGATTAGGCTTCACAATGAGCTTAACCATCTTAGGATGCGTACGGGAACTATTAGGAAGCGGAAAGATATTCAACCTACCGGTTTTCAATGAAAACTACGGTATGCTGGTTTTCGTCCTGGCTCCCGGAGCCTTTCTGGCATTAGGCTACCTGATCGCTTTCATCAACCGTATCCGAAAAACCAATTGACCGCTCTTAATCACTGCAAATTTTAGACTATGGAATACATATTAATCTTCATCGCAGCCGTATTTGTCAACAACATCGTATTGGCTCAATTCTTAGGCATATGTCCTTTCCTGGGCGTATCCAAAAAAGTATCCACGGCACTGGGTATGACCGGAGCCGTCACTTTCGTAATGGTACTGGCCACCCTGGTGACATTCATCGTACAGAAAACCATATTGGACCCTTTCAACATCGGTTTTATGCAAACCATCACCTTCATTCTGATTATCGCCGCATTGGTACAGATGGTGGAAATCATTCTGAAAAAGGTGAGCCCGGCCCTCTACCAGGCACTGGGCGTATTCTTGCCGTTAATTACGACAAACTGCGCTGTATTGGGTGTCGCCATCATGGTAATCCAGAAAGAATTCAACCTGCTTGAATCCATCGTATTCGCAGCATCCATCGCTATCGGCTTCGGTTTGGCACTGACCATCTTCGCCGGTATCCGCGAACAACTGAACCTGGTAAATGTCCCCAAAGGCATGCAAGGTTCCCCCATCGCTTTGGTTACCGCCGGATTACTGGCCATGGCTTTCATGGGATTCTCCGGCATCGTATAATCATTCTTCACGGATTTCACTCATATCTACGGAAAGTGAAATCCGTGTATTATTTTTCCGGGATATGAAAAAGTTGGCTTCTTTCTTTCTCATTTTATACCATCTGTTCTCCTGTTCTTCAATTCACACAGTAGATGAACCGGATCCGGAACTTACTCCGGGAAAAACAGAAACGGAAATCGAAATCCTGCTCGGGACAAAGCCGGACAGCATCCGTCTCGGCAGCAGCGCCCAACTTTCAATGAGAGTGATTCAAAACACCTCCGTATCTCTTTTCAACCTCACTATCGACACAATAGGCAAATTCGAACTGGAAATCGACGATAAAGATTTCAGCCAGGTGACCTCCCTATTGCCCGATCTGAATTATACCGTAAAATTCACACCCCAGGAAGAAGGATACGCCGGAATAACCTTTTTAGTGGTCAATGAAAAAGGCGACTCCTGTTCAAAAGACATTGAACTCTACACCTATTCCCCAAAACCCACCATCGAATTCAGCAGCTGCCCGGACACGCTCAGCGTCAGCGAATCCGCGGAACTCCGTTTTACAGTCAAAGGGGTAACGGGAGAAGAATACACCTTGCATATAGACACCGTCGTCCCCGAATTCAGAGCACCCTTAGCCTCGGATGCCGACGGCAAACGTGAACTTTTGCACCGGGGCGCCACACTCAGCGTCAACGGACGGCCTTTGGAAGATTCGATAAAACTACGGGCCGGATACACCAACATACTCCGCTTTTCCAATCCCCAGGCAATAGGCAACTACCACATATCCCTCACTTGCACCGACAAAAGAGGAAAAACAATCAAAGGGTCCAAAAGCTTTCATATCCGCTCAACGGAAAAAATCACTGTCCAATTTTACAACGTCGACCCGCAAAAAGACTTGGAAATCCAAAAGGAAAACTTCTACGAAACCCTAAACCGGGAATACAGCCACAACCCTCTTTCTCCGGTCTTTAAAGACCAGGAAACCGATTCCGTCTCCTGGCGCATCCATCCCAGGGAAGTCAACATATGGAGCATCCGCGGAAAAGGATTGACCTTTCATATCGAACAAAAAGGAAACAACGAATTCTACTTCCCGGCAGATGCCATTACATACGACAAAACAAAAGCCCCGTTGACCCCGGAAATCGACGGCAAAGACATCAATCAGACATTACTGGGAAGCGGCTTCCACGGCATTCTATTCTTCTACCAACAGGAGCGTCCCTGCGAAGCCGATATCACCTATCGTCTGACAATAATAGACCGTTGGGGACAAAAAACATCAATCGACTTTCCCGTACACACTTATTAACCGGTCGTAGCTGAAATCACGGAAATCCGGAATCACTGCATCCGCTTTATCGCGTATGGTTTCCGGAGGATTCGTGGTGGCCAGACCGATCACCTTCATTCCGGCTCCTCTCCCGGCCTTCAAACCGGAAAAAGAATCTTCAAAAACAACACACCGGGCAGGGGCGTACTGCAATTCCTTCGCCGCTAACAAATAACATTCCGGATCCGGCTTGGAACGGGTAATCTTATCGGCCGTAACAATCACGTCAAACCATTCCTTCAATTGAGGAAGCACCCGATACACCTCTGCCATCTTCTCCTCGTTCGAACTCGTCACAATCGCCAACTTCACCCCATGCGCCTTTAAATCCTGAATAAACCCATCGGCGCCAGCTATAAACCGGAAAGGCATCTGTCGCTCAAAATCACTGAGGCTCCGTATAACCCTCTCCGCCTGCTCCTTCTCCGGAAAATAAGTTGCCAGCAAATCTGTCAACGTCCGCCCCTTCACCTTTGCTGTAAAATCGGGAACATCCGGACAAAACAAACGCCCCTGCTCCCCCCAGAATCGGGAATACAAACCTTCCGTATCCAAAATCACGCCGTCCAAATCAAACAACCCGGCTATATTTCCTTTCATACATACCTATTTTATTTACCAGCCCCTAAATTACGCAAAAATTTACTGTCAACGCCCGTATCTGAAAAATATATAATACTTTTGCAAAACAGAAAACCGGACAAAATAAGCCGGACAAAATAGCCTGACATGAAAGAATACCTGCAACACCCTGTATTCAACGTACTATCCGAAATTGCACAAGAAAAAAACGCCGAAATCTATGTCATCGGCGGATATGTACGCGACTTGCTGTTGCACCGCCCGTCAAAAGATATCGACATCGTTGTCCGGGGAAACGGCATCGAACTGGCACAGGCCGCCGCAAGTAAATTAGGAAACCCCAACGTATCGGTATTCAAAAACTTCGGGACAGCCATGTTCCACTACAAAGGGGTGGAAATAGAATTTGTCGGGGCACGCAAAGAATCATACCGGGCCAACTCCCGCAAACCCATCGTGGAAGAAGGCACCATCGAAGACGACCAGAAACGCAGAGACTTCACCATCAATGCCTTAGCCATCTCATTAAACAAATCCGACTACGGTCGGTTAGTCGACCCTTTCGGCGGATTACAACATTTGGAGGAACGCCTGATAAAAACCCCGCTGGAACCGGGTATCACCTTCTCCGACGACCCCCTGCGCATGATGCGCGCCATCCGGTTCGCCTCCCAGCTGAACTTCAAAATAGAAAAAGAGACATTCAAGGCCATACAAGCCTACAACGACCGTTTGTCCATCGTTTCAATGGAACGGATCATGGATGAATTCAACAAAATCATGCTCTCCCCGGAACCCTCCAAAGGCATTCTGTTGCTGGACGAAAGCGGGCTGCTGGAACAATTCTTTCCCGAACTGACAGCCCTCAAAGGAGTGGAAACCATCCACGGCATCGGACACAAAGACAACTTTTATCACACATTGACCGTCCTCGACACCCTCTCGCTCTACTCCCAAGACCTCTGGTTACGATGGGCGGCCTTACTGCACGACATCGCCAAACCCGTAACCAAAAAATTCATACAGGGACAAGGCTGGACCTTCTATGGACACAACCACGTCGGAGAACGCATGGTGGCACGCATCTTCAACCGCCTGAAACTCCCCCAGAATGAAAAAATGAAATATGTGCAGAAACTGGTAAACCTCCACATGCGTCCCATTGTCCTGAGCGAAGAAATAGTAACCGACTCCGCCGTACGCCGCTTGCTCTTCGATGCCGGAAACGACATCGACGACCTGATGACCTTGGCCGAAGCCGACATCACCTCCAAAAACGAGGAAAAAGTCAAACGCTTCCTTGCCAACTTCAAAATCGTACGTCAAAAACTAAAAGAAGTCGAAGAAAAAGATTCGATACGCAACTTTCAACCACCCATCAGCGGGGAAGAAATCATCGCCACATTCAATCTGCCCCCCTGCCGCCTCATCGGAGACATAAAAAACGCCATCAAAGAAGCCATTCTCGACGGCATTATCGGCAACAACCCGGAAGAAGCCCGCAAATACATGTTTAAAATCGCTGCGGAATTAGGCGTTTCCCCCGTCCAGTGAAATCTCATCTGGCAAACTTCGGAACAACAACCCGCAAGGCACCCGGTAACACCCGTGCATGTACAGGAGAATCCATGACAGCCGCATCGCCGTCAATATGCACATGATGGATAGGCCCTTCAATCGTAATCTCACTGCACTGAATATCCTTATAATACGTAAGCCTGTCAATCTTGCCATTCAGAAAACAGAAAAGAAAATACACCACTTTAAACAGATTCGGACGACGCAGCAAACAGACATCCATCAAACCGTCCCGCAAAGAAGCATGCGGGGCAATAAAAGCATTATTACCGAACTGGGACGTATTGGCCAGACTGAGGATAAAACACTCCTCCTCCCGCACCGTCTCCTCATAACGAATACGATACACTTTAGGAGAATAACTGAACCACAACTTCAAACCGGCATAAATATAAGACATCACTCCCCGGATACGGAAACGGTTAAACTCATGGGCCACCTCGGCATCATACCCGAATCCGCTCACATTCAAAGAATAAACCCCATTTATTTCCAACAAATCAATCTGGGAATAAGCATCCGACAGGACTTGCCTCAAAGCCTTCTTCATACGGACCGAATACCCCAGATGACGGGCAAACCCATTCCCGCTACCTAAAGAAACCACCCCGAAAGCCACCGAAGTCCCCACCAAAGAAGTACCGACTTCATTCACCGTTCCATCCCCTCCTACCGCCACAATATGCGTATAACAGCCTTCCGCCAGAGCCTCCTTTACAAGAATACGGGCATGTCCCGCATACTCCGTAAACCGGATAACGTAATCTATTTCCGCATACTCCGGAATCTCCCTGATCTTCTCCGGCAACTTCTTTCCGGCACCTACTCCCGATATCGGATTGACAATAAACAATAATCGCATGATTCCCTGTTATTTCCCGACACCGTAATAAACATAGCCGAACTCCTTCATCTGCTCCGGACTGTAAATATTACGTCCGTCAAAAATCACTTTCTCTTTCAACGCCCTCTCTATATACGTAAACTTAGGTATCTTAAACTCCTGCCATTCCGTCACCACCACCATCGCATCCGCCCCCTTCAACGCTTCATACATCGTAGCGGCATACTCAATCCGGTCGCCTATCCTGCGCTTACACTCCGCCATGGCAACAGGGTCAAAAGCACACACAGCAGCTCCGGCAGCCAAAAGCTTTTCAATCAACACCAACGCAGGAGCCTCGCGCATATCATCCGTGGCCGGCTTAAACGCCAACCCCCACAAACCGAAACGCTTCCCCTTCACATCCTGCCCGTAATGCTTCATAATCTTGCTGAAAAGCAACTCCTTCTGCCTCTCATTCACATCCTCCACCGCTTTCAACACCTCCATACTATACCCATACTTATCGCCCGTTTTAATCAGAGCCTTCACATCTTTCGGAAAACAAGAACCGCCATAACCGCAACCCGCATTCAAAAACTTCTTCCCGATACGGCTGTCACTGCCGATACCCTTTTTCACCGCCTCCACATCCGCCCCCACCAGCTCACACAAATTGGCAATATCATTCATAAAAGAAATGCGCGTCGCCAACATGGAATTGGCCGCATACTTCGTCATCTCCGCAGACGGAATATCCATAATCAGAAGCGGTATATTATTCAGCAAAAAAGCATGATACAAACGCTCCATAACCTTACGCGCCCTCTCCGACTCCACCCCCACGACAATCCGGTCCGGCGCCATAAAATCATTCACGGCATCCCCCTCCTTCAAAAACTCCGGATTGGAAGCCACATCAAACTCAACAGCCGCACCCCTCTTCCGCAACTCCTCCTCTATCGCATCCTTCACTTTAAAATTCGTTCCGACCGGAACAGTAGACTTCGTAACAACCACCGTATAATGGTCAAGCAACCGTCCCACTTCCCGCGCCACCCCCAGCACATAACTCAAATCCGCGCTTCCATCCTCATCGGGAGGCGTGCCCACAGCAATAAAAACAGCATCGGCATCCTTCAACGAACACGCCAGAGAAGTGGTAAAAAACAAACGTTCATCCGCCCGGTTCTTAGCGACCAACTCCGCCAATCCCGGTTCATAAATAGGAATCTCACCCCTGTTCAGCATCCGGATTTTCTCCTCATTGACATCCACACAGGTCACTGTTATTCCCGACTCTGCCAGACAAGTACCTGAAACCAAACCGACATATCCGGTTCCGACCACCGATATTCTCATAATCAGAATTTTTTATATACAACGACACAAAAATATAAAAAATAAAACCGGCTCCGTCCCGATTCACTTTTATTTCCTTAATTTTGTCTACGAAATTTAAAACAAAACAACATACATTCAAAACCCCGGACACAAACCGGGAACACAAACTTTGAACAACCTCATAAACTTTCAGCCATGAACTTCAAAACATACTTTCTCTGTTTCAGCAGCTTCATCGCTCTACTATGCACCTCCTGTTCACAAAAACAGACCCCGCAAACAGAAAACAACCCCTACATCTACAGCCACACCTCGGGAACAATTCTTTCAAACACCCCCATCCGCATCTGGCTCGAAGGCAACCTGAAAACCAACTTCCAAAACGGAGAAACCCTCCCCGCCTCCATACTGCAATTCTCCCCTTCGGTCAAAGGACAACTCATCCTCACCGACCAGTCCATGCTCGAATTCATACCGGAACATCCCTTCAAAAACGGCCAGACCTATCGGGCCAAATTCCACATAGGAGCCCTCATCGACGTTCCCAAGAAAAACGAATACTTCGAATTTCCCATAAAAATCACGGAACTAAAAGCCTCCTTCACCCCCGGGCACCTGAGCTCCGAAAACTACAACGACACGCTGGCCTATGAAGCGACCGTCACCACCTCCGATTACATCGAACCGGAAAAAGTGGAAAACACCATCACGACACAATGGACCTCCTCCCCCCTGAGTCAGGAATGGATTCACAACGGCAACACACACACCGTAAAAATCAAAAACATAGCCAAAGGGAAAGAACCCGCCATCCTCACCCTGACATTCGACAAACTGATCGGCAACTACGAAAACTTTGACATCACCATTCCCGCCCAGGAACAATTCAGCGTCCTCGACATACGGCTCGACAAAGACGACCGCCAAAGCGTCCGCATCGACTTCTCCAACGACCTGGACCCACAACAGGACTTAAACGGACTGGCCACCATAGAGGGAATCTCCGGCATCCGTTATAAAATCTCTAAAAACACATTATTCCTCTACTTCACACCCGAAGAAGACCGGGAACACCTGAAAATAACCCTTCACCAAGGCATTAAAAGCGCAGAAGGCCTGTCACTCGGCGAAAACCACACGCAACTCCTTCCATTGCCCTCCGACATGCCCGCGGTAAAATTCATCGGGAAAGGCATCATCATGCCGTCAAAAGGCGAAGTACTCCTGCCCTTCTCCGCCGTGGCACTGAAAGCCGTAGACATCCAGATCATCAAAGTATTCCAACAAAACATGAACTTCTTCCTTCAGGAAAACAACCTTTCGGGAGACAACGAATTCATGCGTACCGCCCGTCCCGTATTTCGGAAAAAAATCGACCTCACGGAAAACACACCCCACATAAACCTCAACCGCTGGCACGACTTCACCGTCGACCTCTCCAAACTGATCCAGCTGGAAAAAGGCGTAATATACCGGGTAGAAATCAGATTCCGCAAATCCTACACCACCTTGGAATGTGCCAACGAAGGAAACGACAACGCCGACTTCTACAGACAGGACTGGGACGGGGACAACTATTACTACAGCAGCTATTACACACCCGCAGACTACAAATGGGAAGAAAGAAACGATCCTTGCAGCAACTCATACTACACCAGCCAACGCTTCATCAGTAAAAACATCATCAACACCTCCTTAGGCCTGTTGGCAAAACGGACAACGGACAACCGTTACTTCATCGCCGTCAATGACATAGCCACGGCAGCACCCGTCAGCAACTGCAAAGTGACACTCTACAACTACCAAAACCAGAAACTGGATTCCGCCACAACAGACAAAGACGGCTTTGCCTACCTCGCTCCCGGAGCCAAAGGCTTCATCATCCAGGCCTCCAAAGACAACGACCGGGCATGGCTCAAAGTAGCCGACGGAAATTCCCTCTCCTTAAGCAACTTCGACGTCAGCGGCCAAGACGTACAATCCGGACTGAAAGGATTCATCTACGGAGAACGGGGCGTATGGCGTCCCGGAGATCCGGTATACCTCTCCTTCATCCTGGAAGACAAACAACAGGTACTACCCGCCGGCCACCCCGTCATTGCCCAACTGATTGACCCCAAAGGCAACTGCATCGAAACCCGCCAAAGCACCACAGGAGAAACACCCATCCACACATTCCGCTTCTCCACCCCCGAAGACGCACCCACCGGCTACTGGAAAGCCCTCATACAAGTGGGAGGTTCCGTATTCTCAAAAACACTGAGAATCGAAACAATAAAACCCAACCGCATGAGCATCACAATGGCATTTCCCCATGACGACATAATAGGCAAAGGCATCGCCGACCCAACCATCGGGGTGAAAACCCGGTGGCTGAACGGAGCCGAAGCCCCCCACCGGAAAGCCATCACCGAAGTCCGCTTGAACGCAGGCAACAACCAATTCAAAAATTATCCGGACTACACCTTCCAGGATGCAGGCTCCGGCTTCGAACCCTACACCGCCACCCTCTTCGACGGGACCACCGACGCGGAAGGCAACTTCAAAATCGACATAAACCAGATACAGACCGAAAACGCACCCGGCATCCTCAACGCCACATTCACCACCCGTCTATTTGAAGAAGGGGGCGACTTCAGCATCTCCAGCTACGCAACCCGATACTCCCCCTACACACTCTACACCGGCATCCGTCTCCCCGACCCGGACGACGACTGGTACCCCACCCGCGAAGCCGTCAAACTAAACGGCGTGATAGTCAATCCCCTGGGTGAAAAAACAAACACACAAACCACCGTCAACATCCGCGTATACGAAACAACCTGGCGCTGGTGGTGGGACGCGGAAAACAACTCTCCGGGTTCCTACATCAACCGCTCTTACAACAACTTAGTATTCGAAAAAAACGTCAAAGCCGTCAACGGTAACTTCTCCGTCAATCTGAACATAGACCACTACGGACGCTACTACATCCTGGCAACCAACAAAGCATCGGGACATACGGCAGGCAGAATAGCCTACTTCGGCTCATGGGCGGAAAACAACAACGGAGAGACAGCCACCGTACTCAACCTCTCCACCGACAAAAAATCATACAAAACCGGAGAAAAAGTACGCATCCGCATCCCCTCCTCCCAAAAAGGGATTGCCATCGTCAGCCTCGAAAACGGAACCGCATTCCGGGACATCCGCCGCATTGAGACGACAGAAGGTTCCTCCTACTTTGAATTCGAAGCCACCGGCAGCATGTGTCCCAACATCTACGCCTTCGTCACCCTGATACAACCGCAGCAAAAACGCGACAACGACCACCCCATCCGGATGTACGGCGTACTCAACATCAACATCGAAGACCCGGCGCTTCACCTCAAACCCGTTATCCGCATGCCGGAAGAACTGCGTCCGGACGAAGACTTCCAAATAACCGTCAGCGAAGAAAACCAAAAGGAAATGGACTACACCCTCGCCATTGTCGACGAAGGCCTGCTATCCATCACCTCATTCCGCACCCCCCAACCCTTCCCCGCATTCTATGCCCGGGAAGCACTGGGAGTAAAAACCTGGGACTTCTACGACTACATCTTCGGTGCCTACGGAGCCCGGCTCGAAAAAGCCTTTGCCATCGGCGGCGACGAAGCCCTCCAATCCCTCCAGGACGAAAAAACCAACCGTTTTAAACCCGTCGTACTGTTCCAGGGACCTCTCCATCTGAAAAAAGGGGAAAAACAACACCTCACATTCCACATGCCCGAATACATCGGGGAAGTCAGAGCCATGCTCGTAGCCGCCACCAAACAAGGGGAATACGGCTCTGCATCCGCGTCCGCCCTCGTCAAAAAACCGCTCATGCTCTCCGCAGCCCTTCCCCGCACATTCACACCGGGAGACACACTCGAAATACCGCTGACCGTCTTCGCAATGGACAACAGCATCCGCAACGTGGAAGTACAACTGACCGCAAACGACAAAATCAAAATCCTCGGTCAAAGCAAACAGGAAACCGCCTTCCGGGAAAAAGGCGAAAAACTGCTTTGGTTCAAACTTTGCATCAACGAAACAAGCGGCATGGCAACCCTGCAATTCTCCGCACAATCGGGCAAAGAAAAATCGACACTCAAAGAAACATGCCAAATCCGTGTTCCCAACCCGCCCATCACGGAAATAGAATCCCATCTGCTAAAAGCAAACGAAACCTTTGAATTCAAAGCCACCGTAGCAGGTGCCAACCCGCAGGCAACCCTGGAAATAACCACCATTCCCCCACTCAACCTCGCGGAACGCCTGAACGAACTCATCACATATCCCCACGGCTGCGCCGAACAAATCACATCCGCGGCATTCCCGCAATTGACACTCGACCAGCTAATCACTCTGACACCCAAACAAAAAGCCAGAATCGAAGAACACGTCAAAACAGTCATCCACCGCCTGGGATTATACCAGACGCGGGAAGGCGGCTTCGCCTACTGGCCCGGAGAACCATACACATCGGAATGGGTAAGCGCCTACGTCGCCCACTTCCTCCTGACAGCACAACAACTGGGTTACAACATACCGGCCCCCTTGCTTCAAAACGATTTGAAATACCTGAAAGCGACAGCCAACAACTACCGGATTCAGGACGAATACGACGCCACCAACCAAGGCTACCGGCTTTACGTCCTTGCCCTGGCCGGCAAACCCGACCTGGCCGCCATGAACCGCATGAAAGAACTCAAAACAACAAACAACACCGCCAAATGGCTCTTAGCCTCCGCCTACGCGTTAAGCAACCATCCCAACACCGGGCGCAACCTCATCCGGGAAACCTCCCCGAACGTAACCCCCTATCGCCAGACGGGCTACACCTTCGGTTCCACCACCCGCGACCAGGCAATCATACTCCAGGCAATGGTAAACCTCAACATGCAACAAGAAGCCTTCCGTATGCTCGAAAAAATATCCTCAGCCCTTTCCTCCCAGGAATGGATGAGCACCCAGACAACCGCATTCGCCCTGCTCGCCGCCTGCGACTACGTCAAACACTTCGTCGGCAAAGTCGACGGACTTGACTTCTCCATCCAACAGGCAGGAAACACACAAAAAATAACCCTGACCCGGACAGTTTACCAACAGGAAATACCGGTGAAAAATGAAAAAGCGGCCGTAAAAGTCGGCAACAACAGCCAAAACCAGGTATACGCCCGCCTGATCACCTCCTCCGCCCCCTACCACGTCGTAAACAAACGAATAATGTCGGGCCTGCTGATGGACATACGCTACTACGACGCAGCAGGCAACCCCGTCGACCTGCAACAACTTAAACAGGGAACGGACATCACCGCCGAAATCAGCATCAAAAACACCGGCGTAACAGGCACCTACCAAAACCTGGCCCTGTCCTACCTGCTCCCCTCCGGCTTCGAAATCATCAACGACCGGCTCACAGGCAACACCTCCGCATTCAAAGAAGCCGATTACGTCGACATCCGGGACGACCGGTACTACGTATACTTCAGCTTGAAACAAGAACAGACCAAAACATTCAAATTCCGTCTCAATGCGGCCTTCCCGGGTATTTTCACCCAACCGGCCATCACCTGTGAAGCCATGTACGACCACAGCATAGAAGCAGTCCTGCCCGGAGGTAAAATAGAAATACGATGAAAAACTACCGCACCGACGCTGAATACCTCCGTGACCTCATCAACCAGGGAGAACACCAGCAACAGGACTTCAAATTCGAAATATCGGACGCCCGTAAAATAGCACGCAGCCTCTCCGCCTTCTCCAACACAGAAGGCGGACGGCTGCTGGTGGGCGTAAAAGACAACGGCAAAATAGCCGGCGTACGCTCCGAAGAAGAAATCTACATGATTGAAGCCGCCGCCAAACTCTACTGCAAACCGCAAATCGAATTCAGCGTCAGAAACTACACCGTCGACGGCAAAAACGTACTCGAAATAAACGTGCCGGAAGGCTCCCGGAAACCCTACTGCGCCTGCGACGACACCAACCACTACAAAGCCTACCTGAGAATCAAAGACGAAAACATCTTAGCCACCGCCGTACACATCCGCGTATGGCAACTGACAAACGCACCGAAAGGCACATTCATCCACTACTCCTCCCGCGAACAGGCACTGCTCGACTACCTCAACGACCACGAACAAATTTCCCTGTCCCGCTACTGCAAACTCTTCTCCGTCCCCCGCTTCAAAGCCATCAACCTCTTCGCCCAGCTCATCCGCTTCAACCTCATCGAACCCGTCTTCCGGGAACGGAAATTCCACTTCCGCCTCACCCCGCAGCCCCTCCCTGCGAAATAGCAACAGACAACAACATACATATGCAAAAAAATATATATTTTTGCCTCCGTAAATCATCACAAAAAACTCACAAATGAAAACACGGCTTCCGGGACTCCTGCTATCCATACTGCTCTGTCTGCACATACAAGCCCAGACCGTAGACACCATAAGCGTCTACAGCCCCTCCATGGACAAACAGCTCAAAAACATTCTCATCCTGCCCGAAAGCTACGGTAAAGACACCGCACAAAAATACCCCACCCTTTACCTGCTGCACGGATTCGGCGAACGGTATGACGGATGGCTGAAACGCATCCAACCCGACCTACCCCGGCTCGCTTCCCTCTACGACATGATTATCATTTGCCCCGAAGGAGGCCGCAGCTGGTACTGGGACAGCCCCGTAAACCCGGAAATCCGCTTCGAAACATACGTCAGCCGGGAACTGACAGACTACATAGATACCCATTACGCGACACTCGCCTCCCGGGAAACACGGGCCATCACGGGATTCAGCATGGGCGGACACGGCGCCTTATGGCTCGCATTCAGGCATCCGGACATCTTCGGTGCCGCAGGCTCCATGAGCGGCGGCGTGGACATACGCCCCTTCCCCGACAGATGGGACATGAAAATACAACTGGGCGAATACTCCCAAAACCCGGAAAGATGGGACGCCCACACCGTCATTAACCGGATTCCGGATACCGATACCTCTGCATTACCGGCACTCATCATCGACTGCGGCAGCGAAGACTTCTTCTATGAAGTCAACAAAGCCCTGCACGAAAAACTGCTTGCCCGCCGCATCCCGCACGATTTCATCATCCGTCCGGGAGCCCACAATCGCCCCTACTGGAAAAATGCCGTCAACTACCAACTACTTTACTTCCATCTTTTCTTCCGGAGAAACTGAACTCTTCCCTTGATTGGCAACGGCCTCCATCTGCTTACGGATCACCTCCGGGTCGCCTAAAAAATAATCCCTCTTCAATGCCAGGTGCTCGTCAAACTCCAGCACATAAGGCACGGCCGTCGGTAAATTCAACGTCACAATCTCTTCATCGGAAATACCTTTCAGATACTTGATAATCCCCCGCAGACTATTTCCGTGAGCCACCACCAACAACTGCTCGAAATTCATCAGATTCGGAACAATCACCTCCCTCCAATAAGGCAGACAACGCTCCACCGTATCCTCCAGCGACTCCGTCAAAGGCATCCTGTCGCCCTGTATGCCCATATACCGGACATCCAACCGGGGATTACGGGGATCATCCTCCCCCAAAGCCGGAGGCGCCACATGATAACTCCGGCGCCACGCCAGAACCTGTTCCTCCCCGTACTTCGCCGCCGTCTCACTCTTATTCCATCCTTGCAACACCCCGTAATGCTTTTCATTCAAACGCCAGCTCTTCTCCACCGAAATCCAATCCAAATCCATCCGGTCCAACACGACATTCAACGTCTTCACCGCCCTTTTCAGATAAGAAGTATAGGCCCTCCCGAACAAAAAGCCCTTCTCCTTCAACAAATCCCCGGCCCGGGCAGCCTCTTCCATCCCCTTCTCTGTCAAATCCACATCCGTCCATCCCGTAAAACGGTTCTCCCTATTCCAAACACTCTCTCCATGACGAAGCAAAACAACTTTCTTCATAAAACTCCTTTTTTAATTTCTTCTACATCCTCATACGATATCCGGAAAGAATTGTTCCTGCCTCCCCCTGCTCTCCCGCCCAAAAAATAAGCGGACCTCCCCGGTCCGCCTATCCTTGTAAAACAAACAGGAAAAGCCAAACGCTTAACGCAAAATAACCTTAACCACCTCTGAAACCGAAGGCACAGGGAAAGCCTTTCCCACTTCCGTCACATTCAAATCCTCCGGAATCACGGTACCCCCGAAAATATACTGGGCATTTCCTGCTCCCGGGAACTGGCTCACTGCCGAGCCGTCATCCAGCAACTTGACATCGCCCGTTATATCCTTCACAGAAAGAGCCGTCACCGAAGAACCCGTAGAATAAAACCAGTCATTGGAATAACCGAACATCGTGACAAAAGTAAGCTTATCCCCCTTATAGGCAGAATATTGCACCTCCACCTTATTTCCCGGATACACGGCACTGTTCCCGGCAACATACACATTTCTCACATTCGGCATCTTGGCCAAAGCCTCTTTCAACGGATTCACATTCCCCGTCTGTGCCAAAGTTTTCAACCCATTGCCCGGGTCTTTCGCATCCAGAGAATATACCGGATTCACATCGCCCGTATAAACCACGACCACAGCCGGAGACAACGTGGTTATAATACCTGTCTTATCCTCCACCACATCATAAAGCGGATCTTCATTCCCGTCTTCCGCCAGCTTCGTAAGCTCGGCTCCCGATTTCTCTCCCGGAATAAAGAAAGGTTTCTCATTGATTAAATTTCCGTCCAACACATTGGAAACCACCCAGACACCGGGCGTAAAAGGCGTCTCATTCGCCGTATTATTGGAAAGATTCGTCATAATCAAAGTAAACTCAGACCTCGTCTTATCATAAGTAAGCCGCAACTGCATCATGGCGGAAGCCTCCGGATAAGTATTCCCCTGGGCATCCGTTCCATTCACCAGAGACACACTCCCGTTCTCCGCCGTTCCCGGATGGTCGATACTCGGGCCGGGCTTCACATTCACCCTCGTCCCGTTATCCCACAACTTAACCTGCGAAGACACATCGCCCGTAACAGGCGTCCCGTCGGCCGTATACAAAGCAATTCCCGGATTCTCCGGTGCAAAAAACAAATCATTGGAATAACCGTAACCGGTGACAAACATCAAGGCCTGCCCCTTGGCGGCATGGAACGTAAAATGCACCGATTCTCCCGGCGCAATAATATCTCCGGTGGAACCTTCCCCTTCAAAAGTACCGCTCTGCACAAAATCCTTCAACGTCGTCACATTCTCAAGACTGAAAACAGAGGCATTGTCGCCGTTCTTATCATCGTCATCATCATCACAAGAAGTAAAACATACCCCTCCGACCAATAATGCCGCCAACAAGGCAGCCGGTAAAAATCTTTTCTTCATCTCTTTTGCTTTTTAATGTTTTTAATTCGGTTTTATACACCGGTTAAAACGCAGGGGAAAGAGAAAAGTTTACAAGAGATAACTTTTTATTATTCATAGACTTACATTTAACTTTGTCAACAATCTGACAAATACCTCCTTTTCCTAAAATCCTGTTAGGAAAACCAAACGCCATTTATCCAAAACACAATACTTTTTAATACGCGGGAAGAAAACAAAAGCCACAGGCGGCTTAAACCTGTGGCTTTCACATATCAATCAATCATAAACTTTTTCACCTGCCGCCCCCGCTCCGCCTTCTCCCGACAACCGCCGGCAGGCTTCATCATTTGTACTTGTGGTGTTACAAAAATAGAACGCGTCCGTACTTTACACAATCCCCATATAAAGGTAAAAACAATCCTTTCCGCTCCTTATATATGGGGATCAACACCCTTCCGGATTACTCCTTCATCTCGTGTCGACGGTCATACGAAACCTTGGACTCCAGCTGGTCCGTCTCCCGCTCGATACGCTCCTTGGCACGGTCGATATTTCTATTGATGCCATCCGGCACATCCTCCATCTTTTCCTGCGCCTTATGTAATTTCTTTTCAGCCTTCTCCAACTTGCGTTCCCCGTCGTTCACATACCCCTTGGCGAATTTCTCCCCGGCTTTCTCCAACTTCTTCTCCGCTTTCTCTATCTTCTTTTCAGCCTTCTCCATCTTTCTCTCCGCCTTCTCGGCCAAGCCGTCTTCAGACCTTCGAGCAGTCTCATCTCCCCGCGTTCTGTCATACCCGACTTCATCCGGATGATTACAATTCCCATGCTCACTCCGCATATTATTTACCTGTTTTCTTTCATCTGTGTAACTCATAATCTTTCATTTTAAAGGTTTAACAATCTCATTGTATCCGTAATACGCCCCCCGGCTTCCGGAAGTTGTGGATTTAAAAAAGATTGACAAACCGTTTTCCTATTTTCAAAAATAATACATACATTTACACACACAATCACATTCTCCGCCTATGAAACCGCTCCTCTTCGGATTACTATTTATCCTCTCCGCCTCCCTGAACGCCACCTCCCTGGTAGAAGGTATCATTTACTTCAAAGACGGGAAAACACTTGAATTCAAAGATAAAAACCGAATCCGCATCCCCCGGAAAAACAAAGAAGTCAAAGCATTCTATGACGCATTCGCCTCAAACAAACAAAAAGAAACCTTTCTCCGGGAAAACATAGACTCCCTCATATGCTGGCACGCGAGAACCCCGGAACACAAACGGAAATTCATTCCGGCAACCGGCGTGGGATGGTGTTGGATATACTTTGAAACGCCCTACATACTTGCCTGTGTCTATGCCGGAAAAGGGTACGGGATTTCATCCAACGGCGGCATCGAAATCTACAAGCGCCGAGGCATATTCAGCAGTTCCAAAACAGCCTACTACCTGCGGAAAAGCGGCGATACATCCTACTATTCACCGGGCAAAATGAAATCCGCCTGCGGGAAAACATTCCTTGAACGCCTTTGCCGCTTCGTGTCCGACGACACCGCATTATGCGAACAAATCCGGCATTCCTCCACGTGGAGAGACAAAACAATAGCTATGTTAAAAGCATATCAACCCGACTCTAACCCTTAAATTCAATAAACATGAAAACAAAACTACTTGCAGCCCTGCTGGGCTCACTGCTCATCCTCTGTAACCTGATTCCCTCTCAGGCACAAAAGAAAAAAGACCAGGAATACCGGCACATCATTGTCACCCTGACATCGGGCGAAAAAATAGAGGGATATGTCAAGACAGGCTGGCATGCGGAAGCCTCTTTGCTCAAAAAAAGCAACTATTCATTCAAAATGACTGCCACGCCCGAAAGCAAAGAAGCGATAAAATACACGGCGGATGAAATCCAAACCATCGAATACACCGAAAAATACGAAAACAACCCCGACGGCATCCGTTGGGAATCCCGCGAACTGGCCATGCCTTCCATCAAAGACCGTTATCACACCGTACGCCGTTTCGTATGTTTGGATAAAACCGGCGACAACGCTTCCATATATTGGTGGAAAGACTGGGATTACGTCACAAACGGCAGCGGCACGAAACGCACCCTGAAAACCTACTGGGGCATCCGCTTCCATGACGAAGACAAAGAAGGAGAAATCGTTTATTCATACCTGCTGGCCACCAGCGTACTGCTAAAAAACAAAAAGCCCGGATTGAAAGAATTTTCCAAAAACTGGTTTAAAGGGAAAGAAGGAAAAGAACATAAAAAACAGGCAAAAGAAGACCCCACCTGGATGCTGGACATGTACGATGCCTACCTGACATCCCAGCATTAAAAAAAGAAAAAGAGAACTGTTGTATGACAGTTCTCTTTTCTCACTCCTCCAATCAGCTTATTTTCTTGCTCCCAACTGAGAATCCAAAAACAGCAAACCGTGTTCTCCGGCTCTCTTCACCTTGTCTACAATTCCCTGTGCCGTAGCTTCTTCCTCCACCTGCTCGCGAACAAAGCCCCACAAGAAATCCTGCGTAGCATTATCCTTTTCCTCGTGTGCCACACTGACAAGTTTGTCAATCAAAGCAGAAACATGACATTCATGCTTATACACCTGTTCAAAAACTTCCAGCACACTTCCCCACTCCGTAGGCACGGCATCAATCTTATTCACCTTGGCACTTCCTCCCCGCTTAAAGACATAATCAGCCATTTCATAGGCATGTTCCAACTCCTCCTGCGACTGTTTCTTCATCCAATGTGCAAAACCGGAAAACCCCTGGTTTTCAAAATAGAATGACATGGAAAGATACAGATTGGAAGACCACATTTCAGCAGCAATCTGCTCATTAATAGCGTTTTGTAATTTTTCTGAGATCATAACATTGAATATTTAATACAAATTCTTTTTTATTTTTAACAATATCCATGCCAAAACCTCCCCATAGCCATTTTGTCAGTCTGCCATTCCAACAAGGAAAATCAGTCCTTACGCGACTCATGTGTTAAGTCATAATAAAGCGTGGCCGGACCAAGATTCCACGCCTTGCTTTCCTCACGTTCCAACCGCTTATATGTTTCCGAAGAATATATCTGCCTGATAGCTTCTATCAAACTGATATTTCTATCTTCCTTGAGCATAACCGCCATATAGCTAATCTTAAACGGCAACAGCAGATACAGATTATCCTGGGTGATGGTATCGTTCATAAGCCCACCTCCTTTGCTTCCAGATAATTCAAAAAATGCAGTGACGCTTCCGTATGGAACAGATATTGATCCACCAACTTGTATGTTTTCAATCGCTTGACTAATTCGTCCCGTCCAATCATACCCCCCTCATATAAGGCAAAAGCAATATACACACGGTCATTTGCCACCGGCCCATACACAATGTCGTAATCGTGGCAGAAATCTTTCTGTATTCGATTGGCCATGACAAAATCTATCCATTCATCCGTTGGAGATTCGAATATAGCTTGGTGCAATTGCTTCGCTCCTTGCTCATCAAAGTCATAAATATTGACAAAACCCCTGTCGCACCCTTTATCTTTCATTCTACGCCTCACCCATGTTTCGGCCTGTTCGAATGAAGTGGTCGTATAGAAACCGCTGCCATAATCTAAAGGGCGATCCGGTATTCTGATTTCCGGCACTTTCACCTCTTCTAAGCTTCCATGATACACCTTCATTGCCTTTCCTCCTTTTTGCGATTATTTATAAACTCGTCGATTTCTGCCAAAAGCCATTGCCGTCCTTGTGTATGAAGCACATCGTAAAATTCAGTCAGATATCCCAGCACTCCGTAACGGCTAAGTATGCTCATGGCTTCTTCGCCGGTTATTCCTTTGGCTGTTTTATACTGCTCTATGCAAAATACGATAAACAATGCTATTTCTTGGTCCACTTTACTCATATCTTTTATTCCCTCCTCTACAAAACCCAACTTTATTTACAAAGGAAAGAAATTCTTTTGAACTTTCAAAGCTACCCAGGCTTCCCAACAAATATCTCCCGTCCATAGGAGAAAAGCCCCCCAAAAATGCTTTCATCGGAAAATTCCATTTAAAAGAAAAGGTTACTTATTTAGAAAAATAGTTAAAACATTACGAATGAAATTACGTTCTATTTATCGCCTATCGGCGTTTAATACACCTACTAAAAATGTCTTAATTGCATAAATTTTAAATTTGAATGGCATTAGCTGATATAGAGCAATATGTGATAGATAAAGTAAGAGCCAAAAGGCTTGAACTGAACTGGACGCAGGAAGATTTATCTGCTGCTTCCGGGCTGTCGCAAGGATTTATCGGCGATGTGGAATCGGGCAAAAGGGAGAAGAAATACAATTTTAAACATTTAAACACCTTTGCCAAGATATTTAAATGTTCCCCTAAAGATTTCTTACCTGCCCAACCTTTCTGAACCCAAGAGACCATCCAGAGAAAAGCCCCCAAAAGGATGCTTTCATCGGAAGACTCAATTTAAAAAAAAAGTCATTATCACTTTCGCTCCCCTTTTTTCAAACGAGATTTGGTCTGAAAGCTTGCCCATCGAATAAAGTCCTTGAGGAAAAGGATATAATGAATAGGGAGCCGGCTGATGAAAGTCAGGTATTTTAGCCGGATTGAATCCCTTTCCCTGATCTTCTACCGTAACCACGACCTCTCCGGAGCCTTTTACAGCGGTAATGATAACCTCTTTCTTTGGATTCTCTTTATTCCCGTGAACAATGGAATTATGTACGGCCTCCACGATTGCCAAAGTTATCCTGGCGTGAAGAAAGACAGGCAATTGAAACCGGTCGATAACAAGTTCTATAAAATTATCGACGAGGTGAGTATTTTGCATACTTGAAGAAATCGAAAGAGACAGTGTATTCATAAACGTCATGAATATATGGATTAGTATTTTATCGTTCAAATTACACCTAATTATAGATAGGTATCATACATCTAAAATATGCCGTTATTCGTAATTAATTTACAATTATGAAAACGGCCGTTGATTTATATGTCATTGAAATGGTAAAGAAAATGCGAAAAGAAAAGGGTTATTCACAAGAAACTCTTTCTTACGCATTGGGATTTGACGGTTCTTTTATCAGCCAATTTGAAAATGGAAAAGCCACTTACAATATTGAACATCTCAATAACATTGCCAAAATTTTAAAATGCTCTCCCCGTATTTTTCTTCCCGAAGAAGCTATTTAAATTCTTTATATCTTATTTCCTAAACAGCCTGAAAAAAAGAAAGCGCGGAACTGTTATTCCCACTGACATCTCTGGTATCGCCAGACACCTTGTTATACAGAAAGACAACAGCCCACGCTATAAAAGCGTGAACCCATTGTCAAATCTTGTATAACTTAGAAACTGGCGATTTCGGATGTCAAGATTATGACAAATTCACAATATTTTGGAGCGGAATTTTCCGCTTTTTCTCTTCTTTACAAAGGAAAGAAATTCTTTTGAATTTTCAAAGCTCCCCAGATTTCCAAACAAATACCTCCCGTCCATGGGAGAAAAGCCCCCAAGGGATGTTTTTCCCAAGAGCAGGACGGTGGTTATTCTCTGAGCGGTTGTTTGTTGATACAAAAGTATTTACAATCGGAGAAATTGGAGTTGTCCGGGGAACTGAAAAAGCAATACAAATGTGTTTCTTTTCCGAGTTCATACCGAAGAGGAAAAACGCAGAAGCCATCGGAACGGAGAGCATAGGCGTCATCGACCATACAAATTACCAGGGGATTGTCGGTATGGAGTTCCACTACCCACAATTTGTCTTCCGGTGAAGTATAAGGCAGAAATGTGGAGGTGTCCCACTGTAGTCTGCAAAATTCGCCGCTATCATCGTCTGTCGTTTGCAATTGCAAAGGAAGCGGCAAGGAACCGGAAGAAAATTTCAGCAATTCATAGTAGGGCTCTTTTCCTTCTGCCGGAAAGGCATGGAAATTCATTTTAATGAATAAATTTCTTCCATTCATCGAAAAATTGCAAGCACTTTTCCTCCATACTTCAAATAGCTGCTCAGGTAAAAAACGATAGGTTACCGAAGCCTGTGTAAACATATTGACAGCAGATTGACATGCTTTCGGCACAGCCGTGGATTTGCGAAGGGGAGTTTTGCGGGCATAGGTCTGGCCATTTCGGGTATAGAAAACGATATCCCCTATTTTCCCTTTCAAAGGCAAAGGTATGTGTTTCGAACGTCCCATTGTTTTATGAAGTTATCGGGGTTTGATGTGTAAGTTACGAAAAAATAATGAAAAAGCAAAAAAATCCGTCAATAATTCTTTATTAACCCTAAGTTGTTAGGGCTTATGTAGGGTTAATGTAGGGTTTACGTAGGGTTAATAGATTTTCACACTTCTCTCAATCCTATAGTGGACAAGGGATAGAGAGGGATTTTGCATCTCCTGGATGCCGATACTACCATTATGTTAAAAATATTTTTCAAAATATTTCACAAAATATATTTGGAAATGTCTGAATTTTTCTTAATTTAGTCACAGTGGAAGTCACCGCTTTAATAAGAGGTTGAACCGGCGGAGTTCCAGAGGGGCTGCCCGGTGTGTATGCAGTTATTAATTTTAATACGTTAAAATCATGGGAATCAATTATGGAAGTCAGACATTGCGTCTGACCAAGTCGGTCGGAGACCTGACCTATTATGAGAGATCAGGCAAAACCATCAGTCGTAGGAAAGTATTGACCAATACGAGTAATACGGAGCTTCAACAGTTAAACCGCTGTATCCAGGGCGAAATCGGGCATTTGTGCAAACGGTTTCTTGCTCCCGTCCAATTGGGTTTTCAACGCCCGCAACGGGGGCTGTCGGCGGCCAATATGTTTGTACGTTTAAACCGTAAGGCCGTTACGGCAACAAAGAATGAGGAGTCGCTATTGTATGAAGCGACGGTCGATTATTCCGAACTACAGCTTTCGGACGGCGATTTATTCCTCCCGGAGGTGACGGCAAGTATCGATGCGGAGCAGCATTGTGTCACGTTTAAGATTGCCGAAGCGTTGTCGGTGGGGCGTGTGTATCCCGATGATGTGCTCATCGGCGTCATTTATGAAAAGAAGTTTCAGATTTGCGTGGTTCAGGAACTGGGCAAACGGAGTGATGTCGGCGATGTGCCGGTGACTCTTTCCGAACGGTTGGATATGTCGGCATTGGAGGTATACGCTTTTGCCCTCAACCAAAAGCGCAAGGATGCCTCCAGGAGTGTGTATCTCATCACCTGAGCCATCGCGCCTGAAACGGATTTCGTTTCTTTTTCCCTCTAAATAAGCGGCATTCCCGGCGGAGGAGACATGAAAAATGTCCCTCCGCCTTTTTATTCCCCATAGGACCCGGTGTGTGTGTTCAAGAAGCCGCGGGGAAGCGCCGGAAGTTATTTAAATATCCGGAGGCGTTCTTCCAAGGATTTGTTTTCGCGCGGGGCGGGCATCTGGGTGGGTTTTCCGAAGGGCATCTGGGCTATCAGCCGCCAGGACTGGGGCAGTTGCCAGGTTGCCGCCACTTCATCGTCTATCAATGGGTTGTAGTGTTGGAGCGAGGCCCCGAATCCGGCATCTTCGAGCATGGTCCACACGGCGAGCTGGTTCATTGCCGAGGCCTGTTGGGACCAGTCCGGAAATTTGTCCCCATACAGGGGGAAGGATTTCTGCAGGTGTTCCACCACTGTCTGGTCTTCGTAAAAGAGAACGGTGCCGTAGCCGGCAAGGAATGATTTGTCGATTTTGTGTTCGGAGGCTTCGTAGGAAGTTTCCGGAACAATTTTCTTTAAGGTCGCTTTGACGATTTCCCATAGTTTGCGATGGTTTTCCCCCAGTAAAAGTACCAGGCGGGCAGATTGCGAGTTGAAGGCAGACGGAATGTAGGTGAGGGCAAATTTCAATATGTCCCCGATTTCTTCATCCCCGAGGGGCGATTCGCTGCTCAGATTGTAGTAGCTTCTTCTGTATTTCAAGGCTTCTTTCAGAGTTCTTTCCATGGTGATTAAGTATAAGTTTGACGTATCGGCATTGTTTTTTTCATGTCGGTATACGTAATTTTTCCCCGCAGGATTATTTTTTCCGGCAGATTTTTCCGTATATCCGGAATTATCCGCGGGATATTGCATATTTATTCCTTTTGAAGAGATATTCATCCGATTGTTGCCCGCTTCGGGAATATTTCCGTGTATTCCATTGTTCCGCATAAATTAATACATTATCTTTGCATGAATTTCAGTCACACGGTTTTAAGAGATACAGATGCAGGATTTCAATTACATCATCGACGTACGGAATGTTCACAAGAGTTATAAGGACAAAGTGGTATTGGACAATATCAATCTTTCCGTACGGAAGGGGGAATTTGTGACTATACTGGGCCCTTCGGGCTGTGGGAAGACCACGTTGCTGCGTCTGATTGCCGGTTTCCTTCCGGCGACTTCGGGACAGATTTTCATCGGCGGCAAGGAGATTACAGGTGTTCCTCCCTACAAACGTCCGGTGAATACGGTTTTCCAAAAATATGCATTGTTTCCGCATTTAAATGTATATGACAATATTGCTTTCGGTTTGAAGCTGAAGAAGCTGCCGCGCAAGGAGATTGACCGGAAGGTGGCGCGGGTGCTTAAAATGGTGAGTATGACCGATTACGAGTACCGTTCGGTGGATTCTCTGTCCGGGGGACAGCAACAGCGGGTGGCCATTGCCCGGGCTATTGTCAATGAACCGGAGGTGTTGTTGCTGGACGAGCCTCTTTCCGCGCTGGACCTCAAAATGAGGCAGGATATGCAGATGGAGCTGAAGGAATTGCACAAGAATCTGAAGATTACTTTTTTATATGTGACGCACGACCAGGAGGAGGCTTTGACTCTGAGCGACACGGTGGTGGTGATGAGTGAAGGGGCGATACAGCAAACGGGCTCTCCGATGGATGTGTATAATGAGCCTGCCAATTCTTTTGTGGCGGATTTTATCGGCGCCAGCAATATCCTGAATGCCGAGATGATTGAGGATGAGCTGGTGCGGTTTGCCAATCACGATTTCAAATGTGTGGACAAGGGGTTCGGGGAGCATACTCCGGTGGATGTGGTGTTGCGTCCGGAGGATATTGTGGTTTTTGAGAATCCGTCGAACGGTATGCTTTCCGGTAAAATCCAGTCTGTGGTCTTCAAAGGGGTCCATTATGAGCTGACGGTGCTGACGGAGGACGGCTATGAGCTGCTGGTGCATGATTATAACAGTTTCAATGCGGGTGCCACGGTGGGACTGTCCGTGAAGCCTTTTGATATTCACGTGATGAAGAAAGAGAGGCTGTGCAATACGTTTGAAGGGAAGCTGATTGATTCTTCGCATGTGGAGTTTCTGGGTCATGAGTTTGAATGCCAGGAGGTTCACGGTTTCGAACCCGGCGAAAAGGTGAAGGTGGAGGTGGATTTCGGCCATGTGGAGCTGCTGGACAATGAGGGGATGATTGAGGGGGAGGTGAAATACATTCTCTACAAGGGTGACCGTTATCACCTGACGGTGTTGACCGACTGGGACGAGAATATATATGTCGATACACAGGATGTGTGGGACGACGGCGATAAGGCAGGCATCAGCATTCTGCCGGAACATATCAGAGTGATTCACCTTTAAATTTACCGGATTGAAAAGAAGACAATTTGGACGATTCGGGGTGCAGAGGAACTGGACTATCCCCTATGCGGTTTTTCTGCTGGTCTTTGTTGTTACCCCGTTGATTTTGATTGCGATTTATGCGTTTACGGATGCCGAAGGGCAGTTCAGTCTTGCGAATTTCCAGAAGTTCATCCACCACAGCGAGACGGTGAATACGTTTGTTTATTCCGTAGGCATTGCCCTGATTACGACGTTGGTGTGCCTGGTGGTGGGGTATCCGGTGGCATGGATATTGAGCCGTAATATTTTCAGTTCGACTTCGGTCATCGTGATGCTTTTTATCCTGCCGATGTGGATTAATACGCTTATCCGCACGTTGGCGACGGTGGCGCTGTTCGATTTTTTACAGCTTCCTTTGGGCGAAGGCGCCCTTATTTTCGGGTTGGTCTATAATTTCCTGCCTTTCATGATTTATCCGATTTACAATGTGCTCAATAAAACGGACCACAGCCTGACGGAGGCGGCACAGGACCTGGGAGCCTGTCCGATGAAGGTGTTTACGCGCGTGACGCTTCCTTTGTCTATGCCGGGCGTGACGAGCGGGATTCTGATGGTTTTTATGCCGACGGTGTCGACTTTTGCCATTGCGGAGTTGCTGACGTTGAATAATATCAAGTTGCTGGGAACTACCGTGCAGGAAAATATAAATAACGGAATGTGGAATTACGGGGCGGCCATTTCGCTGGTGATGCTGTTGCTCATCGGTGTCAGCAGTCTGTTTACGGACGATAAGTCGGGCGAGGAAGGAGGGCTGATATGAAGCATCTGTTTGCCAAGTTGTATGTGTGGCTTTTGCTGGCGATTCTCTATGCTCCGATTCTGATTATCATTGTTTTTTCGTTTACGGAGGCGAAGGTGCTGGGAAACTGGACAGGGTTTTCGACGAAGCTTTACCAGTCGCTGTTTTCGGGCGGGGTGAATAATTCGCTGTTTGTCACGTTGCTCAATACGTTTGCGATCGCTTTTATCGCGGCGTCGGCGTCGGCGGTTTTGGGGAGCCTGGCAGCCATCGGGATTTTCAATCTCCGCCGCAAGGCGCGGAATACGGTGTTGTTTCTGAATAATATCCCGATTCTGAATCCGGAGATTATCACGGGTGTTTCGTTGTTTCTCCTTTTTGTCAGCCTGGGGGTGAGCCAGGGATTTGTGACGGTGGTTTTAGCCCATATTTCTTTTTGTGTGCCTTATGTGGTGCTCAGTGTGTTGCCCCGCCTGCAACAGATGAATCCGAGCCTTTATGAGGCGGCGCTCGATTTGGGAGCCACTCCGATGCAGGCTTTGCGGAAGGTGATTTTTCCGGAAATCAAGCCGGGGATTATCAGCGGTTTTATTCTGACGTTCACGCTTTCGTTCGATGATTTTGTGGTGAGTCTTTTCACTATCGGGAATGAGGGGTTGCAAACGCTTTCCACGTATATTTATGCCGATGCGCGCAAAGGGGGATTGACGCCGGAGTTGCGCCCGTTGACGTCGCTGATTTTTATTGTCGTACTTGTGTTGCTTTTCATTGTGAATCAGAGAGCAAAGAAATCCGCTACTCATGAAAAATAAGAGTGTTTTCTGTTTTTTGGCAGGCCTGGCGTTTGTCGTGTCGGGGTTTGTATCCTGCCATTCCCATTCCGAAAGACGCCTGTCTACGCTGAAGATATACAATTGGGGCGATTATATCGACGAAAGTGTACTGGACGATTTTAAGGCGTGGTATAAGGAGCAGACCGGAGAGGAGCTCCGTATCGTATATCAGGTTTTCGACATCAATGAAATTATGCTGACGAAGATTGCCCGCGGGAAGGAGGATTTTGACCTGGTGTGCCCGTCGGATTATATTATCGAACGGATGATGAAGAAGGACCTGCTTCTCCCTATCCGCCGCCATTTCGGCGACAGTACGGATTATACCCGCAATATCGCACCTTATATCACGCAGGAGCTTTCGAAGCTGGATTGCCGCGGCCGGAGGACTTCGGATTATGCGGTCCCGTATATGTGGGGTACAACAGGGTTGTTGTATAATCCGAAGTTTGTGGCGGAGGAGGATGTGCAGTCGTGGGCGTGTCTGTGGAATCCGAAGTATAGAGGCAAGATTCTGATGAAGGACAGTTACCGGGATGTGTACGGGACGTGTATTATTTATGCGAACCGGGAAGGGCTTGCCCGGGGGGAGGTCAGCGTCGATGCACTGATGAATGATTACAGCCAGGCAACCATCGACACGGTGGAGGTTTACATGAAAGCGATGAAGCCTTTGCTGGCGGGCTGGGAGGCGGATTTCGGGAAGGAGATGATGACGAAGTCGAAGTTGTATCTGAATATGACGTGGAGCGGGGATGCGGAGTGGGCGATTCAGGAAGCCGGGGCTATAGGTACGGAACTCGCCTATGCGATTCCGGAGGAAGGAAGTACGGTGTGGTATGATTGCTGGGCGATACCGAAGTATGCGAAGAATGTGAAGGCGGCGAGTTATTTTATCAATTATATGTGCCGTCCGGATATAGCCATCCGGAATATGGAGGAAATCGGGTATGTGAGTGCGGTTTCTTCGCCGGAGATTATGGAATATGTGCAGGATTCGACGCTGTCGGCCTGTTCGGATGTGAGTTATTTTTTCGGTGAGGCGGGCAAAGCCCTGAAGGTGAGGCACACGATGTATCCGGACAAGCGTTTTATGGAGAAATGCGCCATGGAACGGGATTTCGGCGACGCCACTGAAGCGGTGCTGGATATGTGGTCGAATGTGAAAGGCGATAATCTGAACCCCGGTATCCTGACGTTTATTTTCGTGTGTTTCGGCGCGCTGCTTGTTTTGGGTATATACAGCAAGTACAAGAGGAAACGCCGCCAGCAGAGTATCCGTCTGTTGAAAAGCCGGAGGACGAAGGCCTGACTTTTTTCCCGCCTATACAAATGACAGGACCAATACCTGCGCGGTGAGTACCCGCAAAAACATTGTCAAGGGATATACGGTGGCGTAGCTGACCGAAGGCATGTCGTTGCCTGCGGTGGTATTGGAATAGGCCAGGGCAGGCGGGTCGGTGGTGCTTCCGGCAATGAGTCCCATGATGGTGAAGTAGTTGATTTTATATACTACGCGCGCTATTGTTCCGACAATCATCAGAGGCAGGAAGGTGATGATAAAGCCGTAGCCTATCCACGACCATCCCCCGCCGTTCACGACCGTATCCACGAAGCCTGCGCCCGCATTCAATCCGACGCACGCCAGGAAGAGGGATATACCGATTTCACGCAGCATGAGGTTGGCACTCATCGTGGTGTAGGTGATCAGTTTGTAATGGGGGCCGAAGCGGCTGATTAATATGGCCACAATCAAGGGGCCTCCGGCGAGTCCCAATTTGACGGGTTGCGGTATGCCGGGGAAAGCAAAGGGGATGCTTCCTATCAGGATTCCCAAGGCTATCCCCAAGAAGATGGGAACAAGATTGGGTTCCCGCAGACGCCGCAGGGAGTTGCCTAATACTTTGCTTACGTTTTCGATGTCTCTCTCCGCCCCAACAACTGTAAGGCGGTCGCCCATCTGCAATTGGAGGCCTGTATGAGCCACCAGGTCCACTCCCGCCCTGTTGACCCGGGTGATGTTGACCCCGAAACCGTTCCTGAGATGCAGTTGCCCCAAGGTTTTTCCATTGATTTCGCTCCGGGTGATGGCGATACGGCGGGATACCAGTTTGTCGTCCAGTTTCTCCCATTCTGCCCGGTGCATTTCTATTCTTTCGCCGATGAAGGCAATAATGGCATTCAAGTCCTGCCGGGCGGCAATGACGAAGAGTTTGTCGTCTTTTTCCAAGTGTGTGCGGGGCTTGGCGATTTCCAGGTCTTCGTTGGGATGAAGGATACGGGATATGACAAATTTTTTATCAATCAAGGCGGCGATTTCGGATATTTCTTTTCCGAAGAGCGCAGGGTTTTTCACCAGGAGGGAGATGTGGGTGGCTTTGGATGCCTGTTCCGTGGCCTGGTTTTGCGCGGCTTCGGTTTCTTTATCGAAGGATATGCGGAATATGTAGCGAATCAGTACTATCGCCAGGATGATGCCAATCACTCCCAACGGATAAGCCACGGCGTATCCCATGGCGATGGAGGGCATTTCGACGCCTTTCATGTCGTAATATGCCTGTTGGGCCGCTCCCAGTCCGGGGGTGTTGGTCACGGCGCCGGAAAGGATGCCCACCATGGTGGTGATCGGCAATCCGGTTATCACATGGATGATGTAGGTGGCAAGTACTCCCAGCAGAATAATTGCCGTTGCCAGCAGGTTGAGCGTGACGCCGCCTTTTTTAAAGGAGGAGAAGAAGCCGGGGCCTACCTGCAATCCGACGGAGTAGACAAAGAGTATCAATCCGAATTCCTGGAGGAAATGAAGCGCCTGCGGATCCATGCGCAAACCGAAATGGCTGCAAATGATGCCGACGAAGAGTATCCAGGTGATGCCGAGGGATATTCCCCCTATTTTAATTTTTCCCAAGAGGATTCCTATGAATATAACGACGGAAATCAAGAGGATGGAATGTCCTATCCCGGTTCCGAATAACAGTGTGCTCAACCACTCCATGATGAATAATAACTGATTTTAAGGTTCTGTTTGCCTTTAGAGGGATGTTTCCCCCAAGGGGTATTTGTTTAAAGCGTGCAAAATTATAATATTTTAATCAAGTTTGCAAAAAACTTTATAACCGCCGTGCGTAATGCCGGCGGTTATAATTTTCCTATCCTATTTATTTCCGTATTTTTATAGACAAAAATTTATGGTAACGGACGGATATTCACTTGTCCGTTTCCGCTGTTCCCAATCATCATACCGGTTTCCGTCAGGTTCGGCATGCCGACATAAGTACCTTTTTGCGTTGTCCATTGGTAGCCGGCCCCATCAATCATCACCGTATTTGTAAAGTAGAATCCGGAATAATGGTTGGGCTGTCCGGTATGAATGATATTGGATGCCGTAGAAGAAGCGCTAATCGCGTTACAACCGTTATGACCGGAAATGAATGAGGAGCCGCCACCGGCACCGTTCGCACAGGCCGCAGCTCCACCCCCATAATATCCTCCTCCTCCCCCACAGCCTCCACCTCCATATCCAAATCCGGCACTGAGGTATCCGGTACTTTGACGGCTTCCACAGGTTGTCTGTGACCCTCCGGTGGTTACCCCGCCACTATACCCAACAAGACCGCCACCGGCACCTCCATATCCCGAAGCCGCACCCCCGCCTGCCGCTACCATTATTCTTGATTTTAAGCTGGCAAAATCTTTCCAATTCGCATTCAGCACCAACCGTATATCGCTGGCCCCTCCTCCCGGCCAACCTCCGGAACTTCCTGTCCCGCCATTAAAGGATGTCCCATTACCGGAACCTAATCTTTGACCTACATATACCGCCAAGGTCGTTGTCGTATTGAAAGCGATTTCACCGGCCGTATATCCGCCACTACTGTTATAGGCACCGGCACCCCAACACTCTATCTTGTATTTATCTGCTTTCAATGTGATTGACTGGGCCGCACCTGTATATTTAAACTGACGTATCACCTCCAATGTCTTTCTCCATTCCTGTCCCGGACATCTATCCGATGAGACGGTCACGTCCACCTTAAATATAGAATTAGCATCCAATCCCGACACGAGTCCGCTATTGGCAGCAATGGATATTCCTGCCGGGGGATTTTCCAATTTCCAGTGTGTCTGAGACATGCCTCCCCAATTTGAAGTAACGGTAAAAGAAGGGTAAACATTGGCATAGGTTTCCAAGCTTTCAGTCCACGGGACAGGAAGAATATATAAGCTTGTTTCGCATTCCGCAATTCCCATGGCACATTCCCCCACACGTTTAAAATGGTAGACGACGGTCGAAGGAGTTGTATTCTCCACCTCATATTGCAGACTTTCCCCTATGGCATTTTCGACCAATTCATAGACTGTTTCTCCCGGTTTTTTGACGTACCATGTGTATTGGAAACGCACATTCGGCAAGTCGGCACAAAAAGCAGATTGCAGATTCAAGATATTTTTTTCACCTCCTGAACAAACGGTGTCACTCTTGATTTTTCCTCCGTCAATCTTGATACCCGACAGGCTGTATACACCGCGGAATCCCACCGTGCTGTCCCGTTGGGTAATCGTCGTGAAGTAATCCATTGCCTCCGTACGGTCGGAAGTACGTAACAGACTGTCGGGGGAAGAGAAGCCGCCACCACGAACGCCGTAGCTACCTACTGCCGTATTCCAATAAGCAGGGTTATACACGCCTGTTCCACAACTACTACCATTGAAATTGGGATTCCCCACACTTACGCATAATTCCTTTAAATTACCGCTCATGTCCATCACTCCCCAATACGTTCCGCCCGATTGTAATTGTGAGGTCGAAGACGTGGCAAACATTCCGCAACGTACGGGACCGGAAAGCCGGTTGTTTGTACCGCCGTTCACATTCCGGGAAGCGTTGTTCGCCACTTCCCGCTCATCACCCAAATAAGCCAAATCGCTCAGACCGTTCAAGGAGTTTACTCCTGTGTTGCTATTCCAGGCATACTCTCCCGCTTCCGGCAACTGAGGATAAGGACGACGGCAAGCCTTCTCGTATTCCAATTCACTCATGGGGCGCAAACCGCTCCAACTGCAATACGCTATCATGTCTTCGATGCTCATGTAATTACAAGCCAAGGTCTGACCATCGTCCGTACTGAAAAGGTCGTTATTGGGATTGAGATTGTTACCGAAAACCACAGGAGCGATTGGGGTACGCTGTTCCACGAATACGATGCCGTTTCTATTACTTGGTTGGGTAATGTCCCCGAAGACGTAATCCCCTCTCTTCATAGTAGAGAAGTTGTTGTTTGCTACCCGCGCTTTCTGCTGGTCGAGGGTCAGAGAATTAAGGAACTCTACATACTGCTCCTGGCTCGTCTCGTATTTCATTACGTAAAAACCGGCATATCCTTTCGGATAAGAAGCGGAAAGGGAAACAAGATTATTATCACCTTTTATTCCCAACATTAAAATATTCTCTGAATTAATAAGTATCGGACTTCCCTGTGACTTCAAAGAAATATTGTAAATCCCGCTATAACTACTGCTTTTCATTCGAATACGATAGTAAGTGTAAGAGCCGGGAGAAACAACCGTCAGATAAGTAGAAAAAGGATAAGAAGACGTAACCGGAAAACAATTGTTCCCTCCTGACCATAAAGTTTTCCAATCTCCACTCAACCCTGTATTTGAACCTTCCAAATATCCGTATTGTACCGAAGCATAAACACCCAATGCAAAAGAGGTTATTGTGCAAGGAGTTGCAAGTTTTATCTGCCACCATTCCTCATTTCCGGTTCCAGCAGAACACCAATAGCTGGAATTGCCAGATATTGCGTTTGAAGCAGGATAACCATTATATATACTAGAAGTTGTACAATACCCTTGATTTGCAATTTCTTGATTAGATATCAGCATATTATTGGACGCCCCGTCCCCTAAGTAATAGCTGTTGTAAGGGATGTAGACCATTTCGATGGCATGAACGGCAACGTAAATCTCATTCAGAGCATTACCGAAATCACTTTTTGTTAAACCTGTTCCGTTAAGAGGCCATTTCGCCTGTAATCGAACACTGACATTTCCCTCTGAGATTCCGTTACGCATGACGTACAATCCGTTGACCTTTCCGGCGTTGGCACCCACCATGTAAGCGTAACCGCCTCCCTCGTTACCGGCAGCATTGCTCAATACATGACCGGAAGAAGAAAGGTAAGCATGCTGCCAAGGGTTTTCCAATCCCCGTTTCTTAAACTTAAAGAACACCCACGCGGCATCCCAATTGAAATCATCCCGCCAGGAGTTGTCCCAACGAAGGGTGACTTCGATAACAGCCGTATCGTTAACGATACTCACGACTCGCGTTTTGCCCTCCACACGGATGTTGTTCGCTTTGACGCCCGCTATTGTACACAACAACAATAACACGGGCAATAATACTTGACACACACAGACACATCCAAATAATTTCTTCATACACGAAAATTACTTAGCACCTTGAAGTCCCCGGAAAGGCTGGTTAATGACAATAAAAAAGCGTGGGAACTTTAGTTTATCCATTCTGAGGTATCGCCAAACACCCACATCGAAATAAACAGTTACCCACGCTTGACCGGGTATATAGGAAATATATACGGCAAACGTGAGCGTTTGTGCTGCTTATCCTTCGATGTTGAAAATTGGCGATTTTCAGAATGAGGATAAAGCTAAACGCTTCAATCAAATATGTCCGCTGCGACGGAATACGCTTATTCTCATCATAGCAGGGCAAAGGTAAGAAAAAAGTTGAAGAGTAAAAGAAGTTGAAAAAGTTAAAAGGCGGAAAAGAGGAAAGAGGAATGAGTGAATAATGATAGGAAAATATCACTATTTTTGTCTTTAAAATGACAGAATCATGAAATTGTTCGGAAGTTTGAGCGAGAAAACGGATTTGGATGAAAAGCTGCGCCATTACAGGCGTGCGGGACATGTTGTCCCTTCGAAGAAGATGATTAAGACGCCGGAGCAGATTGAAGGTATACGACGCAGTGCAGCCGTTAATACCGCTGTGCTCGATATGGTGGCGGAACATATACGTGCGGGGATGTCGACGGGTGAAATCGACCGGCTGGTGTATGATTTCACCGTATCGCACGGTGCTGTTCCCGCCCCGCTGAATTACGAGGGTTTCCCGAAAAGCGTGTGTACGTCCATTAATGAAGAGGTGTGCCACGGGATACCGGACGACGATATTGTGCTGCAGGAAGGAGATATTATCAATGTGGATGTATCGACGATTCTGGAGGGATATTATTCCGATGCCTCACGTATGTTTATGATCGGAAAGGTCCGTCCGAGCTGGAAACGTTTGGTGGAGGTCACCAAGGAGTGTTTGGAGCGCGGGGTGGCCGCTGCGAGGCCCTGGGGATTTCTGGGTGATATCGGAGAAGCCATACAAAGCCATGCGGAGGCGAACGGCTATTCGGTGGTGCGGGATTTCTGCGGCCATGGCGTGGGGTTGCAATTTCATGAGAAACCGGAGGTGGAACATGTGGGTAAAAGAGGGCACGGCATGCTGCTGGTACCCGGCATGGTTTTTACCATCGAACCCATGATTAACATGGGCGGTTATGAAGTATATGTCGATTCCGACAATGAGTGGACGGTGCTCACAGAAGACGGAATGCCTTCCGCCCAATGGGAGAATACGATTCTCATCACCGATAGCGGAGTGGAAATTTTAACATATTGAATCAGAGGTTATGAAACAGTTATGCTGGATTTTTGTATTGGCAGCCACGTTGTGCAGCACATCGTGTGTTTCCAAAAAGAAATATCTTATTGCCGAGAACGGACGTATCGCTTCTCTCGAAAGGGAGGAAGGCCTGCGTTCCCAGCTCAAAAGCTGTCAGGCGGATAAAAACGCTTTATCGGAGCGGGTGGAAAATCTGACAAGCGATACGGCAGAATTGGGCGGGAAGCTACAGGCTTACCGTAAGTTGTTGTTTTCCAACAAATCGGAGCAGGAGAAGCTGAATGCCTTGCTGGACGAAAAAAGCCGGGAGTTGCGGGAAAGGGAAAACACTATCCGGGAGCTGGAGGAAATAACCCATGCCCAGAAGGAGACGATGAACACGCTGCTGTCGAATGTGCAAGATGCGTTGATGGGATTCGGAAGCGACGAACTGAGTGTCACGCAACATGAAGGCAAGGTGTATGTGGCGATGTCGGACAAACTTTTGTTCGAATCGGGAAGCGCGAAAGTGGACAAGCGAGGCAAGGAAGCACTGGCGAAATTGGCAGAGGTGCTGAATAAACAGAATGATATTGATGTTTTTATCGAAGGACATACGGATTCGAAGCCGATCCACACGGTACAATTCCAGGACAATTGGGATTTAAGCGTTATCCGTGCAACCTCCGTCGTCCGCATTCTGACCCAGGAACATCATGTAAAGCCTTTGCAGATTCAGCCCACAGGCCGAGGCGAGTTTATGCCCGTCGCCGATAATGAAAGTGCCGAAGGCCGCAGTCTGAACCGCCGTACGGAGATTATCATGGCTCCCAAGTTGGATAAGCTGATGAAGTTGCTGCAAAATCCGTAATTCCCAAGTAACAAACAAAGGCATACTGGAAAAAGAATTTCAGTACGCCTTTGTTTTTGCCGCTATCCCGATATTATAAAAGTATTTTATCGAATTCGTAAGAATCGTAGTTCATTTCACATACATTTCTTGCCTGGTTCCGGTCAATGTAACCGAAGACGTCAAAATGCAAGGCATACAAAGCGGAATAAAGTTTACTCATGGTACTTTTTGAAAACGGGCAAGGTGTCCTATCGTTAAAGTAACTGACAATCATTTCCACCAACCAGTCCGAGTTATCAGAGGGGAGAATGTCTTTGATATTTTCATAAACAATCGTGCAAAGATAATCCGCAACAATCAATTTCTGATAATTTACCCGCAAAGGAGTGTAAAGATGTTCCACCGTGACGGGATGCAAAATCAATTTATATTCGTCAGTATCGTAAGGAATTTCCTGACTATGTTCCCAGCAATCTTTCACGAGAAATGAGTTGTCCAACAATGTTGTTATTTTCGAAGTTTCTTTATAGCAACCATTGGCTGCCACCCTTATTCCATAAGGGAAATAAAGCTTAATCATCTCTTTATCCATACTGTTTAATTTTAAAGAATAAATTGTTTAGCTTAAACAAATATTAGTTACGCATCTATTTGATAAAACTAAAAGTTATAATTTGTTATACGAATAAAGAAAAATGAAATTAAATAGTAGTTTTTAGTTAATGTTATCCATTATTTTTAAAAAATATTAAATTTTTTCACATTTATTCTATATTTCGTCCGAAACAAAGAACAAGAATAAAAATTTACTTCCGGATTTTTCCGGTTATTCTTTCCAAAATAAGAGATGAATATATTTTTTTTGCTTTTTAGTTTCTGTTTCTTACTTTTTGTCCTATCTTTGCACCGCTGCAATGGAGAGATGCAGGAGTGGCTGAACTGGCTCGCCTGGAAAGCGGGTATACCCCAAAAGGGTATCGGGGGTTCGAATCCCCCTCTCTCCGCTGAGCCTCGAAGACAACAGAGGGTCAAAACAAGACAAATCCTGTAAAATCAAGGTTTTACGGGATTTTTTATTGCTTATCGAAGACATCGAAAAGACACAAAAAAGCCCCTAAAAGACAAAGTTTCGTTACTAAATCGTTACTAAAAATGGAACGATGATTTTAGTAACGATTTTTGTGATAAGTTCCTGATATGTCGCTTATTGTCTAAAAAGTGTCTGCTCATAACCCAATTATTAACAATTCCTTTGATGCAAATTCAATGGGAACAAAAACAAGGTTAATTATGAGTAAAAGTACATTCAGGATTCTTTTCTATGTACGGAAGAATCAAGTAAACAAAGAAGGCAAGGCAGGTATTATGATTCGCCTGACAATCAACGGCGAATCGGCGCAATTTAGCTCCAAATTGGAGGTGGACCCCACCCTATGGAATGTAAAAAGCCAAAAAATGAACGGGAATTCATGGAATGCACATCGGCTTAATTCATTATTAGACGAGATCCGGACATCATTGAGGAATCATTTCCGTGACATCGAAACGCACGAAGCCTATGTAACGGCCGAAAAAGTGCGCAATGCCTTTTTAGGGATAACCGTCCGCCAACAGACACTTCTGGAAACATTCCGCAAGCACAATGAAGATGTACAAAAATTAGTGGGCATCAGCAAAAGTGCAGCCACATATGCCAAATACGACCGTTGTATGCGACGGTTGGAGGAATTCATGCAAGCGAAATATCGGGTTAAGGATATTGCCCTCAAAGAGATTTCGCACATGTTTATTACAGATTTTGAGACCTATCTACGCACGGTGAGCCTATGCAATGAAAATACGACCGCCAAATTCATGCAGACATTCCGTATGATTATCATCCTGGCAAAAAATAACGGCTGGATTTTTGCCGATCCGTTCATCAACTATAAAATCCGTTTGAAAAGGGTCGATCGGGGTTATCTGACCGAGCCGGAAATCAAAAAAATCCTGAAAAAGCAGTTTGCCTGCAAGCGCTTGGAACAGGTACGCGACATCTTCATTTTTTCATGCTTTACCGGATTGGCCTATATCGACGTGCGGAATTTAACCAAAGACAATATCCGCTCTTCCTTCGACGGCAAATTGTGGATCATGACGACACGCCAAAAAACGAACACTGCTGTAACCGTTCCGTTATTAAAAGTACCGCTGGCCATTTTGAAAAAATATGAAGGGACTATGAAAGACGGACGGTTACTCCCTGTATTGAGTAACCAAAAACTCAATTCCTATCTGAAAGAAATTGCCGATGTATGCGGAATTACAAAGACCATTACGTTCCACCTGGCCCGGCACACGTTCGCTACGACTATGACGTTGACAAAAGGCGTACCCATAGAGACGGTTTCAAAAATGCTAGGGCATACGAACATCACCACAACCCAAATTTACGCCCGTATTACTAACGATAAAATCGGTCGGGACATGCAGGCATTGTCAGGACAATTAAAAGAAATCGAAAAAATAGCATTGGAGGCATAGTCATGGAACGGGGAATTATTAGCATAGAAAAAAAACGTGTTACGGTTGTTTTGTCTCCAGAAGGGAGCATACAAATGACCGCCGAAGAAATCGCTTCGCTCTTTTATGTTACAACCGCAAGCATTGAACGGCATATTAAAAAGATATTTGCCGAACAAATGCTGTATGAATACGAAGTAAGAACGAAACAGATGAAAATATTCGGGAATAGACGGTGTGTTACCGAATATTATAATCTCGATATGGTTGTCGCTCTTAGTTTTCGGATTGACAGCGACTCAAGCAAGGCGTTTCGACGGTGGCTTGGAGAACAAGTTCTCCAAGCGTTGAAAACAAAACCGCTACGTCCCATTATTCTACAAATCCCGATTCATACCGGCAAGGCCAATTAGTTGAGAAACGGCGAAAGAATTTGATGCTCTTTCGCCGTTTTCCATTTACTACTTTGCTACAATTAAAGAATGCCGATAAACTTTCAATCCGCGTTCTAATCTCTAATTGCTATTTTCGTTGTATTTCTTTTAAATCATCTTGTTCCATACGATGATTTAAGCTCTCTCGCATTTTATCAATAAAATAAGTACGGCTATCATTTTTACGACGCTTCATATCTGTATAAGCATTATAAAAATGACTCTCTTTTATTGTCATGCCAAACATACGATTAAAAAAAGAAGCCAATTCCGTAACTGTTATCTTTCCGTTATCAATACATCCCACTTCTTGTAATCCATAAATCAATTCCACATAATCTATTAAGGTGCCATTCCATTCATGCAACGACTCCGGCAACGGATGGACTTTTCCATAACGTTGTAATAAATCCAGTTCCGTCGTAATATCAGCAATGGCGACATCCAAAAAACGAATCTGAGGATTCCGGTCCGGCAAATACTTCCGTAAAGAGCACAAACGGATTCGAGTATAACGCAATGTGCGAAAAATAACTGTACAATTCTCCTCTTCATCACAAAAAGACTGAAGCGTCCGATTAAATTCATGAAGTAATTCTTCGGTTACGGCAGCAGAGGCTATCTCTACCAAATTTTCTATTGTTATATGATGTGTCATTTATTTATCATTTAATTATAAATCCCGATTATTAAGCATACAAATAATATTTACCCTTACCCACAAAGGGAAAGGGAGGTGATTTATTTCTTAAAAAATCAGGAACAGCGGCACACGATATTCATTAATTCATAGAAAATCCTTTCCTTGAATTAGGTCCCTGATATTAATCCGATTATACTGTTTTTACCCATACTTTATTTTTATTTTATGAATTCAGTATATATATAAAAAGAATATGGCATATTATATATTTCTAATGAAATAAAATCATTGTATAAATTAAATCCATCCTATTTCCCATAATTTCAGTTTTTGAAACCATACATATTCTTATTCTATAAAAATGCTGTGTTTTGTATTTTCAGAATCTGCTTTCAGACCGTTTACCTCCATGTTTGCTGTCTGTCGGTCATTTGGTGTCGTCATTACGTTACAGGAGCGAAGGTGTTTACGAGGTCTGTACGGAGATACAAGGTCGAGGCCTTACGGTTTGTAAAAAAATCTTCCCTGCGTCAGCGAGGTATTTGTTTTCCAAAACCTTGTATCTCCTAACCTCTACACCGAGAAGCCCCTGAAACGAAACGACCGATACGACCGAAAGACGCATCAAAAAAAATGTCGGATAAACGGGAAGCAGATAAAGTTTGGAAACTCACTCCCTCAACTCCCAAATCCGCATCAATAAAGGAGGTCAAAATGAAAACAAACATCAACTTTCGACAAGTCAGCGAAATAAAAATCTGTTACAAACCGAAAGTAAAGGCAGAAAACAGATACAGAATCACATGCTCACAAGATGCCTATAACTTACTGATAAAGGAAGCATTCGACCCCAATACAATCGAATACAAAGAATATGTGAAACTGATTGCACTCAACAGAGATTCCCAAGTAATGGGTATTACTACCATTTCAGAAGGAGGAATAAACAGCTCTGTGGTTGATATACGTTTAATTCTGCAAATAGCTTTACTCACACATAGTTCAGCCATTATATTGGCGCATAACCATCCCACCGGACAATTATTACCGAGCATCCAGGATGACATGTTGACCAAACAAGTAAAGGATGCTGCCAAAATTATGGACATCACACTGCACGACCATTTGATTGTAAGTAGTGATAATTATTATAGCTATACCGATGACGGTAAATTATAAACGATTCAAAATACAAGATATGAATATGCCGATTACTTTCAAGCGTATTTTACACTTCACCGTACTTGCCATATGTTTTTTCATTCTACGGAGCATATCGGAAGTTATAGGTATCATCGGAAATTTCCTTTGGGATATTATTAGGAGTATATACCGGATAATAATAGGGGTTACGGGATTTATCCTTTCCACCATTGCCTTCTTCGGCTTCATCCTTTGGTTATTCACCCTTTAACCCTTACCGATATGGCAAAGAGAAACAGCAAGACGGCAGCGCAGCAGTGCAGATATTACGAGGTGGACAACATCTTCGTGTATATGGTGGAAACGTACATCAACGGCAACATATCCGTGTTCCGTGAACTCTACCACGAACTGAACAAGGAAGCACGGAGGGACTTCATGGACTTCCTCCTCAGCGAGGTGGAGCCGACCTATTGGAGAGAGATACTTAAACAGACAATTTAAAAACGACAGCGATATGAAAGGAACAGACCATTTCAAGAGAACGATACAGATGTATCTGGAACAGCGTGCGGAGGAAGATGCGCTCTTTGCGAAGAACTACCGCAACCCTGCCAAGAACATAAACGAGTGCGTGACCTACATTCTGAACTATGTACAGAAAAGCGGTTGCAACGGCTTCACGGATGGAGAGATATTCGGGCAAGCCGTACACTACTATGACGAAAACGAGATAGAGGTGGGCAATCCCATTTCCTGCCAAGTGGTGGTAAACCATGTTGTGGAACTCACGGCGGAGGAAAAGGCGGAAGCACGTCAGAACGCTGTCCGCAGATACCAAGAGGAAGAACTCCGCAGGTTGCAGAACCGCAACAAGCCCAAAGCCGCCCCCAAGCAAAAAAACATGACCCAACTCTCATTATTCGACTTTTGACCATGAAACCGAGAACACGCATACAGCAGGAAGTCGCACGTCTGAGCAAGCGACTACCGAGATTGACCGAAGAACAAAAGGCATACGCTTTCCGCCATTGCTTCAAGCATTACGCAGTCAAGAGGGCAAACGGCACGAACATCTGCATCGAGTGCGGACATTCGTGGAAAAGCGACCACGACCTTGCGGACACCGTTTGCGGATGCACCTGCCCCCGTTGCGGTATGGAGTTGGAAGCGTTGCGCACCCGAAAGAGCGTTTTCAGCGATATGGAGTATTTCTCCATTGTCACCACCTGTAAGCAGTACCAAGTGATACGCTTCTTCTCCGTCAAGTCCCGATACAAGGCAGGACAGCCTGCCGGGTATTCCGTCCTTGAAGTGGTACAGAGGTGGATTGCCCCCAACGGCAGGACAACGACCGTTGCCCGTCTGCGTAGTATGTCCTTGTTCTACTACGACCTATGGAATGAATACAGCGACATGGAGGTGCGCAAGAAGCAAGAAACCCGTGCATACGACATAAATCCGGTATGCACCTATCCCCGACAGCGTTTCATCCCCGAAGTGAAGCGCAACGGCTTCACGGATGAATACCACAACATCCTGCCTTACGACCTTTTCAAAGGCATCCTTTCCGACAGCCGTGCGGAAACGCTGTTGAAAGCAGGGCAATATCCCATGTTGCGCTACTACCTGCACCGCTCGTTCAATATCGGGGAGTATTGGGCGTCAATCAAGATATGTATCCGCAACGGCTATACCATTTCTGACGGCTCTATGTGGCGTGACACCATAGACCTCCTGCGACACTTCGGCAAGGACACGAACAGCCCGAAATACGTCTGCCCCCAAAACCTCAAAGCCGAACACGACAGACTGGTGCGCAAGCGCAATATACAGATAGAGCGAGAGAAGCTGGAGGAACGCATCCGCAAGGCAAAGGAACATGAGGAAGCGTACCGCAAACTCAAAGGCGTATTTTTCGGCATCGCCTTTACAGATGGCACATTGCAGGTGCGTGTGTTGGAGAGCGTGGCGGAGTTTGCGCAGGAAGGAACGGAACTGCACCATTGTGTCTTTTCCAACTCCTATTTCCTCAAGGAAAACTCCCTCATCCTTTCCGCCGCCATTGACGGCAAGCGGATTGAAACGGTAGAGGTGTCCCTGAAGACTTTGCAAGTGGTGCAAAGTCGTGGCTTGCACAACTCCAATACGAAATACCACGACCGCATCATCGACCTTGTGAACAAGAACGCCAATCTTATCCGTGAACGGATGAAAGCGGCATAACATAAACCCTAAAACAACATTGATATGGAAGTAAGAATTGAAAGCATGATTTGTGTGTGGGACGATAAAATCCCCGCCTTGTTCATTGAATTTGTAAACCTCCTCACTCTCACAACGAGTGAGGGGGAATTGAGAAAGAGTGTGAAGGAGTTTGCCGAGAAACACGGACTTGACAAGTTTTTCCTTTACGGTTTCGGCTCACACCATTTCTACCTGCACCAACGCTACACGAGCAATCCCAACATGGTGATGAAGAACAGAGTTCTGTCAGTACATTTTTAGGAACGTAATACATAGGTATATGGACATAAGGAGAAAGCATCATTACTATAAGTATATCGTCAAAAGGCATTTGAACGATATTAAGGCGCATATCGGACAATCCAAGAACGAAATGGAGAAAAGCTATTACCGCACACACTATGCCGCCCAGTTGAGCGTCTATGCCAAAGCACTTGGCGTACAAGAGAGAATTTTGGAAAGATTTATTCAAAAATAGATGATTATGACAACACGAATGACCATCAACGGAGTAAGCACCTGCACGGAAGCAGGGACGGAGAAATACGAGCGTTTCCAAACGGGTATCGGCAGACGCAGGCGGACACTTGTGCAGTACGACTACCGCCACACGGACGGAGAATTGTTCGCTTGTGTAAAACCCACATTGGACGAGTGCCGAGAAGCACGGGACAAGTGGCTGACCGCAAGGGAGTGTGGGGAACCGACACCCTCAAAGGGTGGATAGACAGTTATGAAAGCACACGTTTCACCGCCACCGACAGCCATACGGCAGTCATAACAAGCAAGTACAACATGGAATGTGTAAAGGAATGGTTACAACGTCAGACACCCATTGCCGGAATGACGGAATGTTGAACGTGTTGGCGGTGCGGACACCGCCAACACTTAAAACCCTAAAAACAAAGGATATGATAGCAAAGACGATATTACAGCAGATAGGCGGAAGACGATTTACCGCCATGACGGGTAGCCGTGATTTCATAGATATGGGCAATGGCTTACGGATGAGCCTTACAAGGAACAAGACAAGTGCCAACCGCCTTGACATCATCTATGATGCAGGGGCAGACCTCTACAATATGCGGTTCTACCGCAGGACATTCAGTAAGAAAACATTTGAGTGCAAGACGAAGGAGATAGAAATGCACGAAGGAATATATTGCGATATGCTGGAGAATGTTTTCAATATGGTGACGGGACTTGATACCCGTATTTGAGAAGCGGGCGGCTTTCGCCGCCCTACTTTCTTTCAGTGAGCAGAATGGCGGACAAAGAAAGTAGCAAAGAAACCTCTGCTCCAATCTGCGATAACAACCACAAAAACAAATTTCAATAATATGGAAACAATCAGACAGAACGGAAAAGTCATCTTGAACGGTGATGACGGGATAAGTATTAAGATGATTTTCAGAAATCTCACAGGCGAAAATTTCAAAGGTCAGGAGCATACGGACTATATCCGGCATATCGCTATCGGAAAAATGGGATTTTCACCCGGAGACATCGAACATTGTAGGAATGGTGAAGTTATCGGAAAAGGAACAATCCCAGATATATGAAAACAAAAACTCCGATGAAGCGAACTGCTTCATCGGAGTTCCTTTTAATGGACGTACACCGTACCCCAAAACAAGTTCTGTCAATGACGAATACCAAAATGTATTATATATCCTAACAGCAGACCTATTCCTGCCAGCACATACCCTGCCGCATCACTGCCAAATCCCATACCGAGGGCAAAACCGATTCCTCCCCAGGCCAATGTCAATACCGCACAAAGCAGGATACTTAAAATCCGGATGAAAAGCATCAAGACCCCACCTATTAAAATACCGCCAAATACCCACCACGACGAAAAATATACCCCAAACAGAACCGCAAGAATAAGTATTTCACCTCCGATAATATTCCTGTTTCTATATTCATATATCGCGCCAAGAACACCTCTATGTACATTGTCTGAATCCATAATAATTTCACTTTAATTAATAGAATAAACTTAATAATATCTTATGATTTAATGTAAGGTTGTAGTTTCTCATAAATACATTTTATCCCATCTATAATTTCTTTTGGATTAAAAAAATTTCCTCGAAAGTCTATTGAGCGAATAACGTTATTTTCTTCTTTTAAACATATAGGTATACTAGTATGCATACCCCTACCGCTAGGTATCCACATTCTTTCCGAATCACCATCATAAATTAAAAGCCAATTTACACCTATTATATTTGTAAGTTCTTTTAAATCTTCTTTTATAATTCTATTTGAAAATTCAACCGAATTCAAATCTATACCCAATCTCTTCAATAATATCAATAATTTTGTTCCTGGATTAACCGAATCAATTTTATATTTTTCCATAGAAAAAAAACCTGGCTTAATCTCATCTTCTATTGTATCCAAGATATAGACACATTCTCTTATAGTCTTGGTATATAATTCTTTCTCTAAAAATTTTATAGGGTTTCTTTTATAGGTCTGAGATTGAAATATTTGGGATAACCTTTTTGTAATATATTTCTGCACATTCTTTTTTAATGAGTAATGAAACGGTTTTGTTGTAGAAAATTTATTTATATATCCCTCAAAATCGGTTTCTTTTCCATAGAAGTGATGAAAAATCTTTTCTATGTTATTGTAATCACAAACGACTATAATTTTATCCAAATTAAATTTGTTATTTTGTTGATTACAATCGTACTCATCCGGTAAAATATTCACACGATCAAGATGTGCTGAAATGACATTTAAAATCCGAAAAATATGGGCTGGGTCTATTCTATCAAGATCTTCGATAACAAGAACGACCTTTTTACCACCCTCCTTTATTTTATTGATACATTTGGTAAGCAACTCAGATAAACTATCAAATTCACATATACCTCCTTCTGCTGTAAATTTACGCAAATAAGTTTCAATTTTATCTTCATTAGATTCCCTCGTGTCCTCTGCCTTCTGTCTAAATTTCCGAAAATTCTTAAACAGATTTTGTAAAAATTCAACTGAAATCTTTACTTCTGGAAGAAATTTTAATAAATCTAATATAATATCACATCCATGTGAAAAGAAATAACAGGATAAACTTTAATACAATAGAACATATTCTGGTAACAATTAAAAAAATGCTCTAAAAAGTATGTCTTACCATCACCAAATTTTGCTGAAAACATTATTCTGTCAGATAAAGACAGATAATCATAAAAATGACTGATTTCTTCATTAATCGGTATTAAAGTATCTTCCATTTACGATAATCAAAACTAAGTATAAACCATTTTATGCAATTCTGACTCCAAAGATGAGAATTATTAATGAAAAATTTTAACATATAGAAAAAAGGTTTTTAACTTATAATCTTTTTAAACAAAAACTACTTGATTTCAATGCTTTCAGAAAAATCATAACATATACATTCGTATGATAAATACTTATAAAACTATGCCCGCAAAAAGCAATAGCTTCTTGCGGGCAATTCATTCATCGGATAAAAAAGAACAATCATTCCCGGCTCTCATTCTGAAAAGCGACCGAGTATTCCACCTCCTGTCCGAAATTGTCAATAAATACGAAATCCAATTGCTGTGATTCAGAGCAAACAGATTGATAAAGGAGCGCAAACTCATCACTCTTTATACGATATAAACGATTCATGACTAATTTTTCACCTGTATCATCCGTCAAAACACCTTTCCCATCCAGCTGGAAATAGCGGAATGAATAGCTTGCCTCTTTGTATATTCTCTCCCGCACAAGAGTAAATTCCAGAGCAACGATTTCGCCTGCTTCCACTCTTTTAGGCAAAGGAAGCGTCTTTACGGAAAAAGAGTAATCCTGTTTTATATCCAGCTCCGAAGAACAGGAGCACAGAATCCCGATTATCGATAAAAGTAGTATCAAATATTTCATCATCATATTTTCGTTAAATTATTCAACAATCCAGGCTTTTCGTCTCATGACAAACGTTATTCCTGCTCTTTCTCCTTCCAACAGAAAACCTTCCAAAGCCATCGAATAATGGAAAGTATAAGTAGCATCTTCCGACGCAGTAAAGATAAAATCCGTATACTCTGAATTTTCCCATATGACCCGTTCACCAATTTTGATGGTCAATTTATTTTCCGTAATTTTTACAGGAGTTGAAAATTCATTGATAAATATCTGAAGTTCAGAATTTCCCGTGATATGGATTTTCTGTCCTTTTTTCAAAAAAGTAGGATGTTTATCGGAATCTATATGGGAACCAGAAAAATATCCGGGGTCGTCCTCCCATAGGGAACTCGATGCACTTAAACTAAAAATTTGCAATCCATATTTTGCCGTCAGATGTCTGTCTTCCGTTGCGGTGAAAACATATTCATCGTCCCTGGTAATGTAGACACCGTTTTCATCATACCAACCATCGAATACATACGGGCTATTGGCAAGTAGCTCACCATGTAATCTCAAAGAACCCCCATAAGGATAAGCATGTTCTGCAAAAAAAGGAAGTCCATACGGCTCCAATATCTCTCTTGAAGGTTGGCAATCTATTGTAATTTTCACATCCGCTTTGCTAAAAGAGGCGGTTAAATCAACATCTTCCGTTACTGTGAACACGTAATCCGCTTCCTTAGATACCAACACATTGTTTTGAAACCAGCCGTTGAAAACACTTCCGGCATCCGCTTTTGCAGAAACGCGGTATTGCTGTCCATCCGCCACATAAACGTCTCCTCGTGCCGCATATTCCCCTCCCATGCTTGATACGCTTCCTCCTGCATAACTATTTAAAAAAGCCGAATAAGTAATGTGCCGTTTTTGACCTGTAAGATTAAACGTATGCAGGGCGCCTGCCTGAAGAACAAAATTATCTACATAGTAATAATTAAGTTTTCCATTTATTTCTACTTGAAACTTACCTCTGTTTATCAAATTATGAGGCGGGACTATCATACGATAAAAACACTGCCCGTCCGTTTCAGCATATTTAAGAAACGGATTAATGTAATAATGATGTTTGCCTTCCCGCAATTCCCCCGTTTGCAAATTGACAATGTATTTCGTCGAAGTACCGTATAAAGCGACGGATTCCGGAACAATTCCGCCGATTTTATCATACACAATTTCTATACACGAAAGCATTCTTTTAAAATTCAGATTTATGGGACTACTTCCATCCGTACAGGCTGTTTTCGCCATCATAAAATCGCTTTTTTTAAAATTTGTTCCATAGGTTTGAACTGTTTTAACCTCGCCATAAATATTTGTCGGATCCGAAATGGTGTCGTTATATGGATAATAAGCATAGATTGTATATACATATCCCGCACCCGAAGCATATATCATATCGTCATCCGTAGCAGGCTCCAAAGACGTGCCGTTTACGACATGATAGCATTTGTTGTCCGCATAATTGTTCGAAGAGCTCAGAACAGGAGCGTCGTCAGGCAAATGCCTGACAACGTATATCCCAATCTGATCACCCGCATCGAATGCAGTTCCTTCCGCACGGGTCTGTATTTCCGGTGAAACCTGAAAAACAAATCTCGTTTCATTCCGGGATTCTTTTCCAAAGTCAATCCCGTCCTCCTCCCGACATGACAACAGCAACATCGGCAGGAGAATTATAAATAATATTTTTTTCATATCCGTTTATTGTAAAATTGCAGTTCCATTCATTCCGTCAATCCAATCCGTTATCGTCACGTTTCCGACAATCAGTCCTGTACCCGTCAGAGTTACGGTGTACACATTTTTACTTCCGGCGGTCCAAGCGGTGGCGGCCGGAACATCCCATACATATACTTTACCGTCAATCGTGAAATACATCTTTATATCCCCGGAGGTCGCCGTAGCGCTAACAGGCAGCACCAACAGACGAAGGTTTGCCACTTCTCCGGAAACCCCGGAAGACGGGATGGTGTATAAGCCCGCCGCATTCTGAATGTTTGCCGATGCGGTTTGTCCGGAAGTTTTTGTGATAGCTCCCGTAGCGATATTCAATGTTCCTTTGTTATAAATACAAGCCTTTCCCGAGACGTTTGCGACCTCTATCCGGGTGATGATGCCATTCCCCGTATAATTTGAGCGCTGGAATTTAAACTGAAGCAGGGCAAGCGCATGCCGCATGGTGAGGTTTACCCGTGGATTACCGTTATTTATTGCCCCCTGTCCGGCAGTGTGCGTGCCGTACATATAATCGGTTTGTGTGGTATGCTCTATCGGAATGGCAGTCCCGTCCGTATTGGCAGAAGAATAGGGATAATAGGCATAAATGACGGCATTGGCAGGACTTAAATATACATTCGGAGTTTGCGTCCAATTGCTGCCGTTAAAGGTAGATTTCACATTAGCGTTAGCGGAAACGCCGTTATAGTTTGTTCCCAACGAGCCGGAGGTAACGAACAAACCCAATTTCGAATTATGGGGGAAGGATGCCAGCGGAGAACGTGTCAATGCCTTCACTCCGGCAATATCGGGGGTGATGCTTAATACGGATTCTTCCTGTCGTGCCTCCTCCGGCATTTCCTCTTTTGTACAACCTGTCCATAATGCAGCCATGATAAATGCTGCGAAAATCATCAAATGTTTCATATTACTTTGGATTTAGTGGTGGTCCAAGGACCGTTAATTACTGATATTGATTTAAAAAGTATCAAGCCGGTTGTCTGCTTCAGACAACGATACGGGCTATTCCCTGATTATGAACTGTCCATAATACCGTGATTTAAAATTTTTACTGTAAAACTATATCTCCGACACCTCCCGGTTCCCAATCCACGATGCCGACCTCCATTCCGGTTCCCGTAATATTGAGTTCAATGTGGCAGTTCAACACGGAGGTATCGGAAAAATCCAGTTTTCCCACATCCGTTTCCGCTTTCTGGACCATCCCGCTTTCATCCGTCAGTTCCAATTTCAGGTTGTGGGAAACATCGGGATTCACCCCTAATAGTGTCACAGACTTTTTAAATACATCCGTACTTTCTTTTTTGGGGGTAAAATCCAGGGAAGCGGAAAAACGGTCCTGTTGCCGGACGCAGATTTTTGCAGACGTAAGCACGCCGTCAAGCCTTCCGCAACACATTGTTATTTCCCTTACATCTCCTTGCCGATGAATCCGGATACTAAAATGGATGGTTTTGATAAAAGGAGTTGGAACGACCGTGCACCGGCTTTGTTTGTCACCGACCTTCACTGCCGTCCGGTCAAACAAAAGCAGGGGTGCCTCTTCCACGATAACACAGCTGTCCCGTGTATGAGTGGGCAGGCAGACTTCCGCCGTATAATAATTGTCCATCCCCCGGAATAGGGCTGCATCCTGCCTGTTTACCGCCAACACCTCATAACGACCGGGCGCAACATCATAGCGTGAGACATCGCTGTAAGTCACTTCATGCCGGGGAGACAGTTCCGGATGGTATAGATAGACATCTACTTCTTCCGGTCGCTCCATATCCGGCAACAACGCCGACCAGTCGCGGATTAATTCCAAGTTGCCGGAACCGCTTTCCCCGCAATCGTCACATCCGCAATCCGAACATTCGGAAGTACATCCCGAAAGGCTGACGGCAATGACCATACTGATTAAAAAAAATAGTTTTTCCATGTCTTTATCTGATTATGTATTTGACACCTATGCCGCTCTGAAAATGAAATTTTCCGACCGAGGAACCGAACAGCAACCGCTCTTTGATATTCAAGAGCAGGACAAGCCTGTCGGTAATAAAGGCTTCCATTTCAAAAGCGACAGCCCCTCCGTACAAGAACCCGTCTTTATCCAACAAGGTCGCTCCGTCCGGCAGTTTCTTTTTTCCCCAATTGGAGGTTTCATACCCCGTCATGAGCAGACCGCCGACACTGAGAAACACGTCTTTGCCCGGATTGGAAAGAAATTGATAGTAATACCCGCCGTCCGCAGTGAACTGGACTACCGGCATAGGGGTATGTTTGTAGCAATAATGCCGGTTAAGGTATTCCACACCGTACACCCAGCGGTTGGCTGCCTGAGTGTAGGAAGAACGGGCTATCCCGATGTAAAAACCGACATTCCGGTGCCGGACAAGACCGTAGCCGTCCGTTGTCCCTCCGGTCAACTGCAATCCCTGTTGTCCGGGCAGATAACGCTGTGCGGACAAGGGCAGGAGAAACGGGCACATGATGACTATAAGCAGCAACAATCGTTTCATATCATTTCGTTTTTAGTTTTGTAATGGTTTTTGCCCGTTCGAGGTCCATTCCTTCTATGCGGATAACCTGATGCCGACCGCCGTTTTTCTCGTAGAGCTCCACAAGCAGCAACTTGTCGTCGGGTATGGTGAACTTCGGCAATACATATACGGTCCTTACCGTCGACCGTCCTTCAACAACCGTTTCTTCATTGTAGCTCCGGACAGGATTCAAAACCGTTTCCTGTATGGCTGTCCGCTTGACGATTTTCTTATCCACCACTTTGAAACGGATAAAATCGACGTTAAAAGCCACGTTCGATGAATTGTCTACCTGCGTGTGAAAGTAATACAAGCCGTCATGTACATACAGCCCCTTCAACAACATCTGTATCCCGAAACGCTTGCAGCCCAGATGCTTTATCCGCCGCTCATTGTTCCGGTAGACGGAACGCATGACTAAATCGGCAAGAGCCGGAGCGTTGTCGTTCAGTTCCGGCAGCTTCACGTCAGCGACGCTCCCTTTTTCCCGTCCCCCGTTTGTCGCCTCCCGTTGCCGGATTAAATCCTCCATCTCAACATTCAACATTTCCGGTTCCCGGCTATATAAGGCATTAAACGAATAAAAATGTCCGTCTTCGGTAATCACAGAAAAGTTGGTTTCTCCGCTAAAATTTTCTATGGCGGCTTTTATCCTTAACACATTCTCCGCACCGTCAGCCTTGCCCGCTATGATGCGGTCGCTACCCAAATCGACATAGCGTACGGCGGCGGGGAAAATGATATGCACGGTTTTATTGAAGGTAACCTGCACGGCATAAGGAACAACCATCTGACCGTAATTCAGTTTCCGGGAAAGCCCTCCCGGCAGGTTGTTTTGCGCCAAGCACGGAATTGTGCCTAAGGCAAATAATAACAGTAATCGTATCGTCTTCATGTTCTTTTATTTTTCTTTGGTTAATAAAAACAACCGGTAACCCGCTTTCAAGTGGATTTTAACCGTGCGGATTTTTTTGGACAGGTATTGGGAGCCGCTTTGCATGATTCCTTTGGTGAGGTCCATTGCAACTTGCTGACCGGCATTCTGCGTGAAGCTCACACTTGTGCCGAGACTTCCTCCGGCATTGGCTGCGGCTTCTTTCAGGGCATTGACCTCAGCAGAACCGGGGACGTTGATGCCCGGCTGTCCGTCCGTATCGTACACGGTCAAATCCACCGGAACGATGCACCCCTGAGGCTCGACACTGGTTATTTGCAAGCCGACACGTCCTGACTGCAATCGGGCAACACCCGAAACGATGCTGTTGCGAGGCAGGATGACGTGCCCAACCCGCATCTCCTCCAGGATGCGCAAGGCAACGTATTGCTCTCCCTCGTCCTGTCCGAAAACCAGCGTCTGATTGGCATAAATACATGCAGAAATGGTGTTTTTGCCTGTTCCGGTTTCTTTGTTTTCCTGACCGACCGCCGTGATAAACCCCAAGTTTCGTCTTTGTCCGGCGGAAGCGAGAAGTGCCGAATCGGTAGTTGTATGCCGCAACCCCGATACGACCTGACCCCGCACAGAGGATACCGGAACGGTCACCCCGGGAGACGCCGGAATGTCTTTCGGAACCGCTATGTCCGTCTGGGATGCCAGCTGTCCTCCGGTCAAATAGCGGGAAGCCATCTGGTAGGACTTTTCCATGAGTTCCAGCTGTTTTTCGCTTTGTTGCTGCGATGTGGCCGCATCCAAACGGGCGGTCAGTTCCTCCACCTGTTTTTTCAAGGCTTCTTTTTCCGTATCTCTTGGGGTATAGAAGGAATGGAGCTCCCGGTTGATGCTGCGGTAAGCATCCGTTGATTGCCGGATGGAACGAACCGGCTTTTCAAAAGATTCATCCCCTGCTTTTTCGTCATTTCCGTTCCCAATCAACACGCTGTCCGCCGTTTGTTCTTCCAATGACACCGCATAGTCTTCCAGGGTCTTTCTCTTTTCCTCTGAAGATTGTCCGATGGAAGCCAATTCATAAGCGCTTTTTTTGTCATCGAACAATTCCGCATCCGCCGGGAGGGGAACATCCGCCTTATATCCCAAAATCGTTTCTCCGTTTGTTTCTCCGTCCTTTTCAGAGGAAGGAGAAAAAATCAGATAGATTATGCCGATAAAAAGCAAGCCTATCGCCGGATAAAACAGCAACGACTTTCGCCTTTGACGACGTTTGAGTTCTTCCGTCTCATGGTTTGTTGTTTGTTCTTTTTCCTGTTTCATGGTTTTATTTCTTTATGTATCCGTGTAATTTCATCGGGTAACAACCTCAAGTGTTCCACCGCCATTTCCTGTCCTTCGTTTTCCCCAAGCCGATATAGGCTGTACCCGAAGAGGGAGAGGGAAAAAAAGGCGAAAATGCCGAGCATGGCAAGCACTATTTTGCGCTGGGTGCTTTTAGGCAGTCTGTCGCAATGGTTTCGCAGTTTCACGTCTACCCAATCTTGCAGTCGTGTGATTATTTTTTGCATCATCTTTTTATCGTGTTTAAATCCCGGTTTTCAACGACCTCGAAACGTTCAATCAGAAATCCTTGCGGATTGTTGTCGCTACGGGTGGTATTCATCAGATTGCAACGGGAAATGAGCAGACGTTCCGTGATGTTGCTTTCCCTGACGATTCGCTGGCGAGCATAGGTCGTTACTTGATAAGGATAGGCATCGAAGTTGCAACTGACGCTGTCCACCCGGATGAACTGGTTGATGTTTCCGGAAATGAGCCGGTTGTAATACCCCTTTTCCGCCAAGTCTTTGTAGTAGTTGAAAGCACTCTTGTCGGCAAGGAACAATGCCTTGCGGATATTGGATTCTATCGCCGCCTTGTCGGGGGACAAGGCAAAAAAGAGTTCGTGAAACCGGCGGACGTGCTCCCGTGCTTCGACCGGACGGTTCTGGCTCAAATCCTGGGACAATGCCAGCATGAGCGACTTGCCATTGTCCAACACATAGATTTTTTCACGTTGCGCTTCTGCAAAATGATAGGATTTCCATACGGAATAACCGCTGATTCCTCCGCACAACCCGATAAACAGCAACGTAAAGAAGCGAATCTGCCTGAAGCTGCTTTCGATTGTTTTTAAACTTTTAAATTCCATATGCTTATTTTTTTATTAATCTTCCGGTTATATTTCCTGTAACACTTCCTACTCCCGCACCCGCCATGCCACCGGCTCTTCCTGCCACATTATTGACATTCCGACCGTAATTACCCATGCCTCCGGCCTGGATGATCCAGCTTGCTACGGTCGGTACGGTGAAATAACCGATAATGCCAATGACCATGAAGATGATGTATACCCCCGAGGAACTGTCCAATGCAGCGGCTCCGGCATTCTGCAAAGCTTCGATGTCCTGCCTGAGCATCAGAACCTGTATCCTTGCAAGCACGCAACTGAAGAGGTCGGCAACGGGAAGCCACAGGTAAACCGAAATGTAACGGGTAAACCATTGCGTCATGGTGGATTCAAAGCCTGGAAATACGGAGATGCCAAAAACGATGGGTCCGAGTATTGCCAATACAACTAAGAAAAATGTCCTGACGGTATCTATGACCAGTGCCGACGCTTGAAAGAGAAGTTCCAATATTTCCCGAAAGAAGTTGCGGATACTCTTTTTCATATTGTACATGCCGCGTTCGATGTACATTCCTGCCATCGTAATCAAATCTCCCGGTCCCCAGCCCAGCTCTTCGAGCTGTCGGTCAAACTCTTCGTTTGAGACGAGAAAGGCGGTTTCCGGATTTTTCATCATCGCCTCATATTCCAACTGCTCTTTCTGCCGGCGGTATTCTTCCATGTCCAGCGTCTGGTGTTCCAATAACCGGGCGGTCCCTTTCACTACGGGGCTTAAAATGCCGTTCATGCCTCCCAGCACGAATGTCGGGAAGAACAGGATGCAAAGCCCGACGGCGAAAGGACGGAGCATCGGGAACACATCGAGAGGTTCCGCCCGTGCCAGTGTCTGCCACACCTTGTAAGAGATATACAATAGCGCCCCTATACCGGCAATGCCTCTTGCCACACCCGCCATATCGGCGCATAACGGCATCATTTCCACATACAGATTCCGTAGAATCTGATGCAGGTTGTCAAAGTTTATAGCCAGTACCATCATATTACCAATAACGTTCGTTCATATTTCCGTACAGGCTCATAATCCGGTCGGTGTCGCCTTTTCTCTTGGAACGCAGGTAAGAAACAGCGATGTTTTTTTGTGTATAATAGTTTACCAGGCTCCGGTAGCGCATGACTCCGTTGTAAACCCGGTCGATGACCGCTATCCGCTCTGCATCGGTCATGGAAAGGCCGTTGACGTTGACCACTTCTTTCATTTCCAGTAAGAGGTCGGTGCTTTCTTCCAACAGCCGGGTGTAACCGAATGCGATGGCGGAAAGTTCTTCCGCCGAATAGTTCTTATCACTGAGCATTTTTTGAAAGTTGGTCACATAGATGTCAGAAATCTCGCCAATTGCCAGGATGGTCTTCTGCACTTTTCGGGCATCTCGAATCAGGTTATGGATGGATTTCAGGGCATCATAATAGGCTTTGCCTTGCTGGTAAATCTTTACCGTCTCCTCGAAATTTTTTATCATGTTTGTCGCCGTCGTGGTATTCTGCACCAACTGCTGGCTGCTGTTGACGATGGACTGGGCGATGTTGGCCCCGTCCGTTACGGGTATCTGCGCCTTCACTGTATGACTGGTAATGAGGCAGCCTACACACAGGCACAGCATGAGAATCTTTTTTTTCATGGTTTTACTTTTAATTGTTTATAAAATATTTTTCTTCCCTCTCTTACTCTCTGCCAACTGTCTGATAGCAAGTTCAAGGTTTCCGTTCAGTTTTTCCGCCAGATGGAAAAGTTCCACTTTTTCGGTTTCCTCGGTAGTGTAACAGAGGTATTCCTCTTCGGAGACCTCGGTTGCATAGACAGCCGACTGCGTGCCGCCCAAGCCTATCCACGCCTCCTTGTATTTCCGTCCGGAATGGTTCGCCATGTTGATGCTGAGTATCTGCGCCTTTTCCTTCTCCGTCAGGCCGAGCAGCGTCTGTATCTGATCGAACTTGTTCATGTACTTCCGCTGATCAAGCAGAATCTTGCAGTCGGAATTGTTGATGATGGCTTCCTTGACGACGGGCGAGGAGATGATGTCGTCCACCTCCTGCGTCACCACGATGGCTTCCCCGTAATACTTGCGCACGGTCTTGTACATGTATTTCAGGTATTCCGCCATGTTCGCAGAGGAAAGGGCTTTCCACGCTTCTTCCACGATAAGCTGTTTTCTTACACCTTTCAGCCGTCGCATCTTGTTGATGAAGGCTTCCATGATGATGATGGTTACTACCGGGAAAAGTTCACGGTTTTCCTTTATAGAATCAATCTCGAAGACGATGAACCGCTTATTCAGCAGGTCGATGTTTTCCGTGGAGTTCAGCAGAAAGTCATAACGTCCGTTCCGGTAATATTGCCGCATGGTCGTCAGCATGTTGTCAATGTCGAAGTCGGACTTTCCCACCTTGATTTCACGTTCCGAAAGTTCTTTCCGATAGTCGTCGCGCATATATTCGTAGAAAGTATTGAACGACGGCACGATGCTCCGGTCTGCACGGATACGCTCAACATAGGCGTTCACGGCACTGCCCAGCTCGCCGCTCTCGGTCTTCGTCACCTTGTCGTCTTCCGATTTCCATAGCGTCAGCAGCAGGGTCTTGATGCTGTCCTTCTTCTCCACGTCGAAAACGTAGTCGTCGGTGTAGAACGGATTAAAAGATATGGGTTTCTCTTCGGTATAAGTGAAATAAATGCCGTCTTCTCCTTTGGTCTTGTGACGAATCATTTCACACAAGCCCTGATAGGAGTTTCCCGTGTCCACCAGGACGACGTGCGTTCCCTGCTCATAATACTGGCGGACAAGGTGGTTCATGAAGAACGACTTCCCGCTGCCCGACGGTCCCAACACGAACTTGTTCCGGTTGGTCGTCACGCCCCGCCTCATCGGCAGGTCGGAAATATCCAGATGCAGAGGCTTGCCGCTGATGCGGTCGCACATCCGGATGCCGAAAGGGGAAGGCGAACTGCGATAATTCGTTTCTTCCGTAAAGAAACAAAGGGCAGGTTCAATGAAAGTATAAAAACTTTCTTCCGCCGGAAAGTCCCCTGCGTTACCGGGCATCGCCGCCCAGAAGAGTGTCGGCACGTCCACGGTATTGTGGCGGGACGTGCATTCCATCATCGCCAACTGTCCCCCGACATCGTTCCGGATCCGTTTCAATTCTTCCTCGTCTTCCGCCCAAGCCATGACATTACAATGGCAACGCACGGAGGTCAATCCTTGTGAATGCGCCTCGTTCAAATATAGGTCTATCCATTCCTTGTTGATCTGATTCTGGCGGCTGTATCTTGACAAGGACTGCATGTTTTTGGCGGTCTTCTCAAAACGCCGGAGGTTTTCCGCACTGTTATCTATAAACACATACTGGTTATAGATGTGGTTGCACGGCAACAGCAGCCCCACGGGGGAGGCGAAGGAGAGGCGGCAGTCGCTCCGGTCGGTGGAGAGTTTCTCATAACGGCTGTCCGTCCCGACCTTGCCGGGCAAATCTTCCACGTCCGAAAGGGTGTGTAAGCAAAGCAGCTTGTCGCCGATGCGCATCCGGTCAGCTTGCAGGTCGAGGTCTTCCAGACAGGCGTTCCCTTCCGGTGAAAGGGACAGGTATCTTTCAATGATGCCCGACGTGTCGACGGTACCACAAATTTCATCATTGGTCAGCCGTTCCAAGCGGATAAAACCGCTTTCATTGATGATTTGCTCGAACTGCCCGACGGCATCGGCGAATTTTTGAAAGGTGTCCCGGTTTACTTCTTTGGGAAGGAGTTGTCCCCGGCACAGTGTACTGAAGTTGCTCTGCATCCGTGCCCGCTCTTTGGTTGTTTTCGTCAAAAACAAATAACAATAATGGTTTAGGAACGGACGTTCGTTGAAGTGCCGTTCAAAACTTCGGGACAAAAAGCTGCGCTCGTCTTTTTCGGTATCGGGTCGGTAGTTCTCTTTAATGAAAAAATCCTGCTTATGGACGACGGAATAGTCCGGCAATACTTTCACTGCCTTGACCCATGCCGCATGTATCGCCTCATACTCGGAGGATGTCACCGAAAAAAGTTCCGGCAGGGTCACTCGGAAAGCGACCGTTATGTCGGCGTCTTTGGTGACAATATTTCCGTCTTCCACACCCCAAAAAGGCAGTTTGTTTTCCAAGGTTGTCGCTTTATAGATATTTCTCATGTCGTTCTGTTTAATTGATTCTTTTGGGAAATATTCCGGTCTATCTGCCGGAATTTTCGGCGGGAACGGTTGAGCAGGTAACGGGGACGATACCTGCCTGCGGAGAGTTTCATCAGTCCGTGTTCCCCGTATCGGGCGTTCAGCCGAAAAGTAAGCCATACCAGAAGGCTGGCCGACGATATGCCGAAGCCGATACAGACAACTTCTCCCGCGCCTGCCATGTACATGACGACGAAGAGGATGAACACGAGCAGTAAGCCACCCGCAAAGAGAAACAGGTACTGAGCCTTCAGTCCCTTGAATTCAACCGTCTTGCCTATTCCCTTGTTGATGGAATAGTCCGCCATGTTATAAAAAGAATGACCTTAGAATCGTGGCGGCGACAATGAGAAAGATACAGGCCCCGAACCACGAGGAAGCCGTCTTCGAGGTGTCTGGATCTCCGGAGGAAAATTTCTGATATACTTTGATTCCACCTATCAACCCAACGACTGCTCCGATGGCGTAAATCAACTTGGTAAGGGGATCGAAGTAGGAACCGACCAAGCTGGTCGCTTCGTTGATGCCTGCCATGCCGTTGCCCTGGGCAAAGGTCAAGGTTGCAGCCATAAGAAAGGCTGCCGAGAAAAGAAATATTTTCTTTTTCATAGTCACTGATTTTAATGTGTTAATTTTGGATTTAGTGGTTCCCGGGTTAAGGACTTGGGAGAGTCCGTCTTGGATTTAGTGGTTTGGGTGTGTTCCCGTTTTAACCGTACTCTTTCTGTTTCATGCGTTTTTCGTTTTAATTGTTATACATAGTCCCGAATGTCGAAGTCTTCAGCATGGGCGGGAATAATTAATCTTTCCTTTTCGGTGGCTCCGGTGGCTGGATTATCGAGATAAGCATTCATCAACTCCGTTATCCGTCCGCTAACGGAAGAAAGACGTTCTTTCATCATCCCGAACAGTTCCGTACCGTTTAATCCGGAAAAGACCTTGCCGGCTTGCAGGCGGGCTTCTTCCGTCGCCTCCGGATTCTTTGCCGTTATCACCGCTTCGTTGATTTCTTCAAAATCGCTTTGGGTGGCATATCCTTCTACCGGCGGTTCTTCGTCTCCCTCGTCTTCATCCTCTGTCACATCCTCAATCCGGAGGTCGGTGAAAACACTATCCAGTTCACTGTCTGGAATCCTTGCCGAAGGCTTGTTTTCCGTTTCGGAATCAAAAGTAACGTCTTCTACCCTGATTTCCTCGTCTTTTTCAGAAGTGGCAGCATTTGGCACAGAGGTGGCAGGGGTTGGCGTCGGAGGCTTCATCCGGAAGCTGCTTTTTCCGACAATGTCCGGAACATCGTCCGTATGTTTCGTTGCAGAAATGTCCGCCTGCGAAACAGGGAACTTTACCCGCCTCTTTTCCCAAAGCAGATACACCAATAACCATATTCCATAGCCTACAAGCAGGCATACCAATAGTGTCTCCATAGGCTAAAAGATGGAACGGTCATGTTCGTTGTACAATTCGGAGATTTCCGTCTGATAGGTCTTGAAATGATGTTCCAACACATTGTCGATGTAACTGAACAGCGAAACTTTTCCTTCGCCGATACTATTGGCTATGCGTTGAATCCGTTCGTGGTATTCCTTACGTATATAAACCGTTTTACCTATTCGTGCAGGAATGACCGCTTTTTTCAGAAAACGGGTTCGATAACTTTTCTTTTTGGTTTCATCCGCGATACGGCTATCTTGTTTTCTTTTCATCCTAAATCAAATTTTCAAGTTGTTTTTTATACAGTTCCTTAATTTCGTCTTTGTGCTGTTCCAGATGACAGGCAAGGACGGTATCTATATATCCGCCGACGGTTATCTCCTTATCGGAGATGACATTCACGATTCGGGAAATTTGGTTGTGTATTTCCCTGCTGATATAGACGCATTGACGTGTTTTAATCTCATTGCGTTTGAGGAACGTCTCCGTATAATCGGCGTTCTGCCGTTTGCGGCGACCGCCCTCTCGTGGCGGTTCCGTTACGGATTGGTCCGGCTCCGTTTGCGAAGCGGATGCAGACGGCTGTATTTGTACGCTACCGTCCTGCTTACGTCTGCCGATGGAATCCAACAGCAGAGCTTCATCTATTCTTTCCGTAGCTGCTTTGCGACTGCTCATGCGTATCAGATTTTCATGATGGTACAAATCTCATCGGCGAGTTCTTTGATGTTGCTGCCTTTCATCAAAGCATTATCCATCGGGAAAATCGTTGAACGGAAGATCGCCTTACGCTCCTCCGACAAATCGCGGCGGAATCGCTTGCTGTCCGGCAGCCGTGTTTCCAGCACGGGGATATTCAGCTCATCGATAATCTGACGGTAAAGGTCGTATAACTCGCTTTTTTCACGCCCGTCCACCATTGTCCAAAACAGATGCAATCCTTTGGTTTTGGCGATGCCCGTCGTTATCAGGTTTTCATAGAACAGGGCGGCAAATTGCAGGGAACTTTCGACCACAAGGCGGTCGGCACTGATCGGCGTGAAGATATAGTCCATCTGCGAAAGCGTCTTGACGACGCCCTCACTTTTGAGGGTACCCGGCAGGTCGAAGAAAACGAGGTCGGGTTTGATACTTTCCTCCCGCAACATCTTGTCGGCATCGTCTAACGCATTTTCCGCATTGCTTGCAATGACTGGATACGCCTTCTTCTTGACCCGTCGAAAGTGGTCGCAAGCAAGGGCCTTGAAATAAGAACTTTCGGTTATGACCTTGATTTCCCTCGCCCGCAAATCTACAATGCTGTTTTGCGGAGCGTCGCAATCAATGACCGCTACGTTATACCCTTTCACATAATGGAAGTAACTTGCCATAAGAACGGTAAGTGTTGTTTTACCTATACCACCTTTCTGTGTGGCGAATGAAATGAAGATTTCCTTGTTCATAGCTTTACTTTTTTAAGTGATTAAATTGATGTTTCCGTATATTGTTGATTCATTCTCTACTCATGGATTGGATGTATTGCCGACTTGCCGTATTGATGATTTGATTCTATGTCGGCATATAACTACCTATCAGTACGTCTGTACGACTATACGACCGTAAATCGGTAAATCCATACGACACCGAATCTTCACCGCATCGGTTATATAAAGCATTCATCTTGCATTGCAACAAAGAATTACTTTGATAAATCCGTAATGATATTATTCGCTGTTTCCATCGTTCCATATTTCTGTCATTATTTAAAGCCGTGGGCAAATAAACGATGAAAAAATGTCACTTGTATCATTTCCTGAACAAGTGGCAGCATTTGGCATAGGGTGGCAGCGGTTGGCACAGCTGAAAGACGGAGTTCACACACACAGACCTCCTAATTTTGTCCCCAAGCTATAAGACCGCCCAAAGAGTTTTTTGACTTCCGGTTATCACTTTGCTCCCAATCCGTCCTCCGACGGATTTTTATTAGCGTCAGCTAATAGCAAGGTATGTTTTCGGTTACTCAAAATCATTTGAGTTACTCTGAAAACGCCTTGCCCTTGCAGGGGACTGGTTTTCCCTCCGAAGTCGGGAAACCTGATGAAAACCGGAAGTTGAAGTTCCCAGAAAGCGACTGAAGCGCATAACCACTAAATCCAAAGATGATGACAGAAACAAAAAAAAGAAAAGGCGGGAGAAATCCTAAAGTAAACTTGAAATCGCACTGCGTGATGGTGCGGTTTGACGATGTGGAATGGGTGAAATTTCTTACGATGTTCGAGCGGTCCCAAATGCGGGCAAAGGCCGTCTTTATCAAGAATCAGTTTTTCAACCAGCCTTTCAAGGTACTGAACGTGGACAAAACATTTGTGGATTATTACACGAAACTGTCCGATTTTCATGCGCAATTCCGGGCTATCGGGACAAATTACAACCAGGTCGTAAAGATTTTGAGAAGTCATTTTTCAGAGAAAAAAACGATGGCGTTGCTCTACAAACTGGAACAACATACCATCGAATTTGTGAAACTGGACCGTAAAATTGTGGAACTTTCAAGGGAAGTGCAAGAGCTGCAAGAGCGGAATCTGTCGAAAGTGTGTGAAACTCAAACGGAAGCAGCATGGTCGCAAAAATCAGTATAGGAAAGTCGTTGTATGGCGCACTTGCTTACAACGGAGAAAAAATCAATGAAGCCAAAGGAGTACTGCTTGCCACCAATAAAGTCTACAACGACGGCACGGGAACAGTGGATATTCACAAGGCAATGGAGGATTTTCTATCCTATATACCGGAAGGGGTACGCACGGAAAAACCGGTCATGCACATATCGCTCAATCCGCATCCTGACGACAGGCTGACGGATACCGACTTGCAGAATATTGCCAGGGAATATCTGGAAAAGCTCGGTTTCGGAAATCAGCCGTATATCGTCTTCAAACATTCCGACATTGCCCGTCAGCATCTGCATATCGTCACGATTCGGGTGGATGAGAACGGGAAATGCATCAGCGACAGGAACAATTTTTATCGTAGCAAAGCCATCACCCGTGAACTGGAGAAGAAGTACGGACTGCATACCGCTGAACGGCGGGTCGACCGTTTGGAGAACCCCTTGCAGAAAATGGATGTGGCAGCCGGGAATGTAAAAAAACAGGTAGGCAATACCGTCAAGGCGCTGAACAAGCAGTACCGATTCCAAACGATGGGCGAATATCGGGCGCTCCTGGCCCTGTTCAATGTGACGGTGGAGGAAACGCAGGGAAATGTACGCGGACGGGAATATCACGGGCTGGTCTATTCCGCCACGGATGATGACGGGAATAAAATCGGCAATCCGTTCAAAGCCTCCCTTTTCGGAAAAGAGGCCGGTTATGAAGCCCTGCTGAAAAAATTCGCCCGTTCCAAACAGGAAATCAAAGAGAAGCGGTTGACTGAAAAAACGAAACGGACGATTCTGTCCGTCATGGGCTCGACGTACGACAAGGCAAAGTTCGCCTCCGAACTGAAGAGACAAGGAATAGATACCGTTTTCCGCCATACGGAGGAAGGACGCATCTACGGCTCTACATTCATCGACCATCGCACGGGATGCGTGCTGAACGGCTCCCGAATGGGCAAAGAACTTTCCGCAAACGCCTTGCAGGAGCATTTCACGTTGCCGTATGCCGGTTTGCCACCGGTACGGCTTTCCATTCCGGAGGAGGAAAAGGAAACGATGCAGGAATATGACGTATCCGGCTATGAAGCTCCGGGTAGCGGCATGGGGCTGTTTACTCCCGAAGGTCCAGCGGTAAATGCCGAAGAAGAAGCGTTTATCCGGGCAATGAGACGGAAAAGAAGAAAGAAGCGCAAGGGGCTCGGACTGTAAATATCAATTATAAACCATCCAAACTATTTCTATTATGCAACAAGAAGACGATTTGAGGGCATTGGCGAAAATCATGGATTTTCTGCGTGCCGTAAGTATATTATTAGTCGTGATGAATGTCTATTGGTATTGCTATGAGGCGATATTTTCATGGGGTGTGAATATCGGAGTGGTGGACCGCATTCTGATGAACTTTGACCGCACGGCGGGGCTGTTCCGTTCCATCCTCTACACGAAGCTGTTCGCTGTCCTCCTGCTTGCCCTGTCCTGTCTGGGGACGAAGGGCGTCAAAGGCGAAAAAATCACTTGGGGAAGAATCCGGGCAGCACTGGCAGTCGGGTCCGTACTGTTTTTTCTCAACTGGTGGATATTGGACTTGCCGTTGTCTGCCGAAACGGTTGCAGTTCTTTATATCCTGACCGTTGGCATCGGTTATGGCTCTCTACTGATGGCAGGCACGTGGATGTCCCGTCTGTTGAAACATGACCTTATGGGAGATGTGTTCAACAACGAGAACGAGAGTTTTATGCAGGAAACACGGCTGATTGAGAACGAGTATTCTGTTAATCTGCCTACACGTTTCTATTACAAGAAGAAATGGAACAGGGGTTTTATCAACGTGGTCAATCCCTTTCGGGCGACAATCGTACTGGGAACGCCAGGTAGCGGAAAGAGCTATGCGGTGGTGAATAATTTCATCAAGCAACAGATTGAGAAGGGTTTTTCGATGTATTGTTACGATTTCAAGTTTCCAGACCTTTCAATGATTGCCTACAATCACCTGATGAATCATCTGGACGGCTACAAGGTGAAGCCGAAGTTCTACGTGATTAACTTTGATGACCCACGACGTTCACACCGGTGCAATCCTATACACCCGGATTTCATGACGGATATTTCGGACGCTTACGAGAGCGCTTATACCATCATGCTTAACCTCAATAAAACCTGGGTGCAAAAGCAGGGCGACTTCTTCGTGGAATCTCCGATTATCCTATTTGCGGCGATTATCTGGTATCTGCGGATTTACAAAGACGGGAAATATTGCACGTTCCCACATGCCATAGAACTCCTGAACCGACGATATGAGGATGTGTTTCCAATATTGACTTCGTATCCCGAACTCGAAAATTATCTCTCGCCTTTTATGGATGCCTGGCAAGGAGGCGCCATGGAGCAGCTTGCCGGACAAATCGCAAGTGCAAAGATTCCGCTGTCAAGGATGATTTCTCCGCAGCTCTACTGGGTGATGTCAGACAGCGAGTTTACGCTGGACATCAATAATCCGGACGAGCCGAAAATTCTGGTAGTGGGCAACAATCCCGACCGTCAGAACATCTACGGCGCGGCTCTTGGATTGTATAACTCCCGCATCGTGAAGCTCATCAATAAGAAGGGGATGCTGAAGTCATCGGTCATCATTGATGAACTGCCCACGATATACTTCAAGGGGTTGGACAATCTTATAGCTACCGCCCGAAGCAACAAGGTTGCCGTGTGTCTTGGCTTTCAGGATTTTTCGCAACTGGTACGTGATTATGGAGATAAAGAAGCCAAAGTCGTGATGAACACCGTCGGCAACATTTTTTCCGGGCAGGTGGTAGGAGAAACCGCCAAGACGCTCTCGGAGCGGTTCGGTAAGGTATTGCAGAAACGGCAGTCCATCTCCATCAACCGGCAGGACGTTTCCACCTCCATCAATACACAGATGGACGCGCTTATCCCGCCGAGCAAGATTTCCGGCTTGACGCAGGGAATGTTCGTCGGGTCGGTATCGGACAACTTCGACGAGCGCATCGAACAGAAGATTTTTCATGCGGAAATTGTAGTGGACAACGCAAAAGTTGCCGCCGAGACAAAGGCGTACAAACCGATTCCAGTAATCACGGATTTCACGGACGAAAACGGCAATAATTGCATGAAGAAGATGGTGCAGGAGAATTACAACCGCATCAAGGAGGAGGTGAAGCAGATTGTTAAAGACGAATTAGAACGTATTGCCAATGACGACAATCTGAAACACTTGTTGCAACAGAAGTAAAATACATCGCACTTCCAAATCTCATATTTTTATGACATTCGGTCAGATGATGCACGTGCATATTGCTTTAGTTCGGGCTACATATAGCCCGAACTAAACTAATTCATTATAAAACGACATAACTCATACAAACTTTTTTACTCGTTTGTCGTTTAAAATTTTATAAGTTAGAAAAATTCACTAACTTTGCATCGTCATCGATCGAAGAACGAAAGACTTGGTTGGCCGCATTACCGTAAATGCGGTTTTTTTATGCCTTGTTCTGAAACTTACGCATGTAATATGTGTGATTAGATTGGTCAACGCAGAAACCAGTAATTAAAGCGAAATTGGGGTTGATATACTCCACAATAACCATATAACCTTTTGCTCGATACCAAAAATATTCGCGCTCTCGGCCAGAGTTTTCAATATATCTGAACCGGGTGATGCGCTTGTCGGAGGCATTTTCCAAAATGGGCTTAATCCAATGAACGCGCACGGCTCGCTCCGAACGGAATTCTCTCACCTTCTTGGATATTTTGCGCTTATCCTCTTTGGCATCCCTCGTTATGACATGGACAAACTTTTCAAGCAATCCGTCAAACCAATCAGGCAACCCATCCTTACAGGAGCAGTTATAGGGATAAGGCTTTATGATCAATTCGGCACCATCAAGATGTATCTTTTGGATTAAGACATCATTCTTGAACCTCTTGTGCAATTCCAATATTTTGTCTTTGTCGTCAATCGATAATTCACAATCAAAATATGGCTGCAACATTCCAAGTGTATCGTTATCAGCCATCTCTCCTCTTGGGTTGAAAATCGTAAATTGCAAATTTATCATCTCCCGGCTCTGTCCCTTCATCAAGTTGATAACCAGACAATTCCTCAATAAATTTCACGATATGTATTTTAGCCTCGCTTCCACTCAACCCTCTTGCCCGGTATGTTATTGCTCCGATTATAATATCAGCAAGTTGAATAAATTGCGACTCATGTGAACGAATATTCTGCAATGACTGGATTATATCATTCGTTCCTATCATTCTCGTCAATTCATTATGTATGGAGGCTAATTTGATTTTTCCGTGATTGTCTTTAAGGTCAAGAAAAATTCGGTAAAAATTAGCGCTATCAGAATTATGGCGAATTGAGAAACGGATAAGACGTTCTATTACAGAATAATAAAATCGATTATACTCATCTCGTCCCAAAGAATGGGCTTGAATATTTGACTTATTTTTTATAAGCACACTACGAAAGGTCATCGGAGACTCAAAAAACAAACGTAAAATCTCGTCATACATGGCAAGATGCGTACGGCTTACAGTATTCCATTTTAATTCATGGAGAATACCGTATTTGCTTTTTATGCGTTTAAGTTCGTGTTTGCAGGTGTCAAGAAGAGCATCAGGTACAATTATTGCCCCAATGCACATAACATCACTGTTGTCAAATTGCAGATGACAACTCTCATCACAAAATATTGAATATGCCTTTTTTGGTTGATCCATTGTGCAAAGTTATATAAAATCCGTGAGATATAGAAGTATTACCTATGAATTAACCATAATGGTCTAAGTGCTGAAAATTAGAAATATCATATCAACTAACTACATCATACTTCCAAAGACCTGAAAAATATATGAGATTAGAAAGCATATTGATAAGAGACCAGAATGAGAGACAAATTGATGCAAAATAAAGATAATATCTTTAACTAATTTTCCGGACAATAGCGTATGAAAAGTATGAATTCAGCATAATACAAATCAAAGGACGGTTCAACCCTATCCTCCGATTTATATATGAACTATCTTCTCTTCCGCTCCATTTCCTCATCACGCAGCATCTTTTCGTTGAGCTTCTCCTGCATTTTGTCTATGAAGTAGGTGCAACTTTCATTCTTCCGACGTTTGATGTCAATATAATGGTAGGAATTGAAAACAGGTTATCATCTAAGTAGGAGATACTCCTGTCAAGATATACACTATATAAGTTGATGAATCCTTTTTGTTTAATAAACTACCTTCTGAACCCGTCCGCGACACACTTCCTGGGGAACAACGGATACGTGACTATCACCTCGAACGTTCCTTTGGTATTGCTTTTCAGTGACCTCATATTGTAATCGTAACTGCAAAGGATTTTCATCTCCGACAACAGCTTCACCCCGGCCAGAAAACCGAACTCCCCCGTCGAACGACCCAATAGCGAAAACTGGAACTTCTCCCGCTGCGTCGGATGGTTCAGGTAAAACGACAGCACCCCGTCCACCTGGAAATCGTCTTCCGTCTGCTTCACACACAATCCCCACTCCATATCGTAAGTCGTCGGAGAAGCCGAAGTACGGTACGACGGACGGAATATCCGCCCCAGTATCCGCGTGCGGTACCTCCCGTACACATAGTTCGTCCCTCCGAAGACCGCATCCTCTTTCTTGAAAAAGGAAAACAGATGCTGTGTCGAAAGACCCACCCGAAAAGAAGGAGTCACGATATATTCCACTCCCAGACCCATATTCCATTTCTTCTTCCCTGCCTCCAGACTCTCCAGGGCCGGGTCGGTTTCATCCTCTATCAGCACTTCTCCCCTGTCCGCCTTCTGAAACTGGTACCCCCACGAGAAACCCATACTCAGAAAACTCTCCTGAAAAGAAAGTGTGTAAGCGTACGAAAAAGAAACGTCCGTGCTGTTCAGGTAACCGATTTTGTCATTCAACAACTTCACTCCTGCCTGCATCTTGTACTTCTCCCAATAAAAAGCTCCCGTTCCGAAGACCGTCACCGGACTACCCGAAAGACCCAGCCACTGCTTCCTGGCCGAAAGCGAGAAATAAGCACTCGCCTCCGTGTTCACAAAGGCAGGATTGATATAGTAGGGATTCTCCCAGTAAAAGGCCGTAGAGGGATTTACCTGCCCCCTGGCGCAGAAGAACGTCAGCTGGAGCAAACAATACCATAGCGTATATCCTCGTACCCGTTTACTCATCGAATCAGTGTCACATAGCCCGTTTTCATCCGTTCTCCCAAGGCCGTCCGGTAATAAAGACGGTAAAAATAAGTATCCGCCGGTGCCGGACTGCCTTTGTAGGTCCCGTCCCAGCCGTTCTCTCCCGTATAGACCCGCAAGCCGTTACGGTTGATGATTTCTATGCGGTAATCACCCATGAACACATCGTTGATGCCGTCGCCGTTCGGACTGAACGTATTAAGGGCTTTCGGGAAAAAAGCCACCTCTATCTGCGCCCGGCTCTCCGTCACGCAACTGTCCGCGTTGAATACCTTCAGCCATACATCGTAATACTTCTCACTGTGCGCGTCATACGTATGCGAAACACTGTCGCCTACTCCCGTCGTGCCGTCCCCGAAATTCCACTCGCAACGCATGCCCGGCAATACATCCACCCGGAAATGGACGGTAGGATAATCTTCGTCAATAAGCAGCCTGTTCGCCCGTATCGGTATCTCCGGAAGATAGGGCGGCACATACTGGACGTAAGAATACAGGTTCTCGCATCCACCGGAAGTCTCCAGGCGAAGCTGTATCCGGTACAGTCCGGAATCCGCATACGTGTGATACCCTTCCTCGGTATGGAACGCTTTCCCGTCTCCCATTTCCCACAACCACGTACTTTGAGGAACGACGGGATTAAAGAAGAACGCATAGCCATGCAGGCTGCAATCCTCCAGTGAAAGACCGATGGCTCCCTCAATCTTCTTTTCCTCTGTCAAGGTCAAAAGGACAGTGCTGTCACAGCGGGCTACGGTTTTCAGATAAAGGTAATGCCCGCCGGGCGTGGTTACATTGAAACCGTAACGGCTGTATGTGGTCCCCTCGCAGAGAATACCAGAAAGACGTACGTCATATACCGGGTGGACGGTCAGGTAAAGACAGTAAACGCTGTCGCAGCCGTGGACCGTCGTCAGCGAATCGTAATACGTACCGCTCTCATACAAACGCCTGCCGCGGAAAACGAACGTGTCGCCCTCGCAGATGTTTTCCCTGCGGGGATAAAAGTAAGTCGGGTAAACATACAATTCCAATGTCACAACGCTGTCGCAGCCGTGGACGGTATGCAAAAGACGGCGGTAAGTGCCGCTCTCCCTCACATCGGAAAGATGAAAGCCGTAACGGGCGTAACGCGCCGAAGGACACACGGAATCGTACAATACCGTATCGTAAACAGGATGGACTTTCAGATGCAGCGTGAGCACCGAATCGCAGCCGTCACGGGAAAACAGACGCAATGTATGCACCCCGTCACCCTGCACGGAAAACAGAGAGAAACCGTGGATGCGGTAGTCGTCTCCCTGGCAGACCGTGTCGTACAACGGTGTATCGTAAACAGGACGGACACTCAGGGACAAGATGCGGATGGAATCGCAACCCCATACGCTCACGAATGTATCCCGGAAAACGGTATCGCGATAGACGGCGGGAAGATGGAAACCGTATTTATGGTAACCGCTGCCGGAACATACGGCATCCGGAATATAAGAAGATGCGATAGAATGAACGGTCAAGGTCATGCGGTAAACACTGTCGCAACCGTGGACGGTTTTCAAAGAATCGTAATAGACGCCGGTTTTATATAATTTACGGCCCCGGAAATCAACAGTGTCCCCGTCGCAAACATCCTTGGCATAAGTATAGAGATATTTTGGCCATACGTGCAAATTCAAAGTAACGATACTATCACAGCCGTGGATGGTGTGCAAGGACAAGGTACGCGTTAAACTTTCTGTTACAGCAGTGAAACTGAAACCGTAGTTATTGTAAGCATCCCCCTGACAGACCGTATCGTATAATACAGTGTCGTAAACAGGGCGAACCGTCAGGTATAACGTACGCAACGAATCGCATCCCCAACGGGTTTTAAAGGTATCCCGGACTATCGTATCGCGATGAACGGCAGGAAGGCTGAAACCGTAATTACTATATGAACTACCGGAACAAACAGAACCCGAAAAAGAAAAGGCGTAAACAGGATGAACATCCAGCGTCATGCAATAAATACTATCGCAACCGTGGACGGTTTTCAAAGAATCGTAATAGACGCCGGTTTTATATAATTTACGGCCCCGGAAATCAACAGTGTCCCCGTCGCAAACATCCTTGGCATAAGTATAGAGATATTTTGACCATACGTGCAAATTCAAAGTAACGATACTATCACAGCCGTGAATACTCTGGTATTTTTCTGTAAACGTACCGCCTAAAGTTCCTTTAGACAAACTGAAACCATATCTATAATATCCGTCTCCCTGACAGATCGTATCGTACAAGGTCGTGTCATACACCGGACGAACCTTTAAATGCAACGTGAGGGTAGAATCGCAACCCGCTAGGGAAAAAAGAGGCAACGTATATATATCGTCTGCCTGTACGTCGGACAATGAGAAACCATGCCGATTATAAGAAGCACCCCGGCAAACCGTGTCGTAAAGAGGCGTGTTGTACTCCGGATTGACCGTCAAATACAAAGTTCGTACGGAATCACATCCCCAGACGCTTTGTAAGGTATCGTGAATAACGGTATCACGATAGACAACGGGCAATGAGAAACCGTGTTTATCATAGGAACTACCGGAACATATGGCACCGAAAAAAGAAGAAGCGGAAGCATGTACAATCAAATGCAAATTGACTATACTGTCGCAACCCGTCACCGTGCTTACGTACCGGAAACTGTACATCCCCGATTCCGTGCCAATACCGAAAGTCGTATCGCCCCAGGTGTAAGGCAAATCCTTTACGCAAACAGTAACAGAAGTGTCAGTGACGATATTATCGCAACCCGTCGTGTCCCGTCCGGCTACACAACGCACAGAAAAGGCTCCAGGGTTAAAATACGATGTATATATAAACGTTTCATCCCCAAACAAAAGACCCCAAACAGACTTTTCTTTATATACCGTAGAAGACCAATACCATCCGAAATTATCATCCTGATATGAACCAGTAGGCCCACGACTCCCAACTGGTGGTAAGAAAACTGTATTGCCATTAATCTTGTCTGTAAATCTCATACCATAGACTCCGTTTTGTCGCACCCATTCACGGGTCACCCTCAATTCATCCAACAAGGTATATATTTCTCCTATGGTCGGTATCCGCCAATCTGCGGGACAAGGATTATTGGCAACCTCCCAACGCACATAACTATCATATAATTTCCAATCGTCCGGATCAATATTTTCTTTAAGGGAATATCCCTTTTTTCGATTCCATTGATAGAGCAATCCGAACGCTTCAGGTGTATCGGCAAAAGTGTTGGGATTATCCACATTGCTTTCCGCCCAACACACCCCGTTAATAAATACCCCTCTTTCCTTGCAGGACTTACCGCATAACGCATCCACAGTCAGATACAAATAAAAGAGAGTATCACACCTGCTTACAGGATTAGTGCGCCGGATGCAATACTCCCCGGTTACCGTTCCCTCCCGAAAAGTCGTATCGTGCCATGTATAGGGCAAAGCCTCCTTGCAAATATTCTCCGAGGCTGTCAAAACAATATTGCACGCATTTTCATCTGCCACGCAACGGACGGAATAACCATAGGCATAAGGTTCTTGCACGATACTATTTCGATCCAAACTCCAATAATCTGTACTTGACCAATAATGTATCCACAAAACATTGTTTATAGTACCTAGAGCATCGCGATAACCGGTAATTGGCAAGAAAAGCATGTTACCGGTAGCAATATCTGTATATCTTGTCCCCAAGGCCCCATACTGACCAACTTGTTCTGTATAAGTTACTTTTGATTCGTCTGTCAACGATTTTATTTCCTCGAAAGTAGGCATCCGCCACCCGGCAGGACACGGGTCTTTGGCAAGCTCCCACGTACCCCCGGGATCAAGACTACTGTCCCAGCCGGAAACGCTGTCCGGCGTCATAGCAGGCCACCCTTTCCGTCTATTCCATTGGTAAAGCATCCCGTACAGCTTGCCGGGATTAGCAAAGCGCCCCGGTTCGTCCACATTGTACTCCGCCCAGCATACACCGTTAATCAACACCCCGGGACAAAGACTTGAAACAACATTTTTTTGTGAATATATATGCCCATATAAGAAAAAAAAACATACAATTAAAAGTAATATTATCCTCATATAGCATATATTATCGAAATTAGACTTTTCTGCGATATTTAACTGCGTAGCAAATTCTGCTACGCAGTTAAATATTTACTCTGAATAAACAACCCAATTCTTGTCTGTCAAAGGTGTAAGAAAAACGTTAATATCAGATGAAGTTGTATATAGTTGACCCCGTTGTATGCTTCCAAATCGATTTGGCTTAGTTCTATCAGGTACCGAAGATGCCAAAAAATATACATTCGTGCGATTCTTTTCAAAAGGAGTTCCAATTATATTAATATAGTAGCAATCCGGCTTCAAATTACCTAATGTATATTTTAAGTCTATCAATTGAGAAAATTTTGCATTTAAGTAATCTATTTGTAAATTCGATATATTCATTTGAGTTATTGTCGACCAAGAAATATCAATATATCTCACCAATGGATTGTCTAATAAATCCAATGAATCCAAAAAAGAAGTATTATACATATTGATTATTTCCAATTTTGGAAATGCAGCAAAACTCTTAACATTTATCGGAATATTATTAATCGTTCTTAGGGGAAGAACCTCTATGCCTATATGCTTCAAAGCAGTATTATTCGTCAAATCAAGGTCTGTTATTTGATTATATCCAACCAAAAGTTCTTCTAAGTTTGGATTATTAGACACATCTATGTCAGTTAATTGAGTAGCCAGCACAGCTAATGTTCGCAGCTCGGATAAATGAGTTAGATCAAGAGAAGATAGAGGGTTGAAATTGGCATAAAGCTCTCTCAAACTATAACAACCATCTAAGTTTAAAGTATCCAAAGAATTATAACCGCACGAAAGATTTGTTAAATTTATATTATTCACAACATCCAAAAAAATAAGTCCATCCGAATATACATCCAAACTCATTATTGCATCAGCAGAGGCTTCCAACCATATACCATGTACCGGTTCATCATCAGAATAAGTAAAAATTTTCTCATTACCATCTTCTCTCTCTACTAATGTTTCATCTATAGAATTCCAATGAATTATTACAGATTCATTCGCATAACAAATGATAGAAACAGTTTTCTGTGTTGTTACCATCATAACAGGAAAAAGATCCGCCGCCCGTGTTTGAGGCATCTGACTCAGTGCCTGTTCAATCAATTCAGCCTTTGAAAGTTGCTCCGATTCTTCAGGGAGATTGTTTTCAAAATCGTCACTACTACATGAGGGTGCACTTACCAAGATGGCGATACACGCTAGCAGCATAAAATATCTATATTTTATACTACTTAAATACATTTTTCCTTTTTTCATAGAAAATAATTTTTTATTAATATTATTTACAAATATAATAAGATTTTATTAACGTTACTTATTATACAACGTAAAATAATCTATATTATTAATATTTTGATTTGAAAGATATATCATAATTCATTATAATCCAAAGAATATTTTGATAATAAAAAAAAGAGAGAGGCTTTAAGCCGATTTATACTCTTAAAAAATCTCTTCAGTCTAACGATAATAGAAGTACGCTATTTCTACCCGACAAGTCTTGTTCATAAAATTGTTGTCGATAACAAAGAAATTCATCACTCCTTTTAACAAACGTCAAAGCAACTAATTATTCCACATCATATTTAGCTCTGCTCCTCTCGTTACCCAATACAATAACGCTGGGGAAAAATCTAAAACGATCTTTTCGTGAATATACATGCCCATATAAGAAAAATACGATACAATTAATAAGATTGCCCTCATATGACATACATACTACTAAGATTAATTTTCTAAGATTTTTAATGACGTAGCAAATTTGCTACGTCATTTTCCTACTATTTCTACATATCAAGGATTAACTACCCAATTCTTACCTGATAACATTGAAAGAAAAGCAGGAGGAAGTGAGCATGAAGTATATAATCGACCTTGAATTACGAATCCAAACTCATCCGGCTGCCTTCTATCAGGTAATGCAGCTATCAAGGAATACACATTTGAGGGAACTTCCTCAAAAGGAGTACCCATTATATCAATATACACACAATTCTGTTGTAAATTAGAGTATGTATATATCAAGTTTGTCAACTGAGAATTCGTTGCACTCAAACTTGTTAGTTGCAAATTCGATATATCCAATTGAGTTATTGCAGTACCTTCCATATTAATAGTATTTATTAGCGGATTATTTGAGAAATCTAATGAAGTAAAAGGTGTATAAGATACATCAAGTGCAGTCAATTTGGGGAATACTGCAAAACTTGTAGCACTTATGGGAAGATTATTAATCGTTTGTATAGAAAGCCCTTTAATTCCTATACTCTCCAAAGCTGTATTATTCGTCAAATCAAGATCTGTTATCGGATTATTTCCCACATCAAGAGCTTCCAACTCTAAATTTTTAGACACATCTATATTCGTAAACTGATTCCCATCTAAAAGCAATGTTATCAAATGAGGTACATGAGTTAAATCAATTGAGGATAGATTGTTATCATGCGCCCAAACACTTATCAAATTAGGACAATCTGTTAAATCTAAAACATCCAAATTATTATTCGAACATAGAAGACTTGATAAGTTTGTATTATTGACGACATTTAAAAACATAAGTTCGTTCCGATCCACATCTAAATACTTTATTGCCCCACTTGATGCCTCTATGTAGATACCATGTATCAATTCATTATCAGAATAGGTATGGACATGTTCGGTATAATCTTCTTTTAACACCGGTGTTATCTTGCCATCACCCCAATTAATTATCACAGTTTCAGTTACATTGCACCGAAAAGAAACAGTTTCTTTCATTGTTGCCATTATTACAGGATAAGGTGCAACTGCACGTGACTGCGGTATACGACTGAGAGCTTGCTGAATTAACTCTGCTTTTGAGAGTTGTTTTGGCTCTTCGGGAAGGTTGTTTTCAAACTCGTCACTACCACACGATGTCACGCCCATCAAAAGGGGGATGCACACTAATAGTATAAAATACCTGTACTTTATACTACTTAAATACATTTTTACTCTTTTCATAGAAAAATAATTTTTATTAATATTTGATACAAATATAATATTTTTACTAACTACTACAAAGATTGTAGACAAATTATTGATATGACATATAATAATACACAACTGATACACAGAAGCATATATTATTTGATTCTTGCTTCAATAAAATAATTTACTAAATATTTTACTTTAATGAAAGAATGAAAATATGATTTGTACATCTTATACTTTCTAAAAAAAATTAAATAAGATAGTTTTAATTAATTATTATTACCAAACAAAAAAAGATTTATTAAATTGATAATCAAAGACAAATGATTAATGCTAAAAATATATTAAAATTATATAGTTATTAAAGAATATTTATTTAACTTTGTAAGTTATAAAAAGGCCTAATAATTTATTAATCCGTAGTGTGCAGAAAGGTTTAATAAATATTGTTTTTCCATATGTTATTAATTTTTGATGTGTATAATAACCAGGATATGTGTTCATGAATAAGTCATTTAAAGTTTTACTTATAATATTTATATCATACTTGTACGTATCTTGTTTTAAAGAAACTTCTGTACCGGTCGTATCCGATTTCGATATCGAAGTTGTTAACAATGATTATTCAGTACCCGTGACAATTAGGGTCACGAATAAATCGATAGGTGCCGATTTGTATGAATGGACATTTGAAGGAGGAGAACCGGCTCAGTCGACTCAAGTTACTCCAGAGGATATAATATATCAAACGTCGGGAGAGTATATTTTACGCTTGGAAGCCTGGAACACTTCCGAACACAAAGTAAAAGAATTATCAATACGTCTTGATTCTGCTATTCACGCCGAATTTACATATGATGTGCTGATAAATCATTTTTCACCCGTTGAAGTCGCTTTGGTAAATACCGGCTACGGAGGCAGTCATTATTACTGGGAATTTGAAGGAGGTGTGCCGCAAACCTATGAGGGGCGAATCCCACCCCCTATTGTTTTTACCGAGCCGGGATTGCATAAAATTAATTTACAAGTGTCTAATGCAAGAGAAAGGGTGGAATTTGCAGATACACTTTTTGTACTTCCTGCTTTGTCTGTGGATTTTACCTGGCAGCCCAGTAAAGACGATTACGATATGGAGGCTCCTTTGGAAATGGATGTTGCGGCTCAATGCGTCAGCGCTTTGTCATATTCTTGGAAAGTAACAGGAGGACAAATTGAGAATGACTCTTCTGTAAATACTAAGATTCATTTTGATAAAGCGGGAGAATATGAAATAATTTTAGAAGCAACAAATAACAAAGAAACCAAACGTATCTCCAAAACAATAAAAATATCGGAGAACTCCAATTTATATAAGATTGCCGATTTGAAATTCGGTATTACAACAGCATTAAATACAATTGGCGGATACTATTTTTCAAGAAATAGGGACATTTTAACGACAGATGAAATTACTTCACAGAACGGTTCAAGTATCGATTTAGTATTTTGGGGATTGATAGATTTCGTACAATGTTGCTTTTTATCACCAGATGCAGCAACATCGAAGGCTTTGCCAAGCATTCCCGGAGCACGACATACCTGGGTTATCAATAATCCGGAAATGCTTACGTCAAACCAATTCGATAAGATGGAAAACGATTCTTTATTAAGACGGTTCTCCATAAAGGAGGCAAGTGAAGTCTGTACGGATTTTTATTTCTCTGGAGCCGATGTACCACAGATCATTTTATTTGAAACCGCAGATCATCGTAAAGGTGCAATCAAAATAAAAAAATTTGTATACGATGGAGCAGATTCATATATCCTTACAGATATAAAAATCCAAAAAAAAGACATCGGATTTTGAGATTGTTCATATGATTCAGAAAGAAATATCCAAACGGAACTTATGTTGTTGTCTACTCAGCATATTCATGCTTTTTACTTTTTCTGTAAAAAGCCAGCAAGTACGTTTGGACAATCTGAAAGAACAATTCGCTAAAAAGAATCTTTTCCGGATAAATGGAGGATTATCTGCCAATAGTGTGTTTTATACGGGAAATAATACAAATCGCCAGCCTTTTATGTGGGTATTGACAGGTAATGTTAATATTAATCTTTTTAATCAATTCAATATACCTTTTTCCTATAATCTCAATAATCTGGGAAGCAACTATACTTACCCGACACTACCTAACCGATTGAGCCTCCACCCTTCTTATAAATGGATTACAACTCATATTGGGGATGTATCTATGAATTTTTCTCCTTATACACTTAATGGGCACCAATTTACCGGAGTCGGAGTTGAATTGAAGCCTGATAACTTCCCATTAAAAAGCCAGTTTATGTGCGGACGGTTGCTAAAAGAAACAGAATACGACGTTCAAAATGGTGGAATTGTTGCATACAGGAGGTGGGGCTATAGTGGTGGCATACGGTATGAAAAAGAAAATTATCAGTTGGGGACAACTCTTTTTCATGCTCATGATGATGAAGGTTCTTTATCTTGGAAGCCGGATAGTTTACAAATGTATCCTCAAAGTAACCTGGCATTCAGCTGGGATGTTCTTTTACGTATTTTTCAAGGATTAACTTTGAATGCAGAGTATGGGATGAGCATGTTGACCCGGGACCGACGGTTGCCTTCCGGAAAGAGGAGCAATAGTCTTTGGTTTTTGGAAAAAAATACTTCAACAGTGTCTTATCATGCTTTAAAAGTAGGGGTCAATTTTCAATGGAAGAAAAACACTGTCGGTTTAGGTTATGAACGTATAGACCCGGGCTATCAAACATTGGGAGCTTATTATTTTACCAATGATTTAGAAAATTTTACCTTTAATTATTCCCGGCCGTTTTGGCAAGATAAAATTACCTTGTCATTAAACGTTGGAATACAACATGATAATTTAGACCATACTAAACGAGAACAAACCAATCGTTGGGTGGTTGCCGGCAATTTAAATATTGTCCCTGATAAAAAATGGAATATTTCTATTTCTTATTCCGGTTTCCAGTCCTACACAAACATCCGTTCGCAGTTTGATTACATAAATGCCACACATCAATATGAAAATTTGGATACACTTGATTTTACACAACTTTCACAAAATTTGAGTACGAATGTAAATTACACACTTTCTGAGAATGATAAAAAAAATCAAAATATTAATTTGTCTTTCAGTTTTCAGGAAGCTGCAGACAAAAGAGGAGGAATTATTCATCCGGGCAGTGCTTCGCAATTTTATAATGGTTCCGTTTCTTATGCATTATTGTTTATTCCGTCCTCAGTAAGATTTACTTTGTCGGCAAATGCGACTTATAATACGACAGGCACCGGAGAAATAATTACTTATGGTCCGAATGCAGGAATGTCTTCTAAATTTTTTAATAAAAAGGTTTCATTTGGAATTTCTTCTTCTTACAATATATCTTCTGTTGACGGTAATATAAAAGGGAAAATACTCAATATAAGAAATTCTTCTACTTGGAGTTTTTTGAAAAAACAGAGTGTAAATCTTGCTTTAGTTTATCAGAACAGATCCGGTACTTCCGGAAAATCTTCTTCGGATTTTACGACAACGCTTAATTATACTTATAGTTTTTGATTCTGTATGTCATGAGAAAAGGAATGAAACGATTGCAGATAATGTATTTTTTAATATGGGGATTTATGTTATTTCCTTCAGCAATAATGGCCGGCGAAGCCAATGGATTGAAAAAAGCCAGGCAGCAGGCGGAGGAGACGTTTTCTTTTGTCGAATCGGCAAACAGATATGTTGAGAATCTTCTGGAAGTGAATCGTCTACCAGTAGGTATTAAGCGTAGTATCAGTAATATCGAGTATTCGCTGGCGGTGAGTAATATCCGTTTTTATCCGGAATATGCGGAGTTGACGGTTTGGGGAAAGGTTAAAACTCCTCAGGTGGAACGTTTCCTTTTCTTCGGAGCACAAGGGGTGAAACTTTCCTATGAAGGGGATGTTATCGGAGATGCCCGCTTGGTTTTGCTGACAGATGAGTCCATCCCCATAAGCGGGGGGAGAGCGACTTTAACCCTGAAAGGAGGAATGGATATGAACAGTGGGCAAAGTGAGTCCCAAACTTATATGGAGATTGATTGTAACGGCTATAAAGAGTTGGGCATTGCAGCCGATGTCACGCTGTCAGAGCGGATGGTTGTAAAGGTAAATGGGGAGGGACAGTGTGATGAGGCGGATAAACGGGTTACGGCTTCTTTTTCAACAGTGATAAGCGATTGGAATGATATTTTGGTTTCGGTGTCATTACCACCTTTTATGTTGGTGGGGTTGGACGGTTTTATTTTTGAAGCGCGGGAGACGGTATTCGATTTCAGTGATATTCGCAATGACGGTACAGTTCTTTTCCCGGCGGAATATGAAACGGAATATATGATTCCGGGTAATCCCAACTTGTGGCGCGGGATTTATATCCATACGCTTACAGTCACATTGCCGCCTCAGTTTGCCCGTCGTTCTTCCGGTTCCCGTCGGGTAAGTTTTTCTGCCCAACATCTGTTTTTTGATGAAAACGGGGTATCAGGGCGTTTGACAGCGAGCAATCTTTTGCCTTATAATGAAGGTGTTGCCGGGACGTGGCCTTTTTCTGTGGAGACTTTTTCTCTGGAGTTATTGGCAAATCATTTGCAGGGTGCCGGATTTACAGGGGAAATAGGTTTGCCGGTGTCGGACAAAAATCCGTTGGGATATGAAGCTTATATCTCGCCTAGTAATGAATATCTGATGAAAATCATACTGACGGAATCCATCGACTTCCCGATTTGGGCGGCAACGGCCCATTTGTTGCCCAATTCCTATATTCAGCTGGAGGTGAAAGACGGTAAATTCCGTCCGGAAGCCATGTTAAGCGGTTGGATGGGAATATTGGCCGGGGATGGCGGGACGCCGATTGCCAATTTGAAGAGAATTGATTTCAGGCGTTTGAATCTTAAGACGGAGGCTCCTTATTTTATGGTTGATTATATGGGATATGACGGGGAGATGTCGCTGAACGGCTTCCCGATATCGTTGAGCCATATTGCTTTACAAACCAATGAAAGGGAGGCAAGTTTAGGGTTTGATGTACATCTGAAATTGTCGGAAGCCCCTTTTTCGTTGAAAGCGGATACGCGGTTTTGTGTCGTAGGGACTGTGAATGAAAACCAGGGTTTGCAATCTTGGAGATATAAGCGTTTGGACATAGGGACTATTGGTATTGATACGGAAATAGCAGGAAGTTTTGCCCTGAAAGGTCAAATAGGCCTTAATCGTGATGATCCGACGTATGGAAACGGATTTGCGGGAAATATCGAAATGATGTTAACTTGTTTGAATTCGGTTTCTATAAAATCAAGAGTTATTTTCGGACGGAAAGGTTATCGTTATTGGCTGGTAGACGGAACAGCCATGTTTGATGGTGCAGGTGTTCCCGTCTTTCCTCCAGTTTCAATAAACGGAATAGGAGGTGGCGCTTATTATAAGATGTCACAACAAAGTTCGGGAGAATCGGTATTACCTTCGGGTACAATTTATGTACCTGATGAAAAGAAAGGTTTTGGACTGAAAACATCGGTATTGTTAAATGTCGGTTCACCAGGAACAATAAATGGAGAAGCTTCTTTTGAGATAGCTTTTACAAACAAAGGAGGACTTGCTTATATGGGCTTTTTTGGACAAGCTAAGGTTTTGTGTGATAACCCTGCTTTAAAACAGGCTCAAAAAACTATAAAAGACAAATTGGCTTCCATTCTTCAGGAAGAATTAAAATATCTGACGAAAAAAATAACGAAAGTTGCCGGTCTGGATGAGTTACAGCTTTTAAAAATGAGTCAGCCGACCGAAGCTGCCCGGGCAGTAACACCATCCGGTGCCTTGGATCAACCAGGTTTGATGGCAGCATTGGGGATCCAGTATGATTTTACCAATCGGGTTTTACATTCTACATTTGATATTTATGTAAATGTATTGGGAATATTGAAAGGCCGAGGAGAAAATAATTGCGCCGGTCATTGCGTCTTACATGTTGCCCCCAACGAATGGTATATGTATATGGGGACGCCTCAGAACAGATTAGGGGTAGAACTTAACCTAGTCGGGTTAATAAAATTAAAATCGGGAGCTTATTTTATGACCGGAAGCCGTTTGGAGGCTTCTCCCCCACCTCCCAAACAAGTTGCTGATATTTTGGGCATAGAATTGGATAAATTAGATTATATGCGTGATTTCAATGCTTTGGGGAAAGGCGGAGGATTTGCTTTCGGAACGGATTTTAGTGTGGGAACAGGGGATATCACTTTCCTTATCCTGTACGCGAATTTTGAAACAGGCTTGGGATTCGATATCATGTTGCGTGATTACGGGGAACTTCAATGTAAAGGAAGAAACGGGCCGGTGGGAATCAACGGGTGGTATGCCAACGGTCAGGCTTATGCTTATTTGCAAGGGGAATGCGGTGTGAATCTGAAGCTTTTTTTCGTACGCAAGAAGATTCCCATTATAAAAGCCGGGGCTGCGACTCTTTTCCAAGCAAAGCTTCCGAATCCTTCTTGGTTTAAGGGGTATTTAGGTGTTAAATTCAATTTGCTCGGAGGTTTAGTAAAAGGAAATATCCGTTTGAAACTTACTTTCGGTGAAGAGTGCGAACTAATGATTCCGGGGGCAAGTCCTTTAGGTTTTCCAGTTATAGGAGATATTTTTCCTGAAGACCGTAGTACTGAGGTTGATGTGTTTGCAGCCCCTCAAGTGGCTTTTAATATGGCCGTAGGCAAAACTTTTGAATTAGAAGAAGATAACGGGCCGAAGCGATATCGTCTTACTTTGGATCATCTCAGTGTGACGGACGGAGGCGTAGAGGTGCCCGGAGAGGTGAGATGGAATACGAACGGGGATGCGGCTTCTTTTTATTCTCATGATGTGCTGCCTCCGCAAAAGGAGCTTAAGGTGAGTGTGCGTGTGGGATTTGAGGAATTTCGTAACGGACAGTGGGAAATTGTATATAGCAGTGGACAAAAGGCTTATGAAGAAAAGGAAATCACCATAACGACCGGAACGGCTCCCGATGTAATACCCATGACCAATGTTGAGTATGCCTATCCTGTTGTGGAGCAACATTTTTATTTGCCGGGCGAAGGTTCTCAGGGATATGTCTGCCTGAAAAGAGGGCAGCCTTATCTCTTTACCCCGGAGTTTGAGCATAAGATACGTTTCCGTACGGGAAATGCCGTTCCTGTCGATGTTTCCCTAAAGTATGACGCTTCGGCCAAGACTTTGAGGTATGCGACTCCGGCATTGAATTTGTCGACGGTTTATTCTTTTTGTGTTGTCACGCTTTCCAAGGGGGATGACAGCAAGCAGGGTGGTGTTTCATACAAAGAGCAGCAGTTGGGTGACGGCGGAAATGAGATTACGGTGAAACAGGCTCAGGCAGAGGGGGAAATCCGGACGGATGTCGGTAAAGTGTTGTTGGAGTATGGTTTTTCTACTAGTGCCTATCGCACGTTGGCGGAAAAGATACGTGTCGGGAAATCTTCCGGTTCTTCCGGCTGGCGGGAAGGGGAATATTTTCATTTGAATGCGGTTGTTGAGAGAATGGAAGCTTTTGACCAGGTTGATTTGGCCGGTAGCGATTATACGGCAGGCAGGCCTTTGTTAACGCAAGAGGCGGTGTTGGATGATTATTTTTACCGGAGTGTGATTTATCCGATGATATACGAGCATTATCCGTATGGTGGTGTCGGTATAGCTTATCGTGACCCGGAGGAATGGGGCGTACCTCCTGTACGGGCGCTTCGGGTTATGCCGTCTTATCTAGAAGAGGTGAAAGTCGGTAATTTTAACGGAGTGGCCCGTAGATTGTTTCCTATTACTTACGATTTGTATGAGGTATATATAAAAGACCATTATGATTTACGTAACCGGGTTGTGAACCGCTATCTTTATCAGACGTCGATTTTACGTAATTATGAAAAATTGGTAGAAGGGTATGTCCCTGTTTTCCCGAAAGGGAAATACCATGTGCGTGTGGGATTCCGTCAACCGAATGGTACTCCGGGAAGTAGTGCCGTGTTTGAATATTCTTATTAAATGGCAATGAAAAGAGTAGTTTTTTTCCTTTTTTTCTGTATTTCGTTATCCGGGAGGTCCCAATCTCTTGATTCGTCCTCTCTTTATATCCGGGCAAGTGTTCAGAAAGGGGCTGTTTTATTGCGTTGGGCTGCAGCCACTCCGTTAATCTGGAAGCAGACGAACCGTTGCGGTTTCCGGCTGGAACGCTATACGGTAGTCCGTAATAAGAAAATTCTGGATACTCCTGAAAAGAAAATTCTGGGTGAAGGAATCTTTCTGCCTCGTCCGTTGGAAGAATGGAAAGACCGAATTGAAGAGAACGACAATGCAGCCATTGTTGCACAAGCATTGTATGGCGAGGATTTTCAATTGACCGGCGAAGATTCGGAAGGGTTAGCTCGGATTGTGAATTTAGCCCAGGAACTGGAGCAACGTTTTACCTTCGCCTTGTATGCTGCCGACTTGGATTTCGAGGTCGCTTGTATGGCGGGTTGGGGATGGCGGGATTCTACTGTACACCCCGGAGAATATTATCTTTATAGAGTGATTCCCGCAAATCAGACAGATAGTCTGCGTTATGGAATGGCATCGGTTTACACTTCATTGGATGAATATAAACCTTTGCCTTTACCGGTGGGTCTGACTGCCGAATGGAGTAATAAAGCAGTAATTCTTATATGGAATTATGAAAGTCTGGTGAATTATTATAATTCCTATTATATAGAAAAATCGACGGACGGTGTGCATTTCAGCCGTTTGCCGGGGCGTCCCGTTTCCAGTCTTGATAATATTTCGGGGAAGATGGTTTATGTCGATTCTTTGGTGGATAACCATACGGTGACGTATTACCGAATCCGGGGAATTAGTCCGTTTGGGGAAACGGGACCGGCTTCGGAGCCGGTTGCCGGAAAAGGAATTCCGGTACTTTCTTATGTACCGATAGTACGCAAAGCTATAGTCAATACCCAGGGAACTTTGGAGATTGAATGGGAATTTGATGAGCGAGGCAATGATATTATTGCTGGTTTTGAACTTTTGAGGTCAGCTACTGCCAGCGGAACTTTTACGGCAGTTTCCAACATCATATCTCCTTCGGAGAGAAAATTTATTTGGGATGGTTTGAAAGAAAGCAACTATTTGGCGATTAAAGCGGTTGCGTTAGAAGGAGAATCAACGGCCTCCCATCCGGTATTGGTGCAGCCGCTGGATACTCTTCCCCCCGACGTACCTCAAGGATTGAGCGGAGACGTGGATACCAACGGAGTTGTTCGTTTACATTGGCATCCTAATACGGAACACGATTTGCAGGGATATTTTCTTTACCGGGCAGAATTGCCGGACGAGGAACCCTATCGACTCGTTGACCAAGTGATTACAGATACGATTTTTTTCGATACCGTAGAACTGATTACGCTCAATAGTAATGTATATTACTATTTATCGGCTGTAGATAAACGTTACAATCAGTCCTCTTTTTCCAAACGGCTGGAGTTACGTAAGCCCGATTTGATTCCCCCGCTTTCACCTTTAATAAGCGATTACCGAATAAATAATGAAGGTGTTACTATTTATTGGATTCCCTCTCCTGACGCAGACGTCCGTTATCATCTGCTTTACCGTCAACAGAAAAATACAGACAACGAGCCTCGATTATTAGTGCATTTTACAGATACGTTAACAACTTCATATACGGATACGGCTTGTAAGGCGGGGAAGGAATATACCTATTCGCTTTTCGCCGAAGACTATTCTGGCTGGAAGTCTGCGCCGACACCTGTGTTGACAGTCATTTTGCCGGTGTCTTTTGGCAAGGGAAAGGGTATTGAACGTTTTGACGCGATCGTGGATAAACAGAACTTACTTATAAAACTGCAGTGGACCGGAAATTTAGCGAAAGTGAAAAATTACCAGATTTACCGGAGTGAAAACGGACAGCCGCTTACTCTTTGGCGCACTTTGCCCGGTTGGCAAACTGAAATCGTGGATGAAAATATAGGGGTCGGTATGGCTTACTCTTATCTTCTGCGTGCTTTGATAGAGGGGGGCGGAGCTTCGGGGGTGAAAAAGTTGGATATAGATTTGGATAAATAAATGGATGTATGAAAGGAACATGTGTTTTTATCGGTTTGTTTTTCATTTTTTCCCATCTGGCGGCAATGGATCCGCCGGAGGGAGAGTATCGTTATGAATTGAATGTAAGAATAAAATCCGGAAATAGTCTTAATCACAAGTGTGGCAATTACTTTGAATTCTACGTTACCTATTCCGGTTCGTCTGAAAAAATGTTGAAAAATCAGGATTTGAATGCTATCGGTGTAGATGAAAACTGGCGGGATTGTCCGGCATACGTGTTTTATGAAAAAGCTTCTTTGCAATTGATGAATTATCGTTTTTATGGAAAACGGAAATGGAGAAATGCGTTCGGTTGTAAGGGAAAAGGTAAAGAAAGCGACCGATTTACATTTCCTGTTTCAACTTATCCGTGCGGTACGGTAATCATTGATGATAAAATCCCTAAATGGGATTCTTATGCCACGTTAAATGTTAGACCTAAAGAGATAAATCTTTATTATCACGATTACAAGGGAACTTATAAGACGACGGCCCTGACATTACTTGACAAGAAAAAAATAACACTGAAAGCAACGAAAGGATATGCTGCTTCCGCTTATGCCTGGCAATATGCGGTGAAGAGTCGTTCTTCTTCCGAAGCGTGGGAGAATGTGGCTTGGAAGGCTGTGCCTTCTTCTTTGTATAACGGTTCGGTAGCCACTTTTTCAGGCAATGACCTGATGGGGGAAGAGGCTTTCCGGGCTGTTCTGAAGGAAAAGAAAGTCGTGGCGATAAAAATTGCCGGTTGTACGGAATCTCCGTTAATGCTTCTTGATCCTCGGCTATATGCGCCGAAATTAGTCAGGACAGAAATCGAAACCCCGTCCTGTTCTTATAGTAACGACGGAAAAATAAAAGTGTATTTTGACCGTTCACTATTAACGGGAGAAATGGTCGAAATTGTGGCGCAAAAATGGGAGGAAAATAAACTAACTCCCTCTTCCCCAACAATTAATACTTTTGCTTTGGGAAGTTGGGTTGGGATTGGTAGTATACAACTGAAAGCAGGTGAATCATCAGGTGTCATTCAAGGACTACCTTCCGGAAAATATAAAATACAAATCAGTCAGGGAGCCTATCCTGACGATTATCCCAGCTACGTTGCCGATGCCACAGACCATGAATTGGGAAATATAGAAGTAGGGAGTGTAAGGGATCCGGAACTGGAGACGATTACTGCCGTCAATGCCGATTGTTACGGAGGAAAAAACGGGAAAATAACAGTAAAGGCGACAGGTGGGAAAGGCAATCTTTATCTTTTATATACCCCGACAGATTCTTTGTTGGTATCCCGAGAAAAATCAGAAAGTGTTGCTGGATTGAAGGCCGAAGAGTATTCTATACGTTTACATGGGGCTAACGGCTGTACTGCCCGGGAAAACAATAAGGAAAAGATATGGAAAATAAAGGTCGGGCAGCCGTCAAACCCAGTGAAAGTCGAACAACTTTCAGATCCTGTAAATCCTACCGGTTACGGGCTTTCAAACGGCAGTATATCGGTGGTGGCGAGTGGTGGCAGCGGTGGATATACGTATGAATGGAAAAAAGACAATAGCCTGTTGTCGTCGCTTACGGGCAGCAATTCTTCTTCTTTAGGGAAAGGGGTGTATACCGTTACGGTCCGTGATGCACTCTATAATAGCGTACAGCCTTCTACAGCCGAAAATACCGCCGGTTGCATAGCTTCTGTCAATATCACCCTGACCCAGCCGGATTTGCTTTGTGCGTCTGTTACCCAAACGAAGGCGGTGACTTGTTATGGTACGCCGACGGCAGTGATAGAGGCTTCGGGAACAGGAGGAGTTCCTCCTTACACTTATCAGTGGCAAAAACAGAGTGGTGGGACATGGAGTAATCTGAATTGTACGACTCGTGACTGTCCGGATATCGGAGCCGGTTCTTACCGGGTTCGGCTTCGGGATAAAAACAATAATGAGGCCTATTCTTCCGTTTTTGTGGTGAAAGAACCGGCAGCGCTGACAATCGCTTTTTCAACGGTTCTCCCGACATGCAACGGAGATGCGGACGGGCAGGTAAAAGCCATTGTCAGAGGGGGAACATCTCCTTATTTTTATTTATGGACTTTTGGCCGGGAAACAACAGAAAGCATTATTGTCGAAGCCGGAGAATATCACGTACTGGTAACTGATAATAATGGTTGTCAGACAGCCAATAGTGTTACTTTGTCAGAACCGCTTCCGGTAACAGCAACCGCTAAAGTGGAATTACCTTCCCGGTATGATGCTTCGGACGGCCAGATAACAATTTATCCTGCCGGGGGCACTCCGTATGGTGACGGTTCCTATCGTTATCTTTGGGACTATCATGGAGAAACCACGAATCCCCTGGCTAACCTATCGGCCGATAGTGTGCCATATCGGGTGGTGGTTTCTGATGCTCATCATTGTGAGGTGGAACTGAGCCCCCGTATGATTTATCCTTTGGAAGTTCGTTTGGGAATAGCAGATTCCATATCTTGTGCCGGACAGGAAGACGGGCGTTTGAAGGCGATAGCTACGGGAGGAGTGAGCACCAATTACCGGTATCATTGGATTAGATTGACCGATGAAAAGGAGGAAACGCTGGAAGGAGATGATTCGCTATCGGTTGCTGTCGGTACGGGATATTACCGTGTATCGGTCTACGACAGTGAAAATAATATGGCAGCGGATACATTGTTTTTTCCGGAACCGGATACTTTACACATTCGCCTTATACCTCGTCATTTACTTTGTAAATACGATATGGATGGAGAGATTACCACCTGTGTGAGCGGAGGTACGGAACCTTATTTTTACCGATGGTCGGGCAAGCAGAGGACTTCACGGGTAACCCATTTGGCAGAAGGTCTTTATCGGGTGGATGTGAGGGACTGGCACGGATGTGATGTTTGGGACACAGTAAGTATTCTTTCTCCCGATGAACTGATAGTTACTCCGGATTTTATCCCTCCTTTGGGATATGGTCGGAGTGACGGGACCGTATGGACGAAAGTTACCGGAGGAGTGAGCCCATACCATTATCAGTGGCTTGGAAATTTGAATGATACGACTTATCGTGTCGAGAGTGTCTCGGCAGGAGAATATGAAGTAGAGATAACAGATAAGCATGAATGTAAAAAAAGGACTGCGGTAACAGTAACTCAGCCTCCGTTGTTGGAAGCTTTTATTACCCAAACAGCTATCGTGTCCTGCAAAGGACGTCATGATGCTCGTCTGGAAGCTTCTGCTCAAGGAGGCGTAAGTAATATTTACCGTTTTAACTGGTATACGCTCAAAGAAGGAAGGGGGACAGAATTGTGCAGCGGTGTTGTTGCCAGTGGATTGCCGGCTGGAAGATACCGATTGAAAGTAACCGATGAAAACGGGATTGAAGCTTGGGCTACAGAGTACGAAGTGACAGAACCCGATGAATTAACAGTAAACGTCCAGGGAAATGAAATAGCCTGCAACGGTGGAACAGAGGGAGAAATAAAGGCATTCGTAACCGGAGGTACTCCGCCTTACCGTTATTTCTGGACCAGTGGAGATACAACGGCTATTGTAAAAGGTTTGACAGACGGAGCGTATTTGGTACTGGTAAGCGATGCCCATGATTGTCGGGAAGAAGCGTTGGGTGAGATTGTTGTACCGGGAGGGTTGGAAGTGAAAGAAGAAGTGTGTCATCCTATTTGTCACGGAAACGACAATGGAACAATCCGGATTAATATAAATGGAGGGATTGCCCCCTATGGTATTCGCTGGCAAGATACAGAGAATCCCGCTTTATTTAGAGATTCTTTGTCGGCTGGAATATATAAGGTAAATATCACTGATGCGCACGGATGTTTTAAGAATCTTGTTTATAAACTGATAGACCCCTCTCCTCTTGAAGTGGATTTGGGGTATGACCGTACACTTTGTCGGGGGCAACTGTGTGAACTTCGTAATTTGAAAAAAACGAAAGAGCCTGTTTTATGGCGTTGGTATCGTGACGGGGTATTGATAGATTCTCGTTCATTGCTTCTCACAGCAAAACAGGAAGGCCTCTATCGTTTGGAAATCAAGGATACAGACGGATGCAGCGGTAGCGGAGAGGTTACTATCCGGCAGCAGGAAACGGATATCGACGTAAATTTTGCCATGGCTTCGGAAGTAAAAACAGGAGATGTGTTGAAATTGGTTAATACCACAATCCCGGCCCCGGAACGTTGGGAATGGTTGATTCCGGAAATTCCGGAAATACAGGTTTTGTCTATGGATGTAACGGCGGAAATGCTAATAGATCTCCCCGGGCGCTACACAATGGGATTACGTTCTATTATTGGGGAATGCGAAGCGGTTCTATATAAAGAGGTAATAGTAACAGAACAAAATACGGATGATACGGAACCCCGTCCTTTTACTCGCCGGATTCAAGAAATAAACGTATGGCCTAACCCCAACAACGGACAATTTAGAGTACGGATAGAACTGAACAATATAGCCCCGATACGTCTATTTCTTTATACCCAAAACGGAACATTAATAAAACAGCTGTCTTTTGAAGGAGAGGCTATTTATGAGTGGTCTCAGGAATCTTTTTTACCTTTGGGTATGTATATCATTCAGGTTATTTGCGAAAAAGAAAGACAGACGGTAAAAGTAATGGTAGAACCTTAAAACAAAGCGATGCGGTTTATTTATCTTTTTTTATTTCTCTTTTGTGGTAATCTTTCTTTCGGGCAAACCTATCCGGTACAGGTACTGGTGAATGTTCCTTCTCCTTACAGCTTTTATCTGAGCGATTATGTAAGCGGCAGCCAGGAACGCTTCATTGTAACATTACTGAACCGGGACATACAATATGTGTCCATGCCTGTTCGTCTAAAATTAACTGTCAAAGGAAATGGATTCTCCCTTCAGTCATCATCCTATGCTTCGGTTCCTCCTATTGTACTGGAACCGAATGTTCCCTATCGATTGTCGATGGAAGAACTCCTGCCCTATTTCGACACCCGTAATTTAATTGGGCAAGGCTTGGGGGCTTCAGGATATTTGAAAGGGACACGTTTACCGGAAGGGATGCTTGAATTTACGGTTGAAGTTTTAGAGTATCAAACCAACCGATTATTATCCCGTCAAGGAAATGCCATGATTTTTCTTTCCCTGCAAAAACCTCCTCAACTAAGCCTTCCTTTTGACGGAGAAATACTCTCCTGGAAGGAACCGTTGCATATTTTGTTCCAATGGACACCTCAGCACAGCGGAGTGGCTCGTGTCGAATACGAACTGATAATAAAGGAACTCTGGGATACGGGTATGGATCCTTCTTCTGCATTTGCTTTTTCTCCCGAGATTTTTCGGGAACGTATTACGACTACCAGTTATGCTTACGGCCCTTTATGTCCGGCATTGGAGCCGGGACACAAATACGCATGGTGTGTACGGGTCATAGCAAAAGACGGTATTGATGACATACGTATTTTTGAAAATGACGGTCTGAGTCTTATCCGGACTTTCCGTATCGGTTGCTATTGTCCTGATCCATTGGCTTTACAATCGGAAACGAAACGGGGCAATATAACATTGACATGGAAAGGCGCTCCGGAACATGGGGAATATTCCATCGCCTACCGTTTAAAAGGAACAGACAACTGGCATGAAGAAAGAGCTTACAGTTCTCCCGCCCAACTGTTCGGAATCCGTCCCGGACAAACGTATGAATATAAAGTCGGCGGTGTTTGTTTCGACGGAGGTATAAGCTATACTTCCATCCAGTCTGTTACCCTTCCAAGCGAAGATACCAGCCGCCAGCATAGTTGCGGAATTTTGCCCCCGGTGGATTTGTCCAATACAGCTCCATTGGAGGAATTATATGAAGGTGAAATGTTCTGGGCGGGGGATTTTCCCGTTGAGGTCACTTCGGCAACCGGTGGCTCGGGGATATTCAGCGGAGAAGGAAATATCAGTGTCCCTTATTTGCTTTTTCACCGTTTTGCAGTACGTTTCGACAATGTATTCATAAACAGTGACCGTCGGATGGTGCGTGGTTTTGTAGAAACGGTTTATGATGAATCGGATGGCAGCGTGGGTAATCT
>CAJUQA010000007.1 GCA_910588375.1 uncultured Odoribacter sp.
AATGCACTTTATAAGCACTTTGTAAGCGCTTTATAAGCACTTTATAGAGGAGATACAGAGGTGTTAAACCAGAGAAAATAAGGTTTATTATATAGGGGGAAAAATAGAAATCTATAAGAAAAATTAATGAACAGCTATCATCCAATCTATTCCGATTGGGCATAAAAAAACCGCCTCCCCCGGTGGAGGGAAGCGGTCCGGTGTGTATGCATTTTAATTTTTTATTTCATGGCTGCTTTTATCTGGGCTGCCAGTTCTTTTACAACAGGATTTTCCGGATCTGCTTCTTTCAGCTGTCCTACATAGCCTTCAGCTTTTTTGAAAGAGGCTTCTGCCTTTGCTTTTTCGGCAGCGTATTTTTCTTTATCGCTGTTGGCAAAAGAAGTAGCTTTTTGCAGGATAGCGGCTCCGTTGTTGAAATACATCTGGGCCAAGGCGGTGAAGGCTTGTCCTTTCAATGCTTGGGATGACAAAGATGTCACTTTGGTGTAGTTTTCAACGGCTTTGTCTATGTTATTGGCTTTTTGTGCGTCCATTCCTTTTTTGAGGAAATAGGTACCGTATTCATTTTCCAGTTTGGCATTTCCAGGAACGGCTTTCAGTCCGGCTTCAAGCGTAGCGATCATTGCCTCACTTTTATTCTGTTCTTCTTCCGCTTTGGCTTTTCCCAAATAGGAACTTCCCACTTTGTAGTTGTTTTTGATGGCCATATCAAAATATTTCTCGGCGGCCTGATAGTTTTTTGCTTTGGAAGCTGCTACAGCCGTGTTGTAGATATATGCCTTGTCTTTGAATCCGTTTGCCTGCAAATATTTTTCAAAATTCGTGAATGCCTCAGCATAGTTTTTTGCTTTCCATGCGGCATTTCCTGCATTTTTCTCAGCAGCCCCCGGATCTTGGGCTAAAAGATTTCCAGCTAACAAACCAATAAAAATAAGCAATACGATTTTCTTCATAATTTGTGAGTTTTTATTTAAGTAAAATTTATTTACATCGTTTGAGGCGACTAAAATAGTAATGTATGACGGAAATTCAAAACCAACCCCGATTTTTTTAACACTAAATATAAAGGATTGACAGTATTTTAGTCAATCCTTTTTCGTCTTCTTCGTCAAAAGCATTGTAACGGTCGCTGTCTATATCAAGGCATCCAAATATGTTTCCTTCCCGGTCGCGCAAAGGAATGACGATTTCACTTTTGGAAGCGGAATTACAGGCTATATGCCCGGGAAATTCCTCCACATTACCGACAATGACCGTTTTCCCGCTATCAACCGCCGCCCAGCATACACCTGTATGGGCTTTCAGTTTCTGACAGGCGACGGGCCCTTGATAGGAACGGACTATCAATTCCCCGTCGACTAAAACATAGACTCCGGTCCAGAAGAAAGCCGGCATTTTATGGTGTAATACGGCTTCTATCGTTGCCAGGCGCGCCCAGATATCCGGCGTTGAATGTACATAGTTTTCCAACTGTGTGTACAAACGGTCGTATTTTGCTAATTTTGACATTTCGCAGTTTATAGTTGTCCTAAAATATCCACCAGATGGCGCCACCACATTTCAACGGTAGCGATGTTTACTTTTTCATCCGGAGAGTGAACGCCCCTTAAGGTCGGTCCGAAAGAGACCATATCCATTCCGGGATATTTCTCGAGGAAGAGACCGCATTCCAATCCGGCATGTATGGAGCGTACAAGAGGTTCTTTTCCAAATAGTTTTCTGTAGGAATCAACCGCTATTTTCAGAATGGCGGAGTCCGGATCGGGTGTCCACCCCGGATAGCCTTCCCCGTGTACGACGTTGGCGTTTGCCAGCTTAAATACGGAAGCCACCATTTGGGCTATGTTCATTTTCTCGGAAGCGACATCGCTGCGCTGGGAAGTGGTCACAATCACCGTATTCTCTCCTTTCATCTTAACGGAGGCAAGGTTAGTAGATGTTTCTACCATTCCGGGCATGCGGTAGCTCATAGCAAAAACGCCATGCGGACAGGCATACAGGGCATTCAAGAGTTTGGTCGTGGATTCTGCCGTAAATGTCTGAAGAGGAAGATTTGCGGATTCCAGTTCCATTTTCAATCCCGGTTCCGTGATTTTCCACACTTCTTCCATTTCGGCCAAGTACAGGTTGAAGTCTACCCGTATACTTTCTTTTTTTTCAGCAGGAACAATGATTGTCGCACAAGCTTCGCGGGCAATGGCGTTCCGCAAGTTTCCGCCGTCTATTTCCGCTACTCCGATACCATATCCGGCGTTTATTTCCCACAGGAAGCGGTTGAGTATTTTTATGGCATTTCCCCGTCCTTTATTTATATCATCTCCGGAATGTCCTCCCTGCAACCCTTTTACCGTTATTTTCATGGCAAATCCCTGCGGGTCGGTTGGCTGTGTTTCTACCGGCATTTCAATGACTGTGTCTATTCCCCCAGCACATCCGATAAAGAGTTCGCCTTCGTCTTCCGAATCTAAGTTCAGCAGAATCCGTCCGTCAAAAAATCCCGGTTTCAAGGCGAAAGCACCCGTGAGTCCGGTTTCTTCATCTACGGTAAAGAGGCATTCCAGTTCTCCGTGTTTTATGTCGGTGGAAGCCAATAGAGCCAATTGGGCTGCCATACCGATACCGTCGTCCGCCCCGAGTGTTGTACCCCGGGCTTTTACCCACTCTCCATCCACATAGGGCTGAATGGGGTCACGGTCAAAGTCGTGGGAAGTAGCGGCATTTTTTTCACATACCATATCCATGTGGGATTGGAGTACCACGACAGGGACTTTCTCCATGCCTTTGACTGCGGGCTTTTTAATCAATACGTTTCCGGCTTCGTCCTGCCGTGCTTCCAGTCCCTGCTTTTGCGCAAAGTCCATGAGATAGGCGGCAATTTTCCCCTCTTTTTTGGAGGGCCGCGGAATGCGGCATATTTCTTCAAAGTAATGCCACAAGGCTTCCGGTTTTAAGTTTTGCAATGTCATTGTGTTTTCGTTAATTGTTTTCCATAATAGTTGCCCATTCATACTCCCGGGGTGAAGGCAGATAAGCCCGGGCAGCTTCCCGGTCGGCCTCTGTCAGATAGTAGAGCATGTCGGTGAAGGTACGCCGTACTTCTTCGCGGTTCATATTCACCAGACGGGTACGGATTTTTCCTTCGTCGTCTTCCACGTCCGAAAGGTATACCGGAATGACGTTCTGATTTATATCCACTGCCACCATGCAACCGCTGCAACCGGCATCAAAAAGAGCTTTCACTCCCATTCCCAGGGTGGTGCAATACGTCAGGTCGTAGGCGCAGGGGTCTACACACCGCAGAGAGTAACCCACTTCCACAGGCCGGCTGATTATGTCCAGTCCCAGTTGGCGCAGGCGGTTACGGATGATTTTATTCAGGATGTGCGCTTTGCTGATGTCGCTCAGTTCGGGATGACCGTGCGCATCGTATTCAAATACGATGCCCGATGCGGCAATGTCTTCGTCTTTGAGGAAATGGAATATGCCTTCACTGATGACGGCAACTCCTGATTTTTGACCAAGCAAACGCCGTTTGACCATGGCAGAGATGACCAGACGCACAACTTTATCGACGGTGATTTCCGTTTTTTCAAACATTTCCGGGATGACAATCATCGCGGATTGTATACCTTTCCCTATTTCAAAGGCCAGATGTCCGGCTTCCCGTCCCATGGACATCAAAACGTACCAGTTCTGAGTGGTGGCAGCTTCCGCTTTGATTATTTTTCCGATATGAATTCCCATTTCTTTGGCCGACATGAAACCAAAGGTCGGTACGCCTTCCGGCAGAGGCAGGTCGTTGTCGATGGTCTTGGGTACATGGATGTTGCGTACCTGTATGTGATGAGTCGCCAGGAATTTAGTGAGCCGATTGGCTGTAGAAGCCGTGTCGTCCCCTCCCACTGTCACCAGTAATTCGATGCCATACCTGACAAACAGTTCCGTATTAAAATCCGTATCCCGCGGTTTGAAGCGGCTCATCCGGATCAGGGAGCCTCCACGGGTAAACATCCGGTCCGCTTTTTCAACGGTAAGTTCCTCGATTTCCGGGTTTTCTTTCAATAACCCTTTGTATCCTTCATGGATTCCCAGCACCCGGAATCCTGCTTTCAAAAAAACTTTGGTAACGGTAGCCACGACCGTGTTGATGCCCGGAGCCGGTCCTCCTCCGCATAAAATTGCAATAGTCCTCATAGATAAGAATAAGAGAAATGGGAAAAGAAAAATCCGTTTCCCATTTCGAATAAGTGATTACCGTGTTAGATTCTGGATTTTATAGCTTTGGAAGCTTCTTCGTATCCCGGTTTATCCAACAGGGCGAACATGTTGTTTTTGTATGCCTCGACTCCCGGTTGGTCGAAAGGATTGACTCCCAGCATGCAACCGGAAATACCGCAGGCCAGTTCAAAGAAGTAGAATAATTGTCCGATATATTCGGCCGTGAGTTCCGGCATTTGAATCAACATATTGGGCACTCCGCCGTCTACGTGGGCGATACGTGTTCCAAGTTCCGCCATTTTGTTTACATAGTCTACCCGTTTACCAGCCAGGAAGTTGAGTTTGTCCAAGTTTGCCTCATCAAACGGTATTTCTACTTTATGGGCTGTTTTCTCAACGCTGATGACCGTTTCCATCATCATGCGGGGCCCTTGCTGTATGTATTGTCCCATGGAGTGCAGGTCGGTCGTGAAGTCCACACCCGCGGGGAATATTCCTTTGTTTTCCTTTCCTTCGCTTTCTCCGTAGAGCTGTTTCCACCATTCGGTGATGTAATGCAGTTTGGGATTGAAATTGGCCAGCAGTTCAATGGCAAATCCTTTTTTATAAAGGGCTGTTCGGGCTGCGGCATATTCTATGGCGACGGATTGCGCGTTTTCCAAACATTCCTTACGCATATCAACTGCCCCTTTTACCAATGCCTTGATGTCGAATCCGGCAACGGCGATAGGCAATAGTCCCACAGGTGTCAATACGGAAAAACGTCCTCCCACGTTATCGGGAATAACGAATGTTTTGTATCCTTCCTGGTCGGCTAATGTGCGCAATGCTCCTTTTTTGGCATCGGTGATGGCCACGATGCGTTTTCCCGCTTCGGCTTTCCCGACTTTGCTTTCCAGCATTTCTTTCATCAGGCGGAAAGCGATGGCCGGTTCGGTGGTTGTTCCCGATTTGGAGATGACACATATTCCGAATTCCTTGTCGGACAGATAGGTCATAAGTTCATGATAGTAATCTTCCCCAATATTGTGACCGGCAAAGATTACTTTCATGTCGCTCTGTCCGAAGTTGTCGAAACTTCCTGCCAACGCTTCAATGACAGCACGAGCTCCGAGATAAGAGCCTCCGATACCGATTACAACCAGCACCTGTGTTCTCTTTCGCAGGTCGGCCGCCGTTTTTTCTATATCATTCAATTCCGTTTCGGTGATGGCGGCAGGCAAATCCAGCCATCCCAGAAAATCACTCCCTTTGGAAGTGCCGTTTTTTAAAGTTTTCAACGCCTCAGCAGCCTGAGGAAACAACGCACTAATTTCTTCTTTTTTCACAAAATTACAGACCTGGCTGTAATCAAATTTAATTCTGTTCATACGTATTATAATTATAGCACATAAATATTCTTATCTTTTCCGTCCAGAAGTCTCTATTTTTCTTTGTTTTTCAACAAATCGCGAAATTTGGAGGCGGTTTCGTAATCTTCACTGCGAATGGCTTCGTTCATCATTTGCTGTAATTCTTCGGCGGTATATCCTTGTAAAGCGTTTTCCTCCATGTTCACGGCACCGCTGTGTATGTCCTGCCGTTCCCGCACTTCCTGATTTACAAGTACCCCGGCTTTCCGTAGGATTTCGGGAGTAGTATACAGCTCGCTCCCATAGCGCAAGGCCAGTGCAACGGCATCCGATGTCCTCGAGTCTATGCGTATCTCTTCTCCAGAGGCCTCAAAAAGAAGTTCCGAATAAAATATGCCGGCATCAAGACGGTATATCATTACCTCTTTTAAAGTGACGTTCACTCTGTCTGTCAGGCTTTTGATCAGGTCGTGGGTCAACGGACGCTGCGTCTGCAGTTTTTCTAACGGTATGGCGATAGATTGGGCTTCCGCCATACCGATGATTATCGGTAGTCTGTGGATATCCTGTTCGTCCGCCAATATCAAGGCATATGCTCCGTATGGAGACATGCTGTATGATAATCCAAGAACTTTCAGTTTTATCCTGTCCATAATTCCATTTTTTGTATCCGTAATGCTCCGATCTCTTTGATTTCAATGGCCTTTAATCGCTCCGGCTATATTAATAACGTTCGCTGGCTGTTTTGGTTTCAACAATGTTTACATATTCAGGCTTTCCTTGTTTTTGTTCTGCTGGTCCTGTATTCTTTTGAGGCATACACGCGCCAGGCCTCCCAGACTGGTTTCCCGGTATTTGGCCTGCATGTCGCGCCCGGTCTCCATCATGGTTTTGACCACGTCATCGAAGGAAACCATGTGACGTCCGTCGGAGAAAAGAGCGTAGATGGCACTTTCGCGGGCTTTTTGCGCCACAAAGGCATTGCGTTCGATACACGGTATCTGCACATAACCGCATACGGGGTCGCAGGTCAGTCCCAAGTTATGTTCAAATCCCATTTCGGCCGCATATTCCACTTGCCGGGGAGTACCACCCAATATCTGAGTGGCGGCTCCCGCCGCCATGGCACAAGCTGTGCCCAGTTCTCCCTGACATCCCACTTCCGCTCCGGATATCGACCCGTTGCTTTTTACAATATTGCCTATCAGTCCGGCCGTCGCCAGGCCACGGATAATCCGGTGATCAGTCATGTTCTGGTCGTGTTTTAAGAAATACATGACCGCGGGCACTACTCCCGATGCCCCACAGGTGGGAGCTGTCGTCACTCTTCCACCTCCCGCATTTTCTTCGGAGGTGGCCAATGCCGCAGCAAATAACATGCCCATGGGCCGGGAGGAACCTGCCGACTGTTGCGCTTTGATGTTATAGGAGCTTGCTTTTCGTGCCAGTTTCAATGTACCCGGCAATACGCCTTCGTTTTCCAATCCGTTTTGTATGGTCCGCTGCATCTGTTCCCACACTTCCGCCAGGTAATCGAAAATGTCTTCTTTTTCATGAGCCGCCACGTAATCCACTAAGGTACATCCTTCGTGTTTACACCAGCCCAGTATTTCGGACATGGTGGTAACCGGATATACTTCTTCGGAGTCGAAGGTGCCTTTTTCGTCCCATAAGGCCCCTCCTCCTACGCTGTATACTTCCCAGGAATCAATGACTTTCCCTGCCTTCAGGGCTTCAAACTGCATTCCGTTGGGATGACGCGGGAGGGTTACATGGTCCTGCCAGACGATTTCCGTATCTTGCGGACGATTTATGACTTTATGAATTACAGAGTCGGTGCCGTGCCCGCGTCCTGTCAGTGCCAAGCTTCCGTATAAAGTAATCCGATATTTTTCCGCATCCGGGTGTTTGGTTTTAAAAAATTCCGCTGCCCGGCTGGGTCCCATCGTATGGCTGGACGAAGGCCCGTATCCCATTCTGAATATTTCCCTGATTGATTTCATGTCTTGTGTTGTTCTTTTTTATAAAAAAATAGCAGGCCTGTAAGCCGGGTTCTGTACCTTTTACGGTTTCTATCATTTATCTACTCTGCCGGTCACCCGACAGCTCCAGCAACCTACCCCCCGACTCAGCCGGGAAAGCTTAAAACGTCGGTATACATGGTCTTGCAACTCGTAAGACGTACGGCTATGCCGGTCGCCCGACATACCGGTGGGCTCTTACCCCGCCTTTTCACCCTTATTCCGCAGACAAGTCCGCGGAACGGTCATTTTCTGTTACGTTACTACACCCTCACGGATATCTTCCCGTTAGGAAGTACGATTCCCTGTGTTGCCCGGACTTTCCTCTCTCCCTTGCGGGACAGCGATAGAACGGCCTGCTATTGTTTTATTTTTTAGTTCATGGAGGGATTTTCCGGGAAATTCGCCCAGATTTTGTATTTCCCACCTAATCCTTTCATTGATTTTTCCCACAATTTGTCAGTGGGAGTATCGAAAAATTGCCGAAATTCCATCGATCCGACCATCCAAAAATTCGCATCCAGTTCACGTCTTAAATGTCCGGCTCCCCATTTGCTGTATCCAGCAAAAAAACGAATTTCTCCCGGCTGGATCTCTCCTGCTTTTAACAATTGCCGCAAATGTCCTAAATCTCCCCCCCAATAGATGCCGTTACCCAAAGGCTGGGCATCTTTAAGTTCGGAATGAACATGCAGGTAGTAAAGTTTATTTTGTTCCACCGCTCCGCCGAAATAAACCGGGAAATCAATGCCCTTCAGTTCGCTCAGCAAATCAGAAGTCCTGTAGTCTGTCAGTTTGTTCAGTATGACCCCCATGCTTCCTTTTCCGTCATTTCCCACCATGTAAATAACCGCACGTGAAAAATAGTTGTTTTCGAAAAAAGGCGCGGCAATCAAAATATTCCCTTTCTCTACGTTTTTCCGGTTTGAGCTAATTCTAAATAAATCCTGAAACAATTCGTCTTCCACCATTCGCAATTTTTGTTATTGGCAAAGATAAAGACTTTTCACCGAATAAAGAAAAGGGAGCCTATTTTTCCGGAATGTTTTGAATAATAAAAATAAACGGATATATTTGATTCAAAATTTAAAGAGATATGAAAGAAAGTATGAAAGTAATGTTGTTTGCGGCGTGTGTATTTGTCATATTCCACCTTGATGCACAAGAAATGAAAAAGGCCGACAAGATCATTATCGCAAATAGTACGTTTTTTTATGAAATACCATCAGAGATAAAAAACAGCTTAATTTCCAAGGATATGAAGATGTTCACACTTTCGACTCCCGATGGGACGAAAGCCATCGGAATATACGCACCTTCTATTACCTTGTCGGAAAAAGCGATGAAATTTGCCATTCCGCCAGAAGAAGTTCCCGAAGGAGCAGAGTTGCTCAGAAGATATAATGAAGCTGTAAAAAATTCAAAAGGGCTAAGTTTTACGATAAGCAAATCGGAGCCTTTGGTAAAGGCAGGCGACAGATTTCCCGAATTTTCGGCAACCGATATAAACGGCAAGACGTGGACGAATGCCGATGTGGAAGGTAAGGTGATGGTTCTCAATCTTTGGTTCACCGGTTGCGGCCCTTGCCGGGCAGAAATGCCGGAGCTGTCCGAATGGAAGAATGAGATGCCGGAGGTTATGTTTTTTTCATCGACCTATGAATCCCCGGAAATTGCCCGGCAAGTACTTGACAAGGGAACGTTCAACTGGATTGCACTTGTGAATGATACGCAGTTCAAAAAGTTTATCGGTAGTAATGGCTATCCCCTCACGATTGTGGTTGACAAGAACGGAACTATTGCCAAAGTCGAATACGGAACTTCGCCCGAACAAAGGGAAGAGTTAAAAAAGACCATTCTATCTCTCCGGTAAGCCGAAGCGATTAATCATTCTATTTTAATGGCCGAGAGGTGGATATCCAAGGTGTGTGTGCCAGCTGTGCGAAACATTTTCTTTGTTTTGCTTTTATTTTCATTACATGCTCCTTGTTATGCCCGGGAAGTTTCTGTTCTGCGTAGAATTACGGACGGAGATACTATTCCGCATTACATGCTGGATGAAGTAAAAGTGAAAGGCAGGTCTTTGCGCAAATATGCCCGCAGACAATCACGGTTGGAATATAATGTGAGGAAAGTGTACCCTTACGCTCGTATTGCAGCCCGGAAAATAGAACAGATAAACCACCGGCTTGCCCTCACTCCGGATTCGAAAAAGCGCAAAGAAGTTATCCGCCGGGAATACCGGGAGCTGATGAAGACTTTCAAGAAACCCCTGATGCGTCTGAATTTTACGCAAGGTCGGATATTGGTGAAGTTGATATACCGGGAAACCGACCATTCGGCATTTTCACATATCCGCGAATACAAAGGCGGGGTAAATGCCTATTTCTGGCAATCGATAGCCCTTATTTTCGGCAATAATCTGAAAACCGGTTATGAACCGGAGGAGCGGGATGCCGAAATCGAAAAGATAGTGTTGAAAATTAAATCCGAAGAACAGGAATCGGGAAATATCGGAAAATAAAAGGAAAAGAGTATTTTTGTAACAAATACGGGCGTGTATGACATTTGAAGATATTGTAAAGGATATTAAGGCCAAAAAGTTCAAATCTATCTATTTTCTAAATGGAGAAGAGCCTTTTTTCATTGACCGGATTACGGATTTGATAGAGAATGAGGTGCTTCCGGAAGAGGAAAAGGCATTTAACCAGACTGTCCTGTACGGGAATGATATAAGTATGACTACGGTAACGGACACAGCCCGTCGTTTCCCGATGATGTCGCAGTATCAGGTGGTGGTGGTTAAAGAGGCCCAGAATATCCGCGATTTCGATAATCTTCTGCCCTATATAGACCATTTCCAGCCAACCACCGTGTTACTGTTTGCCTATAAGAATAAAAAAGCGGACAAACGAAAAAATGTGTTTAAGAAGCTGAGCAGCTCCCCGAATTGCGTGTATTTCGAATCCAATAAACTTTATGACAATAAGATTCCGGATTGGATTATCAGCTATTGCAAGTCGAAGGCTTATTCCATTACACCCAAAGCCGCCGGTATTCTTGCGGAAAGTCTGGGCACAGACCTCAGCCGGGTGGCCAATGAGATTGACAAGCTGACGCTATTATTGCCGGCAGGCGGAGAAATAAAAGAAAATCTGGTAGAAGAACATACCGGCATAAGTAAGGATTTCAATACGTTTGAGCTTCAGGCTGCCCTGATTCGGAAAGATTATCTGAAAGTAAACCGCATTGTCAATTATTTCGAAGCGAATCCTAAAAATAATCCGCTCGTATTGACGATTGCCACTTTGTTCAAGTATTTCCTGAATCTGCTGACGTATCATTACCAGAAGAAGTCAACACCGAATACGCAGGAGATGGCCAGATTGTTGGGTATAAACGCGTTTTTTATGAAAGATTACCTGGAAGGCGCACGGATGTATAACGCGATGAAATGTGCCAATATCATTTCCCTGTTGCGGGAGTATGATATGAAGTCAAAGGGTGTGGGGAATGCCAATATCTCGGACGGGCAGCTTCTGAAAGAATTAATTTTCAAAATCATGCACTAAATAATCACTTCGAATGACGATTAAAAAGCCCCATCCAATGACAAATACAGAATCTTTCTCCCTTAACAAAGCCGTATTTCTGGACCGTGACGGCACGCTCAATAGTGACGAAGGACATTATTATATATACAAACCGGAGGACGTTGTATTCAATCCGGGCGTGATGGAAGGATTGAAACGCCTGAAAGAGGCCGGGTATCTGCTTTTTATCGTAACGAACCAGGGAGGTATTGCGAAAGATATTTATACGCACGAAGATGTCAGGAAAGTACATGACTATATGTGTTCCGAATTTGCCAGATACGGAATTTCGATTGACAAGATTTACTATTGTCCGCATCACGAAAGTATCAAAAGCTGCGTTTGCCGCAAGCCTTCGCCCTATATGATCAATTTGGCAATAGAGGAATTTCAGGTTGACAGGAAAGAATCTTGGCTTATCGGCGACGGGAGCCGGGACATCAAAGCCGCAGAAGCCGCCGGTATAAAATCCATTAAGATTCACAAAAATCAGGATCTTACTCCTGCCATTGACCGTATTTTAGGAGTCTGTTCGCCGCTAAAGAATATGAATCTGGATGAGTCAGAGTTTTAAAGCTGTATTTTATTTTCCCCAACCTGTAAATAAGCCACAAAGCGGGTGTCCTGTCTGAGAGGTGTCAGAGCAATATATCCTCGGGTGATTTTTTGCCCTTGCAAACGCAGCGGGTGTTGCCATGAGGCTGTTTCATGAAAACGGAGAGCTTCGCCGTCTGAAGTGTAGTGGACAATCGAAAATATGCCTTCCGCCTGAGGGGCAAGTAATCTTTCACTCAAAAAGAGGGCCAGTATGCCCATCGTGTAGCGCAAATTGATTTCCAAACAAGGCTGTATGCAAATTTTCCCCATCCGGTTACGGTAAATCATCATGTCCACTCCCATGTATCCGCTATAGTGGGGAGCGATTGCCTCCGTCAATACCTGTATCAATTCGGTCCGGATACGTTCCAGTTTCTCTTTTTCTACCCAGGCTGTCAGCCGGCGTTCCATCATTTCCTGGCTACCGACACAATTGCCTGTGTATTCTCCGGCTTTTCCGGTCATGAAACAGGATAATCCTTTGAATTCCACCTTCCCCCGGGAAGCATAAAATTCCATGGCAAAATCCATCACTCTTTCCTGTTCTTTCTCGACCATGACATACCCTTGCTTTTTCAATATTCCGCCCAGCCACTCCCGACTTTTGAGGGGAATTTCGTCTCCGCTGATTCTCAATAATCCCCTGCCGGAAGAAGACCAGGGGGCCTTTACCAAAAAAGTCCCATTCTTCGCAGTGTTTTCTATATCCGGCAAGGTTTTACATTGAACCGGCAAGGTTTCTTCTTCGACAAAATCGAGTTTCCGGCATAGGGCTTGCAGACAGGCTGCCGCCGTCTGTCGGCTGTAGAGTTCCTTCAATTCTTTTTTCCATTCTCCCCACTGCCCTTGCCGCAATAAAAAGTACATCCGGGGACTCCATCCCCAAGGGCAAAATTCTTCCGCCTCCCAGGAATCCTGATTTTCTCCGGTAACTAATGCAGGTGCCAAACGAAACCATGTTTTCCTTTCTTCCAGAAATTTCCTGTCGGGCATTTCTTTGACCCACACCACGTCTCTGTCTCCGGCATAATAAGCAGGCAAGTATGACAAATCTTCCGCCATTTTAAGTATCGTGGCCGGCGGAGTATAGTACGGACTCCCGTCCGCTATCGCCATCTCATTTTCCGGATTAAATACAAAAAAACGAGAGTATTTCGGCATATTTTAATTTTTAACCACCCTCATGCAACAAGCGTTACAATCAAATTCCAAACGGAAAGTGTGTTTGTCGTTATAGAGATAGAACGGAAATTTCAAATCTTTGTTTGCACATTTTTTACGGCAACGCCCCAATTCGTGAAGAATGCAATAGCGGGTACGCATTAAGTCAATTTCTCCGGACACACCTGTTTTCTCAAATCCTTCAGCCACTTCCCTCGCCCCGTGCTCAATATAAAAGTCTTTTGCTTTCTGATTGACGACGTTGGCATGCCAGTCAATAATTTCTTTGTAAGCAACCGTTTTATCAAAAGGTTCTTGACGAATAATTCTCCTCTCTTTTTCCCGTTCCTTCATCAAATCGTCCAGCAATCTTCTTTTTAGCGTATTTAATTCCGCCGAAGGAATAAAAAGTGTTTCACCCCAATAGTGCACAGTTTCGCAAAGGAAAGAAGTGTCACCGCATTTTTTCAACTGTTGCAGGATACGTTCCTGCTGTTGCGGATTGTTTGCCTTTTCAAAGCGGGTTTCTGATTCCAGTTCAATTTTTACGTTATCTTCGTCTGTGGCGGTCAATTTTAATTTCCCGTCATGTTCTTCCGCTACAATGCCTATCCGAATTTTACGCAAAGATTTTTGATTTTCCACAGCGGTCACAAAACGCTTGTCATAGTTCCGATATAACATTGTACCCACTGCAACCTTTACCGGTTCATTGGTTGTTACCCGATTCCCTTCCGCTATATTCACCCGAATGCCTTTCAGTTCCCCGTTTTGCAGATAACACAACCCATCTCCATTGGAAAGAGTTTCAGCGGTATCCAATAGCAACCGATTGTCTTTGGCTTCCAATACTTTCCCTATCGGTTTGCCCATCGACTTCGGCGTATCCATATTCACCAAGTTTTCCGGTCTACCAGTCAAGAAGTAGGAAGAGTATCCCCGATTAAAACTCCGTTCCGGATCGGGTTCAAATCCTGCCGTTACCACACCGGACCCCACGCGGCCATAATCCTCTATCAACCGGTGATAATAATTCGTTACATTCGCCACATAACTTTCATCTTTCAGGCGTCCCTCTATTTTGAAGGAATCCACTCCGGCTTTTATTAAATCGGGAATGTAGGAAGATAGGTTTAAATCTTTAAGAGATAAAATATAGCGGTCTTTTAACAATATCTTCCCCTGGTCGTCTTTTAAAGACCATTTCATACGGCAAGGCTGAGCACACTCCCCACGGTTCGCCGAACGCCCGAACATGTGCTGGGAAAGATAACATTGCCCGCTCATGCTTACACACAATGCACCGTGTATGAACACTTCGAGTTCCGCCTTAACTTCTTTCCGGATGGCTTTGATTTGTTCCAGCGAGAGTTCCCGCGCCAAGACAATCCGTTGGAATCCCAAACGGTCGAGAAAACGGATGCGCTCGATATCGTAATTGTGCATCTGGGTACTGGCGTGCAGGGAAATAGACGGAATGTCAAGTTTCAATATTCCGGGGTCCTGTATTATCAAGGCATCTACCCCGATATGGTAAAGTTGCCTGATCATTTGTTCCGCTTCCGCCAATTCTGTATCGTACAGAATGGTGTTGAGCGTCACAAATACCCGGCAATAGAACCGGTGGGCGTATTCCACCAATGCGGCAATATCTTTCAAAGAGTTGCCCGCCGCTTTGCGGGCACCGAAAGCAGGGCCACCGATGTACACGGCATCCGCCCCATTGTCTATGGCGGCTTTGCCAATGAGTATATCCCGTGCGGGAGCTAAAAGTTCGATTTTACGCTTTATTTCCTCCATACCGGTTTATCAAAGCTCTATATCCAATGGAGGATATTTCCCCTTTTCAATTACAGGTAACTCCAGTAAATGGCAATCCGGAAAATGATTTTTCAGGTAATCTTCTATCACTCGGATGGAATCAGCTTTTATAAATTCACTGTCATTGGGAAAATCGTTGTAGACGACATGACTGACTTTGATGCCCTTTAAACGGCACAATTCAAGACTCATGAGCGTATGATTGATGCTTCCCAATTTGGAGGAAGTGACCAGAATCAGGGGATAACCGTATTCACAGATGTAATCAATAGTGAGATAGTGCCGGTTGACGGGTACATACAATCCTCCCGCCCCTTCAAGCAATACGATGTCGTATTGACGCCTCAATTGCTCCGTCGCCCGGTGTATGACTTCTTTGTCAATCGTTACACCGTCCATTTCCGCCGCTAAATGCGGTGAAGCGGGATAGGTCATGATATAAGGACAGGTGGTTCTGTTCAAATCCACTTCCTGTAAAGGAATTCCCATAATCTCCCGGTGTTTCTGAATATCTTCCGATATTTCCCGACAACCGGTCTGGATGAATTTTTGGGTAATGACTTTTTTTCCTCTGTTTTGCAACGTGGCAGCTATCACGCCTGTCGCAATGGATTTTCCCGCATCCGTATCAATGCCACTGACAAAATACACAGACATATTCAATTTTTTAATTATTTAATTGCGTTATTCCTAAGAAGAACGTACAAAATTACAAAAATCGGACGGAATCTGCCCTACCTTTGCCCAATAGTTCTTAATTTTGCAGCAATTCTAACAATAAAAAAACAATGACTATGAGAACAAAAAAGTTTTTTATCTGTTTATTTTTAGGAGGAAGTATTCTTGTTTCGGAATTACTTTTTCCGGGATGTGCCAGTATGAGTTATACAGGTAAAGGGGCGGCTATTGGGGCAGGAAGCGGTGCAGCCGTGGGTGCTGGTATCGGAGCTCTTGCCGGTAAAGGAAAAGGCGCGGCTATCGGGGCAGCTATCGGGGCGGCAGTAGGTTCGGGTACAGGCGCATTGATCGGCCGCAGAATGGATAAGCAGAAAAAAGAATTGGAAAAAATTCAGAATGCACAGGTAGAGACTGTTACAGACATAAACAACCTCCAAGCCATCAAAGTGACTTTTGACAATGGCATTTTATTTGCCACCAATAAAAGTGAACTGAATTCCGCCGCTCGGGAAGCATTGCAAAAGTTTGCCACCTCCCTGAAGAATTCACCGGATACGGACGTTACGATTTACGGCCATACGGATAATACCGGAAGTCGGGCTGTTAACGAAAAGTTGTCGAAAGAGAGAGCGGAAGCCGTTGCCAATTTCCTGGTGGGAAATGGTGTGAGCCGCACCCGTATTACAACGGAAGGCCTTGCGTACGATCAACCTGTGGCAGACAATAGCACTGCCGAAGGAAGAGCCAAGAACCGCCGGGTAGAAGTTTATATTACCGCTAACGAAGATATGATCCGAAAAGCAGAAAACGGAACATTGAATTAAAAAAAAACAGGGGCTTGTCCACCGTGACTGCCCCTGTTTCTCTTATGCCAATAACGCCGCCAAGGCAATGGAATTCAATTTGGTTTCCACACTGTCTCCCCGTGAAGACAGCACACTGGGCACTTTCGCCCCTACCATGATTGCCCCCTGATTGGATTTGCAAATTTTGGTATTGGTTTTATAGAAGACATTTCCCGATTCCAGATTAGGAAATACCAGACAATCCGCATCACCGGCCACGACTGATTTTACTTTCTTTATTTCCGCCGCTTCTTTGTCTATGGCAACATCCAATGCCATCGGACCGTCAACGATGTGGGAAGCACAAATTTGATTTCTTTCCGCCATTTTGGATAAGATGGCGGCATCTACCGTAGCCTGCACTTTCGGAAGTACCTGCTCTGTCGGAGCAATCAAAGCTATTTTCGGACACTCCACCCCTAATGCCTGGGCTGTTGAGGTCACATATTTAATCATCGCTATCTTTTGCGTTAAATCCGGCAGAGGTATTACCGCCACATCACTTACCACCAACAATTTATGATAGTTCGGACATTCCATAACCGTTACATGCGACAATATCGCGTTGGAGGCAACCAAGCCCTTCTCTTTGTTCAGAATGGCCCGCATGTATTTGTCGGTACTCACCAAACCTTTCATTATGATATCCACTGCACCCTCTCTTGCCATGGCCACCGCTTTTGCAGCCGCACCGACATCGGAGGTCTCATGTTCTATCTCGAAAACCGACATATCGTATCCTTCCGCTTGACAAACTTTGGCAATTTCATCGCGGTCGCCGATCAACACTGCTTCCACCAATTCCATTTTCACCGCTCTATAAACTGCTTCTATAGAATGACAGTCATTGGCATAAGCCACTGCAATACGTTTTTTACGGGTATTGTTTTTCAATACTTCGTAAATATCACACATTTTCTGAATTTTCATAGTTATTCCAAGAGGTTAGATTATAATATGAAACAAAAATAGGCGATTTTATTCAAATACAAAAGTTTTTGCACATTTATTATTACTTTGTGCAATTCTCTTGAAAACGACTGCGGCTCTGATATAAAAATCGGCCCGTTTATAATAAACGAGCCGATAAAATTAGCACCAAAGAAGCATTACTGTTTTATTCCTTTCTCTTTTTCCACAATTGCCAACTATTGATTAGATTTTGCCACAATACGTATGCTGCAGGGCCGACAGCTGCCGTAGGACACAGGTATATCTGAGCCATCCAGATAGCAAGAATGGTGTTCTTCTGTCCCAAGCCCTGTCCGCCGGCAATCATATTATCATAGTGTTTTCCCAAATGGCGACCGGTATAAAATTGCAACACACATATTCCCAACGATAAGACAGCCAGCATAACTTCGTTTTCATAATGCGGATCGGGCTGTTCCAAAAGGAATGTCACCGTTCGGCCGGTGACAATTGTCAAAGCCAGTGACCACATATAGAATGAGAGAATTTGAACGGAAAGCAACCATCGATGGAATCGGGGCAATAGCCACTGCACCAGCCAGGCTCCCAACAAAGGCAATATCAAAAGCGGCACCACCTGCCGGCAAATATATCCGAAGGATTCCCAAAACGGCAACGTACTGTTCGTTCCCAAGAAAGAGAATATTACCGGGGCGGCCACCGCCACCAATATATTACTTAGAAATACAAAACTGGCCAGAAAGGCAACATTTCCGCCCAGCATTCCTGTAATCACCGCAGCAGCCGTCGCCGTTGGTGCAAGGACACAAATCAATATGCCCTGTGCGAGTTCGGCATTGAAGGGAGCCATCACAGCATATACCAACAGACTACCGCACAACTGAATCAACAAAAGCCAGATATGCAAGCGGGAGAATTTCATGTGCCGGGGAGAAATTTTACAGAAAGTCAGAAACAGCATGCAGAAAATCAAAGTCGGCGTTAAAAATCCCAATACACTGATGTAGGTATGGAATAATGCTCCCGTCAGCATAGCTATCGGGAGCATCCAGTTTTTCAATACTTGTAACATAGGAGTTGCGTTACTCTTTCATATAAAGCTTTACTGTCACCGGCTTCTCTCCCACTTTTACATCCACAGCTTTGTCATTACCGGCGAGGTCGGAATACTTAAATGTATAGGTCTTGTTTTTTTCAAGCAGGAATTCCAGCATTTCGTTCATATCCTGATGTGCTCCCGCCGTTCGTCCGCCACCCATTTGGTCTGCCCCGCAAAAAACGTCCACATTGGCTGCCACCCGGTCATCGGAATTAAGTGTGCAGGCCGGTGTCTTAAACATACTTACCTTTACGCTCACGTGTTTTCCGTCATCCAGCAGTGCGGATTCATACGCCCGATATAGCTGTACATAACGCTCCGTCACATTTTTCGCATGTACATAGTAAATGGTCGAATCCCACACCAACGGGAAATAATCTTCCGCCGGGGCAAAGGAGGTGGCAAAGATGGCATGCTGCCGGTCGTTTTTATCCGCCTTTCCCGCATCAGCAAAGAACCACGCCTCATTCAGACGATTGGGGTAATATTCGGTAAAATACCATTTTCCGTCTATCCAGACCTCGCACCAATTGTGATTTCCCCGATTATCGTGCCAATTGGGAGTACCTGCCACTCTCGCAGGGATACCCACTGCCCGGAAGGCATCTACCAACAGGATAGACAAACCGCTGCATGAAGCCATGTTTTGCCGCATGGATTCATAAGGGCTTTGGTCCGGTTTTTCGCGTTTGGTATTATAGTCCACCATGACTTCGTCCCGGATATTCCGGTTGACCGAATCTACGGCTTCTTCCAACGTCCGACAATCCCGGACATAATGGGAGAAACGGTTGTAGAAATCCGCCCTCCAGTTATCGCGGGTTTCATTCATGGATACATAAGGCAATACTTCGTTAAAGAAAATCGAGTCCGGCAACTCTTTTGCCCACACAAAATTTTCTTTGGCCAGATACGCATATTTCACATTCTCCAGCAGAAAGTCGGCAGTCAGGGTTTTCAAATCCCGTTCCGGCATATAGGCAATCAGGAATGCCATTCCCTCTTTTTGTCCGGCAGGGCAATTCTCCAGTGCCTTTTTCAATTCCCCTGCATGTTCTCCCGCTTTTTGAAAAGCGGTATTCAGCAACCGGGTGTATTGTTTCGGTACCCCCTCATAAGAGGTTGTACACCCCAACAGACAAGCAATAAAAAGTACACACCACGTTTTCATGAACGCTATCTTTATTTTCGGTCACTAAAGTATTTCATAAACTGCGCTCTTTCGTAGCGAGCCGCGTTCTCGATATCAGCATAGGAGAGTTTCCCGCGGAATTGCTCGATGTTACAGAAATCGTGTTTTTCCATCCACGAAGCCACAAAACGGTTCATCGTTTGAATGGTCTCCACACCCTCTTCATACATAGCGGAACATATCTGCACGGTCGTTGCTCCTGCCAATAACATTTTTACAACAGCTTCGCCGCCGTGCACACCAGTAGAAGCCGAAATCTGCAACTGCGGATTTTTGCCTGCCAAAATTCCCGTCCAACGCAATGTCGTACGTAAATCCTGCGGGTTACTGAATACGGAAGCCACACCTACAGTAAGTTGCTCTATATCGATATCCGGTTCGTAAAAACGGTTGAACAACGTAATGGCATCCGCTCCCACAGCTTTGAGCTTGGCAACAAAAGTCGGCAGATTCGTAAAATAGTGGCTGATTTTCACTATTAACGGCAATTTCACCTGCGACCGGAGATGTTTTACAATAGAGTAATATATATTCTCCGTTTCCACGCTTTCTTTAAACTCATCCAACGGCAATACAAATACATTTAATTCCAACGCATCTGCCCCCGCCTGTTCCAATTCTTTGGCGAAACTCACCCATTCCCCGTCAGCAATGCAATTAATACTGGCAATTACGGGTATGCTTATACTTTTTTTGGCCGCCTTTACCAAATCTATATATTGCTGCAAGGTATTCGCCCGTACATAATTCCGGAGATAATCCCCCTCTTCCGAAGAATCGCTGTTGCCCGTCATTTTCTGTACATCCATCCGGATTTGTTCCTCGAAAACGGATTTCAAAATAACTGCTCCCGCTCCATTTTTTTCCATCTCACGCAATTTCTCTACATCCGCCGTTAAACCGCAACTTCCGGCAATAACCGGACTTTTCAATGTCAATCCTGCAAAATTTGTCTTTAAGTCTGCCATATCTTTTTTATTTAATATTAATGTAGTTTCTCTTACCGAATATGGAACTGCCGATTCTCACCATCGTGCATCCCTCCTCAACGGCAATGCGATAATCCCCCGACATGCCCATAGAAAGCTCTTTAAATTCCTGATTAGCAGAAAAATAACGCTCTTTCAAGCGGAGAAATATCTGTCTTAATTGTCTGAACTCCTGCCGCACCTGCTCCGTGTTCTCCGTATAAGTGGCAATGCCCATCACTCCGGTAATCCGGACGTTTTTCAACATTTTATACTCTTCACTCTCCATGATTTCCTCCGCCTGTTCATACGTCAATCCGGATTTCGTAGATTCTTCCGCAATATGAAATTCCAACAGGCAATTTATGATGCGGTCATATTTGGCAGCCTCCCGGTCTATCTTCACCAACAATTTCAAACTGTCCACGGAATGTATCAACGTCACGAAAGGAGCGATATATTTAACGTTTTTCTCCTGCAACTGCCCGATCATGTGCCACTCAATGTCTTTCGGCAAAAGGCGGTATTTGGAAGCCATCTCCTGCGGACGATTCTCCCCGAACGCCCGTTGTCCCTCCGCATACGCCTCCTCAATATCTTCCACCGGCTTCGTCTTCGAGACCGCAATCAACCGCACACCTTCCGGCAGCCCAGCCGCAATCCGCTCTATGTTCTCCTGAATATTCATGCGGCAAAGATATGAATAAATCAAATAAAATGGATAGGTTTCCCCATCCCTCATTATGATTTCAAACGACCGCCAGATACGATATATGACAGCAATAACATACTGGTTTTCAGAAAAGCAAACAATCACGCCGAAACATAAAAATGCCCAAAAAAAGGGACGTTTTTTTGGTGACCGTTTTTGGGAATTTGCGGACAAAGTTAAAAAATATTCCCAATTGTAAATCAATGCGTTGCAATTTTCTTATACAGCATCAAAATTCGCCCAAATAAACGTCCGTTTTTTGGGGAATTTATCCGAATGACGCCCTTGTCGAACAGCAAGTGTATCATTCACTAAAACAAATAATTATAAACATCAAAAATCATGAACATGAAAAAATTTTTCTATTTATTTCTACTGATGTTGGGAGCAGCTTTTGTGTCTGCGTGCAGCGATGACGACGACAAGGACGAAACGATTAAAATCGCCAAAGATCAAAAGAGCCTGACCACTTATGCCGATGGAACTGGGCGGACAATCAATTTCACTGCAGCTAATGTGTGGAGTACAACAATAAATTATACTAAACCCAGTGCCAAAAAGACAAATAACTGGATCACTCTTGACCCGCCCAATGGCAATGCCGGTAAAATAAGTTTGAAAATAAATCTTCAGATAAACTACTCTGGTGAAGCACGTCAAGCAGAAATCATTATCCAATGCGGAGGAATGAACACCACAATTACTGTTGAACAAGATGCCAAAACCGAAGATGGGAAGGTACCCGTTAAAGAGGAAGATCCGACCGTTCCTTCCAAATACAAGAAGTTAATAAGCAAAATTGTCATGAATTCTGAAGATGAGGAGGATGGAAATAGCGAAATCACCTTTGAATATGACTCTCAAAACCGACTCATTTCAATGTCTTCTATCTCGAAAGGAGAAGATTCTTATAGCAGCAAAGAGGTCATCACCTATTCCGACAATACAATCAGCTTCTCTTCTACCTGGACCAATGAAGAAGGTACGAGTGAAGAGAAAAGCACTTATATATTAAATCAAGACGGAAATGTTGAGACCTGGAAGCAAGAAGAGGAAGACGAAATTTCCGAAGGCAAAATCACCTACGATGAAAACGGCTATTTTCTCTCCTCAGAAACATGGGATAACGAATCTCAAATCAAATTCGCAGAACGGGCTGAATGGCACAACGGCAATCTGATTAAAGCCATCGGTTCGCAGGATAACTATAGTCAGATTGAATATGGAGAGTTACTGAACAATGCCAATCTGGACTTTATCTATATGTTCTGCCAAACCGAATGGCTAACTTGCCTCGCTTTTAACGGTTCCGGAATTAAACCGTTGGGTTATTTCGGGAAACGTAGTGCCAATTTACCAATAAAGGAAAGTGATCCGGAAGAAAGCACTTACTCTTTATACAACTACGAAACCAACAGCGAAGGGTATGTTATTAAAGTCACGGTGACCGATTATAACAATACGAGCAATGAAGTAGAATATACCACTGTCTACACCATTTCTTATATTGACGCACAATAATTTTCGCCTATCAAATTTTCAAAATCCCCCAAAGTTCTCTGTAGCTTTGGGGGATTTTTTTATTTAATTGTCTAAATTTACGTCCGCATTCATAAAAACGTTATTGGATATGGCTTTGAATTTGGCAAAACGCATGGCTTTTCTAAAAGCATCGGAGATTCGGGAAATTCTTAAGGTTACGGAACAGGACGGCGTTATTTCATTCGCCGGAGGATTGCCCGCCCCCGAACTTTTCCCCATTAAAGAGATAGAAGAAACGACCCGGATTGTCCTTGAAAAAATGGGCACAAAGGCACTCCAATATACAACGACGGAAGGATATGCCCCGCTGCGGGAATGGATTGCCGACCGGATGAACAGCCGGTTGGGAACGTCTTTCGATAAGGATAATATATTGATTACACACGGTTCTCAACAAGGATTGGACCTGTCGGGAAAAGTATTCCTTGACGAAGGCGATGTGGTCCTTTGCGAGAGCCCGACCTATCTGGCTGCCCTCAATGCTTTTAAAGCCTACAACTGTCAATTTATCGAAATACCGACCGACGAATACGGCATGCGCATGGATGTACTGGAAGAGGTGTTGAAGAAAACAGCACGCGTGAAATTTATCTATGCCATTCCGACGTTTCAAAATCCCACCGGAAAGACGTGGAATCTGGAAAGACGCCGACAATTGGCAGAGATTTCCGCCCGCTATAATGTGGCTGTCATTGAGGACAATCCCTACGAAGAACTCCGTTTCGAGGGAGAGGCCTACCCTTCGGTAAAATCTTTCGACAAAACCGGTAATGTGCTGTGCGCCGGAACATTCTCCAAAATCTTCTGCCCCGGTTTTCGCATCGGTTGGATGGCGGGAGAAAAAGAGCTTATCAAGAAGTATGTTTTGGTGAAACAGGGCACCGACCTGCAATGCAATACCATTGCCCAAATGACTATTGCCGAATATTTGAAAAAATATGATATTGACGCCCATATCGGACGAATTGTAAAGGTGTACAAACAACGCCGGGATGTTGCCGTCGCCTGCCTGGAAAAGTATTTTCCCGATGGCGTTCGGTTTACCCGACCGGAAGGCGGATTGTTTACATGGATAGAACTTCCCCCGCACATTTCCGCCCGCGATATTCTGACCCGATGTCTCGAACAAAAGATTGCTTTCGTGCCGGGCGGTTCTTTCTTCCCGAACGAACATAAAGAAAATACCCTGCGAATTAATTATTCCAACATGCCGGAAGAACGAATTGAATACGGACTTAAAATCATCGGTCAAATCATCACCCAATCCCTATCATAAATATGACCCGGTATTTCATGGAACTGGCTTACAACGGCAAAAATTACCACGGCTGGCAAATCCAGCCGGGAGCCGTGACGATTCAGGAAACACTGAATCAAGCATTAAGCACCCTGTTGCGCGAAAAAATACAGGTCGTAGGTGCCGGACGCACGGATGCCGGTGTACATGCCTCTTTCTATATAGCCCATTTCGATACCCGGACGACACTAAGCAATCCGGAGCAAACCGTTTACAAACTGAACCGGATTCTCGGAAAAGACATCGCTATCAGCAGAATCTATCCGGTGTCTGCCGATATGCACGCCCGCTTCTCCGCCATATCGCGTACGTATCACTATTTCATCGACAAACAAAAAGATCCGTTTACCTGTGAATATGCCTGGAAAGTATATCCCCTTCCCGACATCCGCCTTATGAACGAAGCCTGCCGGATATTATTCGATTACACCGATTTCACCAGTTTCTCCAAACTGCACACGGATGTAAAGACCAATAATTGTACAATTATGCAAGCCTACTGGGAAGATACCGGAAAGCAACTGGTATTCACCATCCAAGCCAACCGTTTTCTGAGGAATATGGTGCGCGCCATAGTCGGTACAATGGTAGAAATCGGACAGGGCAAACTGACACTGGCGGATTTTAGACAAATTATAGAATCGAAAAACCGCTGCAATGCCGGGACATCCGTACCCGGACATGCACTCTTTTTATGCCATGTAGAATATGAAAACCATACAATATAAAATCTGTACTTTTCTGTTGCTCTGCTTTTTCTGCCTGCCGGGAAAAGCTCTCGTGGTTACGGAAAATACCGAAATCAGCGTGTTGACCTGTGCTCCGGGCAATGAACTTTATTCTCTGTTCGGCCACACGGCTATCCGGCTTCAACAGCCGGAAACAGGTTTGGACGTGGTTTTCAATTATGGTACGTTTGATTTCCGTACCAAGCATTTTTATCTGAAATACGCCCAAGGCCTGCTTCCTTACCAACTCAGTGTCACTTCGTACGAAAATTTCATCAGTTCCTATATTGAAGATAACCGGAGTGTATGGTCGCAGACACTTCAATTGGATAACGGGCAAAAGCAGCGATTGATTGATTTATTGACAGAAAATTACAAACCGGAAAAGCGCACTTATCTGTATAATTTCCTATACGACAATTGTTCCACACGGGTACGTGACATCATAGAAGAAAGCAGCGTAAAACAAATCCGGTGGCACCTTCCGGATGAACACAAAAGCTTTTGGAACCTATTGGATGAATACCTTGTCCGCATGCCTTGGATTAAATGGGGAATACATACGATTTTGGGCCAACCGGGAAGCCGGACAGCTACCCCCTACCAATATATGTTTCTACCCGATTACTTGCTGAAAGGCTTGGAGGGCGCCACAGTAGACGGTTCACTTTTGGCAGCTCCCGTCCAGACTTTGTTTGAAGAGGAAAAAGCGACACCGGCGAATCCCTGGTATTGTAGCCCGCTTTTCATTTTCAGCTTATTCTGCATTATTATAATCTACCTGTTGCACCGCTTCCGCTCCCCGCATTTACTGACTTCCATTGCTTTCCCGCTTTTTCTTATTTCAGGATTAATCGGTTGCCTGTTAGTCTTTTTAGGTGGTTTCACCCAACATCCCATAACCGCCCCCAATTTCAACCTGATATGGGCTAACCCCGTGAACCTGCTGATTCTTCCCTGGCTTTTACGCAAACAACTCCCCCGCTCTGTAAAAAAATACCTCACCCTATATAGTTGGATTTTAACTTTGGGGCTCCCGTTGTGGTTCTTCCTGCAACCCGCCGTTCCATACGCTTCTATCCCACTACTTATTCTGATGCTTTACTTGTCTTTCCGACTGAAACAAAAATCCTGAGACTACATCGGGAAATAAAAAAACAGCCCGTCCGTTTGATGATGTGAATATAATTCCTACATTTGCAGACGTAAAACGATGGTGGCATAGCTCAGTCGGTAGAGCAAAGGACTGAAAATCCTTGTGTCCCTGGTTCGATTCCAGGTGCTACCACTTCTAAATAAAGCAGTTACTTTTATAACTGCTTTATTTTTTTGTATGGAGGAGGTTTTGATTCACGTCATAAGTATCAGCATTCTTTTTACTGGCTCCTCCTTATTAATTTTTCCCTTTTTCATTCAACAAAATTGGAGTACCAGAAATTATTTATAATTTTGCGTAATCAATTACGCAATTACTTACAATATGGATTTTTTTGAGCGAACAGGCAAAATGGCAATAGGCAGCAGACTGCGGATTCTTTCAGAAATTGTTAGCAAGGATGCTGCATCTATATATGAACTTTACGGTATAAATATCAAACCTAAATGGTTTCCCATTTTCTTTTCATTGGCAGATGGAGATACAAAAGGTGTTACTGTCATTGCAAAGGAAATTGGACAGACCCACGCTTCGGTAAGCACTATCGCAAAAGAAATGGTGAAAGCCGGAGTAGTTGCAGAGGTGAAGAATGACACAGACCGGCGGCAGACAATAATCACCCTGACAAAACACGGACAAGAACTTGCCAATGAACTTGTAGTACAATGCCGTGATGTTGAACGGGCTGTAGAGCAGATTTCAGACGAGGCAACCCATGATTTGTGGGAAGCTCTCGCAGAATGGGAAAAAATACTGGCGGAAAAATCCATCTTCCAGCGAGTGGCTGAAATTAAATCATTACGTGAGCAATCGGAGGTATTGATTGTCGGATATGAAAATAAATACCAAAAGGCATATTTTCAGCTCAACAAACAATGGATCGAAAAATACTGGACCCTTGAACCTCATGACATTGAACAGATGACAAACCCTCGAAAACATATTCTTGAGCAAGGTGGACATATTTTTGTCGCATTATTCGAAAATAAACCCGTAGGAGTTGTTGCATTATGCAAACTACATGATTCCCCCTACGATTATGAACTTGCCAAACTCGCTGTTGATCCGAAAATCCAGCGTAAAGGTATCGGACGCAAATTATGTGAATACGCTGTTGACTGGGCCTCCAAATCAGGTGCAAAAGCTTTGTTTCTTGAAAGTAACACCAAACTACGTCCGGCTATTGCACTTTACCGCAAACTTGGCTTTAAGGAACTTCCGGAATATCATCCGGCATACGCTCGCGGCGACATACAAATGGAACTCAAACTTCAATATTAACCATATTTATGAATAAAAAAATATTCGTGCGTAGAGAAGATGCACTAAAAAAGACATTCAAAGGTGTCAATCTTGACTCTCTTGCTGTCGGAGAAAAGTCGATGGTGACAAAAATGAACTATGTCAAGGGAAACTTCGCTACCCTCCACAAACATCCAAATGAACAATGCGGATATGTTATTTCCGGCTTATATCGACTGATAGTCGATGGCGATGAGAAAATAGATGTCATCATGCACCCCGGCGATACTTATGCCATACCTGGTAATACACCTCATTCATTTGAGGTTATTGAAAGCGGCGAAGTAATTGATGTGTTCACTCCCCAACGAGAAGACTATTTGTAATTCATCAACTGAAAGAAACAATTAGTGATTGTATTCTTTCACGAAGCATTCGATACCTTTCGTTTTGAGGTCGGAGGCGGCTTTGGCCGCCTCTTCCCTGCTTTCATAAATACCGGCACAATAGCGTACAGCTCCGTCCGCCGTTTTCTCTGTGAAAACAACACGGAAGTTATTTATAACTGCGGGAACTGTACGGAAAACACCTAATTGCAAAGTATAAAACTTACCTTTTATACTATTCAAATCTTTCAGACGGACTTCTCCCAGTTTCTCTGTTTCTTCGGCCGACTTTGCCACCTGGTTCGGATTGTGCAGGGAGTTCGGACCGGGCTTGTAATTCGTATTCAACACTTTAAATTCAATACGCCTGTTGAGCTGCATCGCCGTTTCTTTTTCCTGTCCTCTCAGACGACGTACAAACGGTTCCGTCAATACATCTCCCACTTTCAAAAACGGATACAATTGGGCATCCTTTTCATTTATCTGCCGGGGTTGGGTCTCTCCGTAGCCTTTGGCCACCAGCCGATCCCAATATACGCCTTTCTCAATCAGATAATTCACCACCGAATTGGCCCTGCGGTCGGAAAGTATCAGATTCGCCTGGTCATTTCCGATCATATCGGTATGGGCAGACAATTCAATGGTAATATTGGGATTCTCCTCCAATATGGTCAATAGCTCCTTCAGATTTTCCATGGCATCCTCCCGCAAATCCCATTTCGCCACATCAAAATAGATATTCGGAATGACGATCGGCTTTTCTATCGGTTGCATCTCTACCACCAGGTCGTAGACGCGATCCCCCTTTTCCTTGTAGGTAGACACCAATCCTTTTCCTTTCAGAAAACGGGGATTATCCGTTACGAAGACATATTCATGCTGGGGTTTCACCGGCATTTCTGCAATTCCCGCGCTGTCTGTTTCGAGATAAACCACCTCTCCGTCATCTGCTGTCACGGTCACATTCACACGCGGGACAGGCACATCCGTCACATTATTTCTGGCCAACAAACGTACCCGCAACTGCTGGGGAATAAAAGCAAACGAATAGATATTATCACTTCGGTTCGAACGGGAGGAAGAAAACAATCCCTCTTCCTTTCCGTTTTTAAACGTAATCCCGAAATCATCGGCAAACGAATTAATCGGATAGGGCAAATGTTCCAACTGCTCCCCTTCGTCCGTCACTTTCACCCTGTATATATCCAATCCTCCGAAACCGCCGTGACCGTTAGAGGCAAAATACAACTCCCCGTTATCCCGTATCACCGGAAACATTTCATCCCCCTCCGTATTAATCAACTCTCCGGCATTCCGGGGGTCACTCCACATTCCGTCTTCCAGTTCCACATACCATATATCTTTTCCTCCCATTCCTCCCGGCAGCCGGTCGGTAGAAAAATACAAACGGGAACCGTCACGCGTCACAGCCGGATGCCCCATGGAAACAGAATCTTTACATATTCCGGCCAGAAAAAGGGTAGTCCATCCCTTCTTCCCCTCTTTATCTTCATGAGCTGTAGATTTATAAATGCGGGTTCCTACATTACTTCCTTTCACCACACGGGCAGAAGTGAAAAACAACGTAGTGCCGTCGGAAGAAAAACACAGTGCGCCGTCATCCTTTCCTGAATAAATGGAGTCCCTCACCAACGCCGGTTTCAGCCAGCGGGGTTCCGGAAACCGCCGTATCTTCAGATTGCCCCGTTTGTCCGTCGTACGGATTTCCTGAGTATATTCCGTGACATAAATATGATTGTAGGAATCCCCCGTCACCGGATCGGCTTTCCCTCTTTTTTTATTACTGGTCTTCCGGGCGGAAGTAAAATAAAGGATATTGTTGTCTTCCGGATAAAACACCGGAGAAAAATCATTGTAGCGGGAAATGAATTCCTTTTCAATCTGTACCTGATAGCGTCCCGGTTTCGCGGTCTCCGCCTTCAATATCCCGACATTATAGAGTCCGTTTTTACCTCTCTCGTCATCGGGAAACAATTCATCGAATTGGGTATAATTTTCCTCTGCCGTCTCCAGTTCTCCGCGAGCTATCGACACTTCCGCCAATTTCAGGTAGGCATCCGGCAACTCCTTGTCGGCACGCAAAACTTTCCGATACCAGTTATAAGCGTCCGTGAGCTTATTCACATCTTCATAACACTGGGCGACATGCATGGCTGCTACAGCCTGTGCCTCGGGCTTCTTCGACTTATTATACGCCTTTTCATATTTTGTCCCCGCCTTATAGAAACGCCCCGTTTCCCGGATTGCATTTCCTCTCTTCATATAATAACGTGCCGAACACGACATACATGCCCATACGCCCAACACGATACACGACCACCTGAAAAACTTCTTCATAAGAAATCAAATTTTATCCATCTTTCAGCTTACAATGCTGCCAGCAATATATCAACGTCTCTCCTCCACTTCCAACACCCTCCGCCCGTCGGGCAATTCGGAAAAATAACACGCCACAGCCTCTTCCGGTATCAACTCCTCCACCTTTTCCGGCCATTCAATAAAACACCGGTCTCCTCCGAAAAAATATTCTTCATACCCGAAATCCATTGCCTCCGTGACATCCTTTACGCGATAAAAATCAAAATGATACATCGCCTCGCCTTTTGCCGTCTGATATTCATTCACAATGGCGAAAGTCGGGGAACTCACATCATCCTCCACACCTTCACATAGCGCAACCGCTTTCACGAAAGTCGTCTTGCCGACTCCCATCGGTCCGTAAAGGGCGAAAATCTTTTTATCTCCGGCAAAATCCAGAAACTCCTTTGCCACCCGATTGATGTCATCCAAACCGTTTATCGTCCATTTCATGGGTATACACGTATAAAAATTACTCCAAATAATATTTCTTAAAGAACTGCAAATACGCTTCCAGCACTTTCTTCTCACGCAACACTTCCAGATTCGCATCCGAAATCACAAAATTACGGTAATCCGTATTCCTCAGCGGTTTAAACAATTTCCGGTTGTGAATGGCCGTATTGAAATAACGCATGGCCTCCTCCCGGTTACTGAATCCCGACACGGTCAGACAATCGTGGTTTTCATCATACTTGTAATTATTCAATGTCAATCCGGCAAAATTAAACTCCTCAAAAACAGCCTTCAACTTAAAAGGATCGATCTCATTGGAATAAAACAACACAAACTTGTGTCCGACACCTTTATTATATATGAAATCCCCGTCTTCCACTCCGATTTCCGACGTATTCCGCAAATAATTATCTGCAAAAAACTTCCGGTAATCTTCTACATACTGATTTTCCAACAAGATAGCCAGGTTACTTTCCGTAATAATAAAATGGGAATAATCCACCTTGGCAAGACGGTCAAACAATTCTTTATTTTGCATGACAGTATTCATATAATCAAGAACCAACCCTTTCTTTCCGACATTCCTTACCACAATCATTTCATACTCATCGTCATAATTTTCTTTCTCTATAGAAAAAGCAGGTTCCATGACATGCAGCATCTCCGCTATCCTTTTCATATTCACTTTCCGGAAAGGCAGACACAACACATAATCATGCTGTTCATCCTCCTGGTATTTGAATATATGTGCCGAAGCCCCCTGCTTGCCCGTCAGCAACTCGCCGGTAGCACGGTCGCCGATATAATCGGTTATAAAAAACTCTACATAATCATCCGTATTCTTCAACCGCTTCAATGCAGCTAAATTTTGCTCACTTATGGCCACAATACGGTAACTCTTTCCCGACAGATTCTTCAACAACTTCTTATCCGTAGCAATCCGGTTCAGATAATCATACGCCTGTCCGTAATCTCCAAAAGAAGTAATGTGTAAAACCGGGGTTTTATACCACAAATCCTCTTTTTTCACCTCATATTTCCTTCCTTCAGCGGCTTCTATGGCATTGATAAATTCCAGCCGAAGCTGTACCTGCAGCAATTGTGTTGTTTTCAATTCCTGCGGCAGGAAAATGAGCACATCATGTTTTTCCGTTTTTTCCGGCTTAAACGGTTCCTCGTCATTTTCCTCCGTTTCTATACGTCCCGTTTCGTCAAACACCCAATGGCGGTTAGCTTTCAGATAACGGGCATTTGCCATCTCCTCGCCGGTATATTGCACCGGATTGTCCCCCACATCCATCGAAGCCAGCACAGCATTCACCACCTCACGGATACTTTTATCCGGTTTTGCTTCCAAAACGGCATTCAATGCCTCCCTGGCCTCCTGCGGGGATTCCAGATTCACCACACACATCGCCTTCAGAAACAACACATAGGCACTCAGCTTATTTTCCGGATAACGTTCCATTATCTCCTCACACATCCGCAAAGCATCCCGATAATACACCTGCTGATAACGTTCATAGGCTTCCCCGTACAACTTCTCTATCGCTTTCAAATCATTATCCACCTTACGGAAATACTCCGGATCCTGTAACCCCTTGGTAAAATCACTCTCCGGAAATTTCTCCGTCAATTCCTTTCTGTAGGACTCCGCCACCTCCGCTTTATCCGCCTGCAGTGCCGATTTGTAAGCCAGATAATACACAAGGGAAACATTGTGGCTCTCCGGATAACGTTTGATAAAATCATCAAAACACGCCAACGCTTTATCTGGATCGTCAAACTTATACAAATACAGTTCCCCTGCCCGGTAATAAGCCTCCTCCATCTTCTTCTCCGATTCGGCCATCTTTTCCGGTGTCAGAGGTACATCTCTCAAATAAAACTCCCGGCTTTTCGTATCCAGCTTTTCCTGTTTTCCTCCTTCTTCACTGACAAAATCTTCCGTTTCCGCCGTCAATTCAACCATGGACTTATTGGTGCGCCGCCAGTTATCCTCCAGCTTCCGGCGTCCCCATTTCCTCTTGAAATCATTTTTACCCAAAGAAACCGTTACCGGATTATAAAAATACCAACCGCCGCTTCCGCCACTACCTTGTGAAAAAGCATCTCCCCGGCTGATCATATTATTTCGCATAAAGAAATTCCGTTCCTGCTGCTCCCGCCGTTCCTGCTCCTTTATCCGCGCCTCCTCATCCTTCACTTCCTGGATTTTTTCATCCACCCACTGCAAACGCTCCGCCTCCGGCAAACGCGCTATCCGCTGCAAACTGTCCTGCAACTGTATCATATTCAGATTTGACACCAATTCCGTCAGATCCGACACCAGATTCTTTACCTGGTCATAATTTTCAACCCGCGAATCCATAAAATACACACAGGAATCATAACAGGCATGCGCCGGGACAAAATCTTTCGCGGCATAATAATAATCCCCCAGTTTCAAAAACGACAAAGCCTTCTGATTGTCATTATCCACACTCGATTTCACCGATTTCCAATACAAATCCACCGCTTCCTGCCGATTCCCTTTCTTCTCCTCTATATTCGCCAGGGCATAATAAATCCTATCCTGAAAATCCGTATTCTTACGGTCTTTCAGCATCTTTTTCAATTTCTTCTGCACAGCTTCATCCCCAGCCTGGTAAGCAAGTGCCATATTAATCTTGGCATTGAACACCATCTCGTAATTGAAATTGAACTGTATCGCCTTTTTCAATGCCTGCATCGCCTGGGCATCCTGCTGTTCCTGCAAATAAAGTTGCGACAGCATGAAATAATAACGGGGCCTCCTCTTCATACTCTTGCATACCCTCAACAACTCTTCTCCCGCCGTAACGGCCTGGGCATAATTTCGCTGGCGTACGTAAAAATCGGTCTTTGCCGCCGCATACATTTCCTGATAACTCCGCTTCAACTTCGACGCTTCGATTGACGGCATCAATTTCACCGCCTCATCATAGCGTCCCATTTCCGTCAGACTTCTGAAAAACCACAAACACACTTCCGCCTGCAATTTTTCATCATCCGCATATTGCCGCTGGATATAACGGAACGTATTGTTCGCCAAGGCATACTTACCTTTCAGGAAATAAGCCTTGCCTAAAAGCAGATAACACTTGGAAATCTGGTTATTGAACTCTTTTTTCTTACGGAAAGTCTCGTAACTTTTTGAATTCTTATTCTTTTTCCGCTTGGGTTTTGCCGTAATCGAATGCTTATCAATAGCCTTGACGGCCTTTTCTATGGCATAATCCATATCCGACGTACAAAGCGCACGCGTCCAGGGATTATTGGAAACAAACACGGGCAACAAATTGGTATAATCCTCCTTGTGGTTCTGCTCCATCTTCTTCATCCCCGCCTTCAGTGCCTCATTGCCGTTAAAATGAATATTATAACGGGTCGTCAACTGATGATACTGCCGTGAAAACAACGTATTCTTTTTTGTCGAACAACCCGCCAACAAAAGCACTATTCCGATATAAATGACACCCCTCAGTTTCATTCAAAATTCAGCTTACACCCTACCGAAAAACATTTTTTATTTCTTGGAAATCCTTACCCGCCGGGCTGTTTCCTGTTGTGCATCCACCGCCTCTGTCACTCGCGCTGCCAAAGAGGCGAATGCCTGACCGGTAACGGAATCGGCATTCAGAGCTACCGGAGTCCCGGTATCACCGGAATCACAAATACTCTGCACCACCGGAATCTGGCCCAATAACCGCAATCCTCTTTCCTTCGCCAACTGCTTCGCACCCTCCTTGCCAAAAATATAATACTTATTCTCCGGCAACTCGGCGGGAGTAAACCAAGCCATATTTTCTACCAATCCCAACACAGGCACGCCGATACCGGGCGATTCAAACATATTGATTCCTTTAATCGCATCCGCCAAAGCCACCTGCTGGGGCGTGCTTACAACAATCGCACCCGTCAAAGCCACCGTCTGTACCAACGTCAGGTGAATATCACTGGTTCCCGGCGGCAGGTCTATCAGCAAATAATCCAACTCCTCCCAATAGCCTTGCTCCACCATCTGCTTCAAAGCATTGGAAGCCATAGGCCCCCTCCACACCGTCGCCGAAGCCGGGTCGACAAAAAATCCGATAGACAAAAGCTTTACGCCGTATTTCTCCACCGGCACGATATACTCTTTCCCGTCTGCCTCCGTCATATTCGGACGCTCATCCTCACAACCGAACATCTTGGGTATGGAAGGTCCGAAAATATCCGCGTCCACCAATCCCACTTTATATCCCTGCATAGCCAAAGCAACAGCCAAATTTGCCGCCACTGTCGATTTGCCGACACCTCCCTTTCCGGAAGAAACAGCCACCACATTACGCACCTTTTCCAAAGACAAAGGACGCTCCAGCTCCTGCATATAAACAGTCTCAATCAACACCTCCTTATAAGCCGTCTTTTCCCGGATTAAGGCCTCACACTTCTTTTTCACGGCAACGGCAAAAGGATCGTCCTTACGCTGAAAAACCAACCGGAAAGACACGCTGTCACCTTCTGCCCGTACTTGCTGTACCATATCTAAAGCCACAATATTCTGTGGACTGCCGGGATACTTCACATCCATCAATATATCCCGGATTTCTTTCGCTTCACTCTGTTGCATAATTCCTTACACCTGTTTTTAATAACCGGAGCAAACTTCTTCGCTCCGTATCATATCTTATTCCAATATTATTCTCAGAGAAACAAAGATAAAACTTTTTAACTTGTATCTAAGTTAAAAAACACGGATTTCCCGATGAAAGAAAAAAATTAACGTACAAAAAAGGAATTCCCTCCATATTCCAACACCCCCGACCTATAGCCGCGTATTATAAGCACGCAAACGACGACGGCGGGTCTCATAATCGGGACATACCTTCTTCACCAAAGCCCAGAAACGGTCGGAATGGTTTTTCTCTACCGTATGACACAATTCATGCAGAATAACATAATCAATCAATTCATCCGGCAGTTTCATCAACTTGATATTCAAACTGATTTTATCATCATGGGAACAACTGCCCCAATTGGACACATTATTCCGGAAAGAAAGGCGGGTGAAACGGAAATGATATTTATCGGCATATTGTTTCACCCGTCCGGGCAACAACTGCCTGCATTCCTTCCTGTAAATCTCCGCTAAAAAATTTTTTGCCAACGGCTCGATCTTTTCATACGCCGTTCCCCGGGGAATCCACAAAATAACTTTCTCCCCCTCAATAGTATAAGAAGGAGTCCTGCAATCTCCTTCCGCAAGAACCAACAGATGTAAACGGGTCCGGATTTCCGCGCCGATCCCCAGTCCCACGCCGGTATCTTTCTCATAAGACTTCACCTTCGACAAATTCCGGATTATCCACTCCTTCTTTTCTTCCACAAAGCGAATCATCTGCCGCCCGCTCACTCCATAAGGAACATTCACCCACACACCCCGTCCCGGCGACATCCGTATCGACAGATACTTGATATTGGCACTGCGCCTCACTTTGATTTTCCCGACACCATCCAATTCAAAACTTTCCATACCCCCAAACAATAACAATCACACAAAAACAAAAAACCTGCCCAAAGCTGTATGACTACACAACTTTCCGGCAGGTCCACAATGAAAAAGAAAATATCAGTCAGCTTTTACAATTTCACTCAATTTGGTGAAAGAAGCATCCACACTTCTCATCAAATCATTGGAAACAGCCTTGAAATAATTCTTAATCTCTTTTTTATCCTCCAGTCTCTTAACTCCCCGCACACGGTCAAGCAAATCATTCCGGGTAGCGATAATATCTTTCACAATCCCGCTCACTTCCTCATTGTTCTTGCCGGAAACAATGCTATAATTAAAACAGTCCGCAATCACAGAAAAAGTCAGATAATCAATATCTTTTTTCAATCTTTTAATACTTGCCATAACTCTAATCATTTAAATTTTACCAAAAGTATATAAATCCTCCCGACCGAACAAATTTTTATAGAGAAATTACCCCGTTTATTTTCCCGCACCGTTTTCCAACAACAAATCCAGCACCGTCATGGCAGCCATCGCCTCCACCACCGGAACAACACGCGGCACAACACATGGGTCATGACGGCCATGAGCCTGAAAACGCACCTCCTCACCCTCTTTCGTCACAGTTCCCTGTTCCGTCATAATAGTCGCCACCGGCTTAAAAGCCACCCGGAAATACACATCTTCCCCATTAGTCACACCTCCCTGCACACCTCCCGAACGATTGGTTGCCGTGTGTACCTGTCCTTCTTGCATCACAAAAGAATCATTATGCTGACTTCCCCGCAGGGCGGCTGACGCAAAACCGGAACCATACTCAAAACCTTTGGCGGCATTGATGCTCATCATAGCCTGCGCCAAACGGGCTTGAAAACGGTCAAAGACCGGTTCGCCCAATCCCGGCATCATCCCCCGAATCACTCCGGTCACACATCCGCCGACACTGTCACCGGCCTCTTTCATTTCCCGAATCACTCCAATCATCCGCTCCGCCACCTGTTCATCCGGACAACGTACCGCATTCGCCTCTATCCGTGTCAAATCATAATCGGAATAGGCTCCGGTCAACACAATCTCCCCGATTTGGGAAGTATAAGCACACACACTTATTCCATGACGCGACAAAACCTGTTTCGCTATCGCCCCACCAACCACGCGGGCAATATGCTCCCGTGCCGAAGAACGTCCACCACCCCGGTAATCCCGGACTCCATACTTTTTATACCATGTATAATCCGCATGGGAAGGCCGGAATATATCCTTCAAATGAGTATAATCCTTACTATTCTGATTCGTATTGCGTACCAAAAAACCGATAGGCATGCCCGTCGTCATCCCCTCAAACACCCCCGACACTATTTCCACCCGGTCCGCTTCATTGCGGGAAGTTGAAATATCGGATTGTCCGGGACGTCGGCGGTCCAGTTCCCTCTGTATCATCTCCACAGTCAAAGGAATACCCGCCGGACATCCGTCCACCATCCCGCCGACAGCCTCTCCGTGCGATTCCCCGAAAGAACTCAGCCGGTACAACTTACCGAATACATTCCCTGCCATAGCCGGACTTTTAATGACAGCCGCCGCAACCGCAACTATCCTCGTGCGAACCGCAGCCGCCTTCTGAGCCACAACCGCTGCAGCCGCCGCATTTATGCGAATGAAGCGCTTCCAGTTCCTCGTCGGTAGCATCTCTCACTTCCAACACTTCTCCCTTAAAATAAAGGTCTTTCCCTGCCAACTGGTGATTAAAATCAATTCTGACCTCTTCCTCGCCGATAGAAAGGATTTTCCCCTGCAAATGCCGTCCCATACTGTCCATCATCGGCAGCACATTCCCCACCTTCATATCATCGGCCTCCACCTCCTTGAATATATCCTTAGGCAAATCCACAATCATCTCCTCATTCACCTCCCCGTAAGCATTGGCAGCCGGAATCTTGAAATCGAACGTATCCCCTACCTTCTTGTTCAACAGATTCATTTCAAAATACTCCAGCGTCTGGCCCTGTCCGCAGATAAACTCCAAAGGCCGTTCCCTGTCTGCCGTCTCCAACACACTTCCGTCCGGTTCCGTCTTCAACTCATAACTTACCGCTACCGCTTTATTTTTTGTAATCATCGTTTTATTAATTTAAATATTAAAAATCAGATTTCATGCCCCTTTTCGGGACGTTGACAAAAATAGGACAATTCTCCCGCTCTTCCAAAAAAAATCCGGGAATCTGCCCGCCTTTTACAAAAAAATGGTACTTTCGCACTAATTTACACTCGATGAGAAAATGCGTCATTACGAATATATCATTGCAGGTAGCGGATTAGCCGGATTATATACGGCCTACCATGCTGCCGCATACGGTAAAGTTGCTTTGTTGACAAAATGCGGAATCACGGAAAGCAACTCCTATTTTGCCCAAGGCGGGATTGCCGCAGTCACAGACGAAAACGACGCCCCCGCACTCCATTTTGAAGACACGATTATTGCAGGCAGAGGGCTGTGCGACTATCCCGCCGTCGACATCTTAGTGAACGAAGGACCGCAACGCATACAGGAACTTATCAATGAAGGCATGCACTTCGACATGGAGGACGGCAGCCTCGCCCTCGGACTGGAAGGCGGACACCATAAAAAAAGAATCCTGCATGCCGGCGGAGATGCCACCGGAAGAATGGTGACCAGCTTCATGATTAGCAAAGTCATCAACCACCCGAACATCGACATCTACGAAAACCACTCCGTCATCGGTCTGCTGAAAGCGGAAGGACGCTGTTGCGGCGTACGTTCGTGGAACCTGACCAGCGAAAAAGAAGAACTTTTCATCGGTACCAACACCTTCCTCACCTTGGGAGGCACATCGGCCATCTATAAACGGACAACCAATCCCCACACCACCATCGGTGACGGTTTGGCTCTGGCTTACAATGCCGGCTGTGAAATCGCCGATATGGAATTCATACAATTTCACCCCTCCGCCATCTACACGGACTCGGAAGAAGCCTTCCTAATCAGCGAAGCCGTCCGGGGAGAAGGCGCCCACCTGATAAACCAGAACGGCGAACGCTTCATGCCCGCCATTCATGAGCTGGCGGAACTGGCACCCCGCGACATCGTCGCCCAATCCATCTACCGCCAACTGATACAACACAACCAGGATTTCGTCTGGCTGTCACTCAAACATATCGATCCGCAAATCGTCCGGCACCGCTTCCCGAACATCTATGAGAAATGCCGGGAATTGGGCATCGACATGTGCAACCGTATTCCCGTTGCCCCTGCGGCTCACTATACCGTCGGCGGTGTCCGCACCGACCTTAACGGTCAAACCAATATTCCCAACCTCTTCATCTGCGGAGAACTGGCATCTTCCGGCATCATGGGAGCCAACCGCCTTGCATCCAACTCCTTAATTGAATGCCTGGTATTTGGGAAACGAGCCATTGAATCCTCCCGCCGCAACACGCCCGTGGAAAACCTGCCGGACTTCAAAATCCTCTATCACTGCAATCCCGGACGCGATGAAGCCTATATCCGTCTGAAAAAAGAGATTGCCACACTGATGAGCCTCCATGCAGGCATCATCCGCAACGAAAAAGGATTGGAAGAAGGACTGCGGAAATTAGACGTTTTGGAAAAACAACTTCCGGACGACACTTACGAATACTACACTCTAATCAGCCGCAACCTGATAGAAGTAGCCCGTCTGATTATCCGTTCCGCCTTACACCGCAAGGAAAGCCGCGGAGGCCATTACCGGGAAGATCATCCCGAAGCAAACGACGCTTTTCTCCACCACATCGTACAGCAAAAAGGGAAACCCCTCCGCACCATTCCGATAAACACTGAAAAAAACAAAAACTAAGATATGCAATACGACGAACTAATCGACAAACTGATAGACCTCGCTATCGAAGAAGATATAGCCACGGGAGACGTTACGACCGACTCCATCATACCCGCTCACTCCCAGGCAGTAGCAGAAATGAAAATGAAAGCCGACGGCGTAATTTCCGGACTGGACATCGCCCGGCGGGTATACGAACGCTTTGAAAAAGGTATAGTTTGGGAGGCAAAAGTAAAAGACGGAGACACCGTGAAAAAAGGCGACATCATCCTCCGCATAGAAGCCAGCTACCGCTGCCTGTTATTAGGAGAACGGCTTTCGCTGAACATCCTCCAGCGCATGTCGGGAATCGCCACCGAAACCGCCAAATACGTTAAAGAACTGGCCGGTACGCACACTCAATTGCTCGACACCCGCAAAACGGCACCCGGATTAAGAGTACTCGACAAACTGGCTGTCAAACAAGGAGGCGGCACCAACCACCGGATGGGCTTGTATGACATGGTCATGATTAAAGACAACCATATAAAAGTGGCGGGCAACATCACCAACGCCGTAGAAGCCGTTCGCAAAAACATCCCTGCCGGAATCAAAATCGAAGTGGAAACCACCAACTTGAACGAAGTTCGGGAAGCCTTGGCCGCTCAAGCCGACATCATCATGCTTGACAACATGAACAATCAAGACATGGCCGAAGCTGTTAAAATCATCGACGGAAAAGCCAAAACCGAAGCCTCCGGAAACATGAGTATTCCCCGCCTGAAAGAAGTGGCGGCCACCGGCGTGGACTACATCAGTGTAGGAGCACTGACCCATTCGGTAACGGCTCTTGACATCAGCATGAACATCAAAACCAACTAAAAAAATTATCGAAGCTACCTCATGAAAGGAAAACAGTACGGCATTCTCTCCCTGGCGTTGTCTTCCTGCTTGATAACCCAAGCCGGAAACAAAGAAAAAAACGCCGGTAAGCCGAACGTCATTTTCATTTATGCCGATGACTTGGGATACGGGGATTTGGAATGTTACGGCGCAAAAAACATCCGGACACCAAACGTCAATAGGTTAGCCAATCACGGCATTCGCTTCACCAACGGACATGCAACGGCAGCCACCAGTACCCCGTCCCGTTATTCCGTATTGACAGGGGAATATGCCTGGCGCAAACCCGGTACGGATGTTGCCGCAGGCAATGCAGGCATGATAATCAATCCCGCCCAATACACCATGGCCGACATGTTCAAAAGTGCAGGCTATACCACCGGCGCATTTGGGAAATGGCACTTGGGACTGGGAGACAAAACCGCACAGCAAGATTGGAACGCACCACTCCCCACCGCACTGGGCGATTTGGGTTTCGACTACTCCTACATCATGGCAGCCACTGCCGACCGTGTTCCCTGCGTATTCATCGAAAACGGCCAGGTTGCCAACTACGACCCCTCCGCCCCGATTGAAGTCAGCTACATAAAAAACTTCCCCGGCGAACCGACGGGAAAAGACAATCCGGAACTGTTATACAACCTGAAACCGAGCCACGGACATGACCAGTCCATCGTGAACGGCATCAGCCGCATCGGCTACATGAAAGGAGGAGGCAAAGCCCTGTGGAAAGACGAAAACATAGCGGATTCCATCACCGTGCATGCCATCGACTTTATCAAACGGCATAAAGACGAACCCTTTTTCATGTACTTCGCCACCAACGACGTACACGTTCCCCGCTTCCCGCACGAACGCTTCCGGAACAAAAACAAAATGGGATTGCGCGGCGATGCCATCGCCCAATTCGACTGGAGCGTCGGACAATTGCTGCAAACCCTGGATGAACTGGGGCTAACCCGCAACACCCTCATCATTCTATCCAGCGACAACGGCCCTGTCGTTGATGATGGATATGACGACCGGGCGGAAGAACTGTTGAACGGACACACCCCGACAGGCAACCTGCGCGGAGGAAAATACAGTGCCTTTGAAGGAGGCACGCGCATTCCCGTTATTGTCCACTGGCCGGAAATCATTCAAAAACCCGCCGTATCGGATGCTTTGATTTTACAAATAGATTGGCTGGCGTCCTTCGCCTCCTTAGTAAATGCACGTATGCCCAAAGGAAGCGCGCCCGACAGCTACAACCGTCTGGCCACCCTCTTGGGACAAGACCATACCGACCGGCCGTGGGTCATAGAACAAGCCGCCAACCATACACTTTCCGTACGCACCAAAAACTGGAAATACATCGAAGGAAGCGAAGGAGCACCCATGATTACCTGGGGACCGAAAATCGAAACGGGATATTTGGGTACACCGCAACTCTATGACATGCAACAAATCGGCGAACAGGAAAACGTAGCGGCGAAATATCCGGAAAAAGTCTTTGAACTGGAACAAATCCTGAGAAAAGTGCGAAACAAAACCCTCAAAATAAAATAAGACCTTTTTCACCTTCCGGCTTTCTTTCGTATCTTTGGCAACCAAAACGACAATGCAATGACAAACCAGGAAATCAGCGATAAAATCAACCGGCTCAAAAAAGAGAAAAACGCCATCATATTGGCCCACTACTACACCCGTCCGGAAGTACAGGATGTAGCCGACTATTTGGGCGACTCATTGGGACTCTCGCAAGAAGCCGGAAAAACCGACGCGGACATCATCGTATTCTGCGGGGTGCATTTCATGGCTGAAACCGCCTCCATCATCTCGCCTAATAAAAAGGTACTCATTCCCGCATTAGGTGCCGGCTGTTCCCTGGCGGAAAGCATTACGGGCTATGAACTCCGCGAATGGAAAAAAGCCAATCCCGACGGAATCATTGTCAGCTACGTCAACACCACAGCGGAAGTAAAAGCATGGACCGACATCTGCTGCACCTCCGCCAATGCCCTGCAAGTCGTTGAAAGTCTCCCGGAAGACAAAAAAATCCTGTTCGTTCCCGACAAAAACTTGGGAGCCTGGATACAACGCAAAACGGGACGGCAGATGGAACTGTGGAACGGCGACTGTTGCGTCCACGAACGCATCACAACCGCCATGATATTAGAAAAAAGCCGGATGTATCCCAACGCGGACATACTGATACACCCCGAATCCAATTGCTCACACGACGATGCCATACTCAACCTTCCGCAGGCATTCCTCTACTCCACCGCCGGCATGATTAAACACGTAGCGGCTTCCGCTAAAAAACAATTCATCATTGCCACTGAAATACAAACCATACACAAACTCCAGCAAGACAATCCGGACAAGGAATTTATCCCCATACACCCCACTACCGTATGCGGACAAATGAAAAAAGTAACCCTGGAAAGTGTTTTGGCGGCTTTGGAAAAAGAACAATACGAAGTGAAAGTACCCGAAGAAATCAGGCAAAAAGCCTGGATTCCCATTGAAAGAATGCTGCAAATACGATAAACTGAAATAAAAACCTGTTAATTCGTAAACAAATGAATATATCTTTAAACTGGCTGAATGACTATCTGAAAACCGACCTTTCGGTCGAAGAAATCTGTAAAATACTGACAAGCATCGGCTTGGAAGTCGGTGGATATGAAAAATTCGAATCCGTCAAAGGAGGACTCAAAGGTCTCGTAATCGGTGAAGTGAAAACCTGTGAACCTCATCCGGACTCCGACCACCTTCACCTTACTACGGTGGACCTGGGAGACGGACGTCTCACTCCTATCGTATGCGGAGCTCCCAACGTAGCTGCCGGCCAGAAAGTTGTAGTTGCCACCATTGGCACCGTACTTTATGACGGAGACAAAGAATTTGTCATTAAAAAATCCAAAATACGCGGACAGGAATCCGAAGGCATGATATGTGCCGAAGACGAAATCGGTATCGGAACAGACCACGCAGGCATCATCGTACTGCCTTCGGAAGTCAAAGCAGGTACCCCTGCCTCTGAATACTACAACATCACCTCCGACTACGTCATCGAAATAGACATCACCCCCAACCGGGTTGACGGTGCATCCCACTTGGGTGTGGCAAGGGACTTGGCCGCCTATCTGAAACAAAACGGCAATATCAACTATACCCTGCCCTCCGTGGAACACTACAAAGCCGACTCAACCGACGCATCCATCTCCATCGAAGTGAAACGTCCGGAAGCCTGTATCCGCTACGCAGGAGTCTGCATCGAAGGTGTCACCGTGAAAGAATCGCCCGAATGGCTCCGCAACCGGCTGAAAGCCATCGGCCTCAACCCCATAAACAATGTAGTGGACATCAGCAACTACATTCTGTTTGAACTGGGACAACCCTTACACACCTTTGACAAAGACAAAATAAAAGGCGACAAAGTCATTCTCCGCAGTTTCCCTACCGGAACGAAATTCGTCACCTTGGACGGCGTTGAACGGGAACTCAACGAAAACGACCTGATGGTCTGCAACGAAGAAGCCCCCATGTGTATTGCGGGAGTATTCGGCGGAATTGAAAGCGGCATCACCGGAAATACGAAAAACGTATTCCTGGAAAGCGCCTGCTTCGACCCCGTATTCGTACGCAAAACAGCCCGCCGCCACGGCCTGAACACCGATGCTTCTTTCCGTTTTGAACGGGGAACAGACCCCAACATCGTCATCTATGCTCTGAAAAGAGCTGCCTTGTTAATCAAAGAACTGGCCGGAGGTAAAATCACCTCCGACATCATTGACATCTATCCGACACCGGTCAACGACTTTGAAGTGGAAGTAAAATACGACCATATCGACCGCCTTATCGGGAAATCCATCGGAAAAGAAAAAATCAAAAAAATCCTTTCCGCTCTGGAAATAAAAATCGTAAAGGAAAGCGAAACAACACTGTTACTGCATGTTCCGCCCTACCGCGTGGACGTACGCCGCGAAGCCGATGTTATTGAAGACATCTTGCGTATATACGGATTCAACAACATCGAAGTACCCGCCAAAGTCAATTCCACACTGAGTTATTCCGAAAAACCGGATGACTACCGGTTGAAAAACGTTATTGCCGACCTTCTGACCGGCAACGGCTTCAACGAGATTATGAACAACTCACTCACCAAAGCCTCCTACTTTGAAGGTTTGGAAACTTACAGCCCGGAAAACACCGTCATGTTGTACAACCCGCTCAGTACCGACCTCAACGCCATGCGCCAAAGCCTGCTGTTCGGAGGACTGGAAACCATTGCCTACAACATCAACCGGAAAAACAACAGTCTAAAATTATACGAATTCGGAAAAGCCTACACCTTCCATCAAAAAGAAGGGGAAGACCATCTGAAACAATACAGGGAAGAAAACCACCTGGCACTCTTCCTTACAGGCAACAAAACTGCGGCATCCTGGAACACCAAAGAAGCCCGCAGCGACTTCTTCACCCTGAAAGCCTACGCAGAACTGGTACTCACCCGCTTAGGTTTTAAAACTGATGCCTTGAACATAGAAGAAAACACACAGGACATCTTACGGGAAGGACTGACTTACACTCAAAACGGCAAACACCTGCTCACCATCGGAACGGTAAGCCGGAAACTGCTGAAAAACTTCGACATCGACCAGGAAGTATATTATGCCGATTTCTCTTGGGAAAACCTGCTGAAAGCCCTCAAAAACCATACGACGACTTTCACCCCGCTACCCAAATATCCTTCCGTAAAACGGGACTTGGCGCTGTTACTGGATAAAAAAATCTCCTTCAAAGAAGTAAAGGAACTCGCCTTGAGAACGGAAAAAACATTGTTGAAAGCCGTCACCTTATTCGACGTTTACGAAGGTGAAAAATTAGGCTCCGGCAAAAAATCCTACGCTGTCAGCTTCACCCTCCAGGACGACGAAAAAACCTTGACGGACAAACAAATCGACAAAATCATGAACAAACTCATCGGTAGCTACAAACACCAATTAGGCGCCGAAATCCGGTAACAAACCGCCAAACATAAACAAATGGGCACCTCACCGGTGCCCATTATTTTTTACCTTTCTTCCCGCACATACACACGATGAGAACCGGCACCGGAAATACCTATGCCACTTCCGGACATCCCCGCCCATTTACGCAACTCTATTGCTGCTGTCGAATGCAACAATCCGGTAAGCCGGCAATAATCGGCCACAGTAATAAAAGGCTGTCCTTCCAAAAACTTCAACGCCAGAGCCAAGCGTTGCTCCGATGTATACTTCGAAGACGAACGGCGACTCTTCCGGGTGGAACGTACCGGATTGAAAAACCTGTTTGCTTCGGTAAGCAATTCTTTTGCTGGCCGAAAATTCACACTTCCGACCACTACACTCTGGGCATTTCGCTTGCTTCCTTGTCCATCCGCAAATTCCGGTTGTCGCCCTTCCCGCAACTTCAACGAAGCGGTAAACATACCTATACCCTCTATCTTTACCGACTTTCCGTCGGCAATACACTGCGCAATCTTCTTCATCAAGGCCTCCACTACTCCAACCACTTCTCCCTGCGTAAAAGTTGTATCATTCGAAATCTCCCGGGCCAACTTGTTCAAATCCACTTGTCCCGTTATCTCCATTCGCGGATAAAGCCTCTTCCTCCCCGTTCCGTTGAGGTCATTCATCTCCTCCATTCTAAACTTTGCCATATCAATAAAAACTTTAGTATCATATCCTATAAATAATTTTGTAAATATAATACAAAAAACTCAATCCACCGTCACAATTTATAAAAACACCGTCACAATTTATATATCCACTGACGGTATTTATATATCCACCGTCAGTGGATTGAGTTTTTCTTATCAAAAACGGAAAAAGAAATTACCTGATCATTTATTTTCTATATGAAAAAGCATAACAAATGAACTTACTGAAAAACAAGGACTGTTTGGAAAATCGTCGTAACTTTGTGGAATAGTAAGCCAAATTGTGACCGATGATTATCTGGAACCCGTGGCATGGATGCAGGAAAATCAGTGAGGGATGCGAACATTGCTACATGTATTTCCTCGACGGCAAGCGTGGAATTGACACCTCGCAGGTGATTCGTACATCCAATTTCAACCTGCCGGTGCAGCATGACCGCCACGGCAATTTCAAATTACCACCGGGAATGCAGGTATATGTCGGGCTATCAACCGACTTCTTTGTCGAAGAAGCGGATGAATGGAGGCCGGAAGCATGGAGAATGATGCGCCAGCGATCCGACATTGCCTTCCGCTTACTTACCAAACGCACTCACCGCATCCGGGAATGCCTCCCAAAGGATTGGGGAAATGGATATGAAAACGTGATGCTGTCGGTCACATGCGAAAATCAAAGGCGTGCCGACGAACGGTTGTCTATACTGCTTGACACTCCCGCCATACACAAAGGGTTCATGGCTGCTCCATTCATAGGAAAAATAAACGCAGACAGTTATCTCGCCACAGGACAAATTGAGGAAGTGTTATGTGGAGGCGAGAACTATGACGGGGCGCGACCTTGCAAATATGAATGGGTAAAATTACTGTCGGAGCAAACCGCCGCCCACAACGTTACTTTCAATTTCATCGAGACGGGAAGAATCTTTGTCAAAGACGGCAAGAGATACCACATACCATCCAAACGCACCCAGAGTTACCAAGCCTATAAATCCGGATTAAGCCACTATAACGGCAAACCATTGTTCAAATTAACTTCACCAGCCGGAACACTGTTTGCTTGCGAGCCACATACCCCGCATTTCCGCGACCATTGCGCCACCTGCGGCTCACGCATGACCTGCAACGGCTGCTCCGATTGTAACAACTGTCAACAATCTGAAAAATAACGCTTCCGAAATATGAAAACTAATACGCGATGATAATAAAGGTATGAAGCCATAACTAAAAAGAAAGAGCCCGGTGCAATACCAGACTCTTTCTCAAATCAGTTAATCATCAACCGACTAACTTTTATTTAATCAGTTCGACGCTTCTCTTTACAAAATTGTTTAGCGCTTCGCCTTTCAGTAAGCCGTTTGCCAACAAGGCCAGGTCTATCAACTGACCGACAATTTTATTGCCCTTACCGTATTCTTCCAACAATTCCTCTTTCTGTTTTCTCATACCGTCCAGTTTCTCGTTGAATTCTTTCAAACGGTCTTTGTCTACCTGCGGGATTTCCTCGTCCTTTTTGCCTTTGTTCAATCCTTCCAGTTCGGTTTTCTTGCCTTCGATTTCCCGGATTTCAAAATTGATAGGCTCCAGCTTGGAGGTCATTTCATTCTTCTCGTTTTCCAATACGCCTTTTACCAATTTATGGTCAGTATTCACTACTAAAGTATACTGGTCACCCATTGCGCCGTAGAAGCCCATTCCCGGATTCATGGCTGCCATTTCCTTCATCCGGCGCATAAATTCCGCACGGGTCACAATCACCGGATCGCCATCTTCTCCCAATGCTTCGAAGTTAACGAAAAACATACCGCCGTCCTTAGGTAACTGGGAAGTGAAAACAGGTCTTAGCTCGTCCTGTTCCGCTTCGGTCAGTTCGGTTTTACGTACCTCTTCTTTCTGTATCAGTTTTTCCAGCACGTCGGAATCCACCCGTAAATACTTGTGGTCGGAATGTTTCTGTTCCAGATAGTTGATGAAATGAGTATCGAGCTGCCCATCCATCAAGAGGACATTGTATCCTTTCGCTTTCGCTCTTTCAATATAACTGAACTGTTCTACCGCATCCGTTGCATACAGAGAAACAAGATTCTTGTCCTTGTCCGTCTGGTTCGTATTCACCAAATTGTCATATTCCTCAAAGGTGAAATATTTGCCGTCCGTATCCTTAAAGAGAAAAATACTGTTAGCCCGTTCCGCAAACTTTTCATCCGTCAGCATGCCGTATTGGATGAAAATTTTCAGATCATCCCATTTCTTTTCATAGTCAGCCCGGTTGTTCGTGAAAATATCGCTCAGGCTGTCCGCTACCTTTTTAGTGATATGATTGGATATTTTTTTCACATTCCGGTCACTCTGCAAATATGAACGCGACACATTCAAGGGTATATCCGGCGAGTCAATCACACCGTGCAGCAACGTCAGGTATTCAGGCACAATTCCTTCTACCGAGTCGGTCACATACACCTGGTTGCTGTACAACTGGATTTTATTCTTCTGTATCTCAAACTTATTATTGATTTTCGGGAAGTAAAGGATTCCGGTAAGATTAAACGGATAATCCACATTCAGGTGGATGTGGAACAAAGGATCCTCCGCCATCGGATACAACTGGTGATAAAAGTTCAGATAATCCTCCTCTTTCAAATCGGAAGGTTTGCGGGTCCAGGCCGGATTCACATCATTAATCACATTGTCTTCGTCCGTATCCACCTGCTTACCGTCTTTCCATTCCTTCTTCTTGCCGAAAACAATTTCCACCGGCAGGAATTTGCAGTATTTATTCAACAACTCGCTAATTTTGTTCTCTTCCAGGAAATCCTTGTCCTCTTCGTTAATGTGCATCACAATATCCGTTCCTCTCTCCTCCTTTTCCACATCTTCCAGCGTATATTCAGGATCACCGCTGCAACTCCACTTCACTGCCTGCGCACCTTCTTTATAAGACTTAGTAACAATATCCACCCGGCTGCTCACCATAAACGAGGAATAAAAACCGAGCCCGAAATGCCCGATAATCGTAGCCGCATCGTCCTTATGCTGTTCCAAAAACTCCTCCGCTCCCGAGAAAGCAATCTGGTTGATATACTTCTCCACTTCTTCCCGGGTCATTCCGATACCGTGATCGGAAATCGTCAATGTACCTGCCTCTTTGTCAGCTTTTACCCGAATTTTCACATCACCCAACTCTCCAGCATACTCTCCCGAAGAAGCCAGCACTTTCAGTTTTTGCGTAGCATCCACTGCATTCGACACGATTTCACGCAAGAAAATATCGTGGTCGGAATAAAGAAATTTCTTGATAATCGGGAATAAATCCTGGGTAGAAACCCCAATTTTACCTGTTGTCATATTGCTTGTATTTTACGTTTTTAATTACCGTTTTTATTCAACGCTTATTCTACGGCAATTGTTGTGCCAGAAGAAAAAATACTGACAATATGACAAAGAAGATTTTTGACAGACGGCTACAACTCTTCCATGAGTAGTTCCATCGCCTTTACCGCAGCCTTGGCGATGTTTCTTTCCCGGGTAAAAGAAAAGGCAAACTTCCGGGCAATGGTTCTTTCGGGAGTAGCTATTCCAATCCACACCGTACCCACCGGTTTCTCTTCCGTACCGCCACCAGGACCCGCCACTCCGGAAGTGGCAATAGCACAATCCGCACTCGTCAGCCTTTTCACGCCCTCTGCCATCTGTCTGACTACCGGTTCGCTCACCGCACCATATTGTTCGATATCGGCTACATTCACCCCCAATACGTTCGCTTTTATCTCATTGGTATAAGCCACAACCCCTCCTTTGTAATACTCGGAACTCCCTGCCACCGAGGTTATCAAATGGGCAATATATCCACCCGTACAACTTTCTGCCGTTGCAACTGTTTTGCCTTTGCTGCGAAGCATAACCCCGAACTGCTTTTCCACTGCATTCTCCTCTCCTTCGGTGTAACGCAATCCTTTCAAAGATTCTTTCAAAGTCGTATAATAGGCATCCAATCGGGCTATGGCTTCTCCCTTGGCTGTCACTCTCAGTTTCACCAAACCTGGTGAGGGTAAATAAGCCAATCCGATTCCCGCCGGCAAACGGTTCTCCCAATCTTCCAAACGTTCCGCCAATTCCGACTCCGGAATGTCATACACTTTCAACATCTTATATGCCAACTGCAAACGGGGATATTTTTTCTGTAAATCCGGTAAGACATAGGTCTCCATCAGATGCTCCATTTCAAAAGGTACACCCGGCATCGATATCAAATCCTTTCCTCCCCGTTCGAACCACATACCTGAAGCCGTTCCCTTGAAATTCCGCAAAATGCGGCAGTTTTCCGGTAGCCATGCCTGACTTTTATTATTTTCATTCAAAGCTATACCCCGTCCCGCAAGCAATTCTTTCAGCCATCCCATCACTTCCTCATTATATACCAGCTGCGTACCGAAACAGTCCGCCAACACTTTTTTCGTCACATCGTCCTTTGTCGGTCCCAATCCGCCGGTCACCAATACCAAATCGGAAATCTCCATCGCCTCCCCAACAACCCGACTGATTTCTTCCCGGTCATCGCGAACAGTAAACATCTTCACGACCTCCACGCCCATATTCCCCAGCTGACGTGCCATGTAGCGGGAATTGGTGTCCAGTATCTGCCCCAGCAGTATTTCATCTCCGATAGTGATAATTACGGCATTCATATTCTTTATTTCTTTTCTATTCCCTGTTCTTTTCTACCTTTATTCTTCATATTCCAATCCCACATTGTCAATCCAAAAACGGCTCTCCGTATTTCCGACATACGCCCCACCATTGCTGGATGACATCTGCAATATGATATGGGTCACTTCTTCGCCCGGCTCCGCCCATTCCATTTCCCGGATAGGCACCATTTTACCTTGACTGTTACGGGTATAATAGGCATTATCTCCATTTCTCAATCCCATATAGGACTGATAATACGATTCCGAATCAATACGGCCGTAATGCATAAGCAACCGATGCCCATTCTGCCACTCCTCCTCCGATTTGTCAAAACGCTCCCAACCGGTAGCCACCCTTCGGGCATGGACATTCCCTTCTTCATCTTCCCAACGATGTTGCAACAATACCATTGTCTCCGCCATATCGGATTCCGGACGCACTTCCGAACGTCCGAATCCCGGTTCATAGACACATTGTCCGCCTGTTTTTACTTTGTAATCATACACCAATGCCACAGGACGTTTTGTAAATGGAATGCCGGACACCAACTTAGACTGAGGATTTTTAGTATCCGTAACAGGTTCAACCATTTCTCCTAAAAAGATAGTGCCGCTTGCCAAAACACGGATATTAAATAAGCCCAACACCTTACAATGTTCCAAACGGGTTTCCAGGCGGGCGCAATAACCTTCGTCGCGTTTTTCCGGAAACACGGTCACACTAGTTTTCACCACTCCGCTTACTCTCGCCATCACGGAAGAAGTCGCCCACGGTGAATCCGTATTTTTATAAGGCGTATTCCGCTTCAAGGTATCCCCTTGTGCGATTTCATAAAGATATTTGACATTCCCGCCGATAACAAAGGACTCCTTGACCTGGCGAACCATCCACCGATCCATATCCGCATAGTCAAACTGTTCCACATAGCGCTTCTGCGCGCACAAGGAAACGGTCAATCCTCCCCAGAAAACGAATATCAATAAAAAAGATATATATCCATACAATGCCTTCATCATTCGAATATTTCCATTTGATAAATCCCCCGATAACGTACAAAAAGAGTGCCAAAAGCAGCTGAAAATCCGCATTTTCTCTCTTAGCGAATTATTTTTTAAACGTAAATGAAAATTACATGTTCCCTGTCTCCCATCTTTTTTCGTATCTTTGCAAACCATGAATGAAGTACATAAAAATATAAAAGAATTAGAAGAACTCGATATCCGTTCTTTGCTGTGGAAATACTTTCTTCCCGCATTCACCGGCGTAGTGGTGAACGCCTTGTACAATATCGTTGACCGCATTTTTATCGGTCGCGGAGTCGATTCCCTCGCCCTTTCGGGACTGAGTGCCGTTTTCCCGCTCATGCTGATTATCTTTGCCTTCGGTATGTTGGTCGCTATCGGTGCCAATGTCCGTATCTCCATCAACATCGGCAAAAAAGACTATAAACGGGCGGAACAGGTATTGGGCAACGCCGTTACCTTAGGCATCATCATTTCCGCCCTGCTGACACTGTTCGGCTACATCTATCGCTATCCACTCCTGAAAATGTTCGGAGCGGGCGAAGGCGCCATGCCCTATGCCCTGGAATATTTCGAATATATCCTGTTCGCAAACATATTCGCCACCATCGGCTTTATCCTGAACAACGTCTGCCGGGCGGAAGGGAACCCGAAAACAGCCATGTATTCCCTTTTTATCTCGGCCGGAACAAACACGGTGCTGGATCCGATTCTGATTTTCGGCTTCGATATGGGAGTCAAGGGAGCTGCCATCGCCACTATCATCGCCCAGTTTGTCCTGTGCATCTGGGTTGTTTCGCATTTTTACAGCAAACGGTCCGTCTTAAAACTCCATTTCTGTAACCTGCGCCTAAACAGAAAAATCATCTACTACATACTCACCATCGGATTCGCTCCGTTCTCCATGCAAATGGCGGCGAGTGCCGTACAAGCCGTGTTAAATACCCAGCTCATACGCTATGGAGGTGAGCTGGCTGTTGGAGCGATGGGTATTATCAACAGTGTCGCACAATTATTGGTCATGAGTATCATTGCCATCAACATCGCCTCCCAACCCATCATCGGATTCAACTACGGTGCGCAACACCTGTTGCGGGTACGCAAAACCCTCATCATCTGTTTAAAAGCCGCTACCTTAGTAGCCGTAGCAGGATTCGCCGTCACCCAGTTATTTCCGGGAGCTATTGTCCGGATTTTCAATACGGACAATCCCGAATTATTCGAATTAGGTAAAGCAGGACTCCGGAAATTTACCCTGCTTTTTCCTTTGGTAGGCTTTCAGATTATCACCGGAAGCTATTACCAATCCATTGGTAAAGCAGGCATCGCGTCTTTTCTCTCCCTGCTCAGACAAGTTATCGTTCTTATCCCGATACTATTCATATTGCCGGAATTTACGGGATTGGACGGAGTGTGGTATGCCAATCCCCTCTCGGATGTGGTTTCCGCAGCTGTCACCTCCGTTTTCCTTGTACGGGCTTTGAAGCAGTTGAAATAAAAAAAGCTGTCTGACTCAACGTCAGACAGCTTTCGGGTTCTTCAATTCACTTCATTTACCAAATCACAGCCCGTTTTTCGGGAGCCAGATACATCGGATCATTTTCATTGATAGCAAATGCTTCATACCACGCATTGATGTGAGGCAAAGCTCCATTCACTCTCCAACGTCCCAAAGAATGCGGGTCGGACTTCGTCAATACCCGGATTTGTTCATCCCGGACATTTCCTGCCCAAACATTGGCATAGGCCAAAAAGAAACGCTGTTCGGGGGTAAAACCCTCCTTCATCGGAAGCGGTTTTGCTCCCGTAGCTTTCTTAAAAGCGGTATAAGCCACCTGCAATCCACCATGGTCGGCAATGTTTTCACCTAAGGTAAGCTTCCCGTTGGCATGTAAACCCGGCAACACTTCTATGTTATCAAAATGAGTCACCAACTTCTGGGCACGCTCCTGGAAACTCTTGGCATCAGCCTCTGTCCACCAGTCTTCCAGATTTCCGTCCTTATCATACAAACGTCCCTGGTCATCGAAACCGTGAGTCATCTCATGACCGATAACCACACCGATAGCCCCGTAGTTAAAAGCATCGTCCGCACTCATGTCAAAGAATGGATATTGCAAGATTCCTGCCGGGAAACAAATCTCATTCGTAGAGGGACTGTAATAGGCATTCACCGTCTGGGGTGTCATATACCACTTGGAACGGTCTACCGGTTTACCGGCTTTTGCAATCATTTCATCATAATTGAATACATTGGAGCGTACGATATTTTCCCAATAAGAATCATCTTTAATTTCCAAAGCGGAATAATCTTTCCATTTATCGGGATAGCCCACCTTCACCGTAATGGCGGATAATTTTTCCAATGCTTTCTCTTTGGTTTCCCCGCTCATCCAATCCAAGCCGCGAATACGGTCTCCCAAAGCTTCCTGCAGCTTACCGACCAAAACAATCATCCGTTCTTTGGCTGCAGCCGGAAAATATTTCTCGGTATACATCTGTCCGACCGCTTCACCCAATACACCGTTTACGGTACTTACAGAACGCTTCCAGCGGGGTTGCATTTCCTGTTTTCCGGAAAGGGTCTTGCCATAAAAATCAAAATTTTGCGCTACAAAATCATCACTCAAATAGCTGGCTGCAGCATCAATGACATACCAACTCAAATAAGACTTCTGAACATCCAAAGGCATCTCCTTCAGTAGGGCAGCCACCTCTTTAATCGGTTCCGGCTGTCCCACATTCAATTCTTCCAACCCTTTCAGTCCTACCGTAGCGAAATAGCTATCCCACGCAATCCCCGGAATCTCTTTTTTCAATTCGCTTACCGCCATCTTATGATAGTTCGCATGCGGATTGCGCAATTTCACGTTATCGTAAGAAGCCTTGGCGATACGGGTTTCCACCTTCATTACGTCACTTGCCGCCTTTTTTGCACGGACTTGGTCATATCCCGCCAGACGGAACATTTTCGCCACATGTTGCTCAAACTTCTTCCGGATTTCCCGCGTATGTTCATCATTATCCAAATAATATTCCCGTTCATCCAGACTTAATCCCCCCTGATAGGTATGTACAATATTCATGGTACTGTTCTTATCATCGGAACCGACATAAATCCCGAAATACGGGCTGAATCCCCGACGGTGCATCTCCGCAATCAAAGCCGGTAAGTCTTTTTTATCCTTCAAACCGGCAATACGTTCCAAATCCGCCTGTATAGGCTTTATTCCGTCGGCATTCAGTTTCACGCTATCCATGGCCATATTATAAAGGTCTCCGATTTTGCGGGCGACACTTCCCGGCTCCGCCTGCTCCGCCGCCAACTCTTCAATCAGACTTTTCAACTGCTTGCGGTTATTTTCAGCCAACTGGTCAAACATTCCGAAACGGGCATATTCCCCCGTCAAGGGATTGTTATCCATCCAGCCGCCACAGGCATAGCGGAAAAAATCGGTACGGGGCGATGCCGTCGTATCCATATTGGCTACTCTTATTCCCGCCGAAACGGCTTCCGTTTCTCTTTTGGTATCACACCCTGCCGCCAATAAAGTCAGGGCAATCACGGGAAAATAAAATTTTGTATTCATCATCTATGAGATTATAATTCAACATGTTTCTTTCTCCAACACCATTTCAATACATTTCATCAACATCCGGATTCCGTTTTCCATGGCCTTTTCGTCCGGAGCAAACTTCGGACTGTGTAAAGGAGGCATTACTTCCTGTCCGGGCGGACACACTCCCAATACCCACATCACTCCCGGAATTTCCTGCAAATAGATTGCAAAGTCCTCCCCCAACATCAACGGTTCCATATCCACCACCTGTTCCTCTCCCAAGCACTCCGCCGCAATTCTCCTTACCTCTCCGGTCAACTTTCCATCGTTCATCAGTACCGGTAAACCATCCGCCGCTTTGTTCCGATGATATTCACACCCATACAGTGCACAGATTGCTTCCGATTTTTCATCCATCCACTCAAAAATCCGGTCACGAAGTGCATTGTCATGTGTACGTACTGTTCCGAGTACCTCCACCCGGTCGGGAATCACATTATTTGCCGTCCCGCCATGAATGGAAGTAACGGAGACCACTGCCGGTGTAAGCGGACTTCTGAATTTCGTAACCAACGTCTGGTAAAACTGCACCAGGCAGACTGTAGCCAATATCGGGTCAGAACCGTTCTGAGGCATGGCAGCATGAGTACCCTTCCCGTCAACGGAAAATATGATGTTATCAGAAGAAGCAAAAAATGCTCCCGGACGGAATCCAAGCACTCCGGATTTCAATCCCGGATACACATGTTGGGCAAAAATGGCCTGAGGCCGGGGAACCTTCAATAATTCCGGCAGCAGCAAGCGGGCTCCTCCGGGCCGCTTTTCCTCACTGGGCTGAAAAACCACTTTGACCGTTCCCTTCAAACAATGTTCTTCTCTCTTTAATGCGACCGCCACCGCCAGCACCATACCCAAATGCATATCATGCCCGCAGGCATGCATCACACCTTCATGAGCAGAAGAATACGGCAATCCGGTCTCTTCCTTCACCTTTAAGGCATCCATTTCTCCCCGGATAGCCACACATTTCTCCCCATGTCCGATTTGTGCAATGATTCCGGTGCCATATACCTGAAAATTTATTCCATGCTGCTCCAATACACTACAGATATAATCCCGTGTATCCGTTTCCTGTGTGGAAATTTCAGGCCATCGATGAAAATGACGCCGAAATTCCACCGCCAATTCATATACAGAAAGATTCATAAAATTCTTATCGCATGTTTTACTCTTGCAGCCGGGAGGAAAACTCCTTGATACGCTGTTCTTCCTCTGCCTTACAGATGAGAAATACTCCGTTATGTTCAGCCACAATATAGCCCTCCAAGCCTTGTAATACCATCGGTTTGTCCGGAGACACCCTCACGACACAATCCTTGCACTCCACCAAGCGAACCCCTTCCCCCACAACAGCATTCCGGTCGGTATCCTTTTCTGACAACTCATGCAAAGAGCCCCATGTACCCAAGTCCGACCATCCGAAATCAGCCGGGAAGACATAAATATTGCGCACATGCTCCATCACAGCGTAGTCGATGGATATATTCTTACATTCGGGAAATCGCCGATTCACGGCTTCCTGTTCACCCGGAGTATAAAAATCCTTTTCCAATTCATCAAAAATACAGGCTATCTCCGGCTGTTCTTTCCGGAAAGCCTTTTCAATTGTCGCCACATTCCAAACAAAAATACCGGAATTCCACAAATACCCGCCTGCTCTCAGATACTCCTCTGCCGTCTGTCGGTCGGGCTTTTCTTTAAATCCTTCCACCTCCCGGATTTCTCCCTCACCAGTATTCTCCTTCACTTTTATATATCCGTATCCGGTCTCCGGACGGGAAGGACGCATTCCCACAGTAAGAATCCTATCTTCTCCGGCAGTGAAAAACAATCCCTCTTCCATCACCCGTCTGAACTCCTCCACATCGGTAACAATATGATCGGCCGGAGAAACAATTATATTGGCGGCAGCATCTCGTTTTTTTATCTTCCAGGCAGCATAAGCGATACAAGGTGCCGTATTGCGCATACAAGGCTCCAGCAAGATGTTTGATTCCGGAAGTAAAGGCAACTGTTCACGGACAAGCTCCTTGTAACGGGCAGAAGTAACCACCCATACATGTTCGATATCGCACACTTTCTCAAAACGTTTCACCGTCAATTGCAACAAAGAACTCCCTGTTCCCAGGATGTCTATAAACTGTTTCGGTTTTTTCGGCGTACTGACGGGCCAGAAACGGCTACCGACTCCGCCCGCCATAATAACTAAATGATTTGTTTCAGCCATATTTTTTACATTTCTGCAAAAGTAGAGAAAAAAATCCATCCATTTCCGGATTTTGTTTCTATATTCGTGTTTCACTACACATCAGAATGTTATGTCCAAATATCTCCTGCTTTGCTGTCTCTGTTTTTCCGGATTGGCCCTCTCGCTACGGGCTCAGACACATTCCGTCCCCTCCATCCAAAAACTGCACATCACAGACACCCGCTCCCACTCGGTTTTCGGTGTATATGTCATCCACAAGGAAAAAAGCTGGCTGATTACCACTACCGATATAGACGGGGAGTGCGAATTTCGGACAGACTGGTTTGCCCCGGGAGATAGCATCCAATTCCAGGGCATGGGCTATAAGGTGGCAACCTATACCGTTGCCGATTTAAAACATCTCCGGGAAATTCATCTGGAAGAACTTAATTTCCTGTTGGACGAAATGACCGTTAGCAGCATTTCCATGGAAGAATTGCTCAATAAGGCCATAAGCCAGATAAATAAACCTATTCGTAATCAAGTGCCCTTATGCCGGTTCTACGGACGGAGCCAATATGAAAAAATCACGGTATACCATGACCGGGCTTTGGAAAGCAGACGGGAATTCGGTTATTATTTCACCTCCGGTAATGTCCGGTGCAAAAACGTCTGGGACAAAGCTTTCCGCTCCTACTTCATCCCGACGCATTCCGCCCGGAGTTTAAACCTCACCAACGACGGGAGCGATACGCTATCTCCTTTATATATCACTACTGAAGAGACCCGATTTGATGCCGGGACACGCAAGATATTCACACTGATGCGCACCGTACAGCTCTACGCCCCTCTTTTCAGTTCTCTCCGTTTCTACGAAATTCACCCCATGGACTCAGACAGCCTGGATTATGTTTTCAGCTTTCAAACCAAGCCTTCCCATTATCCTGACGATATCCGGATCTCATGCAAAGGAAGTTTCACGCTCGATTACGCAACCTACAGACTGAAAAACATGACTTTCGATTACATTGACTACCAACTTTTCCGGCAAGTCATTCTGACCGACCGCCGCAAAACGGCCTCTCCTTTTTCCACCAAAGCCACACTGACATTCGGTTATACACCTGAAGGAGAGATTTACATCCGGAGCTGTCACCAGGAAACAAAGTGGAAACACGACCTGGGAAAAGATTTCATTCTGATTGAACAACCCTCACGCATGCACCCGGCTTTTGGCAAACTGATTGAAAAAGAGGCTTTTTATGACTATGAATATCTGCCCGTCCAAGAAAGTCTGCAAACGCAAACCATGCTTAGCAAAATCCATGTTATCCAACGTAATCCCATAGGTACATATGAACCGGCGATATTTCACGCACTTCCTATCCTTCTGGACAATGAAAAAGCTATCGCCGACTTAAACCAATTTAAAGACATCGAGCAACAATTTCAGGAAAACAGCGAAAAAACCTATTATCCGGACAACTATATCAACGGTTTCAATGGTTTCGGCGGCAAAGGACGCGCCGACAAGGGATATCAACTCAACCTCCGAACCGTACGCAGACAATTATTTGAACTATTTCCCCTACCGCAGACGACGGGAATAGCAAAACCGGATTAGGATTTCCGGTTTTGCGCTAGAAATCGCCGGCTTAACCATTTTCTCAACGGTTCGTCATACCATTTCAAACAAAGATAAGCCAACAGTATATTTCCGAAAAACAAAAGCAAAGCTACCGGCCATGTTTCGCTCAACGTGTAAAGTTTCTTCTCTATCAACCATGAGTAGAACAAATACATGATGGGATAATGAATCACGTAAACAGGAAAAGAGAGATCGCCGAGGAACTTGCACACTGCCGTCGAGTTCTTATCTGTCGTATTACCGGATGCACCTAACCAAACAAGCACCGGGAAGACGATAACAACGCAGAACATCTCGTACAAACCATTTAAGCAAACAGGCTGATTTCCTTCGACAAAGGGCACTGCAAACAGCGCAATCAACACCGCACTGCATATCCAGAATGCACCTTTCACCCGCACCGGTTTAAAGTTGCGCGACAGCAACATTCCCATGGAAAAAGGGAAAAGCATCCGTAACGAACCTCCGAGGAAATTAACGCCATCCAATGTCCATCCCATACCGATGTTTCCATATCCCGACACATTGAAAGCGGCAAACGAAACCAACGCCACACCCAGCAGTGCTACCAATACCGCCAATGCCTTGTTGGATAAACGACGGATGAAAATTGCATAGAGGATATTGCCGATATATTCAAAGAACAACGACCAACAGGGACCGTTCAAGGGAAACATTTCGCCATTGCCACGAACCTCGTAGCCCACACCCGGAATCGCCGGGATGAAAAACATAGCACAAAGGAGCGACAGCATCACCATAGACGTTGCCACGTGTGTACCGTCCCACTGCACTGATCCCTGGATACAGAACGAAATAGTGCCCAAGACCGCACCCAAGACCACCATCGGATGGAGACGTATCAGCCGACGTTTAAAGAACTCTTTTATCGTGAGACTCTTTTTCCAACGGTCGTCATAAGCATACCCGATGACAAAACCAGAAAGGATAAAGAAGAAATCAACGGCAAGATAGCCGTGGTTGAAGGTTTCGATAGCACCGCCACTGGCAAACGCAAAGCCTTCGTAGATGTGATACCAGATTACCATAAGGGCCGCCACACCTCTCAATCCGTCCAGGAGTTCATAGTGAGGCTTCGTATCTGCAAACGCAGAGGATGAAATGTTTTGCATAATAAATTCAAATTATTTCCACTATCATCATTAACAAGTCAAAATTAAAGAACTTAGATATGCTAAAAATTGTCCTATGTCAAAATCTTAACCCCACAAAGATTATTTTTGAGCCCTTAACCGGCTAAGAGTAGAAAGTGTTATTCCCAGATAAGAGGCTATATATCCCAATTGTACCCGTTGACATACTTCAGGAAACTGCTGTTTAAACTCTTCATATCTCTCTTTGGCCGCCAATGTAAGACGTTCCTTATGGGAACGATGCAAGCGTCTGTATTCATTCTGGTGGATTATCCTTCCCCAATTGGCCAATTCGATATTCGTCTGGAAAAGCCACAACAAATCAGTCAATGCGATTTTATAAGCAACCACATCTTCAAGCGTTTCCACAAATTCCTCGCTTAGCCGGTCATAATAGAGTTCATCCATACTAAAAACAATCCCTCCTTCACACGAAAAAGAAGTCGTTATTTCTTCCCCATTAACTAACCAAAAAGAACGGGTCATACCTTTTTCGATGAAATAAGCCGATTTACAATATTTATCCGCTTCAATCAAACAGTATTTCTTGGGAAAATGACACAATTCCACTTTTTCTTTCAATATCCGTATCGTATCCTCCGACAGCGGATACAAAGCATTTATATTTTTTATAACCGTTTCCATAAAGCAAATCTGTTCTTATTTCCAGCTACATACCTAATCGTTTTTGTACGGGGATATCATATACATCGCCATCCGTACATATATAGGTTTCGGGGAAAACGGCACGAGCTTCCGGCAATAAACAGGAAGGATCCGGATAACGGGCAGAAAAATGCCCCAACAACAATTTACCGGCACCGGATAACACCGCCATTCGCGCAGCTTGCTCCGCCGTACTATGATAATTCTCTTTTGCCACGGTTTCCAGTTCCCGACCATAAGTAGCTTCATGGTATAGTATATCCACACCACTTACATATTCTGCAAAACGCTCCCGAAAAAGCGTATCAGTCATATAAGCATAAGAACGCGACGGAGGTGGTGACACCGTAAGCATCCGGTTCGGTATGACCTTTCCTTCGGGAGTAACAAAATCAGCCCCGGCTTTCAAATACTGCATGAAAGCCACAGGAACCTGCCAGGCATCCGCCATATCTTTACGTATTGTCCGGCTCCGCTCTTTTTCCTTAAACAAAAAACCGCACACCGGTGCATCATAACGATGTAACAAAGGAAAAGAAGTCACGGTTAGCACCTTATCGTCAAGAATAATTTCCGGATTCCGGGTCAAAGGATGAAAACGAAGAGGATACCCCAACCGCGTATTCATAATCTTTAACTGACTCTCTATTATCTCCTGTAAACGCGGATCGGCATAGAGATGCATCTCTCCCTTCCTTCCCTGCATCGAAAGACTTGACAAAAAACCCATAAGACCGAAATAATGGTCTCCGTGAAGGTGGGAAATAAAAATATGGTTAATCCGGTTGTAAGGTATCCGAAAACGGCGCAACTGGTGCTGGGTTGCTTCGGCACAATCTATAAGAAAGTACCGCTCAAGTACATTAAGTACCTGAGCGGCAGAGTTTCTTTGTAAGGTGGGGACGGCAGAACCCGCCCCCAATATGGTCAGTTCAAATTTCACTGTAACCTCTTAATCTTCCTTAGCTTCGCTTTCTTCAGCTTTCGCTTCTTCTTTCTTAGCCTTCGGAGCTTTTTCGGTCTTCGTTGCTGTCATCTGTTCCTTCAAAGCAGCCAATTCGGTAATATCACCCAACGTTGTTTTTTCCAACTTCTCTTTTACCTGTTTAACGGCTTTTTTAGTAGATTTTTCTTCTGCACTCTTCTTTGCTTTTTCCTCAGACTTCTGTTCGTCCTCAAAAATACGTGAGTGAGAAAGGATGATACGCTTAGCTGTCTTATTGAACTCAATCACCTTGAATGAAAGTTTTTCATCCACCTTAGCTTGTGAACCGTCTTCTTTCACTAAATGACGAGGAGTTGCGAAACCTTCTACACCATAAGGCAAAGCAATCACAGCACCCTTATCAAAAATTTCGGTAATCGTACCTTCGTGTACTGAATCTACTGTGAAAATCGTTTCGAACACATCCCAAGGATTTTCTTCCAATTGTTTATGACCTAAGCTTAAACGGCGGTTTTCCTTATCGATTTCCAATACAACCACTTCAATTTCAGCACCGATCTGTGTAAATTCAGCCGGATGTTTCACTTTCTTCGTCCAAGAAAGGTCGGAAATATGAATCAATCCGTCTACCCCTTCTTCTATTTCTACAAATACACCGAAGTTAGTGAAATTACGTACGGTAGCTTTGTGTTTGCTGCCCACGCCATATTTTTCTTCAATATTCTGCCAAGGATCGGATTTCAATTGTTTGATACCTAATGACATCTTTCTTTCATCACGATCCAAAGTCAAAATAACAGCTTCCACTTCATCGCCCACTTTCATGAAATCCTGTGCAGAACGCAGATGCTGTGACCAAGACATTTCGGATACGTGAATCAAGCCTTCTACCCCCGGAGCAATTTCAACGAATGCACCGTAATCAGCCATTACTACAACTTTACCCGTCACTTTATCACCCACTTTCAAGTCTGCATTCAAAGCATCCCACGGATGAGGTGTCAATTGTTTCAAACCTAAAGCAATACGTTTCTTCTCATCGTCGAAATCCAGAATAACCACATTCAATTTCTGGTCTAACTGAACTATTTCGTTCGGATGATTTACACGACCCCAAGACAAATCCGTAATATGAATCAAACCGTCTACACCGCCCAGGTCAATAAATACTCCGTAGGAAGTGATATTCTTAACGGTTCCTTCCAATACCTGTCCTTTTTCAAGTTTGGAAATAATATCTTTCTTCTGCTGTTCAAGTTCAGCTTCAATAAGAGCTTTGTGAGATACCACCACGTTTTTAAATTCCTGGTTAATTTTAACCACTTTGAATTCCATGGTTTTACCTACATAAATATCATAGTCACGAATCGGTTTCACATCAATCTGAGAACCCGGCAAGAAAGCTTCAATACCGAATACATCCACAATCATACCACCCTTCGTGCGGCATTTTACAAAACCTTTGATGATTTCATCTTTCTCCAACGCCTCGTTCACACGATCCCAGCTGCGCAATGCACGTGCCTGTTTGTGAGAAAGGGTCAACTGACCTTTTTTGTCTTCCTGTGTTTCCACATACACTTCAACTTTATCACCCACTTTCAATTCCGGATTGTAACGGAATTCGTTCAAAGAGATGATACCGTCTGATTTATAGCCGATATTTACCACCACTTCTCTCTTATTCATTGAGATAACGGTTCCTTCCACCACTTCTTTTTCAACAACTTTTGACAACGTATCGGCATACTTCTGTGCCAAAGTTTCTTTTTCTGATGCAGGGGTTACATCATCGTTAGCATAAGCTTCCCAATCAAAATTTTCATCAGCCTCAGCACTTGTTGTCTGAGCAGCCTTAGCAGATACGGTCTGCAAGTCCTTTTGTTCTTCTGTCATAATAATTTTAATCGTTTCTTATCTAATAAGTTAGACATTATATTAAACTCGGGCGCAAAGGTACGATAAAAAGTGAAAAGTGAAAAGCAAATTTCGAAATATTTGCTTTTCACTTTTCTTCACCGAATAAAAATCACAGAAAAAATTTTATTTATCTTCTTCTCCTCTTACTCCTGCAATCTGTTCCACATTCATATCGCTTTCATTCGCATTACCCGCCACATCGTAATGAGGCAAGGGATTGCGCGACAAAGTACCATTCTGCATGCGGGTATTAAACACATCAATAGCCAGATAGAGTGCTTTTCTCAAGCCCTGTTCATTCGCCACACCCTGTCCCGCAATATCGTACGCCACTCCGCTAACAGTAGAAGTATACACTATCGGCAAACCAGCGACCAAAACAGCTCCTTCCACACCCTCTATAGCTTTAAAAGGCACCATTCCCTGATCATAATACAAAGCCAAAACAGCATCAAATTTTTCATACTCCGTAGCACTGAACAATCTATCGGCAGCATATGGACCAAGAGCCATAATTCCACTCTCCCGTGCTTTCTCTATTGCCGGAATCAAACAATTTTTCTCTTCCTCTCCGAAAACACAATTCTCACCCGTATGCGGATTCAATCCCAACACGGCAATCCGGGGTTTCCGGATAGTAAAATCTCTTCTCAGACAATAATCAAGCGTCTTCAGTTTACTCAAAACATTGGCAGCCGTCAAATTTTCCGGAATTTCCCGAAAAGGGACCTGAGTGGTAACAAAACCCATCTTCATTTTTTCACCGACCAACAAAGGCATAGCGAATTTTGCATCATACCTCTTGCTCAGGAAATCAATACATCCGCTTGCGTTTTCCAACTTAAACGAATTAATTCCCTGCGGGGCAGCCACCACAACATCCAGCTCTTTCTGATCCAAATCATCCAATGCTTTCTTCAGTACCGCTATCGCCGCTTCGTCGGATTCCGGTGTTTCTTTCCCGGCTTCCACTTTTACAGCATCATCCACACAATTAATAACATTACACCTTTTAGCATTGGCTTCTTTGGCACTCTGTATGCTACTCAAATTGAAATTCTCCACACTCAGATTCTTACGATAATAAGCAGCAACTTTAGGCGAACCGTAAAACACCGGCGTACAGACTTCGCAAATCCGGTTCTCCGCCATCATCTTTATAACCATTTCATAAGCCACTCCGTTAATATCTCCGTGAGTTATTCCGACTTTCAATCTATTTTCCATTCTGTTAACTATTTTTCGCTACACAAAGATAAGATATTATAGGCATAAAAAAAGAGGCCGAAGCCTCTTTTTTGCATTTATTGCCATTTTGTTTTTATGACTGTTTTTCTGGATCTTTCCGTTCGGGTTTCGGTAACAAAGCCTTCCGTGAAAGACGCAACTTGCCGGTCTTCTTGTCAATTTCCAACAGTTTCACCTGGATTTTATCTCCTTCTTTCAGAACGTCTTCTACCTTTTCAATCCGTTTATAGTCAATTTCCGAAATATGCAACAATCCGTCCTTACCCGGTAAAATTTCAATAAAAGCTCCGAAAGGCATGATGGATTTCACAACTCCGTCATATATTTCCCCTTCTTCCGGTTTAGAAGCAATTGCCTTGATGCGGCTAATGGCTATATGGATAGACTCTGCATTCGTGGCAGAAATATTTACAATTCCCTTATTGTCCACTTCCTCTATCGTCACTGTTGCACCGGATTTCTCCTGGATGTCCTGAATAATCTTACCTCCAGGACCGATAATAGCACCAATCTGGTCTTTATCGACAATCAAAGTCTCAATACGCGGAGCATGCGGCTTCAATTCCGGACGGGGTGCAGGCAACGTCTGCAAAATAATATCCATAATATGCATACGGCCGCGTCTGGCCTGTTCCAATGCTTTTTCAAGTATCTCATAGGGAAGTCCATCCACCTTGATATCCATCTGGGTTGCGGTAATTCCGTCCACCGTTCCGGTCACCTTGAAATCCATATCTCCCAAATGGTCTTCATCACCTAAAATATCAGACAGGACAGCATATTTCGCACATCCTTTGTCCGTTATCAAACCCATAGCTATACCGGTCACCGGCTTTTTAATGGGCACCCCGGCATCCATCAATGCCAGCGTTCCGGCACACACGGTTGCCATTGAAGACGAACCGTTGGATTCCAAAATATCAGAAACCACACGTACAGTATAAGGATAATCGGCAGGAATCATTCTCTTTAATGCACGGTGTGCCAGATTTCCATGACCGATCTCACGACGTCCCACGCCTCGGGTCGCTTTCGCTTCCCCAGTAGAGAACGGCGGGAAATTATAATGCAATAAAAATCTCTCTTTTCCTTGCTCCGTAGCTTCATCTACAATCTTTTCATCCAGTTTCGTACCCAACGTCACTGTTGAAAGCGACTGGGTTTCACCCCGCGTAAATACGGAAGAACCATGAGGACCGGGCAAATAACCCGCCTCACACCAAATGGGACGAATCTGTTCAGTAGTACGCCCGTCCAAACGAACACCTTCATCCAAAATCATCCTTCTCATAGCCTCTTTTTCCACATCATGATAATAGCGGCCTACCATCGCTTTCTTAGCTTCTCTTTCCTCTTCCGGAATAGTTTCCAGGTATTCTTCTTCTACCTTATGTAGCAATTCACCTCTCAAGTGTTTGTCGGCATTGCACTGACGAGCCACATCATAAGCTTTCTGATAACATTTGTCCCATACATCCTTACGCAGTTCTTCATCATTCACCTCATGGCAATAGGTGCGTTTTGCTTTTCCGACAGCCTTGGCCAATTCTTCCTGTACCAGACACTGTTCTTTGATAGCCGTATGGGCACACTTAATGGCATCCAGCATTTCCTGTTCGGAAACCTCATCCATTTCCCCTTCCACCATCATGATATTTTCGTAAGTAGCTCCCACCATAATATCCAAATCGGCTTCTTTCAATTGGGAACGGGTCGGATTGATAACAAATTCACCATTAACACGAGCCACTCTCACTTCCGAAATCGGACCGTGGAAAGGAATATCACTCACTGCGATAGCAGCAGAAGCTGCCAATCCGGCCAAAGAATCCGGCATAGACTCTCCGTCACCGGAATATAATGTTACCTGAACAAAAGTCTCAGCATGGTAATCATCCGGAAACAAAGGTCTCAAGGCACGGTCAATCAAACGGGATACTAAAATCTCATAATCGGAAGCTTTTCCTTCTCTCTTGGTAAACCCGCCGGGGAAACGTCCCACGGAAGCAAATTTTTCTTTGTAATCCACTGACAAAGGCATAAAATCCACATCCGGCCCGGCCTCCTGAGCCGAAACAACCGTTGCCAGCAACATGGTATTACCCATTTTCAACATAACAGCACCGTCAGCCTGTTTGGCCAACTTTCCTGTTTCAAGCGTAATCACTCGACCGTCAGGCAGAGTAATGTTCTTTTCAATAACATTCATAATTTAACTGTTAAAATAAATTCATTTTAACGGAATTCTTTCTTGATGACAGCACGGCAATCACCGGGCTGCTGCTTTGGAGGTTTGGAGGGGAGGTTACAATAGAAACCAGCCCGGATAATTCCGGGCTGGTGGTAACGTATGATTATTTACGTAAATTCAACGCCTTAATAATAGAACGGTATCTTTCGATATCTTTTCTTTTCAGGTAATCCAATAATGCTCTACGTCTTCCTACCAACTTGATCAAAGCTCTCTGAGTAGCAAAGTCTTTGTGGTTTTTCTTCAAATGTTCTGTCAAATGACTGATACGGTAGGAAAATAAAGAAATCTGAGACTCTGCAGAGCCTGTATCTTTATTAGACTTCCCGTACTGTGAAAAAAGTTCTTCTTTCTTTTCAGCTGTTAAATACATAATTACTAATCTTTTAAATTAAATATTTTTAAACGGCGCAAAGATACACTTTATTCCCCGATAAACAAACAATCGTTTCAAAAAAAGTACACAGAAAAACATCTTTTACATGCTTTGAGTTTCCATTTCCTACTTGCAAAAAGTCTTACAATTAAAATACAACAACCAACTAATCAAAGCATTCATATTTAAAAATCTTTCACTCGCTCTCACATCTTTGCTTCATTTTTCTACAATATATATCTTTGTCTGTACAAAATCCAATAAGGATTAAAACAGATAAAATAACGACAATCCTTATTATTTTTGCCGCATATTTTTTATTTTTGTTGGATTTTATAGCATAGCGGATTCTATTCATGCAACATTAACAATATAAATTTTTAACGATGAAAAGACTATTGTTTTTATTTTTGACGATTATTCCCTTACTGGTATTCAGCCAGAAAGCTAAAATCGAATTTGAAAAAACTTCCCACGACTTCGGTACCATCAGTGAAACGGGAGGGCCGGCTGTTTATGATTTTGTTTTTAAAAATACGGGCGATGCCCCGCTTATTTTGAACAGCGTACGTGCCAGTTGCGGTTGTACCACTCCTTCCTGGAGCCGTCAGCCTATTGCACCGGGACAAACCGGTTCGGTAAAAGTCAGCTTTGATCCCCGTCATCGTCCGGGACGTTTCAACAAAAGCATTACGGTTAACTCCAACGCGTCAAATGCCGTAAGCTCACTCAGTATTCACGGTACGGTCAGTTCCAAGCCAGCCGATCCATATGCTGCCTACCGCTATACAGTGGAAAATCTGAAAATTACAGCCAACAGTCTGAATTTAGGAAGCATCAATAATACCGATGTGGCGGAAAGAGCCATTGACATTATCAACACAGGAGCAGAACCTGTAACCGTGACAGCTACCGCCGATGCCTCATTCATGACCGTAACAGTAAATCCTGCAACATTAAAACAAGGAGAAAAAGGGAAAATTGCTGTGAAATATAATGCCGAAGCCAAGAAAGACTGGGGCTTCGTATCCGACAAAATAACCATTACCGTTACACCCGATGCCAAAGGGGAAATCTCCGTTGCTGCCAATATCAAGGAAGACTTTTCAAAAGTAAATCCCGAAGAAGCTCCCGTAGCTTCATTCTCTGAAACTTCCGCCGAATTGGGTGTTTTAACAAAAAACACGAACCACAAACATGAATTTTATATTCAAAACAACGGTAAATCGGATTTGATTATCCACAAAATCAAAACTTCCGACAACACGGTCACGGCAAATCCCGCACGTACCATAATTAAACCGGGCAAAAAAACGAAGGTGAATGTCGTACTGAAAACCGATGAACAACCGGGTAAAAAAGTGAAAATCATTTCATTCACCCTTAATGACCCGAAAAATACCATTGTCTCCTACAAACTGAGTGGAGAAATTCAATAAATTGAATCATGAAACCTCCGCAGGTAACTTCTATCCTGTTCGGAGGTTTCATTTTGATTACGAGAAGAAAAAACACCACCTATGAAGCTGATTTTACTACTTCTATTTTCATTATTCACCGGTCACCTCTTTGCCCAGTCCGGAATACTGACTTTTGAAAAAAAAGAAATTCATTTAGCAGGACTGAAAGCTGATGACACACCGACAACGGTTACTTTTCATGTTAAAAACACGGGACAACAACCAGTACTTATTTCCAAAGTCATCCCGATGTTTCCACGCATGCATGCAGATTGGGATAAAACACCCATTCTACCGCAGAAGTCCACTGAAATCCGTATTTCTTTCACATCACAAGATTTACCGGAACAATTCAACTACATAATCAATGTAAACTCCAATGCTCAAAATCCACGCGAACAACTCCGGGTCAGCGGAAACATCATCGACAATCCCGAAAAACCGGAACTACTCTATAAAACAGACCTCTCGGGCGTAAAATTTAAAACCAACAACATCAGTTTCGGTAAAATATTCATTCAGGAAATTGCAAAAGATACCGTATATTTCTACAACACCCGAGAAAAAGCCGTAACCGTTTCTACCCGTTATACCCCCTCTCACATCAAAGCCGATGTTTACCCGCAAACCGTACAACCCGGAGAGAAAGGCATGCTGATACTTACATACGATGCCATTGCCAAAAACGATTACGGGTATATATTCGACTCCGTCATACTGAAGTTTGACGATGACAATTCCTATAACAACCGACTCACGGTAACAGCCAATATCACAGAAGACTTCAGTAAACTGAGCAAAAAAGAACTGGAAAACGCACCGATTGTCTATTTCGACAAAACCAGCATTGAATTCGGAGACCTTACTCAAGGCGAAAAAGCCAATTGCGATTTCACTCTCGAAAACCACGGCAAAACCGCTCTGATTATCAGAAAAACCAAAGCCAGTTGCGGTTGCACGGCCGTTACAATGGGAGAAAACACAATTGCTCCCGGTCAAAAAACAGTCATACGGGCCACATTCAATTCCGCCGGAAAATCCGGACGGCAATACAAATCCATTACCGTCATTACCAATGACCCGAAAAACCCGGAAAGCCATCTGACCATTTCCGGAAATGTAAAGACTAAAAGTTAAAACGTGAAAAGGTTGAAGAGTTGAAAAAACTTAAAATTTCAACTCTTTCCCTCCTTTTCAAAATTCTAACTTTTTCACCCTCCTATCCATGATTTATCCGGACAATTTCGAAAGCAAAATAAAATTCGACAAAATCCGGCAGTTGATAAAAAAACACTGCCAGAGTGAAATGGGCAAAGAACTGACCGAAAAGATGCGATTTTCGGACGAGGCGGAGGTAATCCGCCAACAACAGGAAGAAACCGGCGAGTTTATGCGCATTCTGAAAGAGGAAGAATTTCCCGGTAACACATATGCTGATGCCCGTCCTTTCCTGAACAAAATCCGAATAGAAGGTCTGTTCTTAGAATTACACGAATTAATCACGCTAAAAAACTCCCTGGAATCCCTGTCAGCTATCGTACGTTTTTTTCATGGGAAACAGGAACAATATCCCCAACTTGCCGATAAAGCGGGATTAATCCGTCTCTTCCCTTACGTAATGCAACGCCTGGATTCCATCCTATCCAAACACGGAAGCATCAAAGATAACGCTTCTCCCGAACTAGCAGACATCCGACACCAATTGGTAAAAAAACAAGCCGGTATTTCCAGACGGATGCAAACACTCTTACAACAAGCTCAAAGCGAAGGATGGGCTGAAAAAGAATGTGCAATAGCCATTCGGGACGGACGTATGGTCATTCCTGTTCCGGCAGCTTACAAACGAAAAATCAACGGCATCGTACACGACGAGTCGGCCACCAGAAAAACTTCCTACATCGAACCGGCGGAAATCATTGAAACCAACAATGAAATCCGGGAACTGCAACTGGAAGAAAAAAGAGAAATCAACCGGATTCTGAGAAAATTCGCAGATGACATCCGTCCTTACATAAACGACCTCATCCCCGCTTACGACTTTATGGCATTTATTGACTTCGTAAAAGCCAAAGCTGCTTTTTCTCTGTCCATTAATGCCATAACTCCTGCATTTTCTGACAAACCGGAAATACTCTGGTACGAAGCCCGCCACCCACTTCTATATCTATCATTTCAAAACACAGACAAACACCTAATACCTCTAAAAATAGAAATTAACGAAGAACAGCGCATCATTCTGATATCCGGCCCCAATGCAGGAGGGAAATCCGTCTGCCTGCAAACCTCCGGTCTATTGCAATACATGTTCCAATGCGGATTGCCCGTACCTGTTAATGAAGCCAGCCGATTCGGAATATTCCGCCACATTCTGATAGACATCGGTGACGAACAGTCGATTGAAAACGACTTGAGTACATATAGTTCCCATCTGATTAACATGAAAAACTTTGTACGATACGGAGATGGGAACACCCTCATACTCATCGATGAGTTCGGAACAGGAACAGAACCCATGCTGGGTGGCGCGATTGCCGAAGCCATCCTGCATGCCTTAAACCGACAAAACGTAAAAGGTGTCATTACCACCCACTATACCAATTTGAAACATTACGCTTCCGCTACTTCCGGAATTGAAAACGGAGCCATGCTTTACGACAATCACCGGATGATGCCTTTATTCGAGCTACAAATAGGGAAACCGGGCTCTTCCTTTGCTTTCGAGATTGCCAAAAAGATAGGACTTCCCAAAGAAATTCTGGAAGAAGCCGCCGGGAAAATCGGCACCGACCACATCAATTACGACAAACACCTGAAAGACATCGCCCGAGATAAGCACTATTGGGAAGAAAAGCGAAAAAAAATACATGAAAATGAAAAACGGCTTGAGGAGGTAATTGAACGCTACAGTTACGAGCTCAACGAAGCCTCCCGGCTCAGGAAGGAAATCCTTCACGAAGCCCAGGAAAAAGCCCGCACACTGATTACCGATGCCAACAAAACAATAGAAAACACCATCCGGAAAATCAAAGAGTGTCAGGCCGAAAAAGAAAAAACCAAAGCCGCCAGGCAAAAATTGGAAGAACAACAAAACAAAATCATGTCAGAAGAAGAGGAAGAAGAACGCCTGCGCCGGAAAATCGAAAAAATAAAAAGAAGAGAAAACCGCAAATCCCGCAACAATTCATCCGATACCCAAACAGTCAATCCTGCTACGCCAACTCTTTCCGCCATACAAAAAGGCGATTTCGTAAAACTGCCCAACCAGGCCACCGGAGAAGTCATGGAAATCAAAGACAAAAAAGCTGTAATTGCTTTAGGAAATATCCGAACCACTGTTCCTCTACATCATTTACAAAAAATATCAGCCAATCAGGCCAAAAAACAGATGAAACCTTCCACCACCATATCCAATTGGTCCGGTTTCAGAGAAAATCTAAGTCAGAAACGTCTGATGTTCAAACCCGAAATCGACGTCCGGGGCATGCGTGGAGACGAAGCCCTGCAAAAAGTGACGGCCTTTATTGACGAAGCCGTCATGCTCGACTCAAAAGACCTCAGAATATTACACGGCACAGGTAGCGGAGCCTTGCGACAACTTATCCGCCAATACCTGAGCACCAATCCTGTAATTGGCTCATATAACGACGAACAAATCCAACTGGGTGGCGCAGGCATCACCGTCATTCACCTGGATATATAGCCTTCCGGATTCTCACCAACTTCTCCAACAAATCGTCCATCAAATCCAGCCGCAACATATTAGCCCCGTCCGATTTGGCATGGGCTGGATCCATATGAGTCTCTATAAACAATCCGTCAGCCCCGACTGCTATTCCTGCTTTCGCTATGGTTTCAATCAAAGCCGGCTGTCCTCCCGTCACACCGCAAGCTTGGTTAGGCTGCTGCAAAGAATGCGTGGCATCCACCACCACCGGACACTTACACTCTTGCTGCATTATTTTTATACCCCGATAATCCACCACCAAATCCTGATATCCGAAAGTCGTTCCCCGTTCCGTCACCATCACATCCGGATTATCCGATTCCCTAATCTTTTCCACAGCAAAGCGCATTGCCTCTGGAGAAAGAAACTGTCCTTTCTTCACATTCACCACACGCCCCGTCCGGGCAGCAGCTACCAATAAATCAGTCTGTCGGCATAGAAAAGCCGGAATCTGTAACACATCCACATATTCCGCCGCCATAACGGCATCCTCCGGACTATGAACATCGGTCACCACCGGAATCTGAAATTCCTTTCTGACCTTAGCCAATATCTCCAAAGCCTTAATATCCCCTATTCCCGTAAAAGAATCCAAACGAGAACGGTTAGCTTTCTTAAACGACCCCTTAAAAACATAAGGGATTCCCAATTTGCTTGTCAATTCCGACACATGTCCGGCTATTTTAAAGGCCATTTCCTCCCCTTCAATCACACAGGGACCCGCCAACAAAAAAAACATATCGGAATTTGTAATCTTTTCCATTATATTCATACACTATCTATTAAAAATCTTCACCATTATTTATATTTTCTTTTCCACCACAACTTTAAACGCTCCGAAATTTTCAACTCCTGGGCATTCTGCTGCGGATGGTAAAACACCTTATCCTTCACTTCCTCAGGCATATACTCCTGCTCCACAAAATTTCCAGGGAAATCATGCGCATATTTATAATCTTTTCCATAATTCAACTCCTTCATGAGCTTGGTCGGAGCATTTCGCAAATATAAAGGCACCTGTATATTACCCGTCTGTCTCACCAAAGCCATCGCTTCTCCTATCGCCAGATAGGCCGAATTGCTTTTAGGAGAGGTAGCCAGATAAATCAGACACTCAGCCAAAGGAATACGAGCTTCCGGCATTCCAATTTTATGTACCGCTTCAAAACAGGCATTTGCAATCAGCATGGCATTCGGGTTAGCCAACCCTATATCCTCCGAAGCCGAGATAATCAACCGCCGGGCAATAAACTTCGGGTCTTCTCCCCCCTCTAACATCCGTGCCATATAATAAAGAGCCGCATTCGGATCACTTCCCCGGACAGATTTAATCATCGCCGAAATAATATCATAATGCTGCTCCCCATCCTTATCATACATCAGCGGATTTTCCTGCAACTCTTTTCTCACCGTCTCATTATCGATAACAATCTCCTCCGAACGCTGAGCCCCCACAACCAAATCCAGAATATTCAAAAGTTTACGGGCATCCCCTCCGCTAAACGAAATCAACGCCTCTTTCTCCTTTACCGTAATCTTCTTCTCCTTCAAATAGAAATCACGGGTCAAAGCATGGTCTATCAACTCTTCCAGATCCGCCTTTTCCAAAGCCTTCAGTACATACACCTGGCAACGCGACAACAACGGCGAAATCACTTCAAATGACGGATTTTCCGTCGTAGCCCCAATCAATGTCACCGTTCCCTTCTCCACAGCAGCCAACAAGGAATCCTGCTGCGCTTTTGAAAAACGATGAATTTCATCGATAAACAATATCGGATTCGGAGTATTGAAAAAACGCTGACTCTCGGCTTTCTGGATCACTTCCCGCACATCCTTCACCCCGGAACTGACAGCACTCAACACATAAAACGGACGCTTCAACTGCTCGGCAACAATCATCGCTAAAGTAGTCTTACCTACCCCCGGAGGTCCCCACAGGATAAATGACGACACATTGCCTGATTCTATCATTTTCCGGAGCACCTTCCCTGTCCCCACTAAATGCTTCTGTCCGATATAATCATCCAGTGTTTTCGGCCGCATCCGCTCTGCCAAAGGTTTGTTTTCCATAATAAAAATCCTTATCCTCGACAAAGATAGTGCAAAGCGAATGCAAAATCAAGCCTGTCAGGTGTCCAATTTTATCCCGCGAAACTCATCCACCATTTCTAACAAAGAGCTTCCGTACTTTTCAATCACCTTTTTCCCGATACCGGGAATTTTCAACAATTCCCTGCTATCGGCAGGCAGCGTATTGCAAATCCCCAACAAAGCTTTCTGCTGCAACACCGTATAAACAGGCAATTTCAGTTTGTCAGCCTGCCGTTTCCGCCATTCACACAATTTTCCATACAATGCGGGATGTAAAATATCCGTAGAAACATTTATTTTCTCCTGTCGCTTATGTCCCGGCAAAATCGCCTTATCCAACACAGCTTCAGCACGGCTCTTCAAATAGGCGACCGGAGAAAATCCCTCTGCTACCGATTCAAGCACCCGTATTTTGACCTGGAACTCCTGGAACAACCGACTCATAGCTTCTTCGAGCAGTTTCCGGACCTCTCTACTATCAGTTTCCGGATAAGCAGCATCACATACCGCCATCCGAAACTTTTCCATCTCCTCCCGAAAATAAACCACTCCCTTAGCGATTCTCTCCTTTATCACCTCATCCTTTTCATAATCGGCAGAAGCCATCAATAAACGCTGCAACTGTACTTTGAAACGCTCTCCCACTTCCGTCAACCGTTCATGACTTTCTTCGCGCATCTCCCGGTAAAAGCGACTCAACTCCGGATACAACCGATACAAATATTTTCCATAAATCCAAGTTACCCGCTGTATACTTTTCCACACAGAAATGAAGTCAAATAACTCCGTAACCAACTGAATATAATACTTTTTCTTCTCCTCTTCCAATTCATCCCTGCCCGGCTGATTACGCTCTACCTTCTGTATAAAACTCCGCACCACTCGGTCATGAATCACAACTCCGTTTTTCAAAGGCGAACTCAACACCAAACCTTCCAAAGACTTACAACGGCTCAAAGCCACATACACCTGCCCATGGGTAAAGGCAGCCCCCACATCAATGACCGCACGTTCAAATGTAAGTCCCTGACTCTTATGAATCGTAATTGCCCAAGCCGTTTTCAAAGGATATTGAACAAACCTTCCCTCAACGGTCTCTCGTATTTCCTTTGTTTCCGGATTTATGGCATAACGGGTATTCAACCACTCCTCCCTATTCACGGCAATAGGCTTTGAGTCCCCCTTGCATTGTACTTGTACATAATCTGTCGCGATAGAAACGATACGGCCTATTTTTCCGTTATAATATCTTTTCTCCCCGGAAGAATCATTTTTTACAAACATCACCTGAGCCCCTCTTTTCAATACCAATTTCTCGTCAGTAGGAAACAAATAAGCCGGGAACTCCCCCTCCAGTTGTGCCGGGAAAGTATAACTCCTGTCATCTATCTCATCTAATTTACGGGTATTAATTAACTGAGCCCGGGCATTGTGAGTCGTCAAAACAATATATCCCTCCTCCTCCGAAGGTCTGAAATCCGGTATATACCGCCGGTTCAATGCGGATATACTCTCCTCGTCCATTTGATTATCACGGATTTTATTCAATAAATGAACAAATCTTTCATCAGCCTGCCTATAAACATGTGTCAATTCGATACTCACATAACGGGTCTGTTGCAACGCCACACTATCAAAGAAAAAAGGCGATTGATATACCTCTTTCAACAATTCCCATTCTTCCTCTTTTACAACAGGAGCCAATTGTTGCACATCCCCAATCAACAAAAGTTGCACTCCGCCGAAAGGCTTATCCCCTCCCCGGTAGCGACACAGCAAATCGCTCACTGCATCCAGCAAATCCGCCCGAACCATACTGACTTCATCAATCACCAATAAATCCAGCGTCTTGATAATATTGATTTTTTCCCGACTAAACTTATTGCTGAATCCTCCGGCATTTTTCCGTACAGTTGTTCCCATTCCAGGAAAATAAGGACCAAAAGGCAACTGAAAAAAAGAATGAATAGTTACCCCACCGGCATTGATGGCAGCAACTCCCGTCGGAGCGACAACGATCATTCTCTTCGGGGACATTGTTTTCAAACTACGCAAAAAAGTAGTTTTTCCGGTTCCCGCCTTACCCGTCAAAAACAAATTTGTACCCGTATAACACAGAAAATGATGCGCAAGTTCCCATTGAGCATTTCTTTCCATATCCTTATGACACACATTAACACCTAACAAAGATAAAATAAAATACCCAAAAATCCCTATAAATAGGGATTGCAGATTTCATTTCCTTAGCTTATCTTAGAGTCCTCAACCAAAAAAGAAAGCATGGATTCATTTCTCTTCACGCCCCAAATGAAACTGGCCGACCTAATCCATACGGATTACAGATTATTACTGTTACTCCCCCGTTTCGGACTCAACTTGGGATTCGGCGACAAATCCGTACAGGAATGTTGCAAGCAGCATCAGATTTCAGATAAACTGTTCGTCATGATCTGCAATGTATACACCTCCAGCCATTACCTCCCAAGTGAAGAGGAACTCGCTCAAGTGGACATCAACCAGCTATTGTCATACCTGAAAAGATCTCATTCATACTATTTAGACAACCGCCTCCTCACGATACAAAACCAACTGGCCGTCATCTCCGAACACGAAGGCATACAACAACAAAAAATATTAAACCGTTTTTTTGAAGAATACAAAAAAGAAGTGATTCACCATTTCGAATACGAAGAAAACACGGTTTTCCCTTACATTTCAGCAATGAAAACAGGAACAAACCGAACCGGCTATTCCATTGAAATCTTCGAACAGAATCACACCAACATCGAAGACAAACTGAACGACCTGAAAAATATCGTTATCAAATATCTGCCGGACACAGCACTATTATTGGAAAAAACCAATATGCTATTTAATATTTTTTCTTTGGAAGAAGACCTTTGCAAACATACGCTCATTGAAGACAAAATACTGATACCCTTGGTTCAAAAACAGGAAAAACGTTATGGCAAATAAAAAATACAAAATCATCCTGATCGAACCTTCCGACATCATTACAGCAGGCTTACAGGAATTAATAAAACCTTATAAAGAACTGGAAATTATATCGGTATTTGCCGACTGTGATCATTACACCGACCACATTCACCGTCTACACCCGGATATTCTTATCATAAACCCGTCAGTCGTGGATTTCAAACACCGGCATTGCCTGGAAAGCATCTTTGACAACACCGAGCAATGCAAACGAATCGCTTTAATCTACCAATACATCGAACCGGAAGCTTTAAAATATTACCACGCCACCATTGACATTCGGGAACATCGGGATAAAATTATCAAAAAGCTGCAACAGCTTGTACATACTACAACTACTGAAACGGAACAAACAGAAACAAACGAACTATCCGATAGGGAAAAAGAAATCCTGATCTCTGTCGCCAAAGGCAGAATCAACAAAGAAATCGCAGAAGAACATCATATCTCCATCCATACGGTAATTACCCACCGCAAAAACATTATCCGGAAAACGGGAATCAAATCGGTTGCCGGCCTGACAGTTTATGCATTACTTAATAATCTAATTGATATGAGTGAAGTGGAATAATCCCTTTTACAGATGAAAACATCAATAAAATCAGCTATCCAGATAATCTTCCCTGAAAATCTCCACACACAGAATAAACAGAGCCAACATCAAAGGTCCGAATATCACGCCCATAAAACCAAATAAGGACAAGCCAATAACCACTCCAAAAATCGTAATCAACGGATGAGTATCCGCCATCTTTTTCTGAAGCAATCCACGTACCAGATTATCCACATTCCCGATTACAACAAGTGCATAAACAGCCAATCCGATTCCATTTCCCCAATGGCCTGTCGCCCCTAGATACAAAACCAAAGGAATCCAAACCAATCCAGTTCCTATAATCGGAATAATCGTGGCAAAGCAGGAAAGCACTCCCCAGAAAAATGCTCCGAATACTCCAAAAAGATAATACCCTAAAAAAGCTGCAATTCCTTGAATTATAGCCAACAAAGGAACTCCAATAGCATTGGAACGGACCACCATATGAAACTCTCTCAACACATCCTTTTTATTTTCCCGGTTAAAAGGCAGAATACCATTAATATATTTTTCCATTTTCTTACCACCTATCAGCATAAAATACAAAACAAAAAGCAATACCAACACGTTAATGGCAAAATTGGTAATTCCTTCCATCAGCATCTGCCCCACCCGCGGCAAAGTTGCTACAATCGTATTAACATTTCCTTTACTTAGCAATTCATACCCCGTTTTTAAGCGAATCCAATCCGCCACATGCTCTATCCCGTCCATCAGATTTTTGGGATCCAGATTTATCGCCTGTAACTTGGAAATCATCATCCATACCACACAGGACAAAGGTATCAGAAAAATAAGAACAGTCTCACAAAGCAACAATATAGCCATAAAACTGCGCTTCATGCGTTTCCGATCCGTCAGCCATATCATTTGAGGACGCAACAATATATATACAGTCAATGCTCCGAGAATACCACCCAAAAAAGGAGTAATTTTCAAAAATATCAATACTCCAAGCAACAATATAATTACAATCAGCGAATATTTCCAATACTGTTCTTTCATTGACATATCCCGACTCTTTTAATTCACTTTCACCTCCGAATTTCTATTCACACCTGCATAACGTAATCCACCGGGAAAAGTTTATATATCCTCCGCTATAATCGAATTTTCACCTCTTTTCCAAATAGTAACACTTCACAAGAGAGTATAACATTATTTTTTCATTATCAATATCTTATAAAAAAATCCCTGTAACATCCCCTATCCTATGTCGTAAATTATACAGAAATCAAACCACTATGAAAAACAACTTTAGGAATAAAAAAACAATTACTAATCACTTAAATCTAACAGTATGTTTTATCATGTAAAAGAATTACAGTTTAATGCACGTGTATCCAAACCGGACCCGCATTTTGCACGTGTAATGCTTGAAGCATTCGGCGGTGCGAATGGAGAGTTGAAATCCGCCCTGCAATACTTTGTACAAGCCTTCAGTTGTCATAATCCATTTCCGGACAAATATGACATGCTGATGGATATTGCTACCGAAGAATTCGGACACTTGGAAATCGTGGGAGCTACAATCCAAATGCTTCTGGGAAAAGTGAACGGAGAAATGAAAGACGTACTTGAAAATACACCGCTCCACACAATGATGAGCGGTAAATCAGCTAAAGAAGAACTGATTCATCAAGCGTTCACCAATCCGCAATTCCTGGTAGGTGCTCCCGGAAGTCCGGCCTTGACCGATAGTAACGGAAATCCCTGGTGTGCCACTTACGTATCAGCCACAGCAGAACTAACAGTAGACCTGCGTTCCAACATGGCGGGAGAAGCCCGTGCCAAAATAGGCTATGAAAACCTCCTCCAATTGACAGACGACCCTTCGGTAAAGGAAACACTTGTTTTTCTCATGACGCGAGAGGTGACACATTACCAGCAATTTGAGGCTGCATTAGAAACAATCAAACCCAATTTTCCCCCGGGTGTATTTCAAACATCCCCCAAATACAGCAACCTCTATTTTAACCTATCAAAAGGCGAAGACGCCCGTGGTCCATGGAACGAAGGAAAAAGCACCCAATTAAACGAAACCTGGCAATACATCGAAAACCCGCTGGAATACGTACAAGCAACAAACGGACTCCGGGACATCGAGCCACAAGGCACTTCCCGGACGCTGGAATCCATGGAAAAAGCAGATAAAGAACTGAGCAAACAACGTTGGAAAGAAATAGACTCTGCCACTCCGGAGACCGATCTTCAATGGAGCAACTATTCCAATCACCCCCAAAAACAGAAAAAAACGAAATAATCAGACAAAAAACGAGTGCTAAGGATATTACAGACTTAGCACTCGATTTCATTTTCATGAAATCCGGCCGCTAACTTTCGGAGCGTCTCCTTCAAATAAGAAGACAAGGATACTGGAAGCCCCATTTTCTTTCCCAGCCGACTGCAACGGACATAAACATTATTTACATTCACATTATATAACACACTCATCTCCTGTGGAGTAAACCCCGCACATACAAAACTGCACAATTCCAATTCTTCCTTGGAAAGCCCAAATTCCGCTTTCAGAATATCTATTATACCATAATAATTCAAATTAGTAACTTCCAGCAAATCAGCCAGCATATCTTGGGTAAGTATGTCCACACACATCAACTCCTTCACCTTACGGCAAAAAATATCTTTAGACTTATTTCCTTCCCCATATTTAAAAGACAAATCCGTCAACTGTCTGATAATTCCCAAGCGTTTATTTAGAGCCATTTTCAATACAGCCTCTTTCTCATTCTTTTCATTCAATTTTTCCATAAGGCTATTTCTGGAAAGCTCATGTTCCTCCCGCAAAGCCTCTATCAATCCGGTATATTCCTCTATAACCCGGCTTTTCTCCTTCACAACTTTCCTGTGATGAAAAATAATCAACAATGCCACCAATATCAGTACAATCACCAAAAACAAAAGAACAACAAGCGTAATGGTCTTACGGTAATTATTACTTTCCAACACACCATTCCGATCCATCAAATGTTGATTCCTATATTTATCCTCCACTTTAAAAACATACTTCCGGCTGTCAACCACAGAAACAGAATCCATCTTCCGACGATACCGAAGCGAAGCCAAATAAGCCTCCCCGTTCGTATCCGGCCGGAAAACCGCATCTCTGTCCGCCAATACGACAAATTTTCCAAAAGTCACCGTATCATCCAATACCCTCAAAGGAGGCATCTCCTCTTTACACAAATAAAAATAAGCAAAATACTCCTCTAAATGAACCCGAAAACTTGTATCACACCGTCTGTCTGCCCTGTCCAAAGCTTGAATACAATAATTCCAAGCACTATCCTGACAATTGAGATGCAAAAAACATTTTGCGATATTTCCCAGAGCATAACTTTCATTCAGACTATCCCTGGCCAAAGAAGAATAATATTCTGCTTTCCGGTAATGTTCCAAAGCTTCGGTAATAATATACTGACTGGAATGCAATTTCCCCAATTCATTATAAATCCTTCCCAATAACATGTAATTCCGCTCTTTGAGTGCATATTGTTCGGCATCAACAAGATAACGGACTGCATCACCTGCACTATCCCTATCGCTATATACACGTCCCAAATAATAATTAGCCCATGCATATCCCGCTCCTCCTTCCGCAGCGTAATAATTCCATGCCTCTCGAAGCAAAGAATCGGATTCTACAAACATTTGTTTCCGATATTGCAATTCCGTATAAAGCAAAGCAAAACGAGCCTTCTCCTCCGCTCCCGAAAAAATCCGTTCCATCCGGTTCAACATATTCCATGCACTGTCAACATCACAATAGGCAAGCCTTTCTGCAATCTCGACCGGAGCCCACTCCGGAGTGGAACAATTATAACATCCCCAGACAACAATAATGAAAACAAAAACTTTATACATATACACCTTAGCCAGAACAAAAGACAAAAATAAAATATCTCCGGCAACAAAAGCACAACACCTTTTCCCTCCTTCCCACCTGAAAGAATATTTTTATACAATCTGTTCATTACAAACATTTTGTCTACAAGAATGTAAGATACCTCCAAGTATCATGCATTCTTTCCTCCACATTCACAGCAATGTTTTCCCGGCATTTCCAGCTCCAAGGTCACATGGGAAATCCCCTGTTTTTCCAATACCTCCTTCAAACGGCACTTCACCTCTTCCATCCGCTCCCATTCTCTTACCACGACATGAGTAGTTAAAGCTATTTCCGTTGTACTCAATGCCCAAATATGCATATGATGAAAACCTTCCACTCCAGAAGTTCCTGCAATAATTTTCCCGATAATTTCATAATCCATATTCTTCGGCACCCCATCCAAAGACAGACGTAAACTGCTACGCAGCAAATCCCAAGTCGAAAATACAATCACTACCGCAATCACAATACCTATCAAAGGATCCACTGCATACCAACCTGTATAGCGGATAATCAAACCGGAAACGACCACTCCCACGGAAACCAACGTATCAGCTGCCATATGCAAATAAGCCCCCTTCACATTTAAATCTTTCTCTTTATCCCTCATAAACAACCAGGCAGTAACAGCGTTAACGACCACCCCTATACCGGCCACCCACACCATCGCATCTCCATTTACAGGACGAGGATTCAACAGTTTTTCAATACTCTCACCAAGAATAAAACCAACGGCAACCAATAATATCACCGCATTCAACAGCGATACCAACACCGTACTTTTTTTATAGCCATATGTATATTTCACCGTAGGTTTCACTTTCGCCAAACGAAAAGCAATCAGAGCCAACACCAAACTGAATACATCCCCCAAATTATGACCGGCATCGGAAATCAAACCCAACGAATTATACCAGAAACCAGCCGCAAATTCCGCCACGACAAAAACAACATTCAGAGCTATCCCCCAAATAAAAATGCGGTTCAAAGACATCATGCCGAAATCATGATGATGTCCATGATGAGTATGTATATGAATATCAGATGACATATAATTAATATTAGATCCGTATAACCATTTCCCTTTTCATAGCAACATATATACGAAAAACTATAACAAAAGATAATTCCACACTCACCGGTATTTTCCTATCCTTTCTCAAAACATGATTTTCAGACCGGCATAATAACTCCGGGGTATACCGGGACCATACATATACCCGGAATCCCGATCCGCTCCTTGATCAAAATCCTTCTGATAGGCATCAAATATATTCCGGACTCCGACATTCCATTGCAAAGTAACCTCCTTATAAAGAGGAACATCATACCCCAGCTTCAATTCCATATCAAAAAAATCCGGAGTCTTTTCCGTCCGGTCCTCAGCAATTACTCCCGCCATATGCTGCACCAGCATACGTCCCGTATACGTCCCTGCCATAGATGCTGAAAAACGCTTCGCTGGATTCAACAAAGCCGTAAAATATCCATATACATCCGGTGTCCTGAACAGCCGCTTTTCAGCCGGAACATCCGGATTTTCACTCCATACCTCCGGCTCCTTATAACGACTCCGCTGTAACGTCGCCCCCGCCTGCAACTCAAACCAACGAGTAAACACAGCCCGGGCTTCCAAATTCACCCCCATCACTTCCGCACCCGACCCATTCCGTCGTTCTTTTGTGATAATACCGTCTTCCTTGCTGATATCCTCCAGCACAAACACATCTTTCAGATTCGTATAAAAACCTTCTGCCAGAAAATTCACCCGCACTTGTCCGAAACGGTGATACCAATCTGCCGACACGCTCACACTCCGCGATTTTTCCTCCTTCAAACCCGGAGCCAATTGGATTATAGCCACATCTCCCCCCACAGCAGCAATATGCAAATCTTCATCAAACGCCTGAGGTGCCCGAAAACCACCGGAATAACTCGCCCGGAAATTCAAATCGGAAGTAGGATTAAAACGCAGATTTACTCTGGGACTAAATACCACATGGTCAAGCATATTGTGTTTATCCAAACGCCCCCCTAAAAGAACGCTCCATCTATCATTTTTCCACTCGTTCTGAAGAAAAACACTGTAAATACGGGTTCTCTGGGTAAAATCACGCTCATACCCCTTAATCCGGTCTGTCAACTCATCATAATTAAACTCCGCTCCCAGTGTCAAATCGGAAGGCATAAAGGCCAAACAGTTAAAATGATAAAAAAACTGTCCGCCACCCACATAAGTCAAATCAGCCGTATTTCCATAGGCATTCGGATCCTGCTTTACCCCATAATAACTCTCCCGGTCAATATGTTGCATAGAAGAAAACAGACTGAAACGGGAACGTTCATTAGGCGAAAAATAATCAAACTTCACCCCTCCGGTATTAATATCATGCTCCACCTGTTCGGCAATATCCGCTTCATGGGGAGGACGGTCCATCAAATTGCCACCGCGACGGAATTCATGTATCGTATGATATTCTACCGTCAGCCGGCTATATACTCCGGTTTTCAAAAAAGACCTCATACCGGCGGTCTTGCTTTTCAACTTCGGCAATTCACTGTATCCGTCGCCATCGTGGTCATATTCAGAACGGGAACGCGACTGTGCAAACACATACACCCCGCCTTTATGGTTATCACTCACCAAAGAAGCATTCAGAGATGTCGCATTATCAAAAACGGATTTCCCTCCGATCATATCTGTCATATGAGCTACCTGCGCCGAATTACGCTGGGGCTCCTTTGTAATCACATTTATCGTCCCGGCTATCGCCGAAGAACCGAACAAAGCACTGCCACCGCCCCTCACGACCTCCACCCGTTCAATCATATTCGCCGGAATCTGCTCCAAACCATATACACCGCTCAACGCACTGAACACCGGACGTGAATCAATCAATATCTGCGTATAGGGACCATCCAAACCGTTTATTCTCACCTGCTGGAATCCGCAATTCTGGCAATTATTCTCTACCCGAACTCCCGGTTGAAAACTCAATCCTTCCGCCAAACAAGATGCCCCGGTGGCTTCAAACAATTTCGTATCCAACACTTTCACAATGGCAGGGGCTTGGCGCCGAGTCGTCTCATTACGATTTGCCGACACCACCACCTCATCAAGAGCCACCTGGTCCTCTTCCACTTCAAAATTAAGTTCAAGAGTCTGCCCCTTCTTCAATACCACCTCCCGCTCCTGTGTCTTATAACCGACAGCCGTCACCACAACAATAAACCTTCCCTCCGGCAAATTCCGCAAAAAATAATGCCCCGTCGCATCCGTAGCCGCACCGATAGTCGTACCTTTCAACGCCACCGTCATAAAAGGCAAATGCTCATGAGTATACTTATCCACTACATGACCATAAATATTGGCATCCGTTGAATTCAAACCCGTAGGCACAGCCTCACACACCAACACATCCAATACCCATAACAATAAAACAACATATTTACGCATAACAATATTCCAATTGAATAAAACCCTAATTTATTCTTCCCACTGCAATTAAAGCGCCGAAATTAATTATTTTTTCCCAAATCCCCGCATCCGCCGACACATTCACCTATTTCATCATATAACAACAGCTGATTCACAAAGCCAGAGAAGCAAATCAAAATTCTAAAAATTAACTCCCGTTATTTGCGTATAAAAATGTATATTTGCCAATTCAAAAAGAGGGGAAGACAAGAATGGCACAAACACCTGCATTAGTCAAGAAAATAGTAGAAGCGTTAGAAGACAATAAAGGGCTCCGGATTGTTACCATCGACCTGCGGAAAATAGAAAACTGTTTTTGCAGTTTCTTCGTAATATGTCATGGTACTTCCAATACCCATGTCGCAAGTCTGGCCGAATCCGTTGAGGAAAAATTAAACGGGATAAAAGAAAAACCCATACACATTGAAGGAAAAGATACTGCCCAATGGATCATTCTGGACTACGGCAATGTCGTGGTACATGTTTTTCAGAAAGAACAGAGAGACTATTACCAACTGGAAGACTTTTGGGGAGACGGAGTAAAAAAAGAAATCGAAACAACTAATTAATAGCATACAGCCCAAGGCTGTTTTACAGAAAAACAAACTATGGCAGAAAATAAGGAAAACAAAAAAGACAATTTCAACTTCCCGCCCATCGGCGGCGGAAAAAATATAAAAACGCCCAAATTCAACAGTTATTGGATATTCCTGCTATCGGCACTGATCATTATCGGATTCAACTTCTTCGGGATGAAAACCGATCCGGTAAAAACCAACTGGCAGGAAGTCAAAACCAAAATGCTGGAAAAAGGAAACGTCGAAAAATTCATTGTCGTCACCAATACGGGACAGGTCAATGTCTTTATCAAACCCGACAAAATACAAGATTACTCCCAGTTGCTCTCCAAAGGATTCAAGAATTATGACCGAGGTCCCCAGTTCACCTTTGCCATCGGTTCTCTTGAAGGTTTTGAAAAAAACGTAGCCGATGCACAGCAAAACATCCCGGGAGCTGCCGGAGTCACCCTCGAATATGAAAAAGAATACGACGGTTGGGGTAATTTGATAAACTTCCTCTTCCCTATCATATTAATCCTTTTTATCTGGATTTTCTTTTTCCGGAAAATGAGCAAAGGTGCCGGAGGAGGCGGAGGTATTTTCAATGTAGGAAAATCCCAGGCCAAGTTATTCGACAAAGAATCCAACATCAAAATCACATTCAAAGATGTTGCGGGACTGGCTGAAGCTAAACAGGAAGTGGAAGAAATCGTTTCGTTTCTGAAAAGTCCGGACAAATACACCAAATTAGGAGGTAAAATTCCGAAAGGCGCTTTGTTAGTTGGTCCTCCGGGAACGGGGAAAACCCTTATGGCCAAAGCCATGGCGGGTGAAGCCAATGTCCCCTTCTTTTCCATGTCCGGTTCAGACTTCGTGGAAATGTTTGTCGGTGTAGGAGCTTCCCGCGTACGTGACCTGTTCAAACAAGCCAAAGAAAAAGCCCCCTGCATCATCTTCATTGACGAAATAGATGCCATCGGACGTGCCAGAGGCAAAAACCCCAATATGGGCTCCAACGACGAACGGGAAAACACACTCAACCAGTTACTGACCGAAATGGACGGCTTTGAAACCAATTCAGGCGTTATCATCATCGCTGCCACCAACCGGGCAGACATACTCGACAGCGCCCTGTTGCGGGCCGGACGTTTCGACCGCCAGATATACGTAGACCTTCCCGAACTGAAAGACAGGGAAGACATCTTCAAAGTACACGTCAAACCGTTAAAACTCGCCGAAGACGTAGACATCTCTTTTCTGGCCAAACAGACTCCCGGATTCTCCGGTGCTGACATTGCCAACGTAGCCAACGAAGCCGCCTTGATTGCCGCACGAAAAGATAAAAATGCCGTAGAGAAACAAGACTTTCTTGACGCCATCGACCGTATTGTCGGCGGACTGGAAAACCGAAGCAAAGTCATCAAGGTAAACGAAAAGAAAGCCATTGCCTACCACGAAGCAGGACATGCAACAGTATCCTGGCTATTACAACACGCCCATCCCCTGCTGAAAGTAACCATTGTTCCCCGGGGAAAAGCCTTGGGTGCAGCGTGGTACTTGCCACAGGAACGACAAATCACTACCAAAGAGCAACTGCTCGACCAAATGTGCTCCGTACTGGGTGGACGTGCTGCGGAAGAACTCACTTTCGGGCAAATCTCCACCGGAGCCCAAAACGATCTGGAAAAGGCAACCAAACAGGCTTACGCCATGGTTACCATATTCGGTATGAGTGAAAAAATCGGCAACTTAAGCTATTATGACTCCACCGGACAAAATGATTTCAGCTTCACCAAACCCTATTCCGAAAAAACGGCGGAACTCATTGACAGCGAAGTCAAAGAACTGGTGGAAAATGCTTATACACAAGCCAAGGAACTCTTGAAACAACATCAGGAACAACACAAACAGGTGGCGGAACTTCTATTGGAAAGAGAAGTCATATTCAGCGACGACCTGGAACGAATATTAGGGAAACGTCCGTGGAAAGACGATGAAGAAGAAAACTCTCTCGAAGCGAAAATACCCGCCGAAGAGCAACAATAATATCGATATGGACAACTGGATTTCGGTATATGAAACAGCCCAACTGTATCGGGCGGAATTGGTCAAAGACATTCTGAATAACGAAGAGGTGGATGCCGTCATTCTAAATCGCAAAGACTCCTCCTACCATTTCGGAAGCATTCAAGTAATGATCCATCCTGAAGACAAAGAAAAAGCAGCAAAAATTGTAAAATCAATCCATTGTGAATAATTTCGTCAAACGAGCCGTCAGCGGACTTATGTTCGTTGTCATTTTAACCGGATGCATCTTTATACATCCCGTTGCGTTTTTCATTCTTTTTTTTGCCATCAACATCCTTGGACTACTCGAATTTTCACACATGGCGAAAAGAATGCACGTCTATATCAACACCCCTGTTTATCTGCTTTGCGGCAGCATGCTGTTCACGGCCGGATTCCTGCATACCTACTGGGGATACAGGGACGGGTTCCTGTGGTGCTTTATCATCTCCTTCATACTGGGAATCTGGGAACTTTACCGGAAAAAAGGGAATGCATTCCAAAACATTGCCTTTGCCTACTACGGTCTGCTCTATCTCAGCCTACCATTCACTTTATTAATCTATCTGCCCTACATGACCACCGGAGCCTGGAAACCGGAAATCATCTTCTTTCCCTTTCTGTTGGTATGGCTAAACGATACATTCGCCTACCTGTTCGGCTCCCAATTCGGGCGACACAAACTCTTCCCCCGCATATCACCTAAAAAATCATGGGAAGGCGCTATCGGCGGTGGCGTGGTCACCATCTCGGTCGCCCTGTTTATAGCTCCCTACATAGAAGGATTGACAATCGTCAATAACATCATCATATCCTGTATCGTAGTCCTATTCGGTATTTTCGGAGACCTGCTGGAATCCATGTTCAAAAGAAGCATCGAAATCAAGGACTCCGGTAACATCATGCCCGGTCACGGCGGAATCCTTGACCGTTTTGACGCCGTCATATTCGTCATTCCGGCAATTTTCGTCTATCTGGAATTCGTTTATTAAAAATCCCTACAGGACAACTCACACATTCGGTATTTTAATCTTTATTTACCAATCTTTGAGTTTTAAGTTTTTATCGTACCTTTGTCCGTTGATAAATATTAAAATCTCTGAAAATGACCTTACATAAAGCAGGATATTCTCTATTAATCAAAATATTGGCGGGTATCATCATATTAAATTGTCTCACATTTTATTTCATACACACACCGGCTATCGTCTATGCCATACTAACCGTATCTGTTGTTTTCTACCTTTTGATAGTCAATTTCTTCCGGTATCCCAACCGGCAGATTACCGTAAACGACAATACGATACTGGCTCCCGCTGACGGAACAATCGTAGTCATAGAAGAAACAGAAGAAACGGAATACTTAAAAGACCGACGCATACAGGTTTCCATATTCATGAGCATCTTCAATGTCCACATCAACTGGTTTCCCGTAAACGGCATCATCCGGTATTTCAAACACCACAAAGGCAAATTTCTTGCCGCCTACTTACCTAAATCTTCTACTGAAAACGAACGAACAACCATCGTCATCGACTGCCCGAACGGGCAAACCGTTTTAATGCGTCAGATAGCCGGAGCCATAGCCAAACGCATTGTTTCGTATGCTCCGGAAGGCGGAGAAGCCCGACAAGACAAACATGCCGGTTTTATTAAATTCGGTTCCCGGGTTGACCTGCTTCTTCCCATCGGAACAAATATAAAAGTCAAACTGGGCCAGAAAACAAAAGGCTCACAAACAATCATCGGAACATTTAATTAAAAACCATGTCCACACAATCAACAGTAAAAGTGGTTACCACTCATGTTTTATCTGAGATGAAACTGAGAGGTGAAAAAATCAGTATGCTTACAGCTTATGACTACTCCATGGCTCGCATTGTAGATGCCGCCGGAATAGATGTTATATTAGTCGGAGACTCCGCTTCCAATGTCATGGCGGGCCACGAAACGACCCTGCCCATCACCTTAGACCAAATGATTTATCACGGGGCATCTGTTGTCAGAGGGGTAAAACGGGCACTTGTAGTCGTTGATTTGCCTTTCGGAAGCTATCAAGGAAACAGCAAGGAAGCTTTGTCCTCCGCCATCCGCATCATGAAAGAAACGGCCGCCGATGCCGTCAAACTCGAAGGAGGCATTGAAGTAATAGAATCCATCAAACGAATCCTCAGTGCCGGCATTCCGGTCATGGGACATCTCGGACTGACCCCGCAAAGCATCCATAAATTCGGTACCTACACCGTGAGAGCCAAAGAAGAGGCGGAAGCCCAGAAACTAATAGAAGACGCCCACTTATTGGAAGAAGCAGGCTGCTTCGCGATGGTTTTGGAAAAAATACCCGCCGCTTTAGCAGAAAAAGTATCGAAAGAACTGACCATACCTACCATCGGTATCGGTGCAGGAGGAGGCACAGACGGCCAGGTACTGGTCATACATGATATGCTGGGAATCAACCGGGAATTTTCCCCTCGTTTCTTACGCCGGTATGCAGACCTCTACTCCACCATGACAGAAGCAGTCGGACACTACATTGATGACGTCAAGAATCGGGATTTCCCAAACGAAAAAGAGCAATATTAATCCGGAAAAACACACCATGCTTGAAATACTGTACGAAGACAACCATATCATTGCTGTCAATAAAAAAATATCGGACATCGTCCAGCAGGACAAAACCGGCGATCCCTCTCTGGAAGAAGAAGTAAAAGCCTATATTAAAAAAAAATATAACAAACCGGGAGATGTATTCCTGGGAGTTCCTCACCGCATCGACCGCCCCGTAAGCGGCGTGGTACTATTCGCCCGCACCAGCAAGGCACTCACACGGCTCAACAAGATGTTTCAGGAACACGACGAAGAAATACAAAAAACATATTGGGCAATTGTAGGCACCCTTCCCCCGGAAGACAGCGGACGTCTGGAACACTTCCTACTGCGGGACAGTGAAAAAAACAAATCCTATGCTTACGAAAAAGAAAAAAAAGGCAGCAAAAAAGCCATACTCGAATACAAATTAATCGGACGTTCCCAACGATACTATTTGTTGGAAATAAAATTGCTGACCGGACGCCACCATCAAATCCGCTGCCAACTGGCCAAAATAGGCTGTCCTATCAAAGGTGACCTAAAATACGGTTTTCCCCGCTCCAACGAAGGAGGCGGCATCGGTCTGCATGCCCGGGAAATCACCTTCCGACACCCTGTCAGCCAGGAAATGGTGACCATAACGGCCACTCCCCCTCTTCAGGATACCTTATGGAAAGAATTCTACAACAATCTGAAAGACTAACAGTCTTTTATATACAAAAAGAGAGTGTCCCATCGGACACTCTCTCTTTTTTAATTAATAACCGAATATTTCTTCACGGGTCAAACGTGTCACGGGACCATACTGTTTCAGACTCTTCATATCCAACTCCTTCTCATCACCCAAAATACAATAAGTGTAAGTACGTCCTTTAATCCATTCTTCCTGGAATTTCTTAACATCGGCCAACGTCATACTCTGAACCTGATTGAACAACTCACGTCTCTTGTCCTCCGTCAATCCCAAATCCTGAGCATCCAAATAATTCCATAATACGGAAGATTTCGTAATACGCTGCGTCCGCAAACGGGTCAACAAAGCCTCTTTCGCCAAACGGAAAGCATTCTCCGATTCAGGCATATTATTGATGATTTCATCAAAAGCCTTCATGGCATCCAACATCTTATCATTCTGACAAGCAATGAACGTACTGAAAATATAAGGCCTGTCCAGTTTAGCCGGCTCATTCAATCCGGCACCCGCCGAATAAGCCAAACCTCTGGCCTCACGCATTTCCTGAAACACAATAGCATTCATTCCACCTCCGAAATACTCATTATACATGCTCACAACAGGAGACAATGCCGCATTGAATTTTTCTCCCCGATTGGAAACCGAAGCCATATACACTTGTTTAGCATCATAGGGGGCAATCAACACTTTACTGGTCGGTGTTTTCTGAAAAACAAACTCTTTATTGTCAGGCACCGGTATCAACTTTTCGGGAACCCGGTGTTTTTCATTGATTTCAGCCACTACATTTTCAAGACTCAACGGTCCATAATACAAAACGGTATGTTCATAATCATTCAGACGTTTCAAACGGGCTGTCAAATCCTCCGGTTTCAGCTCTTTCAGCTCTTTGGCAGACAAAATATTACGGGCAGGAGATTTCGGTCCGTAATAAGCATACTGCACCAACTTACTGAAATTGGAAGACTGATTCAATTTCGCATTGGTACGCGATTTCTGAATATCCGCCTTCATATTCTCCAGCACTGCAGGATTCGGTTGGGCATCGGCAAGCAATGCTTCAAACAATTCCATGGCCTTCCCCATATTCTCGCTCAATCCCGACAAGCCGACATACACCCTTTCGCTTCCCGGAGAAACAAAATAATCACAAGCCAGATTATAGAACTCCTGTTTGATCTGTTCCGGCGTCATAGTACTGGTTCCTAAATAATCCAAATACTGTACAGCCGTACCCAATGCCTTATCTTCATTGGTGCCCATATCAAATACATACATCATCGTAAACAAATCGTTTGTCGTATTCTGCTTATAGAGCACCGGAATATCCGACTTCGCAACCGTTTTATCCATATCCTTGGAATAATCTAGAAACACTGGTTCTATCGGTTTTACTTTAGAAGCCTGTATTTCGCACAAAAACGCACTTGCCGTATCCCGGTTCATGAAAATCGGAGTAATGGCAGGTTTAGATATTTTCTTTTCATTCGGATCTTTTCCTTCACGTTTATATACCACAACATAATTATCCTTGAAATTGGCCTTGGCAAAATCCACAATCTGCTGTTTCGTAATCTTGCTCATCTTATCCAAAGAAGCCACCTGGTCTTTCCACTCCACACCATTAATAAACGCATCCACAAAAAGGTCTGCTCTCGCACTATTACTTTCCAACTGAGACTGCAAATAACGCTTATGATTATTAACAGTAGCCTGTATCAGATTTTCATCAAACTCCCCACTCTTCAACTTCTCCACTTCCGCCAGCAATATATCTTTTGCCTCCTCCAGACTCTGTCCCTGTTTCGGGCGGGCTCCCATCAAAAACATACCGTAATCGGCCATTGTTGAAGGATAAGCATACGCTGACAACAATTTTTGTTGCTGGTTCACATCCAAATCAATCAAACCGGCTTTACCGTTATACAAAACCTCTCCTACCAATTCGAGCAACTCAGCCTCGGGAGAAGCCGCCCCCGGAAAACGCCAGGCCAAAGACACATTGGCTGCCTCCAGACCAAGCACTTCTTTCACAACAGGTTGCTTCAACGGAGGTTCCGGTTTAAAATTCAGTTTCGGTAAATTTTCATTCGGCTTCATACCTCCGAAATGCCTGTCGATTGTAGCTATCACTTCGTCCGGATTAAAATCTCCCGACATACAGATAGCCATATTATTAGGCACATACCACTGTTTATAATAATTTTTGATATTCGTAATAGAAGGATTCTTCAAATGTTCCTGCGTACCCAAAACAGTTTGCGTACCATAGGGATGATTCGGGAAAAGAGAAGCCAAAATCTGTTCGTACACCTTGCGGTTATCTTTCGTCAACGACATATTCTTTTCCTCATACACCGTTTCCAGTTCCGTATGGAAACCGCGAATCACATTATGCTGAAAGCGGTCTGCCTGTATCTTAGCCCAATTTTCTATCTCATTGGAAGGAATATCCTCCACATACACCGTCATATCATGCCCCGTATAGGCATTCGTACCATTTGCCCCGATAGTGGCCATCAACTTGTCATATTCATTCGGGATAGCCAACTTGGACGCCTCATAAGAAACACTGTCTATTTTCTTATACAAAGCCAGGCGTTCCGCTTCATCCGTCGTCTTACGATACACCTCAAACAAAGCCTCTATCTGGTCCAGCAAAGGTTTCTCCTGTTCATAATTCTGGGTACCGAACGACTCCGTTCCCTTAAACATCAAATGCTCGAAATAATGAGCCAAACCAGTCGTTTCCGCCGGGTCATTCTTTCCTCCTACCCGCACGGCTATGTAGGTCTGAATTCTCGGTTTCTCGGGATTCACCGTCAAATACACCTTCAAACCGTTATCTAAAGTATAGATGCGCGCATTTAAAGGATCATTGGGCACCGTCTCATACTTGTAAGAACCTGTGCCACATGCAGCCCCCAATGCCAGCAAAAGGGGCAGCATCAAAAATTTAAACATCTTTTTCATCGTCGCTAATTTTGATTCTGATTTACAAACATATATAAAAAACAATAAAATTCATAGCACTATTTTATACCTTTCCAAAATTCACAAAAAACGGGAGAGATATCCATAGGTATCTGCTCCCGTTACGTCTATGTATAAAATCGCGTTTAATATGCCTTCTTCGCCTCTATTTTTTCCCCGAAACATTCCCTGCCGGATGCGGGATAACTTTATTCTTTCCGCTATACCACAGCATAAAACAGCCCACTACCACAAAAGGAATACTCAGCCACTGCCCCATATTCAGCGTCATCGTTTCTTCAAACTCCACCTGATTCTCTTTCACAAATTCTATGAAAAAACGGGCGGTAAAAATCAATATCAGAAACATACCGAAAATAAAGCCCTGCCTGTCTTTAACCTTCGTCCGCCAATAGAGATACATCAGCACACCGAAACTAAGCAAATAACAGAATGCTTCATACAATTGCGCAGGATGTCGAGGGGATAAAGGATTTTCAAGACCATAAGCATTCACAAACCGGAACCCCCACGGCCGGACGGTCACCTCCCCTACAATCTCCGAATTCATCAGATTGCCCAAACGTATAAACACACCAGCCAAAGCAATCGGAATGACAGCCCGGTCTAAAATCCAAAAAATGGACTTCTTGCTGACCTTTTTGGAATAATACCACAATCCCGCAATAATGCCTATGGCAGCACCGTGACTCGCCAATCCCTGAAAGCCTGTAAATTTGAATTCCGGCTGAAAGCGGAAAGGCAGAATCATTTCCAGCGGATGATGGCTGAAATAAGCCCAATCATAAAAAAGACAATGTCCCAAACGGGCTCCAACCACAGTCGCCACAGCCACATATATCCACAACTTATCCAACCACTCCATGCTCAATCCTTCAGCTTTGAATATTTTTTCCTCTATCTTATAGCCACAAATAAACGCCAATACGAACAGCAATCCGTAATAACGTAGGGAAAAACCGCCCAGATTAAAAATTTCCGGCTCAACATCCCAATTAATGAAAAACGGTAAAAACATAAGACATTCCCCCATTATTCATTCTTGCCGTGGCAATTCTTGTATTTCAATCCGCTCCCGCAAGGACACGGATCATTTCTTCCTACCTTGGGACCTACATGTACCGGTTCATGCTTCGGTGGCTGACGGTTACCCATAGGAGCGGAAGCTTCCGTCCGTCCGGTCTTCATCTTGCTCAAATCGGTACGCTTCTCCTCCGCCTCCTTCACCCGTTCGGGTTCCTGCATCGGAATCTGTCCTTTCATCAACGTGGCAACCGTTCCCCTATTGATTTTTTCCACCATTGTCTTAAACAGATTGTAAGACTCGAATTTATAAATCAACAACGGATCCTTCTGTTCGTAAGCCGCATTCTGCACAGACTGCTTCAAATCATCCATTTCACGCAACTGTTCTTTCCAGGCCTCATCAATCTGCGCCAGGATAATCGCTTTCTCGTAGGAACGCATCAAATCCTCACCCTGCGTACGGTATGCCTTTTCAAGATTCGTCACCACATTATACATCTTTTGACCGTCTGTAAAAGGAACCACGATATTCTTAAATACATCTCCCCGGTTCTCAAACACATTCTTAATCACCGGATATGCCTGCTGTGCGATATGTTCCACCTTACGGGTATACACTTCCCGGACAGCGGCATACAATTTCTCCGTCAATTCCTCCGACTTCAACTGCTGAAATTCTTCCTGACTTATCTCAAAATCAATAGACAGCAGGCGCAACACTTCCAGTTTGAAACCTTCCAGGTCATTATCGGGCTGGTATTCGTTCACCACCGACTCGCAAACATCATACATATTATTGGCAACCGCCACGCCGATACGTTCACCCAACAAGGCGTTCCGTCTCTGCTTATAGATAATCGTACGCTGGGAATTCATCACGTCGTCATATTCCAGCAAACGCTTACGGATACCGAAGTTATTCTCTTCCACCTTCTTCTGGGCGCGTTCAATAGAACGGGTAATCATCGAATGCTGAATCACATCCCCTTCCTTGTGTCCCAAACGATCCATCACCCGGATAATACGCTCGGAACTGAAAAGACGCATCAAATCGTCTTCCAGAGATACAAAGAACTGAGAAGAACCCGGGTCTCCCTGACGTCCGGCACGTCCGCGCAACTGACGGTCAACCCGCCGCGAATCATGTCGTTCCGTACCGATAATCGCCAAACCACCGGCTGCCCGTACTTCAGGACTTAATTTAATATCCGTACCACGGCCTGCCATATTGGTTGCAATAGTCACAGTACGTGATTTACCGGCTTCTGCCACAATATCGGCTTCTTTATGGTGTAACTTGGCATTCAATACATTGTGGGGGATATTCCGCAATTTCAACATACGGCTCAGCAACTCCGACACCTCCACGGAAGTCGTACCTACCAACACCGGACGTCCGGCATCCACCAACCGGACAATCTCATCAATAACGGCATTGTACTTCTCACGCTTCGTTTTATATACCAAATCATTCGCATCCTTACGGATAATCGGTTTATTGGTCGGAATAACCACCACATCCAATTTATAAATATCCCAAAGCTCCCCGGCCTCAGTCTCGGCAGTACCCGTCATACCTGCCAACTTATGATACATGCGGAAATAATTCTGCAACGTAATCGTGGCAAACGTCTGTGTGGCAGCTTCCACCTTCACTCCTTCCTTCGCCTCTATCGCCTGATGCAGACCATCGGAATAGCGGCGTCCCTCCATAATACGTCCCGTCTGTTCATCCACAATCTTCACCTTATTGTCTATCACCACATATTCCACATCCTTCTCAAACAGGGTGTAAGCCTTTAACAACTGATTGACAGTGTGTACCCGTTCGGACTTCACGGCATAATTCTGAATCATCTCGTCTTTTTGCCGCAACTTCTCCTTTTCGTCCTTCACCATTTTTTCAATCTCCGCCACTTCTTCCCCGATATTAGGCAATATGAAGAATTTCGGATCCTCCCCGGCAGCCGTAATCGTATCATGTCCCTTATCCGTCAGGTCGATGGAATTCTGCTTTTCGTCAATGACAAAATACAGCGGGTCGGTAATCTCCGGCATACGGCGGTTATTCTCCTGCATATACTCATTTTCCGTCTTAATCAGAATCGCCTTATTTCCCTGTTCGCTCAAAAACTTAATCAACGGTTTGTATTTGGGCAATCCCTTGTGGGCACGCAACAATAGGATACTTCCTTCTTTCCTCTTCTTCGGGTCATCACTTTCCAGCAACATTTTGGCGTCATTGAATATCTTGGCCACCAAATCCCGCTGCATCCGCACCAACCTATCCACACGAGGCTTATACTCGTCAAACATCTGATCATCCCCCTTGGGCACCGGACCGGAAATAATCAACGGAGTACGGGCATCGTCAATCAACACGGAATCCACCTCATCGACAATCGCATAATTGTGTTTCCGTTGTACCAAATCCTCCGGATTAATCGCCATATTGTCGCGCAGATAATCGAAACCGAATTCGTTATTGGTACCGAAAGTAATATCCGCCATATAAGCCTTGCGTCTGTCGGGAGAATTGGGCTGATGTTTATCAATACAATCCACCGACAACCCGTGGAACATATACAACGGTCCCATCCATTCCGAGTCACGTTTGGCCAAATAATCATTCACCGTCACCATGTGGACTCCGCGCCCCGTCAAAGCATTCAGGAACACAGGCAGCGTTGCCACCAAGGTTTTTCCTTCTCCCGTCGCCATCTCGGCAATCTTGCCCTGATGCAACACGGCACCACCAATCAACTGCACATCATAGTGCACCATATCCCAGGTCACCTCATTCCCTCCGGCAATCCACGAATTAAACCATATCGCCTTGCCTCCCTCTATTTCAACAAAATCATGGTTCACTGACAAATCCCGATCAAACTGTGTAGCCGTCACCTCAATCTCTTCATTCTCCTTGAAACGACGCGCCGTATCTTTCATCACAGCAAACGCCACCGGCAACAACTCGGTAAGGATTTCCTCCACTTTCTTGTCTATCTCCTCCTCCAGTTTATCCACACGGTTGTAAATCTCTTCTCTTTCCTCGATAGAGGGCTTCTCCTCCTCCACCCGTTTTTTCAACGCCACAATCTCCTCTTCCTCCTCCCGGATGTGAGCCTTGATTTTAGCCTTCAACCCGTTTGCCACCTCTCTCAATTCATCGTGGCTTAAGCCTTTCAGTTTCTCCCATTCGGCATTCACCTGGCCGACAATGGGGAGTAACTCTTTCATATCCCGGTCGGATTTATTTCCGAACAGTTTCTTTAAAACATCATTAAATCCCATATAAATACATTATAAATACTTGCTCATTTCCATAAATTGCAAAAGTACGCTAAAAAGTAAAAACAAAAAAACGAATCTTCAAAAACTTTGTTACCCTTCCAAATATGAAATTTAGCCTCTCCCGCTATATTTTTTCACCGAAAGCCAGGTCACCGGCATCCCCCAGCCCCGGATCGATATAAGATTTTTCCGTCAGTCCTTCATCCAAAGCCCCCAACCAAAGCGTCACATCCTTCCCCTCCAAAGCCGCCTGCAAATAATCAACCCCCTGCCGGCTGGCAATCACACAAGCGATATGTGTATGAAACGGACATCCTCCCTGTTGCAACAATTCATCATACGCAATTTTCAAAGAAGCCCCGGTGGCAAGCATCGGGTCGACCAAAAGCAATTGTTTTCCCTCCAAACAAGGTGTATATACCGAATCATAACGTATTTTAAAGCCATGTGCCTCATCATACACCCGTCGGGCGGAAATAAAGGCATTTCCGGCGTCGTCGAAATAATTCAGAAAACCCTGATGAAAAGGCAATCCGGCACGCAGAACGGAGGCAACCACCACCTCCTGCTCCGGCAACATCACCGTTGCCTTATTGATAGGGGTCTGCACCGTCTCGGAGCAATATTGAAACGTCTTGCTGATTTCATAGGCGATTATCTCACCCACCCGCTCCAAATTACGCCGGAAACGCATACGATCCGTATGTTTCTCCACACTTCTTAATTCCGCTAAAAAGCGATTGCACAATGAATTTTTTTCATTAATAATATGAACTTTCATTATATCTTATTTTACACTTTCCCAAAAAACAAATCCAAATTTGCCCTTTTATTTAAACAAGAGTACGGACAAAAAGGGATATTCCGTCAAAAATCATCTGCAAACCGATGGTCGCCACAATGAGACCGATAATCCGGATCAACGGATTCATAAAATTATATTTTATCAGGACATTTCCGATACGACGCGCCTGAAGCATACACATCAAATTAATGGCCAAAGCGAACAAAATGGCGATAATCGTCATTTCCCGCCCGTATTGCATAGGGAAAGTCACCGCCGCCGTAATCGTAGCAGGCCCCGCAATCATCGGAATGGCTATCGGAACGGTCGTCAGGTCGGCCAATTTAATATGTTCATCCACTTTCAGAAAAAATCCCTTCAACAAACCGGAAAGCCCGTTGTAAATCAAAACCGCCCCGCAGGTAATCTGAAAAGAATATAGTTCGACCCGAAACACATAATTGAATGTCAATTCACCCAAAAACAGGAAAAAAATCAGAATCACCGCTGCCGTGACCGTAGATTTCAGAGAAATATAACGCAACTCACCGGGAGAAAAACGCTCCTGCAGGGAAGTCACAATAAGAATCTTTTGCAAAGGATTCACCAGGGCAAGCAATGCCGCGATACAACTCAATATTACTTTTACTGTCATAGCCTAATTTCCCCGGATACAACCGGATGGCAACAAAATTAATGAATCCCTCCGGATTATCGAACATTTTTCTTTCTTTTCCCTCTCTTGTTTTGTCCTTTTCAAAAACAAAACAAGTCTCTCTCTCGTAAATTTCGGTATATTTAACAAGTTAATACATCATACTATATGGAAAAAGAACTAAACACCATGCTCCGCATCGGAGACGAAGCCCCCGCTTTTAAAGCGATAACGACAGAAGGTGAAATCAGTTTTCCGGAAGATTTCGAAGGGAAATGGGTGATATTCTTCAGCCATCCTTCCGATTTTACCTCCGTCTGTACCTCCGAATTGTTGACATTCGGCCATTCGGCCTGCGAATTTGAGGCACTGAATTGCCAGTTAATCGGGCTATCCATCGACAGCATTCCCAGTCACATGGCCTGGCTGCACACCATGGAGAAAATGAACTACAAAGGAATGAACAATATCGAATTCCATTTCCCCCTGATTGCAGACCTTTCCATGAATATCGCACAAGCATACGGCATGTTACATCCGGGCGAAAGTACCACACAGGCCGTGCGTACCGTCTATTTCATCGACCCCCATAACATTATCCGGGCAATCATTTATTATCCGATGGCGTTGGGACGCAATTTCGACGAACTCAAAAGAGTGCTTATCGGACTGCAAACCATTGATAAATTTGAAGTGGCATTGCCGGCAGACTGGCATCCCGGCGATGATGTGATTGTTCCCGCCCCGAAATCCATGGAAGAAATAGATAAGAAGAAAAAAGACCCGGAAGAAGCAACTACTTGTTACGATTGGTTTCTCTGTACCAAACCCCTTCCGCAGGAAAAGATTGTAAAAGCCTTGAAAAAATAAAAAAATTCCCCGGCATAAAACAGGGCCGGGGAAATATTTTTCCTATTTTAAAGCAACATACCTGCTGCCACTTCTTCCGCTTTTTCCTTGCCGCACAAATGCTCTACGATAGCCAAACCAAAAGCGAAACTATAACCGGGTCCACGTCCGGTAATGATATTACCATCAACCACAACTCCTTCGGGCAGGACGGCTATTTCCGGCAAGTGGCTTTCAAATCCCGGATAGCAGGTCATCCGGATGTCTTTCTTCAAGGGCAATTTACCCAACACCAGCACCGGAGCGGCACATATCGCCGCCACTTTCCCCTGTCGTGAGAAATGCCCCTGTAAATAATCCATCAGTTCCCCGCATTCCGACAGATTCTGCGCCCCGGGCATCCCGCCGGGAAAAATAAGAAATTCCCCCTCTTCTTTCAGCATCTCATGCAACATGATATCCGCTTTTACTACTACACCGTGAGCCCCTTTCACCTCCTGTTTCCCCATGACTGCCACCGTCCGTACTTCCACGCCTCCGCGTCGCAACACATCCAATGTGCCGATAGCTTCCGTTTCTTCAAAGCCATCTGCCAAAAAAAGAAAAGATTTTTTCATAATCATACCGTTTAAGTTTCTACTTCTACAAATATACACTATTCCCCCCTTTTTTCCCAAGCCCTCTTATTCCAATAGGTCAGGACGCAAGAGCCGGGTACGCTCATAAGCCTGTTCTTCCTGCCATTCACGAATTTTCGCATGATTGCCGGAAAGCAGGATATCGGGCACCTTCCAGCCGTTGAACTCCGCCGGACGGGTATAAACCGGAGCCGCCAGCAGGTTGTCCTGAAAAGAATCGCTCAACGCCGAACTTTCGTCACTCATCGCTCCGGGTATCAGCCGGACAATGGCATCCGTCATGATACACGCCGGCAACTCTCCCCCCGTCAACACGAAATCGCCCACAGAAATTTCACGGGTAATGAGATGCTCCCGGATACGCTGGTCTATGCCTTTGTAATGACCGCAAAGAATCATGATGTTCTCTTTCAGCGACAGTTCGTTTGCCGTCTTCTGATTAAACACCGGCGCATCGGGCGAGGTATATATAATTTCGTCGTATTTCCGCTGAGAGGTCAATTCGTTGATGCAGTCGAATATCGGCTGTATCATCATCACCATTCCCGCTTCTCCGCCAAAAGGATAATCGTCCACTTTCCGGAATTTATCTTTCGACCAATCGCGGATGTTATGAATATAAATTTCAACAACCCCTTTTGCCCGCGCCCGTTTCACAATGGAATGGTTCAACGGGCTTTCAAGCAATTCGGGCACCACACTCAATATGTCTATGCGCATCGGCTTTCCCTTTTTGGTTTAAAAGTTTAAAGATAAACATTTTTTCCTTCCTTCAACAAGGGGAATACACTGCATTCTCCTCGACAAGACCTCACCCCCTCTTATACATGCTGTCGTTATGGCTCCGTTATTCCTCCGTTTTCTCTCCGTTCCGGAACGGAGAGAAAACGGAAGGGAAACAGGCAACAAAACCTGTTATCTTAGAGTAACCATATCGCAATATATATTTTCCCAAGGTTTTCATTTTACTAAAAAAGGGGTGAGCGACTTTTATTTCAGATAGTCTTCAAAGTAGTCGGTGACTTTCTGCATCAGATGGATGCGGTCGCGCCCGAATACATTGTGCTCAGCGCAAGGATAGGGGAAATAGTCTACCTGCACCTGGTTTTTGATGCACTCACGTATAAAACTCAGGCTGTGTTCCCACAACACGGTGTTGTCAATCGCACCCTGACAAATCAGCAATTTGCCTTTCAAATCTTTCGCTTTGTTCATCAGGCTGACTTTGGCATATCCTTCCGGATTGCTTTGGGGAGTTTCCATGTAGCGTTCACCATACATCACTTCATACCATTTCCAGTCAATTACCGGTCCTCCGGCTACAGCCACTTTAAATACGTCGGGATAATTCGTTATCAAAGAAATGGTCATGAAACCGCCGTAGCTCCAGCCGTGTACCCCAATGCGGTCGGCATCGACCCAAGGCTGTGATTTCAAAAATTCGATGCCTTTCATCTGGTCGGCCATTTCCGCCTGTCCGCAATAGCGGTGAATGGCTTTCTCATATTCCGCTCCCTGATTGGAGGTACCCCGGTTGTCCATAACAAATACGACATACCCATGCTGTGCCATGTACATCTCCCAACGGCGCAGTTCCGCCTGCCAGGTGTTCTTCACCATTTGTGAATGAGGGCCGCCGTATACGTAAAGAATCACAGGGTATTTTTTAGTCGGGTCGAAATTCATCGGCTTAATGAGGCGGTAATAGTTATCAAATTTCCCGTCGGCACTTTTCAGGCTTCCCAAAGTAATCTCCCCGTAGTTGTAATTTTTCGTCGGATTTTCCGCCCGTAGCAATTCACGCACAGTCTTACCATCCGTTTGACGTAATTCGATAACACGCGGCACATTGAGACTGCTATAGCTATCTACAAAATATTTGCCGTCCTTGCTCAATATCGCCCGATGCCAGCCTTCCGCCGTCGTCAGTCGGGTTTTCTTCCCTGTTTTCACGTCTACCCGAAACAAATGGTTGTCTACCGGACTTACCTCCGCCGACGTATAATACACATGACGTCCATCTTGTCCGGCATAAGTCACATCGGCATCCACATCTGTCAAGCGACGCACATTCCGACCTTCCGTGTCACAGAGATACAGGTTCCGGTAGCCGTCACGATTATCAGTACGATAAAGGAAATGACCGGCATCATTTTTCAAAAACACCAACGGGTCGCTCGGTTCTACCCAACGGTCATTTTTCTCTTTCAGCAATGTTTTTACAAACTCACCGTTACGGGCATTGTATTTGTTCAAATGCACCTGTTTCTGCGCCCGGTCAACCACCTGCAGATAAATCATTTCCGAAGCCGGATCCCATGTAACATTGGTCAAATATTGTTCGCGTCCGAAATCCGTGACATCCAAAAACACCGTCCGTTGGGAGGCCAAATCATATACCCCCACACTAATCTGCTCGGACGGCATTCCCGTCATCGGGTATTTAATCTCTTTCAATGAACCGGTACGGGTGGTAATATCCAATAACGGGAACGTGCTCACCTGGCTCTCGTCTTTGCGGTAAAAGGCCAGTTTCTTCCCGTCGGGCGACCAAAAGATGCCATTGTGGATACCCATTTCGTTCCGGCTAACCGACTGGCCGTTTACGATATTAGGGTCTGCATCCTTGGTAACGGGATATTCATTGCCGCGTTCGTCGGAATAATAGAGATTGTTGCCGCGTGTAAAAGCATAGGCATCCTTGCCGTTATAGGTCAGATCGGCTGCTTTTTCCGGTACGGGAATCGACCGCAATATCCGCTTACTTTCCATGTCGATTTCCGTCCGTTTTCCTTTGCGAACTATCACCAATGTTTTTCCGTCTTGCCAAGCATATTGCGGCCATCCTTTCAATTCGCTTCCCAGAAGGCCGTTCAGCTCATCAAGTGTCATCAAGACTGTTTTTTCTCCTCGGTCGGCAGTTTCAGCCATAAGATTCTTTTCCTCGATGTATGTCAGTACATTCCGGTCTCCCTGCCATTGAACGGCACGTGATTGAGGCCACAGTCCATATCCCAAGACAGCCTCTTCCATGGTCAGAATCTTTCCCTCCTGCGTTTTTTCTCCTCCTTGCTGGGCAACAACAGGCATCATAATTCCCATACTTAAAAAAGTGAGTAATACGTATTTCATCTGTTCATTTATGTTAAATTATTTCACTACCTGCGCAAAGATAATAATAATCTTCGGCAGAAACCTCCTGTCGGAAGAATTAAAAACCGGAAAGGAAAGACAATCACGATTCCATTCACTAAATTCCACCGAAATCAGTGAATAAACTCTCCAAATTTGACCGAATTCAGTGAATCAACTCACTGAATTTTGCCGAATTTGGTGAATTAACTCACTAAATTTGGCTGAAATCAGTGAACAAACTCACCAAATTTAACCGAATTTAGTGAATCAACTCACTGAATTTTGCCGAATTTGGTGAATTGAATGATTTTTTTCCTATATTTGCAAGAAAAACATCCTATGATTAAGCGAATTATCAAAAATTCCATTTTAGCCGATTACAAACGCAGAAAAGTCATTGTTTTACTGGGAGCCCGGCAGGTAGGAAAAACGACTTTGCTTTCCGAATTAAAAGAGGGAAAGAAAAAAGTACTTTCTTTGAATTGCGACAACACTGACGATGTGATTGCTTTGGAAAAGAAGACCTCGACGGAACTGCAACATTTCCTGTCGCCTTATGATTTGGTGTTTATCGATGAAGCGCAACGGGTGAAGAATATCGGTTTGACGCTGAAAATCATAGGAGACCTGAAATTAAAGACACAGGTCATTGTTACAGGTTCTTCGTCGCTGGATGTGGCGGACAAAATCAACGAACCGGCCACAGGGCGATTGATTGAATACAATCTGTACCCGTTTTCCTTGTCGGAGTTGGCTGCCAACAGTTCCCAACGGGAAGAAAGCCGTCTGCTTGAAACCCGCATGATTTACGGATTATATCCGGAAGTGGTCACCGAACCAGAGGACGCCAAGCGAATTTTAATGACTTTGACAAACAATTATCTGTATAAGGATATTTTTACTTTCAAAGGCCTGAAGAAGCCCGATTTAATCCAGAAACTGATACGGGCGTTGGCATTGCAACTGGGCAGCGAAGTGTCATACAACGAACTGAGCAACCTGTTGGGAGTGGACAAAAACACGGTGGAGACTTATATCAGCCTATTGGAAAAATGTTTTGTCATATTCCGTCTGGATTCATTCAGCCGTAATCTGCGCAATGAAATCAAGAAGGGGAAAAAGGTGTATTTCTACGACAATGGCATACGGAATGCCGTGTTATCGAATTTCGCCCCTCTGGAATTAAGAAATGACGCCGGCGCATTGTGGGAAAATCTCATGATCAGTGAGCGGGTGAAGCATCATGCCTATTCGGGCCGTTTTGCGCATCTTTACTTCTGGCGTACGCACGAACAACAGGAAATCGATTTGGTGGAAGAAGAGGACGGCAAACTGAACACGTTTGAATTCAAATGGAACGGAAATAGCAAAAAACGCCAGCCCCGCGCCTTCGCCTGTTCCTACCCCGACTCCCCCTATCAAGTCATTACTCCTGAAAATTATTGGGAGTTTATCTGAACCTTCTATTAATTCTATGAAAAACGGCATTTTCAGAAATATCATATACAGTTTCATTGTAGCAGTCACGGTGTTCTCGGGAGCAAGTGCCCAAGAAAAACAACTGAAACTGGCACTTGAACGATATATCCGGTCCTGCTCTGCCGAAATCGGCGTAGCCGTAGTGACCGATAGAAAAGATACTATTTGTGTAAACAATGAGTATCCCTATCTTATGAACAGCGTGATGAAATTATACCAAGCGATGGCAGTAGCCGCTGTTTTGCAGGCGCAGAAGATTTCAACCGATTCACTGCTTTGCATTCAAGAGAGTGAATTGCATCCCCGGACTTACAGCCCGATGCGGGAGGCTCATCCCTCCGGAAATTTTCAGATTCCCATCGCCGGATTGTTGAAATATTCTTTGCAACAGAGCGATAATAACGCCTGTGACATTCTGTTCCACCATATTATTGGAATAGAGGCGACAGAAAGGTACATTCAAGGGTTAGGAATAAAGAATTTTGCCATCCGGGTAAATGAGCGGGATATGTACGAAAATCACGCAACGTCCTCCGAAAACTGGAATCATCCGTTATCGGCAGCATTGCTGATTAACAAACTCTTCACGCAACAGTTGTATGAACCTGTCTATCAAAATTTGCTGACGGAAACATTGATTTCGTGCACGACCGGACAGAATCGTCTGACAAAACCGCTGTTACCCCAAAGAGCCGTTATCGGTCATAAAACGGGTACCGGTTTTTCTTCCCCAATGGGCTTGCCCCAAGGTATCAATGATGTCGGTTTTGTCCGGCTCCCCAATGGACGGCAGTATGCCATTGCCGTGTTTATAAAATCATCACCGTATGATATGCAGGCAACAGAGCAGATGATTGCCGATATTTCGGAAATTGTTTATATACATATTACGAATGACAATTAATGGAGATAAGATTAGAGACAATAAATAAAAAGCGTTTTCTGCCCCTTCTGCTGATAGGCGATGAGCAGGAAGATATGATTGACCGTTATCTTTTATCGGGCGATTTATATGTGGGTGCCGTTTCCGGAAGAGATATGGCCGTATGTGTCGTCAGTCAAACAGGAAGGGATGCGGTGGAAATCAAAAATATAGCCGTATCGCCTTCTTTTCAACGCCAAGGCTACGGCAAAAAAATGATACAGTGGATTGAGAAACGATACCCGGGACGGATAATCCAACTCGGAACAGGAGAAGTTCCTTCAACGATGAATTTTTACAAAGCCTGCGGGTTTTCTTTCTCCCATCGGATTCCGGATTTCTTTACCAATCATTACGACCATGAAATCAAGGAAGACGGTATCGTATTGAAAGACATGATTTGTTTTCAAAAAGACTCTGCCATACGGGAATTTACAGACACAGCCCGATGGCAGGAATTGTTATCGATATGGGAAGCTGCCGTACGTGACAGCCATCATTTCCTTTCGGAAGAGGATATCGCTTTTTTTCGGGAGAAGATTCCGACAGAATATTTGCCTTGTCTGAGTGTATTCGGTATAGAGAACGAACAGAAAGAACTCTGCGGATTCATGGCAGTGAGCGACGAAATGATAGAGATGCTTTTTATTCATCCTTCCGTCAAAGGAAAGGGCTACGGGAGCCGCTTGCTCCGCTTAGCCACCAAGGTCAAAGGGCTACGACGGGTAGATGTGAATGAAGAAAATCCGCAAGCATTGGCATTCTATCAAAGCAGAGGTTTCAAAGTTACAGGCAGGGATGCCACCGACCCTTCGGGCAAACCTTTTCCGATTCTACATATGAGTCTGCAGAAGAAATAAACTACACACGTAAGGAAATTAATTGTATATTTATCCCACGGAAATATTTCATACTCTCAAATTATGCAAAAAGACAACACTGCCGGAGAGAACCCGATGAAACTCATTTTTAATTATAATGATGTGTTTTACAGCTTTATTTATGACGACCTCAGCGGCTGTGTGCATCGTTCCCGCGAGTACGCCCTCAATTATGTCTATTCGGGCGAAATGGTGCTGGACAATGGAGACGAGCAGATTCATGTCGGCAAGGGGGAATGTGTCTTTATTCCCCGCGACCACCACATTACAATGTATAAGCGGACGTGCAACGGGAAACGGTATTGCGGTATTTTCCTAATGTTTACGCGTACTTTCCTGCGTAAGATGTACGGACAATTCGGACAAGGCAGGTTTTCAATTTCCACTCCGAAACTCGATGCCGGGGTAATGAAACTGCCCCAAACCGTGGAATTGACCAGCCTTTTTGCTTCCATGACGCCCTATTTCAATCCGGAAGTAAAGCCTCAGGGCGATTTCATGCAGTTGAAAATGCAGGAAGGTCTGCTTGCCCTGTTGCATATTGACGAGCGGTTTGCCCCGACGCTTTTCGATTTCAATGAGCCGTGGAAAATCGATATTCTGGATTTTATGAACGAAAATTACATGTATGAATTTTCGATGGAAGATGTGGCACACTACACGGGACGCAGCCTTGCCACTTTCAAGCGGGACTTTAAGAAAATCAGCGACCTAACTCCCGAAAAATGGCTGATACGCAAACGACTGGAAGTCGCCTATAACAAGCTAAAAGAAGGTGGTAAAAAGATCGTGGACGTCTACGCCGAAGTGGGATTCAAGAACCCGTCGCATTTTTCCACTGCTTTCAAAAAACAGTACGGCATCTCTCCTACCGCTATCTTTGCATAGGCTCATAAAAAATATCGTATGGAAGAAACAAGTTACTCATACACTTTCCGGACTTTAACCACTGAGGATATTTCTGCAATACGAGAACTTTTCCGCTCGACGGTGTTGACGGTAAATAGACAAGATTATACCCAAGAAGAAGTCACAGACTGGGCATCATGCGGTGATGACACGAAACATTGGGAAAAACTATTGTCCGGTTTATATTTCATAGCTGCTTTGGACGACAAAGAAAATATAGCCGGATTCGCCTCTATCAGTGATGATGGCTATTTGCATTCTATGTTTGTACATAAGGATTGGCAAAGAAAAGGCGTCGCTTCCGCACTTCTTACAAAAATGGAAGAATACGCCACCACACACGGTGTAATGGAAATCACTTCAGAAGTAAGCATCACCGCCCGCCCGTTTTTTGAAAAACACGGATTCGTCGTGAAGAAAGAACAAATGAGACGGGCAAACCGACTATACCTGAAAAACTATGTCATGACAAAAACGATATATTGAGCATAAATCGACTTGTTTGAGCCTTTCAGTAATTTCATTTGAGCTTTGCAGTAATGTCCCTCCGGCTTTATCACACTATTTTTGTATGGCAAAGCATAGAAAACATTTAAGTTATAGCAATATGAAAACAGTCATGAAATCCGTAACCGTAACTGCCTTTGCGTGTATCATCGCGCTTACAGGCTGTACGAATTGTAAAACGAATCTCAAAACAAGTGATAATATGGAAACTTTGAATCTTACTCAGGAGTGGGACAAGACGTTCCCGCAAAGCGACAAGGTAAACCACCGCAAGGTGACTTTCCGCAACCGTTACGGCATTACGCTTGCCGCCGATTTGTATGAACCCCGGAATGCCGAAGGAAAACTGGCAGCAATAGCCGTCAGCGGTCCGTTCGGTGCCGTCAAAGAGCAGGCAGCCGGATTGTATGCCCAAACGATGGCGGAACGCGGATTCCTTACGCTGGCTTTCGACCCTTCGTTCACCGGTGAGAGCGGCGGCGAGCCGCGCTATGTGGCATCACCCGATATTAACACAGAGGATTTCAGTGCAGCGGTGGACTATCTCAGCATCCTTCCCAATGTAGATACAGATCGCATCGGTATTATCGGTATATGCGGCTGGGGCGGATTTGCCCTGAATGCTGCCGCCATCGATACACGCATCAAAGCAACGGTAGCCTCCACAATGTACGATATGAGCCGCGTCAATGTCAAAGGCTATTTTGACTCCATGACCGCCGACGAACGATATAAATTGCGCAAGCAACTGAATGCACAACGCACAGAGGATTACCGTCAAGGCAAGTATGCCCTTGCCGGCGGTGTCATTGACCCGCTGCCCGACGATGCTCCGCAATTTGTAAAAGATTATTACGCTTATTACAAAACACCGCGCGGCTATCATAAACGCTCGCTCAATTCCAACAAAGGATGGAACAAGACATCCTCGCTTTCTTTCCTCAATGCCCCCCTTCTCACATACAGCGATGAAATCCGCAACGCCGTACTTCTTATTCACGGCGAAAAGGCTCACTCCCGCTATTTCAGCGAAGATGCCTTCAAGAAATTAACTGGCAACAATAAAGAGCTAATGATTATTCCCGGAGCCAGTCATGTGGATTTATACGACAATACGGAAGCTATTCCTTTCGGGAAATTGGAAGTATTCTTTAAAGAGAATCTACAATAGTCATAACGACGTTTGCAAGGATAGAAAGAAGAATATATCTTTGCCAACAGGAAAATTTACAAATATTCTGAGTCATGAAAACAAAATACACTATTTTATTATCAGCTCTATTACTGGCATTTATAAGCTCTTGTTCAGATGTTAAAACAGAAAATAATATGAAAGAAGAGGCCGTTTTGGAAATGTTGAAAACACGCCGGGCCATCCGTGCTTACCAAGATAAAATGCCTGAGAAAGAATTGATTGCAAAGGTGGTGGAAGCCGGTACATATGCCCCCACCGGCATGGGGCAACAATCGCCCGTCATTGTAGCTATTACGAACAAGGAGGTACGCAACCGATTGTCACAACTCAACGCCCAGGTCATGGGAAGAGACGCCGACCCCTTCTATGGTGCGCCGGTCATACTGGTGGTATTGGCCGATAAGCAATATCCCACTTATTTGTATGACGGTTCGTTGGTCATGGGCAATCTGTTGAACGCAGCACATGCAGTAGGATTAGGCAGTTGCTGGATACACCGGGCCAAAGAGGTTTTCGATAGTCCCGAAGGTAAAGCCCTTCTCAAAGAGTGGGGTCTTGAAGGAGAATATGAAGGTATCGGAAACTGCATCCTCGGTTACAGCGCACAGGAAGCACCGCTCCCCAAACCACGCAAAGCAGATTATGTGATACACGTGGATTGATCTGTATCCGGCTATAATGCCGGAAAATTCTATTTTAATTCAAAATCATCCCTGTCATCAAGAACAGCAAATTTTTTACGGAACGTTATTAATGTTTCCAAATTCAGGTCTGCTACCAGGATTTCTTCTTTTCCTGCACAAGCAGACCTGACAATTTCTCCTTTCGCATCAATCAAAGCTGAATCACCGGCATATTGCAATCCGGCATTATCCGTACCAACACAATTTACACCCGCCACATAACACTGGTTTTCTATTGCCCTTGCCCGCAGCAAAGTTTGCCATACATTCCGTCTTGACGCCGGCCAATTAGCCACGTAGACTGCCAGGTCATATCCTTCCGCATTACGACTCCACACCGGAAAACGCAAATCATAACATATAAAAGCCGCTATTTTCACGCCTTTATATTCAAATACCAGCCGCTTCCGTCCCGGTATAAAATATTCATTCTCGCCCCCCATCCGGAAACAATGCCGTTTGTCGTAATATTTCACATCTCCATCCGGGAAAGCAGCTATCAGCCGGTTATAATAACATTCTCCCTCCCGACATACCGTCGAGCCCATGATCAAGGCTCCCGTTTCGCATGCCCATTCCTGCATTTTCCGCCTCACTTCCTCGTAATAGCCGGCGATTCTATCCCGTTCGGCTTTCATCGCTTCCGCTTCCCGCTTTACCATCATTGCCCCGGCAGGAAACATCTCCGGCAAAAGAATAATATCCCTGCCATTACAATCTTTCATCTTCCGGCTAAAATCACTCAAATTCCGCTCCACATTTCCCCAAACCAAAGAAGATTGCACCAATGCTATTTTCAAATCCATATTTCATTCTATTAGCTTCAGACATACCCTTGCTTCTTGCCGGCTCATCCAGTTAAAATGCCACCATTCACCAGGCAACACCTTGAATCCGGCTTTTAGCATCACTTCCCGCAACAACAAACGGTTTTTTACCTGCAATTCCATCAGCAATCCCGCCTCCATCAGTTCCGCTTCCAAATCCACCCGCGCCTTTCTGTCGAATTCATCAAATCCGCATCCCATATCCAAAGGCTGTCCGGAAGCATCCACTACCGATACATCCACAGCCGCTCCATAATTATGCAATCCGCCTCCCTTCGCCGGATTACTCACAAAATTTTGCCAGGAAGTACCTTTTACCCTGTCCCACATTTTCTGCTGTACAGCCATTGGACGGGCAGCATCATACACAATTAAACTCCTGTCGGGATGTATTTTCCTCAATTCCCGCTGAGCCACGGCCAAAGCCTTTGCTGCTTCGGGCAATAAATAAGCTTTATGTAAATCTTTATACAATACCCTCCCCATAAAGTTGGACGAATCCGCATACTTCAAATGCACCTGAATCGTCGCATCTATTTTCTGGACATCCACCAAACCGCACTCTTTCATTTTCCGTTCCGATTCCGAGAGCAGCCAGCCTTTGTTCCAAAGCGAATCAGGCAGTAGCAAGGAATCTTCCACCGTCACCAGAGTCCGTCCCTCTATTACATTTTGCTCCCTCCGCCCTTGACAAGCCAACAGGGCTACCAAGAGCATTCCCACTCCTATGTAAACGACAAACTTCAAAACATCTATTTTATCCGTTCCGACAAACTCATTCTCCCCAGGAAAATTTCTCCGGATGCCGGGGATTCGCATCCTTATACGTCTCCATTATGGTCTTCATGTCCGCCTCTACGTCGCCTGTCGTCCAAAAAATCGGACCTACTTCACAAAATTTTTCCTTGTAATCAATTCTTCCCAGATAAACCGGTATTCCGGCAGCCCGAGCTATCACCAGAAAACCTTTTTTCCATTTTTTCCGCCGACTGCGGCTACCTTCGGGCGTAATACACAAATACATGGAATCCCGTTTCTTAAATTCCGTCACCATCTGTTCCACCAAATGGCTGTCTTTCTTTCCACGGTCCACAGGTATCACCCGCAAAGCCCGCAGAATCATTCCCAACGGAAAAAAGAAAAATTCCTTTTTCATCAGGATATAAGCCGGAATTCCCTGACTCAAAAAGGCCAGTTCCCCCCACACGAAATCCCAATTGGACGTATGCGGCACCGAGATAATGACCGCCTTCTTCTCCTTCGGCAATTCCCCCCGGTAGTGCCATCCGCCCAACCACATGATAAAACGAGCAACATATTTCATAAGCTAAAATTTATATTCAAACCAATTTTTTCATCCGACAATCATATTACGAGCCCAAAATTATTTATTATCCGTAAAATACCATAACATTCATTCAAAATCTGACACGTTCCCCGACTGCATACAAACTGTCATGCCGTATTTTTCCGTCCGATATATTTTTACTTTTCATTTTTTCTCTTACCTTTGCACCACGAAAATTTATCCTCAGGGGTACAACAAGCAGATCCGAGGGTCTCACCCCATGGTATTAACTTAATAAACAATCTACAATGTACGCAATTGTTGAAATCGCAGGACAGCAGTTTAAAGTTGAAAAAGACCGCAAAGTGTATGTCCATCGTCTGGACGCAGAAGAAGGCGCTCAGGTTGAATTTGAAAACGTGCTTCTGGTTGACAATGACGGAAGCGTGAAAATCGGTACGCCGAAAGTAGAAGGCGCTAAAGTTACCGCAAAAGTATTGGCTCACGTAAAAGCCGATAAGGTTATCATCTTCAAGAAAAGAAGAAGAAAAACTTATGAAAAGAAAAGAGGTCATCGCCAATGTATGACACAGATCCAGATTGAAGCTATCAATGCTTAATTTATTTTGTAACCTCTAAAATTAAAACGATATGGCACATAAGAAAGGGGTCGGAAGTTCTAAGAACGGCCGCGAATCCGAAAGTAAACGATTAGGAGTAAAAATTTGGGGCGGACAGTTTGCCAAAGCCGGTAATATTCTGGTTCGTCAGAGAGGTACCGTACACAATCCGGGCGAAAATGTCGGTATAGGTAAAGACCACACTTTGTTTGCTTTGGTAGATGGAGAAGTTGTTTTCGCCAAAAAGAAAAACGACAGATCGTATGTTTCTGTTAAGCCGGTTGTCGCAACACAGACTGCTGCTGAATAAAAAATATCAGACAACATATAAAAACTCCTGTATTGCGACAATACAGGAGTTTTTTATATATTTGTTCTGCTAAAACCAATCGTACTATGTTAAATCTAAAATTTATCCAGGAAAACAAAGAAACCGTCATCGAACGTCTGGCGGTAAAAAACTTCGATGCCAGGGAATCGGTTGAAAAAATCATATATCTTGACGAACAACGTCGCAAAATCCAGCAAGAATCGGAATCGAAGCAGGCGGAAATGAACCGGGTGGCTAAAGAAATCGGCGCATTGATGAAAAACGGCCAAAAAGAAGAAGCGGAAAAAGCCCGCCGGGAAACTGCCGAATTAAAAGAAGCCATTGCTGCACTTGTACCCCAACTGAACGACGTGACAGCACAGCTGAACGAAATACTACTCCGCTTGCCCAACATGCCGCATACCTCCGTTCCCCGGGGAAAATCGGAAGCAGACAACGAAATCGTCAAAATCGTCGACAATATACCTCAGAAACACGAAAACGACGTTCCCCATTGGGAATTGGCCAAAAAATACGATTTAATCGATTTTGAAACGGGAGTAAAAATCACAGGAGCAGGCTTTCCCCTGTACAAAGGTTTAGGTGCCCGGCTTCAAAGAGCTTTGATTAATTTCTTCCTGGATGAAAATATCAAGGCGGGATACCAGGAAATGATGCCCCCCCTGATGGTAAACGCCGATTCCGGTTACGGTACAGGCCAGCTGCCCGACAAAGACGGACAGATGTATTACGTAAATGAAGACAAACTCTATCTGATTCCGACAGCGGAAGTTCCGGTAACCAATATCTACCGCGACATGATTCTGGAAGCCGACCAGCTTCCCATAAAAAATACCGCTTATACGGCCTGTTTCCGACGGGAAGCCGGTTCATACGGGAAAGACGTACGCGGATTGAACCGTCTGCATCAGTTCGATAAAGTGGAAATCGTACAAATCACCAAACCGGAAGTTTCTTACGAAGCCTTGGACGGTATGGTAAAACACGTGGAAGGACTGTTAATCAAACTGGGGCTGCCTTATCGCATCGTACGCCTTTGCGGTGGCGACATCAGCTTTACCTCCGCCCTGACCTACGACTTTGAGGTATATTCCAAAGCACAGGAAAAATGGCTGGAGGTCAGTTCCGTATCCAATTTTGAAGATTTTCAGGCCAACCGTCTGAAATTACGCTTCCGGGACAAAGAAGAAAAGAAAAACCGGATGGTTCACACACTAAACGGGAGTTCTCTTGCCCTGCCGCGCATCGTCGCCGCCTTGCTCGAAAACAACCAGTGTGCCGAAGGCATCCGTCTGCCGGAAGTGCTGCATGCCTTTATGGGAACAGACCTGATTAAATAAAACTTTAACACGTTAATCCATGAAGTTTGTCTTTATCTTATTCCTTATCTGCGTATCCACGGCGCTAACGGCCCAGCAACAGAGCGATTCGCAACTGGCCTACACCTATTACGCAAATAAGGACTATGATAAAGCGGCCGAATTGTTCCTGCAACTCTACCAACGTTCCAAAGCGGCCTATTACTTAGACTATCATATCATTTGCCTGATTAACGGCAAAAGGTATGACGAGGCGGAAGCGACCCTCAAAAAGTATCTGAAAACAGACGACAATAACAGGGATTTCCTTATTAATTTGGGTTACATTTACGAACAGCAGGGAAAAATCAAGAAAGCGGAAGAATATTTCGCCAAAGCCATAAAGAAATTACGTCCCAATAACAACGACATCCAGAATTTAGCTTACAAATTCCGGAATATCCGCGAATACGAATGGGCGGCCAAGACCTATCAAAAAGGCCGTGAACTTCTCAACAATCCCCAGGCCTACATGTTGGAAATGGGAGAAAACTACATGTATGAGCGGAATTATCATGCCATGTTTGAGCAGTTCATGTCCGCTCTTGAAAACAATTCCGGCGACCTGAACACCATAACCTCCAAACTCAGCTTTGCCCGAACTTACGACGTAAACAACAATGTGGACACCGTCATCAAAGAGCAATTGCAGCTCCTACTCAAGAAACCGGGCTATGCTCCGGTGTTTGACGAACTCGCCATTTGGTTCGCTTTGCAAACAGGGGATTATGCCAAAGCCTTTGAACACGGCATACAACTCAACCGAAAAGTACCGGGGAAGCTGGATGTGTATCTGAACATCGCCCGGGAAGCCGTCCGAAGCAAGCAATACGCTATTGCCCTGCAAGCCTATGACCAGGTATTGCAAGCCGGCAAGGAAAATAATAATTTCTTTCACATTGCCCGGAAAGAAAGCCTGCAATGCCGGTATACGACATATGAAACGTCCGGCGTAACATCCGAACAATATCGGAAATTAGCCGCGGATTGTCAAAATTACCTGAACGAATCGGGTTACATCAACAGCAATGTGGACATTATCTTATTAATGGCAGACCTATATACGACTAAACTCCATCTGCCCGATACCGCCAATGTTATCCTGCAAAAAGGGGAAAACATCCGGCGCCTGGCTCCCAATGTTATCTATACCTTGAAATCCAAACGTGCCGACGTATTGGCGTTCATGGAAAATCCCTGGGAAGCTACTATCCTTTATACCCAAATCGAAAAAGCCAATCCGAACAATGACATCGGTTATGAGGCGAAACTGAACAAGGCACACATGGCTTATTACGAAGGCGACCTGGTTTGGGCAAAGGCACAATTCGACGCCCTGAAAGGCTCTACCAGCAAACTCATATCGAACGATGCCATCCGGATGAGCCATTTCATCAATACCAATTACGAGGATGGTGCAGACAACCACGACCTGGAAAAAATCGCCCGGACGGAATATCTGATTTACCGGAACAAATACACGGAGAGCCTGACGGCCTTAGACAGTCTGATTCAAAACGGCAAACCCGGCATCGCGGATTACGCATCCTTGACAAAAGCTAAAGTACTGCTTTCCCAAAACCGCCTGGAAGATGCCCAACAATTATTAGAAGCACTCCGAAAAAATTCAGCAGAGACCTACATACAGGCGGAAGCTATTTTCAAACTGGCGGAGTTGAAGAAACGTACCCAAAACAACCACCAGGCTCTCGAACTCTACAGAGAACTGGTTTCCGACTATTCCGGCAGTATATACAGCATTGAAGCCGGAAAGATATATCGGGAACTGGAGAAAACAATGAAAAATTAATCCCATGCGGCACATTTACAACACCACTTTCATTGTCGAGGAAAAAATCGAACGGGAATGGGTCGCCTATATGCAGGAACATTACATCCGCCCCGTTCTTTCTTCCGGAGTGCCGGCAGATACGATATTCACCAAAGTATCCATTGACCAGCCCGAAGGGAAAACCTATTCCCTGCAACTTGTTTTTTCTTCCGAACAGGCTTTAAACCGTTTTCTGGAACATCACCTGTCCCCTATTGAAGAAGCACTTCTCTCCCGTTATAAAAATCGCTATCTTTGTTTCAGCAGCACATTGACGGAAATCTGAAAACAAACCTATGGAAAAATTAATTATGGGTATCGACCCCGGCACCAATTTTATGGGATACGCCATCATCCGCACTCTCGGAAAAACGAAAAAACCCCAACTGGTTGTGTCCGGAGTGTTGGATATTGAGAAAGTCACCGATCCCTATATCAAGCTGCAACGCATTTTCAGACGTACGCTCCAGGTCATTGACAGTTATCACCCCGACGAACTTGCCATCGAAGCGCAATTTTTCGGGAAGAATGTCCAGTCCATGCTGAAATTGGGAAGAGCCCAGGGCGTAGCTATCGCCGCCGCCTTGCAACGGGATATTCCCATATTCGAATATGCCCCCAAAAAAATAAAAATGAGTGTCACTGGAAGCGGTACCGCCTCTAAAGAGCAAATTGCCCTGCTGCTCGGCAAATTCATGGAAATCAACACCACCTCCGATGCCTTGGACGAAACGGACGCTATCGCCATCGCCTACTGCCATCACCTACAAGGCGGACTCCCCACCAACGGCAGCCCCCGCTGCAAAGACTGGAGCGACTACATCAAACAGAATCCGGATAAGGTGAAATAATGCAGCTATCCGTTATGCCGTTTGTATTCTTTTGCGGATAGCCTCCACCATTTCGGGTGCATCCTTACAACCGAGCATGTATTTCCGTCCGTTTTTCAATATCACTAAAAAACAATCGGAAGCTTTTCCATAATAGGCAAAATACTTTCCGAGATCTCTTTCCCGAAACCATCCCCAATATCCCATAAAACCGCCACTGCCACATATTCTCACTGCTCCCATTGTCGGACTCAGTAAACGCACGTCCCGGATATCGGACAAAGGTATCGTCTTTATTTTCAAACTACGCACCACCTCCAGGTCTTTATCCGTAACCCGCACACTCATCGGACTGTAATACAATCCCGCCAAGCACACTGCAACAATAAGCGCTCCATACAGATAATACAACCAATCCTCACAGTGAATAAGCCAAAAGATACTAATAAAAATAGCAAAACACCCAACTGTAATAATCGAAGAAAAAATACTCAACCTTACTCTGCGTTTCATAACAACCGATTTACCTGTTAAACATACATACCAACGGTAAATATAGAAAATTTTCATTTCCGAATATTGCAGAAAAACAGAAAAGTGTCAAAATAGAGATGAATTCCTTTGTATACATAGTCCAAGCCATACAAACTTCCCTGCAGGCTTCGTTCTGAAAAGTTTGGTATCTTAAAGAAAAAGGCGAGCTATTTATGAAAGAAACCCGCCGGGAGGCGGGTTTCTTTGTTTCATCCGAATATCGGGTCGGTCGTGTAATTGCGGAATTCGACGTCGGTCGAGGCCTGTTTTTTCAGAGTGGGATTCATCTGAAATGCTTGCTGTAAGGCCTGTTTCATCACGGAAGTATCTTTCACACGAGCAGCAGCAACGGCCATCATGTAATACTCCGTAGCATTCGTCAGCTTCAAGTGTCTGAACGTATCCATGGCAGCACGGTTATCCCCCGCTTTCAGTTGCGAGTAAGCCAAATAGATATTCGGCGTATCTTTCAAGTAATTCACGGCTTTTGCATACTCTCCCTGTTGCATCAGAATCAGCCCCATATTGAATTTGGCTTCTTTCCTTACCTGCGCTTTGTCGAGTACGTCCCGGGCTTTCGTCATATTTCCCTGACGGGCATAGGCAATTCCCAGGTTATTCATCAAGGCTGGGTCTTGTTTTAGCACAATGGCGGCTTCCAACAGTTTCTGCGCTTTTACATATTCTTTGTTCTGTATGGCCCCCACGGCGAGGTCATTCAACAGTTGCCAGTTCCATTGCGTACCGACAGCCGGTGTCTTGTCATTTGTCTGAGGCATATAATAAACCACCTGGGTTTCCTGCTGTACCATTTCCGGAACCGTATAGAACACAAAGAAGTCGGCGCGTCTCAACAAAGGAAGTATGTCGTTCCTCAATTCCGGAATCTTGCCGATATAAGATTCCAGGATGGCTTCCCGCTTATTGTTATTAGCGGCACCTTTCAGCTCGGAGATAATCTGCGCTTTGTTCGCAATATCGGAGTCATTCAGCAACAGATACAATCCTTCCCAGTTTTCATTCACCAACTGGGGAATAACAAATTTCGTATCGTTTGTTACCGGCAAACCGGCTATTCCCAAATCCTTTTCAAAAAATACTTTCGCCGCTTTGAAACGGTTCGCAGTCAGGTTTTTATTTCTTCTCTCCACTCCTTCGGGCGAACTGGAGGCATATAGCACCATGTTGGTAATGGTGGCGTTTTTATCTCCCAATACTTTTTTCATCGCTTCGGCCGCACGGTTCATGACAACGGAATGTTGCTGCGCATCGGTAATCTTGGACTGGGATACAGGAAACAAGACATAACCGCTGACTACTCCCAGCTGGGCAGCAGGAATGTCCTCTACAAAAATTTGCGTCATCACCGGCATATAGGTCACGCCATCCATCCGGATACTATAGTTTTGCCATACTTTCACCCCGTTTTTATTCAAAACCACCGGCGAGAGTGCAAACGCCTTATTGCCTCGGATAGCTTCAATATCCGCCCAGAGTATACCGTTCTGCATGCCCTCCTTGAAATCCATCGTCATTTTCCGGGTGACGGTCGTTGCCGATTTATACGCCACAACCTGGTAGTCGGAATGTTTTACTTTTTCTCCCTGCAAATAGAGCGACGGCAGTTTTTCCACTTTATTACCGTACTGCATCCGCGGGGTAATTTTCAGGATCATTTTCTTGTCAAACTGTTTCGGAGCAAACTTTACCACATAGTCAAAATTTATTTTCCCATTCACCGCCTCCAACTGAGAAGGCGTTACTTGCCCAACAACAGCCGTTTCAATCACATCGCGCTGCAATTTTTTCATGGAATTGCATCCCGTCAACACCCACAGCGCCGAAACGGCCAACAGGCTCATTAAAAAAGTACGTCTCATAGTCTCTTGCTTTAGTTCAACTTATTCGATTTTTCTCACAATCAATTTCTACATGGGTTATTTAACGGCACTTCCCCGCCTTCTGTTCGTTTTTATCTATTAAAATATATTTTTATTTTTGTCATAGTAAAAACAATCATCTATGAATGACACACCGGAACTGGCAAGCGATACGTTGAAACCTATCGATTTAAGGAAAGTTTTCGAGAGTAAAAATCCGAAACTGGCACGCTGGATGCCGCGTTTTGTTTTCAACCGGCTCAAAAAAATCATCTGCCTGGATGACATCAATGATTTCATAGCCAAACACGGCAACCGGAAAGGGCTGGATTTTGCCAATGCCATCATGGAGTATCTCAATCTTTCGCTCGACATCCAACAGGCTGACAATCTGCCTCCTGCCGACGGTCGTTATCTCTTCGTGTCCAACCATCCCCTCGGCGGACCGGACGGTATCGCCCTAATTTCATTTTTAGGTTCACACTATGCGAACCTGAAGTTTCCGGTAAATGATATTCTTTTGAATCTGAAAAATCTGAACACGATTTTCCTGTCCGTGAATAAACACGGGAAGCAGTCGAAAGAGGCAGTCAAAGCCATTGAAGAGGCTTACGCCTCCGACTGTCAGATGATTATGTTCCCCGCCGGATTGTGCAGCCGGAAAATCAAAGGGGTTGTCAGAGACTTGGAGTGGAAAAAGAACTTTATCACGGAAGCCGTCAAGCATCAACGGGATGTTGTCCCCATTTACATCGGCGGACAAAATTCCAATTTCTTCTATAACCTGTCGAATTTCCGGAAAAAAATCGGCTTGAGCAACATCGAAATGTTGTGGCTTCCCAAGGAGGCATACCGAAAAAAGAACAGCACCCTCACGCTGAAAGTGGGCAAGCCCATTCCCTGGCAAACTTTCGACAAAAGCAAAAAACCGCAGGAATGGGCGGCAGAAGTGAAAGAAATACTTTATTCGTACAAATAATATCGCTGTATTTGGCTCCACCTGATATAGCTTCGTTCGGCAATGGAAAAGAAAGTGGACTTTCTTTTTCCATTGCGCTCACTTATCGTTATATTTGCACCCAATTAATAAATCTATTCTAAGCGGATGCAACCTGTTATCTACCCTGTCGAAAAAGAAAAGCTTCTTGCCGAACTGACAGAAGACAAATTCATGCGGAAAACCAATAAAGCCGGTAATGAAATCTACACGTTCAATGCCTTCAACGCCCCCAACCTGATGCGGGAAGTGGGACGAATCCGGGAACTCACGTTCCGGAGTGCCGGCGGAGGTACGGGAAAAGAGATTGACATCGACGAGTTCGATATAGAAAAAGAAACACCTTACCAACAGTTAATTGTCTGGGACCCGAAGGAAAAAGAAATCATCGGCGGCTACCGCTATATCTTGTGTGACCATCTTTCGCTCAATGCGGAAGGGGAACCCAATCTGGCAACCACCGAATTATTCCGTTTCTCGGAAGAGTTTAAAAGCCGGTATCTCTCCAAGATGATTGAGTTGGGACGTTCGTTTGTGCATCCCCTCTACCAGTCCACCCGCATGGGGCGCAAATCCCTTTTTGCCCTTGATAACCTGTGGGACGGCTTGGGAGCGCTGACCGTGGACAATCCTCAAATCGAATATTTCTTCGGCAAGGTAACCATGTATACCAGTTTCAATATCCATGCCCGGGACATGATTCTGTACTTCATGAGGAAATATTTCCGAGACTCCGACAATCTGGTTGCTCCGATTCATCCTCTGGAAATCAATATCGATGAGAAAAAGATGCAGGAGATTTTCACCGGCAACCAGTATGACGAAGATTACCGCATCCTTTCGCGTTATGTGCGGGAATTGGGAGAAAACATTCCCCCGCTGGTAAATGCCTACATGAGTCTGTCACCTTCTATGCGGACATTCGGAACAGCTATCAATCCCGGATTCGGCGGTGTGGAAGAAACTGCTATCCTGATTAAAATCGCCGATGTCTACGAGGCAAAGAAATTGCGGCACATCGCCACATACATCCCGAGATTTCTAAAAGTGAAAAAGTTAAAGGGGTAAAAAGTTAAAAAAGTTGAAGAAGGATGATTAGTGGATATCGTACTTATTAAATTCACCCTGACTGACGATGGTATCCGTATTCCACAAGGCAATATACGATTTTTCCGCTTTTATCTGTAAATAACGGGCCGATTTAACACCCACGGAAGAGTAAGCGGAACGCACGTTTGCCTTTTCGCAATTACGAATCTCCAGTTTTCCGTAGGATACATTGAAAAACAATTCGGCATCGGGCAGGGAAGAAACACTGTCCGCCTGAATGTTTCCATACACGGCAGTAAGACTCAACGGCAATTGCGCATGGTATTCGGGAAGACGGACATTCCCGAAGCGATTCAGGAGCTCCAAGGTTATCCGCTGAGGCACCCATACATTTATTTCGGCTTTCAAATCCGCTTCCCGGTTAAAACCGGAGGCTATTTCCAGATAAAGTTTCCAAATATCCGACCACGCATCGAGACGAAATCCCAAATGCTCCGCCAAGTCTTCTTTTTCCCACTCTTCCACGTTTTTTACCCGGAAAGAGGCTTCAACCAAAATACTGTCTTTCTCCCACTGTTTTAAAACCACCTGCCCGAATCTGAAATCCATCAGACAGTTCGTCCCCGCCTCCACAGCATACATTTGCCTCACATATTTCACATAATCGCCGGCATATCCCTTGCCTATCCCCAAAATTCCGAACAGAAAGAAAACCAAATATCTCACGCCGTCTCCTTATAAAATGTTACCCGCCGTCCGGATTCAATGCACGAATCTGAACATTCGTTTCCAACGTATTTTACTCAAAAACGATTTGTCTTTATCCAACGATAACCAAATGAAATAAGCTTTCCCCACGATATGGTCTTCCGGAACGAATCCCCAGAAACGGGAATCGGCGGAACGGTGACGGTTATCCCCCATCATCCAATAGTAATCCATCTGAAAGGTATAATCCTTTGCCGGCTGCTCATTGATATAAATCACGGAATCCCTCACGTCCAGTTTATTCCCTTCATACACAGAGATTATCCGCTCATACAAAGGCAAAACATCCAATGACAGCTCCACGTTATCACCTTTCTTAGGAATATACAAAGGACCGAAGTTATCGACGCTCCACGGATAACGGACAGGGTCAAAAGGAAATATCTCCGGATTTATTCCCGCATCCACATTTCTTCTGATTTCTTTCACATTGGGATAAGCTTTCAGTTTTTCCACCATCTCCCCCGTCAACGGGAAAACATATTCGGTGGAAGAAATCATCCCCATATCGTCAAAGGAAATACCGATATCTTCTTTCAATTTCTTTTTATTCAGAGGTGTCCCGTTTGTACGTACCACATAATCATATTGGAGATTTTCCGGATTTTCCGCAGGCATCCCGTTTACAAACAATTGCCCTTCGCGCAATTCTATCGTATCGCCCGGCATTCCTACACCTCTTTTAATATAATTCTCCCGCTTATCCACCGGACGCGAAATGATTTCCAAACGCTGCTTCATCAACTCTTTTACTTTCGTCTCCGCTTCCTGCCGTGTCATGTTTATCCCCCGGCTCTGTTCCGCCTGCTGATAACTCCGGGCATTGGAACGTACCTGGGAATAATAATCCGGATTTTCATTGCCGACAATCACCGTATCTCCCGTCGGGAAATTGAATACGATAATATCATTCCTTTTGATGCGGGAAGTCCCGGCAATCCGTTTGTAAGGCCATTTGATTGCTTCCGAATAAGCTTTTGCACTCCGGGTAAAAGGCAAAGTGTGATGGGTAAAAGGCACCGCCAAAGGAGTGTTGGGTAATTTGGGACCATATGCCACCTTGCTCACAAAGAGATAATCTCCGACCAACATGGATTTCTCCATCGAAGAGGTGGGAATTGTATAAGCTTCAAAAAGAAACATACGTATCAATGTCGCCGCCACCACGGCAAAAATCAAGGCATCGATCCATTCCACCACCTTTGTCTGCTTCTCCACGCCTTTCTTCTTCCAAAAAGCCCAATGTACTTTTTGGGATATATATATATCGTAAATCACAGGCACAAGAAGCAGTAACCACCAACTCCCGACCCATAACGTCCACAACAGATAGACAACTACGACTATTCCGAATTTCAACCACTTATTTCTTAATATCTCTCTCATAGCATTTCATTCCGACAAAACCGTCCGGTTTATATTTTCAACATATCTTTCATGCCCAATATTCCTTTCTTTCCCTGCATAAATTCAGCCGCCAGGACCGCACCATAGGCAAAACCTTCCCGCGAAAAAGCCGAATGACAGATCTGAATCTGGTCTACTTCCGACTTATAGAGCACCGTATGTATGCCAGGTACTTCTCCCTCCCGTTTGGCCGTGACAGGAATCACATCTTCGGGCAACGGGATTTCATGCGCCAGTTCCCACGATTTATAAGCCGGATGATGATCCAAAATTCCCTGCGCCAAGGTAATAGCCGTACCGCTGGGAGCATCCAATTTATGAATATGGTGGGTCTCCTCGATATAGACTTTATAATCGTTAAAACCTCCCATCAGGCGAGCCAGATAAGCATTTAACTGAAAAAACAGGTTCACTCCCACACTAAAATTGGAAGCATAGAAAAATCCGCACCCTTTTTGCCCGCAATATTCAACAACCTCCTGCCACTGTTCCAGCCATCCGGTAGTACCGGAAACCACTGTCACCCCATTGTTGAAACACCATTTGTAATTTTCGACAGCCACCGACGGCGCAGAAAAATCAATAGCGACCTCCGCTTCCCTCAATTGTGCATCCGTCACCTTGTCCCGATTCCCGATGTCCACTTTCAATACAATCTGATGTCCCCTCTCCACGGCTATCCGCTCTATCGTCTTTCCCATCCGGCCATATCCCAGCAGTGCTATTTTCATATATCGTTTTTTCTAAAAAAGGAAACAAACTCATCGTGTCACGCAAAGTTAATACTAATTTAATAAAAAAGGCTGTCTCACGACAGCCTTTTCAGCGATATTTCTTTATAATTACTTTGCAAGCTCTTTTACTTTCGCAACGACAGCTTTGAAAGCATCAGCATGATTCATGGCCAAGTCAGCCAATACCTTCCGGTTGATATCAATTTCAGCTTTATGAACCAGGCCCATAAATTTGGAATATGACAATCCTTCCAACCGAACGGCAGCATTAATTCTCTGAATCCACAATGCCCGAAATTCGGATTTCTTTTTCCGTCTGTCACGGAACGCATATGTCAAACCTTTTTCATATGTGTTTTTAGCAACCGTCCAGACATTTTTTCTGGCACCAAAGTTACCTTTGGTCTGTTTTAAAACCTTTTTTCTACGTGCTCTTGAAGCAACTGCATTTTTAGCTCTTGGCATAATTTTTCGTTTTTTGAATGTTAGCGTTCCGTTTTACCGAAAACTTATCTGGCATAACATTCCGGTTAATACACTTTTTTGTTTCTTATTACATTACCAACATTTTTCTCACGGCATTCAGATTAGCGTGATCCACGGTGGTAGAATGAGTAAGATTTCTTTTTTGTTTGGTTGTTTTCTTCGTCAAAATATGACTTTTGAAAGCATGTTTTCTTTTAATCTTTCCCGTAGCAGTCAAAGTAAATCTTTTCTTTGCGCTACTCACTGATTTCATTTTTGGCATCTTCTCGTAATTTAATTGTGTTCAGAAAATATGTAATTATAATATCGCTTCTCCTTATGTCTTATTTTTTAGGTGCCAATACAACAATCATTTTCTTCCCTTCCAATTTCGGTGCAGCTTCCACTTTCCCGTAATCTTCCAGTTCGGAAATAAAACGATTCAGAATATCGGATCCCTGGTCTTTAAACAGGATTGAACGCCCTTTGAAAAATACATAGGCTCTTACCTTCGCTCCCTCTTCCAGAAATTCTTTCGCATGTTTCAATTTAAAATTAAAATCATGTTCATCCGTCTGCGGACCGAAACGAATCTCCTTAATCACCACCTTCACACTCTTGGCCTTGATTTCTTTCTGTTTCTTCTTTAACTGATACAGAAACTTGCTGTAATCAATAATGCGGCATACGGGGGGATCCGCATTCGGTGAGATTTCCACCAAATCGGCTCCGGCTGCATCCGCCATCGCCAATGCCTCACGTAAGGGATAAACGCCCGCTTCGATATCTTCACCGACGACCCTTACCATATTTGCCCTAATCAGCTCATTGATTCTATGTTGCGGTTCTTTTCTGACCGGATTGCGTGAGCCTCTGAATTCCATTCTCGTTGCTATATTAAATCCTCCTTAATTAGTTATTATTCATTATAAATGGACTTCAACTGTTCGTCCACCTCTTTATGTATCATTTCGATAAACTCATCTACCGTCATAGAACCCATGTCTCCTTGCCCCTGACGACGGACAGACACCCGTTTTTCCTTCGCTTCATTTTCTCCGACTACTAACAAATACGGTATCTTTTTCAATTCGTTATCCCGGATTTTACGCCCGATTTTTTCGTTACGGTCGTCTAAAACGGTGCGAATATCGGAATTATTTAACAAATTCAAAACATTTTGGGCATATTCATTCGATTTTTCACTGACAGTCATGACCACTACCTGGTCCGGAGTCAGCCACAAGGGGAATTTTCCGCCCGTGTGTTCAATCAAAACGGCTACAAAACGTTCCATACTGCCGAACGGGGCACGGTGAATCATCACCGGACGGTGTTTCTGGTTATCGGCTCCCGTATATTCCAATTGGAAACGCTCCGGCAGGTTATAGTCCACCTGTATCGTCCCCAACTGCCATTTGCGACCGATGGCATCTTTCACCATGAAATCCAGTTTCGGACCGTAAAAGGCTGCTTCGCCCAATTCAACGGTTGTCTTCAAACCTTTCTCTTCTGCCGCTTCGATAATCGCCCGCTCTGCCTTTTCCCAGTTTTCGTCCGTACCGATGTATTTATCCTTGTCGTTCGGGTCCCTTAAAGACACCTGTGCCGTAAATTCCGTGAAATTCAATGCTTTGAAGATAATAAAAATAATATCAATTACCTTCATGAACTCCTCTTTCAACTGATCCGGCGTACAAAACAGGTGGGCATCATCCTGCGTAAATCCGCGCACCCTTGTCAATCCGTGCAATTCCCCGCTTTGCTCGTACCGATACACCGTACCGAACTCCGCAAAACGCAAAGGCAGGTCTTTATATGAACGGGGTTTGAATTTGTAAATCTCACAATGGTGGGGACAGTTCATCGGTTTCAGCATAAACTCCTCTCCTTCCTGGGGAGTCGTTATCACCTGGAAACTGTCTTTTCCATACTTCTGGTAATGCCCGGAAGTTTTATACAGATTCACATTCCCGATATGCGGAGTAATCACTTGCTGGTAGCCGTATTTCTTTTGCACCTTTCTCAGGAATGCTTCCAGACGGTCCCTCAACATCGCCCCTTTCGGCAACCACAAAGGAAGACCGGCACCCACTTCCTGTGAAAAAGCGAACAGTTCCATTTCTTTCCCCACCTTCCGATGGTCCCGCTGTTTGGCTTCTTCCATCAATACCAGCCATTCATCCAGCATCTTCTGTTTCGGGAAAGTAATACCGTAAATACGGGTAAGCATCTTGTTATGCTCATTCCCCCGCCAATAAGCTCCGGCCAGACTGGTCAGCTTGATAGCCTTGATATAGGACGTATCGGGAAGATGCGGTCCACGGCACAAATCCGTAAACGTTCCCTGTTTATAATAGGTAATCTTACCGTCTTCCAAATCGTTGATTAATTCAACCTTGTAGTTTTCATGAATGGAATTGAAATGCTCCAGCGCCTCCTTCTTGCTCACGTCAATGCGGGCAAACACCTGTTTCTCACGCGCCAGTTCCAACATCTTTTTCTCTACAATCTCCAAATCCTTGTCTGTCAGGACCACGCCTTCACCCGGTTCCACATCATAATAGAATCCGTTTTCAATCGCCGGTCCGATACCGAATTTCGTATTCGGATATAATTGTTGCAAAGCCTCCGCCATCAAGTGAGCCGATGAATGCCAGAAAGCATGCCGTCCTTCTTCATCTTCCCAGGTAAATAATTTGATTTCCGCATCATAAGGAATTCCGCGGGTCAAATCCCATGTCTCACCGTTAACGGAAACCGCCAATACCTCCTTAGCCAGTTTCGGGCTAATGGACTGCGCAATATCAAGCCCGGTCACCCCCGACTCGAATTCCTTGATACTTCCATCAGGAAATGTAATCTTTACCATGATATTTCTTATAAGTTAGTAATTCTGCTTTTGTAATGTGCAAAGATAAGAAAAATTCTCTATTTCCGGTTATACAATTTATTAAACAGAATAGCCAGATTCATATAAATAGTTGTATTTTGCACCACAATATGGGCAGGCACTTTAATCCGGGCGGGTGTAAAATTCCAAATAGCCTTGATTCCCCAGGCCACCATCAGATCCGCCACATTCTGCGCATGTTCCGCCGGAACGGTAATAATACCGATAACAATATTCCGCTCCGCCGCCATCGCCCGGAACTGGTCAATATGAAAAATCTCTATATCGTTGACTTTACTCCCTACTTTGGCTTTATCCACATCAAAAGCGGCTTCTATGCTAAGCCCGAAAGCCGACAAACCTTTGTCCTGCAACAAAGCGCATCCCAACGAACCCGCCCCCACCAGAAAAGCACTGTCCACCTTACTGAAGCCCAGAAAATCTTCCAATATCTCCACAAAACTGTCCACCTCATACCCGACCCTCGTCTTCCCGGTGATTCCCGTATGCGACAAATCCTTCGTCACCTGCGTCGAATCAATATCCATATATTCGGCAATCCGTGTCGACGATACATATTTTTCCCCTTGTTTCTGCAACGTCTTCACAAAAGACAGATAGGAAGGCATCCGTCTCAATACCGGCAACGGTACATTATTATCGGGCTTCATATTTTCCATTCTTTTTAGAACTGTCAAAGATAGAATTTTTTTCGCTCTCCTTACGAAAAATTTTCAATTTTCAATACCCGATACAATAACTTGCAGAATGGTGCTGTCTGCCATCTTAATCTTCAGCATTATTCAATTCTTCTTCAATCCCCTCGATAGTCGGCAGTGCTGACGCGACATCGTTAAACAATTTTTCTGTTTCGTATTGGGCTATACCCATAGGCTGGGTTATTCCTCTCAGGGCAAACTCAGCCTTTTTATTACTTTTACTACGGCATAGCAAAAGACCGATAGTCGGATTATCTTCCGGTGATTTTACATATTCGTCAACGGCTGAAATGTAAAAATTCAGTTTACTCACAAATTCTGGAATAAACTCGACAGCCTTGAGTTCGACAACCACATAGCAATGCAGTTTCAGATGATACATCAGAATATCAATGTAATAATCATCACCATCAACCACCACATTATATTGTCTGCCGACATAGGCAAATCCATGCCCCAATTCCAGCAAAAACTCGGTCATGCGCTCGGCAAGGCGATTTTCAATATCACGCTCATGCTGTAAAGCCACTGTTCCTATGAAACTAAAATTATAAGGGTCTTTAAACGCATATTGTGCAAGATCCGATTGGTATTCGGGTAAAGTTATCGAAAAATTAGTGACGGCATTACCAACAGCGTTCATATAACCGCTGTTGATTTTTGAAAGCATCACATCCCTGCTCCATCCATTGCGCGTTGTTTCAAGGATATAAAAGGCACGTTCCGCATTATTCTTAATTTTTGGCAACATTGAGATGTGATGATACCAGCTTATGGTTGACAGCGGAATATCCACGTAATCCTTACCCTTTGCCAATTCTGCAAGTGCGGCTTGCGAAATTGGCTTGTCCTTAAATTCTGCAAGTGACACTTGCAGAATTGGGAAATCAGGATAACTTTCAGCAAAACGCCTCATATAATGAAGGTTTCTCACGGAATAGCCCTTATCTTCAGGAAACTTTCGGGTTAAGTCTAATGATAACTGCTCTATGACCTGCGCACCCCAGGCAAGCTCCTTCTTCTTGCTTATAATATCTCTACCTATGCTCCAGTACAATGAAAGCATATCGGTATTCACATGGATTACCGCATTGAGTTTAGCATTTTCAATGAGCGTCACGATTTTCTTACGCCATTCAGCGTAGCCAAGCGGAAGGCTATGTGTGTCTAATTCTGATGTCATAATGCAAAATTACACATTTTCTTCCAACAATCGCCTAAATCCCCAATATTATGATTAACTATTGCAAATAGTTATGACACAAATATATTCAATATAAGAATGACTGACAAAAACAGCATATAGACAAGTAATCGACTGCAACCCGTCTATATGCTGTTTTTGGAAACACTATCGTTTTTTATAATTTCTTAAACTCTCCTTATTCTAATTCACCGGAGTAATACGCACTTGGCCGTGACCAGTATTTCCGGTCATCGTACCCGTACCCGCTAAATTCGGCATATTTACCAAACTTCCCTTTGTCGTTGTCCACTGGTATCCCGCACCGTCAATCATCATAGTATTGGAAAAATACATGCCCGAATAATGAATAGGTTGTCCCGTATGGATAATATTGGAAGAGGTTGAAGTTGCAGAAATCGCATCACAACCGCTATGCCCCGAAACAAACGAGGAACCGCCAGCACCGGACCCCACAACATAATTCCCACAAGTCGCACCACCTCCTCCGTAATATCCACCACCACCCGCACTACCATATGCATTACTATTCGTATTTCCTCCTATTCCAAATACACCACTTGATATACTCGAATTCTCGTATCCATACACACCTCCCTTAATTTGAGTTCCTCCGGTAGCAACACTATAAGGATAATTATAAGAGGAGCGATAATACCCCCCACTATACCCTATCAATCCGCCTCCTGTCCCTCCATTAATTCCATATACATATCCATCAGCTCCACCGCCTCCTGAAGCCACCATAATACGAGATTTCAATGACATAAACGTATTCCATACTCCTCCTTCCAAACGTATATCTACAGCTCCACCACCACTTCCTCCGTTTGGATCACCTGGATATACTTTCCCCCTTCCTATTCCTCCTCCATTAAATGTAGCCCCTCCGGCAGGAGCTCCTGCCGATCCGACATACAAATAAAACATTTGAGATTTTGTCAATCTTATTTCCCCACGGACATATCCCCCATTGCCGCCTTGGGCAATTCCACCTTTTTGACTATTAGCATTCCCTCCTTTTGCTCCCCACGCCTCCATTTTATATTTTCCCGGAGGTAACACGATACATTGTTCTTTGCCGGTATATCCCCATGTCTGGGCAGAGGCTAAAACAGTTACATTACTAACCTGAATATCTACCGTGAATACATCCGGACATTGTTCCCAACGAACCTCCAATGTATACTTCCCGTTTTTATAAAGATTGCTGACAAGTGCCGAATTATTTTCTTCACTCACTAAGAAATCCGGGAATCCGTTTACATTCCAGTCATATTTTAATCCCGTCCACCGGTGCGGTATGGCAACGGGACAAGGGTCGAATGTATAAGAGGAAGCTACAAACGGCTCCGGCAAGACTTTTACCGTCACTTCATTACTTTCTGCCACACCCATAGCGCAAATACCCGTGCGTTTGAAGGTGTAAACGACAGGGGAAGCGGTTTTATTTTCGAAATGTTCGTACGTGAGGGATTCTCCAGCAGCATTGGGAACAATATCGAATTTGGCTTCTCCCGGTTTCTTGACGTACCAGTTGTATTGAAAACGGACATCGGGAAAGTCGGGACAGGAAGCGGCCACAACGTTCAACACATCTGTTTCTCCCCAACAAGCGGTATCTTGTGACATTTTTATCTTGCCTCCATCAATTTTAATTCCCGAAAGATTGTATACTCCGCGGAATCCAACGGTACTGTCCCGTTGGGTAATGCTGGTAAAATAGTTCATCGCCTCTGTCCGGTCGGAAGTCCTCAGTAAATCATCCGCACTGTTAAAGCCTCCGCCACGAACTCCATATTTCGTTGCTGTCTTGTCCCACAAGTTGGCATTGTATACTCCCGTACCGCAACTGCCGCCGTTCAGATTGCTATAATTCACATTCGCACACAGTTCTTTCAGATTCCCGCTCATTTCCATGACAGCCCAATAGGTCGCGCCTGCCTGTGTCTGATTCGTTGCCGACGTAGCAAATAAGCCACACCGCACGGGACCGTTGATACTGTTTGTCGTACCGCTATTTACATTCTTCAAGTAACTCAAAGCCTGTTCCCGCTGGTCGCCACGATAGTTTAAATCGCCCAATCCGTTTAAACGGTTCACTCCGTTATTGGTATTCCAGGCGTATTCTCCTTTATCCGGTACTTGAGGATAGAAACGACGGCATGCCTTTTCGTATTCCAATTCACTCATCGGTCGCAAACCGCTCCAACTGCAATACGCTATCATATCCTCGATGCTCATGTAGTTACAAGCCAACGTCTGACCGTCATCTGTGGAAAACAAATCATTATTCGGATTCAGATTATTACCGAACACGACGGGGGTATTTGCTTTCCGTTGTTCGATAAACACGATACCATTCCGACAACTCGGTTGGGCAATGTCCCCGAATACATAATCCCCGCGCTTCATGGTAACAAAGTTGTTATTGGCAACCCGCGCTTTCTGCTGTTCCAAGGTCAGAGAGTTGAGGAATTCCACATACTGCTCCTGACTTGTTTCGTATTTCATCACATAGAATCCGGCATACCCTTTCGGATAGGAAGCTGAGAGAGAAACATTCGGCATACCGTTCTTAGCGGAGAGTGTCAACGCACTTTCAGAATCAATGACTACGGCAGCTGTATCACCTACCGCAAAACTCTTGTAAGAAGAAGCATCCCCTAAGTAATACGCCCCGTAAGGAACATATACCATTTCAATGGCATGCACGGCAACGTAAATCTCATTCAAAGCATTACCGAAATCTGTGGAAGTAAGTCCCGTACCGTTAAGTGGCCATTTCGCCTGTAGGCGGACACTCACATTCCCTTCCGAAATAGAATTGCGCATAACGTACAGTCCGTTTACCTTTCCGGCATTAGCACCCACCATGTAAGCATAACCGCCTCCCTCGTTACCGGCAGCAGTACTCAATACGTGACCCGATGAACTCAAATACGCATGCTGCCAAGGGTTTTCCAACCCACGCTTTTTGTACTTGAAGAACACCCAAGCGGCATCCCAATTGAAATCATCCCGCCACGAGTTGTCCCAACGCAAAGTTACCTCGATAACGGCAGTATCGCTAACTATACTCACGATACGCGTTTTGCCCTCCACACGGATGTTGTTCGCTTTGACGCCCGTTATCGTACACA